>CAWJXM010000053.1:0-183147 GCA_963846635.1 uncultured Alphaproteobacteria bacterium | reverse complement strand
CAAGGACCAAAATTTCCCGAACGGCTGCCATATCTGCGAGCTCGAGATCGATCATCGAGACCGGTGAGGCCGAGATCCTGCGCTACAGCATCATCGATGATGTCGGCACGGTGATGAACCCGCTACTGCTCGAAGGCCAGATCCGCGGCGGCATCGCGCAAGGGGTCGGCCAGGTGCTGATGGAGGACATCTGCTTCGATCACGCCACGGGTCAGCTGCTGACCGGCTCGTTTATGGATTATGCGATGCCGCGCGCCGATGACCTCTGTCGGCGTTCGACTGCGAAATCAACCCGGTGCCGACCAAGACCAACCCGCTGGGCGTCAAGGGTGCTGGCGAAGCCGGCAATGTCGGCGCCCTGCCGGCGGTCGGCAACGCCCTCGTCGATGCACTTTCGCCGCTCGGCATCCGCCACATCGAAATGCCCGCAACCCCCGAGCGGCTATGGCGCGCAATCCGCGCCGCTCAGCATTGAGGGTGAACACCGATCTCTGGCAGATTACATGACTTCGCTTAGCTCGTTCCCGCTGTTCGTTGCGTCGGAGCCTCCAGCACAAACAGGCCGCGGTACAGTTCTGACATCCTTACGGTAAGCGGTATCGAGGCGAGCGACAGCATCGCATCGGGACCGCGCACGATCTCAGTGATCCACTGCTCTCCGCTGCGACGCAGGATTTCGGCGAAGATACTTTCGGAATCGATCAACAAAATTTCTTGGACGCTCGGAATGCGGCGATAATCCGGGATCTTGCTCTGGCGATCGAAAACAGCCGTGCCCGGCGAGAGGATTTCGACGATCAGCATCGGATCACGGATCAGCCGGTCGCCAGGGCGTGGCGGATCACAGCTGACCGCGAGATCGGCGACATAACAGGTGTCGTCCCGCTCCAGTCGAGCGATCCCGGCTTCGGCCTGAACAAAGCAGGATGGACGCGGGCGTAGCGCCGCCCGCAACTCGGCGCCAAGCGCCACCGCTATCACGCCGTGACCGGGCATCGGCGGCGCCATCGCCACCGGATGCCCCTCGATCAGCTCGTAGCGCGTGTCAGTGCCGTCCTCCCATCGCAGGAACTCGTCGATCGTCATCCGTTTGAGCGCGACTTCGGCCATTCCGTGCCTGACAGTCCTTATATGGAGCGTATCGCTTTTTCGAAATCTGCCCGCATATGCCAGAAGCGGCGCGCGATTTCGAGCTTGGTCGGCTTCCGTAAAAAGATCGTTGGTACCCAGGGCGGCGGCAGGCCTTCGCGCCTCTCCTTCATCCGGCGCTCGCGGTCGCTCGGCCAGGCATCGCCATGGTTCAGCTCCGCGGCTTCTCTTTGCGGCGGTGGGGCGGTCTCCCGCCGGAGTTCCTTCATACGCCGATGGATGGTTGCGAAATCATCGGCGGCACGGGCGCGGGTCACTCTCCCTCCTTGGCCGGCTTTGCACAAGAATGAGGTTCTGCACAAAAACGAAACATCCTGCTCAATAATACCCGAAATCCTAGCATGAGGACACCTCGCGGCCTGCTTACCTGACCAACCATTGCCATTCGCCGCCGACATGCAGGACCGAGAGGTCGTAGGAGCCGATGCGACCCCTGTTCGCGCCTCATCGCACGGTGACATGCACGCAATTGGCGGAATTACGCGGGCTCGAATCGCGAAATAAGCGGAACCCCTACCTGCCTGTGATTGTTTTAAGTGGCGAGGCATCGCGCGACCGGGAGGGCGCACGGTCTCTGCCATCGTGGCATCGCCGACGCTGGGCGAAAGCTGTGTACCCGTCTGGGTCAGCTGTGTTTATGAGTGTACAGATGTTGGTACTCTTGGTTAGTGACGCACTGACCCTTGTGATACACATTCAGCCGATCCCAATAGGCCGGCAACCAGACACGTCCCTGCGGGCAGGCCAACCCCCCGGGCTGCTGTGCGGGTTGCGCAACTGCCGGGGGGGTCACGGGAGGTCGTGTGGATTGCGCGTTTGCGGGACCGACCAGGGCTGCGGCACCGATCGCGGTGATCATCGCCAACACGAGCATACGCATTTCGTGCTCCTGCCTTTGCCAGCAATGCGACCAACAATGGTCGCAGCCCTTCAGTAGCGCGCCATCGGATGCAACACCAGTGAAATCGGGTTAACTGCGGTGAAGCGTTGTCATGCAGCTCCGGTCGACGCCTATGTCGCAAAGGCCTCCTTGGCCGGTAAAACCCAGGCATCAGGCGCCCGTTTCTGTCGCAAGCTGTTTGATAGTGCTGAACCCATGCTAATGCGGCAAGGGTTCGGCTTATAGCGGAACCAAGGAGAGCCTTGTCCAATGCCAGTCATGCCCGACACCCCCATATTGTCGCGCTCCATTCCGTCGACTGGTGAAGAGCTCCCGGTTGTCGGTCTTGGTACCTGGCCGGTTTTTGATGTGGGTTCCGACGAAGCCGCGCGCCGGCCGTTGCGCGAGGTTCTGCGCCGGCTGTTCGCTGCCGGCGCGCGAATGGTCGACAGCTCGCCGATGTATGGCCGCGCCGAGGGTGTCGCGGGCGACCTCGTCGCCGCGCTTGGCGCGCGATCACGCGCTTTTCTCGCCACCAAAGTGTGGATCACCGGACGCGAAGCTGGCATTGCGCAGATGCAGCGCTCTGCGGGCCTGTTGCGCAGCGATGTGATCGACCTGATCCAGATCCACAATCTTCTCGACTGGCGCACGCATCTCGCAACACTGCGGCGGCTCAAGGGCGAAGGTCGAATTCACTATATCGGAGTTACCCATTACACCGACCGCGCCCTGTCTGAGTTGGCGTACATCCTCGAGACCGAACCCGGCATCGATTTTGTCCAGTGCGGCTATTCGCTCTCGGCGCGGGCGCCCGAACGGGTGCTGCTACCGGTTGCGGCCGCGCGCGGGGTGGCGGTTATCGTCAATCAGCCGCTCGGGCAAGGCGGCCTGTTGCGCCGGGTACGAGGCAAGCCGTTGCCTGAATGGGTCGTCGAGTTCGATTGCGCGAGCTGGGCCCAATTGCTGCTCAAATATGTTCTTGCCGAGCCGGCTGTGATCTGTGTTATCCCCGCAACGCGGAACCCCGAGCATATGTCCGATAATCTCGCCGCCGGTTTCGGCCGCCTTCCCGATGCCAAGCAGCGGCGCCGCATCCGTGCTCTTTGGGATGCTCTTTAACGCATAGCCCAACCCACCAACGGCGGCCCGCCGCTTGGCGAAATCGCGTCAGGTATCACCCGGCAATGCGCTTCAACATATAACGCTCCATGTGCGTTGGTTTCGCGCTAAAGCATCGGCAAGCCGCGCCGGCGCACGCCTAGCGGAAAGGCGGTGTCGATACGCGCAACCTCCTCGACTGACAGCAGCAAATCTCCGGCGCCCGCATTTTCTTGCGCGTGCTCAGGGTTCGAAGCCTTAGGAATGGTGAACAGAGACGGCCGCCGGACAAGGAACGCCAGCGCCACCTGGCGTGGGGTTCCACCATGTGCCCGGGCGATCTCGGCCAGCACTCGTCCGCCCGGGGATTGCGGGTCCGGGAAGCGATTATGGCCAAACGGGCTATAGCCAGTTATCGCGATCCCGTGCTCCTCGCACCACGGCAGCACGCGATGTTCGATGCTGCGATCAAGAAGATGATATAGAACCTGGTTGCAGGCGACCTTGCCTTCGCCGGCTAACCCCACCGTCTCCTCCAGATCGGCGACGTCGAAATTGCTGACCCCCCAGCTCAGGATCTTTCCCTCACGGCGCAGCTCTTCGAAGGCTTCGATCGTCTCCAACAGTGGGTGAGGGCCGCGCCAATGCAACAAATAGCAGTTGAGCCGGTCGGTGCGCAGCCGCGCCAGCGAGCGTTCGCAGGCCCGACGCATGCCCGCACGCGAGGCGTTCTGCGGCAGGACCTTGGAGACCAAAAAGACTGAATCGCGGCGCCCGGCGATGGCCTCGCCGACCAGTTCTTCGGCGGCGCCCGAGCCGTAGAGCTCAGCGGTGTCGATATGAGTTACACCGAGATCGAGACTGCGCCGCAAGGCCGCGATTGCGGCCTCACGCGGCGCCTGTTCGAGGTACCAAGTGCCGAAACCAATTGCCGGCACCTCGCGACCGGTCGAGCCAAACCATCGCCGACGCATTGTTCTTCTCCCTTGGATGAGATCTATGCCGCGTGAGCGCCGACCCTGGCCTCGGCAAACAACCGCAGCATCTCGCGGTTGAACGCCGGAATGTCATCCGGCTTGCGGCTGGTCACGAGATTATCATCGACCAACACCTCGCGATCCAACCATTCCGCGCCGGCATTCTTCAAATCGGTCTTGAGTGATGGCCAGGAGGTCATTTTTCGCCCGCGCGCGTGCCCTGCATCGATGATCGTCCAAGGCCCGTGGCAGATCGCAGCAACCGGCTTGCGCGCGTCGAAGAAGTCCTTGACAAAGGCAATGGCTTTTGGCTCAAGCCGGAGTTTGTCGGGGTTTATGACCCCGCCCGGTAACAACAAGGCGTCAAACTCATCGGGCCGGGCCTGGTCGAGCTTTAGATCGACCGGCAGTGTTTGACCCCAATCGGTGAAATTCCAGCCGCGCACCTCTTTGTCTTTGGGCGACACGATCCGGGTTTCGGCACCGGCTTCGTCAAGCGCCTTACGTGGCTCGAGAAGCTCGACCTGTTCGAAACCATCGGTGACGAGGATCGCGACCTTTAATCCGTTCAAAGTTTTGTCTGCCATTTTCAGGCCTCCGTATGCCGGTGGTGCAGCTACAGCTGCCTGCTTGGGCAAACGGTCGACCGGACAAAGAGTATCTATTCTCCACTGCTTCGATTTTTGCTGCGGCACCGTGTTCGCAAGACGCGAGCTTGGGTTGGCGCCCAGCTGCGGCTATGTTTTAGGCAAATGAAGACGCTGCGCTTGACCATTTCCGGCGGGGTCCAGGGCGTGGGTTACCGGGCCTGGGCGGTGCGAATTGCGACCGAACTCGGGCTGCGCGGCTGGGTGCGCAATCGCATGGACGGCACCGTCGAGATGCTGATAACCGGGCCGGATGAAGACATCGCCGCGATGATCGAAGCCGCGCGCAAAGGTCCGCGCGCCGCTCGCGTCAGCGAGGTGCAGATCACCGAAGCTGAGGACGACGGCAGTATCGGCTTTGCCGCGCACCCGACCGCATAGGCACGCAGAGTTTATTCTTCCGATTGGCTACCGTAACGAGCTACAGGATCCCTAGCCTAATGCTATCGCCAATCGTCGAGGACATAGAGACCCGGTCGGCTGTAACCCCAATCGTTCGGGCGATGCATCGTGACGATCTGGATTTCGGTACGGAAGCCGCTCGCGGCCATATGTCGGTAGGCCTCTTCGCGGGCGAGATTGACCCCGGTCAAGAGGTTCGGCATCCCGACCGAGGCCGCGAGCGCGCGGCCGGCATCGAGCAGAGCGGCAAAGTTCTCGCCGGCCCGTGAGCTTGGCCGCACGGCGCCGAATTTGATATAGCAGCACCCCTCGCCAGCCTCGCTCGTCGGCCCCCAATGACAGATTGCAAAGCTGGCGACCTGCTTGTCGCCGTCCGACAGCAACAGCGTGTCGCCAAGTCCGCGGGCGGTCGCAGTCCGGATCTCGGCGGCGAGATCAAGACCCGGGAAGACCGATTCGGCAACCTCACGGCAGGCTGTCTCAACCACCACGCGGTTCTCGTCTGACAACGCCGAATAACGCGACCAGCGTTGTTGGGCACCGCTGGCCTTCGCTGGCGCAGCCATGATCGCGCTAAGGAAACGCGGATAAAACCCGAACTTTCCGTAGAGATGGATATGCTTGGCGCTGTGCGGAAACGTGCACAGCCCGGCATGACTGACGCCCCACCCGTCGAATGCGTCGCTGACCGCGCGAATAAGCGGCTGGGCGATGCCGCGGTTCCATAGATCGGGACGGACTGTTAGGGGACCGAAGAAGCCGACGCTTCCCCATCGCGTCGCGAAATTTGACCCGACTACCTCGCCATCGAGTTCGGCGGTGAAGCTCGCGACGTGCTCCGCGCCAAAACGGCCATAGACATAATCACGGTCGGCCCAAAAATTCTCCGGATCGGGCGCCCCGAGAAAAGTGCCGAATGCGTTGCAACAAATCTGCCGCGCGGCGGGCAGATCACTTTCGGTCATCGGACGGATCGCGATGGCCATATTTCCTCCCTGTTATCCCTTTACCATTGGTTGCGTCGTCGCCCTATTGGCTGTAGTGCCCGAAGGTACCCGGCACGGCAAGCCATGCGATTATGATTTCAACGCTATCATATGGGAGGAGGCGACGCGGTAGCGCCGCCGCGGCGTTACACGACCAAACCGGGCGTCAGGCGGCTTCTTCTTCCTCGTCCGGCTTCTGGCCCGAATCCTTGCCTTTAGCTTCGGGATCGCGATCGACCAGTTCAATGACCGCCATCGGCGCGTTATCGCCATAGCGAAACCCCGCTTTGATAATGCGGGTATAGCCGCCGGCGCGATTGGCATAGCGCTCGGCCAAGGTTGTCATCAGCTTGTTGGCGAGCGGCGCATTCTGCAGCTTTGCGATCGCACGCCGCCGGTTGGCAAGCCCGCCATGCTTGCCGAGCGTGATCAGCTTTTCGACAATCGGCCGCAAATCCTTGGCCTTGGGCAGGGTCGTCGTGATCTGCTCGTGCTTGATCAAAGCGGCGGCGAGGTTTTCGAACATCGCTTGGCGATGCTCGGAGCGGCGGCTGAAGCCGCGTCCTCTGAGGCGATGGCGCATATCGGATCCTCAATAGGGCTCGTCTAATCGCTTGGCCAGTTCCTCGATGTTTTCGGGTGGCCAGTTTGGGATTTCCATGCCCAGATGAAGCCCCATCTGGGCCAGCACTTCCTTGATCTCGTTCAAGGATTTGCGCCCGAAATTCGGCGTCCGCAGCATCTCGGCCTCCGATTTCTGGACCAGATCGCCGATATAGACGATGTTGTCGTTTTTAAGGCAGTTTGCCGAGCGCACCGACAATTCGAGTTCGTCGACCTTGCGAAGCAGGTTCTTGTTGAAGGGCAGCTCGCTCGGTCGCGTCTCGTCGGATGGGTGGCGCGGCTCCTCAAAGTTGATAAACAACTGAAGCTGGTCCTGCAGGATGCGCGCTGCCAAGGCCACCGCATCCTCAGGTGTCACCGCGCCATTGGTCTCGACCCGCATCGCCAGCCGGTCATAATCGGTGACTTGGCCGACACGAGTATTCTCGACCCGGTACGACACTTTGCGCACCGGGCTGAACAGCGCGTCGACCGGGATCAAACCGATCGGCGCATCCTCGGCGCGCGTCTGGGTGCCCGGCAAATAGCCCTTGCCGTTTTCGACGGTCAGCTCCATCGCGATCCGCGCGCCGGCATCGAGCGTGCAGATCACCAGTTCTGGATTCATGATGTCGATGTCGTGGCCGGTTTCGATGGCGCTGGCGCGAACCTCCCCCGGCCCGTTCGCGCGCAACCGCATGCGCTTCGGCCCCTCGCCATACATCCGCAGATCAATGCTCTTGACGTTGAGGACGATATCGGTCACGTCCTCGAGCACGCCCGGGATCGACGAGAACTCGTGCAATACCCCTTCGATCTGGATCGACGTAACCGCTGCACCCTGCAGCGAAGACAGCAAAACCCGGCGCAACGCGTTGCCCAGGGTCAGACCAAAGCCTCGTTCGAGCGGTTCGGCCACAACCGTTGCCACCCGTTTCGGATCATCGCCCGGCTCGACGGCGAGCTGTTTTGGCTTGATCAGGGTCTGCCAATTTCGTTGGATTACCAATTGAACCTCGATCGGCTATCAGTATCGCCCGCACGTGAATGCACGGGCGGCAATCAACAGAATTTCTCTAAGGAGCTTCCGGCGCGGCCGCGGCCGAATTCGTCTGTCAGACGCGGCGCCGCTTCGGTGGCCGGCAGCCATTATGCGGGATCGGAGTCACATCGCGGATCGAGGTGACCGCAAATCCAACCGACTGCAATGCGCGTAACGCCGATTCTCGTCCCGAGCCCGGCCCCTTCACCTCGATATCGAGGGTGCGCATGCCGTGTTCCATGGCCTTGCGTCCGGCATCTTCGGCCGCGACCTGCGCCGCGTAAGGGGTCGATTTACGAGACCCTTTGAAGCCCTGACTGCCCGAGGACGACCAGGCTATCGTGTTCCCCTGCGCGTCAGTGATCGTTATCATCGTGTTGTTGAACGTCGCATTTACATGCGCCGTACCGGATGTGATGTTCTTGCGTTCGCGGCGCCGCAAACGCGGCGCCGGCGCCCCGGATCTTGCCATCGATTTGGTCCCGTTATTGTCGTATCGGCGGCGCTATTTCTTTTTTCCGGCGATCGGGCGGGCTGGCCCCTTGCGCGTGCGCGCATTGGTGTGCGTTCGCTGACCGCGAACCGGCAGTCCTTTGCGATGCCGCAATCCCCGATAGCAGCCGAGATCCATTAATCTCTTGATATTCATTGCCACCAGCCGGCGCAAATCGCCCTCGACCGTGTACTCGCGGTCGACTAGTTCGCGCACGCGCAACACCTCATCATCGGTCAGTTCGTGCACGCGCCGTTCCGGCGGAATCCCGATCCTCGTACAAATCTGCATCGCCGTCGTGCGGCCGATGCCGTGGATGTAAGTCAGTCCGATTGGTACCCGCTTTTGATTCGGGATGTTGACGCCAGCGATGCGCGCCACCTGCGCTTCTCCTCAAAAAAGCCAAAATAAGGGTGAGTCCCGCCCTTCGCAAGGGCAGCCATTATAATGAACATTGCATGCACGTCAACCCGGCCGTGCACCTTACCGCCGTGGCGGAGGCAAGCCTAAGCGGGCGACACCGGTCCGAGGATCATCTCGATTTGCTGCGTCACCTCGTCGATGCCGGCCATTCCGTCCACGACGCGCAGAATACCGCGTTCCCGGTAATAGGGGAGTATCGGTTCGGTTTGACGGCGATAAACTTGGAACCGAGCGGCAACGGCTTCAGGCTGATCGTCGGGGCGACGTATGAACTCACGACTGCCGCAAACGTCGCAGACGCCTTCGACCCGGGGGCGATTATACCGATCGTGATAGCTGGCGCCGCATCGGGCGCAGGTGAAGCGGCCGCTTAGCCGATCGATCAAGGCCGCATCATCGACCTCGATCAGGATCACATGGTTGAGCCCGAGGTTACGCTGCGTCAGCATCGCGTCAAGGGCCTCGGCCTGCGGCACGGTGCGTGGGAAGCCGTCGAGGATAAAACCTGCACGGCAATCCGGCTCGCCGATGCGCGCCGCAATCATGACGATGATGATGTCATCGGGGACCAGCTGCCCCGAATCCATAATAGACTTGACCCGAAGACCGAGTTCCGTCCTGGAGGCGGTTGCTGCGCGCAACATGTCACCGGTAGCGAGATGGCGGATTCCGCAACGTTCTTCCAACCGCTTGGCTTGTGTTCCCTTTCCCGAACCGGGTGGCCCGAGCAGGATGACGTTCATCCGCGTCGACCCCTGAGTTTTGCTTTCTTGATCAGGCCCTCATATTGGTGCGCCAGCAAATGCGAGTGGATCTGTGCGACCGTATCCATCGTGACGCTGACGACAATCAACAGACTGGTCCCGCCAAAGTAGAATGGCACAGAGTATTCCGAAATCAGGAACTCGGGCAGAAGGCACACGGCCGCCAAGTAGGCCGCCCCGACCACGGTCAGCCGTGTCAGCACATAGTCGAGATAATCCGCCGTGTTTTTCCCCGGCCGGATACCGGGGATAAAGCCGCCATACTTGCGCAGATTATCGGCCGTCTCGGTCGGATTGAAAACGATTGCCGTATAGAAAAAGCAAAAGAACACAATCAGCGAGACATACAGCAACATATAAAGCGGTCGGCCATGCGCCAAATAAGCCGTGATGTTGCTGAACCAGCTCAAATGTGGGTTGTTTGTCTGAAAATTTGCGATCGTCGCGGGCAGCAACAGCAACGATGAAGCGAAAATCGGTGGGATCACACCGGAGGTGTTGATCTTGAGGGGCAGATGCGAAGCGTCACCGCCAAACATCTTGTTGCCGACTTGACGCTTTGGATATTGCACCAGAATGCGGCGCTGCGCGCGTTCCATGTAGACGATGAACGCCACGACTAAGACTGAAACGACGATAAGGCCGATGATCAAGGGGGCCGAAATCGCCCCGGTGCGGCCGAGTTCCAACGTCGAGGCGAGTGCATGCGGCAGGTTTGCGACGATGCCGGCCATGATGATCAACGAGATTCCGTTGCCGATGCCGCGGGCGGTAATCTGCTCGCCGAGCCACATCAGAAACACCGTGCCCGCGGTCAGGGTCACCATCGTGACCAGGCAGAACCCCAGCCCGGGGTTCAAGACCGCGGTTTCGGCCCCGGCGCGCATTCCTTCGACGCCAACAGCGATGCCATAGGCCTGCACAGCGGCCAATAGCACCGTCCCGTAACGCGTGTATTGGTTCAGCTTTTTGCGCCCGCTCTCACCCTCTTTTTTCAAGGCTTCAAGCGTCGGGGAAACCGCCGTTAGCAGCTGAATGATAATCGACGCCGAAATGTATGGCATGATGTTCAAGGCAAAAATCGTCATGCGCCCGAGCGCGCCGCCCGAGAACATGTCGAACATGCCAAGAATACCACCGGCGTTGCGGGCAAAAATGTCGTGCAGAATTGCCGGATCGATGCCCGGAATCGGGATGTAGGTGCCGAGACGATAAATCACCAACGCGCCAAGTGTGAACCAAATGCGGTTCTTCAGCTCGGTCGCTTTTGAGAACGCCGAGAAATTGATGCTCGCAGCGAGTTGTTCGGCGGCTGACGCCATCTAATTGGTCCTCATCTCAAACCCGACCCGCAGCGTCTCTCCGGTTAACCAGGGCCTGTCCCATTACAGCCGACGATGAGGCCGGAGACCCGCCCTTAGGCCGAGCCGGCAGGCGTTGTCTGCTCTTCCGGGCGGCCACCGCGACCGGTGCTGAACACCACCTTGCCACCGGCGCCCTCGACCGCAGCAATTGCTGCCTTGGAGGCGCCGGCCACCTCTATTGTCACCGCGCTGCGCAACTCGCCCTTTGCCAGCAGACGCACGCCGTCACCCGGTCGGCGTAAGATCCCCGAGGCTACCAACGTCGCGCTGTCGAGTAACTCCTCGACTTTCAGTTTACCCTCGTCGATTGCCTTCTGCAGCCGTCCGAGATTGACAACCTTGAAATCGGGACGAAACATCCGGTTGTCAAAGCCTCGTTTCGGGAGGCGGCGGTGCAATGGGGTTTGGCCGCCCTCAAAGCCGTTCAGCGCCACCCCGGTGCGCGCGGTTTGACCCTTGCCACCACGTCCCGATGTCTTGCCCTTGCCCGAACCGATACCGCGCCCGACGCGCTTGGCGCGATAATGCGCGCCCCGATTGTCTCGAATCTCGTTGAGCTTCACAGTTGTGTCCTTTTCCCGGGTGCCGCCATCAGCACTCCAGAGCGACCGCTGTCGGTATCTGCAGGCGGGCAGACCAGCCAAAGCCGACCGGCCACCGAGCAATCAGCTCTCGTCGATCACCATCACAAGATGACGCACCTTTCGGATCATGCCACGCACCGCGGGTGTGTCTTCGAGAACGCGGCGGCGGTGCAGCTTGTTCAACCCGAGCCCCTTGAGGGTTTCTTCCTGATCGCGCCGCCGGCCGATCGGGCTGCCGATCTGCTCGATCGTGACAGACCTCTTTTCGTCCATCACGCCTGCTCCCGCGGCGCTTCGGCATCACGGCGACCGAGAATCTCGGCGACCTTCTTGCCCCGCCTACTCGCGACCGCACGCGGGCTCGTCGCATGGCCGAGGGCGGCAAATGTCGCTTTAATCATGTTATGCGGGTTGGCGCTTCCCACAGACTTCGCGACGACGTCGTGAATCCCGAGCGCCTCGAAAATCGCCCGCATCGGACCGCCGGCGATGATTCCGGTGCCGGGTTTGGCGGCGCGCACGATGACCCGTCCGGCACCGTAGCTGCTCGTGATGTCGTGGTGCAACGTGCGGCCTTCACGCAACGGCACGCGGATCATGTTGCGCCGCGCCTGATCGGTCGCTTTGCGAATCGCTTCGGGCACTTCGCGCGCCTTGCCGGCACCGTAGCCAACGCGCCCCTTGCGATCACCGACCACAACAAGTGCCGCAAAGCCAAAGCGCCGGCCGCCTTTGACGACCTTGGCGACACGATTGATATTGACGAGCTTTTCGGCGAACTCGCTCTCCTCGCGATCACCGCGCGATTGGCGCTCGCCGTCGCCGCGCCCGCGGCGCTCCCCTTGAGTGCGTGCTGTACGCGCCATGTTTGCCCTTTCAGAAATCGAGACCGCCCTCACGGGCGGCATCAGCCAGGGCTTTGACCCGGCCGTGAAACAAGTATCCTCCGCGGTCGAACACAACCTGCGCGACACCTGCGCTCTTTGCCCGTTCGGCAACCAGCTTGCCGACAGCGCCAGCGGCAGCGATGTCGGCCCCAGTCTTCAGGTTCGCCTTCAGATCGGCATCAAGGCTGGATGCTGCGACAAGGGTCCGCCCGGCCGCGTCGTCGATCACTTGCGCATAGATATGCTTCGACGAGCGAAAAACCGAAAGGCGCGGTCGGCCATTCCCTACATGACGCAGTTTTCGCCGCACCCGCTGGCGTCGGCGCAGAAACAGATCAATCGATTTTTGCGCCATGGCAGTTACTTCTTTTTGCCTTCTTTCCGACGCACGGTTTCGTGGGCGTATTTTATACCCTTGCCCTTATAGGGCTCCGGCGGCCGAAACGCCCGGATCTCGGCCGCCACCTGACCGACGCGCTGGCGATCGGCGCCGGCTACCGTGATCACCGTCGGCCGCTCACAGGTGATCTTAACATCGGCGGGGATCGGAAACGGGATGTCATGCGAATAACCGAGCTGCAAGTTCAATACATCGCCCTGCACCGCGGCTCGATAGCCCACACCGTTAATTTCGAGCCCAACCGAAAAGCCCTTTGAGACCCCCGTTACCATATTGTTGACGAGGGCCCGCGTCGTTCCCCACATCGCCCGCGACTGCTTAGTATCGTTGGCGGGTGCGATCGTTACCGCGCCGTCGGTAATCGAGGCTGTCACATCATTGCTGACGATGAGGCTCAACGTGCCGAGCCCGCCCTTGGCGGTCAATGTCCGCCCGGATAGCTGCACCTCGACCCCGCTGGGGATCGGCACCGGGTTTTTGCCGATACGCGACATCTCGACACCTCAGAATATGCGGCACAGTACCTCGCCTCCGACCTTTGCTGCGCGCGCCTCGTTGTCCGACAGCACGCCGCGCGGTGTCGACAAGATCGTAATGCCGAGACCATTATAACTGCGCGGCAGATCGGCGATGCGCGAGTAAATCCGCCGGCCTGGCTTTGACACGCGCGAAATCTCACGAATCACCGGCTCGCCATCGATGTATTTAAGTTCGATCTTGAGTTCGGCGACTCCCGGCCGGAGGTCCTGCCGACTGAACCCGCGGATATAGCCCTCGCGCTTCAACACTTCGAGCACATTCGCGCGCATCTTCGAAGCCGGCGAGGCGACGACGGCCTGCCGTGCCCGCTGCCCATTGCGAATCCGCGTCAGCATATCGCCCAACGGGTCGCTCATCGACATTGCCGAGATCCCTACTACCAGCTCGACTTCAGCATGCCGGGGATTTGACCCGACGAGGCCAGCTCGCGCAACGCGATGCGCGAAAGCCGGAACTTGCGATAGAAACCGCGCGGCCGTCCGGTCAGCGCGCAGCGATTGCGCACCCGGGTTTGCGAGCCGTTGCGCGGCAGCATCGCCAGTCTGAGCTGGGCGGCGAACCTCTCCTCGGGCGGCGCGGTACGATCGAGCGCGATCTCCTTTAGCCGCTGGCGGCGTGGCGCATTCTGTTGCGCGAGTTTCGCCCGGCGCGCGTTTTTTTCGACCGAGCTTTTTTTTGCCATCGAACCCCTACCTCTCGATCTCAATTGACAAACGGCATTTCGAAACCTTTGAGGAGCGCTTTAGCCTCCGCATCGGTTTTGGCCGTGGTCGTGATCACGACATTCATCCCGCGTACTGCCTCGACGCGGTCATAGTCGATCTCGGGAAACACGATCTGCTCCTTGAGACCAAGAGCGAAATTACCGCGCCCATCGAAACTTTTGCCAGGAATGCCGCGAAAGTCACGCACCCGCGGTAACGCGACATTGATCAGCCGATCGAGAAACTCATACATTCGCTGTCGCCGCAAGGTCACCTTGCAGCCGATCGGCATTCCCTGGCGCAATTTAAAGGTCGCGATTGAACGCTTGGCGCGGGTGACAACCGGCCGCTGGCCAGCAATCACGGCGAGCTCGGCCGCCGCCGCGTCAACCTTTTTGGCGTCCTGAGTCCCCTCACCCACCCCCATACTCACGACGATCTTGTCGAGCCGTGGCACCTGCATCGGATTGGTATAGCCAAATTCCTGCATCAGCGCCGGGCGCACCGTGCTCTTGTAATATTCCTGCAAGCGCGGTTTGTACATCGCCTCACCTATCGATGACTTCGCCCGAGCGGCGCGCGACGCGTACCTTGCGGCCGTCGCCGAGGATCTTGTAACCAATGCGGGTTGGCTTGCCCGAGGCTGGGTCGACGTGGGCGACATTGGAGATGTGCAGCGCCAATTCCTTTTCGACGATACCGCCCGGCTCCCCCATCCGCGGCTTCGTATGCCGCTTGGCGATATTGACCCCCTGCACGATGACCCGCCCTTCGGTCGGGAATACACGCAATACTTCCCCGGTGCGTCCCTTGTCACGACCACTGATGACCATGACGTTATCGCCTTGTTTGATTTTCAACTTGAGCATGGCTGATTTCCGTTCGTCGGCTCACAAAACTTCCGGCGCCAACGAAACGATTTTCATAAAGCGCCGCGCGCGCAATTCGCGGGTGACCGGGCCGAAGATGCGGGTGCCGATTGGTTCGTTCGCCTGATTGATCAGCACTGCAGCGTTGCGATCGAAGCGGATCGCGCTGCCATCGATGCGGCGGATCTCCTTTGCGGTGCGGACGATGACGGCGCGATGCACGTCACCCTTCTTGACGCGACCGCGCGGTATGGCCTCCTTGACCGAGACGATGATCACATCGCCAACGCTCGCGGTACGACGCTTCGAGCCGCCAAGGACCTTGATGCATTGCACGCGACGCGCGCCGGAATTATCGGCGACATCGAGATTTGTCTGCATCTGGATCATGTTGCGTCTCCCGTGGCCGCCTCGGCCAGACCGCTCGCTTGCATAGCCTCCGCACGTCGGCGGCCCTCTTCGGGAGCTCCGAGCACGACCCAATGCTTGCGCTTCGAGATTGGGCGGCTCTCCTCGATACGGATGAGATCGCCGACATGCCAGCGATTGTGCTCGTCATGCGCCGCATATTTTTTCGAATGCGTGATAAACTTCTTGTAGATCGGGTGCATGACACGACGCTCGACCCGTACGATGACGGTTTTGTCGCAAGCGTCGCTGACCACCACTCCCTGAAGTATGCGTCGCGACATTATCTTCTTTCCTCGGAGGCTGTGCGCCGTCGCTCGCCAAGGATAGTCTTTATGCGAGCGATATCGCGCCGCACCTGACGCACCCTTGCCGTGTTTTCGAGCTGACCATTAGCCCGCTGAAAACGTAGATTGAAAATCTCCTTGCCGAGGATGTCGAGCTCACCGCCGAGCTCGTCATCAGTCTTTGCCCTGACGTCACCCGCCTTCACGCCGCTTCCTCCTCGCTCGCCCGGGTAACAAAGCGAGTGGCGACCGGCAATTTCGCGGCAGCGAGCGCGAACGCCTCGCGCGCGGTTTCGGCTGGCACCCCGTCGAGCTCGAACATGATCCGACCGGGCTTGACCCGGCAGATCCAGAATTCGGGCGAGCCCTTACCACTTCCCATCCGCACTTCGGCGGGCTTATGTGACACGGGGACGTCCGGAAAGATGCGGATCCAAACGCGGCCGGCACGCCGGATATGGTGTGTGATTGCCCGTCGCGCCGCCTCGATCTGACGGGCCGTGACCCGGCCCGGATCGGACGCTTTGAGACCATAGGCACCAAAATTAAGGGCCGTCCCGCCCTTCGCAAGGCCATGAATGCGACCTTTATGCGCCTTGCGGTGTTTCGTGCGCTTCGGACTAAGCATTTGTGTTATTCCGCCGCTTCTCGACGCTGGCGATCATGGCTTTGCGCCGGTCCCTGGCCTTCAGCCGAACGTCTTTCCTGTGCCATTGGATCATGCGCGAGAATTTCGCCTTTAAAGACCCAAACTTTGACACCACACACGCCATAGGTGGTCTTAGCGGTGCCGTAACCAAAATCGACATCAGCGCGCAGTGTATGCAACGGTACCCGCCCCTCGCGGTACCATTCCATACGCGCGATCTCAGCGCCACCGAGCCGGCCGGAGCAATTGATCCTGATGCCCTGGGCGCCAAGCCGCATTGCCGACTGTACGGCGCGCTTCATCGCGCGACGAAACGCCACGCGTCGTTCGAGCTGCTGGGCGATGCTGTCCGCGACCAGCTTCGCGTCGATCTCGGGCTTGCGGATTTCGACGATATTGAGGCTGACCTCGCTTGGCGTGACTTTGGCGATGTCGCCGCGTAGTTTCTCGATATCCGCACCCTTTTTGCCAATGATCACACCCGGCCGTGCCGAATGCAGCGTAATCCGGCTCTTGCGCGCGGCGCGTTCGATCACGATGCGCGACAGACCGGCCTGCGACAAACGTTTGCTCAGAAAGCGCCGCAGTCCCAGATCGTCGAGCAAAAGGCTCGAATATTCCTTACGCGCAAACCAGCGCGAATCCCAGGTACGGTTGATGCCGAGCCGGAGCCCGATCGGATTGACCTTTTGACCCATCAGCTCGTCTCCTCGATGTCGTCCTCGCCGCGTTCGCCGACGATGACCGTCAGATGCGCAAAATGTTTTTCGACCCGCGCCGAGCGGCCGCGGCCGCGGGTGTGAAAGCGTTTCAGAACGAAGGCCCGGCCGACCGTAGCTTCTTTGACATAGAGCTGATCGACATCAAGCTGGTGATTGTTTTCGGCATTCGCGATCGCCGCCTGCAGGACTTTCTTGACCTCGCCAGCAATGCGCCGCCGCGAAAAGGTTAGCTCGGCCAAAGCCGATGAAGCGGTCTTTCCGCGGATCGTGCGCGCCACGAGGTTCAACTTGCGCGCGCTCGTCCGCATGCCGCGCATGCTCGCCAGCGCCTCGCTGTCATCAAGCCGGCGCTCGGCCGAGGGCTTACCCATCTCAGGACCTCCTCGCCTTCTTGTCGCCGGCATGGCCGTAAAACGTGCGCGTCGGCGCGAACTCACCGAGCTTGTGGCCGATCATGTTCTCGGTCACCAGAACCGGGATGAATTTGTGGCCATTATAGACGCCGAAGGTCAACCCGACGAATTGCGGGAAAATTGTCGACCGGCGCGACCAGGTACGGATCACCTGGTTGCGTCCCGAGCGCCGCGCGTCGTCCGCCTTCTTCAAGAGATAGCCGTCGACGAATGGGCCTTTCCAAACTGAGCGGGTCAAGCTCCTTCTCCGTCCTTGATCTCGCGGTTAACGCTGGTGGCGGCGTCGCACGATCAGCCGGTCCGTCGCCTTATTATGGCGGGTTTTCTTGCCTTTCGTCGGTTTTCCCCACGGTGTCACCGGGTGGCGCCCGCCGGAGCTGCGGCCCTCGCCGCCGCCATGCGGATGGTCGATCGGGTTCATCGCGACCCCGCGCACCGAAGGCCGCCGCCCTAGCCATCGATTGCGACCCGCTTTGGCGATGACGATGTTCTGCTGGTCCGGGTTCGAGACCGCCCCGATCGTCGCCCGGCACTCCGCGCGTACCATGCGCAACTCGCCTGACGAGAGCCGCAATAAGGCGTAACCCTGGTCGCGGCCGACGAGCTGGGCATAGGTCCCGGCTGATCGCGCGATCTGGCCGCCTTTGCCGGGCTTCATCTCGATATTGTGGATGATCGTGCCGACCGGCATGTTGCGCATCGGCATCGAATTACCCGGCTTGACGTCCACCCGATCACCTGACACGACAGTATCGCCCGCCTTCAATCGCTGCGGCGCTAAAATGTAAGCGAGCTCCCCATCCTGATAACGGATCAGAGCGATAAACGCAGTGCGGTTCGGGTCGTATTCGAGCCGCTCGACGGTTGCCGGCACATCGACCTTGGTTCGCTTGAAGTCGACAATGCGGTAACGCCGCTTGTTGCCGCCACCACGCCAGCGTACGGTGATCCGGCCGGCGTTGTTGCGGCCGCCCTTGCCGCGTAACCCCTCGGTCAACGCCTTGACTGGCTTGCCTTTCCACAACTCGCTGCGATCGACGATGACGAGCTCGCGGCGCGACGGGGTCGTCGGATTGAATGTCTTGAGTGCCATCGCCGGTTCTCCGCTCAAATCCCGGTGGTGATGTCGATCCGCTGGCCTTCGCGCAGCGTGACGATCGCCTTTTTGACGTCGGAGCGCCGCCCAGGCCGCCCGCGAACCCGCTTGGTCTTGCCCATCACGCGGATCGTGTTAACCGCAGTCACCGATACGTTGAACAGACCCTCGACCGCAGCCTTGACCTCGCGTTTGGTCGCGGTCAAGGGCACGCGAAAGATGACCTGATTGTACTCCGACACGTTGGTCGCCTTCTCGGTGATTACCGGAGTGCGGATGATATCGTACATCTGTTGCCGGGTGAGCCGCGTCTCGGCTCGCGGAATGACGCGAAATCGGCTCATTTAAGCCGGGCCTCCAGATGCTGCACCGCTTCGCGCGTCAAAACCAAGGTGTCGCGGCGCAAGATGTCGTAAACATTCGCCCCTTGCTGCGGCAGCACATCGACGCGCGGCAGGTTGCGGGCGGCCCGGGCAAAATTCTGATCGACTGCCGGTCCGTCAATAATCAGGACCGAATCCCAGCCGAGGGCTTCGAGCCGGGTACGCAGCGCCTTGGTCTTGGCTTCATCGATATGAGCAGCATCGATAACGATAAGTTTGCCTTCGCCGAGCTTGGCCGATAACGCCGATTTCAGACCGAGACGCCGCACCTTCTTTTGGAGACTGAATTCATGATTGCGCACGACCGGGCCGAAAATCCGAGCCCCGCCGCGAAATTGCGGCGAGCGCAAGCTGCCCTGCCGGGCGCGGCCTGTCCCTTTCTGTTTGTACGGCTTTTTGGTGGTACCTTGGATTTCGCTGATGCCCTTGGTCTTGTGGGTGCCGGCGCGACGCTTAGCAAGTTGCCAATTGACCACGCGCACCAGGATGTCGCGACGAACCGGGACGCCAAAAACGTCGTCATCGAGTTCGATGTCGCCAATCTCCTCGTTGTCGAGATTGCGGACGGCGAGCCTGCTCAACTCTGCTCTCCCTCGGGCATTTCCCCCACCGGGGTCTCTCCCTCAACCGCGAGTGACGCATTGGTGTGCAGCGCAGCCGGAAACGGCAATCCGTCCGGCGCCTTACGTTTGACGGCATCCTTGACCAGAACATAACCGCCCTTGGCACCCGGTACGGCACCCTTGATCATCAAAAGGCCACGCCCGGCATCGGCAGAAATCACTTCGAGGCTTTGTACGGTGACCCGTTCGGCCCCGAGGTGCCCTGCCATCTTCTTGTTCTTGAACATCTTGCCTGGCGATTGACGCTGACCCGTCGAACCGTGGCTGCGATGCGAGATCGACACGCCGTGGCTAGCGCCCAAACCCCCGAAATTGTGCCGCTTCATAGCGCCGGCAAAACCCTTGCCGATGCTGGTGCCGACGACATCGACGCGTTGGCCCGGTATGAAATGCGCCGCAGTGACTTCGCTGCCGACTTCGATGACGGCGTCTTCGGATATGCGGAATTCGGCTAGGCGCGCCTTGGGCTCGATCTCTGCCTTTGCGAAATGGCCGCGCTGGGCCTGCGAAACATTCTTGACCTTAGCCGTGCCGACCCCGAGCTGCAATGCGCTATAGCCGTCCCTTTCGGGCGTGCGCACCGCGACGACCTGGCAATTATCCACCGTCAGCACCGTCACCGGCACATGGTTGCCGTCTTCGGTAAAGACTTGGGTCATGCCGAGCTTGCGGGCAATAAGACCAGTTCGCATCACCCTCTCCCGGCTACTGTCATCCCGGCGAAAGCCGGGATCGCATCCCGGCAGCATGCATTGCGCTTCCCGCCCACCATCGATGCCGGCGCTCAATGGCATCTTCCGAGACTTGCATCGCCATGGATCCCGGCTTTCGCCGGGATGACGATTGAACGGATGACGTGGAGATCACCGCCGGCATCACAGCTTAATCTCGACATCGACGCCGGCCGCCAGATCGAGCTTCATCAGCGCGTCCACGGTTTGTGGCGTCGGGTCGACGATGTCGAGGACCCGTTTATGGGTGCGGATTTCGAACTGCTCGCGCGACTTCTTGTCGACATGCGGCGAGCGCAACACGGTGAATTTCTCGATCTTGGTTGGCAGCGGTATCGGCCCGCGAATCCGCGCCCCTGTCCGCTTTGCGGTGTTGACGATCTCGCTCGTCGACTGGTCGAGCACGCGGTGATCGTACGCCCGCAAGCGAATGCGGATGTTTTGACTCTCCACCTGGCGTTTCCTTTTTTATTGCAGCGGTTCGGCGCCTTATTTGATGATTTTGGCGACGACGCCGGCGCCGACGGTGCGTCCGCCCTCGCGGATCGCAAAGCGCAGCCCCTCATCCATCGCAATCGGTGCGATCAGTTCGATCTCCATCGAGATGTTGTCGCCCGGCATCACCATCTCGGTCCCCTCAGGCAGATGCACGGTGCCGGTCACATCCGTCGTCCGGAAATAAAATTGCGGCCGGTAATTGCCAAAAAACGGTGTGTGCCGACCCCCCTCCTCCTTGGTCAGGATGTAGGCCTCGCACTGAAACCTGGTGTGCGGCGTAATCGACCCTGGCGCCGCCAGCACCTGCCCGCGCTCGACCTCCTCGCGCTTGGTGCCGCGCAACAGCGCTCCGATGTTGTCGCCGGCTTCGCCCTGATCGAGCAGCTTGCGAAACATCTCGACCCCGGTCACCACCGTCTTGGCGGTCGGCCGCAAACCGACAATCTCGACCTCGTCGCCAACCTTGACAACCCCGCGCTCAACCCGCCCGGTCACCACCGTGCCGCGCCCCGAGATCGTGAACACATCCTCGATCGGCATCAAAAACGGCCGGTCCTTGGCCCGCTCCGGCTGCGGGATGTAGGTGTCGACCGCGGTCATCAATTCCATGATCGAATCGGCCCCGATCACCGGGTCGCGCCCATCGAGGGCCGCCAGCGCCGAGCCCCGCACCACCGGGACGTCGTCCCCCGGAAACTGATAGCTCGACAACAATTCGCGCATCTCAAGCTCGACCAGGTCCAACAACTCCGGGTCGTCAACCATGTCGACCTTGTTCATGTACACCACCAGCGCCGGCACCCCCACCTGGCGCGCCAGCAAAATGTGCTCGCGCGTCTGCGGCATCGGACCGTCCGCCGCCGACACCACCAGAATCGCGCCATCCATCTGCGCCGCCCCGGTGATCATGTTCTTGATGTAGTCGGCATGACCCGGGCAATCGACATGCGCATAATGCCGCTGCGCCGTCTCGTATTCGACATGCGCGGTCGCGATCGTGATGCCCCGCGCCCGCTCCTCCGGCGCCTTGTCAATCTGGTCAAAGGGCACAAAGGTCGCACCCCCCGCCGCCGCCAACACCTTGGTGATCGCCGCCGTCAGCGTCGTCTTGCCGTGATCAATATGCCCAATCGTCCCGATGTTGCAGTGCGGCTTCGTCCGCTGAAACTTCGCCTTCGACATCGCCTCTCTCTCCGCTCAATCGCTGTTGGTGCCGGGACCTTAAGCCATCTTGGCGCGGACCTCGTCCGCGACGGCTTGCGGCACCTGCTCGTAATGATCGAAATGCATCGTGTACTGCGCCCGCCCCTGGCTCATTGAGCGCAAGGTGTTGACATAACCAAACATGTTAGCGAGCGGCACCATTGCCTGGACAACCCGGGCGTTGCCGCGGCTATCCATGCCGGTGACTTGGCCGCGCCGACTGTTCAGGTCGCCGATCACATCGCCGAGATATTCGTCCGGGGTCACGACCTCGACCCGCATGATCGGCTCGAGCAGTTTCGGTCCGGCTTTCATGACGCCTTCCTTGAAGGCAGCACGCGCGGCAATTTCAAAGGCGAGTACGCTCGAATTCGACGTCATGATAGGCGCCGTCGAACAACGTCGCTCTCAGATCGATAACCGGAAACCCGGCGAGCACACCAGTCTCGGCTGAGGCACGCAAGCCCTTTTCGACCCCGGGGACGTATTCTTTGGGCACAGTGCCGCCGACGACTTCGTTCTCGAACTGGAACCCCGAACCGGGGTCCAACGGCTCGAACCGGATCTTGACCCGAGCGAATTGCCCGGCCCCGCCGGTTTGCTTTTTGTGCGTATAGTCGACTTCGGCCGGGTGCGTGATCGTTTCGCGATAGGCTACCTGCGGCGCCCCGACATTGGCATCGACCTTAAACTCGCGCTTCATGCGGTCGATGATGATTTCGAGGTGCAGTTCGCCCATGCCTTTGATCACGGTCTGACCGCTCTCGTTGTCGACCGTGACGCGGAACGACGGATCTTCGGTTGCAAGTCGGGCCAGCGCCTGCCCCATCTTTTCCTGATCACCTTTGGTCTTCGGCTCGACCGCGATCTCGATCACTGGCTCGGGAAATTCGATCCGTTCGAGCACGACCGGTGCCGACGGATCGGACAGGGTGTCGCCGGTGGTCGTGTTCTTGAGTCCGGCGAATGCGACGATGTCGCCGGCGCGAGCCTCCTTGATGTCCTCGCGGTGGTTGGCGTGCATCTGCAGCATGCGGCCGACGCGTTCTCGGCTGTTCTTGACGGTGTTGAGGAGTTGCCCACCGCTCGCCACCACGCCCGAATAGATGCGCACAAAGGTCAGCGAGCCGACAAAGGGGTCGGTCATGATCTTGAAGGCAAGTCCCGCGAATGGCTCGTCATCCGAGGAATGGCGCTCGACCGGCGTGTCGGTGCCCATTTTGACGCCTTTGATTGCCGGGACGTTGGTCGGCGCCGGCAGATAGTCAATGACGGCGTCGAGGAGCGGCTGGACACCTTTGTTTTTGAAGGCGGAGCCGCACAGTACCGGGACAAAGGCACCGCTGATCGCCCCTTTTCGAATGCAGCGCTTTAGGGTCGCCTCGTCGGGTTCCTGGCCGCCGAGATAGGCTTCGAGCGCGGCATCGTCCTGCTCCACCGCGGCCTCGACAAGGCGCGTATGAGCGGCCTTTGCCTCATCGAGCATGTCCGCGGAGATAGGGCCGATATCGAACTCGGCGCCGAGCGTTTCGTCGCGCCATTTGATCGCACGCATGCCGACAAGGTCGACAATGCCTACAAAATCGTTCTCGACCCCGATGGGCAGTTGCAAGACCAGCGGACGGGCGCCAAGCCGGTCGCTGATCATTGCGACACAGCGCGGAAAATCGGCCCCGATCCGGTCCATCTTGTTGACGAAACAAATCCGGGGCACGCCGTACTTGTCGGCCTGACGCCACACGGTTTCAGATTGCGGTTCGACCCCGGCCACCGAATCAAACACTGCTACCGCGCCGTCGAGAACGCGCAGGCTGCGCTCGACTTCGATCGTGAAGTCGACGTGTCCTGGCGTGTCGATGATATTGATCCGATGATCCTGCCAAAAGCAGGTGGTCGCAGCCGAGGTTATTGTGATGCCGCGTTCCTGCTCCTGCGCCATCCAATCCATCGTCGCGGTGCCCTCATGCACCTCGCCGATCTTATAGTTGCGCCCTGTATAGTAGAGGATGCGCTCGGTCGTTGTCGTCTTACCGGCATCGATGTGGGCCATGATGCCGATATTTCGGTAGCGATCGAGGGGTGTCTGACGTGTCATCAAAAGGGGCTCCCGGGGCGCCACCCGGAAGCGGAGCCCCGATCAAAGTGATTGGATAAGGGGTCTTCTGCGGTTCAACCGTGCAGCGTCCCCGCTACCAGCGGTAATGCGAGAAGGCCTTATTCGCATCAGCCATCCGATGTGTGTCCTCCCGTCTCTTGACCGCGACACCGCGGTTATTGGCGGCGTCGAGCAATTCGCCCGATAGCCGCTCTTCCATTGTGTTCTCGCCGCGAGCGCGCGAGCTGGCAATCAACCAGCGGATCGCGAGAGCCTGGCTACGGTCAGGCCGGACCTCGACCGGAACCTGATAGGTGGCGCCGCCGACCCGGCGCGAGCGCACTTCGACCGCCGGGCGCACATTGGTCAACGCCTCATGGAAGACCCGCAACGGGTCCTGACCGCTACGCCGGGCGATTCGGTCGAGGGCACCATAGACAATCGTCTCGGTGACCGATTTCTTGCCCTCATACATCAGGCAATTCATGAACTTGGTCACCACTGGGTCCCCGAACTTGGCGTCGGGTAGGACCTCGCGTTTGACCGCGGCGCGACGGCGCGACATCGGCTGCTCCTATTTCGGACGTTTGGCGCCGTATTTGGAGCGCCGCTGACGGCGATCCTTGACGCCTTGCGTGTCGAGCGTGCCGCGAATGATGTGATAGCGCACGCCTGGGAGATCCTTGACCCGGCCGCCCCGGATCAACACCACCGAATGCTCTTGCAAATTGTGGCCTTCACCCGGGATGTAGCTCGTGACTTCGAAACCATTGGTCAGCCGCACACGGGCCACTTTGCGGAGCGCCGAGTTCGGCTTTTTCGGGGTGGTCGTGTAGACGCGCGTGCACACGCCCCGCTTTTGCGGGCAGGCCTCCATAGCAGGAACCTTATCACGCGCGACCTGCGGCCGGCGCGGATTGCGGATCAGCTGGTTCATCGTCGGCATTCACAACCACCTTTACCGAAGCATGCCAACCGCCCGACGCGCCTATCGCGCCAGGGCGGTGCACCATCATCACCCTTTGAAACCAATGCGCCCTCTTGCAAAGGCGCCGAGCCAAGATCGAAGGTCCGAGCTGCGTCTAGGTGGCTTCCTACGGCCAGCCCGATCGGAGTCGCTGATATAATTTCCCGGTATCCACCGGGTCAAGACCTCTTGGCACAAAAGGCCATCAATAAAGCAGTGGTCGCGGGCGCGACAAGTTAGACTCCCGCGACCGCCCGGTACCCTATTCGGCGGCGCCGGCGTGCCGCTCTTCGAGCTGTGGCGCCTCCTCGTTGGCGGCCGTGGCCGCGATTGCTGCCAGCTCGCGGTCACGCTCGGCGGCAACCTCACGCAGGCGGGCGATGACGCTGCCGGTGCCCGCTGGTATCAGTCGACCGACGATGACGTTTTCCTTGAGTCCGGTCAGCTGGTCGATCCGGCCCGAGACCGCGGCCTCGGTCAGCACCCGCGTCGTCTCCTGGAACGAAGCGGCCGAGATGAAGGAGTTTGTCTGCAGGCTCGCCTTGGTGATCCCCTGCAGCACCGGACGCGCAGTTGCCGGACGCAACCCATCGCGCTCGGCCTTGCTGTTCTCGTATTCGAACTCGATACGGTCGATCTGCTCGCCGGCAAGCAAGGTCGTCTCACCCGGATCGTCGATTTCGACCTTTTGCAGCATCTGGCGCACGATCACTTCGATATGCTTGTCGTTGATCCGCACACCCTGCAGCCGATAGACCTCCTGGATTTCGTTGACGAGATAGCTGGCCAGTGCCTCGACCCCGAGGATACGCAGAATATCGTGCGGGACGCGATTGCCGTCCATCAACAGATCACCCTTTTGGACGTAGTCGCCTTCCTGCACGCTGATGTGCTTGCCCTTCGGGATCAGGTATTCGACCGGCTCGCCGCCTTCTTCGGTCGGAACGACGATGATGCGGCGCTTGGTCTTGTAGTCCTTGCCGAACTCAATCCGCCCATCGCTTTCGCTGATAATCGCGAAATCTTTCGGCTTGCGGGCTTCAAACAGCTCGGCCACGCGCGGCAAACCGCCGGTGATGTCGCGTGTCTTCGATGATTCGCGGGGAATGCGGGCGAGCACATCACCTGCCTTGACCGCAGCACCGTTTTCGACCGATAGGATCGCATCGACCGACATAAAGTAGCGTGCTTCGAGGCCGTTACCGAGCAGCAACACCTCGCCGTCCGGATCGCGCAACGTGATCCGCGGCCGCAATTCACTGCCGCGCGGCTGCTGCTTCCAATCGATGACCACCTTGGACGAGATGCCGGTCGCCTCGTCGACCACCTCGCGCATCGACAACCCTTCGATCAGGTCAACGTAATGGGCGATACCATCCTTTTCGGTGATAATCGGAATCGTGTAGGGGTCCCACTCCGCCAGCCGCTCGCCCTTATGAACATGCGCGCCCTCGTCGGCGAGCAATCTTGCGCCATAGGGCAAACGGTGGCGCGCCTTCTCGCGCCCGGCATCGTCGAGCAGAACGAGTTCGAGGTTGCGGCCCATTACCACCGGGATGCCCGCCGAGTTCATTACGACGTTGCGGTTTTTGATCTCCACCGTCGCGTCAAAGGCGGCCTCGATCGACGATTGTTCCGCCCCGCGCTGTGCCGCTCCACCGATATGGAAGGTGCGCATCGTCAGCTGGGTGCCAGGTTCGCCGATCGATTGTGCGGCAATGACGCCGACGGCCTCGCCGATATTGACGATCGTCCCGCGCGCGAGATCGCGGCCATAGCATTTGCCGCATACCCCGACCCGCGACTTGCAAGTCAGCACCGAGCGGATCTGTACCGCGTCGATGCCGGCACGCTCGATCCGATCGATGGCATCCTCATCGATCAGCTCGCCGGCCGGGAGGATCACCTCGCCATTTAGCGGGTCGAGGATATCGACCGACGCGGTACGCCCAAGGATGCGATCGGCAAGCGGTGCAATGACCTCGCCGCCGTCGACAACGGCGCGGGTCATCAGCCCACGGGTCGTGCCGCAATCTTCCTCGGTGATGATCGCGTCTTGCGCGACGTCTACAAGACGCCGGGTCAGATAGCCCGAATTCGCCGTCTTTAAGGCCGTATCAGCCAAACCTTTGCGGGCGCCGTGTGTCGAATTGAAGTATTCGAGCACGGTCAGCCCTTCCTTGAAGTTCGAGATGATCGGGGTCTCGATGATCTCGCCTGACGGTTTAGCCATCAGCCCGCGCATGCCGGCAAGCTGCTTGATCTGCGCCGCAGACCCGCGGGCGCCCGAATTGGACATCATCCACACCGGATTGATCGGCTCGCCCGGCGGAGCCGAGCGGATCATCTTCATCATCTCGTCCGCAACCCGGTCGGTGCAGCGCGACCAGACGTCGACCACCTTGTTGTACTTCTCGCCCTGGGTGATCAGACCGTCCTGGTATTGCTGCTCGTATTGCTTGACCTGGTCCGTCGCCTCGGCGACGAGACGCCGTTTGGCTTCGGGGATGATCAGGTCGTCTTTGCCGAATGAGATCCCCGCCTTACAAGCTTGCGTGAAGCCCAAAGTCATCAGCCGGTCGCAGAAGATCACGGTCTCCTTCTGGCCGGCATGGCGATAGACTTGGTCGATAACATTGCTGATCTCTTTTTTGGTCAGCAAGGTGTTGATCAGATCAAAACTGATTGCCGGGTGGCGGGGCAGGATTTCCGACAACAGCATGCGACCGGGGGTCGTGGTGACCCGCTGTACGATCGGATGACCATCGGCATCCACAGTGTGGTAACGCGCCTGAATCCGCGCATGCAGCGACACCGCCTTCGCTTCAAGCGCCTGCTCGATCTCTCCGATGGTGGAGAACACCATGCCTTCGCCCTTCTCACCGGGGCGCTCCATCGTGATGTGATAAAGACCGAGGACGATGTCCTGCGACGGCACGATGATCGGCTTGCCGTTGGCCGGGCTCAGAATGTTGTTCGTCGACATCATCAAGACGCGGGCTTCGAGCTGCGCCTCGAGCGATAACGGCACATGCACTGCCATCTGGTCGCCGTCGAAATCGGCGTTGAAGGCGGTGCAGACGAGCGGGTGCAACTGAATCGCCTTGCCTTCGATCAACACCGGCTCGAACGCTTGGATACCGAGGCGGTGCAAGGTAGGCGCGCGGTTCAGCAAGACGGGATGTTCGCGGATCACCTCTTCAAGGATGTCCCAAACCTCGGGCCGTTCCTTCTCGACCATGCGCTTGGCCGCCTTGATCGTGCTGGCCAAGCCATAAAGCTCAAGCTTCGAATAGATGAACGGCTTGAACAATTCGAGCGCCATTTTCTTCGGCAGCCCGCATTGATGAAGTTTCAGCTCGGGACCGACAACGATCACTGAGCGGCCGGAATAATCGACCCGCTTGCCTAACAGATTTTGCCGGAAGCGGCCCTGCTTGCCCTTGAGCATGTCGGACAGCGACTTCAGTGGCCGCTTGTTGGCACCGCTGATGATGCGACCGCGCCGTCCGTTGTCAAACAGGGCGTCGACAGCTTCCTGCAGCATTCGTTTTTCATTGCGCACGATGATATCGGGCGCGCGCAGCTCGATCAGGCGCTTCAGCCGGTTATTGCGGTTGATAACCCGGCGATACAGATCATTCAGGTCCGAAGTCGCAAAACGGCCACCATCAAGCGGCACCAAAGGGCGCAATTCCGGCGGGATGACGGGGACAACCTCCAGGATCATCCATTCCGGTCGGCTTTTCAACTCAATAAATGCCTCGACCAGCTTCAACCGCTTGACGAGCTTTTTGCGCCGCGCCTCAGAGCTGGTTTCGCGCAGATCGGCGCGCAACTGATCGCGCTCCTGGTCGAGATCAATCGCCGACAGCATCGTGCGCAGCGCCTCGGCGCCGATCGAGGCCGTGAACTGATCTTCGCCGTAATCGTCTTGCGCCTGCAGATATTCTTCTTCGTTCAGCAGCTGATGCTGTTTGAGCGGGGTCAGACCGGGCTCGATGACAACGTAGTTCTCGAAATAGAGGACCCGTTCGAGATCCTTAAGCGTCATGTCGAGCAACAAGCCGATCCGGCTCGGCAACGACTTCAAAAACCAGATATGCGCTACCGGTGAAGCGAGCTCGATATGGCCCATGCGGTCGCGCCGCACCTTGGATAGGGTAACCTCGACCCCGCATTTCTCGCAGATGATGCCACGATACTTCATGCGCTTGTACTTGCCGCACAAGCACTCGTAATCCTTGATCGGCCCAAAGATCCGCGCGCAGAACAAACCGTCGCGTTCGGGTTTGAAGGTCCGGTAATTGATTGTCTCGGGCTTTTTGATTTCACCATAGGACCAAGAGCGGATGCGCTCCGGGCTGGCGATCGAGATGCGGATCTGATCGAAGCTCTGCGTCCCGGTGACCTGCCCGAAGATGTTCATCAACTCATTCATGAACGACCCCTCTCAGAAACTCTGTTATCGCGGCGGCCCGAGCGGCGGGCCGTCTCGCTGTTGTTCGTGTGCGCTCAATAATTGCGCTGCTCGAGCTCGACATTGAGGCCGAGCGACCGCAGCTCCTTGACGAGCACGTTGAAGGATTCCGGGATGCCGGCCTCGAAATTGTCGTCCCCGCGCACGATCGCCTCATAGACCTTGGTCCGGCCCGAAACGTCGTCGGACTTAACCGTCAGCATTTCTTGCAGAGTATATGCCGAGCCATAGGCCTCGAGTGCCCACACTTCCATCTCACCGAAACGCTGGCCACCAAATTGGGCCTTGCCGCCCAATGGCTGCTGCGTGACGAGGCTGTAGGGTCCGATCGACCGGGCGTGGATCTTGTCGTCCACCAGATGGTGCAGCTTCATCATGTAGATGTAACCGACCGTTACCTTCCGATCGAACGGCTCGCCAGTGCGGCCGTCAACTAGCGTGACCTGACCCGACGAGGACAGGCCTGCCCGCTCCAGCATCGCGACAATGTCGGCCTCGCTGGCGCCGTCGAACACGGGGCTCGCCATCGGCACACCGTTTTCGAGATTGCCCGCCAACTCGACAAGCTCATTGGGCGCCAAACGCGCGATCTCGGCACCCTCTGGTCCCTGATACAGCTCGCCCAGCACTTGGCGCAGTTCGGCGCCGTCGCCGCCACCGCGGCGGAGTTGGGCGAGGATCGCGCCGATCCGTCGTCCGAGCCCGGCCGATGCCCAGCCGAGATGGGTTTCGAGGATCTGTCCGACATTCATGCGGCTCGGAACACCGAGCGGGTTCAGCACAATGTCGATCGGCGTGCCGTCTTCGAGGTACGGCATGTCCTCACACGGCACGATGCGCGAGATCACGCCCTTGTTACCATGCCGGCCCGCCATCTTATCGCCCGGCTGCAGCTTGCGTTTTACCGCCACGAAAACCTTGACCATCTTCATGACGCCAGGTGGCAATTCGTCGCCGCGCTGCAGCTTTTCCACCTTATTTTCGAAGCGTGCGGTCAGCTCCGCGATCGAATCGTCCATCTGCTTTTTGAGGGCTTCGATATCAACCATGCGCGCATCGTCGCGGATCGAGATCTGCTTCCACAGAGCAGGAGCGTATTCGCCGAGTACGCCCTCGGTGATCTCGATCCCGGATTTCATGCCGCGCGGGCCGCCGACCGCAGTTTGGCCGATCAGCAATTCTTTGAGCCGGGCGGCAAAGCTGCGTTCGAGAATGGCGCGTTCGTCGTCGCGATCTTTGGCCAACCGCTCGATCTCGGCGCGCTCGATCGCCAGCGCACGCTCGTCCTTATCGACACCGCGTCGCGAGAACACACGGACCTCGACGATCGTGCCGGACACGCCGGGTGGCAGGCGCAGCGACGTGTCCCGTACGTCCGAAGCCTTCTCGCCAAAGATCGCGCGGAGGAGTTTTTCCTCTGGCGTCATTGGCGATTCGCCCTTTGGCGTCACCTTGCCAACCAGAATATCGCCCGGTTTGACCTCGGCGCCAATATAGACGATACCGGCTTCGTCGAGGTTCTTAAGTGCCTCCTCGCCGACATTCGGAATATCGCGGGTGATCTCCTCCTGCCCGAGCTTGGTGTCGCGCGCCATTACCTCGAATTCTTCGATGTGGATCGAGGTGAATACATCGTCGGAGACGATCCGCTCCGAGATCAGGATCGAATCCTCGAAATTGTAGCCGTTCCACGGCATGAAGGCGCACAGCACATTCCGCCCGAGGGCTAGCTCACCGAGCTGAGTTCGACGGGCCGTCGGCGATGATATCGCCGGCATTGACGTGGTCCCCGACTTTGACGAGCGGCCGCTGAGTGATGCAGGTGTTCTGGTTCGAGCGCTGAAACTTCAGCAAATTGTAAATATCGACGCCGGAGGCGGTGGACGAGGTCTCGGCGGTCGCGCGCACCACGACGCGGGTTGCGTCGACCTGGTCGACCACGCCCGAGCGGTGCGCGATGATCGTAACCCCGGAATCCCGCGCTACCGTCTCTTCCATGCCCGTGCCGACAAGCGGCGCTTCGGCTTGGATCAACGGCACCGCCTGGCGCTGCATGTTCGAGCCCATCAGCGCACGGTTAGCGTCGTCGTTTTCGAGGAACGGGATCAGCGCCGCGGCAACCGATACCAGCTGTTTTGGCGAAACATCGATCAAGTCGATGTCCTGCGGCCGCGTCATGACAAAATCACCGCCCTTGCGGCAATTCGTCAGTTCCGCGGTGATCCGCCCTTCGTTGTCGGTCTCGACATTGGCCTGGGCGATCGAATAGCGGCCCTCGTCCATCGCCGAGAGATAGACGACTTCATCGGTGACGCGGCCATCAACAACCCGGCGATAGGGGCTTTCGATAAAGCCGTACTGATTGACCCGGGCATAGGTCGCGAGACTGTTAATAAGCCCGATATTCGGCCCTTCCGGCGTCTCGATCGGGCAAATTCGGCCATAATGGGTCGGATGCACGTCGCGCACTTCGAACCCAGCGCGCTCACGCGTCAGCCCGCCCGGCCCGAGCGCCGACAAGCGCCGCTTATGGGTGATCTCGCTAAGCGGGTTGGTTTGATCCATAAACTGCGACAGCTGCGAGGAGCCGAAGAATTCGCGCACCGCGGCAGCCGCCGGCTTGGCGTTGATTAGATCATGCGGCATCACGGTGTCGATCTCGACTGAGCTCATCCGTTCGCGGATCGCCCGCTCCATCCGCAGCAGACCGATGCGATATTGGTTTTCCATCAACTCGCCGACGGAGCGCACCCGACGATTGCCGAGGTGGTCGATGTCGTCGATTTCGCCGCGACCGTCCTTCAACTCCACCAGCACTTTGAGGATTGCGAGGATATCTGCCTTGCGCAGAGTCCGCACGCTGTCGTCGGTATCAAGCCCGAGCCGGGAGTTCATCTTGACCCGGCCGACCGCCGACAAATCGTAACGCTCAGGATCAAAGAACAGGCTGTGGAACAGCGCCTCCGCGGTTTCCAGCGTGGGCGGCTCGCCCGGGCGCATGACGCGGTAAATGTCGATCAGCGCGTCTTCTCTGGTCGCGTTCTTGTCGATCGCAAGGGTGTTGCGGATGTACGGCCCGACCGTGACGTGGTCGATATCGAGCACGGGCAACTCCTCGATTCCGGTCTCGACGAGCTGGGCCAAGGCTGCGGCGGTGATTTCATCGCCGGCCTCGAAATAGACTTCGCCGGTATCCTCGTTGATCAGGTCCGAGGCGAAAAAGCGCCCGATCAGTTCCTCGTCGCGCACGAGGATGTCGGTGAGGCCGGCTTCGCGCAGCCGGCGCGCCGTGCGGGGGGTAACCCGCTCGCCGGCGGGCAAGACGATTTCGCCGGTATTGGCGTCGCGCAAGTCGCTGGTCAGTTTGCCTTTGAAATGGTCCGGGTCAAAGGGTGCCATCCACCCTTGCGGGCCGTGGCGGAACACGATCCTGCCATAAAAATACGACAGGATTTCTTCCTTCGACATACCGACGGCTTCGCCCGGCTGCAGCGGCTTATTCTCAGCGCGCCGCTCTGCCCGCAATGCCTCCGTCGCGGCATCGTCAAGCGCCATCAGCAGCGTCGTCGCCGGCAATTTGCGGCGTCGGTCGATGCGGACATAGACGTGATCCTTGGCGTCGAATTCGAAATCGAGCCAGGAGCCGCGATACGGAATTACCCGCGCCGCAAACAGGTATTTGCCCGACGAATGAGTCTTTCCTTTGTCGTGATCAAAGAATACCCCTGGGCTGCGGTGCATTTGCGAAACAATCACCCGCTCAGTGCCGTTGATGATGAAGGTACCGTTCTTCGTCATCAACGGCATGTCGCCCATATAGACATCCTGTTCCTTGATATCGCGAATCGAGCGCGAGCCGGTGTCCTCGTCGACATCCCAGACGACGAGACGCAGCGTGACTTTCAGCGGCGCAGCAAAGGTGATACCGCGCTGCTGGCATTCATCGACGTCATATTTTGGCGCTTCGAGCTCATAGCGGACGAATTCGAGCTGCGCCCTTTCCGAGAAATCACGGATCGGAAATACTGATTTCAGCACTTCCTGCAGTCCGACATTGGCGCGCTGTTCGGGTACGACGCCCATTTGCAGGAAATGATCGTATGAACTCTTCTGGACCTCGATCAGGTTCGGCATCGGCGCGACCTCGGGGACGCGTCCGAAGCTCTTGCGGATGCGCTTCTTACCCGTAAAGGAAATAGCCATCATGCTCCTCACTATGAGGCCGCCGCAGGCGGACCCGATCTGGGTTTGACCGGAACGCCGGCAAGGCGATCTCGGCATCGCCGCCGCTACTGCAACAGCCGACGAGCCGCAAAATTTGCCACCGAGCCATGTCTACCGCTCGGCGTCTGGCACTTCTACAGCTCTTACCGTCAGACGCCAAAACCCGGCGTACGCGACACGTCGCGCCCCGGTTTTGTGGTCTTGATGTCGCGGCCCGCTCGCGTCGAGAAGGCCGCCGTTCGGAAAAAGCTCGTGGCAGACCTACTTTATTTCGACTGTCGCACCTGCATCTTCAAGCTGTTTTTTGATTTTTTCTGCCTCTTCCTTATTGACGCCTTCCTTGACGAGTTTCGGCGCCGCCTCGACGAGATCTTTGGCCTCCTTCAGGCCGAGACTGGTGATTGCCCGAACTTCCTTAATCACGTTGATCTTCTTCTCGCCGATCGCAGCCAAGATTACATCGAATTCGGTCTGCTCGGGAGCCGCTTCGGCCGCCGGTGCCGCCGCGCCCGCCGCCGCCACTGCAACTGGTGCTGCTGCCGAAACGCCCCATTTTTCTTCGAGCATCTTCGACAGCTGAGCTGCTTCCAGGACGCTCAAGGCCGACAATTGATCGACCAAACCTGCCAGATCCGGCATGTCTCACTCCTGATTTCAAGGATTGGGTTTCACTACGATAAAATCATCTAGCTTGTCTCGCCCGCCGCTTCGGCATGCGCCGCCAACACCCGCGCGAGTTGACCGCCAGGCGCCTGCAGCACTGCGGCAATCCGGGTCGCCGGCGCCACCAGCAAACCGATCAGCTTGGCGCGCAGCTCGTCGAGTGACGGCAGGCTCGCCAGCTCCTTGACCCGGGCCTCGCTCAACACCTCGCCAGCGAGGCCACCGCCGACGATGGTCAGCTTGTCGTTACGGTTAGCGTACTCGACCGCGACTTTCGCCGCCGCCACCGGGTCGCGCGAAAACGCGATCGCCGTTGGTCCGGTAAACAAGGACGTCAAACCGGCAAATGGGGTACCGTCAAGAGCGCGCTTGGCGAGCCGGTTCTTCGTGACACGGAAACGCGCTCCGGCGGCCCGCATCTGCCGGCGCAATTGCGTCGCCTCGGCCACCGTCATCCCCGACTGATGGGTGACGACAACGCAGACCGTATCGGCAAGGTCACGCTGCAGCGTCTCGATCAGCCGTTGTTTTTGTGCTCGCTCCACCTTTCTCTCCGGCCCCCTTGTCCCCGATTTGTCGCCGCTTGTGGACTGTCCCGGTCAGCGCCATAGCGACCAGCCCGCTAGGCGCGCGCCTCTTCGGCGAGATCCGCCAATTCAACCTTGATGCCTGGCCCCATCGTCGAGCTCAAGCTGACCTTCTTGATATAGGTTCCTCTCACTCCGCTCGGTTTATTGCGGGTGATGGCCCCGACAAAGGCGCGCACATTATCCGTAAGTGCTTCTTCGGTAAAGCTCGCTTTGCCGACCCCGGCATGCACGAGCCCGGCTTTCTCGGCACGAAATTCGACCTGACCTCCCTTGGCAGCGCGCACCGCTTCGCTGACGTTCTGGGTGACGGTGCCAAGCCGCGGGTTGGGCATTAGCCCGCGGGGGCCGAGGATCTTGCCGAGCCGGCCGACCAGCGCCATCAGATCGGGAGTGGCGACAGCGCGATCAAAATTGATCTCGCCCGCCTGGACCTTTTCCGCGAGATCCTCGGCTCCAACCACGTCGGCGCCCGCCGCTTCCGCTTCTTTGGCCTTGTCGCCGCGGGCGAAAACCGCGACCCGCACGGTCTTGCCGGTTCCGTGCGGCAGCATCACTGTACCGCGCAGATTCTGATCCTGCTTACGCGGGTCGATGTTCAAATTCATCGCCACTTCGACTGTCTCGTCGAATTTCGCCGAAGCGCGCGATTTTATCAGCTTCACCGCCTCGTCGAGGTGATGTGCCTTTAGCGGGTCCAGCCCCTCATAAGCCTTTTTCAACCGTTTGCCGATTTTTGCCATTGTCAGTCACTCCATTACCTCAAGCCCCATCGAGCGCGCCGAGCCGATCAGCATGCGACAGGCGCCCTCGATGTCCTTGGCATTGAGGTCCGGCATTTTGCGTTCCGCGATCTCGCGGATTTGCGCCATCGTAATCCGCCCGACGGTGCTGCCCTTACCGGTGGTTTGCGAGCCTTTCTCGATCCCCGCGGCCTTTTTCAGGAAATAGCTGTTTGGCGGGCTCTTCGTCACAAAGGTGAACGAGCGGTCACCAAACGCAGTGATTACCACCGGGATCGGCATACCGGGTTCGAGGCTCTGCGTCGCGGCGTTGAACGCCTTGCAAAATTCCATGATGTTGAGCCCGCGCTGACCGAGCGCAGGCCCAATTGGCGGCGAGGGGTTAGCCTTGCCGGCCGGGACCTGCAGCTTGATGATGCCGACGACCTTCTTTGCCATTGCGTCTCTCTATTAACCTTGGTCTGTCGCCTTTGCGCTGCGCACGGCCTCAAGAATTTGTGAACGCCGTGGTTCGTCCGAGATAACTGCGGTGCCACGCATTGCGTACGTCCGGCCCCGCAACCACTGCACCGGCGCTGTTATACCTTTTCAACTTGGGCGTATTCGAGCTCAACTGGCGTAGCGCGGCCAAATATCGAGACCGCGACCTTGAGCCGCGCCTTTTCCTCATCAACCTCTTCGACCAATCCGTTGAACGAGGTGAACGGCCCGTCGCACACCCGCACCTGCTCGCCGACTTCAAAGGTAATCGACGGTTTTGGCCGTTCGATGCCTTCTTGGACTTGGTGTATGATGCGCGCCGCTTCGTGGTCGCTAATCGGTGATGGGCGCCCGCGACCGCCGAGAAACCCGGTTACCTTGGCCGTATTCTTAACGAGGTGCCAAGTCTCATCGCTCATATCCATCTTGATCAGCACGTAGCCGGGAAAAAACTTGCGCTCGGAACTGACCTTTGCACCGCGTTTGACCTCAACAACTTCTTCAGTGGGCACCAGGATCTGCTCGAATTTGTCGGCTAAACCCTTCTGCTCGGCCTGTTCGCGGATCGATGCCGCGACCTTTTTCTCAAAACCCGAATAGACGTGAATTACATACCAGCGGCTTGCCATCGTATCCGCCCATTAGCTTCCTAGCTTCCCAGCCCGAAGATCAGCCGTACACCGGCCGAGCATACCTGATCAACCATGAAGAAGAACCCAGCAGCGATAAACACCATCACGAATACCATCGCTGTGGTGCTGATAGTCTCCTTGCGGGTCGGCCAGGTGACGCGCGAGACCTCCTGCCGGACCTCCTCGAAAAATTTGACGGGACTGGTTTTTGCCATCGACACTTTATCTATTCAGAGATTGAAGGGCGCTCGCACTGCTATATGGGGTCTACTCTCGACCAATCCAGCGGCGCTCACCGAGGCCGCCGCGGTGGCAGGAGTGGAGGGGCTCGAACCCCCAACCCCCGGTTTTGGAGACCGGTGCTCTACCAATTGAGCTACACTCCTATCGTCGGCCCGCTCGCAACTGGCGCTCTGCCGCACGCGGGAGCGGCTGCGAACTCCCGCCATCACGCAAAATGAAGGGCCGCGATCACTTGATGATTTTGGCGACGACGCCGGCGCCGACGGTGCGTCCGCCCTCGCGGATCGCAAAGCGCAGCCCCTCATCCATCGCAATCGGTGCGATCAGTTCGATCTCCATCGAGATGTTGTCGCCCGGCATCACCATCTCGGTCCCCTCAGGCAGATGCACCGTGCCGGTCACATCCGTCGTCCGGAAATAAAATTGCGGCCGGTAATTGCCAAAAAACGGTGTGTGCCGACCCCCCTCCTCCTTGGTCAGGATGTAGGCCTCGCACTGAAACCTGGTGTGCGGCGTAATCGACCCCGGCGCCGCCAAGACCTGCCCGCGCTCGACCTCCTCGCGCTTGGTGCCGCGCAACAGCGCTCCGATGTTGTCGCCGGCTTCGCCCTGATCGAGCAGCTTGCGAAACATCTCGACCCCGGTCACCACCGTCTTGGCGGTCGGCCGCAAACCGACAATCTCGACCTCGTCGCCAACCTTGACAACCCCGCGCTCAACCCGCCCGGTCACCACCGTGCCGCGCCCCGAGATCGTGAACACATCCTCGATCGGCATCAAAAACGGCCGGTCCTTGGCCCGCTCCGGCTGCGGGATGTAGGTGTCGACCGCGGTCATCAATTCCATGATCGAATCGGCCCCGATCACCGGGTCGCGCCCATCGAGGGCCGCCAGCGCCGAGCCCCGCACCACCGGGACGTCGTCCCCCGGAAACTGATAACTCGACAACAGTTCGCGCATCTCAAGCTCGACCAGGTCCAACAACTCCGGGTCGTCAACCATGTCGACCTTGTTCATGTACACCACCAGCGCCGGCACCCCCACCTGGCGCGCCAGCAAAATGTGCTCGCGCGTCTGCGGCATCGGACCGTCCGCCGCCGACACCACCAGAATGGCGCCATCCATCTGCGCCGCCCCGGTGATCATGTTCTTGATGTAGTCGGCATGACCCGGGCAATCGACATGCGCATAATGCCGGTTCGCCGTCTCGTATTCGACATGCGCGGTCGCGATCGTGATCCCCCGCGCCCGCTCCTCCGGCGCCTTGTCGATCTGGTCGAACGGCACAAAGGTCGCACCCCCCGCCGCCGCCAACACCTTGGTGATCGCCGCCGTCAGCGTCGTCTTGCCGTGATCAATATGCCCAATCGTCCCGATGTTGCAGTGCGGCTTCGTCCGCTGAAACTTCGCCTTCGACATCGTTTCCGGCTTTCCGTCAGATTAGAATCACGTTTGCTCGCGTGCGGGCTGGAGCGGGTGATGGGAATCGAACCCACGTAGCCAGCTTGGAAGGCTGGAGCTCTACCATTGAGCTACACCCGCACTCCATTCATCGGCCGACCCGACCCTTGCCGCTGCCCGCCTCTCGGCCGCTCTGCCTCGGCCACCTCGCCCGCCCGAGCATTGGTGGAGGGGGTAGGATTCGAACCTACGAAGACGTACGTCGGCAGATTTACAGTCTGCTGCCTTTAACCACTCGGCAACCCCTCCGCGGTCGCATGCCGCCCGCAGCGGAAACCAAGGCTCATAAGGGTTTTGACCCGGTGTTGTCAACCGGGCGCAGCACAGTGTAGGGTCTGAGAGCTGCGGTTCGCCGTCCGGCGGCCGTAGCAGCTCGGTGGTGACAAGACGCGATAGCGGTCGAGACGGACAGGCTCCCATGCATCGCAGCGTGACCACCGCCGCGCTGGCTATTCGCCTTTCTTTCTCGGCATGGGCTGCAGTGGTCCGGGCAGCGCTTTCTCCGCCCGATCCTCCAGCGCAGCTGCATGATGACGCAAGAATATTGCGGCCGCAATCACTGCAAGACCAACCACGATCCCAATCCCAATGCTGACCGGCTCGGCTAACCGGCTCACTTCCTTGCCTAAGTAATATGCGCCGACACCATAGAGTGTGGCCCAGATCACGCCGCCGGCCGTATTGAATACAAGAAACCGTGGCCACGACAGGCGATTGACACCGGCGAGAAACGCTGCAAGCTCGCGAAGCACTGCCACAAAACGCCCAAAGAAGACAACCGTGCCGCCATGACGCAGGAACAGATACTGGCCGAGCTTTATCCGGCGTTCGGTTAACCATGCCCTTTGCGCGAGGCGCAGCAAAAGCCAGTATCCCAGGGTCCGGCCGATGGTAAAGCCGATGTTGTCGCCCAGGATGGCGCCAGCCGCAGCGGCAGCGATTACAATCCAGAGGGCTAGGGCATGGGTTGTCGCCGCTATCGCGGCGGCGGCGACGAGCGCCGTTTCGCCGGGAACAGGAATTCCGATGCTTTCCAGCGCGACGGTTCCCCCAACTGCCCAATATCCATAGGTCGTTATCAGATGCGGCAATTCTCCCTGGATGAAAAATGACATCGCTGGCGATCTCAAAACGGCCGATCCTCAATGATCGGCATTTCCGCAGATGGCTCCATGAATTAGAACAACGCTGCCGCACGCGCCGACATCTCCCGTCTGCGCCGATAGAGACAACGTTTGGCGGTCCACCTTTTCGTTGCCGGCTCTGACGGCACCTCGCTGATCGGACCGGCTTGAACATGGGCTCTTCTATTTCCTTACCGCGACGAGCCAACCAGCGCCGCTCACCGCGTCGAGGATCCCGCGGGCACAGCGCTCCCGAACCTCCACGCGGCGCCAACGAACGCTGGCTTTACGGCCGTCACGCGGTGGCGGCCGCGCTCGCCAATCCCGAGCGGCGCTGGCGCCGGCTGGCGGTGCTCGCCGGACAAGAGAACGAAGCCCAGCGATTGGTCGCCGAGGCTGTTGCGGAACGCCGTGGCGCAACGGCTAGCGCGCTCGCAGTCTTGGATCGCGATGCATTTGAGGCATTGCTGCCCATAGGTGCGGTGCATCAAGGGCTCGCCCTCGAAGTCGAGCCGCTGCCCGAGGCCGATCTCGACGAACTGCTGCGTGAATTGGAGACGGTTTCGGGGAAATCTGTCGTCGTCGCTCTCGATCAGGTCAGTGACCCGCAAAATGTCGGCGCCGTGCTGCGCTCGGCAGCCGCCTTTGGCGCCCGCGCGGTGTTGATCACGGCGCATGGCGCACCGCCGGTCACCGGTGCGCTCGCGAAGGCTGCCTCGGGTGCGGTCGACCGCATACCACTCATTCGAGTCGTCAATCTTGCCCGCGCTCTGGCCGAGCTGAAGCGAAACGGGTTTTGGGTTTGCGGTCTCGATGAGACCGCTGAGCGCCTGCTCTCAAATATCGATCTCGGACCACGCGCCGTTCTCGTCCTTGGCTCTGAGGGGAGCGGCATGCGTCGGCTGGTGCGCGAGCGTTGCGATTATCTCGCTCGGTTGCCAACCTCGCCGACCCAGCCGACGCTGAACGTCTCCAATGCCGCGGCCGTCGCACTCTATGAGCTAGCCCGCCGCACTGCAGCCGATTAGGGTAAGCCCGCGCCGGCTGGACCGTGCTCGCTCGTTACCGCACACTGACCGCGCCTTTGCCAGGAATTCACCCATGGGACGTCGGATCTGCTTTTATCGGACGGTCGCTGTTGCGGCGCGAGGACCGGCGCCTTTTGACCGGGCAAGGCCAGTTCATCGCCGACCTCGTCCTGCCGCGCATGCTGCACGCTGTCGTCGTGCGCAGCCAAATGGCGCATGCCCGTATCCGCTCGGTCGATTTGACGCGCGCCCGAGCGATGCCCGGTGTTGCAGCTGGCGCTCAACGGCGCCGACCTGTTGCAGTTGTTGCCGCCCGTGCCCGAAGGGCAGATTGCGATGCCGAGCAAATGGGCGACAGTAATCCAACACAAATTTTTGAACCCGCAGGAACCGCTCCTGGCGCACGACAAGGTCCGCCACGTCGGCGAAGCGATTGCGATCATCGTGGCAGAAACCCGCAACGAGGCCGAGGACGCCGCCGAACAGGTCAGTTGCGAGTTCGAGGAATTGCCGGCAGTGATGGATCCTGAAGCCGCCTTGCGCGCGGAGAGCCCGATCGTCCATGACCGGTTCGGCACCAACCTGATCGGCGCCTTCTCGGTCGGCCGCGGCGACGTCGAGGCGGCGTTCGCCGCTGCTCCGCACCGGCTGAAGCTCCGCTTTTATCATCACCGCTACGCCGCGGTACCGATTGAGTGTCGCGGTGTCGTCGCCGCCTATGATACACGTGCCGACCAAGCGACGATTTGGTCCTCAACCCAGGTCGTCCATTGGGTGCGGCGCGAAGCGGCGGCCTTGCTCGGGCTCCCTGAGGCACGGGTGCGCTGCGTCGCGCTCGATGTCGGCGGCGGGTTTGGCGGCAAAGGCCACGTCTACCCCGAAGACCTGCTAATGGTTTTTCTCGCCCGCCGTCTAGGCCGCCCAGTGCGGTGGATCGAGGAGCGGCGCGAGCACCTGACGAGCGCCACCCATTCGCGCGATCAGCTGCACGACGTCGAGGTCGCCTTTGACAATGACAGTCGGATCTTGGCGTTACGCGATGACTACATCGTCGATTGCGGCGCCTGGAACCCGATCGGCTCGGGCGTCGCTTACAATACCGCCGTCCATCTGACCGGCCCGTACAAGATCGAGAACCTCGCGGCCTCAGGAAAGATTGTCGTTACCAATAAGGTGCCAAATGCGCCGTATCGCGGCGCCGGCCGCCCGGAAGCGACTTTCGTCATGGAGCGGACGATCGATCTTGTCGCGCGGACACTCGGCCTGGAGCCGGCCGAAGTCCGCCGCCGGAATTTGATACGCGCCGAGGAGATGCCGTATCGCGTCGGCATTCCGTATCGTGACGGCGAGCCGATTGTCTACGACAGCGGCGACTATCCCGGGGCGCTGCAGAAGGCACTCGAGGCCGTAGGCGGTGTCGCTGCATTTCGCGAGCGACAGCAGGAAGCGCGCCGGGCCGGCCGCTATCTCGGCCTCGGCATTGGTTTTTACATAGAAGGGACCGGGGTCGGACCGTTCGAGAGCGCTTTTGTCCGCATCGACCCGTCAGGCAAAATATACGTCACCTGTGGCGCCGCTCCGCAGGGCCAGGGCATGGAAACAATTTTTTCCCAGATCGTCGCCGATCTGTGGAAGGTCTCACCCGAGGACGTCGTGCTGACCTTTGCCGATACTGCAGCGATCGCGATCGGTTTTGGCACGATGGCGAGCCGCAGCACCGTTACCGCCTCGGGGGCAATGCACGTCGCCAGCGGCCGGTTGCGCGAAAAGGTGTTTGGGGTCGCGGCGCATCTCCTCGAATGCGCACCCGCTGATCTCGAACTGCGCGGCGGCGGGGTTGGCGTCGTCGGCGTGCCCGGGGCGCAAGTGAGCCTAGCGCAGGTCGCGGCCGCTGCGCGCCCCGGCTGGGAGATCACTCGGCCGCCAGGCGTCGAAGCCGGCCTTGAAGAAATCTGCTATTGGCAGCCGGAAACGGTAACCTGGAGCTATGCCGTGCATGTCGCGATCGTTGAGGTCGACACGGACACCGGCCGGGTGGCGATCGAGGATTATGCCGTGGCGCATGATTGCGGTGTCGTCGTCAACCCGATGCTGGTCGAAGGCCAGATCATGGGCGGTGCCGCCCAGGGTCTCGGCGGCATCCTGTACGAGGCGATCGCCTACGACGCGAGAGGACAATTGCTGTCGGGCTCGTTGATGGACTACGCCCTGCCGACCGCAACCGATATCCCTTCCTTTAAAATCACCCACCTGCATTCGCCGTCACCGCTCAACCCGCTCGGCGTCAAGGGGGTCGGCGAAGGTGGAGCGGTCGCCCCGCCAGCGGCGATCGCCAATGCCGTCTGCGACGCGCTCGCCCCATTCGGTGTCGACGTCAACAGCACCCCGGTCAGACCTGAACAGCTGGTCCGCGCGATCCGCAGAACTGGTCGCCATCTTCGCTCGGATGCGCCGCGCAGCTCCCGATTTGTGTAACACAGACAGCAGCGCGGCGGCGGAGGTGCCGGCTCAGGCTGGTTCGAGTCAGACCGGTTCAGGTCGCGGTCGGCGCGGCCTTCCATGGCTTCTCAGCACAAAGCTGCCATTTTTTTATGGATGGGTCGTGCTCGGCTGCTTGTGCTGCGCCGGGTTCGCGCGGCAGGGCGGAGCGACCGCCACATTCTCGGTATTTGTAGAACCGCTGACCCGGGAATTCGGCTGGTCACGCACGGCTGTCGCCGGAGCGGCGTCGCTCGGCGGGGTATTGGCGGCCTTGTTGTCGCCGTTGATCGGTCCGTTGTTCGACCGCTACGGCTCACGGGTCGCACTTTGCCTTGCCGTGCTCGGAACCGGGGTCGCGGCATTACTATTGTCGTTGACCCAAAGCCTGCTGGTTTTTTACCTGCTGTTCTGCGTCGTACGGCTCAATTGGGCCAGTCCGTTCGAGCTCGGTATCTATAGTGCCTTGAACAACTGGTTTGTGGCACGTCGTCCGCTGGCCAACTCAATCGCAACCGTCGCGCAAATGGTCGGGCTGGTGGCGATGCCATTGATCGCCCAGCTGGCGATGCGCGAAGGGAGCTGGCGCGCCGGCTGGGTCGCAATCGGCATCGCCGTGCTGGCGATCGGTCTTGTTCCCGTTTGGCTGCTGATGATTCGCCGCCCAGAGGATTTGGGGCTGCTGCCGGACAACGCTGGAATGCGCCCGAGCATGGATCGAGGCAGCGCAGCCGCTGCACCGACCGAGGTGACGTTCTCACGCCGCCAGGCGGTCCGCACACCGGCGTTCTGGCTGCTGTTGAGCTACACCGTCCTCGTCTATCCGGTGCAAGCGGGGGTCAGTCTGCATCAGGCGGCCAATCTGACCGAGCATGGCGTCACCCCGACCCTTGCCGCCTCGATCGTCAGCCTGTTTTCGCTGATGTCGGGGGTTGCGAGCGCATTGATCGGGTTGATGCCGCGCTCGGTGCCGATCCGCTATCCGATGGCCCTTGGCGGCGTCTTTCTGACGATCGGCTGTTTGGCGATGATCGGCATCGCCTCGGCCGGCCAAGGAGCCATTGCCGCAGCCCTATTCGGGCTCGGCATCGGAAGCATGCTGACACTCCTACCGATTGCCTGGGCCGATTATTTCGGCCGGGCGAATTACGGCGCGATTCGCGGCCTCGCATTATCGGCGCAAGTCATCGCGCAAGCTGCCGGTCCGGTCCTGTCCGGCGCATTGCACGACTGGACCGGCAATTATACCCGATCACTCGAATGCTTTGCGGCGCTGTCGTTTCTGAGCATCCTTGCGGCCTTGAGTGCGCGCCGGCCGCGCCTCGCACCGAGCTGAGCGACGGCCGAAAAATCGCGCAGCGGCTCAGGCGCGCCGCGCGGCACCTGCCTTTTCGAGCAATTGCTCCAACACTTCGTAAGGCTGCGCGCCGACGACTCCATAACGAGCGGCGACAAAGGTCGGAACGCCGGTGATGCCGTAGGCGCGCGATTTCGCCCAATCGGCATCGATCGCTTCTTTGAACCGGCGCTCGGCGAGCACCGCGCGGGCTTCCTCCGGTGAGAGCCCGACCGACTGCGCGATCTCGACCAGCACCTCGGGGTCGCCGATATTGCGGGCATCGACGAAATATGCACGATAGAGCGCGTCGTGAATCGCCTCGCCACCCGGCTGCGTATCCGCCCATTTGCCCAATTCCTGGGCCAGCCTACTATTATAGGTGTGGGTGCGCCGGCCATAGGGCAGCCCCTCGGCGTCCATCAGCCCTTTCATACGAGCGTACATCGCCTCGGGATCGACATTGCGTCCGGCGTATAGCTCCGCCATCGAGCGACCCTCGGGCGGGGTCTCGGGATGCAGCGGAAAGTGGACCAGTCTGGTTTCGACTTCGAACGCCTGCTTTAGCTTTCCAATACGCACGGTACTGAGATAGCACCAGGGTCAGACGTAATCGGTAAAGATCTCCAGCGTAACCGGCGTCTCCATCAGGATCTCCTCCAATCGGGTTCCTCGAGCCGACATTTATATAGTGCGGGTAGGCTACGAAAAGAAAAATGGACGCTTTATGGACGACCTCTCCCGCAAATTGACAAAAAATCGTCCTTTGATAGCCGGTCCGGATCATGGCACCAAATATCGGCGGCAGAATGGGTCGGAATCACCGTCAAAATGGGGACTGTTTGGCAGACACTGTGCCATCCATTCGCGCAAGGCCGCCCCAACGCCCTCGGAGCGCATCCGAAGGCGATGTGAGCAGCGCTGTTTATGCCGAGCGGCTCGCAACCGTTTTTCGGCAAATGCCGATCGCGCTCGTGGTCAATATGGTGAATGCAGCGCTGGTCGCCATCACGCTCGGGGCAGGCGTGGCGCATCCGCTGCCGGCTTTATGGTTTGGCGCGGTCGGCATTGTCACGATCGGGCGCGCGGTTTTGTGGTGGCGCTATCGCCGTGCCGCAACCGCAGCAGATTCTCGCTGGTGGTCGAGGGGAGCGACTGTCGGCGCCTTTTGCGCAGGGTTGTCGTGGGGACTGGGGGGAGCGATGCTGTTCCCGCTGGTTACGCCGCTGGACCAGCTGTTCTTGACAATCGCTATCGGTGGCATGTGCACCGGGGCGGTGGTGCTGAGCGCCTCGCATTTGCCGACTCTGCTCGCCTTTCTGTTGCCCGCATGTCTGCCGATGGCGAGCCGGGTTATTGCCGAAGGCACGCCGACCAACGGGGCTCTTGGCGCGATGATCGTGGTTTTCGCCGCGGCGATGACGCTCGCGGCGAGACACCTCAATCAAATTTTCAGCGACGCGCTGCGACTGCGCTTTGAGTTGGATGAGGCAAATCGGCGCCTGCACACCGAAATCGCCGAGCATCGGGGGACTGAAGCGGCGTTGCGGCAGGCGCAAAAGATCGAGGCCATTGGTCACCTGACCAGCGGCATCGCGCATGACTTCAACAATCTTTTGACTGTCGTGATCGGCAATCTCGCGATGGCAAAGGAGCGCATGGGCGAAAATGCAGCCATCGCTCCGCTGATCGAGAGTGCTGCCCAGGCAGCTGAGCGTGGGGTCGCACTGATCCAGCGGCTGCTCGGTTTCGTCCGCAAGCAGCGCCTCGATCCGCGGCCGGTCGATGTCGACCAGCTGGTTTTCCGCATGAAGGAGATGCTGCTGAGCACGTTGGGGCCGCAGATCCGGCTGATTATCGACGCTGGGCCGGATGTTGCACCTGCCGAGATTGATCCGAACCAGCTGGAACTCGCCATCCTGAACCTTGCGATCAATGCTCGCGATGCGATGCCGGACGGTGGAACCTTGCGGATCACGGTCGCCGATCGGCAGGTTGATGCGGCAGCGCCGCAAGAGCTTACCGGCGATCGTTACGTCGTCGTCAAAATCGTCGATACCGGCATCGGCATGGATGAACCGACCCTCGCCCAAGCGTTTGACCCGTTTTTCACGACGAAGGAGCTCGGTGTCGGCACCGGCCTCGGGCTTCCGAGCGTGCAGGGTTTCGTTGTCCAATCCGGCGGCGCCGTGCGGCTGTCGAGCCGACCTGGAGCGGGAACCACGGTCGAGCTGTGGCTGCCGAGAACGGATAGATCGCCAACTGAGGCATCGACGTCTTCCGCAGCGCAATCGGCGGCGGCCTCCGGCGCGAATCGGATCGTGATCTGCGACGACCACCGCCGCTGCGGACGCTGTTCATCGCGGGCATAACCCGACGCCCGTCACTGCCTTGGGCAATCGACAGCCCGCCGCGCCGATGATCCGAGGGTGGTAGACTGCGCGTCCAATCCTGGCAGGAGGTCTGGTCATGACGGCAATCGAGGATAAGGACGCCATTCGCGAATTGATGGCCGAATATTGTTTCCGCCTCGATGACGGACATTACGACGACATGGCGGCGCTGTTCACCGAGGACGGCACCTGGGACACCGCCTTTGGCAAGGCGACCGGCCGCGCGGCGATCGCCAAGCTTGCGGCGGATATTCGCGCCCGCGCCGGCGCCAACCGGCCGCGAGCGGCGCATCTTGTGACCAACATCGTCATTACGCTCGACGGCGCCCGGGCCCAGGTGCGCTCCAATTGGATAGTTATGCAGAACAGCCCCGAAGGTCCAAAAATCGGCTCGGGCGGCGGGTACAATGATGAAATTGTGCAACGCGACGGGCGCTGGCTGTTCCGCTACCGCAAAATCGACCGGTTCATTGCCGGCTGACCGCGGTTGGTGCCGGCGATGGTGAACCCGTCGCTCGATCGGCGTGGGAGCGGGGCTCGATCTGCACCGTTGCGGTCATGCCCTCGACAAGATGCACGCCTTCGGGCACCTGGTCGATGTGGATGCGCACCGGGATGCGTTGGGCCAGCCGCACCCAGGTAAAGATCGGGTTGACCGTGGCGAGACCCAAATCATTCGGCTGGGCGTTGGCGACATTGATTGCGCGGGCGATGCTGGCGACATGGCCGCGCACGATCTGTGGGTAACCCATCAACTTGATCGTCGCCGGGTCGCCCTTGTGAATGCGGTCGAGGTTGGTTTCTTCGAAATAGCCGTCGACCCAAAATAAATCGGCATCGACCAGCGAGATCAGGTTTTTGCCAACCGTCGCGTAATCGCCGAGCTGCACCAAGAGGTTGGTTACATAACCGTTGACCGGCGAGCGGATCTCGGTGCGCTGCAGATTGACCCGCGCCTGGTTCAAATTGGCCAGCGCCTGCTGATAGGTCGCCTGGTCGGCGATGGCGCTGCTCTCGTAAGTCTGCTTTTCTTCTTTGGTCACCGCCAATTTGGTCAGCTCCTGGCGGCGCCGCGCCTCGCGCTCCGCGTTGTGCGCGGTGACTTGCGCATGCTCGACCGCCGCTTCTGCGAGGTCCGCGGCGATCTTGTAGTCGGTCGGGTCGATCACCATCAGCAGATCGCCTTTGTGCACGAATTGATTGTCGGCAACCGGCAATTTCACGATCTCTCCGGCGACCTGCGGCGCGATCGTCACGACATAGGCCCGCACCGTGCCGTCGCGCGTCCACGGCGCCTCCACATAGACGCGCCACATTGACCAGCCGAAGGCGGCGGCAATCGCCACCACGATTAGCGTAATCAGGAAGGGAAAGAAGCGAAAGCGGGACCGCCGGCGCGGCGCCACCTCAGGCGCGGGAAGCCGGTTCGCCTCGGGCGCGCTCTGCGCGAGTTCTTCGCGCGATCTCAGCTCGGTATCGGCCATCTTGCGGCTAACAACACCATCGACGAAAGCACGATCATGTAAACAGCAATCACGAACAGTGCAGGATGCCAGACATAGCGCAGCAAGCCGAACCGGGCAGCACCCCAGCGCAGCCAAATCGTGACGAACCAGGCGGCGACCATGATCACCGAGATCGGCGCGACATAGACGCCAAACAGGTTGACCTCGGTGAACCTCACGCGGGCGCTCCTGCGTCGAAGTAAGCAGCATGTTGGGCGAGCGCCGCTGAGATTGCAAGGATCAGGCTGCGCGCCCGAAGTGCGGCTTCTCCCGGAACAGAGGTCAGAGCCGCGTCGATCTCGGCAAGCTTTGCGGTCGCCATTGCGCAGTTGCCGCGTGCGACGGCGTCAAGCGCTATATCGAGGGCGAGGCTTAGACCGAACCGGGGGCAGAGATGGCGAAGCTGGATGATTTTGCTCCCCATCGACAGCGCCGCCGTCAGCCACGAACGCTGCAATGGTTGCGCCTGATCCGGCAGTAACGCGAACCGGGCATACATCCGCTGCTCCCAGTCGCCGGGCGTGTCCGGGAGCGGGCCCGCCGCGAGGCGGCGCAGATCGCGCAATGTCAGCGCCAGCAGCCGGCGGGCGCGAAATGCGGGCGACAGCGGCGGCAGCAGGCGAAACGAGCATGCTCCGGCGGCCACCCCAGTGATGATCGTCAAGGCCGTATTATAGTATTGCCCTTGATCGTAGCTCATCGGATTGGAGGGTGCGAGCAGCGGAACAAAGACCGTCACCGTGCCGGTGACAATCGCTGGCTGCCATTGCAGGGCGAGAGCAGTACCGAGCGGGACCAGTACAAAAGCAATGATCAAGCTGAAACCGGCAAAAGTCTCGACATTAGGCAGCACCGCGAATAGGAGGGTCGCGACAACGGCTACGGATAGGATGCTGCCGATCATGAAACCGATCGCGATGGTATAGGCCTGCTCGGCGCGCGCCGAGAACAAGATCACGATGATCGCGGCGAAGGTAATCGCACTGGCACCGCCGGGCCATGCGGTAACGATCCAGAAGAGCTCGGCGGCGCCGATCACGATGAAGGCGCGCCCGGCATTGACCAGCGGAGGGAGCCAATCGGGGATGCGGAGCCGGCGGCTGCCGCGGATACGAGCATCCGTCCGGGCAGGATCGGCAACGAGCAGGGCGAGCGCAGCGAGCGCCTGCGACATGCCGGCCAGCGCTTCGGCCGCCTGGTCGGCGAGCAGCCGCAGCGACGGCGTGGCCGCCGGCAACGCTACGAGCCTCCGCACCGCTACATTGCACGCCTGTAGCAAGCGCGCCGGGCCGGCGAGCCAACGTGCCGCCTCATCCTGCCCAGCCGTCGCGCGAAGCGTTTCCGGCACCTCTGCCAGCACCGCACCCGCTTCTCGTCGGGCCGTCTGCTGCGGCGATCGCGCCAAGACAACCGCCACCGTGCGCCAGCTGGTGAGAGCCCTGATCAAACCGTCTAGAGCGTTCTGCAGGACCGGGGAGTGGTAGCGGAGTTCCGAGGATTCGCCGAGCGCCTCGTCGATGACCGGGTCGAGCGCGATGACCCGGCGCACGAGCTCGCGCCGGATTGTCTGGGTCTGCTCGAATTCGGCTCCGGCGTCAGCCAATGTGCCGGCGAAACGGCGGGCGATCTCGGCCGAGAGGCTGGCGAACAGGTTCGCTAACCGGCGCCGGGCGCCGCCTAAATCGGTTACGGCGAGAACGATACCGGCGCAGACGATGCCAATGCAGATCTCGCTGGCGCGGTTCACGGCGAGCATGAAGGCCTGCCCGTTGAGGCCACCGACCGAGCCCAACTGATCGGCGGCAATGATCGCGGCGGTGTATCCGGCCAATGCTGCGGAATAGGCCGCAAAGTTGCGCAGCAGAGTGGCCATCAGCGCGCAGCCGGCGCCCCATAACGCCAAGATTAGAAAAAATGCCGCCCGGTTCTGCGGGAAGCAGCCGGTCATCACGACAATCGCGATCGCGCCTAACACGGTGCCGATCATGCGATACCAGCCCTTGCGTAGCGATGCCCCGAGATGCGGCTGACAGACGATCGCAGCGGTTGTCCCGGCCCAGGACGGTGTGTCGAGTTCGAGCCAGAACGCAACATAAAGAGCCAGACAGACCGAGGCCCACAGCCGCAATCCAAACAGCAGCGCCGGGACCGCTCGGCGGAAAGCACCGGACGCATAATCGACCCAGCGCGCAATGTCGCTGGGCTGGGCGGTCGATGGCTGCGCCTCGGTCATCGGCGTAACCCGTAGCGCGATCTTGGATGTCGAGATGCGATGTCGCTTCTCCCTGATGTGATGCGCAAGCACGCGATCCTTTTGCGCCGGCACACCCACAAACATTGGTCGGGGCGAGAAGCTGCACCTGTTTTACCTGTTTTATCAGGTTGAGATCAGGTTGAGATCAGGTCAAGCCTGGTAAAATCGCGATAATTTCTAATGGGACTCCTCCGTATCCAAACCGCAATTATGAATACAACAACACACGGCCTGGGTCAATAGTGCATGTGCAGCGCGACGGACCTGCGGATAGGCAGCGCCGCGATCACCGCCGCGATGAGGTGCACCATCGTATGATGCCACCGATCGCGCTGTCGCGTCGGGGCGGCTGGCTTCGATCAGCCACTCGCGCCAGCAAAATTAGACCCGGTGTCAGAGCCTGTGAGAAAATCTCCAAAAATGTCATTCCGGGGCGCGGGCAATGCCCGCGAGCCCGGAATCCATGAAACCACCGTATCGGACATATAAGAGGCACCGTGTTCATAGGTTTCGGGCTTGCCCCCTGTTCAGGCCAGGAGCAGGCTCTGACGGGCATCCCGGAATGACAATTGCGGTACGAACGGAGTTCTTCACCACGCTGTCAGCGAGGGCCGATATCGCGGCGGTAGAACCCTTGGGGCCAATCGATCTGGTTGACGGCCGAGTAAGCGCGGATGCGCGCCTCTGCGTAATCCTTGCCGAGCGCGGTGACGCCGAGGACGCGCCCGCCATCCGCAATCAATTCTTCGCCGTGGCGGCGTGTCGCGGCGTGAAAGATCTTGACCGCGGGATCGGTGGCGGCGCGATCGAGACCCCGTATCGTGCTGCCGCGCTCGGGCTCGTCGGGATAGCCCTTTGCCGCCATCACGACGCATAGGGCCGCATCGGCATGCCAGCGCAGATCGACCCGGCGCAGAACGCCGTCATGCGCTGCGAGCATCGCCGGCAACGGGTCGCTCATCAGCCGCATCATCAGCACTTGCGCCTCCGGATCGCCAAAGCGCGCATTGAATTCGAGCAACATCGGACCGGTCTCGGTCAGCATCAGCGCGGCGTAGAGCACGCCCTTGAAGGAACACCCGAGGTCTCGCATACCCGCGAGCGCCGGCAGGATGATCCGATCCATGACCTGGCCTTCGAGCGCCGGGGTCAGCGCCGGAGCCGGCGAGAGGGCGCCCATGCCGCCTGTATTCGGGCCGCTGTCGCCGTCGCCGAGTCGCTTGAAATCGCGGGCGGAGGCGAGCGGCAGAGCATCCTTGCCGTCGACCATGGCAAAAAAACTCGCCTCCTCGCCGAGGAGGAAATCCTCGACGAGGATTTCCTGTCCAGCTTCGCCAAAACGTCCCTCGACCAAGGCCGCGTCGATCGCGCGACAAGCCTCGTCGAGATTGGTGGCGATGACCACACCCTTGCCGGCGGCGAGCCCGTCTGCCTTGATCACGATCGGCACGCGATTTCGGCGGGCGATATCGGTCTTTGGCCGCGGCTGCGTCGCGGAAGCGGCGGATAGGCCGCGGTCGGAATGCCGGCGCGGGCACAGAGCTCCTTCATAAAGGATTTGGAGGCTTCGAGCCTAGCCGCGGCCGCGGTCGGGCCAAAGGCAGGTACACCCTCGGCTTCGAGCGCGTCGACGAGCCCTGCGACGAGCGGTGCTTCCGGCCCGACGACGACGAATTCGATCCCCTCGCGCCGGCAAAAATCCACGAGGCCGGTAATATCGGACGCGCCGATCGGCACGCACTCCGCTTCCTCGGCGATCCCGGCATTGCCCGGCGCGCAGTAGAGGCGATCAACCAGCGGCGAGGCCGCTATCGCCCAGGTAAGCGCATGCTCGCGCCCGCCCGATCCTACCACCAGCACCCGCATCGCGCTTGCTCCTGTGCTCGGCTATCATGTGGCGATGAATGACCTTGTGACGACCGCGCCACCGCGAACCAACATCATCGAATATACCGTGTCCGAGCTGTCGCAGGCACTGCGGCGCTCGATAGAAGACGGGTTCGGCTATGTCCGGGTGCGCGGCGAGGTCTCCGGCTTCAAGCGCCACGGCTCAGGCCATTGTTATTTCGCGCTCAAGGATGCCGAAGCCGTGCTCGATGCAGTGTGCTGGCGCATGACCGCGATTCGTCTCGGCATCAAGCCCGAGGACGGCATGGAGGTGGTATGCACCGGGCGGCTGACCACCTTTCCCGGCCGTTCGAAATACCAGATCGTCGTCGATTCGATCGAATTGGCGGGGATCGGCGCGCTGCTCAAATTGCTCGAAGAGCGGCGCCAGCGCCTCGCGGCCGAAGGTTTGTTCGCCTCCGAGCGCAAAAAGCCGCTGCCGTTTTTGCCCGAGGTGATCGGGGTTGTGACCTCGCCCACCGGTGCCGTCATCCGCGACATCCTGCACCGGCTCGCCGACCGCTTTCCGCGCCACGTGCTGATTTGGCCGGTCGCGGTGCAGGGCGAGGCTGCGGCGACCCAAATCGCGGCAGCGATCGCCGGCTTCAACCATCTTCCAATGGCGGGCGTGCCGCGGCCTGACCTGATCATCGTCGCGCGGGGCGGCGGCAGCCTTGAAGATCTGATGGCCTTCAACGAGGAGATCGTCGTGCGCGCCGCCGCGGCCTCGGCGATCCCGCTGATCTCCGCTGTCGGGCACGAGACCGACACGACCTTGATCGACCACGCGAGCGATCGGCGCGCCCCGACCCCGACCGCGGCGGCCGAGATGTCCGTGCCGGTGCGGCTCGACCTCTTGGCCGAACTCGCCGGTAAGTCTTCGCGGCTGTCGGGCGGACTGGCGCGGCTGTTGAGCGAGCGCCGGCTGCATCTGGCGGGGCTAGCGCGTGGTCTGCCATTGCCGCAGGATTTGATCGGCAATGCGCAGCAGCGGCTCGATGACCGCACCGAGCGCTTGCGGCTCGCCGCTGAGCGCCACTTGCGTGCCGCCCGCCATCAGCTCGATCTCGCCGCGGTGCGCCTGCGCCCCGAGGTCCTGATCGCCGATGTCGAGCGCGCCGGCGCGCGGCTCGCCGAGACGGATGTTCGATTACGCGCTGCGATAACGCGGATGATCGCAGCCAAACGGGACGGCCTCGACAACTTTGCCGGGCGGCTCGCCACCCATTCCGAGCGACACGAAAGTCTGTTGGCGCGCGGCTATGTCGTGGTCCGCGACGGCGCATTGCGGGTCTTGACCGAGGCCGCAGCGATCAAGCCCGGCGAAGGCCTCGAACTCGAGTTTTACGACGGCAAGGTTAACGTTATCACCGGTCGGACGCCGCGGCGTCCGGTGCGCCGCACTGCACCGCGCCCCGAACAGGGAAGCTTGTTTTAATGCGCTCTTTGAATGGTGCGACGCCGGATGACCAGCGCGCGGTCATCGCGTTTTTGACGCGGCCGTCTTCCTATGGGCCGGGGATCGAGCGGGTCGAGCAGATCGAGACACACATATCCCTGATCTTTCTCGCCGGCGACCTCGCCTACAAGCTAAAGCGCGCAGTCAAGCTGCCCTATCTCGATTTTTCGACCGCCGAGCAGCGCCGCGCCGCCTGTGCCACCGAATTGGCGCTGAACCGGCGCACCGCACCCTCGCTCTATTTGAACTTGCGCCGGATTGGGCGCGCTGCAAACGGAAAGATCGACTTTGTCGAGGACCGGCCGGCGCTCGATTGGGTTGTCGTGATGCGGCGCTTCGATCAGGCGAACTTGTTCGACGCGCTTGCCCAAAAAGGCGGGCTTGATGGCCCGCTGATGGATGCGCTCGCCGATCACATCGCGCAATTTCATGCGGCGGCCGAACCACGCCCAGATCATGGCGGTGCCGCAGCGCTCGCGGCTATCGCCGAGACCAATCACCAGGTTCTGACCGAAATTGCCAGCGACATCTTCCCGGCTGAACGCGTGGCCGCTCTGCTCGCCCGATGGCGCCAGGCCCTGGTGGCGGCGACTTCGATTATCGAGGCACGGCGGACGGGGGGGAAGGTGCGGCGCTGTCATGGCGACCTGCACCTGCGCAACATTTGTCTCGTCGACGGCAAGCCGATGCTGTTCGATTGCCTCGAATTTTCGGAATCGCTCGCCAGCATCGACATTCTTTATGACCTCGCCTTTTTGCTGATGGATCTGGAGCATCGCCGGCTCCCCGATCTCGCCAATCGAGTGTTGAACCGCTATCTCGACCGCACCGCTGGCGATGACGGCCTCGCCGCGATGCCGCTGTTTTTGTCGTTGCGCGCCGGGATCCGCGCGCACGTCACGGCAACAGCGCTGGTGAGTGCGGCCGATCGCGACCGGAAGAGCGAGATGGCGGAGGAGGCGCGGCGGTATCTCGATCTGGCGCTTCAGTTTCTCGAGCCGCAGCCGCGCCGGCTGATCGCCATCGGGGGCTTGAGCGGCAGCGGCAAGTCGACCCTCGCCGCCGCCTTGGCGCCCGAACTGGGGCTGCGACCCGGAGCGCGCGTATTGCGCAGCGACGTCATCCGCAAGCTGGCGCTTGGCGCCGCCCCCGAGACCCGCTTGCCGGCCGAAGCCTACACCCCTGAAATTACCCGCCAGGTCTACGACGCCTTGCAGACAAGGGCGCGCGCCGCACTCGACGCGGGATATACGGCGATCATCGACGCGGTGTCGCTGATGCCCGAAGAGCGGCAGGCCTTTGCCAAGGTCGCGCACCAGGCCGGTGTGCCGTTTACCGGCTTGTGGCTCGAAGCCGAGCCCGAGGTGATGTCTGGGCGCATTGGCGAGCGCCGCGGCGATGCGTCCGACGCGACCGCCGAGGTGCTAGCTTTGCAGCTGCGGCAAGACCCTGGTCCGATCGACTGGACCCGTATCGACACCAGTGGTGGTCAGGACGAATGCGTGGCCGCAGCGCGGCGCGCGTTGGCTGCGGCCTGAGAGGCTTACTCCATCGGCAGCCCGGCATGCACGCCACGCGTGTCAAGCGGGGTGAATTGCGGCGCCAGGGCTGGGATTGCGAACTCGGCCAGGGTTTCCGGAGTCCAGCCGCCGTGGCGATGGACCGTCCGCACCGGACGCATATGACCGTAGAGCGACAATTCGCCGGCGCGCTGGTGAAAGACCTGGCCGTTCACATTCGAGGCCTGCTCGGAGGCGAGAAAGACACAGAGCGGGGCGATCGCATCGGCACGGCTGCGCCGCAACCGTTCCTCGCGCAGCGCCGCTGCTTGCGGGTCCTTTGGGGTTGGCACCGAACGGGTCATCCGGGTATCAGCTGACGGGCAGATCACATTGACCGTGATCCCGCGCGCGGCGTTCTCCATCGCGACGATGCGCGCGAGTGCGACAATCCCGAGCTTGGCAGCGCCATAATTGCATTGGCCGACATTGCCGAGCAGCCCCGAGGTCGACGACACCATAATCACGCGGCCGTAATTCTGTTCACGGAACAGGTTGATCGCCGCCCGATTGATATTGAAATGGCCGGTCAAATGGACGTCGATGACCGCCTGCCAATCCTCGGGGAACATGTTATGGAACATCTTGTCGCGCAGGATGCCGGCGGCGTTGAAGACGATGTGCAGCCCGCCGAACGCTTCACGCGCCTGGCTCACCATCGCTAGGCAATCGTCGAATTTGGTGACCGAGCCGTAATTGGGGACCGCCTCGCCGCCTGCGGCCTTGATCTGGTCGACGATGTCCTGTGCCGGCGTTTGGTCAGAGCCCTCGCCGCTGCCACTGGTTCCAGGATCATTGACCACAACTTTGGCGCCGTGCGCCGCCATCAATTTGGCGATTTCGCCTCCGACCCCGCGCCCCGAGCCGGTACAGATCGCGACCCGTCCATCGAGCATGCCCATCCCTCGGACCCTTCCTTTTCTGTTGCACCGGGCGGGTTGTCAGGGCCTCTGCCGGTTTTGTCAATCAGCGCGGCCCATCACCCGGGTTGCGCGCGGAGCCAGCTAGCGGGAGCGACGGGAATGTGGTTCGAAACAAAGCGCGCTGAGCCCGCGCCCGACGCGACTGCGCCCGACGGCTCCGAAGTACGGATATTGTGCGGCGTGAGCCGCGGTGGGCTGGCCCTGTTCTCACTACCTCCCGGCGCCGTCGCCCGGGCGGTCGCGCACCGGACCGTCGAAGAGTTGTGGTATGTCGTGGCCGGCCGCGGCCGGATATGGCGCAAGCTCGGCGGCTTCGAGGAGATTGTGGATCTTGATGCGGGACTATCGCTCAGCCTGCCGACCGGCACCCATTTCCAATTCCGCTGCGACGGATCTGAGACGCTGACGATCCTCGGCGCGACGATGCCGCCGTGGCCCGGTCCGCACGAAGCCTATCCGGTCGCGGGCATATGGCCGGCAACGCTGTGACGGACTACAGCAAATGGCCGCTTCGGGCGGCCTTGGTACGCAAATAGCGCTCGTTGTGGCCATTCGACGGGAATACATGCGGCACCCGCTCGGCGACGCGAATGCCGTAGCGTTCGAGTGCCGCGACTTTTTCGAGATTGTTGGTTAACAGGCGGATCGTGGTGAAACCCAATTGCCGCAGCATTTCCGCGGCCGGCAGATAGACCCGTTCGTCGGCATCGAAGCCAAGCTGCTCGTTGGCATCGAGGGTGTCGAAGCCAGCGTCCTGCAATCGATAGGCGCGCAGCTTGTTGACAAGACCGATGCCGCGCCCTTCCTGCGCGAGATAGAGCAGGACGCCACCGCCGTCGCGCGCGATCGCCGCGATCGCGCCGCGCAGCTGGTCGCCACAATCGCAGCGCAGGCTTGCCAACAGATCGCCGGTAAAACATTCCGAATGGAGCCGCACCAGGATCGGGACGGACGGATCGGGCGTGCCGATTACGATCGCCAGATGTTCGCCCCCGCCATCGCCGGGCCGGAATGCGATCAGACGGGCGTCTTCGGCATCCGCGAGCGGCACCCGCGCTTCGGCGACCCGTGTAAGGGCCGCATCTTCGGCATGGCGGCGAAACACCAAGGCGGCATCGATCGCCACGAGATCTGCCGCGCCGCGCCAGCAATGCTGCTTCCGCGGCGCCGACCCGAACGACCAAAGCGGCAGGCAATAAGGATGCGAGTTTCGCCAAGGTCACTGCCGCCAGTCCGCCGCTTTTGGCGACGACCGGTTCGGGTCCGAACCCCGGCGGCTCCGCCCCCAACGACGCTCCCGGATCGGCAAGGTTTCGGATCACCGCGGCCGGCATTTCGGACGAAACGGATATGGTCACAGCACCCGATAGCTCATCTCGCTGAGCGAGCCCAAGTGCCACCGCCCGGCGGCGCGTCAACACGATACGCGGCGGAATGGTCGAGACTTGACGCAGCTGGCGCAACTTTTCTTCGCTGACCAACTCGGCCGCAATCGCAAGAACGCTTAGCCTGTCATCGCGAATTAAGACCGGATCACCGCGCCGCAGCGCGGTGATCGCCTGCCCGAGCTGGCTGGCGCTGGTCGTTGACCCGGGCGAAAGCCCGCTTGGTGACGAATTGTCAATTGCGCTGGACCGAGGCACTCGCTTCTCCTTGCCATCGCCGCCGATAATATTGGGCGATCGCGGAGACGCCAGCAGACTTATTTTGCATTCGAGGTTTACGCACAGGGGCAATCGGCGGACCGCGCCAACAATAGCTTCGACAGCAGCCTATCTCGTCCTCGCTGATCAGCGGCCGACAACCCCATGCGCCGCGCGCGTTATTGCACTTGGGGCATCAGTTTCGCCCAGCGATCGAGGATCGGCAGGACCTGATCCGGGCCTTCCGGCGGGAGACTGACATTGACCCGCACCGCGCCGAGATCGCGAAAGCGCTTGATCCGGTCGGCATCTTCGGGTGCGCCGCCGATCGTCACCGGCAAGGATTGCGGATCGCGGCCGGCATCGATCGCCATCTGCCGAAAGCGCGGCATGTATTCTTCGGGGTTGCCGCTGCTGGCATTGGGGTACCAGCCATCACCATAGCGGATCGCGCGGCGCGCCGCCCACGGGAAGGCGCCGCCCAACAGGATCGGTGGCCAAGGCTTTTGCACCGGCTTCGGCCAAGTCATCATCTTGGTGACCTTGACGATCTCACCATTGTACTCGGCGGTCGACTTGGTCCAGATCTCCTTCATCGCCTCGATCTGCTCGCGCATCTTTTGCATGCGCGTCCCAAAGACTGTGCCGTGGCTTTCGATCTCCTCCCGGTTCCAGCCGCCGCCGATGCCAAACAGAAAACGGCCGCCGGAAACCTGGTCGATCGAGGCAACGAGCTTTGCGGTCTGGATCGTGTCGCGCTGGATTACCAGACAGACACCGGTGCCCACCTTGAGCCGCTTGGTCGCAGCGGCAGCCGCGGTCAGGGTCACGAATGGGTCCATCACGTCGTAATAGCGCTTGGCGAGTTCGCCACCGCCCGGCGCCGGGGTCTGGCGCGGAACCGGAATGTGCGAGTGCTCGGCCGCCCACAATGAGTTGAAGCCGCGCTCCTCGAGCGCCACCGCCAGCGCCGCCGGCGAGATCGAATAGTCGGTGAAAAAGATCGACGCACCGAAGTCCATGGCTCGGGTTCCCTGCCGGTTTCGCTGCGCGAAATCTTAAGTGGCGGTTTCGCCCTGGGCAAGCCGGCCGGCTCACCCGCACAGCGTCCTCGGGGAGGGCCGATCCGCGCGCAGTCGTTGGAGCGCAGAGGCTGAGCAAGAATGCGCTGCATCAGGCGGCATGCGTGCTTCGAGACGCGTCCCGGCTGCGCCGGGCCGCTCCTCAGCATGAGGGTGTGTTATTGATGACATTAACAAAACCACCTCATCCTGAGGTGCCTCGCGAAGCGAGGCCTCGAAGGACGCGCGGCGTTCCGACAGCCCTACGGCATTCTTGCCCAGCCTCGCAGCAAGCGCAACGGCCTGCGCGGCGCGACTATTCGGCGGCGATGCGCTCCCAGGTAATCTCACGCTGTTCGGCGTTGGGGCCAGCGCCGCGGGGTGGTGGCACGAGTATCATCTGCTCGCCGTTGAAGCGCACGCCGCGTACCTGATCGCTGCCGATCCGGCTCGGATCGGAGGCGGCATCGACGCGGGTCGTCAGCCGCGCACCATCGAAGGTGTAATTGCCGCAATATGAGCTGTACTCGCGTCTCATCCCGGCCGGCAATTCGGGCCTGCCGTCGCAGACGACCGACATCATCCGCCCCTCGGCCGTGAAGGTGACGCGCCCCATCGCCTTTGGTCCATAGGGCGAGGGCAGCTCCTTCCCACCCGCGTCCCGCGCGGTTGCACGCACCAGTTTCCAGGTCCCGACGATCGACGGCATCGGCAATTCCTCCTATTCAAGATGTTAGGGCCTGTCATCAATTAGACGCAGGTGCAAAATAGCAGGGTGCCGGGCTTCCCAAAGCAAAGCATGCGTGATTCATAGGAGGTCAGTCTGGAGGAGGAGCTGACCAATGAGCCGACGTTATGCGCTACGCGATGATCAATGGGAACGGATCAAGGACATGTTGCCGGGGCGGGAAGATACGGTGGGTGTGACCGCGAAGGATAACCGCTTGTTCGTTGAAGCTGTTGTGTATCGCTATCGGGCCGGCATTCCGTGGCGCGATCTGCCGGAACGGTTCGGGCACTTTCGCAAGGTGCATACCCGTTTCAGCCGGTGGGCCAAAAGCGGGGTTTGGAAAACCATCTTTGACCATTTGGCGACCGACGCCGACGATGAATGGGCGATGATCGACAGCACAATCGTGCGTGCGCATCAGCACAGCGCCGGGGCTCTCAAAAAGATCCTATGCGGGTGGACGGTCGCCTGAGTTGGTAGGCTGAGCTTCCACACACCAGCATGGAGGCCCCCGATGCAGACCGAGACCCCCGCAACCATTGTCGAGACTACCGTCCGAGATCACTCTAACACGCTGTTCGCCTCGCTCGAATTGAGCAAAGCGAAGTGGCTGGTGACCGCCAACAGTCCGGGTGAGGAGAAGTTTTCCCAGCATATCGTTGCCGGCGGTGACGGCGGTTCGCTGCTCATCCTTCTTGCGCGCTTGAAAGCGAAAGCCGAGCAGCGCCGCGGCGTCGCGGTGAAGGTTGTGGTCATTCAGGAGGCCGGACTGGACGGCTTTTGGATTCATCGCCTGCTTGTCCAAAACGGGATCGAGAGCCATGTCGTCGACGCGGCCTCGATTGCGGTTGCCCGGCGCCATCGGCGCGCCAAGACGGATGCGATCGACGGCGTGAGCCTGTTACGGACGCTGATGGCCTGGGCGCGCGGGGAGCGGCGGGTCTGCTCCATGGTTCGGCCGCCAAGTCCGGAAGAGGAAGATCAGCGGCGCCTGTCACGGGAGCGCGGCACCTTGCTCAAGGAGCGTATCCAGCACACCAATCGGATCAAAGGACTGCTCAGCGGGCAGGGCATCCGGGGATACGATCCATTGAAGCCCGATCGTCTCGATCGTCTCGATGCGCTGCGGACCGGCGATGGGCGCCCGCTGCCGGAACGGCTCAAAGCCGAAATCCGCCGGGAGCTGGCCCGGATCGACGTGGTGGCGACCCAGCTCGCCACCGTCGAGCGGGCACGTGACGCATTGGTGCGCACGCAGACGACGGAACGGACAAACCCGAGCACGCTGCTGATCAAGCTCAAGGGCGTGGGGATCGAATTCGCCTCGCTTGTCTGGCTCGAGGGGTTGTTCCGCAGCTTCACCAACCGGCGCCAAGTAGCCGCTTACGCCGGACTGGCGCCGAGCCCTTGGCAGAGCGGCGGGACCGACCGGGACCAGGGCATCTCCAAGGCCGGCAATCACCGCTTGCGGCGCGTCATGATCGAAATCGCCTGGTTTTGGCTGCGTCATCAGCCGAACTCGGCCTTGAGCCGCTGGTTCCACAATCGGGTCGGCACCGCGAAGGGACGGGTCCGGCGCATCGCTATCGTGGCCTTGGCCCGCAAGCTGCTCGTCGCCCTGTGGCGCTATGTTACGCAAGGCATCGTTCCGGAGGGCGCCACCCTCAAGGCGGCGTGATCCGATAACCCAAATTGCCATCCCGCGAAGCTGAACGCGACGGCTTCGCCGGATCCGGGCGGGCGGTGACCGAGACTTGCCCCATGGCCGCAAAATGCCGCGAAAAAGGATGGTCCCGCCACCCCGAGCCCGATGCCCTCGAGCATGAGGGATTATGGTCCGAGCCCGACCGCTCGACCGGATGTGAGGTGATGCGGTCACCGGGACCGCATGGCAAAGACGGGCTCACGCTCTGGATCCAAGCGGCAAAGAGAAAGCACTATGCTGAAATAACAGGCCTTGACCTCAAACACCCCATGTGAGGGGGCGAAGACCAGGCCATCGGCCGCAGCCGGGGCGGATTAAGCACAAAAATCCACGCCACGGTCGACGCCTTGGGCAATCCGACGGGCTTCTTTCTGACGCCGGGACAGGCTTGCGATCTCGATGGCTCGGATGTTCTGCTCGCCGATGTACAGGCTGATACCGTCATCGCTGATAAAGCCTACGATGCCGATGAACGGGTGATCCAGCCTCTCGAACGGGCTGGCAAGAACTTTGTTATTCCGCCCCGCAGCAACCGCAAAAATCCCCGCTCTTATGACGCGGAGCTTTATAAGGAGCGGCACCTGATTGAAAACTTTTTTGCCAAACTCAAGCAATATCGCGCTCTTGCTACCCGCTATGACAAGACGGCTCGCAACTTTTTGGCCGCCGTTTATCTCGCCGCTACCATCATTTGGCTTAATTGATGACAGGCCCTAGTACTACAGCTGGAGTTCATCCTCAGGTTTCCATACTGCAAAGATAGAAAGCTTTTGGTCGAGGACCCAGGTGTTCCGAGCGAAGTTGACGGCACGCGGTGGATCAGTGAAGTTGAAAAGCTTTGGCTCCGATGATCGCAATGTGTGCGGAGCGGCTCGATCTATTCGGAACTCCAGCTGTAGTACTAGTGTATAAATCAGACAGATGATTCCTGTTGTCGGTCGCCGCAAAGAGATTGTTTCGTCGCTTCGCTCCTCGCAATGACAGCCATTTACGGGGTCATTGCGAGCGCAGCGAAGCAATCTCGGTGATAGGTGCCTCGGTACCGAGCGTTGAGTTCGCAGCACTAGGCCGCTCGCAGGCGATCAGCTCCAGCGCCGTTTGGTTCGCCTGCGAGCAGACCAGCGCCATCTTTTTACAAAACCCAGGCTCGGCACGCCTTCCCAGGACGGTGTTGGGCAACGACGTGTTCGTCAGTCGACGCCAACAGCCGCACCGAGGGTTTCGCCGATCGCGCGGTGCAGCACAAGATCGGCAATCGCATCGAGACCGGTGGGCTCGCGGTTGACGATCACGAGGGTCGCGCCATAGCGCTTAGCCAATTCCGGAAATCCTGCGGCCGGATAGACGACGAGCGAGGAGCCGGCGACAATGAACAGGTCAGCGGCGATCGTCTCGGTCTCGGCGCGGCGCATCGCGGCCGCCGGCATCGCCTGACCGAACGAGATCGTCGCGGTCTTGACCCAGCCGCCGCAGGAATTGCAGACGGGTGCGCTCTCGTCGCGCTCGAAGGCTTCGCGCACCGCATCGAGTTCGTAACGCCGTTCGCAATCGAGGCAGGCGGCATAGGTCGTGTTGCCGTGCAATTCGATGACCCGCTCGGCCGGAATACCGGAGGCCTGATGAAGTCCGTCGATATTCTGGGTGATGACCGCTGCCGCCGTGCCCCGCCGCACGAGTTCGGCGACCGCGCGATGGCCGCGATTGGGACCGGCGGCGCGAAAGGTCTCTTCCATCGCAAAGCGGCGGCGCCAAGTCTCGCGCCGCGCCTCCTCCGAGGCGAGAAAATCGGCAAAATCGATCGGCGCCATGCGGGTCCAGATGCCGCCCGGGCTGCGGAAATCGGGAATGCCCGATTCGGTGCTGATGCCGGCACCGGTAAAGACGACGGCGCGGCGCGATTTATCGATCAATCGGGCGAGTTCGGCGATTTGCGGATCTTGCAGCATAGCGCGATCGTCGCAAATCGGCGCCGCTCAGCCAAGCTCGACTTTTAGGCCCGGGCGGGAACTATGACCGGCCGCACCGCCTATCTTGCCGCCGAGGGTTACGTCGACGAGCTGGCGCAGGAATTGGGGGAGGTCGAGCGGGTTCATGGCCGGTTGCTGATTGCCTCAGGACCGCCGCGGCCGGCGGCGTGGGCCGCCAATATCTGGCTCGATCCGCAGGCGATCAGCATCGCCTCGATTTCCGATGCGGCGGCGAAACTGCGTGCGATCCAGCGCAACTGGGCGGTCTATGCTCCGCTATGCCACCGCCGCGCGATGTTGGTCCAACAGCGCTCCCCGGTCATATCAGCGCGCCCGCTGGTGTTTGGGACGCCGCCGCCGGCACCACCGCTTGGCTCTTGGACACTGCTCGACACCGGGACGATGCTGGCGTCGGCAGCGTGCACGAGCCCGTTCCCGAACGGCGAGCTGCATTTTGTCGAAGACCGCACCGGGCCGCCGAGCCGCGCCTACCTGAAGCTATGGGAGGCGCTTACGATTATCGGCCAGCGCCCGCAGCCTGGCGAAGTATGTGTCGATCTCGGCAGCGCCCCCGGCGGATGGAGTTGGGCACTGGCCAAGATGGGGGCGCGGGTCATCAGCGTTGACAAGGCGCCGCTGTCGCCCGAAATCGCCAGCCTGCCGGGAATCGAGTACCGGCAGGAAAGCGCCTTTGCGCTCGACCCGACGCGGCTCGGCCCGGTCGACTGGCTGTTCTCCGACCTTGTCTGCTATCCGGCCCGCCTGTTGAGCCTGATCGAGCGCTGGCTCGCCGCCGGCACCTGTCGCCGGTTCGTCTGCACCCTCAAATTCCAGGGAGCGACCGACCACGCAACACCCCGGCGTTTTGCCGCGATCCCTGGATCCGAGCTGCGCCACCTCTACCACAACAAGCACGAGCTCACCTGGATCAAGCTCGGCTAACGCCGCCCCCGGCCGGGCCCACTACTCGTTTTCGCGGCGCTGCCCTTTGTTGCGAAACGCAATAGCCTACTCGGCGTCCAGAAAGCGATTGCGTTTCTCAGCCGGTCGCTTTACCGCTGCTTCTGTCACGCCAAAAGTCAGGTATGATCCTACAATGAGAATCCCAGCCAATTCGATAAATGGTCTCCTGTTAAAGAAAAATGCGCTGATGGCAACGCCTAGTGCTATAAATGATATGGCAAGACCATAACGTTTTATACCAAGGATGTTGCGCTGAAACCCATAAGCTATATTCTCGGCATGCACGACATCGAATCGAGATTTGCTATTAGTTCAAGAGCCTCCCGCCTTAGGCACTCGGAACAACTCCATAAAGCGCGTCAGCATGTCCTCGTCGCTCCCGACAGATGGCCAGCGACCCACTTTAAAACCTGTTTAATTGGCGATAAAGCAGCGATTTGCTCCCCGGTGCAATGGGTGTGTCACTGTGTCGACGCATTCGAACGGTAGGAGGACCGCCTAATGATCTCCAAAGTGGCCTCGCAATAGCCTTCCCTGCGTCACGCGCAATCTGGGCCACTCAGATTGCCTAGTGCGAGAAATGCGCTTCCCCCTAACAATCTGATGGCCATTGACCGAAAGAATCTATGCACTGATCGCGAGAAATAGTGAAAAGGCGACAACTGCGACTGGGGCGACCCGCGCCCCGAGGACATATCGATCAATCAAGTTATTCAAATCTGTCACTCCTTTAGTTTAATCGTAACGCTCGACCCTCTCAGCAAAGGGAATAGGTGCTACAATCGTCCAGCCATCACGGTTTTGCACTCCGTTATGGAACCGGACCGTTCCGTTCCGGGTGACGTATGGTTTCAGTCCCCGACGAGAGAGCGCATTCACTACGACCTGTCGGGGATGTTCTTCATCTTCCGCACCAGCCGAAATAATGCAGAAGGGCCGCGGCCGTGTCGTACCTTCCTCGACAGGTAGCCCTATCATGCGATTGAGCATAGAGGGTGAGATATTGTTCCGGCTTCCGTGATGAGGAACTTGGAACAACCATAATTTGGAGAGATCCACACCCTGCGCCTTAGCATAATTAACCGCCGTTCCCAACGCTTTTAGACCCGCGTCACCGGTAAGCAGTATATTACCGGCACCGAGATCGCCCAGCAGGACAACATGATTGCATTCTCGGCGGAAGTTATGCCTCCTTCGCGCAGGGTCTCGGTGCCCCAAGTTTCTTGAACGATTTTGCGTACATCTTTGGCGATGCGACGCCCTATACCTTCAAGCCAATGTCCAAGGTGCTGCAGCAAGTTCTGATCGGGTTTCGGCGTGTCACGAAATTGCGGCATCAACCCCTCGTACATTTCGATGCTCGGAGACATGAAAGTGAACGGCCCAATCTTCTGCCCTTGGACGGGAGCCTGATAGTGGTGCTGGGATCTTGCTTGTAAGCAAGATCAACTAGCTCCATGACATAATTATATTGCCGCCGCAGTTCGGTCCTTAGCCCCTCAATTGTCCACCGCCGGCTCTGAAACAAACCCACAATGTTGTCGGCGTGCGCCCAAGGCACATGCATCCACAGCTCCCGTACAGGTAGGTTCTCCATTACTACCCGTAGACCGCTCATGTGGTCATTGTCGGGGTGAGTACTTACGACGAAATCAACTATGGGGTCACGGGAGTACCATTGTCGAATGTGATTGCAAATTTCCCAGCCGGTATCCTCGTATCCGCCATCGATGATCCCAATGCGCCACTCCGCGCCATCCCAGTAATGAACGAGGATTGCGTCGCCGCTTGACGCGCCATCACCGACCCGCAGAAACTCGACTTCAAACGCCGCCATCGAAGTCCCCCATCCGCTCAATTATGTAAAACATCGATCAACCCACTAAATATGGGATCGATCAGCGGTTTTCTTAAGGGTTTCGCATGCACCGATGGATGCAATTTTTCGCAGCGACGTTAAGGACTGGCGGATAGCGCTAGACTCTCTCGGGCCGAAACGCGGCGCCTGCCTCGGGGCGCAGCCCGGCCGCTCATTCCTGCGCGTTTCGAGGCGCAGCAACGAGGACCGGTCCGCAAACCGAGATTGGGCTCGATCGCGGGTCAGCGTCTACGCGTTCTCGATCAGGTTTGGTCGCTTTGAGACCGCCCCCCTCACCCTTCCCTCTCCCCCATGGAATGTTGCGAAGGTCGGCAAGGCACAACCGAGCCTTTCCGGAGCTCCGGTTCGATCCCGGGTCAGCGCTTGGCGTATCCCAGGACCCGATCCAATGCTTTGACTGCGTTGTCGGGGCCGGGTTGCTTCTCGTCATACGCGGTTGCGATGTGCTCGTACAGCCGGGCGACCGCGGCGTAGATGTCGCGCGATGGCGGGTTCTGTTCGAGAAAATCCGAGATCTCCTGCATCTCGGCAACCCAGCGATAGGCTTTGTCATACATGCGCGGAATGCCCTGGCCAAAGCGCGCCAGCATCTCGGGCTGGCTCTCGGTCAGCTCGGCGATCAGCGCCTCGCCGCAGCCAAAGCGCGCCGCCCCCAGCAGCATCGCGCAGGCGATCGCGGTCGTTCCTTTGGTGATCCCGGCATAGGACATCTTCAACGCCGAGGCGGCGCCGATCGGCCCGTCGATGACGCGCCAATCGATGCCCCAATCGCGCAGTACCGCGGTCTGGCCGCGCTGTCGGGCCCGATGCATAGATCGTCGGGCTGTAGCCCGGCCGCGGCGGCCCGCCGATGATCCCGCCATCGACAAAATCGGCGCCCGACGGGGCGACCGCTTCGGCGATATGGATCGCGGTCTGCGGACTGACCGCATTGCAGTCGACATAGACCGGTTTGCTGTCGAGCGCCTTCAATGTCGGCGCCAGTTGCCGCGCCAGCGCTTCGGCTTCGCCCGGCGGCAGGATGGATAAAAAGAAATCGGCGCCCGCAAGCAGCGCCTGCTGGTCGGCGGCCGGCTGCATGCCGGCGGCTTTGGCCCGCTCCGCGCTCTTCGCGCTGCGTCCGGACAGCAAGGTGCGGACCTCAGCCCCGTTTTCGTGCAAGCGCCGGCCGACGCCGGCGCCCATCATGCCCTGCGCGATGATCGCGACAACCGTCATTACCTTGCCTCCGCAATAGATTGATGCGGCTCAAGGTATCGGGCGGGGCGGTTCGTGGGAAGAGGCGGACGGGGTCGGGTCGAGCCAGCCCTGCCCGGCCACCCATTCTCGGGTATGTCGAGCGACCGCGGCCGGATCGGCGCCGGCGGCACGCCATGCCTGGCGCAATGATGCGAGCTGGCCGAGGCGCAACTCCCATTCGGGGCCGATGCGCCGGTCCAAGACCTGCCGCATCAATGCGGCGAGCCCCGGGCTCCTGCCATTGGTCGAGATCGCCACGGTCAGATCGCCGCGCCGGATCACGGCGGCTGAATGGAAATCGCTGCGCTGCCGGTCGTCTTCGACATTGACCAACACCCCGGCGGCCTTGGCGACACGACAGATTTCACTCGCCGCAGGTTCGGCGACGCCCGCGATGAAGACGAGTTGCGCTCGCGCGATCTCGGCGGGTGATGGCCAACGTCGACGCAGGCGGGTGCCGGCCAGCGTCGCCAATTCCGCCTCTGGCTCGGGTGCGTAGATATCGATCGCGGCGGCGCCGGCTTCGTCGAGCAAAGCAAGGCGGCGCCGTGCTGCGGCACCGCCGCCGACCAGCAGCACGCGGATCTGCGCCAGATCGACGCTAATCGGCAGCATGGCGGCGAGCCTCGCGATTGGGTGCCAGCGCCTGCTGCAGCGCCGACATGCCGATGCGATGGCAGAAATCGCCGAACCCCTCCCCTGCCCCGCGCTCGACGGCATAGAGCGCGAACAGCGGGTCGAGGGTTTCACCGATCGCGCCCAGCGCCACCTTGTCGGCGAGCACGGTGTTGAGCCGCGTGCCTTCGAAATCGCCGCCGACAAACAGCGCGTAATAGCCAGGCATGCGACCGACAATGCCGATATCGCCGGAATAGGGCCGAGCGCAGCCATTTGGGCAGCCGGTGATGCGGATGCTGAGCCGCTCATCGCCGAGCCCATGATCGGCGAGCCGCTGTTGAATCTGATCGACGATCTCGCCCTGCACCCGCTCGGCCTCGGTCAAGGCCAGCCCGCAAGTCGGCAACGCCGGGCAGGCGAGCGCCCAACGCTCGGCCGGCTTCAAATCCTCGGCGAGCCGCACATCATGCGCGCGCAAAATGGCGGTGATCGCGTCGCGGTCTTCGCGGCGGATTTCGCTCAAAATGATGTCCTGGCTCGGCATCAGGATCGGGTTGCAGCGGAAATCGGCGACAATCTCCCGCAACGCGGTGCGCAGTCGCGCGCCGGCGCCGTCGGTGATGCGGCCACTCGCCACCGGGATGCCGAGATACAGCTTGCCGTCGCCCTGCTCGTGCCAGCCGAGATGATCGGGCACCGACAGCGGCGGCAACGGGCGAGCGGGTTCGAGAGGCTTGCCGAGATATTCGGATAGCTGCGCGCGCGCCCAATCCTCGCCCTGTTCGGCGATAACGTATTTGAGCCGGGCGTGGCGGCGGTTGCTGCGGTCGCCGTAATCGCGATGCAATTTGACGACCGCCGCCGCAGCCTCGAGCAAATCGTCCGGCTCGACAAACGCGACCGGAGTGGCGAGCCGCGGGTAGGTCTTCGGGTTGTTGTGGGTCATCCCGTGTCCGCCGCCCAGCAAAAAATCGTAGCCGGCGAGACGATCACCTTCCCATAGGGCGACGATCGCGAGATCGTTGGTCAACACGTCGATCGTGTTGTCCTCGGGGATCGCAAGCCCGATCTTGAATTTGCGCGGCAGGTAGCGGTCGCCATAGAGCGGGTCGGGTTGTTCGCGTGCCGCGGCGTCCTCCGGCCATTTCTCGCCGTCGACCCAGATTTCGTGATAGGCGCCGGTCTGCGGCAATAGATGCGTCGACAGCCGGCGCGCATCGGTTTCGAGCCGGTCGTGCACCGCATCGCGGATTGGCGCCGGCACCGTCGTCACGGTGCGCACGACATCGCCGCAGGCCGCCAGGGTCGTCAACAACGAGTGGTTGACTTCGGCGATCGTTGATTTGAGGCCGGCCTTGACAACCCCGTGAAACTGGATGCTCTGTCGGGTCGTCACTCGCAGCGAGCCGTCGCTCCATTTATCGGCGATCGCATCAAGGCCGAGATACTGATCGGCGGTCAGCCGCCCGCCGGGAATCCGCACCCGGACCATAAACTGCCACAGCTTGCTTTCGCCGCGCTGCTTCAGCTCGGTGGCGCTGTCGCGGTCGTAACCCTGATAGACCCCGTGGAATTTGAGGATCGCATACCCTTCCTTGTCGAACGGGTTGGCGGTGTCGGCGAGGTCGCGGGCGATATGGCCGCGCAATTGCCGGCTCTGCTGCTTTACCGCCTCGGGTTTCGAAATTGTCTCGGTCCGCGCCATGTCGCCCCCAATAGCGTAGCGGCAAATACCGTCTTGGCTGTGTGAGTGAGGTAATTACTCCAGTTAGACGAATGTCAATATGGCATTAATTACGTATTATGAATGTTTAATTGTCACCTGCCGGCGAATTGAAGAGCGACACGGGCGGCCCATTTCGGACGCCATGGATGCAATGCGCCTCGACGATTTCGATTTTCCGCTGCCGCGCGAGTTGATCGCCGATCATCCGTGCGAGCCGCGCGAGGCGGCGCGCCTGTTGCACATCCCGCAGAGCGGCGGCGCTTTTGCCGATCGGCATATCGCTGATCTGCCCGATCTGTTGCGCCCCGGCGACCTTCTCGTCTGCAATGACACCAAGGTCATCCCGGCCCGGCTCGTCGGCAAGCGCGGAGCGGCACGGGTCGAGATCACCCTCCATCGCGACGAGGGCGGCGGGGCGTGGCGCGCCTTTGCCAGGGGTGCGCGGCGGCTGCGCATCGGCGACCGCCTCGACTTCGCCGCTGATTTTACTGCGACGGTCGCGGCAAAGCACGCCGAGGGTGATGTCACCTTGCACTTCGATCTGGAGTGCGACGCGTTTCGCAGCGCGCTCGCGCGCTACGGTGCGATGCCTCTGCCGCCCTACATCAGGCGCCCGCACGGGCGGCGATGCGCGCGACCGCAGCGATTATCAGACGATCTTCGCCCGCGAGGAGGGTGCGGTCGCCGCACCGACCGCCGGCCTGCATTTCACGCCAGCATTGATCGCGGCACTGGCAGCCCGCGGGATCGGGCTTGCCAACCTGACCCTGCATGTCGGCCCCGGCACGTTCTTGCCGGTCAAGGTCGACGACCCCCGCCAACATCATATGCATGCCGAATGGGGCTTCTTGTCGGCCGAGACCGCGGCGCGCATTACCGTCACGCGGCGCAGCGGCGGCCGCATCGTCGCCCTCGGCACGACCAGCCTGCGGCTTCTCGAATCAGCCGCCGACGAAACCGGCGAGGTCCGGCCCTTTGCTGGCGAGACGCGGCTTTTCATCATGCCGGGCTATCGGTTTCGGGCGATCGATCTGTTATTGACCAATTTCCACCTGCCGCGCTCGACCTCTGTTTATGCTGGTCGCGGCGCTGGCCGGGCTCGACCGCATCAAGGCCGCCTACAACCACGCAGTAGCGCAACGCTATCGCTTTTTCTCCTACGGCGATGCCTGCCTGATCGAACGCCGAGATCTCCCTTAAGGTCTCTCAACGCGCTCGCGCGTTTGCGCGGGGCACCGGGAACCGGCCGGCCTTCCAGTGGCCGGATGAGAAGGAGCCGCCCCCACGGCGCTCCGGCGGATCGGACGATTGCTGATCAGCACATTCCTGTAACCTCAGAAAGGAACCTATGACCACCCGAGCCCTCTTCTCGGCTACCGAGAACCCCGCCACTGGGGACATGGTGAAGCTCGTGATCGGCAAACACAACCACGCGGTGGAACTGGACCTAGAGGACCTGTGCGAGCTTATGCAGCGTCTTAGTGGCAGTCTGATGTATGTCTGTGAGGCTGGCGCGTTCACACAAGGCCGCGCCTACCACTGCCAGGATAAGCGGATTGGAGCGGAGGGATGGGCAAGCTAGGCACTCAAACCGATGGATGAACCAAAGCCGAATGTAGCGACCATCCTCGATGAACTCGCGATCTTACGCATGCTTCTTTCTATTCAGGAGAGCATCGGGCACCTACAAACCGCCATCGCGGCTCAGGCCCGAGGAGCCGACCGTCAGCTGGTTCATCAGTATTTGGAATATGCCTCCGACGCGATCGAAAGTCTTACTGCTCAAATGCGTGAGCACCTTGCTGAGTTGCAAAAGCGCCAAGCGCCATGAGTGATCAGCACCCGCGCATCGTTGAGACGCAAATTGCAGCTCTACAGGCAAAAGTGCGCGAGCTAGAAGCCGCGCGTCCGGTTGTTGATTTTGGCGGCTCCGGTCCCCATGATCCGGGTATGGAAGCGCGCGTCGCCAAGCTCGAAGCTGATGTCGGCCACATCCAGAGTGACGTGACTGAGATAAAGGGCGACATAAAGGATCTGAGAAGAGTTTTTGAAACCGATTTTAGGTTACTCTTCGGAGCGTTAATCACGGCGGTACTTGGCCTTGCTGCTATCATGGCGAAGGGTTTTCATTGGTACTGATAGAGCGGCGGCTCGGATCGCGCTTAACTTCCGATCGCCGCTCGGGATAGATCGGCCCGCTCCGTCCCGGTAAGCTAGGCAGCAGGCAACGCTTCAAACGGGCAACAATAGGCCCAACGACGACACGGAGTTGGCGCGCCCGAGCGCAGGGGTACTCGACCGAGCGGGTGTCCTCTGCGGTCTTAGCGCGCCCGAGCGCGAGCCGCCGCGGCATATTCGGCGACATTCAGGGCCTCGGCCTCACCCTCCTCCCGGACTTGATCCGGGGATCCACAGTCCCTCCTTCCCGGCGAGCGTTTCGGGGCGCAGACCAAACTCTGCGACCGAGCGCTGTGCAGGTGCGATATCTGCTCCGCCTTCCCGGAACAGCTTTGTTGGCTCCGAATTTGGTAATCTTGATCTATTATAGCCGTGGTGAGCCAATGACGAACGACGCGCCGGGGAGGTTGTTGCTGTTGGGGGCACCGGAAATGCGACCGGCGGTCCGACGGCAGGTAATGCAGCCATGCGGCGCGGGCGGGCGATGGCGACAAAAATGCCCGCGGTGACCACAGAGACGACGCCGGTCGCGCATCGCGGTGCGATGACCGCGACGATCATCTGCGCCTGTCTCATGCAGGGGTTGGACACAACGATCGTCAATGTCTGCCTGCCGCACATTCAGGGCAGCATGTCGGCCGCACAGGACCAGATCTCGTGGGTGTTGACGAGCTATATCGTCTCCTCGGCGATTATGATGCCGTTGACGGGGTGGCTCGCCGGCCATTTTGGCGTCAAATACATTTTTCTCGGCTCGGTGATCGGGTTCACGATCGCCTCGGCGTTGTGCGGTGCTGCGACGAGTCTGACGCAGCTCGTGCTCTACCGCAGCCTGCAAGGAGTCTGCAGTGCCGGGCTGGTGCCGCTCGGACAAGCGACCCTGTTTACGATCTATCCCCGCGAAAAACATGGCCACGCCATGGCCATCTTCAGCACCGGGGCGATGATGGGTCCGATCGTCGGCCCGACCCTGGGCGGGTGGCTGACCGAAAACCTCGATTGGCGCTGGTGCTTTTATGTCAACCTGCCGGTCGGGGCGCTGTGCGCGCTCGGCGTCTTTATTTTTATCCGCGAAACCCGCACCATGCGGCGCAGCGAATTCGACATGTTCGGCTTTCTGATGCTAAGCATTGCCGTCGGCGCGTTGCAGTTGATGCTCGACCGTGGTCAGCTCAAGGACTGGTTCCACTCGACCGAAATCTGGATCGAGGCGACGATCGCGGCGCTGTGTTTTTATCTGCTGGTGGTTCATACAGCCACTGCTGATGAGCGCTCTTTTCTAAATCGCGATTTATTGAAGAGCCCAAATTTTGTCGCCGGGAGTCTGTTGATGTTCGGGGTCGGGATCATCCTGACCGGCACCTTGGCGCTGTTGCCATCGATGATGCAGGTGCTGATGAATTACCCGGTGTTCGATGCCGGATGGATGATGGCGCCGCGCGGCGTCGGCACGATGATCGCGATGTTTTTGGTCGCCCGGCTGATCAACCGCGTCGATAATCGGCTGTTCATCTTGATCGGGTTCGTTTTGACAGCGGTGTCGTTGTGGCAGATGACCGGCTACTCGCTTTATATGGGATCGGGGCCGATCGTGTTCGCCGGCTTTGCCCAAGGCTTTGGGCTCGGCTGCACCTTTGTGCCGCTGAACCTCCTCGCTCTATCCGGCCTGCCGCACCACATCCTGACCCAAGGGACGGCGATCCGCGCGCTGGTGCGCATGCTCGGCGGCAGCATCGGCATCGCAATCCTCGAAACGCAGCTGACCCAGAATACCCAAATCGTCCATTCGCGCCTGATCGAACAGCTGCGCCCGGACAATCCGCTGGCCCATGCGCTGTCAGCGCCGTTCAGTCTGACCAACCCGTCGGGGATCGCCGCCCTCAACAACGAGGTGACCCGGCAAGCGGCGATGATCTCCTACATCGACGATTTCATGCTGATGCTGATCGTGATCCTCGCCTCGTTGCCATTGTTGTTATTGGTGCGGGTTCCCCGTCGGCAGCCGATGATGGCGGCCGCCGACGATTAAATACCAAGTCCTGATGATAAGGACCTATGCTCACCCCTGTCATTGCGAGGAGCGAAGCGACGAAGCAAGCCCGTCCCGATCCGAGTGCGCACTGTCCCACGAGATTGCTTTGCTGCGCTCGCAATGACAACTACAGCATAGTTCTGATTAGAGGGATTTGGTATAACCCGCAGCCTCGATTTCGCCAGAGTTCGCCGAAATCCTCACCCGTCTCGACAGTATCGTTCAACGTTCGGATTGGTCGCGCTCAAGATCGGAAGCGCGAAGCAGAGCCTGCAGATTTACTTGAAGCTCCGGCAGCTTGTCCTTCTATCAGGCGCCACACGGTATCATAATCATAGTCGATCGTGGCGTATCCATGCACGAGGATGTTGCGGAAGGCGGTAATGCGGCGCAGTTCGGGTACATTCCTAGCGATCCGAGGATCGATCCAAGCCAGCTGAGAGAGCGCTTCGCCAATAATCTGAAGCTGGCGTTCCACAGCAGAGCGCACCAGATCGTCTTCAACGAAGACTTCATAGGTCTTTCCGCGCAGGAATGCCTGGACCGATTCCGCCGCTCTCAAGCGCGTCCCACAAAAAGCACCGGGGATCACGCGACATAGACATTCTGGCGGCTCTGCTCGATACTGGCCTTGAGATAGGGGTTGCGCACAGCACCCGCTTCGACAAGATCGACCGGGCGGCCGAACAGCTCCTCCAGCGCTTCCTTAAAACCGAAATAGGTGTCAAACGGGTTCCCGGGCGCGCTGCGATCGAATTCGACCAGAAAATCGATGTCGCTGCGGTCAGGGTCGAAATCGTCGCGCGCGGCCGACCCGAACAAATCGAGCCGGCGCACATAAAAGCGCCGGCACAATATGCGCAATTCGTCATGGTGCCGCGCGATGTCGTCGATCATAGCTCTGCCTATGTGGGGTCGACACCGTCCACTTGAGAAAGGACTTCGGGGCTTCGATCACGAGGGAGCTCGCGATCTCCTTTGGAGCTGACAGTGGAGGGCTCGGGGTGCGGATCGGCCTTCCGCATCGCCAGGAGCAAACTCCCCGCGGGGTGCGGCGCCCGAGATTACCAGCCGATCGCGTAGGCGGCGCGGCGGGGATCGGCGCCGGCTTCGATCACACCGCGCTTCTTGTCGACATCGATCGCGCATACCGCCCCGGCGGTCCAGATCCAGTCGGGCCAGCGCTGGATCTCGTGACCGCGGCGGGCGAGCTCGGCGATGACGGGCTCGGAGATGCGGGCTTCGATCGCGAACCTTCCGGGGTAATACTCGAACGGCGCAAAGGACGACGGATAGCTGTAGCTGGCAAAGCGCGGGCTCTCGATCGCCGACTGCATGTCCTGGCCAAAGACGAAATGGTTCAGCAGGACCTGCAGCATCGCCTGGGTCTGGACGTCGCCGCCGGGGGTGCCGAACGGCATGAAATGCTCGCCGCCCTTGATCGCCAAGGCCGGGTTCGGGGTCAGTCGCGGCCGTTTGCCTGGGGCGACACCGGCCGGATGCCGCGGGTCGGGTCGCGATTGCGAGCCGCGATTCGACGGGATCAGCCCGGTCCCCGGCACCACCGGCGAGCCGTAGGAGCCATCGCTCGGCGTCGCCGAGAACAGATTGCCGTGCCGGTCGGCGACACAGACATAGGACGTGTCGGGCTCGGGGTTGGGATCGCCCGCCGGCTGCGGAAAATGGCCAAAGCCGCGGCCCGCTTGGCTGCCGAGCGCCCCGGGCGGCGGCATTTCCGGCCAGGCGCGGTCGGGGCGGAGCATTTTGCGGCGTTCGGCGGCGTATTCGGCCGAGATCAGTGTGGCGAGCGGGACGTCGACCATGACCGGGTCGCCGTAATAGGCCTCGCGGTCGGCAAAGGCGAGCTTCAACGCCTCCGCCAGCTAATGGACATAGTCGGCGCTGTTGTGGCCGAGGGCGGCGAGATCGGTGCCTTCGAGCAGGGCGAGGGTCTGCAGCAGCACCGGCCCCTGGCACCAGGCGCCGCAGGTGAAGACTTCCAGATCGCCAAAACGGCGGCGCTCGGGCGGGCCGACCGGCGAATGGTAGTCGGCGAGATCCTCGGCCGACAGCAGCCCGCCCTGTTCTTTCATGAACGCGACGATCTTTTTGGCGATGTCGCCGCGATAGAAGGCGTCGCGTGCCGCGTCGAGCCCAGCCTCGCGCCCGCGGCCGGCGGCGGCGCGCTCTTCGTCGGCCATGTATTGCAAGGAAAGAGCGAGATCGGTCTGGCGGAAGATGTCGCCGGCCTCCGGCACCCGCCCGCCGGGCAGAAAAATTTCCGCCGAGGAAGGCCAGCCGCGATGCGCCTCCGCGTGCCGTTGCAAGCTCGCGGCCATCAGCGGATACATCGGAAAGCCGTCGCGGGCGAGCCGGATCGCCGCCGCCGCAACCTCGCCAAAGCTCATCGTGCCGTAGCGCTTGAGGGCCGTGATCCAGGCGTCGGGGGCGGCGGGAACGACGGTGCGCAACACGCCCTTTGGGATCTTGCCGCCGTGCTCGCGCATGAACAGCTGCGGGTCGAGCGCCTTCGGCCACGGGCCGAGCCCGGCAATGGTCACGACCTCGCGGCTATCGGCGTGATAGATCATAATTGGCGCCACGCCGGCGACATCGACGAGGTCGCTCTGCAAGCACGCCGAGGGCGATGCCGGCGGCGCACCCGGCGTCGATCGCATTGCCGCCGGCTTCGAGGATCGCAAACCCGGCGGTGGCGGCGAGATAGTGGCCGGCGGCGATCGCGTGGCGGGTCACGGCGATGGTCGGGCGGTGCGCGAACGATGCGGTCATAGGCTGGCCCCTTGCGATTGTCCTCGCCACAGTAGCGCTTGACCCGCCGCCCTTAGAAGAGCCGTTGTTGCCGGAAGGGTGATTGTTCGTCCGACCGGGAATTGCGCGCCGCCACGGCAGGGAGGTCCCGCGCGCGTTCGGGGTGACAGCGGAACTAATCAGCTCCGCTGCATTCGATAATTTGCAGGCTCGGCCCGCCGAGCCTGGCGAACAGCCGCCGCCGGCAAGTCAAAACGATGATCTGCACCTTCTCCCCGGCTCGTGTCAGAATGTCGAACATGCGCTCGATGCGCTCGTCGTCACTGAACACCAGCGCGTCGTCTAATATAACCGTCGCCGGGCGCCCTTGGTCGAGCAGGAGTTCGGCGAACGCCAAACGCGTCAGGATCGCCAATTGCTCTTGGGTCCCGGCGCTCAGAGAGGCGAACGACTTAACGGCCCCGCTGCGCTCGATCGCGTCGATGCCGAGATTTTCATCGAATTTGAGCCCGCTGCCGGGCAGGATCATTTTCAAATAGGGTTCGGCGCGCTCCCGAACGGGTGCCAGATACCGCTGCTTTGCCTCGCTCTCGGCGCCGCGCAACGTGTCGCGCAAAAGCTCCAGAACCGCCACCTCCTCCTCATAGGCTTTGACCTGGGTCGCGAGCCGGCCTTCCTCCGCCTGGGCGGCGCTGAGGTCTTCCTCGACCCCGCCCCCCTCATTGGCTTCGATCAGCCCTTCCAGCCGGGAAATCTCCTTGTTCAGCCGGTCGAAGTCGTCCGCCTGCTGTCGTCCCGCGGCTTCCAGACGCCTGATCCGCACGTCGAGTTGATCGACCGTCTCGCCCTCGGCGCGCTCCAGCTCGGCCAGCACGGTCTGCGCTGTGGCGGCATTGCCCGCCCGCTCCCGCGCTTGTGCGAACAGCTCCTCGTCGCTGCAGCGGGCGCGACCGGCCGCGAGCTGCTCCTGTTTGCCGGAAAGAGTGGCGCGCAGACCTTCCAGTCGGCGGCCCAATGCCTGAACCACCTCGAGCGCCTCGGCAAGGGCTTGTTTTGGCCCGTCGATCGCGGCACTGGCGGTCTCGATTTCGGTTGCTATCAGATTAGCATCGCGCTGCGCCGCCGAGATCGCCTCTTCCGTCTCCGCCAATGGCGGAAGGGCCGCGAGAGCGAGGATCGCCAGCTCGGCCGCCAACCGACCTGCCAATTCGCCTATGCGAGTCTCGCGCGCTTCGAGGCCGGCAGGCAACCGACGACCGGGATCCGCCGGCGCGAGACCGGCGATTTCCTGCCGTCTTTCATTCAATTGCCGGACCAGCTCGCGCCGCTGCGCGGCCTGGCGCCGGGCCGCCGGCAAGTCCGTCGCGCCGACCGCCTCCAAGGCCGCCCCAATCGCGTCTTCGGCGCGCCGCAGCCGCGCGATCATCATTGCGCGATCGGCGATCTGCGGCTCGACGGCGATCTCGCCAATGCCCTCGATTGCGATCGTCGCGCGGGCCAGGACGGGGGTTAGATAAACCGGGGTCGACAGCGGCTTGCCGTCCAACCGCACGCGCCCCAGCGCGTCCGGATTGAGAGCGAACGACACCTTCGTCGCGACGGCGTTTGCAGCCGCGCGTGCCGCGGTGAGTTCCGCAGCCGCGTCCTCGGCCAGCGCCATATTCTCGTCAGTCGCGGGATTGGCGCCGATTGCCTCGACCAGCCGTCCGACCTCGCTCTTCAGCTCACCGGCTCGACGGAGCGTCTCCTGGTGCTGATCGATCTCGCCGGCGATCAGCTGCGCCGCGCGGACCCGCTCCAGCCGACGGGCGATTTCGCCATTGCTGCGCTGCCGCTCGCGTAATTGCTCGAGCCGCTCTTCCGCCTCGTCAAGCTGGCGCCTCAGCAGGACCCGCCGCTCCTCGGCAGCGGCAAATTTGCGTTCGACTGTTTCAAACTCGGCCTGCAGCGGGCCCAGCTCGTTGACGAGCGCCTCTCGCTTGTCGATCTCCGCCTTCGCCCGCTCCCTCCGCTCTTCAGCAAGCTGTGCGGCGCTGCGGGCTGCGGCGATCTCCGCTGCCTTGGTCGCAGCGGCAATACGGCGATCGCGGGTCGTGCTCAACTCGTGCTGATGCGCAATTTCGTCCCATTCGGCCTGACGCCGCCCGCGGTCACGACGAAGACGCGCCAACTCATCCATATGCCGGAAGTTTTCGTCTCGCTTGGTTTCGAGCCGTCTGATCTCGTCGCGCGTCTGGTCGAGCCTGTCCTTCACCTCTTTAAATTTGCCGCGCGGGCCTCGCGTGTTTTTAATTTCGGCAAGAGCGCGCTCGACTGCCGCCGGAATTCGTTGGCCGCGCTGACCGCCGGTGACGATGCCGATCTGGGCTTCGAGGCACCCTTGCAGATCGCGGCGCCCGTGCTCGTCGAGACCGATGTGGCCGAACGATTCGCCCTGCTGCACCCACAGCGTGCCCCAAATGCCGGGTGCGCTGCTCCGCGGCCCGCGCTCGAAGCGGAGCAGCTTTCGCAGCTCTTCCTCGGCGGCCTCGCCCTCGAAGCGGCGCCCGTTCGGGGTTGTCAGCATCGCCTTGCCCGGCTGCCCCGCAAACCGCTTGGCGATCGTCCAGCGTGTACCGTCGAGATCAAAGGCGAGCTCGACCTGCGGCACCGTCCCGTTGCAGAAATGGCGAAAGCCGCGGGTGCGCTCGGTCTGGGCGGTCGCCTTCTCGAAAATGACGCCGTTGATCGCCTCCAGCAGGGTCGATTTCCCGTACTCGTTGGGGCCGACCAAAATGTTGACGCCGTCGCCGATGCCGTCGACGCGGACCGGGCCGACAAATTTGCGGAAATTGCGCAGCTCCAGCGAGCGGATCTTCATCGCTTCGACGCGTCGCTCAAATGTTCGAGATAGAGCCGGCGCAAGGCGCGCGAGGCTAACCGCGCCTGCTCCACGGCCGATAAATCCCCAGCCATTATCTTTAGCCGCTCAGCCGCGGTCCGCACGAACCCCGAGCGGTCGATGTCGTCCATGTCCGCTTCGGTCGGTTCGAGCACAAGACCGGTGCTGTCGCAATCCATGGCACACACCGCCGCCCCGACGCCGCTCTGAATGATGGTTTCCTCAAACCGCTTGCGGCCGGCGAGCGACAGTGTTCCCTGTACCCAAAGCTTGAGAACAACCCTGCCGAGGTCTGAATCGAGCCCGCGGAGTTGGGCTTCTAAGACATCGATCTGGGAATCATCGATCAGGGTTTCCGATACCTGGTGCCACCTGTATCTGGCGGTTTCGATCGGCGTCACAATCGGGGTGGCGCGCGCACCAAAGATTTCGACGAGCAGCGCCTTGCCGCCGTTGCACAAGGTCCCATCCGGGTCCGGCGGCAATTTGAACTGATCGGGTTCGGGCGTGCCGGAGTACCAGGTCCGCTCGTTGATGCGAATTTGGCGATGCCAATCGCCGAGAGCGAGATAGGCGAGGTCCGCGCTTTCCGAGCGATCGGGTGCGATCGGGTTCCTGGTCTCGCCGTCCGAACCGAAACCCTTGATCGAGCCGTGCGCCATTCCGAGGCGGACGGCGCCGGGCGGCGTCGGCTCGGCGTCCATGTAAGCGGTCAGATCGTCGCTGCTCGCTATGTATCGAAACGGCGCCGGCAGCAAAAAGACGGGTGCACCATTATCCTCGGCGATCGCTACCGCGCCGGGGCTTGTATGCAGATGCACATTATCCGGCAGCGCCATCCGGCGGACCCGGTCCCACAGTCCGTTTTCACGCGCGGGGTCGTGATTTCCCGGCATCAGATGCCACGCGACCCTCGGGAACTGGCGCATTGCCTCGAGCGGCTTCGCCAGGGTCTGCGAGGAAAGCTGCTGTTTGTCGTAAACGTCGCCGGCCAGCAGCACCGCTGTCGCCCCGTGCCGGATCGACAGCTCTCCCAAGATTCGCACCGCCGCGTGCCGTGCATCCTGCAGCAGCGCCGCCGTCGCGTGATCGAAGTAATTGAAAACCATACCGATTTGGAGATCGGACGAGTGAATGAAGCGCATCGGCTCTCACTTCGATCAGCGTTTTGCGAATTATATCTCGCGCCGGAATTAATACACCGCTAATAGATGTCGACCGCGCGCGAGCCGCAGCCTCTTGTTCGACGATGGTTGCCGATCAGGTTACGATGTAAGCTCGCCTCGGCGGCTGCGGAGGGAGCTCGCATGGCTGACTATGATCTGGTGATCCGCAACGGTACGGTGGCGACCGCCGCCGACACGATCGAATGCGACGTCGGCATAAAGGACGGCGTCATCGCCACCCTCAGTCGCAATCTCGGGCCGGGAACGCGCGAGATCGATGCTCGGGGCAAGCTCGTTTTGCCGGGCGGCATTGACAGCCACTGCCATATCGAGCAGCGCTCGTCCGCCGGGGTCGTGTGCGCCGACGATTTCTACAGCGGCACGGTGGCGGCGGCATTCGGCGGCACGACGACAGTCATCCCGTTTGCCGCCCAGCATCGCGGCCAGTCACTGCGCCAGGTGGTCGAGGATTATCACGCGGCGGCACGGCCCAAGGCGGTTATCGACTACGCCTTTCATCTGATCATTTCCGACCCGACCGAGCAGGTCATGGGCCAGGAACTGCCGGCCCTGATCCGCGACGGCTACACCTCGTTCAAGATCTACATGACCTACGATCTGTTGCAGCTCGACGATCGGCAGATGCTCGACATTTTGGCCCTGGCCCGGCGCGAGGGGGCGCTCGTCATGGTTCATGCCGAGAATTACGACATGATCAAATGGTTGACGGCGCGGCTGTTGGAGCGCGGCCTTGGCGCACCGCGCTATCACGCGGTCAGCCATGCCCGCCTCGCTGAGGGCGAAGCGACCAACCGCGCGGTCAATCTGGCGCAATTGCTCGATGTGCCGATCCTGCTCGTCCATGTCTCGGCGGCCGAGGCGATCGAGGTTATCCGCAACGCCCAGACCAAAGGTCTCAAGATTTATGGCGAGACCTGTCCGCAATATCTGTTTCTGACCGCCGACGACATCGCCAAGCCCGGGCTCGAAGGCGCCAAATTCTGCTGCAGCCCGCCGCCACGTGATCAAGAGGCGCAAGAGGCGGTATGGTCCGGGCTCAAGAACGGTACTTTCCAGGTGTTTTCATCGGACCACGCGCCGTACCGCTTTGATGCCTCGGGCAAATTGCCATATGGCGAGCGGACGACGTTCAAAGACATCGCCAACGGTGTCCCCGGCATCGAATTGCGCCTGCCCTTGCTGTTTTCCGAGGGGGTCGGTCGCGGCCGGCTCGATCTCAACGCCTTTGTTGCGCTGACCGCGACCAACCACGCCAAGCTCTACGGGCTCTATCCGCGGAAAGGCACGATCGCGGTCGGCAGCGATGCCGATATCGCGATCTGGGACCCCGAATGCGAGACCACGGTCACTGCCGGCCTGCTGCACGACAATGTCGGCTACACTCCCTATGAGGGCCGCAGATTGCGCGGCTGGCCAGTCACGGTGTTGAGCCGCGGCCGCGTCGTCGTCGAAGGTGGAACGCTTGCCGCGCAACGCGGCAGCGGTGCCTTTCTGCCCTGCGCCCTCTCTACCTATGCGCGCCCCGCCGGCACCCCCGTCCCCGAATTTTCCTATGCGGCCCAACACGGCGCGCCGCTCGTCTAATCCAAATGAATGGCCGGCACGCTAAGGTGACGCAGCAATCAGCGACGGATCGGCCAAGGTATGGATACTGATTACTGATCTGTCGCTTGCAGGAGGAATGAGGGCATGGCGCATCGATTGAATGCTGCGGTGGCCCAGCTTGGGCCGATCCATCTCGCGGATAGCCGGAATTCGGTGGTCCGGCGGCTGTGCGCGTTGCTGCGCGAGGCGCATGGACGCGGCGCTCGGTTTGTCGTGTTTCCGGAACTGGCGCTGACCACTTTCTTTCCGCGCTGGTGGATGACCGACCAAGCCGAAATCGATCGCTTTTTCGAGCGCGAGATGCCAAACGCCGAAACCCGGCCGCTGTTCGATCTGGCGAGGGAACTAGGCGTCGGCTTTTATCTCGGCTACGCCGAGCTGACCGAAGAGAACGGTATCGTGCGGCATTACAATACGGCGATCCTCGTCGAACGCGATGGCCGGATCGTCGGGCGCTATCGCAAGATCCATCTGCCCGGCCATGCCGAGCATTTGCCGGACGCACCCTTCCAGCATCTGGAAAAGCGCTATTTCGATATCGGCAATTTGGGCTTTAAAGTCTGGCGGGCTTACGACGCGGTCGTCGGCATGTGCATCTGCAACGATCGGCGCTGGCCCGAAACTTGGCGCGTCATGGGTTTGCAGGGGGCCGAGATCATCGCACTCGGCTACAACACCCCGATCATGAACATCCATCACCGCGAGCCCGAGCATCTGCGGATGTTTCATCATCTGCTGTCGCTACAGGCCGGCGCTTATCAGAATGCGGCCTGGGTGCTGGCGGCGGCGAAATGCGGTGCCGAGGACGGATTCGGGATGATCGGCGGCTCGGCGATTGTCGCCCCGACCGGCGAGATTGCCGCGCAAGCATTGAGCGGGGACGACGAGGTCATTGCCGTCAACCTCGATCTCGACCTCGGCGATTATCTGCGCCGCACTGTTTTCAACTTTGCCAAGCATCGCCGCATCGAGCATTACGGTCTGATCACCGAACGCACGGGTGCGAGGACCGAGGTTTAATTACAGCGCTGAGAGCCCGACCGATAATGACTCCGCCAATTTCAATCACTTGTCGCTTCTCTGCGTCATTCCCGCGAAAGCGGGAATCTAGAGCTGGCAACGCTGCAGCAGTTTGCCCTGGACCCCCGCTTTCGCGCTAGGGAGTGTACATATCTTCGTTCCTTTCCCCGTCATGCCCGCGAAAGCGGGCACCCAGGGGCCACATATGAGGCTCTTAGCCGGGGTGCCCCTGGGTCCCCGCTTTCGCGGGGACGACGAATAATCTGCTCAAAACATTACTGTTTCTGAGATATGTACATACCCTAGCGCTTTCGCGGGGGTGACGATGACCTATTGGAAACTCGGAATTTATTTTAAGTCAGGCGCCGAGCCGTCCCTCTTATTCTTGCTGCTTCAACCTGAATTTCTTGGCGCCGCGGAGCTTTTCAGCATAGGGATCATCAACAGATCACAGAAGCCGAGGGGGCAGCGGGCTCCCACGGGGTGACGGACACTTTTTGATGCTCGGTGACCGCGCCGAGGTCCCCCTTGACCAAGCCTGCTGGCTGTACGACACTTTTGTTAACATAACCTATTTGGAGCATTATCCCCAATGATTTTCTATCCTGAAGAGCGAATTGCGATATTCATCGATGGCGCCAACCTCTATTCTGCCGCGCGAGGTCTTGCCTTCGACATCGATTACAAGCGTCTCCTTGACCTGTTCAGCACGAAGGGTCGACTGATCCGCGCCTTTTACTATACGGCTCTAGTCGAAGACCAGGAATATTCGCCGATCCGGCCGCTTGTCGATTGGCTCGATTACAACGGGTATTCGATGGTCACCAAGCCGACAAAGGAATTCACCGACGCGCTCGGGCGGCGGCGGATCAAGGGCAACATGGACATCGAACTGGCGATCGATATGCTCGAAATGGCCCAGTTCATCGATCACGCGGTTCTGTTTTCGGGCGACGGTGATTTCCGCCGGTTGGTCGAGGCGGTGCAGCGCCGCGGCGTGCGGGTCTCGGTCGTGTCGACGATTCGCTCTTCGCCGCCGATGGTTTCGGATGATTTGCGCCGGCAAGCCGACAATTTCATTGAGCTCCAGGATCTCGCACCGAATATTGCGCGCAATCACCACCCGCGCGAGGAATTGCGGGTGCGCGCCGAACCCGTCGAGGAGGCGTGAACCCGCTGTCCTCGGCACCAGCGGCACGGGGCCAAGCATCGTCCGAAACCGCGCTTCCCGCCGCGGTGTTGCCGTCGCCCGACTGTCCGCTATGTCCGCGCCTTGCGGGCTTTCGCGAAAACCAGCGGGCGGCCCATCCGGAATGGTTCAATGCGCCGGTGCCACCCTTTGGTGATGCCGCGGCCGAATTGCTGATCGTCGGTCTGGCGCCGGGATTGCGGGGCGCCAACCGCACCGGGCGCCCATTTACCGGCGACCATGCCGGCGCGCTGCTCTACGGGACATTGCGGAAGTTTGGGCTGGCGCACGGGCATTACGATGCGCGGCCCGATGATGGGTTGGCGCTTGCGGGTGTGCGCATCACCAACGCGGTGCGTTGCGTTCCGCCGCAGAACAAACCCGAACCGCGGGAAATCGCCGCTTGCCGACGGTTTCTCGCAGCAGAGATTGCGGCATCCCCATCAGTGCGTGCCATGCTTGCCTTGGGTGCGATCGCGCATGACGCGGTTCTTGGCGCGCTCGGCTTGCGCCGAGGGGCCTTTCGCTTTGCGCACGGTGCGGTTCACGCGCTGCCCGACGGCCGGTTGCTCGCCGATAGCTATCATTGCTCGCGGCTTAACACCAATACCGGAAAGCTGACCGTGGCAATGTTTGAAGCAGTTTTCGCGGCACTCTTTGCCCGGCTCGATGAAGGCGGCAACGCCAGAGGGATGCGTGAAACGCATGGCACGGTGGCGGGGCCCCTGTAACTTTCTGATTGCTACGCAACCCTGCCTATCGGATATTGCGAAACGTTCGCATTCGCAATGCCGATGATGGTGCTGTTCGATGCGTCGCGTTTTTTGGGTTGCCGCTTTGTTGACCCTCAGCCTGCAGGCGGTTGTGCTGGCCGATGACCCGGCCTTTTCGATCGTGATGAAGAATAACCAATTTGTCCCGAGCGCGGTGCAGATCCCGGCCGGTGTCAAGGTCAAGCTCGTCGTCCATAACGAAAACCAAACCGCGTCAGAGTTCGAAAGTAATCAATTCCATCGCGAGAAGGTCGTGGCACCTGGCCAGCAGATCACGGTCTATGTCGGGCCGCTCGATCCCGGCAGCTATGAATTTTTCGACGATTTTCATCCGCAGACCCGCGGCCATTTGATCGTCAAATAGCGAGAAGCGCGATGCTGGCCACCGCAATCATCGTATTTCGCGAAGTTCTCGAAGCCGCCCTTATCGTCGGCATTGTTTTGGCCGCAAGCCGCGGCGTGTCCCGCCGCGGCGTCTGGGTCGGGGGTGGGATCGTCGCCGGGGTGCTCGGCGCGTCGCTCGTCGCCGGCGGCGCCGACGCCATCGCCGATGCGATCAATGGGATTGGGCAGGAGTTGTTCAACGCCGCGATCCTGTTTACCGCGGTCGCGATGCTGGGCTGGCACAACATCTGGATGAACCGGCACGGGCGCGAACTGGCTGCGACCGCGGCGGGATTGGGCAAGGCGGTGGTCGGCGGCAGCCGCCCACTCTATGCGCTGGGTCTTGTCGTCGGCATCGCGGTATTGCGCGAGGGCTCCGAAATCGTGCTGTTTCTGTACGGCATCGCCGTCGCCTCGGGGGTCGGCGCCCTGAGCATGCTGATGGGCGGCGTGCTCGGGTTGATTGGCGGTGTGGCGGTTGGCGCGCTGATCTATTTCGGGCTGCTGGCGATCCCGCTCAAGCGGCTGTTCACTGTGACCAGCTGGCTCATTCTATTGCTTGCCGCCGGTATGGCCTCGCAGGGCGCGCTCTTTTTGATGCAGGCCAATCTGCTGCCGGCTTTCGGCAATAATTTATGGGATACCTCTTCGATCCTCGGCGAGCGGAGCATGCTCGGCACACTGCTCCACGTGCTGATCGGCTATTCGGCACAGCCCGCCGGAATTCAGGTCGTCTTCTATCTCGCAACCCTTGTCATCATCGGCGGACTGATGCGGACTGATGCGTTGCTCGCCCGCGCACCGGCGCCGCGTTTGGCAACGCCGGTCGCACCCAGTTGAACTAGCCGATTTAAACTGACCAATAAGTACAGCCGAGCTGCGCTGATCAGACTTTTGCAGAGGAGTTGTTGCGAGTGAGTAGCATTCGCATGCACTTTATTGTCGGTTCGGTGCTCAGCGTGGTGGCGGTAATGCCCGCCGCCGCCGACTTCAAGGTGCAGATGCCTGATGCCGAAACTGGCGAGTTCTCGGTCGAACCGATTGGCGACATTGGCCAGGACCCGCTCGCCGCCCACAATGGCGAACTGAGCTCGGTGACCGAGTTCGAATATGGCGTCAACAGCTTCTGGCGCACCGAACTTGAACTGGAACAGGATCGTGCCCCCGGCCCCGGCCAATCGATCCATTTCAGTCAAGTCACCTGGGAGAATATTCTCGCCTTCACCGAGCGCGGCGAATACTGGGCGGATGCCGGGTTCTTTTTTGAGTTCGGCAAAACGACGCTCGCCGACACCCCAAACGAGGTCACATTCGGGCCGATTTTCCGCAAGGAATTCTGGCACACGATCAACACCGTCAACCTGTTCATGCAGCACGACGTGGGCACCGCCTATGCCTCAGGCCGGCCCCAGTTTCTTTATGCCTGGGAGACCCGTATCGCGCTCGGTACGCCGATCGAGCCAGGTTTCCAGGCCTATGGCCAGCCCAGCGGCTTTCCCGAATACAATTCCAGCTGGCCCCAGGACAACCGCATCGGCCCGCAGCTGTTCGGCACGATCAGCAATATCGGGCCCGGTACGCTCAATTGGAACGGCGGAATTTTGTTCGGCATCCGCCCGTGGGCGCCGCGTGAAACTTGGCGCTGGCAGGCCGAATACGAAATCCATTTCTAAAGACGGCCGATTTGGGAAGGCGCACGTCAGGCGTCGTGCTCGCGCATGATGCGGGCGCGGCTGCGCTGCCAGTCGCGGGCCTTCTCCGCCTCGCGCTTGTCCGCCTTGCGCTTGCCGCGGGCAAGACCGAGCGCGATCTTGGCCCGGCCGCGCTCGTTGAAGTAGATCGACAGCGGCACCACCGTCACCCCTTCGCGCCGGATCGCGCCGAGCAGGCGGTTCATTTCCTTGCGATGCAATAATAGCTTTCGCGGCCGTCGCGGCTCGTGGTTGAAATGCGCCGAACTCGAATATTCCGGAATATTGGCATTCACCAGGAACAACTCGCCGCCGCTCTCATCGGCATAGGCTTCGGCGATACTGGCTTGGCCTTTGCGCAATACCTTGACCTCGGTACCTTGCAGAACGAGGCCGGCTTCGAGCGTATCCTCGATTACATAATCGTGGCGGGCGCGCCGGTTCTGCGCGACGAATCGGTCTGCACTCCGCATCGCACCCGTCCCAATATCGGCTCAACAGACCGGCTTAGTTCAACAGGCCGGCACTGCGCATTGCTCGCGTCACCCGCTCCTGGGTTTCGGGCATGATCGCACATAGCGGTTGCCGCACTGTCGGCTCGCATTTGCCCAACAGAGAAACCGCATATTTGACTGGCGCCGGGCTGGTCTCGGCGAACAGCGCGTCGTGAAGCGGGATCAGGCGCTCGTTGATCTGGCGCACTGTGCGGACCTCGCCGCGCTGCCAAGCCTCGTGCATTTCGGCGAGAAGCCGCGGCGCAACATTCGCGGTTACCGAGATGCAGCCGTCTCCGCCCTGCGCCAGATAGGCGACCGCAGTCGCGTCCTCGCCCGACATCATTGCGAAATCAGAGCCTATTTCAACGCGCATGCGCAACGGCCGGGCGAGGTCGTTGGTTGCGTCCTTGACGCCGACGATGTTGGGCAACTTGGCGAGCCGCGCCATTGTCGCGTTGCTCATATCGACCGACGATCGACCCGGAATATTGTAGATGACGATCGGGATTTCGACCGCGTCATGGATCGCCTTGAAGTGCTGGAAAAGGCCTTCCTGCGTCGGCTTGTTGTAATAGGGACAAACGATTAGCGCGGCAGTGGCCCCGGCTTCCTTGGCCATGCGCGTCAGCTCGATCGTGTGTGCGGTCGAATTCGAGCCAGTTCCGGCAATGACTGGTACCCTACCGTTGGCGACTTCGGCGCACAAGGCGATAACCCGTTCCTGTTCCTTATGGCTCAATGTCGGGGCTTCGCCGGTGGTGCCGGTCGGGACCAATCCATGGGTTCCCTGCTCGACCTGCCAGGCGACAAAATCCTGAAACTTCGTCTCGTCAACGCCGCCATTGCGAAACGGAGTGATCAGCGCGACGAAGGATCCCTTGAACATCGTTTCCTCCCAGCAGGCAGCCTCGCACGCACGATAGTCCTCACCGTGGCGCGCTTCAACATTGCCGGATGACATCCCGCCCGCGCAGTAATAGCGCGCAACAGGCGACTGCGCTTGCTTTCTCCGACGAAAATCCGTAATTAATTTGCCCTAACTTTGATTCGGCAAGGACGGGGGGCCACCTTGCTACCCACGAATCGTTTGCTACCCATAAATCGCTTGGCGCTTTGCATTGCGCTGGCATTCGCCGCCACAACCGCAGCGCAAGCACAAACTTTATCCATCACCGATCTGGCGGCAACCCGCGCGGCCATTATCGCGGGGCAAGCCGGCGATTGGAGCCGCGCCTACAGCGCTGCAGCATCAATCGGCGACCCGCTGCCGCTCAAAATGTTGCGCTGGCTCGACTACGCCAGCCCCGGCGCGCCCGGCCGGTTTGCCGACATCGCCGACTTCATCGAAAAGAACCCGGATTGGCCGCATCAGAAGGCGCTGCGGCAACACGCCGAGGAGGCCCTCTCGGGAGAGAGCGACGCGATTGCTGCTGCCTGGTTCAAAACCCACCCGCCGGTCAGCGCCGCAGGTCAGGTCCGGGCCGCCGAGATCTTGTTGAATTCGGGCGATTTCGCGGGCGGCACCGCGGCACTGCGCTCAGCATGGATCAATGGCGATTTCAACCCGCCAGACGAGAAGCGATTTCTCGCAGTTCATGGCGCGGCGATCGGCCCCCGAGACGATGAACTCCGCCTTGACCGGCTGCTCTGGGACGGCAAGATCGAGGCGGTCCGGCGGATGCTCTCTCGCGTCCCCCCGATTACCGGGCCTTAGCCGAGGCGCGTTTGGCCCTCGCGCTGCAGGCTCCCGCAGCCGATCTGCTCGTCACCCGGGTGCCGGCGCAACTTCAGACCGATTCCGGTCTGCTCTATGAAGAGCTGCGCTGGCGTCGCGAAAAGGACATGATTGATGCCGCGGTCGGGATCCTGCGCGCCAATCCGGGCGATCCGCTCCATCCCGAGGCATGGTGGCATGAGCGCCAGATTGTTGCCCGGCGTCTGCTCGCCGGTGGCAATTTCGATCTCGCATATCAAATTGCAGCACAGCATGGTGTTCTCAGCGGCAAGGATTACGCCGATGCCGATTTTCTGCTCGGCTATATCGCATTGCGCTTCAAAAAGGATCCGGCGCTCGGGTTCGACGATTTCGCGCACATTCTGACCCGCGCTGACACGCCATATGCAAAGGCGCGCGCCGCTTATTGGGGTGGTCGCGCGGCCGAGGCCGAAGCCAAACCCGACCTCGCCAAGAAATGGTACGCCGCTGGTGCCGAACATATGGCGACGTTTTACGGGCAGCTTGCGGCGCACCAGCTCGGCGACGACGCCCCGCCGCATCCGGCGCCCGAGCCCGTCCCGACGAGTGCCGAGCGCGCCGCTTTCGACAACGACGAGGTCGTGCGCGCCGCGATGATCTTTTTTGCGATCGGCGACCGTCAGCACAGCAAAGACTTTTTGATGCATCTGGCGGATCATGCCAAGACGCCGACCAAATTTGCCATGCTCGCGACGCTCGCCGAACAGAACGGGCGCCTTGAACTTGCGATCTCGGTTGCCAAGCGCGCGATCGTTGCCGGAACGCCGCTGATGATCCACGGCTATCCGATCATCGCTTTGCCAGCCGGCGGCACGGTCGAGCCTGCGCTGCTGTTCGCGATCATCCGGCAGGAGAGCGGGTTTGATGTCGGCGCCGCGAGCCCGGCCGGTGCGCGCGGATTGATGCAGCTGATGCCGGGTACGGCGAGTGCGATGGCCGGCAAGCTCGGCGAGCCGTTTTCATTGCCGCGGCTGACGATGGATGGAATCTATAACGTCGATCTCGGCCGCGGATATTTGCAGAATTTGATCGAAGATTTTGGCGGGTCCTATGCGCTGGCGATCGCGTCTTACAACGCCGGCCCGGGCCGTATTCGGCAGTGGCTCGCCGAATACGGCGACCCGCGCGGCGGCAAGATCGACATGGTCGACTGGATTGAAACCATTCCAATCGACGAGACGCGGCTTTATGTCCAGCGCGTGCTCGAAAATCTGCAGGTCTATCGCGGGCAAAACGGCCGCAACTCGGCCTTCTCGCTGGTCAGCGATCTCGCCCGCTGAGCAACCCGCCCTGCCTGCTTAAGTGACGAGCTCGACGACGCTGTCGTCTTCAAGGCGACCCTGCGCGCGATACTGGCCAATCTTTTCGAGCAACGGCCAGTCCGATATTGTGTATAAGAGAGCGTCGGCTAGGCCGCGGTTCGCGTGCCGGCGCCACGCAAAGCCGGGCACGACGAAAATGTCGTTCCGCTCCCATTCAAAGGTCTGACCGGAGATTTCCGTTGTCCCGCTGCCCTCGATGACTTGGTAGAGCGTGCCGGCGGTTTCGCGCTTGAACCGCGTCGCCTCACCGGGCCGCAATAGCATTGCGCGATAATCGAGGGTCGGAAATACCGAGGCCCCGGTCACCGGATTGACAAAACGCACCGTGACGGCGTCGTAGGGGTCCGGGGCTTCGTTGCGCAGATCGTCGAGCGCGGCGCGGACATCGGCGGCGCGGTAGTGGAACATTGGTGACGTGCCAAGCCCAAAGCCGCGGCGATTGGGTGTGAAAGCGGGTATCAAGCCGCCTTTGCCATAAAGGCGTTGTGAATAGCCGTCCGATTGTGTGACCGCCTGCGCTCGGGCATTGCCCTCGGTCGCGCCGGGATAGTGGTCGTCAAGCCAGACACAATCGAGGAATTCCATCAACGGGAAATCGAGGACATCGATCCACACCACCGGATCGGCGCCGTCATTGCCATGATCATGCCAGGTGCCATTCGGCGTCAGGATCAAATCGCCGCGCGCCGCAACGCAGCGCTCGCCTTCGATTGTCGTGTACCCGCCATTTTCAGACAGGATCGTGCGGCTGGCGTTGGGGGTGTGGATGTGAACCGGGGCCACATCGCCCGGATTGTAGATCGAAACCGCGCACCGCATCGTGCCGGTGACCTGTAGTCTTCCGCCAAGACCGGGGTTGGTCAGCAGAAACTGCTGGCGTTCGGCGAACTCGATCGGTGATACATCGGCGTTGCGGGCAATTTTAGCGATCCGGTCGAGATAGGGACCGATTTCGCGCCAGCGCCAGTGATGGGCGAGTGGCTTCAGTTGCGCTGCCCCGACACGGCCGGCCGCGACGCGACCGCTTGCTGCAAGCCCGGTTTCGCGGAACCACGGGCGCTGTGCCGGCGCGTTCGCCTCGGTGCGCAGCCAGATGTGAAACCGTGCCGCCTCGGCATTCAACTGCTCCATCGCCTCCCGCGCATCAAGCCTCCGCACCTGTGCCGCTGTCGCCATGCTGCTTGCTCCTTACTGCTCGGAAAGCGTCTGCGCTCGCATCAACAGCACAAGATCGCCGACGAGCCCTTCGTCGCGCTCGATCGCGTATTCGGCCCGACCCGTCTTGTCCTTTTCGAGGACCATCAACAGGGCCGGATCGTCGGTCTCGAAAATGCGCAGAGTGCGACCGTCGTGATCGAGTTCGGCAAGCTTGGTCTTGAGGGGCACGCTAGGCAACCGGTCGCAAACATCAATCAGTTCGATCAGCCCTTCAATCGTGATGCCGGCTGCTTCGACCTCTTTGCGGATGGCATCGGCTGCCGCCTGCTGCGCTTGGCGCTGCTGCGCCCGGATGCGGGCCTCTTCGTCGGTCTTTTTGCGATATTCCTGATAATGCGGAGTGATGCGCTGCAAGAAGACCGGCGGTCGGCAAGTTCCTGGGTGCCGATCCAGCTCTGGGCTTTGGTCCAGGTCGTGGCGAGCCACTCGCGCACCCCGGGATCGCGGATCTCGCGCAGCCGATCGGCGCGCAACGAGGCGGCCCAGCGGATCTGCGTCGGCGCCCCCGTCAGCCTTGCCAGGTTGCTTGGCTCGGTGGCGGGTGTTGCCGGCGGGGCGTGGCTGGAGCCGGCAGTCGCGACCTCGCCATTCGCGTGGCGCGTCTTCGCTCAGCTCGAATTGGCGCCGATATTCCGCCTCCCACTCGTCGCTGTCCTCGCTCGGAACAAATCCGCGATTGTCCCAGAAAAAGCGGGTGGTCTCGGCGATCGCCTCCTCTCTGACGAGCTTGAGATCCATGGCCTTGTTCCTTCTCTTTTTGCCGACTTTGCCCGACGGTATCATGACCGGCGACAGCGATGCGAGCCGTACCGTTTGCCCTGCGTCGGACTGAGGAGAACGCAGATGATCAAGAGCGTCGGGCTGTTGACCCGTAAGGACGGGCTCAGCCACGAAGACTTCGTTAAGCATTGGTTCGAAATCCACGCGCCATTGGCGCACGCCGTGCCGGGTGTGCGCCGTTATGTGCAGTCGCATATCTTGGGCGAGCGGACGCGGCCCGACATCCCGACCACGGATGTCGAAATCGACGGCATCGCCGAGCTTTGGTACGATGATCTCGAAGCGATGGAACGCGCCAACGCGACACCCGAAGCCAAACGCCTGCATGATGACGGCGCGTTGTTTATCGGTCACATCAAGAGCTATGTGGTCGAGGAGAAAGTCATCATCCCCGTACCGCCGGAGTGACCACGATGCCCAGATACCTCTCCGGCTTTGGCAACGAGCAGGCGAGCGAGGCTTTGCCGGGTACGTTGCCCGAAGGTCAAAACGCGCCGCAGCGGCACCCTCGCGGCCTCTATACCGAACAGATCTCGGGCACTGCCTTCACCGCGCCGCGAAAAGACAACCGCCGGTCCTGGCTGTACCGCATCCGGCCATCGGCGGCCCACCCCGCCTATCGCCGCATTGACAACGCCTTGTGGCGCAGCGCGCCATTCGACGAGGCTGAGCCGCCGCCCAACCGGCTGCGCTGGGCCCCCCTGCCCTTCCCCGAAACCCCGACCGATTTCATTGATGGTCTGATGACGATGGGCGGCAACGGCGATGCCGGGCTGCGCTCGGGGATTGCCGTGCATGTCTATCGCGCAACGAAGTCGATGGACCGGCGGCTGTTTTTCGACGCCGACGGCGAATTGCTGATTGTGCCGCAGCAAGGGTGCGTGCTGCTCGGCACCGAGTTCGGCGAGATCGAGGCCGCACCGGGCGAGATCGCGGTAATCCCGCGCGGCGTCAAATTCCGTATGGCGTTGCCCGATGGCAAAGCCCGCGGCTATCTCTGCGAGAATTACGGTGAACTGTTCCGTCTGCCGGAATTAGGAGCGATCGGGGCCAATGGGCTCGCCAATCCGCGCGACTTTCTGACCCCGGTCGCGGTCTATGAGGAGCGCGACGAGCGGTTTGAGGTCGTCGCCAAATTCGCCGGCAATCTGTGGACAACGGAAATCGATCATTCACCGCTCGATGTCGTCGCCTGGCATGGCAATTACGCGCCGTACAAATACAATCTCATGCGCTTTAATACCTTGGGGACGATCAGCTTTGATCATCCCGATCCGTCGATCTTCACGGTACTGACGGCACCATCCGAAATTCCGGGTACCGCCAATTGCGACTTTGTGATCTTTCCGCCGCGCTGGCTGGTAGCCGAGCATACGTTTCGCCCGCCGTGGTTTCACCGCAACGTCATGAACGAATTCATGGGGCTCGTGCACGGCGTTTACGACGCCAAGGCCGAAGGCTTTGTGCCGGGCGGCATGTCGTTGCACAATTGCATGTCCGCCCACGGCCCCGACGCCGCGACCTATGAGCAGGCGAGCACTGCCGAATTGCAGCCGCAAAAGATCGAAAACACGCTCGCCTTTATGTTCGAGGCACGGTTTCCGATCCGTCCGACGCGGTTTGCCCTGGAAACCCCGGCGTTGCAGCGCGATTACGACGCCTGTTGGCGGGATCTGAGAAAATTGTTCAACGGGTAGAGCGGATGCTGAAACTGCGCGCAAAGCTGTTTACCATGACTGCCGTTGATCAGCAGCAAGCTCCGGCCCCAATGCCTGCCCGACGGCCGCCGCAGGCCCGCAGACTATCTTGGCGCTCGCTCGAGCTGACCTCCTCCGCAGCCCTACATCTTTGTTCGGCGTCTTATCTGGGTCGAACTCAGGCATGCGTCCCCACTGATAAAACCTATGACCCATTAGGGGCATTGCCGGCACAATAAGGTTAATGGTATTTCAGCGTGTGACCGCGCAAACGCGGAGAGCTTGCCCGAACATGCCGGTTCGAAGATAGGTTCAGACGCGAAACTGCACCTGATCGCGATGAATTGGAAGCCCCCGGAGCGGCAGACAACCCGATGTGTTTAAGCTTGGTAACCGCGACACGGAGGATGCAATGAGCGAAGCGAAATTCGGGGATCAGGCGACTGTGGATGAGAGCACCAACGCAGCCGAAACAATCGCGCGAGCATCGAGCGATGTGATCCGTGAGACGAGCGAGTGGGTCACGAATCAGACGCGCGAAGGCTCGCGGCGGGCAGCCGCCACCTCGACTGCCGGTGCCGAGGCGGCGATACGCACCGGCTCTTCGCTGGCCGAGGAGATGCGGGATATCACTCGCGCCTGGACGCGATATGCAGAGGAGGTCATGCGGCAAACTTCGGAGGCGAGCCGGGCCTTGATCGGGTGCCAAAGCCTCAGCGAGATGTTTGAAATCCAGTCGCGGCTGTTACGTGGCAATGTGAACGCGTTTTTGGACCAGAGCAGCGAAATTGCCGAAATCGCCGGCCGCATGGCAACGCGCCCGTTCCAGGCCTTGAAGCAGGCGAGCGAGGCTCAGGCCGGCCGATAAAAAGCCGGTTCGCCCTCAATCAGGCTCCCGCCTTCTCGGGTTCGCCGCCGGACCATCGGACGCCCGGCGGCGACTCAGCCGATGGCGAACCGATATTGCCCATGCCGCAGTTCCCTGCGCATAGCTCTATTTCATCGGGTCGCGAGTATACGAGGTGGCTCGCGCGCCTTTATGCCATGAGGGGCGGAATCAGCCAAACGACCCAGATCGCGAGCGCCAGAAACGGCCCAAAGGGCAGCGCCGAAGACGCCCCGAGACGCACGCCGGCAACCCGCATAACGCCGGCCGCGCACAGCCCGGCAAACGCCGCGATGAGGATGACTTGCGGCAATGCCGCAGCCCCCACCCAGGCCCCGGCCGCCGCCAGCAGTTTAGCGTCCCCCTGCCCGAGCCCGTCGCGACCGCGTAGTTTCCAGTAGAGAAAAGCGAGACCGCGAAAGAACACATACCCCCCTGCTGCGCCGAGAGCCCGGCTCGTCAGTTCGCCGGGCGCCATAACGAGCGCGGCAACCAGCCCGGCGATCACCAGCGGCAAGGTCAAAAGATCCGGCAACAGCCAGTGCCGCGCATCGATCCAGGCGAGCGTCAACAGCGACCAGCCGAGTAGACAGTCGAGCCATACCGCGATTCCCTGATCGCCGAGGGCCGAGATTACGGCGATCGACAAAGCCGCCAATTCGACCCCGGGATAAAACCAGCCAAGCCATCGCCGGCAGGTGCGACAGCGGCCTTGCTGCGCGATCCAACTGATGAGCGGCACGAGGTCGCGCGCGGCAAGCGGGGCATTACAGCCCTCGCAGCGCGAGCGCGACCAGACCACGGATCTGCCCTCCGGCAGTCGACGGATCAGCACGCCGAGAAAGCTGCCGATAACCGGGGCAACCAGCACAGCGCTCCAGCCGACGGCGTCAATATCATTCGCTCGGTCGAGCCACGCCGCCGCAAACATCAACTCCCGCTCCAAATATCAATCGATTATTGTCATGGCTCGGGGGATATTAGAGCATTGAACCGGCGGGATCGCGCAACCATGACGCTTGAGGCCATTGCGGTAACTCGGACGCTCGACTCGATCGCTGCGACCGCAAGGCTCGCGCCGATAACGCTCCCGGAGCAGCAAAACGCTGATAACGCACTGGCTCGGCTCGGGCCGGCGTTGATCGAGAGCGGCGCGCTCGATCAACGGACCCTCGAGCGGGCGCGCCGCGTCGCGGCCGAGACCGGCGGCCGCCTCGATCGGGTATTGACCCAGCTCGGTCTGATCAGCGAACGCGGTCTCGCCGAGGCCTTGGCCCGGCTGGTCTCCGCGCCGCTCGTAGCAGCGGCAGATTACCCCGATGAACCGCTCTTCGTCGATCGGCTGCGGCCCAAATTCTTGCGTAAAGCGCATGCGCTGCCGATTGCCGAACAGAGCGACCGGGTGGTACTGGCAATGGTCGATCCGCTCGACGTGTTTGCCCGGGACGCGGTGGCGGCAGCACTGTGCCGGCCGGTCGCGATTGCAGTCGCGGTGCCGATCGAGCTCGAGGCAGCGCTCGATCGGCTCTATTCGGAGCCGGTCGAGGCGGGCGATGCGGACGCGATGCTGGACGAGGTGGTCAGCGATGCCGAGCCCGCCGAGGAGGATGCCGAGCGTCTAAAGGACCTCGCCAGCGAAGCGCCGGTGATCCGACTGGTCAATCAAATGATTGCGCGCGCCGTTGAAACGCACGCTTCGGATGTGCACCTCGAGCCATTCCCTGATCGGCTTCGGGTTCGGTATCGCTATGACGGTGTCTTGCACGAGGTCGAGCCGCCGCCAGCGCGGCTGCAGGCGGCGATCATCTCGCGCGTCAAGATCATGGCGCGGCTCGACATCGCCGAGCGCAGACTACCGCAGGACGGCCGCATCAAATTAACAGTTCGCGGCCATGAAATCGATTTCCGCGTGTCGACAATGCCCGCGCTTTACGGCGAAAAGGTCGTGCTGCGCGTTCTCGACCGCACCGCAGTCGATTTCGACTACGAAAAACTGGGTCTGCCCGAGGATGTCCGGGAAGGTCTCGAACGGGCATTCGAATTGCCGAACGGAATGGTGCTGGTCACCGGTCCGACCGGCAGCGGCAAAACAACAACGCTCTACACCGGGTTGACCAAACTCAACACGATCGAGCGCAATGTCGTCACCGTCGAAGACCCGATCGAGTATCAGCTGACCGGTATCAACCAGATCCAGGTAAAGCCGCAAATCGGCCTCAATTTTGCGACTCTTCTGCGCTCGATCCTGCGGCAAGATCCGGACGTGATCATGATCGGTGAAATCCGCGATCTGGAAACCGTGCAAATCGCAGTCCAAGCGGCGCTGACCGGTCATCTCGTATTGTCGACCGTGCACACCAACTCGGCCGCCGCGACAATGACCCGGCTGCGCGACATGGGTCTCGAAGATTATTTGATGACCGCGACATTAAAGGCGGTCCTTGCGCAACGCTTGGTGCGGCGGCTGTGCCATAACTGCCGGGAGCCGGAGGCGGCGCCCGCGCCGTTGCGCGAGCGCTTTGGCCTCGACCGGCTGGCCGGCAACCGTCCGATCATGCTGTATCACCCGCGCGGCTGCCCGGAATGCCGCGGCACCGGTTTTCGCGGTCGGCGGGCGATTGCCGAGCTTTTGGTCCCGAACCGTACGACCGATCGGCTGATTTTGGAGGGGGCCGACGACTCCACGATCGAACGCGCTGCCGTCGAAGCCGGCATGCGGCCGATCTTTGACAGCGGGATGCTCGCCGTACTCGACGGCGACACGACCATCGAGGAGGTGGTCCGCTGCATCCGCGCCGACGTCTGAGATGATCTACGGCCCGCACTGTCCGCTGATCGCGGGGCACACTTGCAAGGACTGCTGTCGATGAGCCCGGCGCTGGAGGCCTGAGATGCCCTCGTTCCGGTGGTCTGCGATCAATGGCGGCGGTGAGGTCGTGCACGGCGTCATGGACGGGCCCGACCGCGCGTGGATCGTGGATCGTCTGCAGCGGCAAGGGCAAACCGTGCTGCGCGCCGATCCGGCCGACCTTCGCCGTGGCCTCGGCGATTTGTTGCAGATTGAACTCGGCGGCGCCCGCGGGCTCGACAAAAATGCGGTTACCGAAGTCACTCGCGAGCTCGCGATCATGCTCGCCGCCGGGCAGGATCTCGATCGCGCCCTGCGCTTTGTCGTCGACAATACGCGGAGCGCTCGCACCCGCACGATTCTCGGCCGGGTGCGCGACAAGGTGCGCTCCGGCAGCTCGCTCGCCGCCGCACTCGCCGGCGAGCCGCGGAGCTTTTCAAAGCTCTATATCGGAATGGTGCGAGCTGGCGAAGCAGGTGGGGCATTGCCCTCGACGCTCGACCGGCTTGCGGGCCTGCTCGAGCGCGAACGCGCCCTGACCGCGAGCCTGCGAGCGGCGATGATCTATCCCGCATTGCTCGTGCTCGCGGCGATTGGCTCGATATTCTTGCTGCTCGATTATGTCCTGCCACAATTCACGCCGATCTTCGAGGAAGCGGGCGCGCAATTGCCGACAGCCACAAGGGTCTTGATGACCATCGGCACGATTGTCGGGGTTGCGTCGCCGTGGTTGCTGGCGGCCATTGTAATTGCCGCGGTCGTTATCCGCCATCTGCTGACGATACCCGACTATCGCATCCATTTTGATCGGATGCTGTTGCGGGTACCGGTTTTCGGAACCCTGATTCGCGAAACATTGGCAGCACGACTGACGCGAACCCTCGGCAATTTGCTCGAAAACGGAGTGGCGCTGATCTCAGCCTTGGGCATCGCAAAGGATGCGCTCGGCAATCTCGCCGCCGCCGAGGCGGTCGAAGCGGCGGCGCTCAAGGCCAAGGGCGGGGCCGGGCTGTCGCGGCCGCTTGCCGCCGCCGCGATCTTCCCGGCGCGGACGATTTAACTGTTGCAGCTTGGTGAAGAGGCAGCGCAGCTAGCGGCGATGTCGCTGAAAGCGGCTGATATCCACGAAGAGCAGGCGCGGTTGATGATGCAGCGCCTGGTGGCGCTCGCGGTGCCGATGATCACGATTGCGATGGGGCTGGCTGTCGCCGGCATCATCAGCGCCCTCTTGACCGCGATGCTGAGCCTCAATGATCTCGCTGGCTGAGTTGACCTCGCGGGCGCGGCGGGCGGAAGACCCAAAAGGGTTCAGCTTGATCGAACTGCTCGTCGTTCTAGTGATCATGAGTTTGACGCTGGTGCTGATCGTCGGCTACAGGGCACCCTGGAGCAGCGGGCTGAGCTTGCGCGGGGTCGCGGCCGAACTCGCTGCGGAACTGCGGTTGGCCCGCTCGCAGGCGATTGCCGAAAACCACCCGGTCGTCCTCGCCCTCGACCTCGCCGGCCACCGCTATCAGATCGGCAATGGACCGCCGCACGCTCTGCCGGCGCAGCTGGCGATCGCCCTGCTTACGATCAGCGGCGAGCGGCGCGGCGGCACCATCGGCGATATCCGCTTCAACCCTGATGGCAGTTCGACTGGCGGTCGCATCGTGCTTGCCGATGGTGCACGTCGCGTGGCAGTCGGGGTCGACTGGCTCTCCGGTCGGGTGAGGATTGCCGATGTCCATTAGGCGACCGCGGGCGGATGCCGGCTTCACCTTGCTTGAAGTGGTGGTGGCGGTAGCGATCGCCGGGCTCGCATTGGTCGGATTATTCCAAGCGGGAAGCACGGGCATCTTTGCGGTGGACAGCGCGGCGCACGCCGAGGAAGCGCTTCAGCGGGCGCAGTCGCATCTCGCCGCGATCGGCCGTGACGCGGCGCTGGTCGAAGGTGACTGGAGCGGCGACGACGGCGGCGGCTATCGCTGGCATCTGCGAATTGAGCCGGAAATGCAGCGCCAAGGGGTCGCGGCGGATGGAACCACCGAGCAAACGACGACCCTGTTTTCCGTCGAGGTCGCGATTTCCTGGCAGTCGCGCGGGCACGAGCGCGCCGTCACGTTGCGGACACTGCGGCTCGGCACCGGTGCCGCGAATGGCTGAAGCCGTGAACCGACCCCGGGCCGGCGACCATCAGGGCGGGTTTACGCTGCTCGAAACCTTGGTCGTCGTGGTCGTGCTGGGGTTGTTGATCGCAGGCCTCGGTCACGGGGTACGCGCCGGCTTGGCGTTATGGAACGCGCAGCAACGGCGTGTCAGCGAAACCGCGGAGCTCGATGCCGGTGCCCGGATCCTTCGCAGCTTGCTGACCGGCATCGCCGTCGCCCCAGCCGGCGGTATCGGCGGAGCGGCTGCGACGAACGGGTTTCGGGGCGATGCAGAGCATTTGAGCTTCATCGGCGATTTGCCCACCGGTCTCGGCCCGACGCGGCGCGCGGACATCCAGATAGCCTTGCACAGCAGAAACCTGATACTGACGTGGACGCCGCATCTGCACGAAATCCCGCTGGGCCCACCCCCATCGCCAACCGAGACGGAACTCGTCGCGGATGTCACGCAGCTCGACATCGCCTATTGGGGAGCGAGCACGCCTGATCAGCCGGCGGCGTGGCAGTCCCAGTGGGCTGGCCCGGCGGCGCCGACGCTGGTGCGCATCCGCCTGATATTTCCCAAGGGCGATCAACGGCGTTGGCCCGATCTGATCGCGGCGCCGGTGCTATAGGCCAGCCGCTTCAATGATGGTTTGATGATGCGATTGGCATGGCCCAAGCAACTGATTCGCCGCGAGCCCAGGCCGGATAATCCAATTGAGGCGGGTATTTTGGTTTGAACGCCGCGGGTTTGCTGAAAACGTGGCAAACGCCTTGATCGAGCCACAATCGGAAATTTTGTTGGAAGCCAGAGGATGGGCGCTCCGTCGGCCTTGACCCGCGGCAAAGCTGTCATATAGCGGGTTTCGCCTGCGGATTTGGTCGCTCGGTTCGGGGGCATGCTACGCGATTTTTTCTATTGGTGGTTCGGCCAGCTTAGAGAGCTGTTGCCGCAAGTTCTGCGGCGGTCTCTTCCGACGACGGCGGACGCGACAGTGATTACGCCGATCAGCCCGCAGATGGATCGGATCGCGGTCGGGCTCCGTCGCGGCGGGAGGGAAGCGCCGCTCGGACAATTCGTCGTCGGCGCAGCGGATCTCGCCGAGCTGCCGCATTCGCCATCCAAGCCCGCGGTTTTGCGGCTTCAACACGACGATGTCCTCGCCAAGACATTGGTCTTGCCGCTCGCCGCCGAACGCGAACTCGACCAAGCACTCCTTTTTGAGATGGATCGGGAGACCCCGTTCAAACCTGACGAGATCTACTGGAACCACCGGGTGGAAGCCGTAGATCGGCAGCGGGGGCGTTTATTGGTGCGATTGGTATTGGCCCCGAAATCGCGGCTCGCGGCGCTGCTCGAGCCGCTCGGCAAGGCCGGGGTGGTCCCCGTTCGCGCGGAGGTCGCTGACGGGCCCGACGCCGGGTTCTGGCTACCGCTCGACAGCGAGCGACATCCGGCCGACGGGCTCACCCGAAGGATGCTCAAACCGCTCGCGCTATGCTGTGCCCTGCTCGCGCTGGCGGCAATCGTCACGCCCTTTGTTCGCCAGTCCATCACGATGTCGAAGCTCGATCAGTCGCTTGCGGCCGGGCGGGCCGCCGCCGCGGAAGCTGACCGGCTGCACAAAGAGATTGCCCGTTTGGCGGGCAGCGCTGAGATTATTGTCAAGGAGCGGGAGAAGGTTGGGCAGCCGCTGTTGGTTCTGGCTGCCGCCACACGAGTTCTGCCTGACGATAGTTACCTGACCGAAATGCAGCTGCAGCAGCGCAAGCTGACGATGAGCGGCCGTTCGGCCGCCGCCGCGAACCTGATCGGCGCGGTAGCGGTCGATGCCGAGTTCCACAACCCGACTTTTGCTGCCCCTGTCACGCGGATCGAAGCGCTTCGACAGGAAATTTTCACCATCGTGACGGAGGTTGCGCCGTAACCTCACTACCCGCCCTACCAACCGGCCGCCGCGGCCAGCTTTTGGCAGTTAGCCTGCTCTTGCTGGTGCTGGGCAGTCTTTATTTTCTCGCCATAGCCCCGCTCGTCGATCTCTACCAGCAACGCGCAGGCAGGATCGAGGACGCCCGGATGTTGCTCCCGCGACTGACAGCGGTGGCCGACGGCCTGCCGATGTTGCACGCAGAGCTTGCCCGATTGCAGGCAGCCGCGCGCACGCGCAAAGTCACTTTGGAAGGCTCCAGCGATGCCATCGCCTCGGCAACTCTCCAAAGCCGGATCGAGGGCTTTGCCACCGCGGTCGGCGCCACCATCGGCAGCACCGAAAGCCTCCCGGTCGAGACGCGCGACGGCTACCGTCGTATCGGGCTGCGTTTCAGTTTGAATGGTCCATACGCCACCTTGGTGCGGCTCCTCGCCAAGCTTGCCGAAGCCACGCCGCCGCTGGTCGTCGACAATTTACAAATTCACGGGGTCTTACGGCGCCCAGGCTTGCCGATGGCGGGGGCGACCGACATTGCGCTCGACGCCGGCATCGATGTCTACGGGTTTCGCAGCGACGAGAAGACCGCGAACGCTTCGCCATGATCGACCGACTGGCGCTGATACTGTTGCTCGCCGGCTCAATGCTGTTCGGCGCTATTTTTGCCGCCGAACTGACCGCGCGTCCGGCCCCCGCCGAAATTGCGGTCGCAGCGGGCAGCGCACCGGTTCACGGCAACACACCGCCGCCTTCCGTCGCCTCGGTGGCGAATGTCCGCCCTGATTCGATAGTGGCTGAAATTCTCGCACGCCCGTTGTTCAGCGCGACGCGGCGGCCGCCCCCGCACAGCGATAGCCCGACCGGCGATTTCGGCATTATCCGACACTCGGCTGACCGGGATTGTGACCGAACCCGGTTATCGTTTTGCGATTTTTGCTCCCAACGGGGCCAAGGCATTGATCGTGCACGAAGGCGACACAGTCAGCGGCTGGCGTGTTGAGAATATTACTCCAACTGAAGTCTCGCTGACCGGTCCCGAGGGAACCAAGACCCTCCAGCCAAAGAACGACCCGAATTTGGTACGGGCTTCTCCGCCCATGGCAGCGCCACCGGCATCCCTTCCACCGACTCGGGCGGCAGCAGTCGCCACCCCACCGCGATCCGGGTTTCCCACACCGTTTAACCGACCACCCTTGCGGCCGGGTCAGCCACGGGGGCGGCGATGACGCGGAGACGAGATCTGCCGCCGCGCACTGCGATCACGGCGGTGCTCGCCATGATCATTCTCAGCTCCTGCAAGCAGCCGGAGACCGGGCTTGTCCCGCTCGAGCAGCCGACGGGGTTGCAGGCGGCAGCCCCCCGGATCAGCGGCCCGATCCCAACGAATTGCAGCGAAGAGCGGCCGTTCGAGGATCGTCGCACCCCGGCCATGGCCGGATTGCGGGGAACTGCCGTGCCACCTCCGCCCGGCGCCGTGACCAGTCAAGGCGGCGACGTAACCCTCAACTTTGTCGATACCGATATCCGAGAAATCGTGCGCGCGGTGCTCGGTACGACGTTAAAGGTCGATTATACGATTGACCCTGCTGTGCATGGCACCGGGTCGATCGAAACGCCGGCACCATTGCCGCGTTCGGCGCTCCTCGGAAGCCTCGAAACCTTGCTCAACGAAAACGGAGCGGCCCTCGTCGTCCGCAATGGGATCTACAATGTCGTGCCACTCCCGGCCGGGGCGCTGAGCAATCTTGCGACTGGCACGAACGGCATCGGAGCCGGCGCCGAGGTGGTGCCGCTACGCTTTGCTTCGGCGAAGGACCTCGCCAAAATCCTTGAACCTTATGTCGGACAGGCGGGCAAAATCACCGCCGGTCCCGCGGGCAACGCGTTACTGGTAACCGGCGACCCTACGGTTCGGCAGACCCTGATCGGGCTGATCCACGCCTTCGACATCGATATTCTGGCTGGCCGTTCTTATGCCCTGTTCCCGGTCGGCGACGGCGACCCGGCGAAGATTGCCGGCGAACTTGAAAAGGTGCTGCAAGCCCAGGGCGAAGGTGGTGCACTCAGTGGTATCGTTCAGGTATTGCCGATGGAGCGGGTCAACGCCGTTCTCGTGGTCTCGGCCCAGCCCCGCTACCTTGATGCGGCTGAGCGATTTTTTCATTTGGCGCAGCGCGTAGAAGAGGCGACTGCGCGAACCTGGCACGTCTATTATGTACAAAACGGCCAAAGCGCCGATCTCGAACTCCTGCTGCAGCGCGCTTTCACCCCGAACAATGTCTCGCCCACTCCGCCGCCGCCCGGCACGACGGCGCCGGGCGCTGCGCCGCAGGCATTGGGAGGCTTTGGTGGCACCGCAGGCGGCGGGGCGGCGGGAACCACGCCCGGCGGAGCGACCGGGACCACGGGCGGCCTCGGCGGCACGGCCGGCTTAACCGGTGGTGCCGGCGGAGCGGGAGCGGCGGGCGGCGGGCTGGGCGCCGCCCTGGCGGCCGGTGCGCCGCCCGCAGCGGCGGCCGGAACACCGGCAACAGAGCCATTGTCGGCCGAAACCGGGCCTGCCGGCGCCGCCAACGTGAACCGCATACGCATTATCGCCAACCGCACCAACAATGCGCTGTTGATCTATGCCACCCCAGCTGAATATTCGGTGATCGAAGGGATGCTGCGAAAGATCGATGTCATCCCTTTGCAGGTGCTGATTGAAGCGACCATCGCCGAAGTCGATCTCAATGATGAATTGCAATACGGAACACAATTCTTCTTTAAGGCCGATCACGTTGCTAATACGCTCGGGCCGTCAAGCATCAATTCCAACCTGCCTCCGATTCCGGGGATTAGCCAACTGACGTTTCCGTCAAACTCGCCTTATTTTATCTTGAGCAAGCAACCGAATTTTGCGCTTGCGGCACTCGCCGAGGTAACCAAAGTCAAAATTCTCTCGGCGCCCGAGATCATGGTCCTCGACAACCAGCCGGCGCGGCTGCAGGTCGGCCAACAAGTGCCGGTGTTGACTGGGCAGGCGACCAGCACGTTGGCGGCAGGTGCACCGACCGTCAACAGCATCGAATATCATGAGACCGGGGTCATCATGCAGGTGACGCCGCGCGTGAATACCGGCGGGCTTGTCAGCCTCGACCTTGCTCAAGAAGTCAGCGATGTCGCCGCAGCGGCGGTCAATACGGTCCAAGGCTCCCCGACTTTCAATGACCAGGTGTTCCGCACCCGGGTTGTTGTGCAGGACGGGCAGACGGTTGGGATGGCAGGGTTGATCCGCGACAATGCCTCGCAAGGCAACACCGGGCTTCCATTCCTGAAGGACATCCCGGTGCTGGGTACGTTGTTCTCGACGCAGGGCAATTCCCGGATGCGCGCCGAACTGCTCGTGCTGATCACGCCGCATGTCGTCCATGATCAGCGCGATGCCCGCGCGCTGACCGAGGATATGCGCAGTCAGCTGATCAATGCCGGGCTCGTCCCGCAACAAGTTCAGCGTACGCCAACCACGGGTTCAGCCAATCCGAATGGGCTCTAGCGCGACAGCGAGGTCATTCTCGCGTCCTGGTCGTCGCAGTCCGAGCGGCGCAACGCCGGCTTTGCGCTGCTGATTGTGCTGTGGACATTGGTGCTGATTGCGTTTCTGGTCCTGCATTTGACGACGAGCGGACACACCGAAATCCGGATCGCAAACAACTTGGACGCAAACGCCGTCGCATCGGCGGCGGCTGATGGCGGTATCGCGACGGCCATCTACAACCTTTCGTCGCCGCGCCCCGACGAGCGCTGGGCGGTTGATGGCCCGGCCCGGCTTCTGACGGTTGGCGATTGTCGGGTCGCGGTACGGCTCGAAAATGAGGCCGCGCTGGTCAACCCCGGCCTGGCCTCTCCGGCACTGATGGAAGCGCTATTGCGCGCCGTCGGCAGTGATCCTGAAAATGCCCATCGTATTGCAGAGGCGATTGGCGATTGGGTCGGCAATTCGCCAAAACCAAAAACCGCTGACGTTTTGAAGGCGGAGTATCAATCCGCCGGGCTCGATTACGCGCCGCCCGGAGCGCCATTCGAAACGATCGACGAACTCGCTCGGGTCTTGGGCATGACACCCGAGATTTACGCTGCGCTGCGGCCGCATCTGACGCTCTATGGGCCGGCCGAGCCCGATCCAACCACAGTCGATCCGGTGGTCGCAGCCGCCCTTGCTCAGATCCCGCAACTTGCGCAGGCGGCAACACCCGGCGCGGCGGCCCAGCAAGATTCCATGACGGTCAGAATTGTTGCCAACGCCGCTGGGCTCGGGAACGCTCGGGCAAGCCGCACCGCGATTGTGCGTATCGGATCGAGCTTGCCGCAGGGCTACGCGGTGCTGGCGTGGCGCAATTCACTGGATTGACCGGCACAGCGGTGACGAGACCGGTCCGAAAACCGATCAGTCGTTGACGATTTCCGCCTCCGAACCGGTACCACCCGGTTTGCCGGTCGGACCGAGCGAATACAGATCATAGTCATGTCCCGGCCGCTCGCTCGGCATCCGATAAAGAAACGGGTGGCCCCACGGGTCCTCCGGCACCTTTTCGCCCTTAAGATAAGGCCCGCTCCAGTGAGTTACCCCTTCCGGGCGGACGATCAGCGCCTCCAGTCCCTGCTCGGTGGTTGGATAGCTGCCGACATCCAGCTTGTAGATGTCAAGCACACTGGTCAGACGCTCGATCGATTGATGGGCGATCTTCTCCTTGGCGGAGCCGAGCTGACGCAATGCCGCCGGCGCCACAAGACCGATCAACAGACCGAGAATTGCCAATACCACCAATAGCTCGAGCAAGGTAAATCCTCGCTCGCGACACCCGCCATCAGATCGGTTGCTGGCAGCATCCCGATAGGTAAATACCAATTCGCGCAAGCTTTTGCCTCGATATGTCTTATCCCGAGCATACTTTGCGTCGGGAAATAGGCATCTTCAAGGCGGCCAGCGCTACGCTGCATGAGCGGGCTCACATTGTAATGGCGCGGGGTAATGGCGCGGGGTAATGGCGCGGGGTAATGACGCGGGTCCGATCATCAAGCGTTGGAGCCCGGCCGATTGGCGGCTGGACTAGCCCAAACCTGCATCTTTGCTGCGCTGGCGCGGGCCGGCAAAGGCGGTGACGACACCGTGCAAGGTGCGCAGCTCCTGTTCTGTGCAATGCGCGCGCTGAAACAGGCTGCGCAAATTGCGCACCATGCTGGGCCGGCTCTCGGGATTGCGCAAAAAGCCGTTTCTGGTCAGCTCCTCTTCGAGATGCTCGAAGAAATTCAACAATTCCGCCTTGGTTGCGGGTCTGCTGAGCCCGGTGTGCAGCGTTTCAGGTGGCGCCTCGCTGCCGGTGGTATACCATTCATAGCCGACGATCAGCACTGCCTGTGCCAGGTTCAGCGACGAAAAGCCCGGGTTGAGCGGCACCGTCAACACCGTGTCGGCCAGCGTAAGATCATCGTTCAACAGCCCGGTCCGCTCTGGCCCGAACAAGACGCCGCAGGGCTCACCGGCCGCGATATGGCCTTTCATTTCGGCCGCTGCCTGGCGCGGCGTCACCTCGCGCCGGACGATGCCGCGGTCGCGCGCAGTCGAGGCAAAGACATGGACAAGATCCGCCGTCGCAGCGGCAATGGTGGGATAGAGCCTGGCCTGGTTCAGCACTGCATCGGCGCCGCTGGCTGCCGCCACGGCCTTGTCCGACGGCCAGCCGTCCCGCGGCCGCACCAGCCGCAAATCGCCCAGCGCGCAATTCATCATCGCGCGTGCCGCGGTGCCGATATTTTCGCCAAGCTGCGGTTCGACCAGGATGATTGCCGGCCCGCCGCTCGCCGCCCGGCGGCGATGGTCGGTGCCGGCCATCTAACGCGGTGTGTCTTCGAGGACCATTCTAACAGCTTCGAGCCAATCGTCCCAGGCTGCAGGATCAGCTGGGCGGCCGTCGGTCATCATCTGGATATCGCTGAGGACGGCCGCGAGATCACCCTCTCTCCCCACCCTCATATGATATTGCTCCAGAAACCTTGACATCGCCTGGAACCCCTGCTCTGGCGACAATATCTGATTATTCAACGCCCGGCTCCTTTCGGCCCAGCAGACAGTCCGCTGGCGAGATTGAAATTTCGCCGCTTTGGATTTAGACCTCCGTTAATAATTTGCCCGATCCTGATCTGAACCCAGACTTGACTGCCGTCAGGCATCGTCTGCTCCGCCCAAACCACACCGAATCGGTCTTCACCAAGTCGATTGCGCGGACTGTTGGCGACACTCAATAACAGGTCGCGATTTTCAGGCGTGTCGTCAGGCAAGTGCCCATCCGCGCGTCGGAATATGTGTTTAACCCTGTGCTCATCGATCGTAATCCGTGGCGTGCGGCGAAAACGTGCAAATAGCCGGAGGATCGCAACACTGCCGGCATTGCCAGCATGACCGAGCCATTTGAGCATCTCGAATTTGGTCGGTGAACGGTGCCGGCATGCTCAATCCTTGCGCCACCAAGTCGTGGTGCCGTTTGGTCTGTCTTCGAGGATGATGCCTTCGGCCGAAAGTGCGGCCCGAATCTTGTCGGCCTCGGCAAAGCGGCGTTGACCGCGCGCCGCCGCGCGCAGCGCGATCTGCTGCTCGATCCGGCGCTCGTCGGCCTGGGCGCTGCCGCGCAGCCAGACCAGTGGGTCTTGTTCCAAAAGACCCATAAGATGGCCGCCCTGTTCGAGCGCGCGCTGCAAGGCCGAGCGCTCGGCGTCCGAACTCGTCCGGTTGATCGCTCCGACGAGCTCATGCAAGCGGGACAGCGCGAGCGGGGTGTTGAGATCGTCCTCGAGCGCCTCGCTTCACCGGGCGCACCGCCTCTTCCGCCTCGCCAAAGCGTTCGAACACCGGGTCGCGCGACAAGGTCAGCGCGCGATAGAAGCGGTCGAGGCTGTGCCGCGCCTGGCGCAGCCGCTCGTCAGTCCAGTCGAGCGGGTCGCGGTAATGCGCTGACAACAACGCGAGACGGATCGCCTCACCCGGCGCCTCGTCGAGCAACTCCCGCACGGTGAAGAAATTGCCCAGCGATTTCGACATCTTGGCGCTGTCGATGCTAAGAAAGCCGTTATGCAGCCAATAGCGCACAAAGGGCCGGCCGTGATGCGCGCAGGTGCTCTGGGCGATTTCGTTCTCGTGATGCGGGAAGATCAGATCGAGCCCGCCGCCATGGATGTCGAAACTCTCGCCGAGATGCGCCTCGCTCATCGCCGAGCACTCGATGTGCCAGCCGGGGCGGCCGCGTCCCCACGGACTGTCCCAGCCGGGCTCATCCGGCGCGGACGGTTTCCACAGCACGAAATCGGCCGGGTCGCGCTTGTAGGGTGCGACCTCGACCCGGGCGCCGGCGATCATCTCGTCGCGGCTGCGGCGCGACAGCTGCCCGTAATCCAGGTCGGAGCGACCGCGAACAGTACATGACCCTCGGTCGCATAAGCGTGGCCCGAAGCGATGAGCCGCTCGATCATCGCGATCATCTGCGGTATGTGTTCGGTCGCGCGCGGCTCGACATCGGGCGGCAAGAGGCCGAGCGCCGCCATATCATCGTGAAAAGCGGCGGTGGTGCGCGCCGTCAAGGCCGCGATCGGCTCGCCATTGGCGCGCGCCGCAGCGTTGATCTTGTCCTCGACATCAGTGATGTTGCGGACATAACGGACGTGCTCCTTGCCGTAAATTTCGCGCAACACCCGATAGAGCACGTCGAACACGACAAAGGCGCGCCCGTTGCCGATATGGGCGCGGTCGTAGACGGTCGGTCCGCAGACATACATGCGCACAAGCTGCGGATCGATCGGTTCGAAGGGCTCCTTGCGTCGATTCAGCGAGTTGTAGAGGGTCAGCGTCATGGCAAGGGGTTATCAGAATGCGCGGTGGCGGTCCATGCGCTCGCAAACGCTGGGCGCTTGCGGAGAGATTGTGGCTTTATCGGGCGATTTCCAACCGCCGCCGACTGCGGTGGATTGGATCCAGCCGATCGTCGGGCGAAGCCGACTTGCTTATCGACGTTTCTGGTCTATCTTTTCAACCAGTCTGATGATTGTGGATCGCTAGGATGATCACCGTCGGAGCGTTCGAGGCAAAGACGCGGTTATCGGCGTTGCTCGACCGTGTCGCGGCTGGCGAAGAAGTAGTTATCACCAAACATGGCAGAGCGATCGCGAGGCTCGTCGCCGCGCGTCGCATCGACCAGGGCCGCGCGAACGACGCGTTTACAAAATTGAAAGAGCTGCGCAAGAACACAACCCTCGGTGGTCTTTCCTGGAAAGAGCTGCGCGATGCGGGGCGCCCGTGACCGCTGGTGTCGTCGATTCGTCGATTGCGTTGACTTGGTGCTTTGAGGACGAGGCCTCACCCGAAACCGACTTGCTGTTTGAGCGCATCCGTGACCAGGGTGCTGTCGTTTCGGCGCTTTGGCATCTGGAGGTCGGCAATGTCCTGCTCCAGGCCGAACGGCGCGGCCGAATTGGTCGGGCAGACTTGACGATGCGGCTTGCTCTGATCGCGGTCTTGCCGATTGCCGTAGATCAGGAGACGATGTCCCGGGCGTGGCGCGAAACGCTGTTGTTGGCACGAGCCGAAAATCTGACCGCTTACGATGCGGCTTATCTCGAACTCGCCGAGCGCCGCGGTCTGCCGCTGATCACAAAAGACAATGAACTTGGCGCTGCTGCCAAGCGATTGGGTGTAATCGTGTTCCCGTGAATCCTCGGGGATAACGATGCGTCTAACCGAATAGGGGGCGCGGAGGAGGAAGCGATGAAATTCGGTATATTTTACGAGCTGCAATTGCCGCGCCCGTGGGAGCCCGACGGCGAATTCCGGCTCTACCAGAACGCGCTCGACCAGGTCGAATTGGCCGATCACCTCGGCTACGACTTTGCCTGGGAGGTCGAGCACCACTTTCTCGAAGAATATTCGCATTCGCCGGCCCCGGAGGTGTTCCTCGGGGCGGCGAGCCAGCGCACCAAGCAGATCCGTCTCGCGCACGGCATCATGCAATTGACGACGAGCCCGCCCGCACGGGTCGCCGAGCGCATCGCCGCACTCGATCTCGTCAGCAAGGGCCGCGTCGAATTCGGCATGGGCGAGAGTGCGAGCAGCACCGAACTCGAACCCTTTGGCCGCGCCTTTGAAGAAAAGCGCGCGGTATGGGAAGACGCGGTGCGCGCGATCATCCCGATGTTCCGCGATGGCGGCTGCGAATATCACGGCCCCTATTTCGATTTTCCGTTGCGCAACGTCGTGCCCAAGCCGTTGCAAAAGCCGCATCCGCCTTTGTGGTGCGCCTGCTCGCAACTGGAGACGATCGAGATGGCGGGGCGCCGCGGTCTCGGAGCCCTCGCCTTCCAGTTCCTGAGCGCCGAGGCGGCGCATGCCTGGGTCCACGCCTATTACAATGCGTTCACCAAGCGGCTCGACAAGCTTGCCGATTACGTGACCAACCCCAATTTGGCGCTGACCAGCTATTTCATGTGCGCCGAAACCGACGAGGAGGCGCGCCGGCGCGCCGACGGCATCCCGTTCTTCCAGTTCGCGTTGCGCTTTTACGGGCTGAGCCCGACCCGCGAGCGGCCGAAGCCGGGCGAGGTCAATCTGTGGGATGAGTACGAAAAATGGAAGCGCGCCAATCCCGAGGGGTTGCAGCGGGCGTTGTCCGGCGGGCTGATCGGCTCCCCCGAGACGATCCGGCGCAAATTGCGTCGCTTCGAGACCTCGAATATCGACCAGGTGATCTTTCTGAACCAGGCCGGCAAGAACACCCACGAACACATCTGCGAGAGCCTCGAACTCTTCGCCCGCGAGGTGATGCCCGAGTTCCACGAGCACGAGCCGCAGCACCAGGCGTGGAAACAGCACGTCTTGAACCGCGAGATCGAACTCGAAGAAATCGACACCCAGCCCTACCGCGACCGCTACGGCCCCAATTCGGTGCAAGTCACCCGCGCCCAAGCGGCGGAGTGATTGCGGTACCCACCGGCGAGGTGAGGCGCTGATCTTGTGTTCCCGCGATCGATGTAGTATCTGTAGTATCAAATAAAGGGTGTGGAACGAAGCGCGCGTTGAAATGGCCACCTTGACGAGTTGTGAATTCAATCAGGATGTGGCGCGGGCGAAGCGCGCGGCGAACGACGGACCGGTCATCATCACGGATCGAGGGCGGCCGGCTTATGTATTGATGCGTCACGAAGCTTACCAGCGCCTCGTCAGTCAAGGACTTGGGATTCGTGCTTTGCTGGCACACCCCGAAAGCAAGGATATCACATTCGAGCCGCCGCGGTTGGGGGACGAGCCGCCGCCGCTCGTCGATCTCGGGTGATGTTTCTGCTCGACACCAACCTCGTGTCGGAATTACGTCGGCCGCACCGAACCAACCCTCAGGTAGCGGCATGGGCGGACAGCGTGCAGCCTTCGGACCTGTTCCTTTCGAGCATCACCATTCTCGAACTGGAGACGGGTGCCTTACGGCTTACGCGACGCGACCACAAGCAGGGCGCGCTCATCCGGCAATGGATCGAGGAGCGCGTGCTGCCCGCCTTTGCCGAACGGATCTTGGCCGTGGATACGGCGGTGGCGCGACGATGTGCGGCGCTGCACATTCCCGATCCAAAGCCATACAGGGAGTTCGCTGATCGCCGCTACCGCCCTTGTTCATCGCCTGACCGTCGTCACCCGCAACCGGGCGGACTTCGAACCGATGGCGGTAAATGTGCTGAACCCTTGGGAATGATCCCTTGCACGGTTTGTGCACGATGCTTTGCTCATGCAACCCTGCTCCGGCATAGGGAGCCTCATCCGTTCCGATGCCGTTTTTTGCGGCGCGATTTGACCTCGACATCAGCTGCCCCAAGGAGCCCGAGCACTAGGCCTGGAAACAGCACGTGCTCGACCGCGAGATCGCACTCGAAGCAATCGACACCCAGCCCTACCGCGACCGCTACGGCCCCAATTCGGTGCAAGTCACCCGCCCCCAAGCCGCGGAGTAGGTACGCGAGACCCCGACCACCCTTACCGTCCCAATCCCGAGGGCGCCTGCGCAGGACCGGACGCGATCCGAGCGGCCGGTGCGGCGCGCAGAACGCGGCCGCACCGGCTACTCTTCATTACCAGCCGCGCATCAGATATCTGTCACTGGACGTGGCACTTGCATCTGCAATGCCTCGGTAGTGATGTTGTGGACCGGTTGCGCCGGCTAATTTGTCGACTTCGCGGCTGTTGCCGAGCTTGATCAACGCGCCGTCCCAAAGCGCGATCCGGGCTCTGACACTGCTGCATGCCGCACGCAAGGCCCGCTTCTGCCGATCCGGCAAATTCGCTACCAGACCATCGATCAATTCGCGCCCCATTGGGCCATGACTGTCGCCATCGAGTTCGATGTGCCGGTCGATGTAATAGATGAAATGACGAAAGCGATCGTCGTTGTGCTTCGCGCCGTAAAGCGTGTTCAGAAGCCGGCGAAACATGTCCGGGATAATGTCTTCACGGCCGTAGAAGAACGCCGCCAAGACCTCTTCGGTCGAGCCAGAATTGGCGAGCGCCATCGTATGGGCAACAAAGGCTTGCACATGCGGGGGCGCATCGATCTCCGCCAGGGCGATTTCAACCGGAACCCCGACCTTCGCGAGCGAGCAAAACCTGTCGAATTGCTGGGTGCTGGCGCCGATGTCCGCCATGGCGCGGCGGTAGAGATCGAGGTGGCTGATATAGGATCCGTCGGGACCGATATCCGTCTCCTCGCCAATAACGATATCATTGATCAGCCGTGCTGCTCGTGCATTGTCCCCTGGGAACCACGGCACTCTGATGCACGTCATGTCCTGCTGAAGCCGTTTCAGCAGCGACATGAAATCCCATACGGCAAAGACGTGATCCTGCATAAATCGCCGGAGATCGGCGACGGAAGCGACATGTGCATAAATCGGATGCTCAAGCAGCGCCCTGCGGAGGCTGCCAAGGTCATCATTGTCGTATTCCGGCATTTTAATGCTCCAGGTCGTGGGTGATTTCCCGGGTTGTCCACCGACGACTTCAATGGCCCGGTCCTCAAGACACCGGCAGATGCGGGTGCAGATGGCGCTTCTCAATCGCTGCGAATTTGATTGGGAAATGAGAGACACTCATGAATAGCTCGCAGGCCGCCAAGCGTTGGCGCGCGGGAACCTGCCGCCGCAGGCGGCGGGCCGTCGCCCGCGCACTCCAAATTACGGGAACTGAGACAAACTGGGACGCGCGCTGCGCGTCAGACTGTCACTCGGCGGCGAACGGGTACTCGAGCGAGCCTTCGGCCGGGGCAGACTCGCGGGCGTTGCGGAGCATGTCGATCAGGGCGCGCAAGGCGACCGGCACCTGCCGGTGGCCGGGATAATAGAGGAAGAGCCCATCAAATTTGGGCGACCAGTCCTCCAGCACACGAACCAGCTGTCCCGAGCGTAGAAACGGCTCGGCGACAGCTTCGACAGCATAGGCGATTCCCAAGCCGTCGACGGCGGCGCGAATTGCGAGATCGGTATCGTTGACCATGACCCGGCCATCGACCGAAATCTGCAGCACCTCGCAGTCCCGCTCGAATGGCCACTCGAACAGGGCACCGTTCGCCGCCCGCCGATATTGGATACAGCTGTGGCGGGCGAGGTCATCGGGGGTGCGCGGCCGGAGCCGCCGTGCGAAGTAGCTTGGTGCGCCGACCACGGCCACCCTCATGGGCCCCGATCACCCGAACGGCGATCATGTCCGCTGCGGCCCAGTCTCGTGGACCAATGCCGGCATCGAACCCCTTCGCGACGATATCGACCGGTGCCACATCGGTGTGGAGTTCGAGCCGGACGTCGGGAAAGGTCGATAAAAAGCGCGCCCAGATCGGCGCGATAACCGCTGGGCCGGCGAGATGGGTCACATAGAGGCGCAGGCGTCCTACGGGATGTCCCTGCTCGCTCTTGAGATCGTCCAGCCCTTGCGAGATCTGCTCGACCGCGGGCCTCAGCCGGTCGAGCAGGCGCCGACCCGCATCGGTCAGCGAAACGCTCCGTGTCGTGCGGTTCAACAGGCGGACCCCGAGACGCTCTTCGAGCTGTCGCATCATGTGACTGAGCGCCGAGGGAGTGACATCGATATGCGAGGCCGCGACCCGAAAGCTGAGATTATCGGCGATGGCAACGAACGCGGTCAGATCGGCCAGGTCGGCGCGACGCATTGCTGAATTCCTCTCAGGACCTAATGCGACAAATCTCGGATTTTGATTTGGGCCATCGGTGAACACTTGAAAGGTTCAAAAGCCGCGTCCCGCTCTCACAGACGCGTGATACGCGGCTGCTGCAAATGGAGTCATTGATGCAACAGTCAAGCGAACCTACAGCCCTGCCCAGGATAGGAAGGGCGCTGGCAATCGCAGCGGCTCTGCTATGCGCTACCGCGCTCAGCCAGCTAAATCCCGCCGACGCTCAGATGCATGGCGGGGGCGGAGGTTTCCACGGCGGGGGGCGGTTTCCACAGCGGTGGTGGGTTCCACGGCGGCGGATTTGGCGGGTTTCACGGGAATGGATTTCGCGGTGACCGATTTCACGGGGGCGGGTTCCGCGGCGGCTTCTTTGGCTTTGGCTTTTACCCGGATTACGGATATCCTTATTACGATTACCCGTATTACAGCTACTACGACCATGGTCAGCCTTATTCGCAGACTTGGTATTACTGCCCCGACCCTGCCGGCTACTACCCCTACGTAACCCAATGCAACACCGGCTGGCAGACCGTTCCCGCCAGCTGACCTCCGGGTCGCCTCTGTAAGCTCCGCCATAAGCCTCCGCCGCGGGCGCAGCCGCGCAGCATTGCTTCCTGCACGGACGGGCTCGATGAGACCTCGTGGTGCAACCAGAGCGAGTATTCATCAGAGGCGATAATTTGAGCGAGGCCGACTACCTCAAATCTCGCCATGCCAGCTGCGTAAGCGAGCCGGTGCTGCAATATCCCGACGCCTGAGTTACAACAAGCCACGATTAAGAGCGGAGCCGTCTATGCCTCAGCTTCTTCCTGCGATCAGTCTGGTTGCCGTGCCGGGGAGACGGCGGCAGACGCTCGATATTGCCCGCGACATCGAGCGGCGCGGGTTCTCGGGCATCTATATGCCGAGCCGCTGGGGCAACATCGCGCAGTGCGTGGGGCTTGCGCTGGCGACCGAGCGGATCCGCTTTGGCACCGCGATCGCGCCGATCTATGCGCAGACCGCCGAAGAATTCGCGATGAATGCGGCCTATATCCACGAGGTCTCGGGCGGGCGTTTTCGCTTTGGCATCGGCGTCGCGCACGCGCCGACGCATCAGCGGCTCGGGATCACGGTCGGCAAACCCTTGGCCGATACGCGCGCCTTTGTCGACAAGATCAGATCCTTCGAGGGCATCGGTGCCATGCCGCCGATCGTGCTCGCGGCATTGCGCAAGCGGATGGTGGCGCTCGCCGCCGAGATTGCCGAGGGCGTATTGTTCGCCAACGCCAGCCTGTCGCATGTCGCGGCATCGCTATCCGTGATCCCGGCGGAAAAGCGCACACGACCCCGATTTCCTGATCGGCAACATGCTGCCGGTCTGCATCACCGACGACGAGGGCGCCGCCTTGGCGCTGCACCGCCGCCGGCTCGAACGCTATGTGCTGCTGCCGAACTACCGCAATTACTGGAAGGAAGCGGGCTATCGCGAAGAGATGACAGCGATCGAAAAAGCCCTCGCCGAGAACCGCCGCGACGACATTCCGCATTACCTGACCGACCGCTGGATTGCCGACAACACGCTTTACGGCTCGGCAACCAAAGTCCGCGACCAACTTTCCGAATGGTACGCCGCCGGGGTCAACACCCCGGTTCTCGTTCCCAACTCGGTCAACGGCAATCAGCTGACGGCACTCGACGAAATCTTCTCCGCGTTCGCCCGCTGATCTCGCCCGCACGTCTTCGGCCCGCACGTCTTCGGTCGGAATCAGGGCGGGTAGTAGGGCGTTGGACAGTTAGGGTAGTAATAGCCCGCCGGACAGTAATAGGGTGGCGGATAGTGGTAACTTGTGGCCGCAGCACCGGCTGCCGCGCCGACAGCCACCCCCGCGGCAACACCGGCCGCCACCCCCGCGCCGCCGTATAAGTCCCGCCATAATAGGTGCCGCCGCGATAAACGGTGCGTGCCGCCATGATAGACTGCGCCGCCGCCGTAAGTCGGGCCGCGCACCGCGACGTTGCCCGCAGGGCCGCGGACCGCACCAGCGCCATAGGGGCCGCGAACGGCGGCACCGCCATGATGGCCTCGCACCGCCGCACCGCCCATCGGCCCGCGATAAGCCGCACCGCCGCGCGGTCCGCTGACGGCGCCCCAGCCGAAAGCATCCGACCCGGCCGACGCGGCGAGCAGAACGCTGATGCAGACGACACCGACGTACTTCATTTGACGGCTCCCGAAGGCTTCGCCTCGCCCGCAGATGCCGGCTGGGACGGGGGCTTCAACGCGACCCGGACCGCCCCCGGCGGCGGCTGAAAGGTGAAATCCGCCGAGGTCGGATGGATCGAGAAATTCCAGTTGGAAAAGGTCGCGATAAAATTCGGCGCGCCCGGCAGAGACCGGTAAGTCACGACCAACCGCAACGGCAATGACTGCTCGGTCTTTTGCAGCCAAAGTTCGAGTTCGATGCCCGGGGGCTGGACGAAAAACATGTGCAAAGCGGGAGTGCCGTTGATCGTCACGGTATTGACGACCTCGCCCTCAGTGACGCCGCTTAGAAACGACTTTTCAGGATCATTGGTCAGAAAGTCGGCGAGCGGAAAATCGACGCCGAGCCGACCCATCGCCTCCTTCATCATGCCCTCGATGGTACCCGGCACCGGAATCTCGGCGTATCTGTTGCCTTCTTCCGTGTAGATGAAGAGTGTCTTGCCGTTATAGACAAGCTTGCTCGGCCCGTCGTCGCCGTTTCTGACGGCCAGCAGCCGGTTGGGTCGCTGCACCGTGACGTCGAGAGTATGAAAGATGTGCAACGGCTCGCCCTTGGGGCCGGCATAGACCCGGATCGTCTGCCCCTGAAACGAGAATTGCGGCTGGCGCAAGGTTTCCGCCCATGCGCTGCAGCGCGGCCATGGCCTCGGCACCGATTTGCGGTTTTTGCGGGGCCGCGGCGGGTTCCGCCGCCTCGAGCGCAACCGGCGTCAGGCCAGCAATCCCCCCACAAAGCAACATGCCGAGCAACGCTAGAATTCGCAGCCTCACGACTTCCTCCGCTTAAGGACTAGCTGGAGCCGCTGGAAAGTATAGGCGAGCCGGGTGAACGAGTTGGGCTCACAGCCCGGGCATCCAGCCCATCCTATGCCGCCGATGAAGTCAATAGCCTCTGCAAGGTACCGAACCGCAGCGCTTTAGCAACATTTCGACAAAAAAGATGATGAGAGCATGTTGCCCTTCACCCCGGCTGCCCCTGTGCCACTCACCTTCATCAAAGCCGATTATCGAGCGAGACCCTGTTCGGCACTCCGATAAAAGGAGGGAAGCCGGTGCCGAGCAAACTAGGCCCCCGTTGGTACGGCGTCAGCTGCCACGCCAGATTGATCGAAGGTGTACGATGGCTGTTCGCACCCGCAGCCATTCGGACTGCCTTTCGCGGTCGCCGAGATCGCGCATAAAGGCCGCGAGTTCGAGCGCAGCTTGCTCTGCTTCGGAGCCGTGCTCTGAAATCATCTCCGCGGCAATGTGGGAAATCACGGCATCAGACTTCATCGGTCCTCGTTGGAAACAGAGGAAATACTTGCCAATGCGCGAGTGCTAGCTGACCAAAACGGTTTGCAAGCCGCTGCGCCGGCCAAATGCGCCGAGCACCGGTTAACCATACATGGTCCGAGTTACAGGATTTTGACGGGCGCTAAGTGGCGGAGGTGCCGAGCGATGTCAGACACGTGTCGGCTTATGCCTGGAACCAAATCATGTCAGGAAATTGCCTTAGAGCGCATAATGACCCGATGCAGTCTCCGACTTCGGTGCCCGGCGCTATAATCTCCAAGCACAACCGGGCCGGGCAGCCGTTCGACGAAGGGGTGAGGTAATGCCATGAAAGTCTGCATGTTCCACCTGATGCCGTATCGCGACCTCGCGCCGGATTTCGACCAGCGCTACAAGTCGGCCTACCTCGATCCTGTCTGGTTCGACGTCGCCGATCCCGACAAGGTCGGCCAGTATTACAATTGGACGCTGGACGAGATGGTGCACGCGGCGCGGGCCGGCATGCATGGTCTGTGCACGAACCAGCACCATCAAAATGTCTACGGCTTTATGGCCAATCCGAGCCTTATAGGTTCGGTACTGGCGAAGCTGACAAACGGGCAGCCGGTGGCGATCATCCAGATCGGCTCAACATTGCCCTCAACGAGCCCGCCGACGCGCATTGCCGAGGAATACGCGCTGATCGACTGCATCAGTGGCGGTCGCTTGGTGGCGGGTTTTCCGACTGGGCTCCCGACCGATGCCACGATCTCCAACGGGGTGATCCCGATCGAGCAGCGCGAGCGCTATCGCGAGGCCTTGCAGCTGGTGTTGAAAGCCTGGCAAGCACGCGAGGTCTTTGCCTGGAATGGCAAACATTACCAGCTCCCGATGGTCAATCTGTGGCCGCGGCCAATCCAGCAGCCGCATCCGCCGATCTGGATTCCGGGGTCGGGCAGTGCTACGACGGTCGAATTCGTCGTCGATCGCGACGACTGCTTCTGTCACCTGAGTTATTTCGGCGCCAAGAATGCCGAAACCCTGGGCGACTATTATTGGGATACGGTCGCTCAGAGGGGGCGCGATGACAACCCGTATCGGCTGGGTTTCTTACAGCTGATCGGGGTTTCCGAAAGCGACGCGGCGGCGGAAGAGTACGCTCCGCACGTCGAATATTTCTTTCACAAGCTGCTCTACACGCCGCAATATTACCAGGCGATCCCCGGTTACCAAGACTATCCGAGCTTGCTGCGCGGCTTGCGGGCGCCGTTGCGCGAGCGATTTGATCTGCGCGAACTCAAGTACAAGGATTTCGTCGAGCGCGGCTTTTTGATTGCCGGCAGTGCCGCAACGGTGCGTGACCAGCTGATAGCCGGCATCAAGCGGTTGCGCATCGGGCATCTCCTCGCTCTGCTGCATTTCGGTTCGATGCCGCATCAGCTGTGCCTCAAGAACATCGACCTGTTCTGCCAGGACGTGCTGCCGCATCTCGAAGGCCTTTGGGACGACCAATGGGAAGATCGCTGGTGGCCGGAGCGGTTGCGCGTCAAGCAGCCCATCGCGACCGCGGCAGACGGCTAATGCTCAGACGATTTGGGGCAGCGACATGACGACCGTCGAAGAGCGCCGCGTCCGGCTGTGGCAGGGCAAGATCGAGACCCAGATCGAGATCTGCGGGGACGGGCCTCCGCTGGTGTTCCTGCATGGTCCCTGGGGACTGCACGATCGCGATTTTCTCGACCTTCTCGCGGCGACCCATTGCATCCTCGCACCCAAACATCCCGGCACCAGCACCAGAGACCCCGATGCAATCCATCAGCTCGACGAGTTGTGGGACCTGGTCGTCTATTACGGCGAGCTGTTTGACCGGCTGGGCCTCGAAGCGCCGGTACTGGTCGGCCATTCTTTTGGGGGCATGGTTGCCTGCGAGATCGCTGCGACGATGCCGGAACGAGTGAGCAAGCTCGTCCTGATCGATCCGCTTGGGCTGTGGCGGGATGACTTGCCGGTCAGGAACTGGATGATCCTACCCGAGGATCAGCGCCGGCCGACGCTCTTTGCCGATCCCGATGGACCGGCGGCGACGCGTTTCTTTGAGCTGGCCTCCGAACCAGAGGCTCGGGTCGAAGCCCAGGCCAGCTTTATCTGGTCGCAAGCCTGCACCGGAAAATTCGTCTGGCCAATCCCGGATAGGGGTTTGCAGAAACGCATTCACCGAATAGCGGTGCCGACCTTGATCATCTGGGGAGCCGAGGACAACGTGATCGCACCCGCCTATGCGCGGGAGTTCGCGGACCGGATAGCCACGGCCCGCATCGAGCTGATCGACGACGCCGGCCATCTGCCCCATCTCGAGCGACCCGGTGAAGTGGCGCGGTTCGTCAAGGCTTTCCTGAACGACTAGCGCCGAGTCTCAACAGGGCTTGCCGGGTCGTGGCTGCCCGCGAACCACGTTTTATCGCCATCCGGCCTCGGGAGATCCGCTCAGGTCATCATCTGCCTGGGAGGGGGGCCTTCACCCTTAAGCTATCCCGAGTGACTAGCCGAATTCGCCGCTCGGGACGTCGTTGCATGCGCGTGGCATTCCCCAGACAGCCAGTTGCGCTGCTCAGCGCACGATGCCGCGCTCGCGCAAAGCCGCGATCTCGGCCGCCGAATAACCATAGGCTGTGAGGATCTCGTCGCTGTGCTGGCCAAAGGTTGGCGCCGCTGTCGGAGCAGGTCCGGGTGTGTCGGCGAATTTGATCGGCTTTGTCATCGTGCGATAGCGGCCGACCACTGGGTGATCGAGGGTGCAGACGAGGTCCTCGGCCAAGACCTGCGGGTGGTCGAACATGTCTTCGATCGGCCGCACTGCCGCGCACGGCACGCGTTCACCGAACAGCGCCTCCCAGTCGCGCGCACTCCTGGCCGCGAGTGCCGCGCGCAATTCCGGCACCAGCTCGGCTGCATGCGCGGCCCGGCTGCGCATCGAGGAGCAGCGCGGGTCCTGCACCAAGTCCGGGCGGCCGATCAATTCGCACAAAGCCGCGAAGAAATGGTTCGAATGCACCGAGATATAAAGCGATCCATCCTTGGTCGGATGAATGCCGGTCAGCCCGCCTGCACCGGAATCGCGCGCCACGTCGCGCCCCTCTCCCTCGGCCCACACAAAGCGTCCTGCCTGGATCGTCAAGGCGCTGCGCAATAACGAAAGGCTCAAATATTGCCCGGTGCCGCGGCGCTCGCGATCGTACAACGCCGCAGCCACCCCATAAGCCAGGAGCGCGGAGGTGAAATAATCGAGTACCGAGCCTAGCACGACTTGCGCCTTGTCAGAGCCACCGCCCTGAAACACAGCGATGCCGCTGAGGGACTGCAGTACCTGGTCGAAGCCGCCCTTTTCGCTAAGCGGACCGCGATCGCCATAGCCGGTGAGCCCGCAATAAACGAGCCGCGGGTTGATTGTCTTCAGCCGTGGATAATCGATGCCGAGCCGGGCCGGCACCGACGGTCTGAAGTTTTCGACGAAAATATCCGCGCTCGCGACCATCCGGTGGAGGATCGCAAGCCCATCCGGGTTCTTCAAATCGAGCGCAATCGCCTTTTTGCCCCTATTGGTGCCGAGAAAAAATCGGCTCTCACCAGGCAGGCTCGACGGGAACTGGCGCAGCATGTCGCCAACAGGCGCTTCAATTTTGATGACCTCGGCCCCGAGATCGGCGAGCAGGGTGCAGCCATAGGGACCGGCGAGATAGCTGCACAAATCAAGGACAGTCACGCCGTCGAGCGGACCCCGGGGCTCAATGGCCTGTCTGCTCGGTGGACCCGAATTGACGTCTGTCATCGCTCGCTCCCGTTCGCGGATCGCCGCAATCCGTTCAACACTGCGGCGCCCGGTAAACGATCGGATAGTCGGTGAATTTGCTGGCGAGCTGCAAGGCCGTACTGCATTTTGGTGTCGCGGCAGCCAGGCGAAGCTCTTGAATTCGTGCCCCGAAGCCAGGCTCCAGGTCCGCGCCGGATTAGTCCTGCCGCAATATCGTGCGATCGAGGCTCCAAGGGCCGCCGCCGGCGAAGAAAATGTAGAAGAAGGTGAAGCAATACAGGACTGCGGCGTCCCCGCCATTCACCGCCGGGAAGAAGGAGCGTGGGAAATGCGCCATGAAATACGCAACAGCCATATCCCCGGCGAGGATAAAGGCGACCACGCGCGTATAGGCTCCGAGTAGGAGCAAAATGCCGCCGCCGATCTCGATCAGCCCCTGGACGTAGAGAATCGTCCTCATTGGCGGACCCGCCGACGGAAAGCCGAAATATTTCTGTAGCCCATGCTGCAGGAACAGCAAGGCAACCACGATCCGCAGAATACTTAGAATATAAGGTCTTCCCCTTTCGAGGCTCACAGACAGCGACGTCACAACCCGTCTCCCATCCAACTCTGTTCTTAACACGACTAACCTGCACTCAGGTTCAAGACTTACTTTAGCCGATCTTGAATCCTGGCGATCCCGGCGCGGGCGCAGGCGTCGTCAAAGTTGCCGCCAGGCGCTCCACTGACACCAATCGCACCGATTGCTGTCCCGCCGGCCATTATCGTCACACCACCGGGCGCATAAGTGATGTGCGGGGGCGGGGTCGCCGGCAATGTGCTCGCCGGATTCTTGCTCATCCGCTCGGCCACGGCTTTTGTGCTGTCTTCCTTGCGCGCCAATGTCAGCGTTGCCGCCGAGTAGGCCTTGTTGTAGGCAAAGTCGACAGTGTGGATTGGCGCACCATCGCCCCTCAGCATCGCTTGCCGAACGCCGTCGAGATCGACGACGACGGCGGTCACCGCATACCCTTTTTGGGCGCAGTTCGCGACCGCCTGGCCCACCAGCTCATTCGCAAGCGGCGCCGACAACATCCGAACATTGATGAGCCCCTGAGCTGCGGCTCCGCCGGCAAAATTGGCTGCGAGACCGCATCCGATCGCGGCCGCCAGAAACCCGATAAGTCCCCGATGCATTTGGTGCTTCCTCCCAATTCTGTCAGAACTTGGCCAAGGCGAGCGGTTCGCTTCGCGAGCCGTCGACCGCTTGGCATCCTATCGCATACCACGCCTTAGAGATCGCGGTGAGTATCTCGTAGCGCGACGGCTAGCCGCATTCGGGAGATTGGCGGATGGCTGGCCCGCGGCGATCAGTCTCTTGTTCTGTTGCGGGTGCTGCGCGATATCAGGACGGCATGCCGACCCTGTTTCTCATCGTTCTGATCGACCTGATCGGGTTCGGTCTCGTCATCCCGCTATTGCCGTTTTACGCGGTGCGGTTTGGTGCGACGGCCCCCGAGGTAACGTGGCTGCTCGCTACCTATTCTCTGATGCAGCTGGTGGCGGCACCCTTATGGGGTCGGCTTAGCGACCGCCTGGGCCGGCGCCCGGTGCTGATGGCGAGCATGGCGGCCTCCGCTGTTGCTTATCTGTGGCTTGGCGCCGCCAACGCGCTGTGGATGCTGTTCGCGGCCCGCGCGCTTGCCGGCGCCTGTGCCGGCAACATCGCCGCGGCTCAGGCCTACATCGCCGACATCACCAAGCCCGAGGAGCGCGCCCACGGCATGGGCATGATCGGCGCCGCGTTTGGCCTCGGGTTCATCTTTGGCCCGGCATTGGGCGGATTTCTCGCCGGCAACAACCCGGCGAGCGCCAACCTTGCGACCCCGGCTTGGCTCGCCGCCGCTCTGTCGTTTGTCGCGCTATGCGGCGTTCTGTTCGTCCTGCGCGAAAGCCACCCGGTCGAACGGCGCGGCTTGGCGCAGCCGCGAGGCCGCATCGGTCTGATCTTTGCGGCATTGCGCCGGCCGGTCTTGTCGCGGCTGATTGTCATTTTCTTCCTTGTTATCCTCGCCTTTGCCGCAATGGAGAGCATTTTTGCGCTGTGGGCCTTGCGCCAATTGGATTGGGGACCGGAGCGAGTTGGCTTTGTCTTTGCCTATCTCGGACTGTTGTCGGCGATCATGCAAGGCGGGCTGACCCGTCGGCTGACCAAGCACTACGGCGAGGAGAAATTGCTGCTCGGCGGTCTCGTCCTCCTCGGCGTCGGCCTCGTTATCGTGCCATTTGCCCGCGATCTGGCGGTGCTGAGTGGCGCCTTTGCGGCACTTGCGATCGGGCTCGGGCTGGTCCAGCCGGCGCTGAACAGCCTGATTTCTCGGCGCGCCGGGCGCGAAGAGCAGGGCCAGGTGCTGGGCGTGACCCAATCGGTCGGCAGCTTGGCGCGGGTGATCGGGCCGCCTCTGGCTGGATATTTGTTTGCCGGGCTCGGCCGCGGCAGCCCGTTCCTCGGTGGTGCCGTGGTCGTGGCACTCGCCTTTTTCCTCGCGCTGAACCTGTTTGGCGGGTTCGGCGCCGCCCCGCTCGCCGAGCCTGAGCCGCCGCTCGGCCCCACGGCATGAGCCGGCGCGGCCGGCCGATCACGCCCGGCCCGCCACAGCAGAAGGGCCGCCTCAAACACGAGCTGCGAGCGCTGCGTTCGCTCTCTCCATACCTGTGGCCGCGCGATTCGACAGAATTGCGGGCGCGGGTGGTGCTCGCCGTCGGCTTTCTGATCGCTGGCCGCCTGCTCAATATCGCGGTTCCGTTTCTCTACAAGCATGCAGTGGACGCGCTTTCGCCAAGCCGGGCGGTTGTCGCGGTGCCGGTGACGCTGATCGTTGGCTATGGCGCCGCACGGGTCATGGCGCAGGGCTTTAACGAATTGCGCAATGCCGCCTATGCCAAGGTGACGCAGCGGGCAGTGCGGCGACTGGCGTTGTCGGCCTTTCGCCATGTTCACGGCCTGTCGTTACGTTTTCACCTCGAACGGCGCACGGGCGGGCTCGCGCGCGCGATCGAGCGCGGCACCGCCGGCGTCGAATTTCTGCTTTCGTTTCTGCTGTTCAATATTGTCCCGACGCTATTCGAGATCCTGATCGCGTGCGGCATTCTGTGGCGGCTCTACAACTGGACCTTTGCCGCCGTCACGCTGGCCACGATCATGCTCTATATCGCGTTCACCTTTTTGGTTACCGATTGGCGAGTGCGCTTTCGGCGCGACATGAACGAGCGCAATAGCGAGGCCAACACGAAGGCGATCGACAGCCTGCTGAATTTCGAGACCGTCAAATATTTCGCAAACGAGGAACACGAAGCGCGCCGCTATGATGCCGCTTTGCGCGCCTATGAGCATGCCGCGGTCAAAGGTGAAACGACCTTGGCCGCGCTCAACCTCGGCCAAGGGATGATCATCGCGGTCGGCCTCGTCGGGGTCATGCTGCTCGCCGGCAGAGGTGTTGCCGCGCGGGTTATGACGATCGGCGACTTCGTGCTGGTCAACGCCTATCTGATCCAGCTTTACACCCCGTTGAATTTTCTTGGTGTTGTCTATCGCAATATAAAACAGGCGCTCGCCGATCTCGAACAGATGACGGCGCTGATGGCAGTGCAGCCCGAAATCGTCGACAGACCGGGGGCGCCGGCTTTGGCGGTGGGTTCGGCCGCGATCGCGTTTCGCCACGTCGATTTCGGCTATGACAGCCGGCGGCCAATCCTGTTCGACGTCGATTTCCGCGTGCCGCCCGGGGCGAAGGTCGCGATCGTTGGACCAAGCGGTGCGGGCAAGTCGACGATTGCCCGGCTGTTGTTCCGTTTTTGGGATGTTGATCAAGGTGCGATCGAGATCGACGCTCAGGACATTCGCGATGTGACCCAAGACAGCCTCAGGTGCGCGATCGGCGTCGTGCCGCAGGATACGGTGCTGTTCAACGACACGATCTTCTACAACATCGCTTATGGCCGGCCGGACGCCTCCGCTGCGGCGGTCGAAGAGGCCGCGCGGCTTGCTCATATCCACGATTTCATCGTCTCGCTGCCCGACGGTTACGAGACGATGGTCGGCGAGCGCGGGCTGAAACTCTCGGGCGGCGAAAAACAGCGGGTCGCGATCGCTCGTGTGATCTTGAAGGCGCCGAAGATTCTGGTCTTCGACGAAGCAACCTCGGCGCTCGACACCCGCACCGAGCGCGAAATCCAGGCAAATCTCGCCGAGCTCTCGGCCGACCGCACGACAATTGTAATTGCCCATCGGCTCTCGACGATCATCGATGCCGGGGAGATACTGGTGCTCGATCACGGGCGGATTGTCGAGCGCGGCGATCACAGCGCATTAATGCGGCGTGATGGCGTCTATGCGGCGATGTGGCTGCGCCAGCAGGAAGCCGCTCGGCGCGAGGCGGCGCTGACACCGGCGTGAGCCAACCGGCAACGACACCTAGAAGAATGGCAGGGATCGGATGGCGCGAATATGCAAGGTGCTGATCGTCGAAAACGATGATCACATCAGCGAGCTGCTGGGCGAGGTGTTCGACGAAGAGGGATTTTTGTTTACCACGGTCGAAACCGGTGCCGAGATGGAGGAAAAACTCGACGAGGACGATTATGACATCGTCGTCATCGACGTAACCCAGCCCGGCGACAAGGACGGTTTTGCGCTCGCCGAAATCGCTCGGGCGCAAGGCTGTGGTGTGATCCTTACAACCGGCGACCATCGCCATTCGGAGCGGCTTGAAGCGAGCGGACATTTTTATCTGTTGAAGCCGTTTCGGATGCACGATCTTATGACAACCGTCGACAAGATTCTGACTGTCGCATCGATCGAATGCGTCCGCCGCAAGCGTCGCGACGGCTCGTGCTTTCCGCTACGGAGCGAGTGACGGCGGCATCTTCGCTGGCGGAAGCATTGCGGCGCGGCGACCGGCGGGCGCTGGCGCGGGCTATAACCTTCGTCGAATCCAGCCGCCCCGATCATTATGCCGAAGCCGAGCAGCTGATGGCTGCCGTTTTGCCATATACCGGCGATGGGGTTCGCATCGGCGTATCGGGTCCGCCGGGCGCCGGCAAATCGACTTTTATCGAGCGCTTCGGTCTCGCCGGCATCGCCCGCGGGCGTCGGATCGCGGTGCTCGCGGTCGATCCCGGATCGAAGCGCGGCGGCGGCGCCATTCTTGCCGACAAGACGCGAATGGCGGAGCTGTCGCGCTCGGCCGCGGCCTTCATCCGCCCGTCCTCGGCCGGGAGTAACCGCGGCGGCGCCGCGCGACGCACACGCGAGGCAATTTTGTTGTGCGAGGCGGCGGGGTTCGACGCGGTCATCGTCGAAAGCGTCGGCGTCGGGCAATCCGAGACCGCGGTATCCGAACTGACCGACATGTTTGTGCTGATCCTGCCGCCCGCTGCTGGAGACGAATTGCAAGGGATCAAACGCGGCATCGTCGAACTCGCCGATCTCGTGCTCGTCAACAAGGCCGATGGCGAACTCGCCGAAGCAGCCGCCCGCACAGCCGCCGATTACGCGAGTGCAATGCGGCTGATCCGCGCGCCAAACCCCGAATGGGCGGTGCCGGTGCGGGCGATCTCGGCGCTCGAAGATCGCGGCGTCGCCGAGGTATGGGACGACGTCGTTCGATTTCGTGACGCGCTCGTCGCGTGCGGCGCCTGGGTGGAGCGCCGACGCCAGCAAGCGCGAGCGGCACTATGGTCGGAAATCGAGCAAGGCCTGCTGGATCATTTGCGCGCCGCCCCCGGCATCGCCGGCCGCCTCGCGGCGCTCGAAACCGAAGTCATCACCGGCACCCGTACCCCAGCCGCCGCTGCGCGCCAGCTGGTCACTGCTTTTCTCGGGAAGTTATAGCTCGGCCTCCCGCTTTGCGCGCGCGAAGGATCGGCTTTGCGCCGCGAGCCGCTCGGCAGGCGAGCGGAGCCCTGCGACAAGCGCAGCGCGTGACGGTCAAAAATTGACCGTCATCCGCAGCCCGACGACGAGCGCGCTTTTGAGCGGCGTCCTGTGTCCCGGTATCGGGACCCCGGCGCCGGGATTGACCACGTATTGCAGATCGGGTTGCAATTTGAACCAGGGGCTAAGGCGCGCTCGATAAGTCGCTTCGATAACCGGCTCGCCTTGCGCATAGGGGGTGCCCAAGCCGCTGTAAAAAATCAGATCTCGGCTATACTGGCGCGCCGCAACGCCGATCCCGGCATAGGTCACGGCGAGACCGGCCTGGTCATGCGACCGATTGGGCAGCGGCCCCTTCCAATTCAGCCCGCCCTCGATGAACCAATCACTGAGATTGCGATCCTCGGGCGCGTGCATGACCTGCAGGAACCAACCGATCCCTTGCGCCTGGGTATTGGGTTTGTGCCATAGTAACTGATTGATAATCCCGTAAATCGCGTAATCGCCGGCATGCGTTGCCGGGACTTTGTCGCTCGCCGGATTGGCCAATGACAGCCCATTCGTGTCATGTAGCGGGTCGGCAAAAGGCCCCGTCGCGAACCACGCGCCGAGCTTATAGATGCCGGGCAGTCCTTGGCTTGTTAGAAACGCCGGCGAATACCACAGCTCGGTGAAGGACAGCGTGTGGTCGTTCAAGTCTAAACGCCGTGCCGTGGCGGTCGCGCAATTGCGGGTTGCCAGTGCCGGGCGGCGCCGGGTCGTCGGTGTAGATTGCGCCGACCAGCGAGATCTCATCGTTGGGCGAGAAATTCACGCGAAAAAACGGTGCCGCCAGCGGATAATCAGGCCCGTTCGAGGGCAGGTCGATCGTCAACAGCGCCGGATAGCCAAAGCTCGAATTCAGGAACAGGCTGGCGAAGCCCGCCAGCATCATCTCATCGTTGGAGCCTTCCTGACCAAAGCGAATTACAAGTTTGCCGTCGAACAACTGTTGCTCGAACCATAAATCGTAGAGCTTGGTGCTGTAGGCTGCCTCGATATTGCTAACATCTTGGAGCGCACCGACGAGCCCAAGGGTCGGTTGGGGGCCATATATTTGAAAACCGCTGGCAAAGAAAGTGGCCCCTTTCCAGTTTGCCGCTTTGTCGAGATCGACGCAGAGGCTCGCGGTCAATAGACCGTCAAAGGAGATTCCTTCCTTCAGGCCGCCCTTCAAATTGCCCCAGAGCTCGGTCTGATTTTGCAGCCCATAGCCGACGCCGTGGGCGGCAAAAGTGGTGCGCAGACCATTCCAATCTTCAAGCAAGGTGTCGGGCGCACAGGCATCGTTCGGACCGAGCCATATCTGCGCTCGCCCCACCCTCGAAAACCCGCAGATGCACCCCGCCACGATCAGCAACGCCACAGCAATGCGCCGGCAATGCTGCGATCGCGCGGCAACCAAGGCTACGATTGCTCCAACGCACAGAATTACTCGATCTCATCGGCAGCCAGCCGAACCGCCACCGCGGATGCTTGGTGATGCCAATGAACCGTCGCCTTATGATCGATGCTGTTGTCGGCGATATAAATGTCCTCGTTGAATACACAAGGATAGCCTGGCCCGACATTCCGACAACTGGCGCGAAAATTGACCAGCTTCAGATTCTCGGGATATGGCACGTCCCAGGTCACTTCATAACCTTGGTAGCTGCGGCAATACGAGCCGCACAACGCAGCCGGCACCATATGCTCGTCCGGCTGCATCCAAACGCCAATTGTCTCTCGCTGTGGGACGCCGCAGCCGCCCGCGGACAAGGCCGCGAGCACGGCAATAACAAGATGAACCGCTCTTTTTCCGCCGATCTGATGCTTGGCCGATTTTCTCATCGAGGCTCGTCTCGCATCCCGCGACAGGATTGAGGGTTAGTATTGCAGGTGCAGTTGCAGGATAAAGACCGATACCGGCCCGCGGTCGCGGTTATAGGCTGGGTTGTTGATGAACTGATAGTCGAACGCGACATGGGCGAAGCCGTGTATCGCGACCCGATAATAGGTTTCGAGGATCTGCTCGGGCCCGGCATTCGGCAGTTCGCCGTCGCCGATAATCCCGCCGAGACCGCCGGCGGCGAGATACAACTTGCCTTGGTGCGATATGCGGTTGACCGCGCCGGCCAATCCGAAGGTGTCGTCGGGCCGACCCCAGCGCGAGCCGCCAAGGGAGAGGCCGCCTGAGATCGATTGGTTGATGTCGGTGAAATCGATCTCTTCGACCGTCCCTTGCGATATGCCGGCGCGCGCGAAGACGCCGAGATCGGGGGCGATCTGCTGGGCGAGGTTCAGCCCGACGCCGTCTTTGGTGCGCTGCGTCCGCACACCGGCGGTCGAGGGCGGCTCTCCGATCGCCTCTCCCAGTGAAATCGCGTCGAGATAGCTGCCGAGATAGGCGCGGCTCAACCAATAGAGGAGCTTGAGACTTGCCGGGCTGATCCCATAGCTGATGCCGCTCCTCCAGTTCGGTCACGACCTGCCCTTGCGCGAAGTTGGTGCCGAGACCTTTGCTGTTCGGCTGCGCCGAGGAATCGAATACGCCGGTCCTGACCGTCCACCAATCTTGATACCATTCGACTGCGCCGCCGTAAGTGTAGCCCCAGGCGTTGGCCGCATAGTCGAATGACCCGAGGTCGATGATCGACCAATTGAGGAAGTCGTTGCGGGGGTCGTGCGCGTAGATGTTGGTGTCAAAGACATCGACGACCGAGTATTTGCCGATCGTGAACACCAAGCGGTTGGCGGTCTCGGTGCCGCCGAGCTGGTTCAGATCAGGTTCGAGCTTTTCCGTCTCGCCGCCCAAATTTATGGTTTGGCGAAGAAACCCGCGCTGAACCAGAAAATAGGGCGTCGTCTTACCTATCTTATACGCCTCGCCGCTCGGATATCCCGCCACGCCAAAGGTGTTGCTCAACCCAAATCCCTGGTCGACCTCGGGATTGATCCAGATTTCGCCGCCCGGCCACGGCCGAAAACCGGCATACAGTGTTGCATCGATGGTTTCCCGGCCGTTGGCGTTGGGCTGCAGGCTTTGAGGCCCCGTGTACGGAGCCTGGAATGCCGGCTGCAGCATCCAGGTGAGCGTCGCCTGTTCGTGAACCGCCCAATTCTGGATCTCTATTTGCGCGGCCTGTTCCGGGGTGACCGGGATGCCGGGCGGTTGCGGGGTCGGAGCGACCATCTGTGCGGCGCCGATAACCGGCCAGCCGAGCAGCCCGATCGCCGCCAGACCGGATCCCGCTCGCAATCGATCAAGCGCGCAGCGGCAGCTAACGCCGCCACAAGCGAAAGCTCTGATTCCAGATAGCTTAAGGAGCAACACCGGACGACCTTTGCCGCATCCCTCGGAGCTTCGCAACCGCGGCTTCGCATTTTGCCCAGCCCGCGATCGTAAGCGGTTTTGACGGAATCTCTGGCCCGAGCGCCTATTTGACCCGAATCGGTGCAGTGCACGATGACAGCCGTTTCGCTATAAAGCCCCGGCGCCGGCGTTGCTGCTGGCTGCGATTGCCGCGTGCCATCGAACTGCCATACATCGGAGCGTTGATTGCTCGCACCTGCGAGAGAGCTGCGCGGTAATTCCTGATGATTACGATCATTCGTAAAGCCATCTGTGACCGGCAATGACAAAGCCAACCCCGCCATCACGGCCGTCAGCGGCGCCGCACCTGCCCGCTGCCGTGCAACTGGTCATCGTTGCCGCGCTCGCGCTGTGTCTGTTAATCCCGATCTTTCGGGTCCAACTTGTGAATTCACCGCTGGCGAGCCAGACGGCCGGCGCGGAACCCGCCGCCGAGCCAGGCACCTTCCGGCCCACAAAGGAGCAATGGGCCGGTATCGGGGTCGAGACCGTCGCAACTAGGACATTTGTGCCGGAGCGGGTGACCGAGGGCAATATTGCGATTGACGACGATCTGACGACCCCAGTCTTTTCGCCCTATTCCGGCCGCGTGATCCGGCTGATCGCCAAGCTCGGCGACCATGTCGCGCGCGGCGCGCCCTTGATGGCGGTCGCGGCGAGCGAATTCGTGCAGGGCCAGAACGATCTCGTGACCGCGGCCGCGAGCTTGAAGACGGCACGGGCGCAGCTCAAGCTCGCCGCGACCGCCGAGCAGCGGCAGCACGCGCTCTACCTCGCCAAAGGCGGAGCGCTAAAGGATTGGCAGCAGAGCCAAATGGACCTCGCCACCGCCCAGAATAATTTGAGCGCCCAGGAGATCGCGCTCGCGGCGGTGCGCAACCGCCTGCGGATCCTCGGCAAAAGCGACCGGGAGATCGATGCGATCGAAAACGGCGTGCCATTGAACATGGAACCGGTTGCCTATGTGGTCGCGCCGATTGCCGGCATCGTAACCCAGCGCCAGGTCGGGCTCGGCCAAAATATCCAGTCGATCCAATCGGGCGCGTCGAACCCGGTCTATACGATCGGCGATTTATCGACGGTGTGGCTCGTCGCCAATGTCCGCGAAGCGGATGCTCCGCTGATCCGGATTGGCGAGCCGCTGGAAGTCCGCGTGCTGGCGTTTCCCGGGCGCGTCTTCAAGGCGAAGATTTCGTGGATCGCACCATCGATCGACACCAACACACATCGGCTGCCGGTGCGCGCCGATGTCGAGAACCCGGACGGAGCCTTGAAACCGGGGATGTTCGCGCGCTTCAGCATCATCACCGGACCCGCTGCGACCCGTCCGGCGGTGCCGGAAAGCGCCATCGTCTATGAAGGCGACACCGCCCGGGTGTGGGTCGTGCGCACCGATGGGACCATCGCCTCGCGGACGATCCGCATCGGCGACGCCAGCGACGACATGGTCGAAGTGCTTGATGGGCTCTCTGCCGGCGAGAAGATCGTGACCTCGGGCACTTTGTTTATCGATCGCGCCGGCGGCACCGGCTGATGAACAAAGTGCACACAGATCCATGAACGGAATTGTCGCCTTTGCGCTGCGGCAGCGCTTTTTAATGCTGGCGCTGCTGCTGTTCGTCGTCGCCGCCGGTATAATCAACTTTACCAGGCTCGACATTGAAGCGTATCCGGACCCGGTGCCGCCGCTGGTCGAGGTGATAACCCAGGCCCCCGGTCAAAGCGCCGAAGAGATCGAGCGCTACTTTACGATCCCGATCGAGATCCAGATGGCCGGGATCCCGCATGTTACCGCCGTGCGGACGATCTCGCTGTTCGGCTTGTCCGACGTGCGGGTCTTTTTCACTTACGATTTCACCTACGACGAAGCCGAACAATGGGTGATCAACCGCTTGTCGCAGCTTTCGCCGCTGCCCAACGGGGCTTCGCCGCAAATCTCGCCGGAAAGTCCGATCGGCGAAATCTACCGCTACCGCGTCGTCGCGCCGCCAGGCTTCAGCGTCACCGATCTGAAGACCATTCAGGATTGGATTCTGGAGCGACGCTTCAAAGCCGTGCCGGGCGTCATCGACGTATCCGGCTGGGCCGGCAAGACCAAGACCTACGATGTCACCGTCGATCTCGACAAACTTACCGATTACGGCATCGGCCTGCCGCAGATGCTGCAAACGCTCAACAACAGCAACATCAATGTCGGCGGGCAGACCGTCAATTTCGGGCCCCAGGCGGCGATCGTCCGTGGTGTCGGGCTGATCCACACGATGAACGAACTTCGCAATACGATGCTGAGCTCGAACAATGGTTCGCCGGTCTACGTCAAGGACGTTGCCACCGTGACGGTTGGCCACCAGCCGCGGCTCGGCATCGTCGGTCAGGACAATGATGACGACATCGTCCAGGGCATCGTGCTGATGCGCCGCGGCGAACAAAGCCTTCCCACGATCGCTCGCGTCGAGGCCGAAGTCGCCAAGATCAACAGCTCCAATATCCTTCCGCCTGGCGTGAAGATCCAAAAAATTTACGACCGCCGAGATCTGATCAACATCACGACCAGTACCGTATTGCACAATATGATCTTTGGCATTGTGTTGATCTTTTTTGTGCAATGGCTATTTCTGGGTAATCTGCGTAGCGCAGTAATCGTCGCGGCGACGATCCCGTTCGCGCTCTTGTTCGCGATATCGATCATGGTGTTGCGCGGCGAGTTGGCGAACCTGCTCTCGGTGGGCGCAATTGATTTCGGGCTGGTCGTCAACGCGACCGTGATCATGGTCGAGAACATTTTTCGCCATTTGAGTGAGGGGGCCGCCAGCCACGAATATGCTCCCGCGGGAATCGCTCGTGCGGCCGGCCTGACCGGGAAATCGCGTATTATATTGCGGTCTGCCGCCGAGGTTAATTTGGCCATCTTCTTTGCGGCAGCGATCATCATTGCCGGGTTTGTGCCGCTGTTCACCCTCTCAGGGGCGGAGGGCCATATCTTCAGCCCGATGGCGAAAACCTATGCCTATGCCATTCTGGGCGGGCTCATCGCCACCTTTACCGTCTCTCCGGCGTTGAGCGCGTTTCTGTTGCCCGCGCAGATCAGCGAGACCGAAACCGCGATCGTGCGCGGTTTGCGCCGCCTCTATCAGCCGGTCCTCGAATTCGCCCTTGCCAACCGCGTCTTGGTGCTTGGCGCCGCCGCGGTCCTAACGGGCTTGGCACTGTTCGCGGTGCGCGGGCTCGGCCTCGAATTCCTGCCGCATCTCGAGGAGGGCAATCTCTGGATCCGCGCCACCCTGCCGCCCTCGATCTCGCTCGAGGAGGGGGAACCCTACGTCGACCGGATGCGGCAAGTCATGCGGAGCTTTCCCGAGGTGATCACGGTCCTCTCGCAGCTCGGCCGGCCGGACGACGGCACCGATACGACCGGGTTTTTCAACGCCGAATTCAACGTGCCGTTGAAGCCGGCCGACGAATGGCCGGAGGGCGTCGACAAGCCGAAATTGACGCAGCAGATGAATGCTGCGCTCGCCGCACAGTTCCCGGGTGTCGATTTCAACTTCTCGCAATATATCGAGGACAACGTCGAAGAGGCCGCTTCCGGCATCAAAGGCGAGAACGCGATCAAGCTGTTCGGCAACGATCTGCAGGCGATCCAGAACACCGCCTATCAGATCAAGAGCGTGTTGCAGTCGGTGCCGGGTATTACCGACCTTTCGGTCTTCGAATCGGTCGGGCAGCCGACTGTCAACATCGACATCGATCGCGAGCGCGCGGCGCGCTATGGATTGGCGCCGGGCGACGTCAACTCGACGATTCAGGCGGCGATCGGCGGGCAGGCGGCCGGCAATGTTTATGAATACGGCAGCGACCGTAACTTCCCGATCAATGTACGCCTCGCGGCTCGGTACCGCGGCAGTTTATCGGCAATCCGTCGAATTACGATCGGCGCACCCAATCCTAACGGCAACGGCATCGTGCCGATCCCACTGACCGACGTTGCCGACGTCAAGCTTGTCTCGGGTCCTTCGTTCATTTACCGCGAAAACCAAGAGCGCTTCATCCCGATAAAGTTCAGTGTTCGCGGCCGCGACCTGGGCGGGGCTGTGCAGGAGGCGCAGCAAAAGATCGCTAAAGAAGTACGGCTGCCGCCCGGCTCTCGCCTTGAATGGGCCGGAGAGTTCGGCGATCTGCAAGAGGCGCTCAAGCGTCTCGCGGTTATCGTGCCGCTCAGCATCGCGCTGATCTTGGTATTGCTCTTCGTGAACTTCTCCTCGCTTGTCGATACGATGCTGGCGGCGAGCGTCATGCCGATGGCCCTGATCGGCGGGATCTTCGCCCTGTTCCTGACCGGCACGCCTTTCAGCGTGTCGGCGGCGATCGGTTTTGTCGGCCTGTTTGGCGTGTCGGTGATGGAGGGGATTATCATCCTCTCATATTTCAACACGTTGATCGATGCCGGTGAGAAGCGCTTCGCAGCGGTGATCCGGGCGTGTCAAATTCGGCTGCGGCCGGTGTTGATGACCTGCTTGGCCGCCTGCGTCGGCCTGTTACCGGCGGCGATGTCGACGGGGATAGGCGCCCAAGTGCAAAAACCGCTCGCCCTTGTCGTCGTCGGCGGGATCTTATTGGCGCCGTTGTTGATTTTAATCGTCTTGCCGGTGCTAATCGATATGTTCTCGCGGCGGCGTCAGACGGCGAGCGCGGTCGAACCCAGCCTTGCACCGGCTGAATAGGCACGTGGCAAAGTTCTGCCAGGGACTGCACCGCGCAGTGTGGCTCGGCGTGGCGCTATTGCTGGTCGGCTGTGCGGTCGGTCCTGATTTCAAACGGCCAGCACCGCCTGATGTCAGTGGGTACTCTCCGCAACCATTGCCGGCGCAGACCGTATCGGCGCCGATTGCCGAGGGCGAGGCGCAACGGTTTGTGCGCGGTCTCGATATCCCCGGCCAGTGGTGGACCCTGTTTCATTCGCCAGTGCTCAACGCAATGGTCGAGCAGGCGATCGCCGCCAATCCGACTCTGCCGGCGGCGCAGGCGGCCCTGCGCCAAGCCTGGGAAGAGGTGTATGCCGAGCAAGGTTCGCTCTACCCGACCATCACCGCAGGTTTTTCGCCGAGCCGCAACAAGACTTCCGCCAGCATCGCGCCGGTCCCGTCAGCTAATATTCTCTATTACAGCCTGTTTACCGCCCCGGTAACCGTCGCGTACGCCCCGGATATGTTCGGCGGCACGCGACGGCAGATCGAATCGCTGGTCGCGACCGCCGAAGCGCAACGCTTCCAGCTCGAAGCTACCTACCTGACCCTGACCTCGAACGTTGTCGCCGCGGCAGTGCAGGAAGCCTCGCTGCGCGGCCAGATCGCGGCGACCGAGGAAATCATCAAGGTCGATAGCGAGGCGCTCGACATTCTGCGCCGCCAGCTCGCGTTGGGCGCGGTCGCCGGCGCCGATGTCGCGGCGCAGGAAGCGGCACTGGCGCAAGCACAGGCTCTGTTGCCACCGTTGCAAAAACAGCTTTCGGCTGAACGTGATCTGCTGACCGCCTTGCTCGGCCGTTACCCGAGCCAAGCCCCAGCCGAAACCTTCGATCTCGGCAAATTGCAACTGCCCCGCGACCTGCCGGTCAGCCTGCCCGCAAAGCTCGTCGAGCAACGTCCCGATGTCCGTTCCGCCGAAGCGCAAATGCATGCAGCGAGCGCCGAAATCGGCGTCGCCGTTGCCGCTCGATTGCCGCAATTCTCGCTCACCGGCAATGCTGGCACCACGGCACTGACCTTTTCGAGCCTCGCCGTTCCCGGCAATGTGTTCTGGACGTTGGCCGGCAATGTGACCCAGACCGTGTTCGATGCCGGCACCTTGCTGCACAAGCAGCGCGCTGCCATCGCCGCCTTTGACCAGGCGGCGGCGCAGTATCGCAGCACCGTGCTCAGCGCTTTCCAGAACGTCGCCGACAGTTTGCATGCGTTGGAATCCGATGCCGAGACGCTGAAGGCCGCGGTTGCCGCTGAAAAAGCGGCGGCCGATAGCCTCGACATCACGCGCCGCCAGCTGCAGCTCGGCGCCATCAATTATCTCGGGCTGCTGACGGCCGAGAGCGCTTATCAAACGGCGCTGGTCAATGTCGTCCAGGCGCAAGCCACTCGCCTCGCTGATACCGCCGCGCTGTTTCAAGCCTTGGGCGGCGGCTGGTGGAACCGAACCGATGTCGGGTCTGTCGAGACCGCAGCGGCAAGCACGCTGCGCTGAGGGATGTTGCGCGTATCGCTGTGGCCGGTCCGAAGAGCAGCGGGCTCCGACCGGACTACAGCTGACCCGTCGGCAGGTCACCGTAACCTCTCGCGCGATAAATGATTGTCGAGGTCACCCAACTCACGACAAAAACGCCGACGATAGCAAACCCGAAATTGGTCAAATCGTCGTTAAAGCTCCCGATAAACCGCCAAAACTCGCCCTTGAGCGAGCACAAGCGGCATCGCCCAGCGCCAGGCGCGGGTCGCCCTTGCTGGTCCCTCGTGGTTCGATTAGACCATCGGTACCCACGACTGAGGAGTACCCTTAAATGGCAGGAGAGTCCGCCCATTTCGGCTTGCGAGAACGGCCACCCACGCCCGCGATCCGGCCATTTGATTTGCCGCCGCGCATGCAGCCGATGCTCGACCGGGCCCAGGCTGGTCTTGCCGAACCCTTCCGCGGGGTGGCCGTCGGCGGCCAAATCGCGACGGGGGTCTTCGCCATCCAAAAGACCGGCATGCCGCTGGTCCCGCTCGTCGAGGCGGCGCGCTCGTTTCTCGCGATGCTCACGCCGGAGCAGCGGCAGAAGGCGTGCTTTGCGGTTGACGACGAGGCTTGGCGAATGTGGTCAAACATTCATCCCTGGCTGATGCGCCATGGTGTGTGTCTAGCCGATCTCGGCGGCGATCAGCGCGCGGCGGCACTCGGTCTGCTACGCGAAAGCCTCAGCCCGTCAGGCTATCAAACTGCCCGCGATGTCATGAAGCTCAACGAGCACGCCCTCGAGATCACCGGCAAGCCCGACGAATACAGCGAATGGTTCTATTGGGTCAGCGTTTTTGGCACGCCCGCGCCGGATGCGCCTTGGGGATGGCAGATCGACGGGCATCACCTGAACATCAATTGCTTTGTGCTCGGCGATCAGCTCGTCGTCACCCCGACCTTCATAGGGTCCGAGCCGGTCCTCGCCCGCTTTGGCAAATATGCGGGTACCCGCGTGTTCGATCGCGAGGAGGAGCAAGGCCACGCTCTGATGCGATCATTGTCGGCCGATGAGCGGCAGCGCGCCATAATCGGGACCGATCTACCCTCGGAATTGCTGACTGCTGCGTTCAATGACAATCGGCGCATCGATCCCGCCGGGATCCGCTATGACGAGTTATCCGGTGAGGGCCGCGATCGGCTCGATGCGCTGCTCGGGGTTTATACCGGCCGCATCCGTCCGGGACATACCGAAATCCGCTATGCTGAGGCGAAACGGCACTTGCCGGAGACGCGGTTTGCTTGGATCGGGCCATTTGACGCTACCAGCCCGTTCTATTATCGCATCCTAAGCCCGGTAATCCTGGTCGAGTTCGATCACCAGTCGGGCATCGTCTTCGACAATGACAAGCCCTCGCGCGACCATATCCACACCGTCGTGCGCACCCCTAATGGCAACGATTACGGCAAGGATCTGTTGCGCCTGCATTATGCGCGGCACGACCATGCGCATCATGGCCCCACAGGCGCTCGCTTGGACGCTGACTGAGCAGTCTGCTGGCGCCGCGCGGCCGCTTGGCCGCGCTCAACTAAATATCTCTAAAATTTATCATCGGGTCCTGGCAGGCGACACATTTGCGGGTTATCTCTTGAGAATGCGTCATGCTGGCCGCGAGCATCCCTTCGGGTTGTTTGCCCCGATCGCGAGGTCACCACTCCATCTCCTATACATGAGGGTCTGTGCCGGTTGACCCGGCATAACCCTTCACATTCTGCAGGTTGAGAGGCGGGGTCGCCGATCCCTCGGCGAACAACGGGTCTAATCGTTCTTCATCGACGACTACTTCACTTCAGCATTCGCGGTGATTACGGGGCTGGCCATGCATTGTTCGGCGATTGTCTTGACCTCGAACGGAGTGGCCGCTCGGCCTCCGAGTTCCCCCATAAAGAATTCGAAATATTGTTCAATACGGCGCAGGAAAGCACGCAAGTCTGCCATCTTACGCACATAAGGCGTATTCCCCGGCGCAAGAGAAGGGCTATGATAAGTAAAGCTAAATACACGATGCCCGCTCCGCAATAGTGCACGAGTCAGACGACGTAGCTCTGGAAAGGAGATGCCTTCCGGGGTAAGTGTAATCCGCTCAATCAGTCCTAAATGGGCAAGAATCCCTGGAATATGCAGAACCTTTAAACGATCATCCATCGTAAGTAGATGTGCTATTACTTCGAATGAAGCGAGGAGACCAGTATAGCCGATCGACAATGGGATCTCGAGTAATTGTGGATGGTGGCCAAACCAGTACGGACGTGCACCGCAGCGCGAAAAATCCGGGCCGAACTTACGTGAAAGGTTGGTGCCGGGAACGACACTCACGTCGATTTCATAAGCGAGCTCGGCAAGAATTTGCGCCGTCGCCGGCCCTACACCATATCGGCCCGCCTTGTATATGCGTGGCCTGACCCCGATGTTTTTTTCAATGGTATATGTCAAACGAGCCAGTTTTTCTCGCTCAAGTTCGACAGGGAGATTCCCCGGGTACGAGTTTCTGTCGGTGATTGGTTCGACAAAAGGCGGATTATCCCAGGGCTGCAAGTGTGCGCCTATTACACAACCGCCTGAATGATATAGGTCGCGCACGAACTCATAGCCTTCCTGTGTGCTGCTCACCGGAAAATCGAGCACGAAAGTCGGACGCACCCCGTACCGTTCAAAAATCGGCTGAGTCAGTTTCTGATCTTTGACCGAGGCCACACCCCGTGCATTTCGATGGGGGCCACGCGTCCAGTCGAAATCAGCTTCGGTATCCACCACAACAACGACCACCGGCGGGTGGTCGGCGGGCCAATCGATTATCCTCCAAGTGTTCGGATCGAGCATATATACGACAGCATCCGCCACGGGTCGCAAGTGATACTCACTTGAAGCAGACCCTGAGTGTTATTGTAGAAGAAGTAGTTTCATCATGATATCATAAAGAGCGAGGATACGGCGGTGATGCTGGAGCGGCGGTGTGCACACCGCTGAAAAGGAGGAAAAAATTTTATCAAGACGCATATCATGTGTCAGAGCGCAGGCAGAATCACGGTTGACCGAACTCTCGCGCATACTCGTTCCAACTCGTCCCACATCCACTCGCGGTGCTAAATGTCGGAATCATATTCTTCATGTTTTCCCAAGTTTTGGAATGGGTGGAGTGCCGTTGCGGATGGTGCGCGTAATAAACCATTTTGGGACACGCCTACGCCATTCGGTGGTGGCCCTCGATCAGGATTTTGCAGCGGGCGCAAACCTTGCCCCGCATATTGACGTAGCCCGGGTGAGCCTCCGCAGCACGCAATACGGCTTCGCCTCAATGCTGATCAATAGTGCGGCAGTATTATGGCGGTTGCGACCCGACCTTCTGATCACCTATAATTGGGGTTCGATTGAATGGGCAATGGCGAACCGATTGCTTAGTGTAACGCGCCACATACACATCGAGGCCGGTTTCGGAAAGGATGAAGCCGATGGCCAATTGCGTCGGCGCGTGGTGTTTCGCCGCTTTGCATTGATGCGCTGCGATAAGCTGATTGTGCCATCGCATACGCTTGAAGATTTGGCGCGTCAGGTTTGGAAGCTCCCACCCGAGCAGGTACTGTATATCCCAAATGGGGTCGACGTTAGGCGTTTTGCCAATCCTCGACGTGACGCTATCCCCGGCTTCTCTCGAAAGAGCGGAGAGCTGGTGGTTGGAACTGTCGCTCCCCTTCGCCCGGAGAAGAATATCGGGCGGCTGCTGCATGCGTTTGCCAAGCTCGATCGCTCGAAGGAGGTGCGCTTGGTCATTGTCGGAGAGGGGGTTGAGCGTGCGGGTTTAACCCAGCTTGCGAGCGTACTTGGGATTGCGGACCGGGTATTGTTTACAGGCCACCTGCCACCCGAATTGGTGCTCGGCAGCTTCGATATATTCGCGATCTCCTCCGATACTGAGCAAATGCCTAATGCTCTGTTAGAAGCAATGGCGGCAAGCCGAGCGGTTGTGGCGGTTGATGTCGGCGACATTAGGCATATACTCGGTCATCAAAATAAAGAATTCGTCGTTGAGCGCGACGATTGCGCCGCACTCACCAAAACCCTGCAAGAGTTACTCAATAATCCTGCACGTCGTTATGTGCTAGGTCAGCTAAACCGGCAACGCGCCGTCGAATCGTTTTCTCAGGAGCGGATGTTTGCCGGGTTTTCTCTGATCCTCGATCAGATTTTATTCCGCCGCTCCGAGAACGATTATCTTGCCTCCATAGCCTAACGGAAAAAACGAAGCTGCAGACCACGAGGCATATTTAGGTGTGATACAGTTCGTTGTTTCAGGATTAGTACCGAAATTTCCGATCCTAAGAGCAAGGTGCATCTCTGACCCGGAAGTGCTGGTCTATATTTCACGCCAGCTTGAACTCCCTGGGCCTCATGGATGCGAACAGGCCAACCGTTTCAGCCTGATTTTGCATGATGTGCGGGTCGGCGGCACTTGGAAGCGCACAAATCGCGGGCGCTTACGAAGCACTGAGGAAATGCTGTGCGCCCATGTCGCACCAGCATTGCGCAATGGCCTCACCTTTCTTGATATGGGTGCGTCCGATGGCATTACGACCATAGATGCTCTACGAATTTTACGTCACGCTTTTGGCAAAGGCGTGACCGCGCTCCTTGCTGACATCAATTTGAGCCTTCTGCGCTATAGATGGGGTCCAATCGTTGAATATCGTGGTGGAGACGGGGAAGCGATCATGGTGCGTCTGGGACGCCTCGGTGTGCGCCTTGCCCGGCAGCGCCACGGGCAGCAAGCTAACAATTGGTATAATCAACAATACCTAAGGATGAAACGGTTGCGCCGGTCGATGCGCGCGGAGGCACCGATCTCCCTTGTTCACCCGTTGGCCCGGAGAGAGCCGGGGATTGCAGTCATCAAACTCGATTGCCTAACACGCGCCGCTTGCCTGAATGGTAGATTTGGGGCGATTCGTGCAAGCAACATTTTAAACCTCGACTACTTCGATTCGGCTCAGCTTTATAAGGCTGTCGGGAACCTGCATCTATATATGCGCGACGGTGGATGCCTTGTCGTCTCAAGGAACCAGGATGAACGGAGCCGAGAGCTTGAGAACGGTTCGGTGTGGGTAAAGGATGGAGGTCGATTTCGCTGGGTAGCAGATTTTGGGGAAGCATCAGAGATCAAATCGATTGTAGATCGCTGGCCAGGTCGCTGAGATCCGGAGAAGGGTAGACCGAGCGATTGCTTGCTCAGAAGGGAGCGTCGCTAGTGAGTGGCTTTTTTCTAATTAGCATTCAGCCAAATAACGACCGCTCTCGCGAGTTTAAAGCAATGAAGCAGGCGTTTACAGAAATCGGCTTCTCCGCCCCGGATATTGTACAGACGTCAGATTACGTGTTTGCTGCATACCCGGGCATCGAGAACAAATCGCTCATGCTAGAACGTTATGAAACCGGCGATTTCGTTTTTATCTGCGGAACGTGTATCCGCGAGGGGGGTATCAATGTTACAGCAGGGAATGTGCTATACAACATAAAAGATAAACCAGCAACTGACACTTTGATGGGTCACTATGCCATCGTCATGAAGCGCGGTGGAGAGACCGAGATTGCACTCGATCAATTTGGGGGATACCATGTATTTTATAGTATGGCGAATGCGATCGTCTCGACGTCCTTTTACGCGATCTGCTCAGCCCTCAATCGATTAACATTACTAAAACAGAGCGCTTTCGAATACGTGTTCAACGGCGTGGTTTCCGGTAACGACACTTTGTTTGACGAGGTTTCGTTGGCTCCAATTGGAGCCACTATCCGCATTGGCCCTGCAGGGCTGGATGTTTCGCGACCCAAATTGCGTGTGACCCGCAAATACACTCCATTATCTCGGACTGAGTCTCTCGAACAGAGCATGGCGTTGCTTGACCGATATTTCCATATCATTGCTCAGGTTTTTGGCGATCGCGTTTGTTGTGCGCTTTCTGGCGGCTACGATTCTCGTCTTATGCTGGCATGCATGCGCCGTCATGGCATACGGCCGCGCGTCTTCGTTTATGGTCATGTTGCCGAAGCGGATGTATCCCTTGCCATCGAGATCGCGCGTCGCGAGGGGTTCCCGCTTGCGGTGATCGACAAAAATCATCAACCCACCATCCGCCCCGAAGACTTCGCCGTGACGGTCCGTCGCAACTTTCTTGCGCAAGATGTATGTAGTTGGGCTGGTATATTTCAGAATAATGCAGAAATTTTCGAGTCAGCGCGCCGGGTCCACGGAAACGCAATCGCTTTTAACGGCGGGGGCGGCGAAATTTTCCGTAATTTTTTTTACCTTTTGGACCGACAATTCTCAGTGCGTGAACTGCTATGGAGCTTCTATAGCCGGTTTAATCCGCTGATCTGCACGCAGGTTTTCGATAGGGAAGACTATTATCAAGGGTTGGAAAGAAAAATCGCAGATCTGCTGGGGACCGATGATCCGCTGTTAGCGCGGCCCACAGTTGAATGGCTTTATCACTGCTTCCGTTGCCGTGCGTGGGATGGATCAGTCGATAGCCTCTGCAGTCGGTACGGCTTCACAGCTATGCCATATCTCGAGCGGAGCATTACCGAGCATGCGAGCGCTTTGCGGCTATCCTGGAAAAATCACGGGGCTTATGAGGCTGAATTGATCCAGCGTGTCGATCACCGCCTCGCGCGATACTCGTCAGTCTATGGTCACGATTTCGACAGTCAGCCACCCTTATTCCGGCGGATTGCGGACTATGCTACCTATCTGCGGCCCCCCTTGCTGCGCCGACACACGTATCGTCTCAGACATATGAGTTGACGCGCAGATGACTGGCCTGGCTATCTCGCGCGGCCTTATCGAAATGCCGCGTTGCTTGGCGAAACTCTGTATATGCGGCGTTTGTTTCGCCTTGATCGCATAGTAGATGCAGAGCAGTTCGCGCGCATCCTTTCCCTCGAATATGTACTGCACCAATTCGGTGGCCGTATTAGACTGCAATTTTGATCATAGGGACATATGTGCGGGATTGCGGGTATCTTTAATTACGGTGGCGATAAATCTATCGACCATCTATTATTGCAACGAATGACCGCTGTACTTGATCATCGCGGTCCTGATGGACAGGGCTTTTATTGCAGTTCGGAGGTTGGGCTGGGACATCGACGTCTGGCAATCGTCGATGTCACCGGAGGCGCTCAGCCCCTCTTCAACGAAGATCGGTCCGTATGCGTCGTGTTCAATGGTGAGATTTTCAACTTTCGACCGCTAGTGAGCGAGTTGACCGCGCTGGGACACGTTTTTCGCACTCGCTGCGACACTGAAGTCATCGTACATGCCTGGGAGGAATGGGGTGAAGCATGCCTTGATCGTTTCAACGGCCAATTTGCCTTCGGGCTTTGGGACGAACGCAAGAAGGCCCTTTTTTTAGCACGCGATCGAACTCGGCGAAAAGCCCCTCTACTATACTTGGCTTCGTGACGGATGCTTGCTTTTTGCGTCGGAGCTAAAATCGATCTTGTGCAGTCCGGCCGTCGATCGTCGGCTCGATACACGGGCTATCGAGGAATTTTTCGCACTCGGCTACGTTCCTGATCCGCGCTCGATTTATTATCACATTCGCAAGCTGCCACCGGGTCACTATCTGCATGTTCGCCGCGGCGCGGATGCACCCGAACCCAAAGCCTATTGGCAATTGCGCTTTTCGGATGAAAATTCGATAAATAAGGCGGAAGCTGAAGAAGAGCTGATTGCTCGACTGCGCGAAGCGGTACGGATTCGGATGATCGCCGACGTTCCAATCGGCGCGCTCCTGTCCGGGGGTGTCGATTCGAGCGCGGTGGTTGCAATGATGGCGAGGCTTAACCCGGGGCCGGTCAGCACCTTTGCGATTTCTTTTGAGACCAGCGGATTTGACGAATCCCGGTATGCTGCCGAGATGGCGGTTCGTTACGGTACGGAACATTATGTCAGAAATGTCGACCCGCACGCGTTTGACCTAATTGATCGTTTAGCCACAATTTATGACGAGCCGTTTTCAGACAGTTCGGCAATGCCAACTCTGCGCGTCAGCGCCATGGCGCGGGAAAACGTGACTGTCGCATTGTCGGGAGATGGCGGAGACGAACTGTTTGCCGGTTATCGCCGCTATCGCTGGCACTATTGCGAGGAACGCGTCCGCCGCCTGATGCCAGACGCCCTCCGCACCCGATTATTCGGTCCTCTGGGCACGGTATATCCAAAACTCGACTGGGCGCCCCGACCATTACGTGCCAAGGCGACATTTCAGGAACTTGCCCAGGACAGTCCGGCGGCGTACTTCTCTGCTGTCTCCATCTGCAGCGAGGATCTGCGTCGCCGCGTCTACAGTGGGGATCTCCTTTGTGACCTGCAGGATTACAGCGCGCTGGAAATATTGCGCACCCACATGTCTAACTCCGGGAGCAATAATCCCCTGTCGCAAATCCAGTATGCAGATATCAAAACCTACTTGCCGGGCGATATCCTGACCAAGGTGGACCGAGCCAGTATGGCAAATTCTTTGGAGGTACGCATACCTTTACTCGATCATACGCTTGTTGAATGGGCTGCCCGCCTCCCTCCGCAGCTGAAGCTGCATGGTGGGGAGGGAAAATATGTGCTGAAGGCAGCTCTCCGACCCTTTGTCCCCGCGAGCATTCTCTACCGACAGAAGCAAGGCTTTGTGGTCCCGCTTGCCCAATGGTTTCGGGGATCATCGCGAGCGCGTATCCGCGACAGTTTATACGGGCCGGTTTTACGCAGTTCCGGTCTCTTCGATATGAGAGCAATCTCGAAGCTACTCGACCGACACGAAAGCGGGCTGCGCGACCATAGCGCAGTCCTTTGGTCGCTATTGATGTTCGAGAGTTTCCTTCGCCAGGTCCACACCGACCGAACCGGACACGGGGGTGCCCCGAAACACGTCGCTTCGACTGTACACGGAGGATCAATAGTCTGCACCGACAGCCCAACTCAGGTCTTCAGATAGCCATTCGCCTTAAACCAGGCGACAGCATCGGCGATCGCCTCGCGTGCCGGGCGGGGTTTATAGCCCAACTCGCGCATGGCCTTGGCCGATGAGAAATACATTTTCTTGCGCGACATGCGCACGCTATCGAGTGTGGCGAACGGCTCGCGCCCAGTGACCCGTGCCATCGCTGTACCTACCGCCGCCGCGGCGAAGGCAACGGGATAAGGTACTTCAAAGCGCGGCGGCCGCTTGCCGACCGTGCGCGCCACATGCCCGAGTACTTCGGCAAGCGACATGTTTTCACCGCCGAGAATATAGCGTTCGCCGATTTTGCCATGCTCGGCCGCCAGCAATTCGCCGGCGGCGACATCGTCGACATGCACGATGTTGAGCCCGGTATCGACAAAACCTGGCATATGACCACGGGCCGCTTCGAGGATCAGCCGTCCGGTCGGCGTCGGCTTAATGTCGCCGGGGCCAACCGGCGTCGATGGGTTGACAATAACCGCCGGCAGGCCGCGTTCAGCGATCATGCGGCGCACCTCTTCCTCGGCGAGGAATTTCGAGCGCTTGTAGGGCCCGATCATGTCATCGAGCCCGCTTGGGGTCGTCTCGTCGGCTGAACCGCCAGGAACAAGGCCGAGTGCCGCAACACTGCTGGTATAGACGATGCGCTCGACACCGGCGGCGAGCGCCGCCTGCATCAGCTCGCGGGTGCCGTCGACATTGGCGCGATACATCGCCGCCGGATCGGGGACCCACAGCCGGTAATCGGCGGCGACATGAAACAAATAGCGGCAGCCGGCGACGGCGCTGGCCAGCGAGGCGGCGTCTTCCAGCACGCCGATTGCGATCTCGACCGGAAGCTCGGCCAGATTGCGGCGGTTGCTGGTCGGCCGCGCCAACACGCGGACCTGATGGCCGGCGCCCAGCAGGGCGCGCGCCACCGCCGATCCGACAAACCCGGTCGCTCCGGTCACAAGACACAGCCCAGGCGCCAACGACATTCACGCTCTCCGTCGAAACGCCAGGCTCCGGCTTTGCCGCAGCGGGTGCTCGGTCAGCGCAGGCTGTCGAGCTGATGCTGCACCAGCGCGCGCTTCGGGTCGCCCGCCGGCAACTCGGCTACGAGCTTGGTCCAATAGGATGTAGCGCGATAGCGGTCGCCATTCTGTGCGGCGGCGAGCCCGAGATACCACAAGGCATCCGGCTGCTTGGCGTCGAGTGCGTTGATCTGGGTTGCGACCGCGACAAATTCTGGCGTCGGCTTGTCGCCGTTAGGGCCGCCGGCGAGCGCGTTCATATAGGCCTCCAGCAGCGGCAAATTGCCGGGAAACGCCGCGTTCCCTTGCTTTAGCGCCGCGACAGCGTCGGCGGCCCGCCCCTCGCCTTCAAACTTGCGGGCGCGTTCGATCCACCCTTGCGCATCGCTCGGTGAAGCTGACGAAGCCGCGCTCGGAGCGGCTGATGCGGCGCCGCCAGCCGCGGCAACCGCCGCTGGTGTCGGCGCGCTGCTCCCCGCCGCCTCGGCGCGAGCGCGCGCCGCTTGGGCCTTGTCAGGCTCGCCGAGCACGTCATAGGCGTGGGCGAGTCGTTCCCAGCCGGCTTTGTCGTCGGGATGCTGTTCGAGCCGGCTCGCCAAGCCCGCGACCATGGCGCGGATCATCGCTTGACGCTGTTCGGGCGTCATCGATTGGGCGGCGGCGACATCTTGCGCGGTCGGGCCTGGAGCCGTGGCGGGAGAGCCGGCAACAGGCGCCTCTGCCGCAGGGCCGCCGGTTTGCGACAGCTCAGCCAAGCGATCGGCGACGGTCTGGCGCCACGGCGCATCGGCTGGTGCATCGGCGAGCATGGCCTGCAATTTGGCTTTGGCAGCCTTGGGGTCGCCACGCTGCAGCGCCGCCTCGGCCGCGTAATAACGCGAGCGCGGATCGTCGGGGGCCTTATTGAATTCGGCTTCGGCCTCCGGGGTCACCGTGCCATGAGCTTCGAGCACCAAGATTTCGCCGAGTTCGGCATGCAAACCCAAATTGCCGGGTGAGAGGGCGAGAGCATGGTTGTAGGCGTCAAGCGCCTCGGGAAAGCGACCGAGCGCAGCCAAGCTGCGCCCGAGCAGAGTCCAGCCTTTGAGGTCATTGGGCGCCTGCTTCAGATGTGCCTTGATCTGGTCGGCAGCGGCGGCGAGTTCGGCGGCATCGTGCGGACCGGCGGCATCCGCGGCCGGGGTCGGCGCGATCGCAGCGGGTGTCCCGACGGCGAAATAGACCGCCATCGCCGTCGCCGGCAGTAACCCGGCGATCGCGACGACGGCACCAAACCGCCACGACATGTCGCGCGCCGGCCCGCGCCGGGCATCCGCTGGCGCCGGTTCACGATCGGCCGCAGTCAGCATTCTTCGGGTGACTTCGGTGCGCGCGGCCTCGGCCTCTTCCGAGGTGAGCCGCCCCTCGGCTAGCTCCTCGTCGATGCCGGCGAGCTGACGCCGAAACAATGTAGTGATCGGCTCCTCGTCATCGAGCGCCGCTCGCCGATGATAGAAGAGCGGTGCGAGCAGCAGGATCAGCGCGACCACGGTCAACAGGCCGGCGACGAACAGAAACCAGATCATATGCGATCACCGAGCAGCGCCGCGGCGCGGGCACTCTCTTCCGCAGAGAGTCCTGGCGGGGTCAGCGCGCGACCTCGCCGCCGCGACCGCAGCAGCAGGATCGCACCTGAACCCACTACCAGAACCGGAGGGCCTAGCCACAACAGCCAAGTCAGCGGCTCGAACGGCGGGTCGAGCAGAACAAAGACGCCATAGCGCGCGACAATGTAGTTGAGCACCTGCCGATCGGTGTCGCCCGCGACCAGCCGCTTGCGCACCAGGAGACGCAGATCATGCGCGAGCGGGGCATTCGACTCGTCGATCGACTCGTTCTGGCAGACAAGACAGCGCAATTCCTGACTGATCGCGCGGGCGCGCGCTTCGAGCGCCGGGTTGGCCAGCCGCTCCGAGGGCTCGACGGCCCAGGCAGCGTGCAGAGCGACCGTAAACAGCATCGCCGCCGCGAGCAGCAATTGCCGAGTCATCGTGGTCCCGCCGGGTGTACCGCGGTTCCGGGCACCCCACGGGGTGCAGTGGAGCGTACCCGCGAGCGCCGGTCGCTCAGGGATACGACGCCGCCCAGCGCCGCCAAGACCGCGCCAAACCAGACCCATGGCACCAGCGGATTGTAATAGGCGCGGAGCACCCAGCCGCCTCTGCTGTCGCCATCGCCGAGCGCGAGATACAAATCGCCAAAGCCGTTCGTAGTGATCGAGGTGTTGGTCGTCGAACTGCCGGCAATCGGATAAAACCGCCGCTCGGGATGGACCGTGAACGGTGCAGTGCCCGGATGATCGACGACAATATCCGCGCGCTGGAACCGGTAATTCTCAAAGTTACCCTCGGTCACGCCCTCGAAATGCAATGTGCGGCCGGCGATCTTCACCGTATCGCCTGGGTGAACCATCTCGATCCGTTCGCTGCGCCACGCGGTCGAAACCGTAACGCCGGCAATCAGCACGCCAACCCCGAAATGGGCGATCGCATAGCCCCAGGTGCCGCGCGGCAGATGACGCAATCGCCGCAGCACGGCGGCAGGCGGCAGCTTGGCGACGCCGGCGCGATCGGCGAGATCGACAACAACGCCCAGCATTGCCCAAGCTGCGAGCACTACGCCGCCGAGCGCCGGGAGCGAAGCGCGGCGGTTGAATAAAAACACGATCAACCCCGCCCCAATCGATCCGACAAAGGCCGGCAGGAGCCGGCGCGCCGCGGTCGTGAGCTTTCCATGACGCCAGGCGAGCACCGGGCCGATCGCCATCGCAATGAGGCCGGGCACGACGATCGGGACGAATGTTGCGTCAAAATATTGCGGTCCGACCGACAGCTTGGTGCCGCTCCACACCTCGGCGAAGAGCGGATAGAAGGTGCCGAGAAACACCGTTGCCATGCCGCCGGCGAGCAGCAGATTGTTGAGGACCAAGGCCCCCTCGCGGCTGACCGGCGCGAATTGATTGCCGGCGGCGAGCCCGGGCGCGCGCCAAGCGTATAGGATCAGCCCGCCGCCAATCACGATCCCGATCAGCATCAGGATGAAGACACCGCGGGTCGGATCGAGCGCGAAGGAGTGGACCGAGGTCAACACGCCCGAGCGCACCAGGAAAGTGCCGATCAGGCTCATGCCGAAGGTCATGATCGCCAGCAGCAATGTCCAGCGCTGCAGGCTGTCGCGCTTTTCGACAACGGCCGCAGAATGCAACAGTGCCGTGCCGAGCAGCCACGGCATAAAGGAGGCGTTCTCGACCGGGTCCCAGGCCCACCAGCCGCCCCAGCCGAGCACGTAATAGGCCCACCAGCTGCCCATCGCGACGCCGATCGTCAAACCGCACCATGCGGTCAAGGCCCAAGGGCGCACCCAGCGGGCCCACACGGCATCGACCCGGCCTTCGATCAAGGCGGCAATCGCGAAGGAATAACAGATCGAGAAACCGACATAGCCGAAGTACAAAAACGGCGGGTGAAAGGCGAGGCCGGGGTCCTGCAATAAGGGGTTCAGGTCGCGCCCCTCGGCCGGTACCGGGAAAAGGCGCGCGAACGGGTTCGAGGTGGCGATTATGAACAGCAGAGTACCAAAGCCGAGCAATCCCTGGATCGCCAAGGTACGGGCGCGCAGGCTCGCCGGCAGGGCGCGACCGAAATACGCGACGAGCCCGCCGAACAATGCCAGCATGAACACCCACAGCATCATCGAGCCTTCATGACTGCCCCAGGCGCCGGTAACCTTGTAGAGCATCGGCTTTGACGTGCTCGAATTGGCAAAAACGTTAAGCACCGAGAAATCGGAGACGATGTGGGCATGAATGAAGATTGCAAATGCGAGCGCCACGAGCCCGAGCTGCAATAATGCCGCCGGCCGGCTCAAATCCATCAGCGCGCGGTTCTTCGCGGCGGCCCCGATCAGCGGCACCGTCCCCTGCACCGCCGCCACCAACAGCGCCAGGATGAGCGCAAAATGGCCGATCTCTACCAGCATCGGTATGCGCCTCTTACAGCAGCGGCGGAAATTCCCGCGAACCGGGAAATAACCGGGAAATTTTCCAAAATACGCTCGCAAAAGCTCTCGGTCGCGACAAATTCCATAAATAACTCAATCATTTAGGCAGGAATCCTGAGCGCGACTAAAACGGGAATCAAGCGGAGGTTTGACGGGAATTCGTTTCGGTTAACCGGTAAATGCGCGTTCATCGACGATACCCGACCCGTAACGCTCGGCATCCGGCAATCTGCTATAAGCTGAACAAATATGCCCGCGCTATGTGGCCCGACAATGGCGGCATACTGTCCCTCATAGCAAGCGCGACCACTCTCGAAACGCAATGGCGCGCTCGGGCCTCTACCCACTCGTCCACACCGGCGAAGGCCGGTGCCCATAGTGGAGACGGTCCCTTTCTTGTGCTCCCAAACTCGCCGCTCGCGTTCGGAAGTCGTTCCGATATATAGAGTTCCGTGGGGCTTGCTGGCGAGGAGATAGATGTAGAACATCGAGTCTGCTGCCAAAATGGGTCCCGGCCTACGCCGGGATGGTCATTCAAATTTACCTGGCTAGGTTACGGTGCCGCCGCTGAGCAGCATCTGACCATAGGGCGCCATCGCGGCCAAGCGGCTCGCCGCGGTGTGGGTCAGCACGGTCGTCACGTCGCGGCGAATTTCCTGCAACGGATCGCCGTCATAGACAGAACGGGCGCCGGAGAGTTCGCACAGCTTTTCGATCGCCCAAGCGACCTGATGCTGCGCATAGGTCATGTCGCGGCGGGCGCGCAGCGCCTCCGCCTCGGTGATCCTGCGCCCCGACGACACCTCGGCGGTGCTCGAACTCGCGCCCGGTATGGAGCAGCAGGGTGGCGGTATCGATCGCCGCCGCGGCCTCGGCGAGCGTGATCTGAACGAATTCGGAATCGGCAAGCCGCCTGACACCGCGTGAAACGCGCCCGGCGAAGGATCGGCAAGCGGCATCGAGCGCACGGCTGCCCGAGAGCAATCGGCACCGGCGGCAGCGAATACGACACGAGATAGCCGCGCGGGGCGCGCAAGAGCGGGTATTCGGGATGGACGAGCGCACCGGGCGGAGTCCCGGCAAACAGATCGCTGACCATCACGACGCGATGCTCGGGGACAAAGACGTCGCGCAGGACCAGCGACTTCGAGCCTGTCCCGAGCAGCCCCAACACCTGCCAGTCGTCATCGATCTCGATCTCGGCAAGCGGCACCAGCAGATAGGCGATCGTTCGCGCGTCGCCCATCGACCCGAGAAAGGCGCCGATGATCCCCCATTGCGCATGATCGCAACCGCTCGAAAACGGGTAGCGGCCACTCAACCGCCAGCCGCCCGGGATGCGCTTGGCGGCGGCGCGCGGCGCCAGCGACGACGCGGCAACCGCCTCGGGGTCGTCACCCCAGACGTCGATCTGCGCCTGTTCCGGATATTGCGCGATGATCCATTGATGCTCGGCCAACACCGCATAGACCCAGGCCGAGGACGCGCAGCCAAAGGTAAATTCCTCGACGATGCGCGAGAACAGGCTGAAGCGGCCCTGCATGCCGCCAAACCGCCGCGGCTGCAGGATACGCAGGATGCCGGCGGCGCGGTATTCGGCGATTGTTTCGGCCGGCAAGGTGCGCGCCTTGGCGGCGGCCGGCGTCCGCTCGGCGAGACGCGGAATGAGCGCCCGCGCCCGCTCCAGCACTGCCCGCTCGTCATCCGGCAATGCGCTGTCATTACCCGACAGCGAGGCCGTACCAAAACGCATCATTTCCGGGCCATCAGGTATGGACCCCTACTGCTGTCGTCAGTCGAACCCGCTGGCAGCGTGCATCGCGGGCTTTATGGAAACAAGAGCCGCCGACCACAATCTCGCGAGGATATCGTTTCGGCTTTGGTTCGGGCCGAAATTCGTTCCATCTGCTTCATTGTCATCCCGATTCCCGGGTCCGGCCTCCGGCCGGCCCGAGGACAGGCTCCAGTCGGGATCCACTTTGGCCATGGATACCGGCCTTCGCCGGTATGACAAGTCGCTGTAACCACGTTCAATGGACTTCTGATCCCTCGCTAAAAAGCGGCGCAAGTGTCGCGGGTGATGAGGCCGACCGATTGCTGATGAAAACGCGCCTTGTAGGCCTCGATGACCGTTGTGAGCCGTTGAGCAAGATCGGGGCTCGGCTTGGCCGCAACCAGCAGGATATTGGTCGGGTCCGTGACAATTCGGCCGGTCTGCGGGTTACGCCATTGGCCTTCGCCATCGAATACGGTGAACCCGTCAGGGAAATTCGGCGTGATTGTCCGTGCGGTGAAATCGACCCATTCCGCATCGCTCAGCGGCGCGCGCCCCCGGAGACCGCGGCCAAAGAACAGCTCGGCGACGAGCATCCGCTTTCCGCCGGCAACAGGCAGAAGTCATGGGAAACTCTCGACTTGCAGGCGCCAACGCCGACCAGCAGCAATATTAGAACGGGCAAGACCCCCAGACACCATCGGATGCGGTGTCCACCTCTCGCCCCGGTAACGAGCCTGCGGGAGGCCGCTGTGTGATTTTGAGCCAAGCTGTTGCTGGAGCCCTCCTCGACTTCCGCTTGCGACGCGAGGCCGAGGGTTGGGAGCCCTTGACGGAGTTGGCGTCACAACATCGACGGCAGGCTCGCGGCTGCGCTCTGCAAGCGATTGTCGAGCGTCACCAATTCAGCCGTCAGTGCTCGCGCCAGCGATAAATATGCCGCGTCATAACTGCTGAGGCCGAAGACCTCTGCCAATTCGATCGCGTCTGCCTGGTCGATTTCGACACTTTCTACAGAAATGCGTCCGAACATCGCAAACGCTGCTATCAAGGCTGCCCGTTGCTCTGGGTAACGGCGCAGCTTCTTGAGACAGACGCTGGCAAGTTCGAAGGCGAGCAAGGTCGGCGCCACAAGACGATCCTCGGCAAGACGAGCGGCGACATGTTCCCCTTCCGGCTCGCCAAACAGCAATGCGGCCATGGCCGAGGCATCCACCACTTTAGCGGCCATCGCGGTCCGCTCTGACAATTTCGACGGCTTCGGCAGGGGTGCGCAGGCCCAGCCGCTTCACTTCCGCCAGCACGTTAGCCGGGGTCAGTCGGCGGGATGAGGACACTGCCTCCTCCAAAATCGCCAGCAATTCGCCTTGCAGCGAGCGATGATGCTCGGCGGCGCGGCGCTTTAGTCGGGCGACGATGTCATCGGGCGCATTTTTGATAGACAGGTTCGTCGGCATCCGATTCAGCTCCAATTCGGAGCAAGAGATGGCATGGCTATCATCGATGCGCAAGCTCTTGGCCGCGGACACCATCGCCTCAACCAAAATCGCTACAAGGCGTTTCATTCCCGATGCGAGCGCGATACCGAACGCCGCTGCATGGTCGAGTTGCGATGCTAGGCTCGGCCAGCCGCCATATTGTCGCGGCGCTTGGCGGCGGCATCGGCTTTGGCGAAATTGTCGTCGTCAAACCCGTAGAGCCGCGCACCCCCAGACAGGATCTTGCCGCCGATATCCGGGGCTGATGCTGGGGTTGCGCAACACGCGGGTCGATACCTCGGGGAAGCTCGAATCGAAATGCGGGAAATCGCTCGACACGCAGATATTGTCGGCGGCGCCCAGCAATTCGACGACCGAACCGACCTCGCGTTCGCCGCTCTCGATCGCTGAAAAGCAGTTGCGCTGCCAATACTCGAACGGCGTCAGTTTCAGATAGGGCGCGTCGGCCTGGTGGTGCTGGCGCAAATCCCATTCGATGCGGCCCAACAGCCCTGGCACCCACCAGCTCTGCGCTTCGAGAAACGCGACTTTGAGCCGCGGATAGGATTCGAAAATCCCGCCCAGCATCAGCGCGATCAGCGCCAACTGCATCTCCGTCGAGTGGCTCGCGACATGGCGCATAAAGCGGTTCTCGCCAAAGCGCGGCTCGATCGTCGAATAATAAGAGCCAGTGCCTTCGTGGAAGCATAGCGGAACCTCAAGGTCCTGCAACATGCCGTAGAGCGGATCCCAATAGGTCGAGTGCCAATAGCGGCCATTGACATAATTGGGCCGAACAAAAGCGCCGACCGCACCGTACTCCTTGACGCAGCGGTAGAGCTCGCGACAGGCGAGATTGACGTCGTGCACCGGCAGCATCGCCGCCATCTTCAACTGGTCGGGGCTGTGCTGGACAAAATCGTGCAGCCAATCGTTGTAGGCGCGGCAAATCGCATTCGAAAATTGCGGGTCCATATCGTCGCGTGCGAGAAATGACAAGCCGGCGGTCGGGAACAGCACGGCGATGTCGATCCCTTCCATCTCCATGCCCATGATCTGCGACTCGGCGTCATAGCCGCGCTCGACCGCAAACATGACATTCTTGTTGCCACGCGCGCCGATCAGCGGACCGCGAGTACGGTTGTATTGCGAAATATTGCCGTCATTACTTGTCGGCGTGCCGTCGAAGAACCATAAGGGCCGACCGCGCATCCCGGTAGCGCCGCCATCGAGCCGTTTCAGCGACGAAGTGATCCGCGGCTTGAATGCCGGGTCGAGATATTTGTCAAAGAGACCCATCGGCTCCATGATGTGCATGTCGCAATCGACAAACCGGTAGCCTTCTTTCATGTCCATTCCTTCCCGGGGCAGCGCTGCTCGGGGAATTGTGCCCGGAAACGGCGGCTGACAGCAACCCGGCGGCGCCGGTTCAGCCGAAAACCACGGCGTCCATTATCGCCGCATAGTGGCAGGCGGCTCCGGCGAGCACAAATGCGTGCCAGATTGCCAGGCGATAGGGCTGGCGCCAGGACAACAGGAAGACGACGCCGACGGAATAGAAAATGCCGCCCGCCGCGATCAGCATTGCTGTCTTGCCCGAGATAGCCGGGCCGACGGCACCGAGGGCGGCCCAACCGAGCAGCAGATAAAAGACGGCGGAGCGACGGATGGTGCCAATCGGGAACGATAATTTGAAGGCGATCCCGAGTGACGCCACGGTCCAAAGCGCCGCCGTCGCAATATCGCCGGTGAGTCCATCCTTCATCATCGCAAAAGGCGTCGCCGACCCGGCGATCATCGCGAAAATCGCAGCATGGTCGACCCGGCGCAGGAATTGGCGGCGCAGAAGCTCGGTGGCCGATCGATAAAGCAGCGAGCAGCTGAGCATGGCCAGCAACCCGATCGCATAGACGCCGACGCCTATAACGACACGAGGATCGCGGTGCCCGCAGAGGGTCGCGACCATCATCACGATTGCGCCGCACACGCCGAGTGCGAAACCAAAAGCAAGAACGCACACGTCCGCGGTGCGCTCGGGCCCGTGCCAGGCACTATAGGTCTGACGGGGACTGTTCAGACGCGTACCCTCGCACGCTCGATCGACCCGATCGCTTCGGCCACGGAAAGACCAGCGTCCCCGTGTCCAGAGCTGACCACTCGGCCCGCGGCGCCATTTGCGCCGCCCGCGGCTCACGGTTTTTGCGAATTGGGTTCGAGCGACCAGTAATAGCCGACTGTCGGGACGTGGGCCATCGAACTCACGCCGATAAGGGGCCCGGTATAGGTCGTGATCGGTGGCGCTTCGACGACGCTCGACTTCGGCTTGGCGGTGGCGGGTTCTTCGCGGACAATTTCACGAGAGATTTCAGGTACCTTACTCAGATTGACGACAGTCGACGCTGCCAGGCAGTTGTGGTTTTTCTTGGCCCGGCACGACGCCGCATCGGCCGATGTGACGGAACAAACGAAGCACGCCACCAAAGCGAGAGCAATTGATCCCCCTAACCTCATGTCAGTGCACCGTGACAACAATTTCCCCGAGCAGATTCTGTCGGAGCGTTAATCGCGAGTTGATATAGGATAATGTGATCCGGCAAGGTTGTCGTTTTACTCTTTAGAGTGGCCTTACGGACGCTAGGATCACCTCGCTGGCGTTTCTTTTCGGGTCTCGGTCACACAGCGGGTAGATCGATGCGAGTGCTGATTTGCGGCGGCGGAGTCATAGGCACATCGATCGCCTATTTTCTCGCGCGGCGTGGGGTAAAGGCGACCGTCATCGAACGCGTTGCGCTCGCTTGTGCCGCTTCGGGTAAGTCGGGTGGTTTTCTCGCCGCCGATTGGTGCGACGGCACGCCGTTGGCGGCGCTCGCACAGCGCAGCTTTGCTCTGCATGCGGAGCTGGCGGCAACCCTCGACGCTGATTGGGGTTACCGGCGACTGGCGACCTATGGCGGCTTTGCCGGGGGGAGAAACCGTCCGCTCCGGCAGGGCGGATACGATCTGGCCTGGCTTTCCGGCGATGCGATCGTGACCCAGCAGCTCGGCACTCCGGAAACCACGGCGCAGGTGCATCCGGCTCGGTTTACCAAAGCGATGATGGCGGCAGCACAAGCCGAGGACGCCCAATTGCGCATCGGCCGCGTCACCGGAATCGCAAGACAGGAAAACGGCGATGTCGCGGGTGTCGTTGTCGATGGCGAAATTGTCGCCGGCGATGCCGTCGTTATCGCGATGGGGCCGTGGTCGATCCTCGCCACGGCTTGGCTGCAGCTCCCCGCGATCTTCGGGCTCAAGGGCCATAGCCTCGTGTTTGAAACCGGGACTAGCGTGCCGGCCGAGGCGCTGTTTTGCGAGTATCGCGAGACCAGCGGTGCAATGGCGGCGCCGGAGCTGTTTCCGCGAGCAGATGGCACGACTTATGTCTGCGCCATTTCGAGCGAAACGCCGTTGCCGGGCGACCCGGCGGCGGTTGTGCCGGATCCGGGTGCGATCGAGCGGCTCGAGGCGATGTGCGGCGATCTGTCACCGGTCTTGGCCTCGGCCAAGATCCTGGCAAGGCAGGCGTGCTTTCGGCCGATTGCCCGTGATGGCTTGCCGTTGATCGGCCGTGTGCCGGGGGTCGGCGGCGCCTATGTCGCGACCGGGCACAGCGTCTGGGGCATCTTGAATGCACCGGCCACCGGCGAGGCCATGGCCGAGCTGATTGTCGATGGTGCCGCCAAGACACTCGATCTGTCGCCCTTCGACCCCGGCCGGTTGCCGCCATACGATCCGGCAAGGCTGCGCACCATGTCCGGCGGATGACGCCCTGCCATCAACATGGCATGAGCTTTGCGGGAACACACAGGCGATAGAGCGAGCGGTACCGATGCGAGAAATCAACGTGCTGGCCATCCAACAGGATCAGTCCGGCGGAGCGCGCTCGGATCGAGGCGTCGATCCGGCGGTCCGCGTCACCGATGTCGGCGGCTGGTTCGATGGCGAGATCCGCGATACCTGGCCGGCCTATACATCGTCGCGGTACCTATCGCCGACATCGGCGGGGCGCGGGACCCGCGAAGAACGCGACCGATTGCTGTCCGAAGCGGAGATCATCCTCGGCGGCTGGCCTTACCCGCTCGATCTGCGCGCCCGGACGCCACACCTGCGCTGGTTTCATCAGCGCCCCGCCGGTGCCAGCAATCTGCGCCTGGGCGATTTATGGGGCAGCGACGTCATCGTGACGACCTCGCGCGGGCTCGGCAGTACGCTGGCGATCGCCGAATATGCAGTCGCGGGCATTCTGTATTTCGCCAAATGCCTCAACCGCGTCGCGCTCGATCGTGAGACCGGCAGCTTTGATCATCGCCCTTACCGCTCGCTATTGCTCGACGGCAAGACCGCCTGTGTCGTCGGCGCGGGCGGCATCGGGCAGGATGTCGGACGCCTATGCGCCGGGCTTGGCATGCGCGTCGTCGGCACCCGCCGCACGGCACAACCGGGTGCGCCCTTGCCGGACGGGTTCAACGAGATCGGCGGCCCCTCCGATCTCGAGCGGTTTCTCGGGCAGAGCGACTTTGTCGTGATCTGCTGCCAATGGACGCCGGAAACCGATCGTCTGTTCAACACCGAACGCTTCGCCCGGATGAAGCCGGGCAGCGTCCTGGTCAATGTCGCGCGCGGTGAAATCGTCGATGAGGACGCGCTGGTGGTTGCTCTGCAGCGCGATCATTTGCGCGGCGCCGTCCTCGACGTTTATGTCGGCGAGTTCGAGCATCCGCCGCCGGCGCGGCTGTGGTCCGACCCGAAAGTGCTGGTGACGCCGCATGTCTCGGGCGCCAGTGACGAGAACCGGCACGGCGCGATCGACATCTTTTGCGACAATTTGCGCGCCTATTTGGATGGCCGTCCGCTGCGTAATGTCATCGATTGGCAGCGCGGGTATTAGCATCGGTGCCGGTCATTGCACGAAATGGGTTCGCTTGGCGGAGAAGGGTGCGCCGGCTGATCGCGAGATCCTGGGTTCTATCGCGCCCCTACTACCACCTGCGCGGCGCCCGCCTCGTCGGCCGGCCATCGGACGAGATTTGGTATTTCGCTTATGGTGCCAACATGCATGACGCGACCTTTCGCGTCAGACGCGGCATTGAGCCTCGCGAATTTTGCCGCGCCCGCGTCAGCGGTTATCGGCTCCGCTTCAATCTGGAGGGACGACCGCCAGGCCGGGCGGCGCCGGCCAATCTGTTCCCCGATCCCGCCGCGGAAGTCTGGGGTGTCGCTTACCGCATCGCGCGGCGCGATCTGATGCGTCTCGATTCGACCGAAGGGGTGCCGGGGCGCGGCTATCGCCATGTGGCGATAACAGTCGAGGCCAATGACGGCCGGCGATTGGAGGCCGTTGCTTATCTCGCCGACGGCAAGGCCGAAGACGGAAGACCCTCGCTGCGATACATAACATTGTTGCGCGAGGGTGCCCGAGCGCACGGATTGCCGGCCGATTACGTCCGCTTTTTGGACAGCGTCGAGCCTACGCCATAGCCGATTCTTACTCAAGACGAGCGCTCAGGCCCGCCGGGCAAAGATCAAAGCCAGCTCTTGTAACCGCGGCGCAGCGCTTTGCCGAGCCGGTGGGCGGTATCGGTCCAGTCGCCCTTGGGGGCGGCCGGCTCGGTCGATTTGCGCAGTTCTTTAGCCCGTTGGCCCAACCGGAAAACCGTGTCGGTCCAGTCGCCGGCCGGCGATCCCAGCGCGCCGAGCCGGCGCTGCAGACGCGCCTTCAAAGCGCGGGCCGCAGTCTTTTCGGGTTCGGTAGCAGCGGGATCCTCAGCGATCGCAGCGAGCGCGCGCAGCTTGCGACGCAATCCTTCGACCGAACCTGCCAGTCTATCGATACGCATGATCGGACAAATTTAATCCGCCGCGGTCGGGAACCCAAGATTGTCGAGGCGTGGCTTGCTATGATTTGCGATCGAGCAGATGGAGGAGCGGGCATGTATGTCGGGACGCAAATCAAGCCGCGGGACGATTCCGACTATCGAGTTTGGGCGCAGCTCGGCGTCACCCATGTCTGCGTCGATCCGCCCGGCAACCCACATCATTGGAGCCTCGACGATCTCTGCCGCCATCGCGAGCAAGTCGAATCGTTCGGGTTGTCGCTCGACATGGTGCAATTGCCGATGTCCTCGCGACCGATCGAGGAGCAGGAGAGCCCGCATATCCTGCTGGCGAAGGAGCCCGAGCGGCAGCGCGAGATCGACAGCATCTGCAGCCTGATCGAGCGGCTCGCGCGGGCCGGCATCCCGGCCGCCAAGTACAATCTGACCATCGTCGGGATTCCGCGCACCGCGCGCGAGCCGGGTCGCGGCGGTTCGCGCAACGCCGCTTTTCGCTGGAGCCGAGCCGATCAGACCGCCCCGCCGACGGCCGCCGGCATTGTTCCCGAGGACGAATACTGGGAGCGGATCGACCATTTCCTTGCCGCGGTCGTGCCGGTCGCAACCGCCGCCAAAGTGCGCCTCGCCTGCCATCCGCAAGATCCCTATACCCCGCCCGGCTATCGCGGCGTCACCAGCGTGCTCGGCACGGTCGACGGGCTGAAGCGCTTTGTGACGATGCACGAGAGCCCGTTTCACGGCCTCAATTTCTGCCAGGGAACCGTTGCCGAGATGCTGGAGGATCCGGCGCGCGAGATTTTTGACGTGATCCGCTGGTTTGGCGAGCGCGGCAAATTGTTCAACGTCCATTTCCGCAACATCAAGGGCCGCCGGCTCGACTTCATGGAGGCGTTTCCCGATGAGGGCGACATCGACATGGCGCGCGCGATCCTCGCCTATCGCGATGTCGGCTACCCCTATATGCTGATGCCAGACCACGTGCCGCAGATCGACGGCCGCGACCCTTCGGGCGTCGCGTTCGCCTATTGCTATGGCTACATTCAGGCGCTGCTCGACGCGCTGATACCCCGCTCCGCCGCGTCACCGCCTTAATTGCGTCCGATGGTGGCCTTGCAATCTGCGGGACGTCATCAGCGCGCCGATGACCTTATAGATCCTTATAGATAAAGACATCACATCGCCAAACGAGGACACTAATGATCGACAGAATGAATATTGTTGCACTCGCAGCACTCCTTTGCCTTGGCGGCGCGGGAGCATATGCGCAAGGCCAATACCCGATCATGGATCGGATCGCCCAGCGGGTCATCGAGAAATATCAGACATCATCCTGCGAACAGCTTGCCGCCGAGCGCGGTCATCGGCCGGAGGGCAGGCGCGGCGAGATGCAGGAACGCGTTGTGCGATTGCTGCACCAAGATCCGCAAATGCGCCAGGCATTCTTGAACAGGGTCGCGGCGCCGATCGCGAACCGGCTTTTCGAATGCGGCATCATCCCTTGAGTATGCACGCAAGTCGGGAGGCTGCCGCAATTCGGCGCGACCCCCGCTGCGTAAGCGGGCAGGACGGCAAGCGCCCGCTCAGCGGGGCGCCGCCGCCATTGCAGCGCGGGCTTGGTGCTGCGGTTGCGCGGAGGCTTCTACTGGCAGCTGACTGAGTCTGATCACCGCCTCGGTGTTTCCCAATGCGGCCGCCTGTTCGTACCAAGAGCGTGCCATATTAGGGTCTTGGGTGATGCCGCGTCCGGCCATGTAGCAATCGCCGAGGCGCAGCTGGGCTTCGGGCACTTGCTGTTGCGCCGCCTCGCCGTACCAATGCAGCGCCTCTGTGATATCGACCGGGGAGCCCTCGCCCCTTTCGAGCATTACCGCAAGGTTGTATTGAGCGACGGGATGGCCTTGCTCTGCCGCCCGTCGATAGAATCTGGTGGCCTCGTTAAGATCGCGGCTGACGCCCTGTCCCGTGCAATACATGACCGCGATCTGAAATTGAGCGCCGATATGGCCACGGAGGGCTGCCTTGCGGAACCAGGTCGCAGCGATAGCAATATCTTGGGGCAGATGTTCGCCAATTAGATAACCGCGCGCAATAATCGCCTGAGCTTCGATATGGCCAGCCTCGGCGGCAACACGGTACCAGCGCATCGCTTCCGCGCCGTCAGCCGGTCGGCCGTTGCCACGCGAATAGAGATTGCCGAGTTCGAACAGCGCAGGCGAATGGCCCTGTTTTGCTGCGCACCGCAGCAGCATCTCGCCGCGCGCCGGGTCCGAGGGCACGCCGGTGCCCCGTAAATAAAGCAATGCTAATCTCGTCTGCGCGTCGGGGTCGTTCGCTTCAGCCGCGCGGGTAAGCCACGAAGCGGCAACAGGCAAGTCGGGCGGTATATCCTGCCCTCCGAGATAGAGCTTTCCGAGTTCGAGCCAGGCTGCCACGACGCCTTGCGCGGCCGCCTTCTTGTACCATTCGGCTGCTCGCTTAACGTCTCGCGGAATACCCGAGCCCTTCGCCAGCAAGTTTGCGATACTGAGCTGCGCCGTTGCGTGACCTTGCTCGGCAACGCGCTCAAACCATTTCGCCGCTTCACCCAAATGCTGCGGCACGCCGTCGCCGCGCGCACAGAGCTGACCGAGCACAAATTGCGCCTCGGCATCGCCGAGTTCCGCAGCAGCGCGATACCAGCGCGCGGCCTCGCGCGGATCACGCTCAGCGTGCTCAGCGTAGTCATTGCAATCGTAGATTTGGGCAAGGCGGCGCATTGCAGGCGCGTAGCCGCGTCGCGCCGCTTGTCGGAATAACATCTCCGCTTCGGGGACCGCTATAGCCATCCCCTCGCCTTTGAGCGCCATCAGTCCGAGATGATATTGCGCTCGTGGATTGCCTTGCTCGGCAGCCTTGCGGAAGCATTCGATTGCCTTTTCCGGATCTCGTTCGACGCCCTGCCCCGAGACATAAAGCAGCCCTAATGCCAGCTGCGCTGCATCATTTCCTTTTTCGCCGGCCTTTTGATACCAAGAGCAAGCCGCGGTGAGATCGATCTCGACACCGTAACCATTCGCATGGAGAATGCCCAACCCAAGTTCGGCTGCGGCATTGCCTTGCTCGGCCGCCAGCAGATACCAGCGCCGCGCTTCGCCGTAATCCGGTTCAGTGCCGAGACCGCGGGCATACATCAGGCCGACATGGGCTTGCGCTTCCGCAAGCCCATGTGGGCGGCGGCTAGCCCCCAGCGCAATGCTTCGGAAAAGTCCTGTGCGACAGCTGTCCCGTTTGGGAACAGCAGCCCGAGATTATCGTCTGCCGCAGTTTTATCCGACCGGGCGGCAGCCCGGTACCATTGCTCGACACCCGAACCGTTAGCGCGGTGACCATTAAAATAGATCAGGCTCAATTGATATTGCGCCTGGCAGTGACCTTGCTCGGCGGCGCGCCGATACCAGAGTTCGGCATCCGCCCCGTTCTGTAGCACTCCTTCGCCGCTCGCGTAAAGCCGGCCCAATTGATATTGCGCCTCACTGTCTCCGGCGCGTGCCGATTTCAACAATCGCTTGCGCTCTAAAAAGCTGCGCGTTCGAGAGCGTCCGTCGCCGCTTTTGTGGCCTTTCCGCAAGAGCGGGATGTTGATCCCCTTGCTGAATGAAGTCAGCTCGCTGACGATCTCACGCGTGTTTTTGGCCAATCGAAACGATAAAATGTGATCGACGACCGATAGCATCGACGCGGTCAAGGGATTGCCGTTAGATATCTCCCCGCGAGCCCGAACGCGGCTAGCTCCGAATATTTTCTTTGGGAGATCTATCGGGGCAGCCATCGGTGTGAATGCTTCAAAGGTAATGCCGCCCGGCCGCGGTTTCACACATGGTCAAAAGCACCGGAGTTTGAGCAAGATGATGACATTTGCGTGTTGGCATTTCAGGGCTCGCGCATCGCCTCGCTGACGCCACGCACCAACCCGTGTACCAGATACATGAATACCGAACGGGTGCCGACCAGGATATCGGCGGTAAAAGTCATGCCTGGGATCAGGCGGAATCCTGCCGGGACGTTCTTCAAATGCAAAGCAGTAATTTGAATTCTCGCTTTGTAATACGGGGCGGTGGGATTACCATTGTCGTCGAGCGTGAAGGAGCCGTCGCTGATCGCGCTGACCTTGCCCTCAGCGGTCCCGTGTTCTACGAAATTGAACGCATCCAGCTTTAATGTCGCGGAGTCGCCAACGCGGATAAAGCCGATGTCACGCGCAGCGATGTTTACATCAGCCTCGACCGGAGAGCGCAGCGGCGCGAGATTGATCAGAAAATCGCCTTCCTTGAGGACCGATCCCACCGATAATTTGGCGAGCTTTAGCACGACCACCTCATCGGGTGCCTCCAACCGCACCAGATCCTTATGTTTAACGGCCTTCGCCAGCTGCTCGCGAGCCGCATCGCGGTTGTTGCGCGCCGTGATCAATTCCTGATTGACTTGGCTCAACCATTGTTGAACAAAAGCGTCCTTGTTCGAAATCGCGGCGTCCAGCTGATGCTCGCTCTCACTCAAACTATTTTGATCGAATTCGACATTCCGCAGGATTTCGAGATGTTGGTCGGTCGCTTCCAGTAGATTGAGCCGGCTGCCATATTGCGCAGCGGCCAATTCTGCGCGCATTGCCTCAATGTCGTTGGCGATCTTCCCGCGATCAGCATAGCGCGCTTCGTCATCCCGGTATTTGCTGATCGTAGCGTTGGTTTGGGCGATCTGAGCGTCGTCAGCGCGCAGTTGCGAATCGAATTGTTGTTTCCGTTCGTCGTAATAAGATTGTTGCAGGGCGCCATACATCCCTGCCTCAGGCAATGTCGATTGCGGCGGATGGAAGGGTTCGCGCGCAATCTCGGCTTCGCAGCGCGCAATCTCGGCGTTAAGGCTGGCGAGTTGCAGCATCAACGCCCGCACATCCGCCGCCGCAAAGGTCGGATCGAGCGTCGCCAGCAGCTGCCCGCGACTTACCCGCTCGCCTTCCTGAACGTCGATTGTTTTGATGATCGACGGATCCAATGCCTGCAGAACGATTGTGGGCCACGTGGTCACGACAACGCCGAGGGTCGAGGTGACGACCCGATCCATCTGCATCACGGCTGCAATTATGATCAGGCTGGCAAAGAGCGCGCCCAGTATATAAAGCGTAGCGTTTGCCCGAACGAGTACAGGGGTTTCGCTGATCTCGCTGGTCTCGGATTGAAACAGCCGGATCAGCCGGTCGGCCGAGGGCTCACGATGCCGCAACGGACCGTAGCGTAACAGGTTCATGCACCGGCCTGGGGTGGAGATGGATGGTTTGCTGATGCCAGAGCCCGCGATAGATATCGCAGCGTTCGACAAGCTCGGCGTGACGCCCGATATCGTATACGCGGCCTTTCTCCAGCACCAATATTGCATCGGCAGGCACCAACGCCGATAGCCGATGCGAAATGATCAGCAGCGTTCGATCCCGTGCGATGCGCAATAGATTGGCATTGACGATGGCTTCGCTCTCGGCGTCGAGCGCGCTCGTTGCCTCATCGAGGATCAGGACGCGCGGGTCACCGATCAGGGCGCGCGCAATCGCCAAACGCTGTCTTTGGCCGCCCGACAGATTGGTCGAGCCCTCTTGGAGAAAGGTGTCATAGCCGTGCGGTAAGCGCTCGATAAATTCTTCCGCCCCGGCCAATCGGGCAGCCCTGACGATTTCCTCAAATGTCGCACCTGGCGTAGCTGCCGCAATGGTTTCACGGATCGTACCGCTAAACAGAAAATTGTCTTGCAGCACAACGCCGAGGCTCGAGCGCAGATGGCCGATGTCGATTTCGCGCAAATCGGTGCCGTCGATTTTGATCAAGCCCTCGTAATTGGCGTGGAGACGCTGCAGGAGCCTGGTGACCGTTGTTTTCCCGGATCCGCTGCGGCCCATGATGCCAAAGATAGATCCCTCGGGGATGGTGAAGGCGACATCGTCGAGGGCCGGTTGGGCCGCCTTAGGATAGCGGAAGCGCACCCCGCTGAACTCTACCCGACCCACGAGCGGTGTACGCATACCCGGCCGCCCCCGACCGTCCTCGGGCAACTGGTTTATGAGACGAGAGATTGTTTTGACTGCGAACTGCGCTTCATCATATTGCTGCAACAGATGTGCGAGCTGAACCAGAGGTGCCGAGACCCGAGCGGTCAACATGACAAACGCGACGAGCGCACCAACGTAAATCTGATCATTGCTGGTCACCGCCAGGTAGACGGCGAGCGCGAAGACCCCGCTGGTCATAACGCGCTCCAGCAGATGAACGACGGTCTGGATGACGTTTCCGATCTGGCCTTCCTCAAGCCGCAACCGGACTGCCTTGGCGACGCGAATATCCCATTCGTGGCGTTGGCGGGCATCGAGCGCGAGCGATTTGACGGTGCGGATGCCCTGCAGGGTCTCGACCAGGAAGCTGTTCTTTTCACCCTCGGCGGCGAAGACGGCGCCACTCTTCCGGCGCAAGACCGGGAGAGTTAAAATGATCCATAAGCAGATCAATCCGCAGATTGCGAGTACGATCCCGGTTAAAATGAAGCTGAAGAACGCCATGACCGGCAAGAAAATCAGCAAGACCAGAGAATCGAGAACCGTCCCAAACAGCTGACCCATCAAGAAGGTTCGAATTCTGAAGACCTCATTCATATCGCGGGTGATGAGCCCGGTCGGCGTGCGTTCAAAGAAATCGATGGGCAGGTCGAGAAGTTTGCTGAATATATGCGTCGATATCTTAGCGTCGGCGTGTCCCGTTGCCTGGACAATAAAATAACGGCGCAGATAGGCGAACACCGTCTCGAAGATCACCAGTACCAGCATGCCGACCGAGAGGACGGCGAGGGTATTGAGACTTTGGTAATAGAGTACGCGATCGATCAATAGCCGCCAGAAGATGATCGGACTGAGAGCCAATAAACTTAGCGCGACCGCCGAAATGGCGATGTCGCGAGCGATGCGGCGGTCGCGCAGCAATAGAGCGGCGATGTATCCGAACCCGAAGGGCTGATCCTCTTCGTGGATTCGGTATTCCCGCTTTATCAGGATGACGCGCCCAGACCAGGCATCGGCGAGCCGCGCCTCGTCGAGCGTCAGCAGCGCATCGTCTGCCGCATTCGGGTCCTGCACTGAGACGCTTGGGATTTTCGCCTGTTTGTCGGCGCGCAGCAGAACCAGGGCGCGTCCGTTCTTCAGCAGCAGGATTGCCGGCAATGCCGGACCCATCCGCATCAGGTCATCCCAACGCGAATTGATCACCATTGCTCGCAAGCCGCAGCTCCGGGCAACCTTTAACAGTTCGTCAAGCGAGGGTTCTCCTGGTCCGAGGCGATGATCGCGAAGCAGTTCCGGCACATTCAGGTGCAGTCCGCGGTAGCGCGCCACAACCATGAGCGCGCCAAGCAACGACGACCTGACCGCGGTCGGCGCTCCTTCGTCTTCAGGAGGTGAGGATGTGGTTGAAGGCAGCATAGATTAGCTCGATCACTCGCAGCGCAGCTCAATCTGCTGCTTCGTCCACGCGCCAGCCCTGGGCTGAAGAGATCGCTGCCGCGAGCAGATAACCGCGCCCAACCTCGGTTTTGATCAAGGTCCGAGACCCGCTGCCGCGCAACTCGACGAACTTGCGTCGCAGCTGATTTATAATGTGCTCAATTGCGCGATCGCGGTCCCGCCGATCAATACCAAACAGCACCCGCGCGAGTTCCCCTCGCGGACAGAGCCGCCATGGATGCGCAACAAGATGCAGCAGCAATCGACTTTCCGAGGCCGTAAGACCGATTGCTGATCCGTCTTCGACAGCCAGCAGATTGCGAAGCGGATAGAAAATGAACCCCGCAAAGCAGATTATTTCCGACGGCGCCGAGTGCTGGCGCGGGTCGCTCGCTGTAATCTTGATGATCTGCTGCAATTTCTGATTAAGGCGAAGGAGATCGATCGGCACGCCGATCGAGGCGGCAGCACCGGCATTAACAAAATCGCTGGGAGATGAACGACGGGCATCGCAGACCGCGAGTATCGGAATTGTGCAACGCTGTCGAATTTTTATGATTGCTGTAACGCCCATAGTAGGGTTCCGACTGACATCCAGAACGATGACATCAGGGCTATTCTCCCGTACGAGGCTGAAAAAACGGCTCTCGGTATCCGCAGCTCCTTCGACCCAGGATAACGGCACCTCGACCGCGCCGGGGATCGACAAATCCTCCCGTGCAAAGACGATCCTGGCCGCAGTCATTCGTGTTCCGCCCTTCCTCAGATCGGAATGTCCCGTTTCGAGGGTTTATGATGAGGGGGAGAAAATGAAAGATCCTCTAACGTCCATAAAGCGGAGTGTTACTGTTTTTTAAGGGTCGACATGCGAAATGGGAGCGCCCGGCAGCAGCAGAGTTTCGCGGGCTCGAACTTAACTGGAGTTGGAAGTGAGGACGCGATCAAGCGTGAGGTCCCACGGGGTCTCTGAGGCTGGGAATCATTCAAGCATTGTGATGACCAAAAGCCGCCAGATCAGGGAACCGGGCACCATCTATGACTTCACCCAATTTTTCTGACCTATCCGGGATCAGCACGACCACAAAGATCTTGTGCCTGGATCCCGGTTTATACGCATTCAGCGTCAAGGAGAGGGTCGGTGTGTTGAGTGAGCCGTTGAATATGGCGCTGCCTGCGACGCACATATCGGCCCTGCCCTCAAAGGATGGAAGCGAAGCAGAGATTATCGGCTCAAGCGGTGCCTCTCGGTGTTGGCTCGGTGTCGAGGGTGGGACAGTAATCATCAAAGCACCGCTCACTGGCGGCCATGTTTTAATTACCACCTATGAACGCGATGGTCAGCAGGCCAACTCGCGCGAGGTCGCGGTGCGCCGCATCGACGCTCTAGCGCCGGAGCTGAATGAGCGCGCCAATGCAGCATTGAAACCGCCAATGCGAAACGTTGCAATAGAGGCTCTTCTGCACATCGAAGGCACCGGCGATTGCCGAGTGCCGGCTGAAGGCTGGATCGGGAACCGCGGCAGGAAGTTGCGCCTAGAGGCATTCAGTCTGCGGCCGCTAGAAAGGTTTGCACCAAGCGAAATCGAATATAAGGCCTATGGCCCAAACGGGCGCGAAACGCCGTGGGTCAGTGGTGGCAAGCTCTGCGGCACTCGCGGTCGCGGTATGCCCTTGACCGGATTTGCGGTGCGCCTCGCGGCTCATTGGTCCGACCGTTTCGAGATCGAATATCAAGGTGCTTTTTTTGAGAGCGGCGATAGCGGCCCGATCCGCGATGGTAGCCCTTGCATGGCGCGGCTGGCGGATGACCCGCTGGAGGCGATGAATCTCTGCCTTTTCGAGCGTGCCGATCCTTGAAATGTTGCCGCCGCCGGATCAAGGAATATCGCGATGACGCAGCCCGCGCCGGCTGATTGGGGCTCCGGCCTGACATCGGCCCCGAAGACTGGCCCACGTGATCCTGATTTGTGTGGTGCTGCCAGGCGGACGGTATTGCATGTCGGATGCGGCCATCGACGTCCACAGCGGCTCCATAAGCATTTTCACGGGCCCAAATGGCGTGAGATTTGGCTCGACATCGACCCTGCAGTCAACCCGGACATCCTTTGCTCGATCACTGATATGAGCCCGGTGGCGACGGCTTCGGTCGACGCGGTCTGGTCGTCGCACAATCTGGAACATGTCTATCGCCACGAAGTGCCCAAAGCTCTTGGCGAATTCATTCGGGTGCTGAAGCCCGGGGGACTATTGCTCTTGACTGTCCCCGATCTACAGCAAGTGGCGCAGTTGGTCGCTGCTGACCAGCTTGAGCAACAAGCGTATATGTCACCGAGCGGGCCGGTTACGCCGCTCGACATGATCTTTGGACACACGCCATCGCTGGCGCGCGGCCATCGCTTTATGGCGCACAAGACCGGCTTCACCCGGCAATCACTTCACAAATTGCTAAGCGAAACCGGTTTTGTGGAGGTGCGGGTTCGCCGCGGTGGTTCCTTTGACTTGTGGGCAGCGGCTGATAAGCCTTGAGGTCGCAAATTGAATTACCTCTTCATCCATCAGAACTTTCCAGCACAGTACGTTCATGTGGCTCGCTACCTGGCGGAAACCGGGCATCGCGTTGTCTGCGTCACTCAGCAACGAGCCCGCCAAATCCCTGGGGTGCAGCAAATTGTATATCCCTCGCCTCGTGCCCGCCCCCATGCTCATCCGTATTTAGCCGAATTCGACCTAGCCGTTGCCAATGGTCTCTGCGTTGCCAGCTGCGGCGAGGCGCTAAAGCAGCGCGGTTTCACCCCCGACCTTATCGTCGGTCACAATGGATGGGGTGAAACCCTATATATGAAGGATATCTGGCCTTCAGTTCCATTGTTGGGCTATTTTGAATTCTTCTATCGTGCTGAAGGTTCGGACGTCGATTTCGATCCCCAATTCCCAGCCAGTAATGACGACGCGATCCGATTGCGAACCCGCAACGCGACAAACTTGTTGGGACTCGATGCCGCTGACTGGGGTCAGACTCCAACAGAATGGCAGCGCAGCCAATACCCGGAGCGCTATTGGCGGCGGATCAGTGTACTTCATGAAGGTATCGACACGGATATCGTGCACCCGGTGCGACGAGCCCGCGTTTGGCTCGACGGCGGGTTATCGTTCTCGTCCGATGATGAGATAATCACCTATTCTGCGCGCAATCTCGAACCTTATCGCGGCTTCCACATCTTTATGCGCGCCCTACCGGATGTGCTGCGGCGCCGTCCGGCCGCGCACGTCCTGATCGTTGGCGGCGATGGCGTCAGCTATGGCTGCAGCCCGTCAACTGGCGAAACCTGGCGAGAAAAGCTGCTTGGCGAACTCAAGGGACAGCTCGACTTGCGGCGGATCCATTTTCTCGGACGGCTGCCTTATCAACACTACATCGCAATCCTGCAGGTATCGACGGTCCATGTTTATCTGACCTACCCGTTTGTGCTGTCATGGTCGCTGCTCGAAGCGATGGCGGCCGGATGTGTCGTCATCGGCTCGAGAACGCCCCCGGTCGAGGAAGTCATCGCCGATGGCGAGAATGGCTTCCTGGTCGATTTCTTCGATACCGATGATCTGGTCGAAAAGATTACCCGCGTCTGCGCCGGACGCGCCCACAAGGAGCGGCTGCAGCAGTCGGCGCGCGCCACGGTATTGGCGCGCTATGATCTCAAAAGCGTATGCCTCCCAAAACACTTACAGCTCTATCGAAGACTCACCCGCGCGGCCAATGCGCGGCCCGCCAGGCGGGCAGTCAAATCGTCGATCGTCACCTCCCCGCGCCGAGAACCGACAGTTTCCAATGAATACGGCGCATCCCTGTCGTGATCTTCAAAAAATGTCGTCCTTGCAAATCATCACCGATCCTGAATTATTGAGAACCCTTTTTAATGGCGAAATCAAAATTATTGTACCTTTTTCGGAATATTCTACGATTGTCGATGGTTTGCAGCTGCCCCCGATGATCGCCGTCTATGCCTGCGCTCGACTGGAGCGAGATGCGACGCTTGATATTTTTCAACCCAATAAACACCGTGAACCCGCGCGGGTCCCTTTGCCTCATCCTCCGGTCTTCTGCCTCGCGCTAATCGCGGCCTCGACCAAGGGAAAAAAAGAACTCGATACATTGCGCGAGATTTGGTCCGGCGGCGGCGAAGGTTTTCTGCCAAGCCCGATCCTGATCAATCTGGCTGCTGACCCGATGGCCGCGGCTCTGTCGGCACACCGGTCACTGTTTAACGGCGTCGTTAGGGCAGCGAATTCTTGGACGGCACGGTTACTGGCTCTCCAGCGGCAGTACACTGCATTTCGGATTGTTCATGATCAGCTGCAAAATGCATTCGACACGGTCGAGAATTTTTTGGCGCGCTCGAATCTCCCGTCGACCTGGCTCGCCTTCGCCTGCGAGCCGACGGAAACCTTTGTCGGGCCGCTCAGCGCAAACGATCCTTCTCGGCTAACACAGCTTTTGCCGATCCCCTCGCAGGGGCTCGCGGCGCTCGAATTGCATGCAACTCACATCGCCCCCGATGCCGAAGGACTGCTGGATATCAGCATTGAAACATGTGAAGACTGCCGAATCCTGGGGGACTGGGCAGTTCCTTATAGTGCCTTATCTGAGGGTTGGATCTTTCTTGATTTACCGGAAATCGACATTGCACCCAGACAATCAGCGAAGTTGACAATTATCTGGAACACCCGTGCCGGAAGTCCGCCGAAACTGTCATTGTCACATTTGCAACCCTTGCCGGAGAGCCGAGTCCAGCTCGTGGGAACCGAAATTCATCAAAGAAGCTTAGCTCTCCGCCTGCACATTGGTCTCCCGGGATCCCGGCGAATTGCGCATCCATTTCACGTTGGTATCAGACAGCAACCGCATGTCGCTCGGCTGGGCCACCGACTGTCTCCGAGTGTGCTCCGGCGCTGCGCCGAGGTCACAGCGACCCCCGGTAGTGAAGCTTTGGTCCGTTTCCTAGAGGACAATACGGCGATCCAACTGCGATCGGTAAACGGCGGCATGACGGTGGCAAAACTTGCCGGCGCCGTGCCGGCGAAGGTCCGTCGACTAACGGCGACGATCCGCACTGAGGATCCCGCGGGCCCGGTCGTCGAATATGCTCTTCTCGCTCTCGATCCCAATGATCCACACGAGCCAATCCTCCAGAAGGGGCTGGTTGATGGCCAGGGCGGGGCGTTTTCCGGATGGTTGCCGATCCACCCCGACTTCGCGACGCAGATCCATTTGAACGTGGCTGAACCGTCTGTAGCCCCGCTCGACCTCTACTTGGCGACGCGTCTTGGCGCGGGGCAAACGGCAGAATCCGCAGAAGCGCGATGGCTTGAATTCATTGTCGACGGGTATGACGAGAGGGTGACGGCTTGACCCGCCAAAACGTTGCGTCGACGATCGGGTTTGCTCCACGGCCGATCGGCATGCGGTCCGCGCCTCCCGTCCTCGCCGTCGTCATTCCGGTTTTCAAGCACAGCGTACTACTCGCCGAGGCCGTCATCTCGGCGTTAGACCAGCAAACCGATTTTCCCTTTGTTATTGTGATTGTCAACGACGGCTGCCCAATGGTGGAAACCCACCAGACTTGCCTCGACTTTGTCGTCGGTGCACCCGATCGCATTTATTATGTCAGACGCCATAATGGCGGCCTCAGTGCCGCACGCAATACCGGGATTGAGCACGTTCTCGCAACCTGGAAAACTGTCAAAGCGATCTATTTTCTCGATGCCGACAATCGGCTTTTGCCCAGTTCCCTGCAGCACGCTTATCAGGCGCTGATGCAAGACCCGAGCGCCGGCTGGATTTACCCGGACATTGATATGTTCGGTCAGGAATGGAACAGCGACTACTCGGGAGAATATTCGGTACTCAGGCACTTGGACGAAAATATCTGCGAAGCGGGCAGTCTCGTGCGGCGTATCGTGTTCGAAAAGGGCGCCCGCTTTGACGAGCAGATGAAACTCGGGTTTGAGGATTGGGACTTCTGGCTCGGCGCAATCGAGCTCGACTTTCGCGGCAAACATTTGGAAAATTTTGGGTTCCGCTATCGTAAACGCCCGGAAAGCATGCTCAGCAACTCCGAACGTGATAGACCGGAGATAACATCCTACATCACCCGTAAGCACAAGCAGCTGTTTCGATCCGACGTATTGCTGGCGCTGGAGCACAAGGAGGCACCGCGCTACGGCATTTGCGACCCCGATACATCGACCGTGCAACTAACCTCCGATCCTCTGGTCGACGGGCAATCCGTGCCGCAGGCGGAATTTATGGAGCGCTACTACCGCGCGCGAATGGCGCCCGCGCGTTATGCACGGCCACCCTTTCTCCTGATGATGGATGCGACGTTCAAGGACGAACTGAGCAAGTTCCGGCTGTTGCGGTGGGCGTTTTGGCTGCTTGAATTGGCGATCGAAGATTGCGGCTTTGCCTACCTAATCTGCCGTTCGCACTCAGACGGCGACCGGATCGAGGTCGTCGAAGTTGCGGATACCGATGAGGGCGACGCTTTTCACAGCGCCGGGCTGGCGATGGTCACGAGCGCGCTGTTGGATAATTGTTTGGATGACGCAGCAGACAGCTGGATTATGAGCCTCGGCACGTCCCTGCCCCAGCCGAAAATCGCTGTCTTCGAACTGCGGCTGCCGAGCCCGAACGCGAACCAGCCGGGCCACGCCAATACCGGCCTGCTCGAGTTGTTTCAGCGCATGCGACGATTCCAGTCGACGATCTGCCGCGGGCAATCGTGGAATTGGCGCCAAACTCATTTGTCACCGAGACAGGAGTTGTTTAAAGTCACCCGCAAGCTCCTAAATGCCTCGCCCGTCTATCCGCGCGTCTCCCAGGATAGCAAAAAGCGTATTGGATTTGTTGTGCCGCTCGCCGAATTCGGCGGAGTGGAAAAAACTGCGTATAATCTGGCACGAATACTGCGCGATTACGGCTGGTCGACGCATTTGTTCGTATTCTGCCGGCAGACGGCACAACCAGCTTCACTGATCACCGGAATTTTCGACAGCATCAACTTCCTCTGCGATCCCCAGGTCGGAAATTGGGATCCGCAATTCCGATATATGGGATCGCATTATCCGAGCTGGGTAGCGATCGGACGGCACTCACGCGCTTTTGGGCTGCTGTGCGGCCTTGATGCCGTAATCAATTTTCATTGTGGCGAAGCGCACGCTCTGATGGCGCCGTTGCGTCGCCAGGGCACCAAAACGATCGCATCCCTGCATGTCAACGACTTGACGATTTTAGACAGGCCAAATGGTCACCCTTATCTGACCATCGGCTACGAGCACGCTTACGACATTTTCACCTGTTGTTCGCAGCAATTGCTCGATTGGTGTCACGCGATGGGGGTTCCGGAAGAAAAGCTGTCATTGCTGTGGAACGCCCCCTCTTACCACCTTCCGGCGGCCGTTGTTGAGGCTGCGTTGCGCAACCGGCGAAACCGGAAAGCAGGCTGCCTGCGGGTGTTGTTCCTCGGCCGATTGGATCGCCAGAAGGGGCTGGATCGGTTGACTGCCATTGCGCGATTGAGCCGCAATGTGGGTCTGAAATTAGAGTGGCGTCTGGTTGGCGCCTCGGTAATGGGCGATGCCAGCCGGCACGAGCTCGAGCAACTCTCAATCGCAATCGAACCACCCAAGCTGACCGCCGAAGAATTGACCCAGTGCTATAGTTGGGCCGATGTCGTCCTGCTCGTATCGCGCTGGGAAGGCTTGCCATTGACAATATTAGAGGCAATGCGCCTCGGTGCGATCGTCTGTACGACGGCGGTCGGGGCAGTTGCCGAGGCGATCACCCACAATATCACCGGATTTCTGCTCCCAGCACATGGTGCAAGTGCCATTGCGCGCGAGGCGGTAAATATATTGCAAGCGCTTGGCTCGTGACCGCGTTTTGTTGCGGCGCATCTCGTCTGCTGCGGCAGAGGCAGCCAAAGCCTGGACATGGGAAAACTCCGCCAAGGATTTCATCGCCCATCTCGAACATTTGATGACGGCATGAAGATCGAGACCGAGATGATGGTCTTGCGCTCTATAGCCCTGGTCTGTGGCCTGCTGATTTTCAGGGCTGCCGCCATGTCACCCGCGCACGGCGAGACGGTCGTCGTCGGGGTCAATGTCGTCAACCCCCAGCGCCTCAGCGCGGCCGACCGTGATAAGGTGCTCGATCAATTGCAAGCGGCCGGGGTTCATGTGATCCGCGCACCCCTGTTGCCGCCGTGGGGCGGCAATGATTACGGCCCGGCAATCGACTTTATCCACCGCGCCTATATGCGCGGCATCAAGACCGATCTGATCGTCGGGCTCCAGTATCGAGAGGGCGCGCAACGGCGGCCGGCGGTCAGGGACATGCCGAAGATGTGGCCGTCCTATCCGCTGTCTGCCGCCGACCCGGTGCGGTTCCGCGCGGTATTTGAACCTTTGTTCGATCAGCTCGAAAGCATGGGCATTACCTTCGCGGCACTGGAATTGGGAAACGAGATCAACTGGACCGCGTTCAACGGCGACTTTCCGATTCCAGGCGAAGGGCGGGTATTCGGCCGCAATGATCTGGCGACGGATCCGGAGGCGCGCCAGATTGCCGAAGGCTTCCGCGCCTACCTGCAAAGCTTGCGAGTCTTGAAGGACATACGCGACCATTCGCGGCTCAATAGGGCAACGCCGATCCTCTCGGCCGGCCTTTCCGATCCCGGTTCCGCCGGTCCGCGACCCGCATCCAAAGTCGACGCGGTTACGATCAGCGCAACGCTCGACTACCTGCGCGCCAATGGGCTCGACACGTTGGTCGATGCCTATGGCGTCCATACCTACCCCTCGGTCAAGAGAACTGCTGCGTCCCGCCTGAACCAGCTTGCACAAGATACCTTCGCGGAATGCCGGCCCTCGGGGCAAGGCAAGCCATGCTGGCTGACCGAATGGGGTTTGCCTGCGGCCGTCCCGGCCTGTTCCGGCGCCGATCCCATCCGGACCGGGCTGATCACCGAAACGATCGCTGATTTCCGCCAATACGTGCGCCAACATCGGCTCGCAGCGCTGCTCTATTTCGCCTGGGCCGACGAAAAATACGGGCTCTATCGCTGCGGCGGCCTGACACCGAGTGGCCAATTGGTGCTCGATCCTCGGCAAGTCTAATCGCTACCCAAGCGGATCATACACTCCAATAAACACCGACGCCCGATAACAAAACCGGTGAAAATATGGATCGGCTAACCGCGCACACTCTCAAACGCTTCGAGAGTCTCGGTGACAATTGCGAGTTCGGCTTCGTCCAACGAGCAAATGGGTACGAAGAGGGAGGATTACTCCGCTGGGCGATATCACCTTTGAACAATCTAATTCATTGCCTGAATACAGATTTCAGAAATTTCTATCTGTATGAAAATCTCGAACCTTCCGCTCCCGACATGGTGCGCGACACCGCGACAGGATTGGCGTTTCATACAGATATGCGATCACTCAACGGTCAATTTATTCTTGAGGATGCACCGCGGCGTGCCGTTTATGCGAAAGAAAAAACAAAAATTTATTACTTGCTGGATAAATTCCGCATTCGGCTGCGGCAGCAAGACACGATCTGTGTGTATAAACAAAATCTCGGAGTGACTGATGCCGAAGCATTCCGTCTGCAGTCAGCGCTAGGCAAATTTGGTGAAGCTGTTTTATTAGTGGTCCGATCGATCGACCAGCACCAAAAACACGGCACCGTTGAGCGATCACACGCAGGATTTCTTATCGGATATGTGGATCAGTTCGCACCCTATTCACGGGCCGATCACATTTCAATCCAGGTGTGGAATCACCTCATCAGAAACGCGCTCGAGTACAAGCGCATCGGAGGCGATGATGAACCAGCTTACACTTAATTTTAACAACATAAGTGAGTTCAACTATTCCATCCACATCTCTGACGAATTCCGCTTCATTTACTTCAATAATCCCAAATGTGCGTGTACTACTGTGAAGGCCTCGCTAAATTTAGCCTGTGCCGCTGCACTTGGACAAAATTTATCATACCGTAGTATAGCAGACATCCATAATCGGCATCTTAATCTCTTGCTTACCCCCGCCCAGGTGGGCTTCGAGCGCTTCAACACTATTCTAGAAGATAAGTCATATTTCAAGTTCTGCTTTGTGAGGGAACCTATTCGGCGCGTTGCCTCCGCTTTCGCCAGCAAACTCTCCTGGCCATCCGAATCCTTGGTGGCCCTGAATCGCCGTTTAGGTCACGCCGACCATGCCGCTCTGGGTTTCGAGGACTTTCTCAAAATCCTTTCGTCAGATCACCAGCTTCGAGATATAGACGAGCACTGGCGGCTACAGCGAAAGCAAGTATGCTTTGATTTGGTCCGGTTTGACAAGATCGGCTTGTTCGAGAATCTCGAGGCTGATTTGCGAGCTGTTATTCGTCGGGTGTTTGGCGCGCGGACTGAGCAGCCGATCTTTGATGTGCGGCAATTTTTTCCCGGCAACACCTCAAACGCTGGTAAGCTGCTTCAAACATCGACGATGGAGACGATACGAACCATCAGTGAAATTTATCGGGAAGACATAGAATTGTATGCGATCGCCTCTAACTGCCCTGTTCCCGAGGTTAGATGATCGCATAGGTAACTTCATCTGAGCGTTTGCTTGGCTGCTAGTCGGCAGGTTAGTGAAACACTACGCCACTTTCTAATGAGGATCATCGACGTGCCATTGCTCAACGATCCGATTCATTTGAATATGCTACATCATTCGTATCAGAGGGGTGAGCCAGAGCGATTGGGCGTTTACGGCCTACAGTGGGGAGATCCTAATGAAGTCACTTATTTAAAATTTATTCGAGATAAATATATCCTACCATACATCAATTTTGATCATACAGCAGTCGAAATCGGTCCAGGAGGAGGCAGATGGACACGCTATCTTCTGAGTTTCAGATCTCTTTATACCGTTGACTATCATCAAGAATTACTTGATGAACTTCAAAAAACGTTTAAAATACCTAATATTATACTAATAAATAATTCAGGAACAGATTTTCCCGGAATACCGCACAATTCAATCGATTATGTATTTTCATTTGGTGTATTTGTTCATCTCGAAAAAGACTTAATTAGAGCTTATCTTAAATCACTTTACAACATTGTAAACAGCAAAGCTAATATCGTGATTTAATACAGCGATAAGACGAAAGAAGCGGCAAAGCGCAACATAGGGTTTTCGGATAACACTCCGGGCGATATGCGACACTTGGTGACGCAAACCGGGTATACGGTGCTAGAGGAGAACGTCACCGCGCTGCCACACAGTGCCATTATGCGCTTTCGAAAAGATCATTTATGAGTGAGCTTTTAACACTGGACAAAATGCTGGCCTTGGCCGCCGGTATGAGGAATCACTCAGCAGCATCAGAGTTTGGACGCCGCTACAGCACTAATCTACTTGCAACCAGGATCAGGGTCGTTGCGAGACCGAAACGCAGGACCGCCTCAGGCACTCGAACTGATAGATAGCTGCCGATCATGATTCCTGGCAATGAGCCGGCGAGCAATGAGCCGAGCAGAGCCCAATCGACCGAGCCAACCAGCCAATGGCCAAACCCGGCCGCTAGTGTCAATGGCACCGCGTGAGCAATGTCGGAACCGACGATACGCGCCGTCGGCAGTCGTGGATAAAGAATCATCAGGGCGGTAGCACCCAGCGCACCAGCGCCGACCGATGAGATCGTCACCAGCAATCCCAGCATCGCGCCGACTAAAACCGTCAGCATCACGGTTCGGCGCGGAGCCCGCTCATCGATACGACGGCTGTAACGCGCCAAGATCCTCTTGCGAAAGAGCAGGACGACTGCAGTCGCGATCAGCGCGCCGCTGAGCACCGCTGTCATCGCAGTCTGCACGGCGCTCCCATGGATGTCCAAACGCGAAAGGACAAGCAATGTTGCAGCTGTCGTTGGAATGCTGCCGATGGCAAGCCGTCCAACGACATGCCATTCAATATTCCGGTTGAGACCGTGAACGACGGTACCGCCGCTTTTTGTCGCCGCTGCATAGAGCAGGTCCGTACCGACCGCTGTGGCTGGGTGAACCCCAAACACCAGTATCAGCAGCGGCGTCATCAGCGAGCCGCCGCCAATTCCGGTCATACCAACCAGAAAGCCAACGCCAAATCCCGAGACTACGTAAAGCAGATCGACGGAGTGGTTCATTTTCCGATGAGCCCCAAGCCGGTGTTTTCGAAACCTTCGAATGGTGCGTCGGCCAGGCGGCAACGACGGGCATCACTAACGATATTTAAATCCAAGTTATTACCAGGGAGTGAAAATATATCTCTAACGAAGGATTTACGATTTGATGAGTGTGGCAACATTATGAGGTCTATGGTTCCTTATTTATTTCAATTCCTAGGCGATTCAAATGTAATAATCGGATTCCCACTGGGGTTTATACTAGTCAGCTTCGCAAATTTGGCTATTGTATGGCGTCAGAACGACATCATTGAGCAGAGCGAGGGTAGAGCCCTATGGCCTCGATACCAGGCGGACAGTTCTCTTTTTTCGCGTCGAACGAACCAATGAATGTTGTGCCAACACCGGATGGTTCCTCATTGCCGCCACCGGTTGCGGGAGCATTCAATCTTGAGGTCATAACATCTCCGCATGGGACCAACTACGCGCTGCCGTCAGGCTATCAAGGCGTCGCACTGCTTTCTAATGGCGGTCAGGAATTGGACCTGCTGCACGGGAACATCGGCGTCGCTGTGACCGGCAGCCTTGCCGATACGGTGCTGAGCGGCGATGGCAATGACACGATCCAGGGCGGCACCGGGCCCGAAACTATCATAGGCGGTACCGGCAATAACCTGATTACCGGCGGTACTGGGGACGACTCGATCTATGGTGGTAGCGGCAATACTACGATCTATGGCGGCACCGGGTCCGACACGATCGTCGGCGGCTCAGGCAACGATACGATTTATGGTGGCACCGGTCCCGAAACCATCACCGGCGGTTCCGGCAATGATCTGATCACCGCCGGCACCGGCAGTGACTCGATCTGGGGTGGTTCCGGCAATGACACGATCTATGGCGGTACCGGAGCCGACACCCTCTCTGGCGGCACCGGCAATGCTGTGATCTATGGCGGTACCGGACCCGACACGATCTCGGGCGTCTCCGGCAATGACACGATCTATGGCGGCACCGGGCCCGAGACGATCGCCGGCGGCATCGGCAATGTCCTGATTACCGCCGGCACTGGCAACGATTCGATCTATGGTGGTAGCGGCAACGACACAATCTATGGCGGCGCCGGGTCCGACACGATCATCGGCGGCACCGGCAACGACACGATCTACGGCGGCAGCGGATCCGAAACCATTACCGGCGGCCAGGGCAACGACCTGATTACTGCCGGCACCGGCGACAACTCGATCTGGGGCGGCGGTGGCAGCGACACAATCTACGGCGGCACTGGGGCCGATACAATAACCGGCGGCATTGGTAACGACACGATCTACGGCGGCGCCGGGCCCGAAAGCATCGCTGGCGGCTCCGGCAGCGACACGATCTATGGCGGCACCGGGCCCGAGACGATCGCCGGCGGCATCGGAAGTGATCTGATTACTGCCGGCACCGGCAGCGACTTGATCTACGGTGGTAG
>CAWJXM010000052.1:0-150474 GCA_963846635.1 uncultured Alphaproteobacteria bacterium | reverse complement strand
GGCTTTGCGGTAAGCTTCTCGGGCAACGACCACGGCTGCGGTGGCCTTCTTGCGCGCATCGACATAGCTTTGCTGCGCGGCCGTCCGCTTGGCGTCGAGTTCCTCCTGCTGGCGACGCAGATCGGCCTCTTCCCGCTTGCGCCGGTCCGTCGAGTTCGCCGAGCGCTGCCTCGGCGGTATCGAGCCTGGAGCGATCGGCCGGCGGCCTTCGGACGGGTTCCGCTTTCGGCTTCGCCTTTGATGGCGGTGGCCTTGTCGAGGCGGGCGGGGCCTTCGGTGTATCCGGGATCTTGGGCAAGCTGGTCGGCTCGAGCGCGAAGGGCTCGTTCGATCCCACGGCGCGCCGCAGCAAAGTCCCCGGGTGCTCCAAGGCGGCGGCAATCGCCGCCTCGTCTGTCGCCACCTTTGCGTGTCCCGTCGCAAACAGATTTCGGTGCGTTCCCCACGCCCGCAGCGCCGCGGCGTGGCTCGGCGCGGCCAGGACCGTGTCAAAGAAGCCGAACTGTGCCTGAAATACCTTCAGCTTTCGGGTCGGCGTCCTCGGCAAATCCTAAAGCTCCATGTGAGGCTTGCCGCGGCAGGCGATCGCCGCGGCTGGGCTTGACCTTATCGCGATCGCGATCGGGTGGCACCGGATCATGGCGTCATCCCACGCCGGCACCAGAACCTGAATTTGTCCGGTGATCCTTACCGGCCGCTGCCTTGCGTGCGACAATCCGTCCAAGACGCTGCAATCTGGACCGGGCAAAATGGTGGCACGACTGCACGGGGCCGAAAATCGCAACGAAAAGCACCTTGGGAGGTACCGGGATCGAGGTACCCCGTTGATTAATGCCTAGCTCGCAGTCCGTTGAACTTCGCCCGTTTCGACCGCAGGCGCGGGACGAGCAGGCAGCAGTCGCCATCGTGCTGCGACTGCTGCGCAAATAGTCGATAAAAAGAGCGACTATAGACCGGTTCCGTAAGGGGGGCGCCTGCAGAAGCCGAGATCATGGTGCGTCCCGGGAACTGACGGGTCGACCGGCATTCTCCGGCGGAGGAGAGGAACGGCTTGAGACAGACTGACGTTCTGGTTTAATCCCAACCGGGAGCGTCTTATGGAAAACACTGCAGTTCCGGGCGGCACGGTCGCCACGGATGAGACCCTCAACCTGATATCCGCCGACAAGGTCGTAGGGACGCCGGTCTATAACCGTCAGGGCGAGAAACTCGGCTCGGTCTATACACTGATGCTGAACAAGCTGAACGGGCAGGTGGCCTATGCCGTCATGTCGTTCGGCGGTTTTCTCGGTATCGGGGAGAGCTATCACCCCTTACCCTGGCGCATCCTGAGCTACGATACGGCTCTGGGCGGGTACGTGGTGGATCTCGATCGCCGCCGGCTGGAAGGCGCGCCGACCTATACCCCAGCCGAGGAGCCCGACTGGCGTACCTATCCCAAGCGCATCGACGCCTATTACGCCATCCCGCCGGTCTGACAGGGAGAAGTCAAGTCGCCGGCGTAGACAATTCCGGCGCCCTGGGGCCGCTCCGCGTGCGTGCCTATGTCGTCAGCTCGCCTTCTTCGATTGGCCGGATTCGGACATGGCAATGGCGACCGCCTGCTTTCGGCTGCGCACCTTCTTGCCCGAGCCGCTCTTCAGCGTGCCCTTCTTATGTTCGTGCATCACCTTGTGGACCTTCTTCTTCTGCGTCGCCGTCGCCATCAACTTTCTCTGAAAAACTGCCTGACCCGGAAACGAAGCGCGGCCAGAGCGGTTCCGGCGCGGAACGCGGTTGCCGGGCAGCGGTTCAATAAGTAAACCGGAGTGAAAGATGCGAGCACGGACCCTGCATACGGACGGCGAGCAGCGCACGGTCGCCATTGTGCTCTCGACCGGCGACGAGGTGATGGCGTGCCTGAAGGCGTTCGCGGAGCGCGAACATGTTACTGCCGCGCAGTTCACCGCGATCGGGGCATTTGCCGGTGCAACCTTGGGATATTTCGACTGGACGACCAAGGAATACCGCCGCAACGCGGTCGACGAACAGGTTGAGGTCGCCTCCCTTACCGGGGATATCGCGCTCGGGCCGGACGGCAACCCGGCGTTGCACATCCATTGCGTGCTTGGTCGGCGCGACGGGCGGCGCTGGCCGGACATCTCATCGAGGGCAAGGTGCGGCCGACCCTCGAAGTCATTCTGACCGAGAGCCCAGCGCATCTGCGCAAGCGCCACGATCCGGAAAGCGGTCTTGCGCTCATCGATCCGGGAGCCTGAGCGCCGTTTGCCTGCAAGCAGACAGAGGCGGGAGAGGACGGCAAACCTGTTCGGGCCCACGGCATCACAATCGACAGTACCAGACGTCGGAAAACGGAAGAAACAAGTGCAGCGGCCTCACACAAAGCGAGGCACGGCTGCGCGAAGCGAACGAGCAGCTCCGGCGCTTAGCCGATCAGCGACATCGTCAGCTGGGCGCGACCCGCGCCCAAATTCAGGCCATCTCTGACAATTCCCCAGATTGGCTGACGCTGTTCCGCGCCGCTCCCGATGGCCGCTTTCTCTATGTGGATCTCAATCGTGCAACCGAGCATGCCTACGACCTCAGCACCTATGAGGGCCATGAGAAGTTCGACAAGGCCGGGATCCGCAACATCGCAGTGCATAGCCGAGAACGGCTACTGATATGCCGCTCTTCGAGCTCCGGTGCGAACTTAATAGTGCCCAGCGTAGTGATAGTAGGGATGATGCCAATAGGCGTAAGGATGATAATAGTGTGGATGCCATCGGTAAGCGTGCGGATACCAGCAATGCCAACCGTGGCCGCTCCACCAGCAGCGCGCTTCCGCTTGCGGCACTAAGGCGGCACTGCTGAGTAGCAACGCTGTCAGTCCGCAGAAGACCAGTTTCCTCATCGGTACCGTCTCTCTGAAATCGTTTCTCCACGACGATAACGTCACAGGCTAGCCTACGAGTTCCTCGTTAACTAATTGGTTATGATCAATTTTCAGTTGCTCGCGCTTTGGCACGGCGGGCGTATGGCTCAAAAACCGATACGAGCACCGTCTGGCAGTGGCAGAGAGGAACCACCATGCCGGCCGACATCTCGGCGGCCAGGGCAATGTCCGCCTGACATGCGGAGCGAATGTGGCAGGCCGGCATGGAGGCCTGCCACACTCTGGAGAGATCGGTATGGAAAGGCTGTAGACCGTCCCTCCATACTCAGTCTCCAGATCTGCGACCAAGGGTGATCCGGAGATTCCTGTTGATGAGGATGTGTCGCCGAGCGTAAGGCCACTCCTTTAATACATCCTCATCAGCCGAATCCACTCTAGGGTTATTGTCGCTAAAATCGCATCCTAACGACCGTCCAAAGAATGTCTCTCGTGCAGTACGGGTTGTGCGTAGCACCCGCGCTTGGCCGTCAAGACCTGTTATACCCACCTGATTTGATACTGACCTGCCAAAGGAACTCGCTGGGCTCTTTTCCTTGGCTAAAACAGGTCAAGATTTAGGCAGGTTGGTATTAACCGGCAATCGACGCGTTCAGGACCCCCTCTCGATTATGGTTGTTTCGCAGCAGGAGTTCGAACACGCAACCGAGCAATTCTCGCTTGAGAAACGGCTTTGTCACAAAGTCATTTCGATCAGAGTCGCAACAACCCGGTGGCGGCTCAGCTCCCGAAATGAAAATCACCTTGAGGCCGGGATGCTTGACTTTCGCTCGCCGGACCGTTTCGGGCCCGCCGAGACCGCCTGGTAGCCGGATATCGACCACCGCTAAATCCACAGAGTGCGTTTCGAAGGCGTTGTGCCGGCGCAATAGCAATCCCGGGCCAGGCTCAGTGTGACGCGCGCGACCAGACCCCTTAGTTCCCGCTCCTGCAAGGCCCTCAGCACGTAATCCTTCCCGTATCCGGCATCTCAAAATTTCCAGAATCCGGCGCTTTTCGGCCGACAATGAGATCTCCAGTATTCGGCGCCTGGCCGCCGCTCCCGGAACTGCGGCAGACGAATGAGGTTAACAACCTAGAGGCTGGTTCGCCTATGTGGCGTCATATCTCGATGCGTCCACGGCGTTTCTCTGCCTTGCACAGCAACATCGAATGGATGTGACTATGCCATCGGCCAGCACCCTCAAAGACGTCTACATCGAGGAATTGCGGGATCTCTGGTCTGCCAACGATCAGATGCAGCGCGTGATGCAGAGCCTTAGCGACAAAGCGTCCGATACCACGCTCAAGGAGTTGCTTGCTCGATCGGTTGGCGGGATCGGACAGCATACGGCATCGTTGAAGTCGATCCTTGAGGCCCAGGGTGGGAATGTAGGCAAGGATCACTGCAAGGGAATGGAAGGCCTTGTCGCGGAGGCGAAGAAGCATGCCCTCGAAGGGGAGTTTGACGGTCAGCTCCGGGACATCGTGATCATCGCGCAGTATCAGCGCATGTCACATTATGGCTTGGCCGGCTTCGGCACCGCCGCGGCGTATGCACATGCGCTGGGGATGAAAGACGATGTGGCGAAACTGAAATCGATTGCGAGTGATATCTACAAGGCTGACGAATATACGAGCAAATTGGCGGAGCGCTCGGAACAGGCGACGGCAGCGAAGACCAGCGGCGGCCAAAGTGGGGTTTCTTGGGATGAGCGCCGCTCCGAAAGCGGAGGCACCGTCGGCCGCACCGAGCCAGACCAAAGCAAAGAACACAACACGGAAGTCGCGGTCGAGGCTGGACGCGAGGGCCTGCACTCTGAGGACAAGCGCTAGACGAGCGCGCGCGGTTCATCCGGCGCCGCGTGCCTGACCAGCTTTGACACTTCTGACGCAAAGTGAGGCCGCGCGGCGTACGGTCGCTCCGAGAGTGCGCCGCGCGAGTAGCGGCCAAAAGCCAGCATGGGATATGGGGTGATCGGCTCAGAACCGACCGACGTACCCAACTCCGCGAAGAAGCCATACAATCAGAACGATAAGAAGGATAGCTGCGAGTATCCCTCCGATGCTATAAGGAGCACCGCGAGTGTGATAGCCACCTCTATAATATCCAAATCCACCACCAAAGAGAATGATCAGCAGTATTATTATGAGGATTAACTCCATGATAAGCTCTTTTCATCCGTTGGTCTGTTCAGATTGGCGCAAGTAAGCGCGACGGGGCGATCCTTGATCCATCAGTTCCTCCCTAATACCGCGAAAGCGCCACCTGCAGCTATGAACAAATATTAGGCATCTTGCGTTCCACGCGAACTTAGCTTTCGCGTTCTCGCGAAAAAATATCAACTGCGGGGTGCGAGGCAGTCCGGAACATGCTTGCCTGAACTGTGCGGCAGCTTATGCTGAAATTTTAGACGGTCGGACGGGGCCGTCGCTTAGTACTACAGCTGGGGTTCATCCTCAGGTTTCCTGACTGCAAAGATAGAAAGCTTTTGGTCGAGGACCCAGGTGTTCCGAGCGGAGTTGACGGGCACGCGGTGGATCAGTGAAGTTGAAAAACTTTGGCTCCGATGATCGCAATATGTGCGGAGCGGCTCGATCTATTCGGAATCCCGACTGTAGTATTAGCACTACAGTTGCATTTTCTTTTTAAGATGCGAGATGCGTGCGGCGGCTTGATGGGCCCTTCGCCAGAGCGACCAGGCGATGATGTGAGCGGGCTGGATGTGCTGCTGGTTCAGCCCGCACGGCCACTCGGCGGATCTCCTGCACCGACCAGCGGATCAAGGCCACGGTCCCATCGGTGCCGGCCTCGCACCGGCCTGGGTCGGGCGGATGGCACGGTCTCTGGCTGCTCGGCAGTCATTGTCTCGGCATTCAGGCGATGGCGGATTGCCGCCAGCATGGCAAAGGCCAGCATGACCAGCGAGACGTGCCGGTGCCAGCCGTTCCAAGAGCGGGTCTCATTATGGTCAAGTCCCAATTCATTCTTCGCCGTCTCAAATCCATCCTCGACGGCCCAACGATGGCCCTCGACCCACACCAGCGTCTCAATGGAGGTGCCAGTGGGGCACCAGGTGGTGAAAAAGGCCATCTCGCCATCGGCAAGGTCACGCCGGATCAGCAAGCCCCGCGTCCATAACCCAGACCTGTCCTCGCCATACTCATTTGCCTCGAGGTCAGCCAGCGCCAGGTAGGCCCAATCGTGCAGACGCGGACCTTTCGTGCCCGCGCCCGCCGACAGACGTTGCCAGGCCGACGCCTTGAGGGTCGCGGCGATCTCGGCCGCCGTGCCGCTGATCGGCGGTGTGCGGCCCCAGGAGTTGAACATCTGGTCAGAGGCTACGCCCAGCACGTAGCCTTTGCCGGCGCGCCGCAGCGCCATCTCGATCTCGCCGACCCCATAGACCGTATCCGCTGCAACCCAGGCAAACGGCACCTCTGCGGCGATCGCTCGCGCGATCATCCGCCGCGCCAGAGTGGGCTTGGTGGCGAAGCCGACCTCGCTCGGCACATGCGCCGCCGTTCGACGCTTCGCATCCTTCGCCCAGGCCTGCGGCAGATATAGCGCCCGATCGATGAAGGCGTGGCCGTGGCGGGAGACGTAGGCGGCGAACACGCCAATCTGGCAATTGGTGATCTTGCCCGCTGAGCCGGTGTACTGCCGCGCCACCCCGACCGAGGCTTTGCCCTGCTTCAAGAACCCAGTTTCATCCACCACCAGCACCGCGTCCGGATCGGCCAGGGGCTCCAGCACATCCTCACGCACAATATCCCGCAGCGCCTCCGCGTCCCAATGCCCGCGCCCGAGGATCGCCTGCTGACGCCACGGACCGGGATCGCCCGCCGCTTCGGCCCGCATCCAACCGGTCTTGCGCCGCTCATCACTCAACACGACATCCAGGAACCGACCCGCCGAGGCGGCCACTCGCTCCTGGGTGAACAACGGCCGCATCCGCGCCTTCACCTCACGCAACGACGAAGCCCACAACTCCAACGTCGTCTCGATCCCCGCATACGCCATCCATCTCCCTCCGAATAATCCGAAGGTGAGATCGGGAGGCTTGGAGAAAATGCAACTGTAGTGCTAGGCCTAGACGTCATGAACCCGGGCTGAGGCCGGCGGCCCGCCCTTTGGCATGGCATGGAGGGCGGGTAATGGGACAGTATAACGAAGCCTTTGTCGCTTACCCGCCCCCTCTGTGGCCGGCCTGATGATTGCGCTTCATTCCTCGCGCAAGGTTGCCCCGAGTGCTGTCTCTAGGTGATAAACTCGCTTTGGTGACGCACCAAGCCGCCCGAAAGCCGGTCGCGCCACCATGCGATGGTGCGCGTCAGACCCTCGGACAGATCCACCCGGGGCCGCCAGCCGACGGCTGAGACGAGGCGGCTGCTGTCGGCGAGCAAAGCGCGGACTTCGGAATTGCGCGGTCGCATTCGCTCGGCGTCGTGCTCGACCGGCTTGCCGCACCCCGCAAGGTCGACCACAAGATCGATCGTTTCGGCGACTGTGACCGCCTTCCCACTCCCGGCGTTGTAGGCGCGGCCGAACTCGATGTCTGGTGCTAGGCCAACTGCGAGGAAGGCAGCGACGATGTCGTCGACGAAGGTAAAATCGCGGACCGTCGAGGCGTCCCCGATCCTGATCGCAGTGCAGCACGGATCGAGCACCTGGCGGATCACCGTCGGGATTACAGCGCGCTCGCTTTGGCGAGGCCCATAGGTGTTGAACGGGCGCAGAATGGCCACCGGCAAATCGAACGAGCGAGCGAACGCCTCGGCCATCATGTCACCGCCGATTTTGGAAGCGGAATACGGCGATTGCCCTTGCAAGCGGTGGCCTTCGGCGATCGGAAGAGCGAGGGCACTCCCGTAGACCTCGCTGGTCGAGGTGTGGACGACTCGGCCCACGCCGGTCTCGCGGGCGGCTTCGAGCAGGTTGAGGGTGCCGAGCACGTTTGTCTCGACGTAAGATTGCGCCGCGACGTAGGAATAAGGGATCGCGATGAGGGCGGCGAGGTGAAAGATGATGTCTTGGCCTCGCGCAATGTGGCGGACGAAGGTGGCGTCGCGGATGTCGCCGCGCCGAATGGTGAGCCGGCCGCGCACCGTTTCGGGCAGATCGTCGAGCCACCCGTGTTTGTCGAAGGAATTGTAGAGACACAGCGCAGTAACTTTGGCTGAATGGTTCACCAGCGCTTCGGCCAGATGCGAGCCGATAAACCCGTCGGCGCCGGTCACCAGAATTTTAACGGCCTGGTAGCTCAAAGACGGTTCCTCTCGTCGATTCTGTGGCTGGCGGGGCGACGGTGAGCGGTCTTTCAACCGGCCGGAGCGTTTCCGCCGCGCAGCATTTGCCGCACCTCCTCGGCACCAACGCGAGCCGAACAGCGGCTGATGCCGCCTCTGCCTCCGGAGCATTCGTCGCGTCGTCGCAACAGAACCCCGCAGGAGCGCTCTAGACCGACGATCGGTTTATTCCGTTACCGCCGCTGGTAGGCGCTCGGAGCCGTTTGGCCCGTGGATGCTCGAGCCGTGGATGCTCGAGCCCGATCGGCGGCGGACCAGCCGCCGCCTGCGAGTGCGGGAAAGCAATCGCGGGATCAGGCACCGGCGATCTCGCTCCCGTTCTCGTGGCGATCTCAACGCCAGAGCGGCCAGCGCCGGTAAGCAACCCGATGCGCGCTGACAGACTATAACCGCCGGCGCGGCCTTCCCCGACGCAATGCTCTGCCTCTTTGACCAAGAGCGCCCCGGCGTCGAGCAGGGATGGCCAGCCGAAGACGGCGAGAGCGCCCCAAACCGTCCAGGCTATGTCCCGGAAAAATGTCCTGTGCGCAAAATATGCCAAGTCAATGTGAGCCTTTAGCGGGAATAGGACATCACGGTAGAAATGTTCAGGATCGGGGCGGCCACTGTAGAGGGCTCTCTCGTTTCGAAACAGGACCTGGCTCGGCCCGAAAATACCCGGCTTATGCTGCAGCACCAGCCGGTAAGGCCCATCAAAGCAATCCTGAAAATCGAGTGATTTGGGTCGCGGACCGACGATCGACATGTCGCCCTTGAAAACGTTCCAGAGTTGCGGCAGCTCATCCAGCTTCGTCCGTGCCAGAAAACGACCGACACCGGTCAGCCTCGGATCGTCCTCCATAGTCAGTGGGAGTCCGGCCGAACACTCTCGCTTGTGGAATTTGCGGAACTTGTGCATGTGGAATTGCCGTCCGCCTCGGCCCAGACGGACTTGCGAGAAGAAAATCGGCCGTCCGCTTTCGGCAAAGATGGCCGCGGCGATTAAGACCATTAACGGGGTGAAGAAAACCAGGACCGCGGCGGTGACTAGGACCTCAAATATTCGCGTTGCGGCACGCGACGGAGGCGCCGGCGGTTGGCGTGAGTTTGCGGCGCCCCCGATTCCTGAAGGCAAGGGGAGGGCTAGCAACTCAAGGCCTCGGCAAGGGCCGCCGCCACCGTTTCCACGTCCCGTTCCTCCATTTTGGGATGCAGCGGAAGCGTGAGTTCGCGCCGGCAAAACTCTTCCGTCGTGGGGAGGACCACCGACGGAAAGCGGCTTTGGTACCAAGAGAACCGATGGATCGGCGGGTAGTGGAAGGACGTCTGTATCCCGGCGGCCCGCATTCGGTTGGCGACGAGCTGGCGATCGGAATCTCTGGGCAGGATGATCGGCAGGATGTGGTGGGAGGAGGTGCGTGGCGTCGAAAACGGCACGGAAACCTCGGGACAGTACATGCGTAAAAGCCTTCGATAAGCGCCGGTCAGCCTCTCCCGCTTTTCGTTCCAGCGCCTGAGATTCCGCAGTTGCACCAAACCGATCGCCGCTCTCAGCTCGTCCATTCTGTAATTGTAGCCGAGCATGGTGACATCATAGGTCAGCGCGTGGCCGGAGAGCCGCTGCATGGTGCCGATCGTCATCCCGTGGCTGCGCATCTGCTTGATCCTATCGAGGATCTCCTGGTGGGCGATGACCATGCCGCCCTCCGCGGTCGTCATGTTCTTATTGCCGAAAAAGCTGAACACGGCGGCGTCCCCGAACACGCCGGGCCGGTCGAGCCCCGCGGCATGCGCGGCGTCTTCGATCAGCTGCAGGCTGCGGGCGTAGGCGAAGTCCCGCCAGAGATCGCCATCGACGAGGTATCCGCCATAGTGCATCACGACCGCGGCCTTCGTCCTGGCGGTGCATTTCGCGGCAGCGTCCGCACATGAGATGAGCGGCTCGTCGAGCGACTCGATGTCGACGAACACGGGGGTGGCCCCCGCATAGAGCACGCTGTTGACGGTGGCGACAAAAGTAAGGGACGGCACCAGAACCTCGTCCCCGGGACCGATCTCCAACGCCTGCATCGCTAGATGGAGGCCAGCTGTGCACGAACTCACCGCGACGGCGTCCGGCGCGCGATGCACGTCGGCGAACGCCCGTTCGAAGGAGCGCACCCGGTCGCCCATCGTGATCCACCCGCTGTCTATGACTTCGGCCAGAGCCGCCTTCTCATCCTCGCCAAGGCTGGGTTCCGCGACCAGCAACATCCCGCCCTCCTTTATCTCGACCTCAGCCCGCCAAGCCGGCGACCTCAGCCCGCCGGCGGCCATTTGCTAAGCCGCCACCGGCTCCAAGGCGACGGCGGGTATTTCGCCTCTGACGGGGGCGGTTTCGAACGCCGGAGGCGTGTCTTGCTCGGCCAGATCCTGCGCCTTCTGGAAATCCTCGACCCGGCCGATGTCGAGCCAGAAGCCGGCATGCGGAAAGATGTGGACAGGCAAGCGCCGTGCCAGCATGCACGACATTAGATCGTCGAAACCGAACGGAACGCCTGAGGGGATGTGGGCGAGAACCTCTGGTTCCATGCAATAGATGCCCATGCTCACGACATGGGTGAGAGTCGGTTTTTCCATGAAGTTGATAACCGTACCGCCCGCATCCTCGATGATGCCGAAGTCCATTCGTACTGTCCGCCTCGCCGTGGCGATCGTCAGGGTCGAGGCGTGTCTGTGATGACACGCCTCGAAAGCGGAAAGGTTGAGATCCGTCAGGACGTCCCCGTTGAGCACCAGGAATGTGCTGTCGAGCTCCTCGCGTATCAGGCTCAGGGCGCCAATCGTGCCGAGCGGCTCCGGCTCCTCAGTATATCTTATGTCGAGGTCCCATTGACGGCCGTCGCCGCAGACACCCCGGATTAGAGTACCGAGATATCCCGTAGTGATGTAGACGTCACGAATGCCGCTCCGCCGAAGCCACTTCAGGAGAAGCTCCAGAACCGGTCTGGAACCGACAGGCATCAGCGGCTTCGGCAAGATCATTGTATAGGGTTTGAGGCGCGTGCCCTTGCCCCCGGACTGAATCACCGCCTTCATCTCTCCTCCCCAATGTCCTAATTGGCCGCAGCACCCCTTCGGCACCTCCGCCTTCGATGTCGCCTCGTGTGCTGTCGCTGAAAACTTGGAACCAACCAAGCACATTCATGCGAGCGCCAGTCAACCTGCCGAACCGTTCCATCACCAAAGGTTAGGCTGTTCAAAATCTAGTCGAAAGGCCAAGCCGCAAGTTGCTGGCGGGCACCCTGCTGCCCGACGATAACCGTCTGGACGATACCTGCCAAGCTGCCGGGGCCATTTGACCATGGCGGTTCTGCCAGCTGGCTACGCTGCAGCAGATTTAGTTCCTTTACTGGCACTGGGGATTTGCCATTTCGCGATTCTGTATGACATCCGCTGTGAACCTTGGAACCGCCAGCGCTGTCTGCGTTTTCTGCATCGCGCTCGGCGCTTCCGCAGAAATCCACGAGGCGCGTCGCCACTTCACTCCCAACGGCAACTTTAGTTCCGACAGCGCCTATCTGCCGGGCAAGATCGGCTTCAATTTAGCGGATGTCGGCAGCGTGGCACAGCTCGATACCCTGCCGGCGGGAGTTAAAGGACTTGTGTGGCTTGGACTTTGCAGTGGGGTTGATGCTGCGTTCCTTAAAACCGTGCGTCCTTATTTAGACAAGCCGAACTTGTTTGGCTTTTATTTAATGGATGATCCGGACCCGACCGGTCGTCATTTTCGTCGCTGCGCGCCCGACAACCTTAAGGCAGAGTTGGATTGGGTCCACATCAACCTACCCGACGCCAAAACGTTTATCGTTCTGATGAACTTGGGTTCGTCAAAGGCGCCGTCATTTACTCGCTCCTACAACCTTGCCAGCACAGACGTCGACCTGTTTGGTTTTTGCGCCTACCCCTGTCGAACGGAATTGCATGGCTGTGATCTCGACATGATCGACCGCTACGTCGCCGCGGCCGAAGCCGCGGGCATCCCGCGCCTCCGGATGGTGCCGATATATCAGGCCTTTGGCGGTGGCGACTGGAGAGACGACAGCGGCGGGCGATATGTTCTGCCCACGGTTGCCCAGGAGCGAGAGATTTTGGCCAAGTGGGACGCGCTCGTTCCAAATGCCGAGTTCGATTATGCCTACAGTTGGGGCTCGCAGCGCAGGGATGCCGCTCTTGTCAGCTCGTCTGACTTGCAGACGGTTTTCCTGCACCACAACCGCGGCAACTATAGTCATTCCAGATAATTTCCGTATGTGGATTGATGGAAATTCATTGTGATTTCAAGAAGATAAGAACTGCCATGTGTGTGCTGGTCATGCGGAAATCAAGTGGGTTAACTATGGCGTGTTTCCCCGGCTTGGTTCTAGCGCTAGCGGGCCGCGAAGCGAGATGAAACCTTCGGTTCAATATCCGTCGATGAGGCCCGGCACAAGCCAGTCGCCAAGCGGCGGAGCGCACCAATTCGGGCACCTCGGGCACATCCCTCGCGTACTTGCGTCCCCCGAGGGTAGCAGCCGCAGGGCGGCCGCCATAAGGGGCTTCTGTCATGTCGAAGCGAAACGCGTACCGGGGAGCAAGCCTTGAGCCCGCATCTGCTCGATGTGTCAGGTGAAGACCACCATCTCCGCATCCCGTTCCTGCTCGCCTTACGCGAGCGGGGTTTCCGGGTCACTGCCGCTGGAACAGGCGATTCCGCCACATTCATGCAGGCCGGCGTCGATTACCACCCCTTCTGCTTCGACAGGTTCGTGAATCCGCTAGCCGATTTGGCCGCGATCAAGAGCCTGTCGAGGCTTCTCGCCGTTGTGCGCCCAGAACTTATTCAGAGTTACGACACAAAGCCGAACCTGCTGGTCCCTTTGGCGGCGCGGGGACTCGATGATGTGCGTGTTGTCCGCATCATCAATGGACGAGGCTGGCTCTATTCATCGCATTCGCCGCAGGCGTTGGCATTGCGTCCGGTCTACCGGTCGCTTCACTGGCTTGCGGCCCGCTGGACGGCGGCGACCGTGTTCGAAATCCGCGACGACCAGGACTTTTTCGTGCAGCATCAGATGGCCGGAAGAGTGGGTTTGGTGATCCCTGGTTGGGTCGACATTGGGAAGTTCGAGCGGACGGTAGCCGCGGGACCTTCGCCAGCTCAGCTTCGCCAGGAGATCGGTCTAGGCGCGTCAGAGGTTGTCATTACCGTGACGCGGATGACGCGGCAGAAGGGCATTCCGACGCTGCTTGAGGCAGCAGCGCTGGTCCACGAGGTCCGACCCGGCGTGCGCTTTCTGCTCGTTGGACCACGGGAAAGCGAGGGACCTCTTGCGGTGGGCCAAGCCGACATCGACCGACATGCTCCCTACGTGATTGCGATTGGCCCGCGCTCGGATGTGCCGGCCCTGCTTGGCCTCGCCGACTTATTCGCGTTCCCGACCGAGTACCGCGAAGGCGTGCCTCGCGTGCTCCTCGAGGCCGCACTCGCCCGGTTGCCGATCGTGACGACGAACATGCCGGGTTGTCGCAACGTCATTCGCGACGGCTGGAACGGCTTCCTGGTCCCGCCGCGTGCGCCACGCGCCTTAGCGACCAGGATACTTGATCTGCTCCGTGACCGGCAAACAGCGCAGGAGATGGCGGACCGCGCAGCGGAGCTGGTGAGGCGAGAGTTAGGCCTTGAGACGATCGTCGAGCGCTACGCCGCGCTCTACGCCGAGATCCTGGATGGCGCTGATCCCGGCAAATTCCGGAAAATGGATCCGATCCGGTCCAGCAATTCATTGGCCAGGTTGCCATGATGCTCGAACCGAACGCCAGGGACCCGCCCTATCGCGGACCGCGCATATATAGCGCCGCCGGTCCACTCGGTACCGATACCGACTTCCGCCCCCGCCACCACCTGGGCGCCGACACGGGGCTGCCGGTCCCGTCGGGGAACCGGGGCCGCGCGCCGCAACAGGTCGGGGCGTCAAGCGCATCGCTAGTGCGGGACGTGCTATTCGCGCTCGGGCTTCTCCTGTCGCCGTCGTCCCAGCTGCGGCCAAACGGCTCTCCGATCGGACCGGGCGAAGTGTGCTTGGTGGTCTGGCTTCTTCTGATGCTGGGCCGTGAAGTAACCCGGCTGGGCCCTCCGCTGACACCTGCACTGTCCCGGCTGCTGATGTTTTGGGCGCTTCTTTTCACTGCGCTGAGCATTGGCACGATCACGGCATATGCGATCCAGGATAGTCACGATCCGGTGTGGTTCTTGCACGACGCCGTGGCCTATCCCCTTTTGGCGGCCGTCAGCTGCTTGAGCGTCGTTGAACCAGATGCCTGGTCTAGATTGCGTCGGGTCGCTTGGCTTCTGGTCGTGTTCGGCACCGGATCCCTCGCTCTCCAGCTCGCCGACGCCTGGAGACTGGTTGACGTCCCGCAGAGCCTCCCTTGGTTCTGGGACAGGTTCCGCGGCTGGTCGGAAAACCCGGAACAGCTTGCTCTCCTATGCGCTGCCCTCGGACTTCTGACGCTCCATCTGGCCGAGACCGCGGCCCGGCCGGGCGCGAGGATCGTCGCGGTCGCGTGCGCGATCCTGCCCATCTATGTCGGCCGGCTCACGAAGACCGATGCGTTCACCGTTGTCCTTCTGGTTACCGGCCCGCTCTTCATCGCACTCAAGTTCCGGAGATGGCTGCTGTCGTCGGAGCGGAGCATGACCTTTCGGTCCGCTGCTGCATGGCTGGCTGTTTTGGCGCTGCCGCTGGTCCTCGCGTCGGCAATTCCCCTCGCTCCTTCGATCACCGCCCAGACTGCGGCTTTCGCCAAGGCGATGTCGAAGGACAACGGCAAGACCTCGGCTCAGGAGGTCGAACTGCGGCTCCGCCTGTGGAGTGAAGCCTGGAACCGGGGGTTCGAGTTTGGGATGCTGGGGCTGGGGCCGGGTCCGCATCTTTGGATACCGACTTCGATCGCCGCTGGAAGGATGACCGAGGAGCACCCGCCGGAACACATCCTACACCCCTCGGTAAACGGCACACCGAACTTCGAGGCCCACAACACGGCGCTCGATCTCTTCACCCAGGGAGGGCTGCTGGCGATCTTGAGTTTCCTCTGGCTCGCGGCGACGGCTCTCTACAGCACCTACAAGGCGCAGTTGGCGGGGCTCACAACCTTGCTCTGCGGCCTTCTCTTGTTTGGCATGTCCGTGTTGATCATCCGAGATCCGATTTTTTGGTTCACGATCGCCCTCTGCTTGGTCTCGGCGTCGCGAGCCAGCCGAGCTCCCGCGGTCCCGCCGGGAGCCAACTAACGAGATTGCGCAGTGACAACAACATTTCCTGTTCCGGAGACGCGCCGCCCATGGCCCGCGATTGACGGTCGTCCGGGTTCGGCCTCGGCAGAGTGTTGTGCCGGATACATCGGACACTTGCGAGTGAGAGTTTCCATCGCTAGCGCCCGCTGGCCGGCATGAGGATTACCGTGGATCGCCCCGAATACTCATGGAGCGGCGGCAATCAGGGGCGGGCCGACCTCCATTTTCATCAGCTACTCAGCATCCTGTATCGGCGGCGCCGCTGGATCCTCGCGACAGCGGCCATCGGGATGACCCTGGTCTTGTTGGGTAGTCTCTTGATCCCGCCGCAATATACCGCCAAGGCGCAGATCGTTGTCGACACTCCAGGAATTTACCACGGCGACGGAAGATCGGTCATTGAGGAAGCGGACATAGAAGCGGTCATTCAGACCTACATCACCGCGCTCACCTCCGAGGCCGTTCTGAAACGGGTACTCGACAGCCTTACGCACGATCCGGACTTCCGCGCGGCCCGGTTTCAAGCGCCGAGTGGAGCCCAAAGAAGCGGCAGTGCTGTCTGGCTCGAATTTGGCGCTCGACTGCGCGCCGGGTTGGCGCAGCTGGTCGCTTCGCGAGAGCTGCCGACCAAATCGGCTGCGCTTCGCCTCGACGACTTCGTGCGTCGCCTCAATGTCTATCAAGAAGCCGGCTCGCACGTCATCGCCTTGGCCTTCAAGTGGACAAACCCCGGCCAGGCCGCGCTGGCCGCGAACCGGCTGGCCGAACTTTTTATCCAAAACGAAGAGGAGCGAAAACGCGCCCAGGCAAGCGACGAGCTGCGCTGGCTCGGCCGGCGAATACCCGAGGTCAAGGAGGAGCTCGAGCGGGACGAGGCTGGCGTCCAGAACTACCGGATTGCGCACGGCCTCGCCGGCCCCAATCGAACCGATCTTTCCGACCAGCAACTGGCGGATCTCACTCGACAGCTGAGCGCGGCAGAATTGGACCTTGCAACCCGGCAGGCGAAACTAGCCGCAGTCCGTGAACTGCAGCGGCGGGGTGGCAGCATCGAATTGCTCGTCGAAAAGCTCAACGCCTCGGCCTACAGAGAGCTTCTCCGTCGGGAGGTCGAGCTGCAGCAATCCCAAGCGGAAGTGGCAACCTTAAATGGCCAGCAATATCCGAAGGCATTGCGGTTGGCGAATGAATTGGCGGAGGTTCGGCATAAGCTCTCGGACGAAGTGGGCCAAGAGATCAACGGTCTGAATAGCGAGGTTCAGATATCAGGCGCGCAAGTGCTCTCGCTCCGCGAGCGGCTCGCCGAGTTAAAGGCCGCGAATGGCCAAGCGCAGGAGGCCGAACCGCAGCTGCGCGAGCTCGAGCGCGCGGCGGCCGCCACGGCGCAGGTTTACGAGCGGCTGCTCCAACGCCGGGAGGAGCTCGGCACGCAGCAGGAAGCCGCGTCCTCGGATCTGCGCATCCTATCACCTGCGTCACCGCCAGATCGTCCCAGTTCCGCTAATCCGCTTCTCTTTGCGCTACCCTCCCTAATCGTCTTTTTGATCGGCGGCGGCCTTCTGGCAGTCGCTGCTGATCGACTCGATCGGGGGCTTCGCAGCAGCCGGGATGTCCACGAAGCGCTCGGCATCCCTGTCATCGGGTTGGTGCCGCGGATCCCGCGTCGCCGCGCTGCGCGGCGGCCGCACCAGTTTCTAATGGAACATCCGTTTGCTGCGTATACTGAGGCAATCCGCTCGGTGGTCGCGGAGTTGCAGTTCGCCACGCCGGAAGGAGTGCCCAAGCTAATCCTCATCAGCTCGAGTGTACCGCGGGAGGGGAAGACCACTCTGGCGGTGAGCTTCGCTGTCAGCACGGCACTCATCGGACGGCGCGCGCTGCTGGTTGACTTCGATTGCAGACCATCTGCCGTGCCGCATGAACCGAGCGGGTGGGTCGAGACCGGCACCCTTGACTCGCTTTCGCTCGACGACCAGTCGGCGGTGCGTGCAATCCAACTCGTCCCGGGCCTCAATCTCGATTACCTGGCAGTGCGCGGCCGCTCGGGCGACCCGTTGCTGCCATTCGTCAGTGGTTATGTGCTGCGCTTTTTGCGCCGATTGCGCGATAGTTACGACTGCGTCGTAATCGATGGCCCTTCGCTTCTCACCGCCGCCGAGGCGCGGCTGCTCGCGGCTATGGCGGACAAGGTGTTGCTCGTCGTGAAATCAGGGGACACCCGCCGGGACTTGGCGCGGGACGCACTCAATCTGCTGCGCGAGCTCGGAATTCCCGGCGAGGACTGTCGCGAACGCGTCTGCGTCGTCCTAATGCAGGCCGAATTCAAACAGCACGCCCAATACCGGCACCGCAGCCGGAAAAGCCTTAATGCGATACACGGACTAATCCCCCACACGGCAACGCAAAGCAATAAGACGACGGTCGTCGACGCTCGCGACACACCCTCTCTTCAAGATGGCGACACCTTCGGCAACCGGCCTCAAGCCGCCGCAGAGGCGCTCTCGATCTCGAGACCACACGGCTGGCGTCCGTCTTTGGGGCTGTGGACCAGCATCTTTCTCTTATGCCTTGTGGTCGGTGCGTTACTGGTCCTACGAGGTCATAACATCTCGCCATTCGCGCACCGCGATGACCAAAGAGTGGCGGGTTTCATCGCGCCGGACGTCGACAATTGGGATCGACACATACGCGACGCAATCTTCCCGGCCGCCGCGGGAACCGCTTTGCATGCAAAAACGATCGTTCCGCCGCCTGTAGCGGAACAGAAAACGCCGCTGCGGGCCGACAAGACGTCGGTAGCTCCAAACCCTGGAGATCAGATAGGGAAAGAGGGCATGCCGCCGGCACAGCGTATTGCCGCGGAGATCCCTAGAAAGGCCGCGGCGCATGTTCTATCGAACAAAGAGGGAGCAGCGCCGCCAACTCAGAATGCTCTGCAAGACAATACTATTGTGCCTGCGCCCCGACCGGCACTCTTGCAGTCAAGCAGTACCATTGCGGTCGACGCGCCGACACCAAACGAGGCAAAGGCGGAGACGACACCAAAGCCAGGGGCTGCAGTAAGCGGGCAGCGCCCTGCTGCGGCAGTAAGCGGGCAGCCCCCTTCTGATGCTGAGATCGACGGGCTTGTCACACGTGGCGATGCTTTGATGAGTATGCGAGAACTAGCTTCAGCACGCCTCTTCTATCAGCGCGCAGCCGAGGCGGGAGATGGAGGGGCAGCATTGCGGTTGGGAGTAACCTTCGATCCTGCCTTTCTCGATAGCGCCAAGATGCCGGCCGCGTTCGGGAATGAGCGGGAGGCTTTTTTTTGGTATCGACGCGCACGAGACCTCAACCGAGCCGAAGGCGAGCGGCACCTGCCGAAATCTGAAGCAAAATAGTCTGCAACATGGGCGATCTGTGCGCGGGAGAGGACGAGCTATGACCAGCAGCACGGTGACAAGACGGGACCATTTGCCGGCTGGTGCCCGCGCGACAACGGCCGGAGACGGAACCACTGCACCTATCGCTCGACCACAAGCGGTCGGAGCCGTGAAGGATTTTCGACAGGAAGAGGACAAATCATCCAAAACTGAACGAACCATCAGTGCTCATTTGTTGGTTCACTCTGTGTCTCGCCCGCGCGTTGTCGGAGCGGCAGGATGAGGCTGCCAGGCGGGGGCATTATCGCTCGGGCTGCGGGGTTAGGCATGGCGCCGTTCGCCACGGGACAGCAAGAAATCCGGAAGGGCAGAGCGAAGTTCGCGATTATCGAGCGCCCGAGCGTGCAAAATCCACCCCTGACGCTGATGTTAGCGATCCTGGGCGAATTCCATCAGCAGAAGCTCACTTACTGTTATTGGAAGAGCCGCCGGCGCGTCTATATAGCCTTGTCCGGCGAGGCAGATCTCGATTTGCTGATCGGACGAGAAGAGCAGCACCGCGCCCAAGCGATCCTTCTTGATCAGGGTTTCAAACGCTTCCCCGACGTGGCCAACCGGGATCACCCTGCGGTATCGAGCTATCTGGGCTACGACGAACCTAGCGGCCGGATCGTCCACCTCCATCTTCATTTCCGCCTCGTAATCGGCGAAAGTCTCCTCAAGAACTACCGGCTTCCGTGGGAGGCCACGCTCCTAAACCGGGCCGTACCGCACCCGTCCTTACCGATCCGGGTATTGGATCCGGCGAGCGAGGCACTCCTGCTGGTGGTGCGTGCTGCGATCGAACCGAATTTGACGGATCCGATTGCGCTCCGCCAACGGGGTGCTCGCGACCGCAAATTTGAGCTTGATCGGGCAGAACTCTCCGAGCGGCTCGATCGCACGACCCTGCGGAAGCGGGCCGGCGAGGCGTTCGTGGACGATCTCGCCGATGAGGTAGTCGACGCAGTCTTTTGTGGGCTACCCCTCAATCGCCAAGGCCCACTGCGGCGCCGGATCCGAAAAGAGCTGGCGGTGCATTGCACCTACACGGCCGTCGAGGCGCGGCTGCGGAGCTGCGTACGGGCCGTCCTATGGGCGGCCGGCACGATAAACAAGCGCGTTCTTTATGCACCTCGTCCGTCTAGCCGGCGCGCGCCCGGCGGTGGGTGCGTGGCGGCGATGATCGGCGTCGACGGAAGCGGGAAGACGACGGTGGCGGCGGCAATCCGGGATTGGCTCGGCTCCGAAGTCGACGTAATGCCGATCTACTTTGGGACTGGGGAAGGCAGGCCGTCGCTGCTCCTCCGGCCGTTTAAGATCATGGTCCCGGTGATCACGCGTCTCCTTGGGGCGAAGCCCCGCGGAGCTTCGCACGGCCTGATCTCGGACCGCGCGCCCGGTGCGCTGTACAGCTCGCTCATGGTGGTCTGGGCTACGGCCGTGGCTGCGGAGAAGCGGATCAAGCTGAGAGCGGCGCACCGCGGAGCCGCCCGGGGGCTTGTCATCGTTGCCGACCGCTATCCTCAGAACGAAGATGCTGGTTACAACGACGGTCCTTTGCTACCGAGGTTGAAGCGGGCGCCAGGTTGGCTTCGCCGGTTCGAGGCGCGAATCTACGGACTTGCTCGCCGCCTCCCGCCTGATCTCGTGCTTAAGCTGGAAGTGACCCCCGAAACCGCCGCACGCCGCGAACCTGAAATGGACCCGACCGTGATCCGATGGCGCATCGAAGCCGCGAGCCATCTCGTGTTCCCCGGGGCGCGGATTGTGCGGGTCGACGCAGAACGGCCGCTTGCAGAAGTTATTCGCTCGGTCAAACGTGAGATTTGGAGCCTGCTCTAGGGGGCTGCTGGGTCATGATTATCGAACTCTTCGGTCCACCAGGCGTCGGTAAGACGACTCTGGCTACAGCGCTCGCCAATCGGCTGCGCGAACGCGGTCGCAACGTCAGGCTTGTGCTGAGCTACCGGCCGTCGGAATCCCCGCTAGCCCGGCCCGAAGGCTTGGCGCGTTTGTGCATTCCCACCGCCCTGCGCCGTCTGGTCCGGCCGATGGTCGAGTGTATTGCAGCAGCGGGGCATTCCGCCGATCCGGGCGAGCCGGACGCTGCGGCGGAGCTGAGGCGGGTGCTCGCGCCGAGGAGCGCCGTCCACTCGTTGAGAGTTCGTCAATACCTGCTCCGTCTCTCTCGCACCTGGCGAGAAGCCGCTCCAACAGGTGACATCGTGTTGTTCGATCAGGGCTTCGTCCAAGCCGTATACACCCTTGCCCTGCTCGCTCGGGCGGCTGATCGAGAGCGCATCGGGCTCGCCCTGGCTGTTCTCCCGGAAGCGGACCTGCTTGTCCGGCTCGACGCGCCTTTGGAGATCCTCGAGGCCCGTCTCGCCGGACGGCGCCGCCGCCAAGGCAGGTTCGAGCAGCTGTTTGACGCGTGGACGAATCTCGGATCGTTCTGGATCTTCGACCAACTGTACGAGCTGCTTCGGGCGCGGAATCGGCCTGTCACCTGCGTCGACGGGGCTGATCGGCGTTCGCTCGGCGAAGGCGTGGACAGCATCGAGGCGATCGTGCTCGGGATCCGGGGCAACGTTTTGGCGGGGTATGGCCTGGGGTAGGTACAGGCTCATGAACGAACCCCAGGCCGATCGCGCTGTCATCGCCCGAGCCCGATCGGCTCCGATGGCGCCCGCAGGCGAAGCCGGCAGCGACCCCTCCGCATCTCGCGGGTTCGACGCCAAGCTCGCGCGCGGCAGCATCGCCGCATCAGTCGTTTTCGTCGGCGGCGCTGGTCTCACCTATTGCGCGCAGCTCGCGGTCGCGCGAGCGATCGGTCCTCACGGCTACGGCATCTACGTCTACGTCCTCGCCTGGGTGACGGTGCTCGCCTACCTCTCTGCACTTGGCTTCGATATCTCCCTCTTGCGGTTCGTACCCGCTTACCTGGCAACGCGGGCCTTTGGCTTCCTACGGGGAGTGATCCAGTATGCGTCGCGACGGGTGGCCGCTGTCGGTTGCGGCATCGCTTTAACCGGCGTCGCCGCCATCTTGGCTCAAGCGGGAAAACTGCCGCCCGATTTTGCTAAGACCTTTGCTGTCGGGTTCGCTTTGGTGCCAATCCTGGCGCTCCTATGGATCCGAGCCGCGGTGGTGCGCGGGTTCGGCGGTGTGGTCGCGGCGCTGGCGCCCGACCGCGTAGTGCGGGACGGGGTACTGCTTGGGGTCATCTTCTTCGCGAGCGTGGGCGCAGGATGGAGAATCGACGCTGGTTGGGCGATGGTAGTAACTGTGCTCGGCTCGGCCGCCGGGCTCGGGCTCGTGAGCTTTGCCATACGTCAACTCAGGCCAGAAGAGTTGGAGAGCATCGGTCTGGTGTACGACCGGAAGAATTGGCGTCGGCCCGCCCTACCCTTAGTTGCCATCAATGTCGCCGAGGCACTCATGAATCGCATCGGCGTTATGCTGCTCGGCTGGATGGTCGATACCAAGGCTGCCGGGATTTACGCCGTGGCGTTTAATATCGCCTTTACGGTGACGCTGCCCCGAACAGCGGTCAACGCGCTGCTCGCGCCCGCAATCTCGGACCTGTTCGTTCGCAACAATCAAGCCGTTTTGCGAGCGGTTGTTGCCAAGGCGGCCTCGTGGATGCTGCTGGGCGCCGCTTGCATCGCGCTTCCCCTTTCGGTCCTCGCAGAGCCTATTCTCGCCCTCTTCGGACGGGACTTCGTGGCCGGTGCGCCGGCGCTGCGGATCCTCCTCATCGGCCAAGTGATCGCCGCGGCGGCTGGGTCCCAGCTCCAACTGATGAACATGACCGGACACGAGCGGAGCGCGGCCACACTGCTTCTCTGCAGTGCCGCGGTAAATGCCGCGATCGGGACCGCGCTTATCCGCTCCCTTGGCCCCGCCGGGGCGGCGCTAGCGGCGACGACGGCGTTGATCGGCTGGAATGCGGCCATGGGGCTTTCGATCCGGCGGCATCTGCGATTATTCCCCGGCGTGCTCGCGGCTTACCAGAGAAAGAGCCACGCATCGCCCGGCCCGAAAGCGGGACCGCGGCACGAGACGTTCGAGGGCGGCCCAGACACTCCAGCTGCCTGATCCAGACTACGATTGCGGTCCGCGGTCGAAAACACCCTCGCCGGTGCCCTGACTGGCTGATATTTTCCCGCCTCATAATGCCCGAACCAGCGAGAAACCCTACTCCGGCGAAGGCCGCCTTTTGCGAAGTAGTGTGACGTGGCGTGATTGCGCATTGGTCCAAACACCGGTGTTTGTACGTAACCCCAACTACGGATACGCCTCGAGGCGTTGGCTTGTGAGCGAGATGGAAGGCTTGCCCGGCCTGAACGCGTAGGCGACGAGGCAGGACAGGACATGGACCATGGCGTTGATCACCGACCTGTGGCGTGAATGCTCAAGCCCCATTTCGGATTTCAGAGTATCGAGTACGGTCTCGATGAGGAAGCGCTTGCGCAGCATGATCTTGTCGGCCAGCGGCATGAGATCGTTCCGCATGTTGCGCCGGATGCTGGTGATGAGGTGCAAGCCCCGCTGCCAGAGTTTGGTGAAGAGTTCGCGGCCGATGTAGCCCTTGTCGGCGTAGAGGGTGCCGGCCAGGTGCTGGGTCATCGCGTCGAGCACGGTGCTGTCGGCGGTGTTGCCGGGGGTGATTTTCAGCGCCATGATCTGACCCTTGTGGTTGATCACGAAGTGCAGCTTGAGGCCGTAGAACCAGCCCATGCTGGTCTTGCCGCGTGCGGCGAGGCGCTCGAACACCTTATGGCGGTGAATGCGGCGATTGTGGCAGACGGCGAGCTTGGTTGAATCAGCGAAGTAGACGCCGCTCGGCTCGCCGCTGAGGCTGTGCAGCAGCACCATCAGAGGGGCGAACAGCCGCGGCATCAGGCTGACGAAGCGGTCATAGTGCGGCAGATCGCCAAAGCAGCCGCGATACTGCTGGCCGATCCCGTAGCAGTAGAATGCCTTGAAGTGCTTGAACGGCGAGAGATGAAACAGCACCACAATGAACAGCATCTCGGCGCGCGACAGCTTGCCTGGGCGCTGCCTGGTCTGCTCCGACGGGAGCAGCCGGTGCGCTTCCCAGTCTGCGAACAGCTTGCAGAAGTCATCGAGACAGCAATACAGCGCTGTGATATCGATTGCCATTGAGGGGCTCTCCAGACTCGGGTTTGACGCTCAGGGTTCGCAAGCCGATGCTGTCAAAGCCTTGGTTCTTTGGGAACCCCCTCAACTCTTATCCGTAGTTCGGGTTGATTACGAATTCGAAGAGCGCGCCGTAATTCGTGAGTTCGACGGCGGGGACTCGCAGGCCGAGGCCGAGCGGCTCGCGCGGGCCGACCGCAATAACCGATCGAGCATTTAGAGCAGGATGATTTTAGGTTCGTTCATATTCGGCATGAGCGAGGTAGTTTGAGCATTCTTGTGGCGTGACGGCGGCGAGGATTTGGCCGATGGTCTGGCAGACGGCATCGACAGATCGCGCCTGAGCCTTTCGCAAGTGATGTTTAATCTTTGCGAAGAGCTTTTCGATCGGGTTCAGGTCCGGGGAATATTTCGGGAGAAAGAGGAGCTTGGCCCCGGCGCCCCGGATTGCGGCGCGAACGGCTTTGGCCTTGTGCGAGCCGAGATTGTCCATGATCACGATATCGCCGGGCGATAGGGTCGGCGCGAGCCCCTTCTCGACATAGATCTGGAAGCGCTCGCCGTTGATCGGCTTGTTCAGCAGCCACGCCGCCGCGACCCGATCCCAGCGCAAGGCGGCCAGGAACGTCATGGTGTTCCAATGGCCGAAGGGCGCTTTGCCGGGCAGGCGCGCACCCTTGGGCGCCCAGCCTCTGAGCGGCGCCATGTTGGTCTTGGTCGAGGTCTCGTCGATGAAGACCAGCCGCGAGGGCTCGATCTTGGGCTGATATTTCAGCCATTGCGCGCGGCGTCGGGCGACCTCGGGACGGTCCTGCTCGCTGGCGACCAGCGTCTTTTTTTTGTAACTGAGCTTCTCGGCATGGACGAATTCCCACACCGACCGGTAGTCGACCACGAGACCGCGCTCTCCCAGCTCGCTCACAAGCCCCCGCAGGGTGAAACCGGCCTCACGGCAGCGCTCCAACAGCCAGGTACGGTGATCGCCTGAAATCTTCTTCGGCTTGTGCCCGCCCATCTGACCAGGACGTAAATCGCCGCTGGCCCGAAAATGGGCGACCCATGTGATCAGCGTGCTCGCCGCCACCCCGAAGCGTACTGCCGCCGCGCGCCGCGATAGGCCCTCAAGCTCAACCGCCCAAACCGCCCGCTCGCGCAAATCCATCGAATAAGGTCGTCCCATCACAGGCTGGCCTCCATACCAGCTCGCTTCGTGAATCCGATTTCGCCAAAATTGAAAAGACAAATCGCTCCGTCGCCGATCCGATCTAATCTCATCACGCTCTAGAGCTGGTTTTCACGCGATTTGCTTGGAGTATTTCGCTCGCTCGCACGCGCGCGTGATAGGTGGTAGCAGGTGGTCCATGACCCGTTGCAGTACGCGGCTACCGCCCCACCGAGTCTCCAAGCTGAAATCCGCCAATACCATATCAAATTCTCCGATGGGCGACCCAAGTCTTGATCTGGCCTTTAGCCCATCCAGCAGCTATAGCCGGGCGAGAACCTGCTCAGTGGTAATGTCGGATTGGCGGCGATGGAGCGCCGCCGCCTCGCGGGCGGCGAGGTCGACGGCGGCCTTGAGCAAAGGGCGCGGTGCGTCGAACGGTACATCGTTGCCGGCGGCAGGAAGGCGGATCACAAACGGCACGCCGGGTAACGAGCGGAGCTGGTCCACCGGCATTCTTGGAAGCCGCAGCTCTGCGCGGTCTGCTGCCAATTCGTCGAGAATGTCGAGCTGACGCGCGAAATTTGCTTCGCCGCGGCGGGCAGCCTGCATGGAAAGGATGAAATGCTTCGCCACGAGCCGGGTCAGATGCGCCTGCGAGCGCCCCGCTGTCACATTGACAGCTTCAATCCGCGGCGCAGCCGCCACAAGTCCGAATTCATCTCTGGCGAGCGTGTGGAGTCGTTCGCGCAGTTCCTCTACCGCTGCGGGCGGCACCGGGACTTCTCCCTCGACAGTGAGGTGATTCAAATCGTTCATATCGAGGAAAGCGCGTGGCATGGGCTCGCCATTCTCCCCCCGACACATAGCTACGTAGCCAACCAATTCGGCATCATCGGTTCCTGGAATGGAGGTGGCCACCCGACATATGCCCTGCGGGATACCGCTCGCCTCTATCAGAGCGAGGATCGCCTCGAATGCCGGGTCGCCATAGCTGGCGAAACTCAATGGGGTCTCATCCGGCAAGCCGCGCTCATAGGCTTCGCGCGAAACGGTCAGCACGGACCCATCGGCCACTCCGGGAATGTGATTCAGCTCGATTGCGCGGGCGCCCGTATCGGGCAGAACGCGACACCCGAGTGACACCAGATAGGGCGAACCGCTGATCGCGGCCCAGATGTCGTCGAGGGTCACCGGTGGCCGCCTTTGTTGCGCCTGCGCATCAAGGCGCTCGTAGACTTCGAACAGATCCTGCGGCGGGATCTCCATGCTTCGTTGGCGGACCTGCGCCTCACGGGCCCTTTTTTCGGCGCGCGCGATCAGTTCCGCTTCCGAGAGCCGCCCAGTCGCCAAATCCTCGAACTCATGCTCGGTTACTGGGAGAAGGGAAAGCTGCTGTGTGCCCACAATCAGACCGGCCTGTGCCAGCCGCTGCAGAAGCCTGCCATAGACGATTTCTTCGGCAGATCCCGCATAGCACAGGTTCAAGACATAAACCTTATCGTGTTTCTGCCCGATGCGGTCGATGCGGCCGATCCGCTGCTCGACCTTCATCGGATTCCACGGTAGATCATAGTTGATCAGCAAGTCGGCGCTTTGCAAGTTGAGGCCCTCCGCCGCCGCGTCGGTGCAAACGAGAATGTCGATTTCACCGCGCATGAAACGGTGTTTCACTTGGTCCCGCTCGACCCCAACCCATTCGTGCGTCGCCGGATCGACGAACCGACCGCCCTGGCCTGAGTAGGTTCCAATCAGCAAGCTGGCGCTGATGCTGTGAAGACGGCGGACGATATCGTCTAGGGTGTCGGCGAACCGCGTAAAGACTACCACCTGCTTGATCCGATTGTCGCCCAACCGACGGCTGGAGCTGTCAAGCACCTGGAGCAGGTAGTGAAATTTTGATGGCGTTTCGGTTAGGGTACTGAGCCGCTCGATGAGCTGATCGACTTTCCCGCGTTCCCATGCGAGATCGTCTGACGTGCGGTCGCGCAACAGCTCACCAATCACCGCCTCATCATCTTCGCCGTCACCGGCAACCTCGTCTTCATGATCCACTTCGCTGGCGTTCTCGCCGCTCGTCATTGCGAGTTGCGTATGCTGAACACGGATTCGTCGGCGCCGCAATGTTTCGCCAATGGCATAGAGGCTCGACGCAAACCGCAAACGCAGAAAGCTAAGATAGAACCCGAGCGACTGCGCACGAGTGCTGTTGCGCCGTCCGCCGAGTTTTTCGGCAAGGCCTTTGCAGTAATTCTCCAATTCGTCATAAACGGCGCGCTCGTTATCGGTGAAGACGATGCGCGGGATCGGCAGGATTTCGCGTTGTGCAAGGTTGTCGGTAAGGCGGCCGCGCTCGCGATAAATCTCAAGCAGCGGGCGCGAATGTCGCAGCATGACGCGCGACAACGGCGAGGCGGCGAAGATCAGCCGGCGCATGCTCCGGCGATCGAGACCGGTCGGTCGCACACCATCGTTGAGCCATCTGCGGACCGCAATACGCATGCGCGCGTCGATGACATTGGCCATGAGCCAAGCCCAAAGGGGTGGGTCCTGCTCCTCGATCAGAGTTATCGAGCGGCGCAGGAACTCCCATTCAACTGGCAGCAATTCACGGTCGTTCACTAATGTGCCAAGCGCTTCGTAGTAACCGATCAACAAGCTTGGATCATCGAGAAACGGTCCCACGCGGCGCGTCAGCGACACCAGGTCGGTTGCCTCGATCGGATGCAGCTGCATTGGCGTCGCAGTAGCAAGGTAAAGCGCCTTTGTCTTGTCCTGCAGCACATCCGTAAGCAGCCGATGTAACGTGCCAAAATCAGGCTCGACGCGCGTTCCCCCGGTCGGGTTACGGCGGCGTGCGTAATGAGCCTCGTCGAGCAACACCACATCGAAGCTGCGGGTCCGCTTCAGGTCCTCGCGCCGGTCCTGCCTGACGAGAAGGCCAGTCGAAACGATCGACAAAGCCGGCTCGCACAAGGAGACAGCCGGCCGGTCGGCTTCGCCAGGAAAGATAAATTCGTGGAGCAAAGGCAATCCGGACCGCGCCCGGCCGAATGGCATCAGAAATTTCGACGCCATTTCGCGCTGCCATTGCCGGGTCAGGCTCGCGGGCGCGGCAATCAGAATTCGTTTGGCGATCCCGGAGAGGTATAGCGATCGCAGCGCAAGCCCGGCTTCGATGGTCTTGCCCAAGCCTACTTCGTCGCAGAGCAGCCAGGAGAAGGGGAAGGTATCGATCAGCCTGCGCGCCGCGACGGCCTGATGCGGCCACGGCTCGATCGGCGCAGTAGCGATCCCGACGGCGCGGCCGTTCGGCAGGCGCGGGCCGTCGCGCAGCAATGCAAAGCGGAGCTGTTCGAGCGCCGAGATCGCGGGTCCTTCGCTGAGTTCGCCCGGCTCGACCGGCCTGTCGGGCTGCCGGAATGAAGGCGGTTTGGCAAACTCGATCAGCCGTTGCTGCACCGCCTCCGGAAGCCGTATGACCCGCATCGCTGCATTCTCGTCGCTCCACAACAGCCCAAACCGCTGTTCGGCGTCGGCGACGCGGGCGGCGGGGTCCTCACCGCGCCAGGAGCAATGCACATCAATGTTTTCGGCGTTGAGGTGCAATGCCGTGCGCGATTTGTTCAGCGAGCCGCTGATGTAGAGCTGGTCGCCGCGCGCATCGCGCAATATGGCGAATTTCATGTGCACATAGCCGTCGGCGACCGATTCCGGCATCAACGGCCTTCCGGTTCGGGCGTGCACGCGGAAAGCAACCCGCACGTCGAGCCGCTCGCGGGCAACCATCCAGGCAAGCAGACCGACCCCTTCACGCACGTCCTCCGGCCACTCCTCAGGAATGCCCAGTGCGGCGAGGAGTGCCTCATCTCGCCTTGCCTCTTCGCCTTTCAGGATTGCGGCAACATCGGCTTGGTCGAGATCGGCGCCGACGACGAGCCTTGCCTTGCCCTGATGTCGCACGAACGCCTCGAAGCCCTGCGCCGCGGCAGCCAGCGAGGTTGAGCGGAAGTAGCCGGCCACGCGGTCATACGCCACCGCCCGCGACAATGCCGGCAGATAGAAGTCGCGGAGGATCTCGGTCGGTGTGCCGTCGGGACCGGGGACGCCGGTGTCGTAGGTGAGCCGCCATGCTACAGAAAGAAAACCGCTCCGCTCGCCACCGTCGGCCGGCATCGCGGCGTCTTCCTAGGCTGCGGCCCGGCGCAGGCCGAAACGAATCAGCGCCGCCTCGCGCCTCAACTCGGGATCGGCGATCTCGGCCGCCCACACGTCGAGCAGGTCTAGGATGCGTTCCTCGCGGTCGGCGGCGTTGCGGTCGAGGTAGGCGCGGGCCACCGGCGTATCGCCGCGGCGGTATTCGATGATCAGCCCTTGAAGGCGATCCCAATCCGTCTGCGGCGCCGATAGCCGGCGCGGGTCACGTTCCTCCGGCAAGGCGAGCCGCAGCTTCGATCCGCGCCGGACGAGCGGGGCCGCGAATCCCTGTGCTTCGGCCTCGGCGCCTCGGGCGCGGCGCGCTCGGCCCTCGGCGGCGGTGTTGAACCCGATGCTGCCGCTGTTGACCTCGTAGCCGCCGGCGGCGCCGTAGAGGCCGATGCCGAGCGAGCGCGAAAGATTGAGGGCCTCGTCAAAGGCGAATTCGGCGAACCCGAAAATGCCGAACACAGTCAGCGCCATACAGGTTTCGCCGTCGAGTTCGGCAACGCTGATCCGACCCTCGGCGACGCGGGCAATTTGGTTCGCGGCGACGACGCTCGATGCCTCGTTCATCGCGCGGATCGGGCTCACCGGCTCGTTGCCGTCCATGACCGGCCAATGCTCGGACAGGACCTGGAGCGCGCGCCCGTAACAAGCGACCATCTCATCGACCGGATTCAGGCGCAGCGGCGCGAAATCGCGTAACCCCTCTTCGACAGCGCGCCGTACCCGCTGCTGCACACCTGTTCCGCCAATGCCGGTCCAGGTCGCGGGGACGGCCTCGCGCGTATCGCGCTTCCGGCAGGTGATGAAGATCGAACTCGCCGCCGCGGCCAGATCCATCTGATGGATTGAATGCTCGCTCTCAGATGCGACCGGCACCGTCGAGGTAATCGTCCAACCCGCCTCGATAAGCGATCGGGTCAATGCCTCCCATGTATCCTGTTCAAGATGCGTGAACATGACAGTCATCAGTCCATTCTGCTTTAGTACCCTTTGGCATTGCTTAAAGATTTCGCTCATCAGCCGTTGGTATTCGGCCTTTGCGGCTGCAGCAGAGCCGTCTCGGGCAGGATTCTCCACTGCCTCGTCGCGCCTGTTGACGAGCCGCCGCGAATAAACTTCGGGATAGAGATCGCGCAGGGTACGGCGCTGCCACACATAGTAGAAATCTGACAGCTCGCCGTATTGCACGTTCTTGCCGTAGGGCGGGTCGATGCAGACGAGATCGACCGAGCCGTCGGTGATTGTCGGCAAATGCGCTGAGGTGCCGTGGAGAATTTTGACCGGCAATTGGCCGCCGGCCACGACGCGCCGGTGTATCGGCTCAACAAGCTCGGCAATCCCCTTGTAAGCGTCAATGACCTGGTCCAGAGCCCAGGCGGCCCCTGAATTCGAACCGGTGAATATCATCTCGCCGAAGGTCCATTTCAGCGAGAAATCATGTCGTCCGAAGGTCCCAATGAGGACGCTCCGGCTGTAGTGCCACCGGGTTTGCTTAGAGTTGTAATCTACGCCCTTGTCGATCGCGAATTGCAGGTAGGTGACGATCGCGCGGCCGCGCGCCTCTCCGTGCGCGGCGATGATTTCGGGTGTGAGCCGCCGCAGCTCTTCGATCAGCGTCAGGTGCCCGAGGAGTTGGCGCGGCGTGAAGAGGTCGCACCAGCGGGGCATCCCATACCGGATCGGGCGAGGATCGTTGATGTCCTGCGGGATTGCCTCAGTTGGAATTAGCCCCGCGCTCTCCCATTCGGGCCATTTCTCGGCTAGGCGTCGCTCGGCTGCGGCGAGAGCATCGAGATCGCGCTCGTTCGGAGCCCGGAAAAAGCGCACCTTTTGCGTCTTGATCGCGCCTTTCCGCTCGCCGCTCTTGTAGCGCTCCGGATGACCGTTTTCGTCGAGCTTCGGCTCGAAGCGAACCGCGGCGACGCAATAGAGCCGATCCGTCCACCGGCCATGCTCCGACCGCCCGTTCGCCTGGTCCTCGATCTCCTCTGCGCAGATCGACTGGCGACAATGGATGCAGGTGCCGATGGCATCGTTCACGGTCGCGAGATCGGGGTCTTCGCCGTTAGGCCCTCGGCCGTCGACGACGCGATAGGCCTCGAACCGCACCCTGCCCCCGCGCTTCCGGCCATCGGGAATGACCCGCACCGCCCACGGCTCTTCGTCGTCTTTTGCGAGCCAGCACGAATTCAACAGCGGCGCCTCGCCCCCGCAGGTCGGGCACGTCACTTGGCGGCAGAACAGCTGGCCGATGTGATCGTGCTCCGGAACATCGAAGGCTGGAAGCAATTCCGGGCATCGCCGCAGCGTTTGGCGCAGATGCTCCCGCTCTTGCGCTGGCAGTTCGGAGAATACGACAAAGGGCGCGGTCGCTTTCTCAACTGCGCGAACCAGCCGCTCTCCCCATTCCCGAATATCGGCAACCAGCGACTTCCCGAACCGCGCCGGGTAATCGAGCGTCGCATAGAGGATCGACACCGCGACCGGGTTCAGCTCGTTGGCAATGACCCGGTGGCCGAGCCTAAGGGCCTCAAACGGGATCGAACCGCCGCCGGCCGTCGGATCGAGCACGACCAGCTGGTTGGGTTGGCCGTCGGCGCTGATCGTAAACGCTCGTTCGTAGCCGTAGAGATCCTCGGCATCCCACTTCAGAACCCGGCCTAGGGCTAATACTGTGCACTTAAGCGCCCCACGGCGCTACGCTGTCGCTGGTTTGCGAGGAGAGTGGCGATGGCGCGCACGGTTGCGACCCTTCCGGCGGGGGCACGGATCACCGATTACATTAGCCTGGGGGTGATCACCAAGACCTTTCCGCTGAGCACGGTGCGCGCGGTTCTGGCGGCGAGCGGCAAAGCCAGTCTGCGCGAGCGCGATCTGCCGGCGCATGTGGTGGTGTACTACGTGATCGCCCTGGCGCTTTTCATGCAGGCTTCCTATCGCGAGGTGCTGCGCTGCCTGCTGGAAGGCCTGCAATGGCTGCGCGATCCTGCGCTCCCGCTCAAGGTGGCCGGCAAATCCGGCATCTCGCAGGCCCGCACCCGGCTCGGCTGGGAAGCGCTGCGCCAGCTTCATGATGCGGTGGTGCGGCCGATCGCGATGCCCGCCACGCGCGGCGCCTGGTATCGGCAATGGCGTCTGGTCAGCCTCGACGGCAGCACCTTGGACGTTGCCGACGAAGCGGTGAACGCCGCGGCCTTTGGCCGGCCCGGCAGCAGCCGCGGCAATTGCGCCTACCCGCAGATCCGCTTTGTGTCCTTGGTCGAGAACGGCACGCATGTGCTGTTCGGCAGTCATATGGCGGGTTGTGAAACGGGCGAGATCCCGCTCGCCCGAGACGTGCTGACGGGCTTGCAGCCGGACATGCTGTGCCTGGCCGACCGCCAATTCTTCGGCTTTGCGCTGTGGCAGCAGGCGTGCGCCACCGGTGCCGCGCTGCTGTGGCGGATCAAGAAGAACATTCGCTTGCCCTGCGCCAAACGTCTGCCCGACGGCTCTTACCTGAGCCATCTCTATGCCTGTGAGCACGATCGTCGGCACAAGACCAATGGCGTGATGGTGCGCGTCATCGAGTACCGTCTGGACGGCGTGGCTGGAGCCGAACCCTTGTATCGGCTGATCACCACGATCCTCGATCCCGATCACGCCCCGGCCCACCAATTGGCCGCGCTCTATCATGAGCGCTGGGAAATCGAGACCGCTCTCGACGAACTGAAGACCCATCTGCGCGGCGCCCGCATCGTGCTGCGCAGCAAAACCCCGGACCTCGTGCGTCAGGAGTTCTACGGGCTGATCCTGGCGCATTTCGCGGTCCGCGGCCTGATGCACGAGGCCGCGTTGCGGGCCGACAAAGATCCCGATCGGCTCTCGTTTCTGCACGCCGTCCGCGTCGTGCGCCGTAAACTTGCTGTCTTTGCCGCCCTTCCCCCCTCGGCGGAGAAAGGCATTTCATGAGGCGGTGCTCACCGAACTCCTCGACGAGCGTGTCGTCTCCAGCCGGAACCGTCGCAACCCCCGCGGGGTCAAGCGCAAGATGAGTAACTTCCCGATCCGCCGCAAAACCGACTGCACCCTACCGGTGATCAACATCACCAAGGCAATTCAGATATCTAAATGAACAGTATTAGGCCTAGGGCCTCTTTTACTGTTTTGGATTTGGCGAATTCGATGCGCTCGGCGATCAAGGCGGGGTCGCCAGGGCGCCGTTCGATCGCCAGCTCCGTTCCCTGCCTCACCCATTGTCCGGCGAGCGGGCGGCTATCGCGTTTCCAACGCGTCAGCACCGGATCGTTTGCGAGTGTCGGGGCCGCGCGTTCAAGCTCGGCCGCGACGGTTCTCGCCTTCGCCCGGCGGGCTTGTTCCGTCTCGAAACGCCTGAGAACGACAGCATCGACCGGCAGCGTTTCGCTGCCATCCTCGTTGCGGCGAATGCGATCGAGGATGTTTCCAGTCAGGATCCAGGCGTCGTCACCGATTTCGGCGACCCGCTGCTCGATCCCGAGTTGGCGCAGGAATTGGTCGGGCGAAAGGTCGGGCGGGGAGAGCGAAGCCAGAATTGCCGCACGGCTCGGTGTCAGCGGGCGGCGCGCCCACCAGACATGAAGAAAATACAGAGGAGGAAGAGCCGAGCTGGTGCCACGCTCGCGCTGGGTCTCGGCGCCGACCTGGTGGCAGGGAAAGCCATGCTCGATCAGGAGCGGCCCTGCGACCGGCAGCAGCGTATCCATCGCAACCTCTTTTTTGAGAGCCCTGAGCTAGCCGAGGGGCTCAGATGCCGCGCAAGCGGTTGAGAAACTCTTTAACTGCCGGGTCTTTTGGCTGGCCGCCCAGCAGAACGCGAAATCCGGCCATCGCCCAGCGGTTTGCGGCCGGGTCGAAGCGTGTCATGCGCGACAGCAGGTAGTGCGCCTCCTCCCGTGTCAGGCGCTCGGCGCGGCGGGCAATCAGCTCGATCCGATCGAGATCGGCGATCCGCTCGTGCAGCCGAAAGATCAGCGCCAATTTGGCACCCGCTTCCTCGTCCAGCGGAAGGGTGACGACCTGACGAAGCCCCTCGATCGTCATCCAGCGCTCAAGATGAAGTGGGACACCGGCCTCGTCCCGCACCCGCCCCAGGATCGATTTCAGGACCGGCAACACGCGGCGTTGCGGTTCCCCGGCGATATAGCCCCGCTCCGTGAGATTGGCCTTCTTCGGGGGCCGCAGCGCGCGCACGACCTCGCTGTCCTGCGCGGCCGGCGCCTGTTGCCGTGCGCTCCGCTCCTTGATCACCAGGATCGGGCCGGTCAGCTCCCGCCACCGGGTGATGCGCAACACAAAGGGGGCCGACCTGGTCAGCCCGGCCAATCGGCGACGGTAAAAGCCGTCGAGCGACTCACGGTTCAGTGCCACAGCCATCTAACGCGCCCTCCGCTCTTTGAGCGCCTTGATCAGCGGATCGTTGTCGTCGGGCTGTGCGATATCCAACTCGACGACCGTGTCCTGGCCGGGCTTGACGACGGTCGCCAGCACCTCGAACAACTCGCCGAGCCGCTTCATCGCCGCCGGCGCGGCGTTTTCCAGTGACAGCCGCACGCGCCCGCCGCCTTCGATCTCGAGCCCCGCCAGATCGAGCAGGCTGACCGTCATCTTGGCGCCGCGATTGTAAAGGCTTCCGAACTGGCCGAGGATCGGGAGCACGCGAGCCGAAGCCTCGGCACCGGTCAGCCGATATCCGGCCTCGGCCTGTTCCACCCAGCTCCGCTTAGCGGCCTCCGAAGGTGCCACGACGGCATCGTCCGCTGCGACCTGATGTAGCATCGCGGCCGAGCGATAGAACAGGCGATCCGGTTTTTCCTCCTGCGCCGGGTCGCCGGTATAGGTCATCGCCCCGCCGTCCTGGACAATCCGATCGATCGCCTGGAACACCGTGTTGACCGGGACCTCCCCGTGCTGCTCGACCACTTTCGCGGCGATGGCGCCCGCCGTCGTCGCGCCAGTATCTCCGATCACCGCCGTCACCCACGGAATGATGGTCGAGACCTCGATCCGTGCTGTCGCGCCCCAGCCCCGTTGCCGCGCTCCCGCGGGGAGGACGAGCGACCAACCGAGGGAGGCAAGATTGGCGTCTAGTGGCACATCGCTAGTCTCGCGGCTATAAAATCGCTCGGGCTTCGTCCGTTCGGCGCCGCCCATTTCGAACAGACACCAATGTCCCTTGGCAACGCCTTCGCGCACGATCCGATCGAACAAGCCCGGTTGCTCCAGCGCCGGCCAACGCCGGTTGCACAAAAATGCGTCGCGCAACTTGGCGAGCGCCGGCGTCTGCCCAAGGTCGAAGAATAATTTTCCCAGGCTGATCAGCACTTCGTTTGTGGCTGCACGATCGGCCGCGATCATCTCGCCTTCGCTCTTGAGCAGCTTTTGGATTTCGGCGAGGACGGCGGCACCGCCCTCGCCCGCGGCCGGGCTGATCTCCTTCCGGACAACCGCGCCCGAAGACGCGGATGCGAAGCACAGCACGCGGTAGAGACCGGTCACCGCCGTCTGAAGCGCCAGCTCGCGTTCGCGCATCCGCGCGTCGAAGTCGTCGCGAGCGAGCTGCTCGGGTCTGATGCCGTAATCCTCGGGCTTCGCCTTCAACCTGCGACGAGCCAGTACATCGCGTGCCAGATCGGCGATGCGGTTCCGGTCCTCGTTGGCCTTCTGGGTGCGATCCTCCGACCATTGATCGCCTTCGAGGAACGTGGTCTCGGGGACCAACACAAAGACGATGTTCTGCTGAACGCGCGTTTCGCGAGGCCCTTTGGTTTCGATCATGGCCACCGGGTCGAGACGATCAACGTCGAGCGCCACGATGCCGAGAACCGGCCTGCCGAGATTGTCGTTGATGTGCTCCGGCTCCGCCACGTCGGGAATGACACGGAACAAGCCGTTCTGGGCGCCAACGACCTTGCGCGCGGTCGCGGCGAGCAGCTGTTTGACCTGCTCGTCGCGGTCGCGCAGCCCTTCTCTGATCTCCGCAAGGGCGCGATTGATCGACGGTTCGAGGCTGGCGAAATAGCGGCCATGGTCGCGATCGAAGCGGAGATAGAATGCGGTATTCTCAATTTCGCGTAGCGCCGCTTCGACTTGCGGCGGGGTCAGCCCGGAAAAGGCTGTCTCGAACAGTGCGTCGCGCTCGGTGATGCCAAAGAGGTTCGAGCTAAGCCCCTCTGCCCGGCCGACCAGGCTGTGCAAGAACACCGTGCGCCATGCCAGCTCATGCAGCGGGTAACCCGCGGGATGCGGGTTGCGCCGATCGGCGATCTCGGCCCGGCTGAGCCCTGTCGCCAGCATGCTGGTATCCGGACCGCCGACATCGGTGTCGAGCACGGTCTTCAGCTCGCCCGACCGGGTGCGCCCCAAAATCTCGTCGACGATGCGGGGATCGCGCAGATTGACGTGCGCTGTGTGTACCATCGGGATGTTTTGCTTCTTCGTCCAGATATCCCGCACGATGAGCGCCAGCAGGCGAAGGACACCGCGTGTTCCTTGGAATGTCTCGACGGTCGCGAGCTTCGTGTTGAGGAAATGCAGGAATTGCGGATGGAACGGATAATAGGCCAGGATGCGGTTCCGATAATCGGGCTGCACCGCCTCATCGGGCAGGGCCGCGGAACTTCGTGCATACAGATCGCCATACGCCTGCGCGGCGGCCTGCGCCCCGGATGGATCAATTGACACGAACAGGCGCTTGCCCAAAACGCCGGAAAGCTCTGCGGCCTGAACCGGCACAACCGGCGTTGCGTCGCGCGCGACGACACTTTGCGCGTCGCGCGTCGCACGCTCCGCAATTGCCTCCGCCTCCGATTCGGTGAGCGGCGCGCCACGGACGTGCGAGAGCAAATCGACGATTCGTCGCGTTTGCCTCGCGAATGCATCGGATTGGCTGGCGAGGGTCACTACTACGACGAGCCCATCATGGGTGCGCGCGTAACCGTGCAGCGACAAGAGAAATGCCGCGAGCTGCTCAGCGCCGTTGGGCCGGGACGCCTCCAGCCGAGCCGCATATTGGGCAAGCTCGTCGAGCATGACGACCGCCTTACGGCCCTTGAACACGGTCTCGAAATAGCTGCCGCCGGGCGCTGCGGGCGCCGTGGCATCGTCGCCGATCGCCCGGTAGAGCGCCGCACCGCCGATCTGAAATGCGATCTCGCCCCACAGGGTATACGGGACAAGTTCCGAGCCTTGCGGTCGATGCACCGCCAGCTCATCGCCAGCCACCCCGGCGACGCTGTATTCGCCGCGCGCGGGCAGGGGTGTTCGGTCGATCAGGGGTGCTGCAACCGCGGCAAGCTCGGCGCCGCGAAACGTGAGATGTGCGAGCGCAATCAGGGTATGCGTCTTGCCGCCGCCAAAAACGGTTTCCAATCGGTAGATGGCCGGCGCCATGTTATCGCCTGAAAGGCGCAGCAAGGCATTTCGCAAGATGAACTTGATGCCGTCGGTCGGCGCGGTTCCGTTGCAGAAAAACTGCTCTGCATCGGTATAGAGGTTGTCGATCCGGCCGCTGCGACCGCGATAGTGAGCGATCACCTCCGAGAGGCTTGCCGTGAAGATCTCAGGATTGAAGGTTCCCTGAAAAATGCCCTGCCGCGGCTGGCAGCTTTCGATGATGCCAGTCAATGTCCCCTCCGCTGCCGCATCCAATCCTTTGCGCCGGATTCGCGGATTACGTTAGGCGAAATGTTCTGGCGGGAAAAGCTGCGCGGTGATTGACAAGATCATGGCCTTTCCAAACCTCGCAACTCGCTTAAATTGACGCTGTCTGTCTCCCAACTCCGAGCGCGATCGAAACCGCTTCCGGTAGCCAGGATTCGCAGTTCGCGACCAGTGCATGTGATAATGAGGTTCCAGCCTCATGGAAGATTGGTGTTCGTTCGATGGGGCGCCGCACCAGAATCCTCTCGTCCTACCTGGTGCTCCGGGTCGACCATAGTGCGCGAGCCGCACTCCGCCATCCGAAATCGAAAATCTGGCATGGTTACTGGCAACGGAGCGCCGCATGAGTGAAAATGCGGACATGCATGCTTTCGGGTTTGGTCGCTAAGCGCGCCGAGCTTGCTGGCAGCCCCGTGACAACCAAAGAAATCGCGCGTCATCTTAGAAGCTGTACGCGATTAAATTCCTTGCTGCGCTTGGGCATGGGCGAGGAGCCGTCGTGAGATGATGGAAATCATCGCGATCCAGATGTGCGCCGCAAGAGGTCGGGCGCGCGGTCGAACACTATGTTGAGCCGCCGTAGCGGCTCAATCAGGCGAAGAGGCGTTCCACCACCCACCTGATCCCGCTCGACAGGCAAGACCGAGACGTGGATGTTGTGCGCGAGCGCCGCCGTCGCGAACGGCGCCCCCTTGAAGCTGCTGTCGCCCAGCAGATCGCCTTAGAGCCTGTTTGAGTGCGCCTTCGCCCCGATCCCATCTGTACTCCTGAGGATCAGCTGGTCCGCCTGGTACGGCGGGATGTGAGGGAGTGGATGTGGACCAAGGCGCATCGGGCACGGCATGAGGCACGCCTGAAAGACATGGTGAGGGTGAGCGCGGTGGGCGCGGTGGCGCGCTGGCTGGAGCGGGCGGACCTGCCGCGCTCGCCGCGGCGCACCCCGCTGCACCGGATTGTCGCAGCGCTGGCCTGGCACTTGCGCGTGGGCGGCCCGTGGCGGGCGCTACCCGGCGGTTTCCCGCCGTGGCGCACCGTCTATGGCTGGTTCCGACGCTGGCTGGAGGCTGGCGGTTTCGATGCCTTGATGCACGGGATCGCCCGCCTGCGCCGGCGGTCGGTGGGCCGGCGCGCGGGGCCGCGCCTGTGCATCATCGATACGCCGGCGGTCAAGGGCATCAGCGTGCGCGGGCCGCGCGGATACGATGCCGGCAAGGGGGTGTGGGGTCGCAAGCGCGTGGCCCTGGTGGACGCCGCCGGGCACTGGCTCGCGGTCGCCGTGGTCCCGGCCTCGGTGCAGAGCCTGTCCTCGCGAAGGCGGGGAACCGCGACGCCCTTCCGGCGCTGGACCGCGGCAAGGCGATGTGGCCCAGCTTGCGGGAAGCGGTCTATGACGGCGCCTTCACCGCCGAGCGCTGCCGGACGTGGTCGAACCGGCACGGCATGCGCCATCACATCGTCGAGCGCGATCCGGCGGCCAAAGGCTTTGTCGTCGTCGCGCGGCGATGGGTGGTGGAACGCAGCTTTGGCTGGCTGGCGCATTGGAATGGTCTCGCGCGCGACCGCGCCGGACGCCTCGATGTCTCCGCTGGGCGCCTCGCCCTCGTCGCCGTCCTCTCCGGCGTTGAGGCCCTTATCAATCCAATGCCAATTCATCAAGTGGCCGCTTAAAATCACTCAAACAGGCTCTTAGAAACCGAGCGCGGCCAGCCGTGGCGGTGTCGGCAGGCTGCCTGTGCGGTCAGTTCCGGGCCGCTAGCGGTACCTATCTGGTACCTTAGCCGGACGATCACCACGGTCTTCCTAACTATCCTTTTGATTTTGTGGAGCGGGCGAAGGGATTCGAACCCTCGACCCCAACCTTGGCAAGGTTGTGCTCTACCCCTGAGCTACGCCCGCGCGTTGGCGGCCGATCAGCGACCGCACCGGGCGATGATAGCGGCGCGCCGGCGCTTTGCAAGCTCGACAGCGCAGCACTTGCCGCGGCCCATTGCGGACGGCATGGTCGCGCCATGTCTAACCCGCCGCTGACGCCCGAAGAGCTGTTCCAATATCTGGATGCGCTGGGGATTGCACATTCCACCGCAACCCATCCGCCGGTCTTCACCGTCGCCGAGGCGGCGGCACTGCGTGGCAAGCTGCCGGGCGGCCATTGCAAAAGCCTGTTTCTGAAGGACAAAAAGGGTTCATTTTGGCTTGCGGTGATGCTCGAGGAGCGCCGCACCGATCTCAACAAGCTCGCCGCCCGGCTTGGCGCACCGCGGTTTTCGTTTGGCGGCAGCGATGATCTTTACCGGATTTTAGGCGTCCGGCCGGGCAGCGTCACGCCGTTTGCGCTGATCAACGATAGCGAGCATCGGGTCACGCCGGTACTCGACCGCGACATGCTCGCCTGCAATCCACTAAATTACCACCCGCTCGCGAACGATCGCACGACGGCGATCTCACCCGACGATCTGCTGCGCTTTATCGCGGCCTGTGGCCACCGGCCGCGCATTGTCAATCTCGCCGACCTCGAACGCGGTGCCAGCTGAGCGCGCCCGGATTGCGCGGGTGCGGGGTGCCATTGCCATTCGGGCGCTTGTCTTCGTCCGACCCAGCGGCCATGTTGTAGATTGATTGGCAAGAGGAGAGCGATGCCGAGCGAACCTTTGATCGGCGGCGCTGCTGCCGCCCCCGTCAAGGACGTTACCACTGCCACCTTTATGGCCGAGGTCGTCGACGGCTCGTTTGAGACCCCGGTCATCGTCGATTTCTGGGCCCCCTGGTGTGGCCCGTGCCGCCAGCTCGGCCCGATTTTGGAAAAAACCGTGCGCGCCGCAAACGGTGCGGTGCGCATGGTCAAGCTCAATATCGACGAGAACCCCGAAATCGCGCAACAAATGCGCATCCAGTCGATCCCGGCGGTGTACGCGTTTAAGGATGGCCGTCCGATCGACGGTTTTGTCGGCGCCCAGCCGGAAAGCCAGGTCAAGCAGTTCGTGCAGCGCGTCGGTGGCGGCAAGAGTGGTCCTTCGCCGATCGAAGAAGCGACGACGATGGCCAAAGAGGCGCTGCAACAGGGCGACCACGGCACCGCCGCCGCCATCTTTTCGCAAATTCTGCAGCGTGAGCCTGCCAATCCCGAAGCCCAAGCCGGTCTCGCTCGGGCTTTGATTGCCGGCGGCGATTTGCGCAAGGCGCGCCAGACGCTCGACCGTGTGGCAAAAGAGCATGCGGCCCACGCCGAGATCGCCGCCGCCCGTGCTGCCCTTGATCTCGCCGAGCAGGCGAAGACCGCAATGGCCTCGGCCGGCAAACTGCGCGCCAGATTGGCCGCCAACCCGGACGACCATGAGGCGCGCTTCGAGCTTGCGACCGCGCTTTTTGGCAGCGGCGAGCGGGAGGCAGCGATCGAGGAATTGCTGACCCTATATAAGCGCGACCGAGAATGGAACGATCAGGCGGCGCGCAAGCAACTCGTCAAGTTTTTCGAAATCATGGGCGGCACCGATCCGCTGACTTTGAGCGCACGGCGGCGGTTGTCGGCCCTGATGTTTTCATAAGGGAGGCGCCGATGAGCGAGCGGCCAGGCGTTGCTGCGCTATGCGAGACCTTGCCGATCTTCCCGCTTGCGGGTGTTCTGCTGTTGCCGCGTGGGCGGCTGCCGCTCAACATTTTCGAGCCGCGCTATCTCGCGATGACGCGGGACGCGCTTGCCGGTGATCGGCTTATCGGCATGGTGCAGCCAAACGATCCAAACCAGCCCGCATCAGGCAACCCGCCAATCTATCCAACCGGATGTGCCGGCAGGATAACCTCGTTTGCCGAGACCGAAGACGGGCGATATCTGATCACACTGACTGGATTGTGCCGCTTCCGCATCCGGGAGGAGCTGCCGCTCCACAGCGGCTACCGCCGGGTTATCCCGAAATGGGATGAATTCGCGAATGACCTCAGAAATCCGCGCGAGCCCGGCTTTGACCGCGAGCGGCTGATGCGTGGCTTGCGCGCCTATTTTGACAAGCATCAGATCAAGGCCGATTGGGACGCCATCAATTCCGTTCCTGGTGAACGGCTGACCACCTCGATTGCGATGGTTTGCCCATTCGAGCCGAGTGAAAAGCAGGCCCTGCTCGAAGCTCGCGATGTTGACGAGCGGGCCAAGCTATTGACCGCGATCGTCGAGATGGCGGTGATGGAGGGCCCGAGCGAGGGCGGCGGCATCCGCCACTGAAGAGCGGCAAGGCCGGCCATGGAGACGCATGAGGAAGCGGAGGAAAGTGTGGAAGGCTCGTCGGAAATCGATCCGAAATTGCTGGAAATACTGGTGTGCCCTCTGACCAAGGCACCCCTGCGCTATGATCGCGAGGCGCAAGAGCTGATCAGCGAGGAGGCGGGCCTCGCCTACCCGATCCGCGACGGCATCCCGATCATGCTGGTCGATGAAGCGCGCCCACTACGCGAGGACGAGAAGACGCGCGGCAAACTTCAATCACCCTGAGAGCCGCCATGAGTGCCGGCCACGGAACAACGCGCTGGCCCACCGAGCTTCGCCTCAAGAAGGCTGAAAAGCTTCTTGAGGTGCAATTTGATGACGGCCGCATGTTTAGCCTCCCGGCCGAGTATCTAAGGGTCGAAAGTCCCTCGGCCGAGGTCCAGGGCCACGGCCCCGGCCAAAAAACGTTGGTCTCGGGCCGCGCTCATGTAGGGATTATCGGGATCGAGCCGGTCGGCAACTACGCGGTGCGGATCACTTTTGACGATCTGCACGATACCGGGATCTTCTCCTGGAGCTATCTTTACCAGCTCGGTGTCGAATACGAGCAGCGCTGGCGCGCTTATCTCGAGGCACTGGCGGCGAATGGGCTGAGTTGCGAACCGCAACGGCACTGATATCTCCCGTCACCCATGGAAAGCGATCGCCTCATTCGCAGCGGCGCGGCGCCGTTGATATTCCGGAACCAACCTTTCGAGCAACCGCATCATGCGTTCCTCGCGGCGGTTGCGTGCCGCATCTTCGAGTTCGTCGATCGAGCGGGCCAATACCCCATAATCGGCGGTGCGGGGTGCGGCGAGCCGGATAGCCGGGCTGCTTGTCGGGATTAGCGGCTCGTCGGGATGAAACAGCGCTTCGTGCAATTTCTCACCCGGGCGCAGCCCGACAAACTCGATCTTGATGTCGCGGCCAAGTCGCAATCCGGCCAAGCGAATCATTTGTTCGGCCAGATCGACGATCTTGACCGGCTCGCCCATGTCCAGAACGCAAATCTTACCGCGAAGATCGGCGGTTTCCGCCCCGGGAGACAACGCCGCCGCCTGTAAGACCAGCTCGACCGCCTCGCGCACCGTCATGAAGAAGCGCGTGACGTCGGGGTGTGTGACGGTCAGTGGCCCGCCCGCCGCGAGTTGGCGCGAAAACAATGGCACAACGGAACCAGTCGAGCCGAGCACATTGCCGAACCGTACCGTAACGTAGCGCGTAGCACCGGCCGTCCGTCTCGCCTCAGTTAGGTCGAGCGCCTGACAAAAGCTCTCGGCTACCCGCTTGCTGGCCCCCATCACGCTTGTCGGATTGACCGCCTTATCGGTCGAAATCATGACCACCGTCGATACCCCGAAGGCACGGGCCGCCTCGGCAACATTGCGGGTCCCGGCGACATTGGTCAGCACGCCCTCGACCGGGTTTGCCTCGACGATCGGCAGATGCTTGAGCGCCGCCGCATGAAAGACGATCTCCGGCCTCTCCGCAGCGAGCACCGCGTCGATCTGGGCCCGATTGCGCACATCGCGCAGCAACGGTAAGGTCGCGACCTCAGGAAACCGCTCGCGCAATTCCATGTCGATCGTGTAAAGCGCGAACTCGCTATTTTCGATCAGAATCAAAAGAGAAGGACAGATCGCCGCGATTTGGCGCGACAACTCGGCACCAATCGTACCGCCGGCGCCGGTGACCAGCACACGGCGACTGCGGATCAGCTGTGACATAGCAGCGCGGTCGAGGACGGCCTGGGGCCGCCCCAGCAAGTCTTCGAGCGCAATCGGCTCAAGAACATGCTCTGAGTTGCGTTCGGCGTCGTTTAGGTTTTGCTGAAAATCGGTCAATTTTGGCAGGCGCGCGAGCGGGATCGCCAACGCATCGGCTTGCTCCAGCAGCCGGCGGACCTGATCGCCGGGCAAGTTTCGCGCTGTAATGATCAGCTTTTGCGGTCGCTTCCCGCGGCGATCCAACTTGGCGACGACGTCTTCGAGCGAATCGATGGTGCCGAGCACAGGAACCCGGTAGATCTCGCGTCCGACGCGCGAGGCGGTATCGGAGAGGACGCCGACCACCCGGTAAACAGCGCGCGGATTGCGCACCATTTCACGGATAAAGGTGTCTGCCCCCTCCTTGGCGCTGATCAGCAGCACCGGCACGGTTTGGTGCTTGGCGCGTTCGAGAACGTGGTCGAGCCCACGATCCTTGAACAGCCGATAAGCCAGACGCGGGGCGCCGAGCAGTGCCACCAGCACGAACCAGTTGATCAGCAAGGTTGAGCGCGGCAGCGCCTCGAGCCGGGTCAGAACGAACATGACCGGCAAGAAGACGAGAATCGTCAGACTGACCGCGCGCGCGATGTTGTAGAGATCGGGCACCGACGCAAACCGCCAGATGCCGCGGTAAAGCCCGGTCAGGCGATAAATGACCGCCGCGATCAGAGTAATGCTGAGGACATAGGTCGCCATCAGACGCGGTCGGTAGATGACGGTTTCACCGCCGAGCCGGAGGTACAGCGCGATCACAAAAGACAGCGCCGCCATCGCGATGTCGTGCACATACGCGAATACAGCGCGCCGATTTTCGGGGAGGAGTGCCACCAAACCTCTATAACGGAAACGCCCAGAATGGGAAATAGCGGTGGGCTGCCGCGCCCCCTTCCAATGATGCCAGGCTGACGGCGCGCTGCCGGGTGGGTACACTCCCTTTCGGCTCTCTCTTCAGCGCCACTAAAATGATGGGCATAAGCTGGAAGCGCCTCTATCGGATCCTGCAGCCTGAGGCCTCCGGCGGCGCCGCGCGGGCGTTCCGCCTTGTCCATCATGCGATGGTCATTCTCGGTATCGCGATCATGCTTGCCGACACCGTCGCGTCGTGGCGCCAGGCGCATAATCGTATTTTGGACGCCGGCTTTCAGCTCGTCTGTGCCTTCTTTATCGCCGAGTACTTGGTACGGCTCGGCGCGGCGGCGTCAGCCCCGTCCGCTCATCGCCACGGCTGGCGGGCGCGGCTCGGCTGGATGATCTCGGGAAGCGGTCTGTTCGATTTGATAGGGGCGCTGCCTGGGGTGCTCGACATCGCGTTCAGCCCGAAATATGCGAGCCTCTACGGCTTTGTCTGGGCATTCAAACCGATCCGTTATTCGGCTGGGCTTGCCAGCCTGGGCCGGGTCATAAGCCGCGCCCGCGATGCATTGCTGTCGGTCCTTCTGGCCTTCGGCATCGTGCTGCTCGCCGCCGCGAGCCTCGCCTATTTGCTCGAACGCAACGCGCAGCCGAAGGCCTTTGGCTCGATCCCGCGGGCGTTGTGGTGGGCAATCGTCACTCTGACAACGACCGGATATGGCGATGTGACCCCGATCACCCCGGCTGGGCGAGTCCTGGCCGGAATTGTCATGATTGCCGGCATCCTCGTTTTCGCGTTGTGGGCCGGTATTCTCGCCAGCGGTTACGCCGAGGAGCTGCGCCGACGGGAATTTCTGCGGACCTGGGACCTCGTTGCCAAGGTGCCGTTCTTCAAGAATGTCGGTGCTTCCGTGATCGCCGATGTCGTGCGCCTGCTGCGTGCGCGGGATTATCCCGCGCGGGCGGTTATCATGCGGCGCGGCACGAGTGGCGACTGCATGTATTTCATCGCTTCGGGCGAGGTTGAGGTGCGTTTGGGGCCAGGGACGGTCCGCCTCGGGCCGGGAGAGTTTTTCGGAGAAATCGCACTCCTGACCGGCGAGCCCCGCAGTGCGACAATCGTTGCAACTCAGCCCTGCACTCTCCTAACGCTCGATATTGTCGATTTCCGCCACCTGCTTGCCCAGCAGCCGGAACTTGCCCGCGTGGTCAGCGAGGAGGCCGAGCGTCGGCTCGCAGCCGACCAGTTCGTGCCGGCGACTGTCTGGCCATAGTCGCTAGCAGCTATCAATCTTGTGGCACCGCTGTGCGTGCGGCTAATGGCTCATAATACGAGGCCGGAAAACCGGCAGCGTCGCGCGCTGCCCGGTTGAACGGGGGCTTCAATTCGCTCGTGAAAAATTTTCTTACGCGGTCGTGAAAGACTTGCTCGGGAACAAGGGCTTGAGAGCGGCACATGAAATCGAACCAGCGCCGCCCGACCGCGACATGGCCGATCTCCTGCTCGTAAATCAGCCGCAGCACCGCCGCGCTTTTAACATCGCCGAGGTGATCGAGTTGCTCGGTCATCGCGGGTGTCACATCGAGCCCGCGGGCCTCCAGTACCAGCGGCACTATGGCAAGCCGCGCGAGCAAGTCGCCGGCGGTGGCCGCCGCCGCTTCCCATAGCCCGTCATGCGCCGGCAGGTCGCCATATTTTGCACCGAAATCGGCAAGCCGAGCCGAGAGCAGCGAAAAATGGCGCGCTTCCTCACTGGCGACGCCGACCCAATCATTCAAGAATTCGCGCGGCAAGCCGGCATCCGCAAAACGCGCGACGATATCCCACGCGAGATCGATCGCGTTCAACTCGATATGGGCAAGGGCGTGCAATAATGCCGTGCGGCCCGCTAATGAGCCGAAGTTCCTGCGCTTTGGCATGTCGCGCGGCGGCCGCAATTCCGGATAAACCGGCCGTGCCGGGCGCAGCGGCGGTCGAGAGGTGCCGATCGGAAGCGACCCCTCCCGCCATGCGGCGGCGAGCGAAAAACTCGCCGCTGCTTTGCCCTCAGGGGTCGGTGTCGCGAGGATCGCGACCGCACCCGCGGTCAGGCTAGCGGCCGCTGTCAGAGCGCCTGTGCCGCCTTTAGCACCTGAGCGACATGCCCAGGCACCCGCACCTTGCGCCAGACGCCGCGAACCGTGCCCGTCTCGTCGATCAAGAAAGTACTGCGGTCAATGCCCATATACTTGCGGCCATACATGCTCTTTTCGACCCACGCACCGTATTTCTCGCAGACTTCTCCTGTCTCGTCCGAGGCAAGAATGAACGGCAGATTCGTGCTTTTTCTTGAATTTATCGTGCGAAGCCACGGAATCTTTGGAGATGCCGATCACAGCGGCGCCGGTCCCGCTATAATCTGGAAAAGCGTCGCGAAAGCCGCAGGCCTCGGCGGTGCAGCCGGAGGTGTCGTCCTTTGGATAAAAATAGAGCACCACTTTTTTCCCGGCGAGCTCGGACAGGCTGACGCTGCCGTTGCCGTCGGTCGGCAAGGTAAAATCGGGGGCCTTTTGCCCTGGCTCGACACTCATATTGGGCCGTCTCCTGCCTGTTCTGCCTTTCCTCCAACAGCTTGAACCGCCGGCACCTCGATCAGGCATTGGTACCAGCGGCGGACACGCGCCGTTGCGGCAGTGATATCTGCGTCAAGCTGAGCGAAGTCAACCGTACCCGCGCAGCGCGCAAGCGTGGCAGCGTCGGGTTCTGCGAACGATCCCTGGCGGGCGCTGCTCTCGCCGATCAAGGTCAACAGCGCGTGTACATGCTGCAGCAACGTCGCGGCATCACTCAGTTCGCGCTCGGCCGCATCCGAGAGCACCCCCGCCGCCGCCAGCGCCCGCAGCGCGTCGATGGTCGACCGCTGCAATACTCGTGGTTCGGCGGCGGCCTCGCGCAGCATCAGGTATTGAACGATAAACTCCAGATCGATCAGGCCACCGCGACGGTGCTTCAAATCCCATGGCTGAGGCTGCGGGTTCTCGCCGGCGATCCGCCGCCGCATCTCGGCGACATCCGCCACCAACCGCCGCGGGTCGCGAGGCGAGCGAAGAACAGTATCGATCGTCTCGGCGACGCGCCGGCGCAGCCCGGCCTCGCCCGCGACCGTGCGTGCCCGGGTCAAAGCCATATGTTCCCAGGTCCAGGCAGCATCGCGCTGGTAACGATCGAAGCTTTCGAGGCTCGACGCAATCGGTCCCGACGAGCCTGACGGCCGCAGCCGCATATCGACCGCATAGAGTGGCCCTTCTGCAGTCGGCGCGGTGATTGCTCCGATCAACCGCTGGCTGAGCCGCGCATAGTACGCCGACGAGGCAAGCGGCTGTGCCCCGTCGGAGCCCACAGAATTGGCAGGTGCATCGTAAATCAGGATCAAATCGAGGTCCGAGGCGAGGGTCATCTCGCGGCTGCCGAGACGCCCCATGCCGATAACGGCAAAAGCACCGCCCGGCACCCGCCCGTGACGCCGAGCAAAATCATGCTCGACTGCGGGAACGAGGGCGGCGAGTGCCACTTCGGCAATGTCGGCAAAGGCTTTACCGGCTGCCTCGCCGTCGATCGATCGTCGCAACAGCTGCACACCGACCTGAAATCGCCGTTCGCCGGCCCAACGCCGCAGCACGTCGAGAATGTCGGCGAAATCATCGACGCCCGCCACCATCCGGTCGAGATCAGCGGCGAGCACAGGGCGCTCAGGCAATGCCGCTGAGAACTCTCGGGTCAAAACCGCATCCAGCAGTGCCGGTCGCTGCGCCAATTGGTCGGCGAGCCGCGGTGCCCCCGCCATGACATCGGCGACGAGCGCCAAGAGCCCCGGATTTCCTTGGAACAACGAGAACAGCTGCACCCCCGCGGCAAGTCGCGTCAGGAACTGGTCGAAGCGCCGCAAGGCTTCGTCCGGGTGCGATGTCGCGCCAAAGATGCGCAACAATTCGGGCACGAGTTCGGTCAGGATTTCGCGGGCGCGCTGGCTACGGGTCGCGCGCATGCGACCATGATGCCAACTCCGCACCAGCGCTGCGACATCGGCCGGACGAGCAAAGCCCAGCCGAGACAATGTGGCCAAGGTGTCGGGGTCGTCCTCGCTGCCGGTGAAGACGAGGTTTCCGGGTCCGGCGAGGCTCGGAGCCTGCTCGAACAGCTCGGCGTAATGCCGCTCGACCGAGCCCAAATGGGCCGTCAGGTCGGCGGAGAAGGCCTCGGCACTGCGGTAGCCGAGAAAAGTCGCGACGCGCGCGATGCCATCGCGGTTGTCGGGCAAGCGATGGGTCTGGGCGTCGTCGACCATCTGAAGGCGGTGTTCGAGCCGGCGCAGGAAGCGGTAATCAGCGATCAGCGTCATCGCCACCTTTGGGTCGATCCGGCCGGTCTCGGCAAGCCGGCGCAATGCCTTACAGGTTCCACGCACCCGCAGTTCGGGCATGCGGCCACCCCAGATAAGCTGTTGGGTTTGGGCAAAGAATTCGATCTCACGAATGCCGCCACGACCAATCTTGATATCGTGCCCTTCGACCGCGATCCGACCACCGCCGCGATAGGCGTTGATCTGGCGCTTGATCGAGTGAATGTCTTGGATCGCGGCGAAGTCGAGGTGCTTGCGCCAGATGAAGGGGTTGAGTTCGCGCAGCAACCGCTCGCCCGCGACGCGATCACCGGCAACCGGACGCGCCTTGATCAGCGCCGCGCGTTCCCAATTCTGGCCGACGGTTTCGTAATAGGTGATTGCTGCCGCGATCGACATCGCCGGCGGCGTCGAACCCGGGTCGGGTCGCAGCCGCAGATCGGTGCGAAAGACGTAACCGTCGGCGGTGCGCTCTTCGAGGATGCGGACGAGATCCCGCGCCAGCCGACTGAAAAAGGGTTGCAGGCCATCGCGCGTGATCACCCGCGATTTGGCGGGGTCAAAAAACAGGATCAGATCGATATCGCTCGAATAATTGAGCTCGACACCACCAAGTTTGCCCATACCGAGGACGATCAACCCGCTCCCTTGTTCGGGATCGGCGGGGTCAGCGAGCGCCATCAGGTTCTTGCCTGCCGCTTGGCGCAACAGATGGCGGCTGGCCGCCCCGATCGCCGCCTCCGCAAAGCGGCTCAACCCCTCCATCTGCTGCTCGAGTGACCAGACGCCGGCCAGTTCGGCAACCGCAGCAACGAGTGCAATCCGACGCTTGGCGATGCGCAGCCGCTGCATCAGTGAGGGCGTGTCTTCGTTGCGATCGGTGAGGTCTTCGACCCCGGTCGCGATCTCCGCAAACAGCGGATCTGCCCCGTGCTCGACCAGTCGGGTCAGAAATTGCCACTCCTTGATCGCAACCGCGGACAAAAACGGGCTATTGCCGAAGATCGCAGCAAGCAGCGTTTTGCCGAGGGGCGACCCGCTCCACGCGCGGGCTGCTGCAGCGGCGGGATGGTCGTCTGCGTCGAGGGCCTCGTACCAGGCCTCGAAACCAAGGCAAAGTCGCCGCTCGTCTGCCGGTTGCAGTAGTTCGCCGCCATCGGGTGAGAGGCGTGCGAAAAGTTTCATTATCTTCGATCCCGATGAATCGCCGCGTATCCCGATCGGCTGGCGAGCCAGCAAACGTCGTTGTGCCGAGTGGAGGTTCCCGCGATTCTGCGGCACACACTATCAAAACGACAATGCGCGAACGTCACAAGAAAGGAAAAGCCGTGCTGTGGGTAGCGCTCCGGAACGCGCCTCGCCAAAACAGCCATGCCTACACGCTTTGTAAACGGCTCGGAGCACGACAGTAAAAATATCGCCGGTTCGTGCAATTAAGGTTGACCTGCGCGAGATGCGATCGACGATTATGCCTTGGGGCGGGGCGGCGTGGTTCCCAGCGAAGCGCAAGTCGGGGCGCCCACAAATACGAGAGGGCCGGCCGATGCGGCGACTACACCATGATTGGCAAGGGAATAAGACGTGACCGTGGCACTTGCCTGGCGAATTTTGACCTATGACAAAGGGCGAACCGCGCTCGCACTGCTCGGGATCTTCATGGCGATTCTGCTGGTCTTTATCCAGCTCGGGTTGTTTTTTGCGGTGCCGCAAGGGGGGATGCTTCTTTACGATCACATGCGATTTGATCTGCTGCTGGTTTCGGACCAGTACGAATACCAAGCGCAGCCCGGTGCCTTCCCGCTGAGCCGGCTCGCTGCGACGCGCAATTCACCTGACGTTGTCGCAGCAACGCCACTCTATTTCGCAGTCGGGAAATGGAAAAGCGGCGAGGACGAGCTGTGGCCTGATCTTTTCATGATCGGCTTCGACCCGGCTAGCGATGTCCTGACACCCCCAAGTATCACATCACAGCGCGCCACCCTGGCGAAGCCGGACACGATCCTCGTTGACAGTACGACGCGACCCATGTTCGGACGGATCGATGCCGGCCGCGTCGTCCAGATCGATGATCGCAAGGAAACGATCGGCGGGACCTATGTGCTCGGTACCGGCTTTATGGGGCTCGGCGTCGCACTCCTCAGCGAGGCCAATTTCTCGCGGCTGCTGCCACGCCGCGGTCTCGGTATGGTCAATCTCGGCGCAATCCAGCTCAAGCCGGGGGTCGACCCCGAACGGGCCGCCGCCGAGCTGCAAAAATCCACAGGTCCCGATACGCGCATTTTCACCCGCCCGGAACTTACCGCACACGAAACCTCCTATTGGACAACACGGACCTCGGTGGGGCTGATCTTCGGCTCGGGCTTGCTGATCTCGGTCGTGGTCGGGATCATGGTCGTCAATCAAATCGTCTCGACCCAAGTGAGTCGGCAGCTGCCGCAATTTGCCACGCTGAAAGCGATCGGCTATGGCGATGGCGCGCTAGCCGCCACGGTCACCACAATGTCGCTGTCGATCGCGATAGCCGGTTTTGGCCCGGCATTAGCGGCGGCGGCCCTGCTTTATGACGAAATCAGGCAGCAGACGCTGCTGCCGGTAACGCTGTCGCTTGGCCATACGGCATGGGTGCTGGCGGCGTCGTTGGTCATGGCCGTTGTCTCCGCTGTGCTCGCGATGAGTGGGTTGCGACGTGCCGATCCGGCCGACGTCTTCTGAGCGGAGCGGCGGGGTGGCTATTGCTTTTTCGCTTCCCGGGCGCGCCGGATCGCATCCGGTCCCGCTTGCTTGGCGCAGCCTCACCGCCCACAAATGGCGCCTGGTGCGGTCGAGCGCAGGGATCGGCTTTGCGGTGCTGCTGATGCTGATGCAGCTCGGCTTTCAGCAAGCGTTTTTCGATGCCGCGCTGCAGGTTCTGCGCGGCCTTGATGGCGACATCTTTCTACAGAGCATCCACAAATACCAGTTTGCGACACAGGATCCATTCTCTTATAGCCTGTTGGCGACCGCGAAAAACGTGCCGGGGGTGGCGAGCGCGCGGCCGCTCTATGCCGACTGGTACAATCTGTTCTGGAAAAATCCGCTGGATGGAAAGGTTTACTTGGTCCGTGGTTTCGCCTTCGAGCCTGACAAGCCGGTGTTTTTATTCCCCGAGGTGAACGACCAGCGCGACAAGCTGGCGGCTAGCGGTACGGTTCTCGTCGATCGCCGCGGCCGCAGGTTTCTCGGGATGAACCGCGACATCTCGCAAACCGAAATCAATGGGGTCAAAGTCGACATCGTCGGCAAGTTCGCGCTCGGTCCCGATTTCATCAGCGACGGCACCGTTATTATGAGCGGTCGCACTTTTGCGAGCCTGCTTCACGGCACGCTGGGCAACCCACCCGGGGTCGCGCTCGGCGTGATTAAGCTTGCTGCTGGCGCCGATCCTGAATTCGGTTCAACGGGCGCTGAGAAAGGCGCTGCCGGCGACGATTGCGGTGATGACCAAGGCTCAGCTAATCGCCTTTGAACGCGCCTTCCAGGCTGACGTGTCCTCGGCCGGACCGATTTTCGCAATTGGAACGATCGTGGGTTTTGTAGTCGGCCTGTTGATCTCGTATCAGATCACCTTTACCGAGATTTCCGACTTGTTGCCGCAATATGCGACATTAAAAGCGATCGGCTACCCGACGGTTTTCCTGTTGCGGGTGGTGCTGGAACAGGCGGCGCTGAACGGGGTGACGGGTTGGGTACCCGCGGTGCTGCTCAGCCTCGGGCTTTATCGGTTGATCGGCCAGATCGCGCTTTTGCCGATGCAGATGAGCCTCGGCATCATTTTGGTGAGCCTCGGCCTGACCGTCGGCATGTGCCTGTTATCGGCTCTGATCGCGGTGGGAAGGGTGGTCCGGGCCGACCCGGCGGAGGTGTTTTGATGTGCGCAATGCTCGCCGAGCCCGCGGCCCCCGCGGCAGCACCGATCGCCCCACTTGTCTCCGTGGAGCCGGCGGTGCGGGTCGAAGGCCTCAATCACTTTTACGGCGAGGGTGCGGCACGCAATCAAGTGCTGTTCGACGATCACCTTGAGGTTCCGCCGGGCGAACTGGTCGTGATGACCGGCCCATCGGGAGCCGGCAAAACGACTCTGCTGACCCTGATCGGCGGCTTGCGCTCGGTGCAGGCGGGTCGCATCGAAGTGCTTGGTCGCGATCTGTCGCACCTCAAGCCGCGCAATCTTGTCGAGGTGCGCCGCGAGATCGGCTTTGTCTTTCAAATGCACAATCTATTCGATGCGCTGACCGCCTACGAAAACGTCAAGATGGCGATGCAATTGGGCCATGAGCGGCCCGACACCATGCGCCAGCGCGGCGTCGAGATCCTCAGTCGCCTCGGTCTTGGCCATCGCATCGATTACAAGCCACGGTCGCTGTCTGGTGGCGAACGTCAGCGGGTGGCAATTGCGCGCGCGCTGGTCAATTGCCCGCATCTCGTCCTCGCCGATGAGCCGACAGCCGCGCTCGATCGCGATTTAACACGAACCGTCGTCGAGCTGCTTAAATCAATGACGATCGAGCACGATTTCGCGGTCCTCATGGTGACGCATGACTACCGCATAATTGAATCCGCCGATCGGCTTGTTCATATGGTTGATGGTCGCATCGTCTCGGATGTGGTGCTGCACGACGCCCTGAGAATTTGCGAGTTCTTGCGCGCTGTCGACCTGTTCCGGGCGCTGACCCCGACGCAGCTGACCGATGTCGCCGAAAAGATGAAAAAGCGAAAATACGAGGCTGGTGAAACCATAATCCGAGAAGGAGAATCGGGAGAAGAGTTCTTTCTAATCTCTGATGGCGAGGTCGATGTTATTCGCACAGAACACGAAGTAGCACGGCTAGGGCGTGGTGATTTCTTTGGCGAGGTAGCGCTGATCAGCGGCGAGCCGCGCAACGCCACCGTGCTCGCGACCCAGCCGCTCGATACTTTCGTGCTTGGCAAGGCCGACTTTCAGTCGGCGATCGAGAGCAGTGCACCATTCCGTGACCAGCTTTATCGGGTTTACTTCTCCCGCCATTAGGAACGGCCCGGCTTTGCGCATCATGCGACTTATGACCTTGGCTGATGACGCGGGTCCCGCCGCACGCTCTGACTTGCCACGGGCGCGTGATGCGCCTATGCCGAAGCGCGTGGCCGAGATCGCATCGGACGCCGGGACTGAAGAAATCGACCCCGCGACCGCCACCGCGCGACGTGACGCGCGGTTGCGGGACAGCGAGCTGTTTCTGCTCGTCCTGGCACTGGCCGTTGGCATTGCCGCCGGGCTCGGTGTCGTTCTGATCAACCTGTCGCTGGGCTTGGTCCGAATGCTGACCTTTGGCATCCCGTTCGGCGCGCATCTCAGCGAAGTCACCGGCATCGGCCCGCCCCGTGTGGTGGTTGTGCCGATCCTTGGCGGGCTGATCGTCGGCCTGACCGCGACAATCCTGCGCCGCTGGCGCCCCCGCGAAGTCGTCGATGCGATCGAAGCCAACGCGCTGTTCGGTGGCCGAATGTCGGTAAGCGACAGTATCGGGCTTGTCTGGGTCACGATTTTGTCGGGCGGGTTTGGCGCCTCGGTCGGCCTCGAGGCGGCGTACACTCAGCTTGGCGCGGCGCTGGCATCGCGGATCGGCCGAAACGTCGGGCTGCGCCGCGACGATGTGCGCCTGTTGGTGGGTTGCGGCGCCGCTGGCGCCATCGCCGCCGCATTCAACGCGCCGCTCAGCGGGTCCTTTTACGCCTTTGAGCTGATCATCGGCAGCTACACTTTGCAGGCTTTGGCCCCGGTCGGGATCTCGGCCTTGACCGCGGTGCTGGTGGTACGCGCGCTGTTTGCCTCGAACCCAATCTTTGTCGTATGGCACGACACCGGGCTGACGCCAGCGGACTACCTCGCGTTTTTTGGGATGGGGTTGGCTGCCGCCGGGCTTGGCATCGCAACAATGAAAGGGGTCACCTCGACCGAGAGGCTGTTCCGCGCGCAGGCCGTGCCGCGCTGGGCGCGGCCGGCGCTCGGCGGCTTGATCCTGGGTCTTGTGGCGGTGCCGTTTCCACAAGTCCTTGGCAGCGGCCACGGCGGGATCCTGCAAGACCTGCACGGGGGCTACGATCTCTGGCTGCTCGCAGGATTGGTGATCGCCAAGATTGTGGGCTCGGCGATTTCGATCGGCTCCGGGTTTCGCGGCGGTCTGTTCAGTTCCTCACTATTCCTTGGCGCGTTGTTCGGCAGCCTGATCGGCGGACTTGTCCTGCAGTTCGTCCCCCATCTCTCCGCCGATCCAACGATCTACGCGCTCGTCGGAATGGGTGCCGTGGCGGCGGCAATTGTCGGCGCGCCGATGACGATGATCATGCTGGTGCTGGAGACGACCGGCGATTTTTCGGCAACGATCGGAGTCATGGTCGGCGTCGTGACCGCGTCGTTCGCGGTGCGGCATTGGTTTGGTTATTCGTTTGCGACGTGGCGCTTCCACCTGCGCGGGCTGACGATCCGCAGCCCTGAGGATGTCGGCTGGATCAACGAACTGTTGATCGGTCCGATGATGCGGCGCGATCCTGCTGTAATTTCGGCGGCACTGTCGCTCGATGAGTTGCACCGACGCTACCCGGCCGGCAGTACCAAGCAGGTCTTTGTCGTCGATGACGAGGGACGGTTATCAGGCATCTTAGATCCGGCGGAGACGCACGGCGTTGCCGATGCGGATGATCCCAAAACCGTGGGCGAGTTGCAGGCAGCCCTGCCCTCCTACCTGCTCCCCGGCGACGATCTGCGAACCGCACTCAACCGCTTCAGCGAAGCGGCGCAAGAGACGTTGCCGGTCATCGACAATCCCGAGGGTCGCCGGGTCATCGGCTATTTGAGCGAAGCCTATGCCTTGCGTCGCTATGCCCACGAACTCGAGCGGCACCGCGGGTCGCGACCCGACGATGCCGGCATCTTCAGCCCCGCGGCGGGTGACGTGTCGGTCGAGACGCGCGAAGCGCGCAGCGAGAGTGAGTAGCTTGCTACTCGGCTTAGGGCGCTTCCCCTGGCACTTGCAATACTTGGCCGCGGTAGGATGGCATATCCATCCGGCCTCAAGGCGATTGCAGCGGTCACTAATTCGCAATACGCGCCGATAACGGTCCCTGCGGAAGGATGCAGCACCATCCCGAGACCGGCATTGCTGATTTACCCGTTTGGGGTAGACTACATGGTGGCTTGAGGGACGGCCTAACTAAGGGCGAATAGAAGGACGGGCAAGATGGCGCAGGTTGCGCTTCGCAATATTGTCAAGATGTTCGATAAAACCCCAGCGGTCCAGGGGATCGATCTCGATATCGTAGACCGCGAATTCATTGTTCTCGTAGGTCCGTCAGGTTGCGGCAAGACCACGACCTTGCGAATGATCGCGGGTCTCGAGGAAGCAACCTCGGGCGAGATCTACATCGGAGATCAACTGGTCAACGATGTGCCCCCAAAGGACCGTGATATCGCAATGGTTTTTCAGAATTATGCGCTCTACCCGCATATGACGGTGTTCGAGAATATGTCCTTCGGCCTGCGCCTGAAGAGGTTTCCCAAGGCAGAGATCAAGGAGCGCGTCGAGGTGGCGGCTCATATTCTCGACATTACCAATCTTCTTGATCGGCGGCCAAAGCAGCTTTCCGGCGGCCAACGGCAACGCGTGGCGATGGGTCGCGCCATTGTGCGCAATCCTAAGGTGTTCCTGTTTGATGAACCTTTATCGAATCTCGACGCGAAATTGCGCGTACAGATGCGCACCGAGATCAAAAAGGTGCATCAGAAAGTCACGACAACGACGGTTTACGTCACCCATGATCAGGTCGAGGCGATGACTCTCGCGGACCGGGTGGTGGTGATGAACGCCGGACGGATCGACCAGATCGGCACACCCTACGAGGTCTACCATCATCCGAAAACCCGCTTCGTCGCGGGCTTTATCGGCTCCCCGACAATGAACCTGCTGCCCTGCCATCTCGTCCAGAACGGTGCCGGGTTGACGGTCCGGCTGTCCGATTGGCTGTCCTTCCCGGTCCCTGCATCCCACGAGGCGCGTTATCGCTCCTATATCGGCAGCGAATTGCTGTTCGGCCTGCGCCCCGAGCACATCACTGAACCGCGCGGCGACGCACCACCGGGGGCAGTCCCGTTTTCGGTTCGCCTCGATGTGGTCGAGCCGATGGGCATGGAGACGATGGTTTATTTTATTGTCGACGGCATCGAGGTATGCGGACGCGTTGATCCGGCGGCCGCGGGTGCTGCTGGCGAGCCGATGACCCTCATCGCCGATCTCAACAAGATGCATCTGATCGACCCGCGCACCGAACAGGTTATTTGACCCCCTGGATGCAATCCGGCGGCGCAGTCATGATCGGGTTGCGGTCGAGCTAGGCGAGTTGCGGAATTCGGCGCCCGCGGCCGAACTTGATCCCGGCGCGCTGGTTAGACCTGCTTTTCGGCGAAAAGATCGTGTATCTCCTTGAGCAGCACCTCGCTTTTTGGCGGGGCCGCTGCAGGGGCTGGATCTTGCCGAACGCGCAGAAGCGTGTTCGCTTATCGCCTACCCCCTGACGCAATCGAAGGTTATCGCAAGCAGGCACAAAAGCACGCTATAAAATCCAAAATACCGGGAGGAAGCAATGCTCTACAGCACCGAGCGGATCCTGACGACCCATGCCGGGTCGTTGCCGCGCCCGGCCGATTTGCGCGAAATGATCGTCGCCAAGGCCAACGGCGCACCTTTTGACCCCGCCGTGCTGGAACGGCGGCTCAAATCGGCGGTAGCGGAGGTCGTTCGCCAGCAGATCGCGTGCGGGCTCGACTGCGTCAACGACGGCGAATTGTCGAAGACCAACTTTACCGATTACGTGCGGTGGCGGATCGCCGGTTATGTCGAGCGCCCTTCCGCTGGCCCGCGACGGCTCAGCATCACGGCCCGCGACGAGACAAAATTCGCCGATTACTTCGCGGCCAATCCGCGCGCACGACCGGTCGGTCCGCCGACGATGCCGGTCTGTGTCGAAAAATTGCGCTATACGGGGCAGGCCGATCTCGCTGCCGATATCGCGAACCTCAAAGCCGCGCTCGCCGGAGTCAGCGTCGGCGAGGCGTTTTTGTCCGCCAACACCCCGGGCACAATCGAGCATTGGCTTGCGAATGAATATTACAAAAGCGATGAGGAATTCGTGTTCGCGATCGCCGATGTCATGCACGAGGAATACCAGGCGATCGTCGATGCCGGTTTTCTGTTGCAGATCGACGACCCCGACCTGCCGGACGGGTGGAACTGTCTGCCCAAAATAACCCTGCCCGAATACCGCAACTATGCCGCGATCAGGGTCGATGCGCTGAACCATGCGCTAACCGGCATACCGCGAGAAAAGGTCAGGCTGCATGTGTGCTGGGGCAGCCATCATGGCCCGCATCACGACGACATTCCGCTGCGCGACATCATCGATCTGATCTTCAGGGTTCGGGCGGGCAGCTTTTCGATCGAAGCCTCAAACCCTTGCCATGAGCATGAGTGGCGGGTGTTTGAGGAGGTGAAACTGCCGGACGGTGCGACCCTGATTCCCGGGGTCGTCGGCCACTGCACCGACTTTATCGAGCATCCCGATCTCGTTGCCGAACGGCTGGTGCGCTACGCGCGATTGGTTGGCCGCGAGAACGTGCTTGCCGGCACCGATTGTGGGCTCGGCACGCGGGTCGGCCATCCCTCGATCTGCTGGGCCAAGTTCGAGGCTCTGGCCGAAGGCGCCCGCCGCGCGACAAAGATCCTGTGGGGCCACGCCTGAGGCGGCGCTCGCGCCTCGATGGGCCAGGCGGCAATCGCGCCGAGCGATGCGTTATATGGCAACTGCCTGCTTAATGCCGACCGCACAGTGCAGTGGATGCGCCATGAACAACAGGCCCTCGGCCGCCGCTCGGTCGCGTTCGGCCTGCCATTCGGCGCGTTCCTCAGGCGATAACAGCGATAACACGTGGTCTTCGCGGTTGCGCCAGATCGGTCCGCCCGGGCGATCGAGGGTGACAAAGGTCGGAAAGCAGACGAGATCGCCAAACCCCGCCTTGCGCATACGCGTGTAGAGGCTGCGGTCGGCGACGCCGGCCGGAGCGACCGAATAGGGCGGGGTATCGACTTTGCGTAGGATCGGCTCGGAAAGGCCGAGATTCCACCACTGCTTCATGTCGAGCGCGCGCACCACGATGCCGGCCCGCCCCCCAGGCCGCAGCACCCGATGAATCTCGCCAATCGCGCGATCGGCATCGCACTCTTCGAGCACGGTGACGGAATAGACGCAATCGAATGCGTTATCTGGAAAAGGCAGCCCTTCGGCGTTGCCATCGGTAAACCGGATTGCCTCGGCGAGACCCTCGTTCGCGGCGAGCGTAGCCGCCTCGCGCAACAGGAACGGATTGACATCGGCTGCAGTGATTGGATTGGTGCCTCCAAGCCGCCTTGCCAACAACCGCACCAAGGAGCCGGCGCCACAACCGACCTCAAGGATCGCCTCATCGGGACGTGGCGCAATTTGATCGATCAGCGCCTGGAACATGGCCCGATAACTGCGATTGTTGGCTCGGTCTTCGAGCGAGGCGACGCCGCCCAGATGGGGCCCACCCAATGTCACGACCGAAAAATGCTGGGCCAAGGCCGGGATCGCCGGCTCCCATTGCGATGGCGCCAGAAAAAATGGCAGCAGGACCAGCGCCGGCCCGGCGCCGCGAATGCGATAGGTGATGCCGGCATGGGCGCCCTCGCCCGCAACCGTGCGCGGAGCGTCGGCGGGATACCCGATCGCCGCCAATCGGCCGAGAAAGTCGATCATCGCCGGCGCAATCTCGGCGCTGCGATCGGCGACGGCATCGGCCCAGCTGCCAGCAGCGTGATAGCCTGCGAGCGTGACAAGGCGCGCCTGCGGCAGCGTGGCGGCGGCGCGCGCAGTTGCCTCTTGCGAGGGGCCGCGCTCGGCACCGATCATCAGCACTCGATGGCCTATCGCCGCAAATGGCGCCGGGTCGAGCCGGCTCGGGACACACAGCACGATCCCGGCAACGTGGTCAGTATGCTGTGACGCGAGTTCTGCCAAGTCGCCGGGTATTGGCGTCGCCATATGCGCCCGTTCAAGCCCGAGATGTTTCCATAAGGCGAGAAGGCGTTGGCCTTGTGACAGCTCGGCTTGATTGGTCATGCAGCGTCCCCTTATCGCCGTTGCGGCGCCGACTTTGCCATCCGAGCTGTGTTTCACTCAATGCCGAGTGCGCACACCTGCCGAAACGAAACGGGGCGGCCAAGCCGCCCCGTTCGCAGTGTCCTAGCTTACGTGGTGCTTACCAATACGGGTCAACCCCGTAATAGCTGTGAATGTCACGCTCCCAATCGCGGCTGATGTCATTGTCCCAGGTGCCGCCAAAGCGCGGCGCCCCACGCAGTTGATCCGCGGTGACGTTCAACTCGTAAGCGTCGAGGTCCTCGCTATAGCGCAGCACATGCCACGGTAAGGTGATATAGTCCTGCCCCATGCCAAGGAAGCCGCCAAAAGTCATGACCGCATAGGCGACCTTGCCGGACCGCTTATCAATCATTACCCGCTCGATCGTCCCGACCTTGTCGCCGGCGTTGTTGCGCACGGCTGTCCCTTCGACCTTGTCGCTGGCGATCAGGCGAGCGGTTTCGCGCACTCGCGGGTCCGCATGTTCCGATCCGGGCGTCACTGGCGAAGTTCTGATCGTATCGTGGATCGGCTCGGTTCTGATTGTCTGATGTACCGGCTGAGTTCGATCGGTATCGATGACCTCCGCGGTCGTGGGGCCTTGCCGGATCTGGTCGCTCGTCACCGTTTCACGCACCGAAGGGTCCGTTCTGTCGACTGTATTCACGCCCGATCCTCCATTCGGTTGTCTTTATCTTCCAACAGTGGCCTCCGGAGGTCGGTTCCGAACGGCGTCCTCCGCGCCGCGACGGTCTCTGAAGACCGCCCACCGACATGCTTGCAAGGCTCGGCTTCGCTAGGGTCTGGTGGGCGAACGCGCTTCCTCCAGGCGCAGCATAGGCGCGTGTAGGGTCAGGTCAGCCGGTGCGACGGCGGAAATGAGGACCGAGGGTGACGAGTGAGAAGATCTCGAACAGCATTTGCGCACCGACCATCGCGGTGTTGCTGGTCGGATCATATTGCGGAGCGACTTCCACCACGTCGCCACCAACGATATCGAGACCTGCGAGGCCGTGCAGGATCGCCTGCGCCTCACGCGGGGTGAGGCCGCCCGTCTCGGGGGTACCGGTTCCCGGTGCGTAGGCCGGGTCGAGGCCATCGACATCAAATGAGATGTAGGTCGGTCCGTCGCCGACGATATCCCGTGCCTTTGCGACGACACCGGCCACGCCGAGGCGATCGACATCCCCGATGTGCAAGACCGTCATCCCGGAATCATACGAGAAACCCCAATAGATTTCGGCTGGGCCGCGGATGCCGATCTGGATCGTGCGCTCGGGATCGAGCGCACCTGCGAGCACCGCCTGGCGGAACGGTCCGCCATGATGGAATTTCGAGCCGTCAACGGCACCCATCGTGTCGCAATGCGCATCGATATGGACGAGGCCGAGGGGGCGTTCGGCGCCGAGCGCCTTCAGGATCGGGAAGGTTATCGAATGGTCGCCGCCAACCGACACCGGCTGCACCCCGGCCTTGCGGATGCGCTCGTAAAAGAGCGCGATATCCTCGATTGATTGGTCGAGGCTGTAGCGCGAGCGCATTGGCACATCGCCGATATCGGCGATGTTGCATAATGCGCGCGGAGTGATTTCGAACGTGTAATTATAGGGGCCGATACGCTCGACATCGCGCACCGCACGCGGGCCAAAGCGCGCGCCGGGCCGGTTGGTGACCCCCAGATCCATCGGCACGCCGACGAGGGCGACATCGAGACCGGCAAAGTCCGCCGAGTTGGCGGCATCGGGCCGATACGGCTCGTCGAGCAGGGTCGGTACGCCGGCAAACGGCATCGGCCGGCGGTAAGCGCTGCCCATGACCGCGTTTAACGGCGCTCGGAACCGCTCGGGCGCCACCTCGGTCTCCTTGGCGTCCTTGTATTTGGTGCGGAGTGCTTCGAGCCGGGCCTTATCGATCATCGGTCCTCCGAAACGGGGCCCGATATTACTTTGTTTGCCGATCGAGTGCCGCTGATCGTGTCGCCCGCGCTGCCTTTTCTCTCCCGCACCCGTGGCGGCCTAGGCCGCACCCTGACCGGCTGAACCGGCGACGGTCGCGCCGATCCTTCTGTGCGTGGGATCGGGGCCGGGGCTGTTTGCGCGGGCAGCGGCGGGAACATTTCCAGCTCCTTGGCGTCGTGCGCACAGAACAGGCGTACGGCGCGGCCATGCGTCTGTTTGAGTTGCATCAGCCGCGCTTGATTGTTGAGCCGCATCGCGTTGTCGGCTGCCATCATGCGTTGATAGAAACGCAGCATCGGCGTGCAGTGATATTCGTCGAGATCCATCTCACCGCGAAAGAAATAAGCATCGCCGGCATGCAACAGCCAACCCTCGGAGGTGCGCACGGCGATACCGCAATGGCCGGGCGTGTGCCCAGCCAATGGTACAATCAAGATGTCGGGCGGCAGACCGACCAGATCGCGCACGCAGCGAAAGCCAAACCAGCGCTCTCCGTCGAGAGCATAGGGCTGCCAGGCAACCGGACCATCCCACTGCATCGGCTGGTACCGCCGGCGATTGAGTGCGCCATCACGCTTCCTGGCAGCGGCGAGTTCGGCGTCGAGCACATGCACGGTGGCCCCGGGAAAATCCTCAATCCCGCCGGCATGGTCGAAATCGAGATGGGTCATAATGATGTGGCGCACATCCTTGGCGGCAAAGCCGCGGGCTTCGATCTGACGCCGCGCCGTATCCTCCTCGCGCAGCCGGATGCGATTGGCGAACCGGAAAAAAGCGCTCAAGCGTCGCGGGTTGTTGACATCGGCGAGGCCAAACCCGGTATCGACGAGAACGAGCCCCGCTTCGGTTTCGATCAGCAAACAATGACAGACGAGCGTTGCGGGCCCGAGGACCGGGCTGAACCCGTCCCACAGGCGGCCGCCAAAGGGGCACATCGTGCCGCAGCTCAAATGGTGGATGCGCATTACCATTCACCTTGTATCGCACACGGAAAACACCGCGGCGAAGGCGACAGTTCGGTCGCAGCGCGTCTTGTGGCACAAACGGCGAGCAAGTTTTTCGGAAGGCTTTGCCGGTTACGACAGCAAGACCACAGTCATTAAACGACGCCGTTTCCGCAGTTGTCAAATCTTTCCGTTGCGGAGCGAAAGCCGGACCGCGTTGTTGACTTCGGAGATGTCATTGGACGCGTCTGGACGCGATATTCGACAAAGGAGAAGCCATGGTCACGACCGTCGGCACCGAAACGACCCTCGAGAGTCTTTTGGAGGATCTGGTTCAGCTCGATTACGACGCGGCCGATGCCTATGAGGCGGCGATCAATCGGCTGCAGGAAGCACGGTTCCGCGATCGGTTGCGCGAGTTCCGGGGCGACCATCTGCGCCACATCGATGAACTCGGCGAGTTGCTTCGCAAGATGGGCCGCACGCCACCGAAGGAAGGCGACATGAAGAGCTATCTGACCCAAGGCAAAGTCGTCTTGGGTGGCCTGATGGGCGACAAAGCCATTTTGCAGGCGATGCGCACCAATGAAGCCGATACCAATACCGCCTATGAACGCGCGGTGGCATTTCACGGCCTGAGCACCGAGACGCACGAGATCTTGCAGCGCGGCCTCCAGGACGAGCGACGGCACTGCGAGTGGATCCTCGAGCAGCTCAAAACCCTTTAAAGGCCGTCTCTCGAGAACCGAGCCTCTCGTTCGGTTTGAGAGGCGAGAGGCCCGGTCCTTGCCATCCGCGGCGTGTCAGCGGCTGCCGCGGACGCGCGGCGGCACCAGCACTTTCCAAGGATCGGGCATCTCGCCGACCGCGACCTCGATCAAGGTCGTACCGCGCCGCTTGAGGGCGGCAGCGAGCTCCTGGCGCAAGCCTTCCGGGGTTGTTGTGCGCACCCCGGCAACCCCAAAGCTTTCCGCCGTTTTTGGGAATTGCGGGTTCAGCAGATCAACGCCGATCAGCCGATTGCCGTAATCCTCCTTCTGCATCCGGCGGACATTGCCAAAGGCGCCGTCGGCAAAGACGATCGCAACGATGTCGATGCCATGGCGGACCGCGGTCGACAATTCCTGGACGTTGTACATGAACCCGCCATCGCCCGAGACCGACACGACCGGCCGGTCGGGGCGACCTACCTTGGCGCCGAGCGCTGTCGCAAAGCCAAAGCCCAACGTGCCCTGATAGCCGCTGTGGATGTAGGTGCGCGGCTGATAGACCGGAAACGCCATCCGACCGACATAGCCGACCTGGGTCAGGTCCTCGACATAGATGCCATCCTCCGGCAGTTCGCTGCGGATCGCCCGCAGATATTCGCATTGTGGGCCGAGTGTTTCGTCGAGCTTGGCGAGGGTGGTGAGCTTTAGAGTTTCGAGTTCGTCGCGGCGCGAGGCGCGCTTGGGCGCGTGCCGGTCGAGGGCGCGATGGAGTGCTGCGGCCGCCAGCTTGGAGTTGGCCACGATACCGAGCGCCGGTTTGAAGAAGCGGGTGATTTCGGTCGGGTCGATATCGATGCGGATCAGTTTGAGGTCGCGGTCGACGCCCCAGCGCAATTGCGGCTGGTGCAGGCGGGTGCCGATCGCGAGCACGACATCAGTATCGCGCCACAACGCATGACCGGCGAGCGCGGATTGCGCGAGATAATGGCGGTCGCTGACAATGCCTTTGCCGCCGATTTGGCTGACGACCGGCGCCTCCAGAATTTCGGCTATCGCTAATATTTCGGCGCCGGCCTCGACGACGCCGCCGCCGACAAAGATCAGCGGCTTTTTCGCCGCCGCGAGCCATTGCGCCGCCTCGTTGATCTGATCGAGGTCGGGTTCCACGCCCGACGGCGGCGTGTCGGGCGCCGGCAGCGCTGTGTCAACCGCGAGTGCCAGCACGTCCGGCGGGATTTCCAGCCCGACCGGGCGCGGTCGCCCGTCGCGCAATTGCCGAAACGCCTCGTTGACACGCTTGCCGACCTCGGTCGGATGGTCAATGCGTGCCGCCCACTTTGTCAGGCTGCGCAAGATCCCAAGCTGGTCAGGGATCTCGTGCAACAGGCCATAGGCGCGCCCGATCATGTCGGACTGCACTTGACCGCTGATGCACAGAACCGGAGCGTTGGTCGCATAGGCGGTCGAGAGTGCGGCGGTCGTGTTCAGAAAACCGGGTCCCGGCACGACGGCGTAGGTCCCGATTTTGCCGGTTGCCCGCGCATAGCCGAAGGCCATGTAGGCGGCACCTTGCTCGTGGCGGGTATGGATCACCCGCAGCGCTTCGCCAGCATCGTAAAAAGCGACGAACAGCGCATCGTTCTGCACCCCGGGGAGCGCAAAGATCGTTTCAACGCCATTGCGGCGCAGCATCTCGACCAGCGCCGCGCCCCCCGTCATCTTGGTCATCGTTCGCTCCCTCGCTCATTGTCTGAGAATGCACCGTCAGAGCCGAAGCCGATCCTTCCGAGGACAAAGAGAAGGGACAACCATCACCGCGGTGGAGTGGCACTGCCCAGTCGGCGGGTACCAGCATTTGTCATTCTGCCGCCGCTTTCGCCTCGTCACCCAAAATTATCGTCATTATCAAGTCACGAAGCGGGTATTCGGGGTCTGTCGCTAAGCAGGCTACATTGGCCCGCCTTTGGCGAGACGACGACAGAATACCCCGAACCCTGAGTTACTCTTCGAAGGCGTAGCGATAGGCGCCGCGGTGGCGAAGGATGCGACCAGCAGTTGGGCTCGGGAAATGCGCCGGCAGCAGCCGGGTACCGCGCTCGGCATGCTCTTCGATGAGCCGGGTACGTGTCCGGCGGGATAATTCGCGGTCGCTGCAAGCAAAGGTCGACCATTCGGGTTTTATCAGCTGCAATGGGTGATGGATCACATCACCCATAAAAACCGCGGTCTCATCGACCTGAGCGGGCATGGATCACGACATTGCCCGGCGTGTGGCCGGGGGCCGGCTCAAACCATAGCCCGTCTTCGAGGGCAAAATCGTCGTCGACCAGTTGCGATTGACCGGTGCAGACGACCGGCAGCACGCTGTCCTCAAAGGCGCGGCGGTGCGGTGTGTCGTCGCCTTGTTTATGGGCGCCTTCCCAATGGCTGTATTCGCGCCGCGCCATCACGTAACGGGCGTTCGGGAAGGTCGGGACCCAGCGGCCGTTTTCGAGCCGCGTGTTCCAGCCGACATGGTCCCAGTGCAGATGCGTACACATAACGAAATCGACGGCCTCGGGCTTGACCCCAACGGCGGCGAGATCGCGGAGATAGTTCGAGCGCATCAGATGAAATTGCGGTCGCGACGGGCGCTCTTTGTCGTTGCCGAGACAAGAATTGATCAGGATCGTATGGTGAGCGGTCTTGATCACAAAGGTGTGAAAGCTGAACATCAGCTTGCCGCTCGCCGGGTCGATCAGCCGCGGCCCGAGGAGGTCGGCATTGGCGCGCACGACTTCAGGATCGAAATCGGGGAAGAACTCGTGCGGGGCGAGAAACGGCCCCTCATACTCGGCGACCCGATGGACCTCAAAACTGCCGATCCGCGTTCCCTGCATCTCTCTTCTCCGCGCCTCTTAAGCCACTTGCATAGAACCTACGCCGGCCGGACGGCGCGGTCGATAGCGGGAACGCTCAGGCTTCGACGAGGTCCAGCCGACGCTTGATCCGTGCGATGTCGCCGGCCATGCGGTCGACCCGGCCCGAAACATTGGCGTATTGCGCCTCGATCAGACCGAGGCGCTGTTTGATCTCGACCAGATCGGTTTTCATTTCCGCAAGGTCGCCACAAATGGCGCGCAGATGCTCAAGCATAAGGTCGGCGCGTTGGTCGCTCATGACCGGGGTTTTGGGTTTTCCGGGCTCTTCGTACAAGATGGTCGGCGCAAAAAAGGGATTGAACCCTTGTGACCTCTCCCATGTGCAGGAGCGCTCTACCACTGAGCTACGTGCCTGCAGACTATAGGCGTTGGCCCCGGCACCGACACGAGAGGTACCGAAGGTGAGCGTAATAGCGCAAATCGTCAATCCTCAACGGATTTGAGTAATAAAATTGCGGAAGCGATCGACGGTTTCTATGATCCGGCAATTTTAGGCCCGCCAATTTAGGGGCGAAGAAATGCGGCGGATCAAGCTCGACGCTATCGACCGTCGGATATTGCTGAACCTGCAGGCCGAGGGGCGCATTACCAATGTGGAGCTGGCGCGCCGGGCCGGGATTTCGGCGCCGCCCTGTCTGCGCCGCGTGCGGGCGCTCGAAGAAGCCGGCATCATCCGCGGATATCATGCGGATCTCGCGCCCGAGGCGCTCGGCTACGGCGTCACCGTGTTCGCACAAGTGGGATTGGCAAGCCAGGCGGAGGCCGATTTAAAAGCCTTTGAACAGCTGGTCGCGACTTGGCCCGAGGTGCGCGAAGCGCATATGTTGACCGGCGAAACCGATTTCCTGCTAAAGATCGTCGCTGCGGATTGGGACAGCTACCAGCGGTTCCTCAGCACCAAATTGACCTCGGCACCCAATGTGGCCCACGTTAAATCGGCATTGACATTGCGGGTGTCGAAGGACGAACCAGGTATCCCAATCAGCGGGTCCCCCGCTTTCGCCAATGACGACGAACTGGCCGAAAGCTGATTCCTCCACCCGGCGTTAGCGCCGGTATTTTGCCGAAGGCGGCAACTTGCAGGAACTGATCTATCGGGCGATTCCAAATGCTTAGCGAACGACAAACGGCCGGATCGCGGCTGCAGCAGTTTTTGGCGCTCGAATCCGCCGGCGGCATCGTGCTTGGTGCGGCTGCAGTGTTGGCGCTGATCCTGGCAAATTCACCGCTCGGGACGTTTTACACCCGATTTTTGGATATCCCGCTCGGGGTCCAGGCCGGCAGTCTGCTGATCAAAAAGCCCCTGCTACTGTGGGTCAATGACGGGCTGATGGCGATTTTTTTTATGCTCGTCGGCCTTGAGGTAAAGCGCGAGATCCTCGAAGGCGGACTGTCCGATCGCTCGAAGGCCGTGCTGCCGGTACTTGCCGCTCTGGGTGGTATGGCTGTCCCGGCGTTGATTTATATCGCATTCAACTGGGGCAACGCGGAAGCCTTGCACGGATGGGCAATCCCGACTGCGACCGATATCGCCTTTGCCCTCGGCGTGCTGTCGCTGCTCGGCTCGCGGGTGCCACCTTCGCTGAGACTATTCCTGCTCGCGGTCGCGATCATCGACGATCTTGGCGCAATCGTGATCATCGCCGTCTTTTATACTGCTGAACTGTCATGGTCCGCCCTTGCCCTCGCCGGCGTCGGTGTCGCTTTGTTGGCCGCGCTCAATCTTGCAGGCGTGACCCGCCGCGCCGCGTATATTCTAACCGGCGTGTTCCTGTGGGTATGCGTGCTGAAATCCGGAATTCACGCAACCCTCGCCGGCGTCGTCGTTGGGATGGCGGTGCCACTGCGCGGGTCGCGGACCGCCTCGCCGTTGCACAGCCTCGAGCACGATCTTCATCCTTGGGTGGCGTTTGGGGTACTCCCGGCCTTTGCTTTTGCCAATGCTGGCGTGCGGCTGATCGGGATCTCCTTGGCCGATCTGATCGATCCGATCGAGCTCGGGATCGCGTTTGGGCTGATCCTTGGCAAGCAGATCGGCATCGCCGGCTCGATTTGGGCGGCGACCCGTTTCAAGTTGGGCACATTGCCGGAAGGTGCCGATTGGCGGCAGGTTTACGGGCTGGCGCTCTTGACCGGGATCGGCTTCACGATGAGCCTCTTTATCGGCACCCTCGCCTTTCCGGCGGAAGGATACGACATCGATATCCGCGTCGCGGTGCTGATCGCATCGCTGGTGTGCGCGGTTTCCGGTTATCTGTTGTTGCGAACCGGGCCGCAGCCGCTCAGCCGAAATCGACAGTAACGATTTCGTAAGATTTATTCCCTCGTGGGGTGGTCACCTCGACGCTGTCCCCTTTGCCTTTGCCGATCAAAGCCCGCGCCAATGGTGAGGTCACCGACAGCCGACCGCGGCTGACATCGGCCTCGTCTTCGCCGACAATCTGAAACGTCTGCTCCTCGTCGCTTTCCTCATCGGCGAGTGTGACGCGTGCGCCGAATTTTACTTGCGAGCCCGATAATTTCGTAACATCGATGACTTCAGCACGGGCGACCTTGTCTTCGAGCTCCATGACCCGTCCTTCAATAAAGCTCTGTCGCTCGCGCGCCGCTTGATATTCGGCGTTTTCCGCAAGATCGCCATGATCGCGAGCCTCGGCGATAGCACGAATAATTGCCGGCCGCTCGACCGACTTCAATTGTTTGAGCTCTTCGCGAAGCCGGTTGTACCCGTCGGTCGTCATAGGAACTTTATTCATCGAAGACGGGGTCACTATCCTTGGTTGGGGGAAAGCGGCAGAGCGCCGCGCAGCAATCAGAAGTAGGACTGCAGCGGTGCAACTTCAAAACTCCCGGCGCGGAGCGCAGCGATTGCCTGCACCGCGGCGCGGGCTCCGGCAACGGTCGTGTAGTAGGGAATGGCGTGGGTCAGCGCGGTCCGCCTTAGGCTGAAGCTGTCGGCGATCGCCTGGGCCCCCTCGGTCGTATTAAATACCAGCTGCACATCGCCGTTGAGCATATCATCGACGATGTGCGGACGGCCATCGCGCACTTTGTTGACCCGCCGCACGGGCAGACCCGCAGCCGCCAATGTTGCCGCTGTACCGCTTGTCGCGACCAGACTGAATCCCATCTCGACGAGCCGGCGGCACGGCCCGATCATGACCGCCTTGTCGCGGTCGCGCACAGACACGAAGACGCAGCCTTCAAGCGGCAGTTGCGTACCGCTGGCAAGCTGAGACTTCGCGAACGCGCGGCCGAAATCGGCGTCGAGCCCCATGACCTCGCCGGTCGATTTCATTTCCGGACCGAGGATCAGATCGACCCCTGGAAAGCGCGCAAACGGAAAGACCGCTTCCTTCACCGCAACGTGATTGCCCCGGCCGCTTCCCTCTGCTACGGGCAGCGCAAAATCGCCGCTTGGGCCATGCGCAATCGGCTCCAAACCACGGGAGCGGCTGAGGGGCTGCATCATAGTCTCGAGCGGCTCGCCGATCATCGCACGCGCCGCGATCTTGGCGATCGGAACGCCGGTGGCCTTGGCCACAAACGGCACAGTGCGCGAGGCTCGCGGATTGACTTCGAGCACATAGATGTCGCCGTTCTGAACCGCAAATTGTACATTCATTAGTCCGACAACACCAAGCGCCTGCGCCAGCGCTACTGTCTGGCGTTCGATTTCGGTAATCGTGGCTCGGCTGAGGCTATACGGCGGCAGCGAACAGGCGCTGTCGCCGGAATGGATACCGGCCTCCTCGATATGCTCCATGATGCCGGCTACCTCGATTCGCCAGCCATCGGAAACGGCATCGACATCGACTTCGATCGCGTCTTGCAGATAGCGGTCGATCAACACCGGGCTCGTCCCCGAAACGCTGACCGCCGCCCGCATGTAGCGATTGAGCCCGGCGGCATCGTGCACGATCTCCATTGCTCGGCCGCCGAGCACATAAGACGGGCGTATCACAACCGGATAGCCGATGCGCATCGCGACGATTTCGGCTTCCTCGGCGGAGGTAGCGGTGCCGTTTTCGGGCTGACGCAGACCGAGCCGGGTCAGCAATTGCTGAAATCGTCGGCGGTCTTCGGCCAAATCGATCGCATCGGGCGAGGTCCCGAGGATCGGGATTTCCTCGCGCTCCAGCGCCGTCGCAAGTTTCAGCGGGGTCTGACCCCCGAACTGGACAATGACACCGAGCAAGTTCCCCCGTTGTTGCTCGACGCGGGCGATCTCGATCACGTCCTCCGCGGTCAGCGGTTCGAAATAAAGGCGGTCGGAGGTGTCGTAGTCGGTCGAGACGGTCTCTGGGTTGCAATTAACCATGATCGTCTCGATGCCGGCCGCCGCCAAACTGTATGCGGCATGCACGCAGCAATAGTCGAATTCGATCCCCTGGCCGATCCGGTTCGGACCGCCCCCAAGGATCATAACCTTTCGCCGGTCGCTGACGGCAGCCTCACATTCCGGCGGATCGATCCCGTCGCCCTCATAGCAGGAATAGAGATACGGGGTCAGCGACGGGAATTCGGCGGCGCATGTATCGATGCGTTTGTAGACCGGGTGCAACCCAACTCCGCGCCGCCGCGCCGCGACCGTCTCCTCGTCGAGTGAGGCGAGCCGGGCGAGGCGCCCATCGGAAAAACCCATTTGTTTCAGCCGCAAAAAGCCGGTTCGGTCGCGCGGCAGCCCGTCCCGCCGCACACATTCCTCGATTTCGACAATTTCCCGAATACGCTCGAGAAACCACGGCTCGAAATGGCAAGCGGCGTGGATTTCAGCCGTCGAGAGCCCATGCCGGTAAGCCTGCGCAATTAACAGCAACCGGTCGGGAGCCGGTCGCGCGAGCGCTGCTCTGACCGCGTCTTTCCCGGCGCTTTCGATCCCGTCGATGGCGACCTCGTCAAAACCGGTCAATCCGGTTTCCATCGAGCGCAGCGCCTTTTGCACCGACTCGGCAAAACTGCGGCCGATCGCCATCGCCTCGCCAACCGATTTCATCGAGGTCGTCAGCAGCGGTTCGGTTCCCGGGAATTTCTCAAAGGTGAACCGCGGCATCTTGGTGACGATGTAGTCGATCGTCGGCTCGAACGAAGCCGGAGTGACACGGGTGATTTCGTTGGCGAGTTCGTCGAGCGTGTAGCCGACCGCGAGCTTGGCGGCGATCTTGGCGATCGGAAACCCGGTCGCCTTCGACGCCAATGCAGAAGAGCGCGAAACCCGCGGGTTCATCTCGATGACGACGAGCCGGCCGTCTTCTGGATTGACCGCGAACTGCACGTTGGATCCGCCGGTATCGACACCGATCTCGCGCAATACCGCGATCGCGGCGTTGCGCATCAACTGGTATTCCTTGTCGGTCAAGGTCAGAGCCGGGGCGACGCAGACCGAATCACCGGTATGCACCCCCATCGGATCAATGTTTTCGATCGAGCAGACGATAATACAGTTGTCGGCGCAGTCGCGCACGACCTCCATTTCATACTCTTTCCACCCCAGGACCGACTCTTCGATCAATACCTCATTGCTTGGCGAAGCGCGCAACCCGCCTCGCACAATGTCTTCAAATTCTTGCGTATTGTAGGCGATGCCACCGCCAGTGCCGCCCAAGGTAAAAGAGGGCCGAATGATGGCCGGAAGACCGATATCGTCGAGTGCCTCAAACGCCTCTTCGAGCGAGCGCACCAGCCGGCTCGGAGGCGAGGCCAGGCCGATCCGGTCCATCGCCTGGCGAAACAATTGGCGGTCTTCGGCCTTGGCGATCGCCTCCGCAGTGGCGCCGATCAGCTCGACATCGTAGCGCTCGAGCACACCCGTGCGGGCGAGCGCCATCGCGGTATTGAGCGCCGTCTGTCCGCCCATTGTCGGCAGTAACGCGCCAATTGGATGCCCCTTTGCCCGCTCGCGGGCGATGATTTTCTCGACCATCTCCGGCGTGATCGGCTCGATATAGGTCGCGTCGGCCAATTCGGGGTCGGTCATGATCGTCGCCGGGTTCGAATTGACCAGGACGATCCGGTAGCCCTCCGCCTTAAGCGCCTTGCAGGCCTGGGCGCCGGAATAATCGAATTCGCAGGCCTGTCCGATGACGATCGGCCCGGCGCCGATGATCAGAATGCTGTCGATGTCGTTGCGTCTAGGCATTCTCGTCCATCAACGCGACAAAGCGCTCGAACAGATAATGGCTGTCCTGCGGGCCGGGGCTCGCCTCGGGGTGATGCTGTACCGAAAACACCGGCTTGCCGGATATCCGCAGTCCCTCGTTGGTATTGTCGAAGAGCGACAGGTGGGTCGGTTCGACGCCGCGCGGCAGGCTCTCGGGATCGACGACAAAGCCGTGATTCTGGCTGGTGATCTCGACCTTCCCGGTCAACAGATCCTTGACCGGATGATTGGCGCCACGATGGCCGCGCGCCATCTTGCGGGTGCGGCCGCCGAGCGCCAACGCCATTAGCTGATGGCCAAGGCAGATGCCGAAGATCGGCTTGCCGGTCGCGATCAGCTCGCGCAACACGGGTACGGCGTAGGCCGCAGTCGCTGCTGGATCGCCTGGCCCGTTCGACAAAAAAATGCCGTCCGGCCGATGACGCAAAACGTCATCGGCCGAGGCGGTCGCTGGAACCACGGTCACCCGGCAGCCATGCGCGGCGAGCATGCGCAGGATGTTGCGTTTGGCGCCGTAATCGATCGCGACGATGTGATGCCTCGGCTGGCATTGTCGACCGTAGCCACGCTGGCGGTCCCAGGGCGTTTCGTCCCATTCGTAAGTCTGTCGGCAGGTGACTTCTTTTGCCAAATCCATTCCTTCGAGACCTGGCCATGCCGCCGCTTGCGCTCGCAATGCGGCAATATCGAGCGGCCGATGCGGATCGTAGGCGATGGCGCCGTTGGGGGGGCCGTGATCGCGCACAAGCCGGGTCAATCGCCGCGTATCCACCCCCGATAGGCCAATCAGCCCGTGCTCCTCGACCCAGCGATCGAGCGGTTTGGTCGCGCGCCAATTGGCTGGCGCCGTAATCCGGCTATGGATGACCAAGCCCCGAGCGGGTGGGGTCGTGCTCTCGATATCCTCAAGATTGGTCCCGACATTCCCGATATGTGGGAAGGTAAAGGTAATGATCTGCGCCGCATAGGACGGGTCGGTCAGGATCTCTTGGTAGCCGGTCATCGCGGTGTTGAAGCAGACTTCGCCAACGGCCGATCCGCGGGCGCCAAAGCCGCTGCCCCAAAACACGGTCCCGTCCGCCAGCACGAGCGCCGCATTGCAGTCAGGCGGTTGCGGCAGCGGGTCCCGCATCGATACAAAATTCCTGTTGGCAAGTCACAGAATTGCCGCCGCGGTTACGGTTCGCGCGGCGGCGCTATCAAGAAATAGCCGGTCGTTCCCGATCGGTCAACCCGGTCGATCTTGAACAGTCTCGTCGTTTCAAATACTTAGATGAAGACTGCAGAATTGCCGCAAGCGAGGAAAGAGTTTAGGGTGAATCATGCCGACGATGTGAGGGTATCGATGTTGCGTCAAGCCTTCAGCGACAAGCTCAAACAGGCGATGAAGGCGCGAGATCCCCGTACGGTTTCAACGGTCCGGCTGCTTCTCGCGGCGCTCAAGGACCGCGATGTCGCCGCACGCGGCGAGGGTAACATGGAGGGACTTGCCGATCCCGATATCCTGCGCATGCTGCAGGGCATGATCAAACAGCGCCGCGAATTGATCACGCTCTACGAACAGGGCAACCGCGCCGATCTGGCGCAGCAAGAAGCGGAAGAGATTGCGGTCATCGAGAGCTTTCTGCCGCAGCAGATGGACGAAGCCGCGATCACCGCCGCCGCGCGGGCGGTAATCGCCGAAACCGGTGCTGTCGGCGTGCGCGACATGGGTAAAGTCATGGGCGCATTGCGCGAGCGGCATGCAGGGGCAATGGATTTCAGCCGCGCAGGTCCGATTGTCCGGCGGCTGTTGGGCTGAACCGGTGTTCGTGTCGCGATCCGCAGGTCCACAATATCCGCAGCATAGGCCCACAGCCCGGGCGGAAATGCACGATTATCCTGCTCCTCGGCGGCGGTTGGACGAGGTCCGGGGCGAAAGAGGGCGCCTCGGCCCCGGCAATTCCGCCTCAGCCTTGCTTAGACCGGGGTTGCACCCTCTCCCGCAGCTCAGGAGAGGGTAAAAATGGCATTTCCACCCGGGTTTCTCGACGAGCTGCGCAGCCGCATCTCGCTATCGGGATTGGTCAGTCGGCGCGTAAAGCTCGAGCGCCGCGGTCGCGAATTTGCCGGCCTCTGTCCGTTCCATCACGAAAAGACGCCGTCTTTCTACGTGGTCGACGACAAGGATTTCTTTCATTGCTTTGGTTGCGGTGCGCATGGCGACGCGATCGGCTTCGTGATGCGCGCCGAGCACCTCGATTTTCTCGAAGCAGTCGAGAGATTGGCGGCCGAAGCAGGGATCGCCGTCCCGCAATCGACGCCCGAGGAGCAGAAAAAAGCGCGGCGGCAAAAGACGCTGCTCGATACCCTCGAAGCCGCTGCCGCTTTTTATGAGGCTCAGCTGTGGTCGCCGGCCGGCCAGAGCGCGCGCGACTACCTGAAGGCGCGGGGGCTCGATACCGACACGATCCGCCGCTTTCGCCTCGGCTGGGCGTCTGACGATCGGCAGGCGCTGCGCCGCGCGCTCGAAGGCAATTACAGCGAACCGCTGCTGGTTGAGGCCGGGTTACTGCATCGGCCGGAGGACGGCGAGCCATTCGATTATTTCCGCAACCGGCTGATATTTCCGATTGGCGACCGTGCTGGACGGACCATCGCCTTTGGCGGGCGCGTGCTGGGTGACGGCCAGCCCAAATACCTGAATTCGCCGGAGAGCCCGGTCTTTGAAAAGGGTCGCGTGCTGTACGGCTGGTCGGCGGCACGAGCCGCCGCCGCAGGCCAGGACGTGATCGTTGCCGAAGGCTATATGGACGTGATTGCGCTGCACAGGGCCGGCTTCGCCTCAGCGGTCGCTCCACTCGGCACGGCGCTCACTGAATTTCAGCTGCAAGAATTATGGCGGCTCGGGCCGGAACCGATCCTGTGTTTCGACGGCGACGTCGCCGGCCAGCGCGCCGCCGCTCGCGCTCTGCGCCGCGCTCTGCCCTTGCTACGGCCAGGCTGCAGCCTGCGTTTCGCCACGCTACCCGCCGGGGACGATCCCGACTCGCTTCTCCGCCGGGGCGGGCGCGAGGCGTTCGAGCAGATTACCGCCGGCGCGCGGCCGCTCTCACGCATGTTGTGGGAAATCGAACTCGGCGCCGGACCGGTCGACACTCCCGAGCGCCGCGCCGATCTCGACCGCCGGCTGATGGAAGACATCGGCTTGATTGCGGACATGACGGTACGCAATGAGTACCGACGATTTATGCGCGACCGTTTGTACCAATCCGGGCGCAAGCCGCGCGGCCGCTCGCCGATACCCGGCAATTCGCGCCCAGGCGTAGTCGGCGAAGCCTTTGTTCGAGAGAGCCCGGCACCGCCGCGCGCACCCGATCGGGTCCAGCGCGAAATCCTGTTCCGAATCCTGCTGCACTCGCCATCGCTGATCGAGGAGGTCGCCGAAGACTTCGCGGCGCTCGACATACCGGAACCGGAGCTTGACAAGCTCCGCCAACAAATTTTAGAGATCGAGGCCTTGCGCCCGGGGCTTGAAGCCTCGGCGCTCCGACAACACCTTCACTCGAACGGGTTTTCGGCGACCGTGGATGCGCTTTTTTCGCCTTCGGTCGACACTGGCTTTCTTATCCGGCGCGCGGCCGCGCAGGCTGCGCGAAGCCAATGGACGCATGTGATGGGAATGCTAATGGGAGGTCAGCGGTCGATCTTGGCCGAAGCAAGCAATCACCTGATCGATGAGATTTCGCCGGCAAGCTGGGAGCACTTCCTGGCAGCCAGGGAAAGAGCGTTGCGCCAAGATCGCGGCGATGGCGAGCCGGTCTAAGCGTCAGCCGAGCCGGCTATACCCGGTCAACGGCAAACCCAGTCGCAAGCATATTGCAGCATCGAGATGCGGCCAGCCGGCGGCAAAACTTCTTTAGGGATGGTCGAATGGCGAGTAAAGCGGCGAACACGGCTGAAGCAACCGAAACGCGCGAGGAAGCAGCGGAAGCACCATTACTCGATATCCTCGCCGCCGCGATCAAAAAAATGCTGGCCCGCGGCCGGGAGCGGGGATACGTCACCTATGACGAGTTGAACGCCGCCCTTCCTCCCGATCAGGTGTCCTCTGAGCAGATCGAGGACACGATGACGATGCTCTCCGAACTCGGCGTCAATGTCATCGAAAGCGAAGAAAACGAGGAGCCGGCAACCGCCGATGCGGAGGACGCCGATGGCGAGGTCCGCGGCAATCTCGACGACGATGATATCGGCCGCACCGACGATCCGGTGCGCATGTACCTGCGTGAAATGGGGTCGGTCGAGTTGTTGTCGCGCGAAGGCGAAATCGCGATCGCCAAGCGGATCGAGGCCGGGCGCGAGATGATGATCAGCGGCATCTGCGAGAACCCGCTGACGATCCGCGCGATCGTCGGTTGGCGCGACGCGCTCGTCGACGGCAAGATGTTGCTGCGCGACATCATCGACCTCGAGGCAACTTATGGCAGCGCCGGGTTCGAGCAGATCGCGGTCGAAACCCCAGCTGCAGCGCCAGAAGAAGAGCCCGAAACGCCGGCGGATGAAGCGCCGGCTGACGAGAGCGCAGCCGAAGCTGAACTCGCTGGGATCGAGCCGGACCTTGCAGGCGAAGACGGCGAGGGCGAGGAGAGCTCGATCTCGCTCGCGGCAATGGAAGCGCAGTTGAAACCGGGTTTGATGACGAGTTTCGATGCGATCGCCGAATTTCACAAAAAACTGCATCGGTTGCAGGACCAGCGCATCCACGCTCTGCTCAAGGGCGAGCCGCTGCCAAAGGTGACCGAGCGGCGCTACGAAAAGCTCAAGGCCAAGGTCATCGAAGAGGTCAAGAAAATCCGCCTCAACAACACACGTATCGAGCACCTGGTCGAGCAGCTCTATGACCTGAACCGCCGGCTCCTGAGCGAAGAGGGCAGGCTGTTGCGTTTGGCGGAAGGTGCCGGGGTCAAGCGGGCCGAATTTCTGCACGAATATTTTGGCAACGAGCTAAGCCGTGATTGGCTCGAACGCGTGGCTGCTCTGCCAGGACGCGGCTGGCCACGGCTCGTCGAGAGGCACCGTGATGAAGCCGCGCGGCTGCGCGGCCAGGTCGCTCAGCTGGCGCTCGAAGCAAAGCTGCCGATCGCCGAGTTTCGTCGTGTGGTCCAGACGGTCCAGCGCGGCGAACGCGAGGCAAGCCGTGCCAAAAAGGAAATGGTCGAGGCCAATCTGCGGCTCGTGATTTCGATCGCCAAGAAATATACCAATCGTGGGCTGCAATTCCTGGACCTGATCCAGGAAGGAAATATCGGCCTGATGAAGGCGGTCGATAAATTCGAATATCGGCGCGGCTACAAATTCTCGACTTATGCAACTTGGTGGATCCGACAAGCGATCACTCGATCGATCGCCGATCAGGCGCGCACGATCCGCATTCCGGTGCACATGATCGAGACGATCAACAAGCTGGTCCGTACCTCGCGCCAGATGCTGCACGAGATTGGCCGCGAGCCGACCCCGGAAGAGCTCGCTGATAAGCTCGCAATGCCGCTCGAAAAGGTACGCAAGGTGCTGAAGATCGCCAAGGAGCCGATCAGCCTCGAAACCCCGATCGGCGACGAGGAGGATTCGCATCTCGGCGACTTCATCGAGGACAAGAATGCGGTGCTGCCGCTCGATGCGGCGATCCAGGCCAATCTGCGCGAAACAACGACACGGGTACTCGCCTCGCTGACGGCGCGCGAGGAGCGCGTGTTGCGCATGCGCTTTGGAATTGGCATGAACACTGACCACACGCTGGAAGAGGTTGGGCAGCAATTCTCGGTGACCCGTGAGCGCATTCGCCAAATCGAAGCCAAGGCGCTACGCAAGCTCAAGCATCCGAGCCGCTCGCGCAAATTGCGCAGCTTCCTCGACACCTGAAGCGCTCCTCCCGCAGGCGAGGCAGCAGTAATCGTCCCATACAGGTTGTCACTTCCAGGCTGCGCGGCCCGGAAGTGACAGCCGCTGGATCGTACTCGGAACCGGGTTATACGCTACTCGTGTCGAGTTCCTTGTGGGCGTGCTCGGGATGATAGCCGCTTCGCGGATTGCGCGATCCCTTAAAGCAGGACGCAGTTCATCAATTGAGTTTTATTGGCGCGGTACGCACAGCGATTTCGCGGAACGCGCTGTGCTTTTCCGCCCTATATCCGCCGCACATGAGCTCGATCGATAGCGATACGTTTCATAATGAGCCTCATCGCTGCGCAGCCGGATCTGTTTGGTAACGCATACCAAATCCTGGTGATAAGGACCCATGCTTACCCCTCTCATTGCGAGTTCCTACCGGCCGGCTGGGCCGACTCGCCCTGGATGAAAAGGCTGCGCCGGGAGCAATGCGGACATCAAAAATTCCGTCACACCGGCCCACGGGTCCGGCCTTGGGCCGGCCCGAGGATAAACTCCGGCCGGTGCCCATGGCAGAAATGGGTCCCGGCCTTCGCCGGGAAGACGAGGGTGTTGCGCATCGATCATCTGAATGTTCTGAGACGAGAGGTCGCTTTTTCTTGTTAGGAGCGAAGCGACGAAGCAATCCCGTCCCGATCCGAGTGCGCACTGTCCGACGAGATTGCTTCGCTGCGCTCGCAATGACAACCACAGCATAGGTTCTGAAGCATAGGTTCTGATCAGAGGGATTTGGTATCAGGCCTTCCGCGGCTGTCGCAAGCCGATGAAATCGTCACCCAGGGCGCGGAGCGCAAACTGATCGCCTCTATCGATGCGGTCGAGCTCCCGCCTTTCGGTTCCACGGTCAGTATCTTTTGGTTGGAGCGCGGATCTCGTATCACGTTCATCGGATCGAGGCCGTCGCTCCCGCGCTTGATTTGCTCGCGCAAAATCCGCCAGAACAAGGCGATCCCGGTGTCGGGCTTTCCAGGTTTTCGAGGGTATGGCTTGACGGTTCATTGTCTTCGTGCCGTGGGACCGGACGCAAATGACCCCGGCTATCGAAACCGAGAAAAACCCGGGGCTTCACGCCAACTCGCTGGGTTTTGCCGAATCGGTGATCATGGGCGTTGCCGGGAGCGGCCCCGCTTATAGCGTTGCTGCGAGCACGGCGACATTGATCGGCGCGGTCGGCGTATTGGCGCCGGCCAGTCTGCTTTATTGCGGGCTGATTATGTTTGGCATCGTCTTCGCCTTCCGCCATTTGAACCGTCTGGTGGTCAACGCCGGCGCCTCCTATGCCTGGGTCGCGGCGATTTTCTCGCCGGCGCTCGGGTTTTTCGCCGGTTGGGCGCTGCTCGTCAGCTCCGCTGTGTTCATGGTCTCCGGCACCCTTCCCGCCGCCTCGGCCACCTTGAAGCTGCTGGCGCCCGGTCGCGTCGGCAGTCAGGGCGCGGTCACCTTGGTGGCCGCCGGTTGGCTCATGGCGATAGGCGCGGTCGTCGCTAAAGGGATCAAGCTCAGCAGCTACCTGCAGGTCGGGTTCACGCTCGTCGAGATCGGTGTGCTGGCGCTGCTCTTTGCTCTGGCTGCGATGGGCTTCGCCCCGCCGCCAGCGCATGCCTTTGCCACCGCCTGGTTCACCGGCGTGGGCTTCACCCCGGCTCTCTTCGCGAGCGGCGCCGCCACCGCTCTCTTCGCCTTAAGCGGCTGGGACGTCACCGCCAACCTGAACGAGGAAACCCGCGACGGCGCCCGCATCGCGGGTACCGGCAGCGTTGTCGCGGTAGGGATCGTGGTTCTGCTGCTGATTGGCTTCAATGCATTGGCGCTGTGGTTGCTGAGCGCCGCGGAAATCAGCCGTGCCGGCATCAACATCGTCTCCGTCGTGGCCCAGAAGCTGATGCCGCATCCCTGGGACTATCTCGCCGTTGTCGCCGTCATGCTTAGTACGATCGGCACGCTGGAGACCTCGATCCTGCAATTCACCCGCACGCTGTTCTCGATGGGTCGTGACAAAGTGCTGCATCCCCGCTATGGCCGACTGCATCCGGCCTATCGCACCCCCTGGGTCGCCACGCTGCTGATTACCGGGCTCGGCCTTGCCCTGCTATTCGGGTCCTCATACCTGGACGGCATCAAGACCGTCATCGACGACTCGATCAATGCCGTCGGCTTTCAGGTCGCCTTTTATTATGGGCTGACCGGGCTTGCCTGCGCCTGGTATTTCCGCAGCCGAGGCGCTGACAGGCATCGGCAAATTTGTTTTTCTGCTCGTCTGGCCCTTGCTCGGCGTCGTCTTCTGTCTCGCCACAGCCGTTTACAGCGTGCCAAACTTCGACCTCACCACCAACATTCTCGGCGCCGGCAGCATCGCGATTGGCATTGTGCCCTATCTCTGGAGCCGTCGGACGGCGCCTGCTCGCGTTCCGTTCATCGAATAGCCGAGCCTCTCTATCGCAAGGTTAGTGCCTGGAGCCCGAGGTCTTCTGCCCGGCCATAGAGGGCTTCGAACCGTTGGTCCACCTCCAGACGAATCCCCTCGTCGAAATTGACTTGGTTAGCCCGTTTCCGCCACTTCCCGTTCCGGGAGGGATCGAGGGTTCGAGTCTACTGCAAACCTGACATCCGCTCACGGCCGATCTGCCTTTGCAGGTCGAGAATCCCGGCTTTTCCGCCCAGCCGACGCGAGACGCTTATCCCAGTTCGAACACCAAGAATTCGGCATCCGTGTCGGCCTCGATGTCAATCGCCGCCGTCGCCGATCCCTCCATGAGCGTTCGGGACCTCCCTTGCTCGGCATGCTGGTCGATTCTTTTTCCAAGGATTCCGTAACTGTGGCCTCAGCGTCCCTCTCCCAGGGGCCGGTCCTCGGGTGATTGGTAACCGGACAACCCCTTTTCCGACGGGAACCCCAACGTCGCGCCCGGGATGCTGACTTCCACCTGCTCGACCTGATGCGTTGGGAAAACAAACAGCAGGCGCGCCGGCTCTTCGTAGCGGTTCAGAAACCCGTGCGCGCTCCCGGCCGGGGCCAGCACTGTATCGCCAGGACCGACCGCTACGCGCTCGCGCCCAAGGATCGCGTCCACTTTTCCTTCCTGCACGATGATGGCGACTTCCGTGTACGGATTGATGCGCCGCGGAATCCGGGCATTGGGAGCCACCCTTACCTCCTCGATGTGAAGCGATTGGCTTCCCTGGTCAACACCGAGCAGGATACTGCTTTCCGCGCCTGCGACGGCCTCTGCCCGCTTGCTCAACTCCTGCTTCTTGAATATTGGCACTGCCGTTCCTTTCGCGATCGCTGTGCCAATAACACGCTGGAAAAGCCCCATCGACCGGGGCTCTTCCACTTCATCGCTCAGCGAACGACCATGTCATAGCTGCGCAGCAATCTTCCCGGCGTCGCCTGGGTGCATTCGCTCTCCTCAAACGTAATTCCCCCATTAACGATGGTATAGCGGATGCCCTTGGCCTTCTGGATCAGACGCCGTTCGCCGCCTGGGAAGTCTGCGGCGTAGACCGGGCTGTCATAGAGAAACCCCAGCTTCTCCTGTTCGTAGACGATGATGTCGGCAGCGAAGCCCTCGCGCAGGATACCGCGATCGGTGAACCCGGCGATCCACGCCGGCAGCCCACTGATCTTATAGTGGGCCTTCTCCAGGCTCATGACCTGGCGATCCCGTGTCCAAGTCGCGAGGAGATTAACCGGCCAAGTGCCCAGGGTCAGGTAGCGGACATGCGCGCCGCCGTCCGAGACGCAAGGGTGGATGTAAGGGTGGTTGAGAATTTCGGCGACCGCCCGCGGGTCCGTGCCGTTGGTCGGATCGGTCGAGAATTCGGTCCGCAGGTCTTCGTCGATCGCGAGATCGAGCATCGCGTCCATCGGGTGCTTGCCAGTCGCCTCGGCCAACTCGGCGATGGTCATCCCCTCATATTGGTAGTTCCGCGGGTGCCGCACTTCGACGATCCGCATCTTTGCCCAGTTCGACACGACATCGGCTTGGCCGCCCGTGCCGGTCCACGCGCCGACGTCCTGGCGCATGCGATCGCGCACCCCGGATTGTTTCAATTTGGCGATGCGTTCTTCGGGCGTACCGACAAACGGATCGATCCAGTTTGGCATCGCATCGAAGCCGTTATATTCAGCGAGCTCGAAGACCGGCGAGGGTGGGTTCGACGCGGTTTGGGCGTACATCCAAGCGCCTTCTCTGTGGGCGCGTTCGAGAAAGGCGAGCTGCTCCTTGTATCGCCCCGGCGCCGCCTCGCTTTGGCTCACCGCGCCCCACTGCAGCGGCCGGCCGCTCGCCAGGCACATCTCGATCAGGAAGTCCTCGCGGCCTTTGCCGGGGGCATCGCCTTCGACTGGATCCATCTGAATGCCGGAGCCGGTCGGCGTCGCGCCACCAAGCAGATCGGGTTCGCCCGGCGGCAGCGGCCGCTCTGCAGCGCCGCGCGTCCAGCCGATGCTGCCGACACCGAAATCAGCTAGTACCTGCGCCAGCGCGAGGTATTCCTCGTTGGAGGCCACCTGGCTCGGAATGAAGCGGCCGTCATCGGGGCGGTTGATCAGCGTCTTCATCGACGACCAGCCAAAGGCGCCGGCCTTCATCGCCTCATGGACGAGCGCCTGCATCTGACGGGTTTCTGCCTCGGTCGCATAGACCCGCTCGCGCGACTCTTCGATGCCCATCACATAGAGCCGTAGCGGGTTGAAGGGCACCAGCGCGCCGACATTGACGCCCAACGGGCGCTTGGCCAAGCTGTCCATCCACTGAGGAAAGCTTTCCCAGTCCCAGGGCAGACCTTTTTCCATTGTGCCCAGGGGAATAGCCTCGATGCGCGTCAAAAGACGCATCGCGGCCTCTCGATCCTTCGGCTTGCACGGCGCAAAGCCGAAGCCGCATTGGCCGATCGCGACCGAGGTCACCCCGTGCCAGCCCGACATCGTTGCATAGGGGTCCCAGTTCAGCTGCAAATCGTAGTGGTTGTGCAGGTCGATCGCCCCCGGAGCGACGATACATCCGGTGGCGTCTACCTCCTTTGTCGCGGTCGCCTTGATGCGTCCGCTGATCATGGCGATCTTTCCGTCCTTGACCGCCACATCGCCCCGATAGGCCGGTATCCCTCCCGTTCCATCCACAATCGTGCCGTTCCGAATGATCAGGTCGTACTCGGCCATCTTGTGTCCTCCTCACTTGTCGGTTACGGGTCGGCGATGCGCAGCGCGAAACGCTTGCTTACTTATAATAGCGTAGCGCTATCGTCGGAAAATGTCATCGACATTCCTGATTCGCGCGTCACGAGCGGGCGTACCCGAACACCTCTCCATCCATCGCGGTCTGGCATCGGCGCGGGTCCTGCGCCTTCGGCGTGACGGCAAAAGCTGGATCAGATATCGCGAACTTGGCGGGCTCGTTGCAGGATGCGCCGCCGGTCCAACCCAGGAAAGGAAACCCGAAATGCCTGAGACGCCAACCTTCGGTCGCTATGCCGAAATACCCCATGACCAGATGACGACAGAGCAACAGGAGGGATATCGCTCGTTGATCGAGACCCGCGGCGCGCTCGGCGGGCCGAACAAGATCTGGGTGCACAACCCCAAGCTGGCGAAGGTGATGGGGCCGTTGGGCGCTTATTTTCGCACTGGCTATTCGCTCTCCGAGCGCGAGCGCGAGATCGCCGTGTGCATCATCAATAGCAAATGGCGTTCGGTCTTTCCGACCAACGCGCATGAGCGCGCCGGCAAAGCTGCTGGGCTGCCGGCTGATAAGGTCGAGGCGCTGTTGTCCGGTCTGCCGACCTCATTCTCCGATAGGCGCGAGCAGGCCGTCTACGAGATGGCGACATGCCTCGCCAATTCGCGGTGGGTCGCAAAAGGGCTTTACGATCGCGCGGTCGAAGCGCTCGGCCATGTCGGCATCACCGACGTCATCTGCCTAATGGGCTTCTACACCAGCGTCTCGATGACCCTCGCATTTTATGACGTGCCAGCGGGCGCAACCGGGATGGCGCGCTGAGCAACCCGACTCGGTTATGCATAAGGCGTGGGACCTAAACTTATCCTCCCGTGCTCTACTCCCTTGCCGCCGCCAGGATGCCGGGTTGGAGCCGCTCTACCATGAGATCTCCCCGCGCCCGGCTTCAAAAGTCAAAGTCAGAATGAGCAGCAGCGAACGGCTGTGTTATCTTGTGGCTGCGTTGTGAAACCGGCTGGCGGCGTAGCGCGACGGCTCGGTGAAGGGCTCCTCGCCGGTCATGATCTCGGCGAGCAGCCGCCCGGTGACGGGTCCGAGCGTGAAGCCGTGATGGGCATGACCAAAGGCGAACCATAGCCCCTGATGCCGCTCGCCTCTGCCGATCACCGGAACCATATCGGGAAGGCACGGCCGCCGCCCCATCCAAGGTTCGGGCTCCAGGCGTTCGCTGAGTGGAAACAGTTCGCGGGCCAGCGGCTCATCGCGCGCAAGCTGGACCGGGCTCGGTGGAGCGTCACGATCCGCAAACTCGACCCCGGTTGTCAGGCGTATTCCTTTGCTCATCGGTGCCAGCGAGAAGCCGCCATCGGCATCACGCACCGGATGCGTGAGCGTCGCATTGCCCCGCACGCCGTAATGCATGTGGTAGCCGCGCTTCACCGCCAATGGGATGTCATACCCAAGCGGCCGAAAGACGTCGTCGGACCAGGGACCGAGCGCTACCACCACGTCACGAGCCTCGATCACGCCAGTATCAGGAGCGATACTCCAACCTGAGGGCTTCGCCGCGAGCCGACGTGCATCGCCCTGTCGAAAGCGTCCGCCGTTGCGGGTAAAGAGGTCGGCATAGGCCTTTGTCAGCAGGCCGGGGTCGGACGAAGTCGGCGAGCCGCAGAAGTGGATCGCACCGACGATTGCGTCTGACAAATGCGGTTCGAGCTCGCGCAATTGCGCGCCAGTGAGCACCGCGTAGTCGACGCCGTATTTGTCGAGCCGGCGGGCATTCGCAATCGCTGCCTGCAGGCTCTCCTCTGTGCGCAAACAATTGAGCCAGCCTTTGTGCTGCACAAGGCTTTGCGCCGCATCGCCAGTCTCGGCGATCAGCGCGTCATGCTCGTCAACGCATCTTGCCATCAATGGCGCGAGCGCCCGCATTGAATGCTCGACACGCTCGGGGGCTGCGTTCCGCCAATACTTGAAGAGCCACGGAGCGATACGCGGTAGGGCCGACAAATGGTAGACCGCGTCGCGCCGGGTATTCATCGCGTAGCTCAGGATCGCACCGAGTTCGCGGGGAAAGGTGTAGGGGATGACGGCTTCGCGCTGGATCAAGCCGGCATTGCCGTAGCTGGTTTCTTCTCCTGCCGCCCTCCGGTCGATCAGAACGACGTCGCGCCCGCGCTTTTGCAGGTGCAGCGCTACGCTCACGCCAACCATTCCCGCTCCGAGGACGATGACGTCAGCGCGCGAGCCCATTTCGCTGGACCTCACTCGCGCAATCCCAGATCAATCCGGGCGAATTCAGCACCCGATCGAGCTGAGTATGCATCCGCTACCCGATAGGTTCATGACTAGCCGCCACTGATTTCTTGTGATCTTCCCGCTCTGTGGTGATCATCTCGGGTCGGACTCGACTGAGGGTCGGGAAGGGCGGACCGCAAATCAGCCGCAGGCGGATTTTGCAGAGACCGGATCCTGTTGCTTGGGCCTAATCACTGCATGACGATCTCGACCCGACCCGCCATCGCTTTGTCCCGGCCTTATCTTGGGCGGCCGCTTGCGCATCAAGGATCCCGGCCTCCTGTGCGGCTGCGGCCGCTTCGGCGACGACTTGCCGCTCAAAGCGGGAACCTTCCATCGGGGATCTTGCGCTCGCCGCATCTGCTTGCCAAGTTGCTTTCCATCAACATCGTAGCGGCATCGGTTCTCCCAAGGGTCATGGCAGTCATCCCCGTTGAAGATGCCAGCGCTGGACGCACCCTCTCACGGCCGCAGTCAAAGCGTCGATCGAACATTGTTGCCTCGCGGTCGATCGCGTGCGCTATGTCGGCGAGCCGGCCGCGATGGTTTTGGCGCGCGACGGCTGTAGCTACCCCGCGTTGGATGCGCGCGAACGCATCGAGGTTTCGTACCGGCCGCTGCCGCTGGTAATCGATCCCGTTGCGGCAATCGATCCCGCCGTGCCGCTGCTGCATTTGGCGCTCAGCGGCAACATTGCTCCAACCGGGTGGCAACTCTGAGCGCCGCAGTCGGTGACGACAGTGTCGTAACAGCACTCGACTGCGACCAACTCAACGATTGCGGGCCTATTTGCGCGCGACCGAGCTAAGCCGTCGATGCTTAAGAGTTACCCTGGGATACTGTGATGGCGCTATCCCTGATGGAGCCCCTGTTCTTGTTCCACATTACTGTGCTCGCGCCAATTCCTTAATCCCGATCCCTGTCTCGATAGACATCTCGATTGAAATCTCGATGATGATAATGATCCCGATGCTCATACCGCCTCGGATCCGAGGCATGGGCTGTTGCAGACTGGGCAACGATCGACTCAACAACCGGCAGAGTGAGGCCGATAACCGCTGCCTTCTGCAACAGATTGCGGCGCGATCGATCCACATTTCCCGACGGGATCGCGGCGGTCAAAAGACCCGCCTTAGACAGATCCTGTAGTGTCAACCAGACCAACCCTGTTCTATCCTTAATATCCACATCATCGGACAACAAAGCTGCGATCTGATCGACGGTTCGCGAGCCATCGCTGGCCTGCAAGATTGGCGCGGCCGTCTTGTTGAGACGATGGGCGCGTTTTTCACGACCATCGTATACAACCAACTCGTCTTTGACTTCTCTTATCGTCAATTCGTCTCGCCGCATTTCTGGTTTGTATGGCATCTCTGCCTTTCCGTCGTTAGGGGTTGGTGGGGAGGAAGTCGAGATTAAAATCGCAATTGTATTCCGAAGGTTCCGCGGAAGCCCTATTTTGAGTTATTTGGGCGCAAAGTGCTAACAGGAACGGCGCTACTTGCTCTGATGACGGCCGTGCGCTGGTAATCGCAACGCAACCGGCTGCCACTCTGGCGAAAATATCGATTGCGTCCTCTGGGCGTCGCAAGGCGTCAACTGTATTGTCGAAGAGCCGAAGTACCGTCTGTCCCGGCTCGAGGAGCTTTGGGCTCCAACGCGCCCGCGGGTCGTACTGAGTAGCGACAACCAAAGCCACCGGAAGGGCCCCGGTCCCAACATGACTGCCGAGACTCTCTGCGGTGACTTTCTGCCATCTTCCCAGCTCACCCGCGCGAAGATGCATCGGTCTCGGAAACGGGTGTATCTGACCTTGCCTATCGAATACCGCGTATTCGTCCGAGTAATAGGTCGCCCCAGTCCTTACTAATTCCATGACCAGCGAGGTCTTCCCGGTCATACTGCGCCCAGGAATGACGATGGCACCACCATGCCAGCCTACAACGCCGGCATGTACAAAGAGCGAGGGCGATGCTTCGAGTGCGACCACCGCATCCAGTTCGCTCGCCAGTTGCTCCAAAGCGACATGGAGATCCGGTGTACTTAATACCAGACATTCACTGTCATAAAGGCAGTACGCGCCATCTCGGCCCGCGCTGCTAGCCGGGTCAACCTTCAAAAGTGTAAACTTGTTCTCGACTGCCGAGAGGCTGATCAGGTCAGATTTGACTGGCAGATAGTTTGGCAGAAGATCAAAGATGCTGATTTCATTGGTACTGACGCCGACGCGGGCACCGTAACATTCAAACGCTAGGGCAAAAGCCGCCGTTGTTGGGTTCTGCAGTCCAATCACGTCCGGCATCCCTCCCCAACCAGCGTTAACTTTATTGTAAAGTTCTCCGGTGTCCAAGAGAAGCGCCCCCGTATATCTCAGCGGGGATGATATTGACGGGATTTTTCAACTTTTCAAGACGTATTTTTTGACCGGAGCCCTATTTTGGCATTAAGTTTAACTTCCGCCGCCCAACCGCGCTTCAGGTTTGCGTCTGACCGGTTCTGCAAATCGGCCCGCTTCGGAGGGTCGTGCCCGTTCTTTGATCCACCAGAATGCCCGAAAGAACTTCGCGACCATTGCGAATCCGTATTTACCAATAAACATCACCGGCCTGACCATATAAAGGGCAACAACACACAATTTTTGCCAGAGGTCATCCTGTAAATTAAGGATTGTCCTTAATTCATGCGGAAATTTTGGCGTCGATTGTCGCTTTGGTGATTTCTCATCAAGCATCAAACGCATCGTTAGGTCCACAAGCTTGCGCAAACGAGGGGAATAAAGCTGCATCTGTTCTTGGATCACAGCAGGCAAGCTGACCGAATGTATGTGATCTGTGAGGAGGAGTCCAAAAAGCGTTATCCGACTGAGACCGATGGACTTCGCACGGTCGATCAGCGCAGACACGTTAATGCGCTCGATATTGCTGATTAGTTCAGCAATATCGGTTAGTTTCACGAGCCGAAAATTCCACGGTTGTGCAATATCCTTAACGAGATCGACGCACAGCACGATCAGTAAATCCTCTAAGCCAAATGTAACGGTCACGCCCCCATTGGGTATTGTGAGCCGAACTGCTCGTTCCCATGCGCGATCGAAATTAAATCTGAATTGATACCATCTCGGAGCCAGGGCTCTATGAAGATCGACGTCGGTCCGCTTGATGGGATGCCATAAGTGGCACTTATAGCCACAATCCTCGGATACCAAATAACCCTGGTCTAAAAAGACCTTTGAGGCATTCCGGTAATCACTCGCGTGCACTAAAAGATCCAAGTCGCTTGAGACACGCAAGTTACAGTGCGGGTAAACAATTGTCGCCAATGTCGGCCCTTTATAGGAAATCGCTCTTATGCCATGCGCAGCAAGGAGTGAGGCAACCTCGCGAAGTTGAACAAGTAGTGATTGGCTTCGTGAAGCATAACGTCGTCTGACACTGGTTAGCAAAGTCTGCGGCAACGGCGCGCGAACGGTCCGATAAAGATTATGTAATAGAAATAATAAAACCCCTTGCTCTTCCGCGAAATGGAACACGTAATCCCAATCGGTGATTTGCTTCGCCAACCCCGCTAGGCTGGCCTGAAGCTCGGAGTCTGGAGCAGTTCGGGCGCAATAAAGGACCAGCAAGAACTCTGGGGAGGGGTCGATCCCGTATTTACGTAACGAGACTGGTTGGCGTCCCATCCCTCAATCCATTCATCCGCTGCAGAGGCGATCTAGTTTCGCGCGCTCCACGGCTCGGTTGCAAGATGTAAAAAAATCAACGAATTCTTCACCAAGACTTCTCTTTCAGGACTTCTTTTAACGTAAATTGCCCGGCTGAAGGGAGCATTCTGAAGGGCTCGCCTCGGTCTGTCTTGGCGCGCACCCCGCTGCGATTGACGGCAGTTCGCTTGTGCGGCGGCGGCACCCGATTGATAATCGGTAACCCGCACCGCAGGTTCAGGATGAGGACGCAGATGATGCCAGCCGAATTCGATATCACCGGGAAAGTCATTTTCATCACCGGGGCGGGGCGCGGCATCGGCAAAGGGATTGCCCAGGTGCTCGCCGAAGCCGGCGCCGATATCGCTCTCAATGCCTTGACGTCACGATATGTCGAAGCTACGGCGGCCGAAATCGCAACGACCTCTCGTCGGCGCGTCGTTCCGATCATCGCCGACGTGACAAGGTCCGACGACGTCCGGCGTGCGGTGGACCGGGTGCTCGCGGAGTTTGGACGAATTGACGTGCTGGTCAACGCGCTCGGCGATTCGATCCGCAAACCCTTGGTGAGCTTGCCTGAGCCAGCGGAGACCGCTGTCGGCATCTCCGATGATGAGATGCGCTTCATCATCGACATCAATCTGACCGAGGCGCTGTTATGCACGCGCGCGGTCGGACCGCACATGCTGGCACGGCGCTCGGGGAAGATCATCAACATCGCCTCGTGGACCGCGCATCAGGGCGGCCGCGACATGGTGCTGTATACAACCGCCAAGACCGCCCTCGCCGGGTTTACGCGAGCCCAGGCGCTTGAATGGGCGCCCTATGGGATCAACGTCAACGCCATTGCCCCGGGCATTTTCCCCGATGTCGTGACCTCCGGCGAAGAACGCGTCCGCCAGACAATCGCCCGCGCAGAACAGATCGTGCCATTAAAGCGACCCGGAAAATTGCGCGAGGTCGGCTTTTTGGCGCTCTATCTCGCCTCACCCGCCTCCGATTACATGACCGGGCAAACGATCCTGCTCGATGGCGGCATGTCACTGTAATCTTGTCGTATCGGGGCTAAAATCGGAGGTCTGCAGATGCCTGAGCAAGCTGTCGACGCGAATGCGGCGATGCGCCGATATTGGAATACGGTCGCGGGCCCGCGCTGGGCCGCGGCGCCCGGATCGCGAGAGCGCCGCAACCGCGAAAGCCTTGCCCTATTGCTGACGCGCTTGCAGCTTTCGGGCGGCGAAAATGTGCTCGAAATCGGCTGTGGCACCGGCGCATTGACCCTGCCGCTTGCCGAGGCGATCGGCGCGCATGCCCGCCTCGTCGCGGTCGACATCTCCGAGCCGATGCTCACGGTGGCGCGGCAACGGGCCAATGAGCGCGGATTACGCAATGTCACGCTGCATCTCGGCGACGCACAGGTGTTTGCATTCGAGCCAGCCGCCTTCGACGTTGCGACCTCGCGCATGGGGGTCATGTTTTTCGCCGACCCAGCGGCAGCGTTCCGCAATATCGGGACTGCGCTAAAGCCGGGCGGCCGGCTCATCTTCGCCTGCTGGGGGCCGCTCGCCGAGAACCGGCATTGGCTGGTCGCCTATGACGTGGCGGTCCGTCATTTGGGGCCGCCGGCGCCGCGATCCACGCACGAGCCGGGCCCGCTCGCCTTTGCCGATCCCGACTATATCCATAGTTTTCTCAACGCGGCCGGCTTTGCCGAAATCAGCGTCGAACGGGCTCACCCGATGATCATCGGCGGCAGCCCGGCGGAGGAGGCGCGTCAATCGCTGGCAATGGGCCCGACCGCGCGGTTGCTCGATGAGAAGCAACCCGATGAGGTGACCCGCGAGGCGATCGCGCGTGACATCGAGGCGGCGTTCGCTGCCGAAGCCGCTTCGGGAGAGGTCCGGCTACCGGGCACGATCTTTCTCGTTAGCGCCCGCCGCCCCGGCTAGCTGCAGAGGCGGAAGATGTGCGTATCGGCACTAGTCGGCGAAGGGGTCGCGGACCAATACCGTGTCGTCACGCTCGGGACTCGTCGATAACAAGGCCACCGGCGCGCCGATCAGCTCTTCCAGCCGGCGGATGTATTTGATCGCGGTTGCCGGCAGATCGGCCCAGGATCGTGCGCCGCGCGTGCTCTCGCGCCAGCCTTCCGCGGTTTCATAGATCGGCTCGATCTCGGCCTGGGCGGAAGTTCCGCTCGGAAAATAGTCGTAGATTGTTGAGCCGCGGCGGTATGCGGTGCAGATCTTGACCTCCTCAAACCCATCGAGCACGTCGAGTTTGGTCAGAGCGATGCCATCGATACCACCGGTCTTGACAGCCTGGCGCACCATCACTGCGTCAAACCAGCCGCACCGCCGCTTGCGGCCGGTGACGACCCCAAATTCGCGCCCGCGCTCACCCAGCGTCTCACCGATCGCATCGCTAAGTTCCGTCGGGAACGGCCCGGTGCCAACCCTGGTCGTATAGGCCTTGGTGATCCCGAGGACATAGCCCACCGCACTCGGCGCGATACCAGACCCGGCCGCGACTTGGCCAGCCAAGCGTATTCGACGAAGTGACGAACGGGTAGGTGCCATGGTCGACATCGAGCATTGCCCCTTGTGCGCCCTCGAACAGGATGCGGCGGCCTCGCCGTCGGGCGTCATCGAGCACCCGCCATACGGTGGTCGCGTAAGGCAAAATGCGCGGTGCCACCGCGCGCAGCTTGGCGACCAGCTCGCCGCGATCGATTTCCGGCTGGTCGAGCCCGCGCAACAGGGCGTTATGGTGCAGTAACAGGGGTTCGAGCCGCGCTTCGAGCGCTGCCGGGTCGGCAAGATCGCACACCCGGATCGCCCGGCGCCCAACCTTATCCTCATAAGCCGGGCCGATGCCGCGGCCGGTTGTGCCGAGCCGCCAGGCGCCGCTGCGCGCCTCGCGCGCCCAATCCAGCGCGCCATGCGACGGCAGGATCAGCGCTGCATTGTCAGCGAGCTTCAGATTTTCCGGGGTAACCTCGACCCCCTTTTCGCGGATCGCTTCGATCTCGTCGATCAGCGCCCAAGGATCGACGACAACGCCATTGCCGATAATCGACAATTTGCCAGGCCGTACGACCCCTGACGGCAGCAAGCTGAGCTTGTATTCGACATTACCGATGACGATCGTGTGTCCGGCATTGTGGCCGCCTTGAAAGCGGACCACGACATCGGCGCGCTCCGATAGCCAGTCAACGATCTTGCCTTTGCCTTCGTCGCCCCATTGAGCGCCGACGACGGCGACGTTGGCCATCTCGGGTCTCCCTCAGTCAAGCGCGCGAGGCACACCGTCCTCCAGGACATGCGAGCAGCCGAGCCGTCGGGCCTCTGCTCGCCAGTCGGCGGCAGGGTCGAGTGCGGCAACCGTGATCCAGCCCTTCTCTCGGAGCGCAGCAGAGCGAGCACGCCCGGTACCCGGCGGCAGCAACAATCTGGGCTGGGGCACCACCTCGGGCAAGGTTCGCAATATCGTGTCGGTATCAAGGGTAAAACCGGTCGCCGGCTCGGGAGCGGCCGGGTCGCCCGCTTGATAGCGCCCGCCGCGTCCCAACTCCCCGCTAGACTGACGGAGTGTCGCACCCCCAGCGAAAAACGTAAAGCTGATTCCGGTATGGTATTCAAAACCGCGGTTTTCGACCGGATCGACGGTGACCTTAAGCCCAGGTGCAGTATCTTTAAGCCCGTCGAGCACGGCGCCAAGCCGCAGGCGCTCGGCGCGCGCCTGCGGCGGCAAGTCGAGCTGGTCAAGCGCAGCTAGCGCCGCCTCGGCGGGTCCTGCAGCAGCTAACAATCGTCCCAGCAATTCGCCGGCCTCGCCGGCAGTCGCCGCCACGGCTGCGGCGTCCTTATGGTCGAGTGCCGCGCGCAACGCGGCGGCACGGTCCCCACAAATGCGGTAAGCCTCGACCGCCGCGGGAACGAGCGTCGGCAGGGTGATATCGACCGACAGATGCGGTATCCCGAGCGACGACAATGCCTCGCCCGCAACCGCGATCGCCTCGACATCGGCAGCCGGCCCTCCGGCGCCGATCAGCTCGGCGCCGACCTGGCCGATCTGGCGCTCTGGTCTGATCTCTGAGCCTCTGACCCGCAAGACTTGGCCGGCATAGCTCAAGCGCAACGGGCGCGCGACATTGCCGAGGCGGGTGGCGGCGATCCGGGCAATCTGCGGCGTCATATCGGCGCGCACACCAATCATGCGGTGCGAGCCCGGGTCCATCGTCCGAAAGGTCGCGGTCGCCATCGCCGCGCCTGCGCCGGAAAACAGGGTCTCTTCGAATTCGACGAGCGGCGGTTTGACCCGCTCGTAGCCGTGTGCGGCAAGCGTCGCCATTAGTCGGGCAACGACTTGCGCCTCGACCTCCGCTTCGGGCGGGAGCAGGTCGCGCATGCCGCTCGGCAGCAAGGCTGGATGGGGGGCGTCGTTCATTGCTTCAGTTTGCACCAGCCCGGAGCGCGATGCACTGTGAAAGCAACTCCGTTTGCGGCGCTCGGCGTCTGTTATCGGAGCGGCGGGCTCAGAAGCGCAGCGACTTGACCTGGATCACATTCGGCAAGCCACGGACCCTATCGAGGAGTGCGGGGGAAAGCGGCTGATCGACTTCGACAAGGCAGATCGCATCCTGCCCCGGTGCGGTCCGGCCAAGATGAAATGTCGCGATGTTGATCGCTGCCGCACCCAGGGTCTGACCGAGCGCGCCGATAAACCCCGGCTTGTCGAGATTGCGCACGAACAGCATGTTGCCGCCGAGTTCTGCTTCGAGCGGAATGCCCTCGACCGAGACGATGCGCGGCTTGTCGCCGCCAAACAGGGTTCCGGCGACCTCGCGCGGACGGCGTTCGGCAACCGGGCCGTTCGGGGTCACGACGACGCGGATCAGGGTCTGATAGTCGACCGGCTCGCCCCGGCGCGTCTCGCTGACGCGGATGTCGCGTTCGCGGCAGATGAGAGGTGCGTTGACCATATTGACGCTGGCGAGCTGGGGTGCCAGCAGCGCGGCCAATACGATTGCAGTCAGCGGCTTGACGTTGAGTTCGGCGATCGCCCCTTCGTACTCGACCGAGATTGCGGTGATGCCCTCCTCGGTCAGCTGGCCGGCAAAGCTACCGAGCTGCTCGGCCAGCCTGATGTAAGGCCGGATGCGCTTTGCTTCTTCCGCCGTCAGCGACGGAACGTTGACGGCATTGGCAACCGCTCCCGTCAGCAGAAAATCCGCCATTTGCTCGGCGATCTGCACCGCAACGTTTTCCTGGGCTTCGGTCGTCGCAGCACCAAGGTGCGGGGTTGCGACGACATTGTCGCGGCCAAATAGCGGGTTCTTGCGCGCTGGTTCCTCGACAAAAACATCGATTGCCGCACCCGCGACATGCCCGCTGTCGAGTGCCGCAGCGAGATCCTCCTCGACGATGAGCCCGCCCCGCGCGCAATTGACGAGCCGAACACCGCGCTTCATTTTGGCGATCGCGGCAGCGTCAATCATGTTTTTCGTCGCCTCGGTTAGGGGCGTGTGCAGCGTGATGAAATCGGCGCGGGCCAGGAGTTCGTCAAAGCTGACCTTTTCGACGCCGAGATCGATCGCCCGTTCGGAAGACAGGAACGGATCATAGGCGAGCACCTTCATGCGCAGCCCGAGCGCGCGCACCGCGACGCTGGCGCCGACATTGCCGCAGCCGACGACGCCCAGCGTCTTGCCGGTTAGCTCGACACCCATAAACCGAGATTTCTCCCATTTGCCGGCCTGGGTCGAACGGTCGGCAGCCGGGATTTCGCGACACAGCGCAAACAGCATCGCGATCGCGTGCTCGGCGGCGGTCGTCGAATTGCCGTAAGGCGTGTTCATGACCGCGATGCCGCGCTCGGTTGCCGCAGCGATATCGATATTGTCGACACCGATGCCGGCGCGACCGATAATTTTAAGATTTGGCGCGTGGGCCAAGAGTTCGGCGGTGACCTTGGTCGCCGAGCGCACGGCGAGGCCATCGTAAGCGGCAATACGGGATTTAAGCTCGCCGGCAGTGATGCCCGGCAGCATGTCGACCTCGATGCCCTGCGCCGCCAAAATCTGCGCCGCGCGCGGGCTCAAATCGTCGGAAATCAGAACTTTCGGCATCTACGATGCTCCAAATATATTTACTTCAGGGACAGAAATATTCAGAGGGTTAAAATCTGCCCACCCAAACTCTTCTTCCAACTGCTTGGTTGGGATCAGGCCGCCTTTGCGAGCCGACATTGCTCGTCCCAAGCCCAATCGAGCCACGGCATCAACGCCTCGACATCACTGGCCTCGACCGTCGCACCGGTCCAGCTTCGGATCCCGGGCGGTGAGGCTCGGTGGCTGGCGATGTCATAGGCTGCTCCCTCTTTTTCGAGCCGCGCTGTCATCGTGCGTACGGTTTGAAACCGCTCATCGGGCGATAATGCCGTAAACCAAGGCTCGATGATCTTCAGCTGCGGCGAGGTGCATGAGATTGTCGCCGGGTCTTCAGCGAGGAACTCGATCCACGGCGTTTGCTCAGTCCATGCGGCGACGACCGCGAGGTTTTTCTCCGAGCGAGCGATCAGCCCGTCGAGCCCGCCGACCGATTCGGCCCATAAGAGCGAGTTCGAGGGCGTCTTCAACGCACAGCATCGACGGCGTGTTGATCGTCTCACCTTGGAACACGCCCTTAATCAATTTACCCCTTGAGGTCAGCCGGAAGAGCTTTGGCAGCGGCCAAGGCGGGGTATAGCTTTCGAGGCGTTCGACGGCGCGCGGCGACAATGCCAGCATGCCGTGCGCCGCCTCGCCGCCGAGCGCCTTTTGCCACGACCAGGTGACGACATCGAGCTTGTCCCAGGGCAACCGCATCGCAAACACTGCCGAGGTGGCGTCGCAGATTGCGAGGCCCTTGCGATCAGCGGCGATCCAGTCGCCGTTTGGGATGCGCACCCCCGCAGTTGTGCCGTTCCACGGGAAGACGACGTCGCGCGCCGGGTCGACTTCACGCAAATTCGGTAGCCGGCCATAAGGCGCATGCAACACCCGGACATCCGGCAATTTCAATTGCTTGACGTCCTCGACCCAGCCTTCGCCAAAATTTTCCCAGGCGAGCATGTCAACGCCGCGGGCGCCGAGCAGCGACCATATCGCGATTTCGATCGCACCGGTGTCAGAGCCGGCGACGACGCCGACCTGCCAGTTGGCTGGGATGCCGAGAATTGCCCGCGAGCGATCGACGACCTCGACGATGCGGGCCTTGCCGACACCCGAGCGGTGCGAGCGCCCGACCAGGGCCGCTTCTAGTGCCGCGGGCGACCAGCCCGGGCGCTTGGCGCAGGGCCCGGACGAGAAACATGGGTTACGCGGACGCCGCGTCGGCTTCATCACGCCAATCCTCGCTCTCAAAAAACACGACCCTTAGGCGAGCCGGCTTCCGCGCCGAAACTTATGAATGACTGCCGGCATCGTCAATGTGACGCTCCGACAATTATGGTTATTATTCTGCTTAAGCCGCTGATTGTTGACATCGTGAGCGGCGCTCAACCTGAGTTCGCCCGCGACGTCGGATAAATTAGTACTGGCATTTTCCGAGAGCAAAGCGCCGCACCTGTCGGTTGACCCCAGAACAGCCCTAGGGTTTGTGTAGTGTAGCGGATCTTCTTGAGTGATCTCTGGATCGGGTTTGGTTTGAAGAGCAGAGGTGAGCGACGCCGAGAAAACCAAAGATTTGCGGCAATTGCTTGCCGAGATCCGCGCCTGCAAGGCATGCGCGGCTGATCTGCCGCTCGGGCCGCGCCCGATCGTGCGCGGGGAAGCCTCGGCACGGTTGCTGATCGTCAGCCAAGCGCCCGGTAAGCGGGTACATCAAACCGGGTTGTCATTTGATGACAAAAGCGGCGAGCGGCTGCGCTGCTGGCTCGGGCTCGATCGCGGCACCTTCTACGACGAAACCCGGGTCGCGATTGCGCCGATCGGCTTCTGTTATCCCGGTAGCGGCAAGGGCGGTGACCTGCCGCCGCGACCCGAATGCGCTCCGCTATGGCACGCGCGCCTGCGCGCTCTATTGCCGGCCATCGAATTGACCCTGCTCGTCGGCCGTTATGCGATCGCCTATTACCTCCCGGCGCGGCGAGCCTCGAAGATGCGCCAGACGATCGAATGCTGGCGGGATTTCTTGCCGGAGTTCTTCGTGCTGCCGCATCCGAGCTGGCATACGACGCGCTGGCTGCGCGATAATCCTTGGTTCGACAGTGAGGTCCTGCCCGAGTTGCGCGTGCGGGCCGCCGCTGCGATCAGTCGATAGATGCTTCGATGCGTTCCATGTCTTCGTCGCTGAACCCCAAATGGTGCCCGATTTCATGGATCAGCACATGGCGCACCAAGCGCTCCAAATCTTCTCCGGTCTCGCACCAATAGTCGAGAATCGGACGGCGGTAGAGAAAGATCATGTCGAGATTGGGCTGCGGATCGCTGACGCTTTTGTGCGGCAATGCCACCCCGCGATAGAGGCCGAGAATGTCGAATGGACTATCGAGCCCCATGGACTCTTCGGTCTCTTCATTGGGAAACTCTTCGACGCGGATCACGACCACCACCAGAGGTACTTTTTCAGCTGGGCTGGGATCGCAGCTCAGCGCGCGATTGGCGAGGGCCTCGATATCGGCAATTGTCGGCGGGGTGCGTTCGCTCATCGAATCACCCGGCGCTTGACCTCAGCGCCGCCAGCGCGCACTTCGTTTGACGGCGACAACAATCGGAGGCTGATATGGTCGAAAGGCTGGTTGGAGCAGCGCGACACGCGGCAATCCACGAATTGCACGGCTGGGCCGAAGTCGCCGACCGCGATGCGATCCGCAAGAGCTATCATTTCGGCGACTTCTCCGAAGCTTGGGGGTTTATCTCGCGCATTGCGCTGTTGGCCGAGAAGATGGATCACCACCCGGAGCTGTTCAACGTCTACAATCGTGTCGAGATCGTGCTGTCGACGCACGATGCGGGTGGGCTCAGCGAGCGCGATATCAAGCTTGCTCGTGCTATCGACGAGATCGCCCCCGAACGCGACCGCCGCCCGCCTCTTCCTTAAGGCACGATAGGCGAACTTGCGCTCAGCAGCGGCGGACCCGAAACCGCCGCCGCTTGGCTGTTTCACCGATGGGAGGAGATGAGCCGAGCGGGTCGAGCCTCTTAGAAGGGCGCGGTCAATATGACGTTTACCAGTTCCACGCCCTGGTTATGAACGCCAAGACCAGCATTGGAAATGTGGTAAAAACCGACGCCGAGCCGCCGGTCATCGGCGAAGCGATAATCCAGTTCCGCACCTGAGCGGAATTCCCAGTAATAGCCTAGAGTCGATGCCGTGACCGCCGTTGAAATAACCGCCCGCGAAACTCGGCGTTATTATAAAATTATAGGGGATGTGGATATCGAATCCAAACCCGACATAGGTATAAACTGCGCCTTTTCCGGTTCCGAACACGCCGACAAAGGGCGAGAAAATCCATAATTGATCGCCGAACCGAAATTCGCTGAGCGCCAAGCCGGTGGCCCCGGACCCGGCGTGTTTGTAGTTGGGCAAGATGTCGAATGCGCCGCCGCCGATCACGACGCGAGGCGGATCGCCCGGGGATCCAAAAGTGACCATCTGGGCTGCCGCCGTCCGGCTGACACCCGTGCCGCACACGAGCAACAAGCCGATTACCATCCAGTGCTTGGCTCGTGCGCTGGTCAAAAAGCTCCCCCCTCCGTTCGCGCAAAGGTTTACCGTATACTGAGAAGCGGGCGCCGCCGCGCAAGCAAAACCTGCCCTTTCTCCCCCTCCTAGGGGTCAGGGCTGGTTCAAGCGGCTCGATCTCCAGAACAGCCAGCTTGCGGCCGAAGCTCTGATCCCGGCGCGTCAGCGGCAGGTCGGGAGACGAGGCTCACGCCGCTCGCACATAGTGGCGGCACTCGATGCGCAGCTGGTCGCGAAAGTGGGGCCGCATCTTCTGGGTCCACGGTGTATCGGCGGCCTTGCGCCAATCGGCCGAGCGCAGGACCTCGGGCGCCTCCAGATGATAGAGTGCCACATAGCGTTGGGGGCCGCCCGTGCCGCGATAGCGGCGGGCACAGAGGACGCCGGGGACCGCACCCAAAGCTGGTACATGCTCCGAATTGTACCATTCGTTAAATTCGTGTTCGTGCTCCAGAGCGACGTTCATACCGATCAACATCAGCGCCGGAGCATTGGACGGGGCGGTCCGGTCGCCGGGGAACAGCTGCTCGCCTTCGTAGCGCAAGATGCTCTTGCGGAACTTGGCCGTGCGCTTTGTCCACGGCGAGCCATTTTCGCCACCGACTGCGAGATAGGCCGGGCTCTTGAGAACCTCGACAGTATCGAGGTCGTAGGTGGCGACCGAGATTTTCGGATTGTCGATGCCGATCCAGCGATCGGCGTTGAGGAATCCCGGTACGCGCAACCGTTCGGGGATGTGTTCGAGATCGTACCAATCGTGAAACTCGTCTTCCGGTGCGGCCGAAAAATCCATCGCCGCGATCAAGATGCCCTTTGCCATTGCGTCCTCCCGATAGCTTTCCGCTCCATCATCCCCGAGCCCGGCTCGCGTTGTAAATCCTGTCATGCTTAGGACTTCCGATTTGCCGCGCGCCGGGTATCCGGGCTGCATCTAAAGTCCGCCAATAGCCCGGCTGCCGATGTTTCTCCGGTTCAAGCGCGCTATGATCCGCGACACAACGATGGAGAGATTGTCGATGACTGCCGCCACCCCGTTTCTTCCGCATGCGGAAAAGTTGGGACCACTCGCCTCGCGCTATATTGAAGTCGAATCGCTGCCATGGAAGCCGACACCGTGCCCCGGCATCGACATGAAGGTGTTGCTCGAAGACCCCGAGACCGGGCTCTTGACCGCATTATTCCGCTGGCAGCCCGGCGCCGAATTGGCGTTGCACGAGCATGTCGAGATCGAGCAGACCTTTGTGCTCGAAGGCAGCCTCGTTGACGACGAAGGCGAGGTTCGCGCCGGCAATTACGTGTGGCGCCCGAAAGGCAACCGTCATCTCGCGCGCTCGCCCCGCGGTGCCTTGGTGCTGTCGTTTTTTCTGAAGCCGAACAAATTCCTCGCCGGCGACGCCGAAGGCCGCGATCTGCGCTGATGTGGGACCTCGCGGGGCAGTTTGGTGAAGGCCGCCGGTATCCGGTGGCCCGATATCACCGCGGATAGCGGCGGCGCTGCACAAAGACAAGAGCGATGATGCTGAGCGCCGCCGTGAACATGATGTAAAAGCTCGGCGACAGGCGGTTGCCGGTCATTGCGATCAGCGAAGTCGCGACAAACGGCGTAAAGCCGCCAAAGATCGTCACTGCGATGGCGAAGCTGAGCGATACGCCGATGCCGCGAACCGGGGTTGGAAACAGTTCGGCAAGCTGCGATGGCAAAACCCCGCTATAGCCGGCCTTAACCAGGCTGAGCCAACCGGCGGCAAAGATCGCGGTCGCCAGCGACGGAAACGCCACCATCAGAAAAAACACAGGACAGGTGGCAAGCAAAAACAGCCACGCCGTTCCGGTCAGAAGGCCATTCCGGCCGAACTTATCGGAGAGATGCCCGGCAAGGGGCGAAGCGAGGCCGAGAATGACGGCGCCGACGAGGGTCGCGGTAAAGCCGGTGGTCTGCGGCAGGTGCAGTTCTTTGATCGCATAGGTCGGGATGTAGAGGATTATATAAGCCGAGCTGTTCGAGATCGCCGATGCCCCCATCGCCAACAGAAATTCGATCGGGTGCGCGCGCAGCATGTCCCGGACGGGCGTGCGGGTCGGCTTGATCTCGACATATTCCGGCGTTTCGTCGAGCCGGCGGCGAATGTAGAGCCCGGCCGGACCGACCAAAATTCCGAACAGGAACGGGATGCGCCAACCCCATCCGGCGAGCTGCGTCGGCGACAAGGTGCTGGCCAAGATGATCCCGAAACCCGAGGCCAAAAAATTTGTGATGCCGGTGCTGGCCCATTGCCAGCTCGCGACAAAGCCTTTGCGCGAAACGGTCTGTTCGGCGAGAAAGGTAACCGCACTGCCAAATTCGCCGCCGACCGAAAATCCTGGCAGTAAGCGTGCCAAAAAGATCAGGATCGGGGCTGCGAGCCCGATCGTCGCATAACCCGGCATCACCGCGGTCATTGTCGTGCCGATGACCATCAGCATGATCGAGAGGGTGAGGCCAGCCTTGCGCCCAGCGCGATCGGTATAGGAGCCGATCACGATGGCGCCGATCGGGCGCACCACATACGCCGCACCAAAGGTGCCGAGGGTTAATAGCAACGAAGCAGTCTCGTTGCCGCTCGGGAAGAATACCTTCGAGATCGTGACGGCGAAGTAGCCGTAGACCAGGAAATCGAACCATTCAATGGCATTGCCAAGCGAAGCGGCGACGATGACCCGCGTCAAACTCGGCCTGGCACGGGCGAACGATGGGGCAAGGCTGTCAGCGGTCATTACGTTTCCCCCGGGTGCATCTTTGATTTTTGGACCAAAATGGAGCGGATCGCCTGCTAAAAAGTATTAAATTTTTAGAGCGTTATCGCTCCGCACAAAACTTCTCTTACTTCCCGATACACGGAAATTTTGGAGCGCTCATCAAGACGCGGGTCAGATCGTGAAGTATTTAGCCTGCGGATGGTGGACGACGATCGCCGAAGTCGACTGCTCGGGGTCGAGCTGGTCTTCCTCGGACAGGCTGACACCGATCTCATCGGCGCGCAGCAACTCAAGCAATTGCCGCTGATCAGCGAGGTTAGGGCAGGCGGGATAGCCGAACGAATACCGGCTGCCACGATAGCCTTGCGCCAGCATCACCTCCGGGGCGCGCGCCTCCTCGGCGGCAAAGCCCAACTCGCCGCGGATACGCCGGTGCAGGTACTCGGCCAAGGCCTCGGCCATCTCGACCGACAGCCCGTGCAGATAGAGGTAATCTTGATAGCGGTCCTGGGCGAACCACTCGCGGGCGGCATCAGACGCGCGGCGTCCCATCGTCACGACCTGCAACCCGATCACATCGGGCTCGCCGGCATCGACGTCGCGGAAGAAATCGGCAATGCATAGCCCGTCCTCCCTGTCCTGCCGCGGGAATGAAAAGCGGGCGATCTCGCGCCGCCGGTCCGGGGCGAACAGGATCACATCGTTGCCTTGCGCCGCGCACGGCCAATAGCCATAGGCGGCCTGCGGCACCAGGATCTCCTGGTGAATTGTGATTTCGAGCATCCGCGCCAAGACGGGGCGCAGCTCGTCTTTGGCCCATTCGCGATATTCCTCCAATGACTTGCCATCCTTGCGATAGCCCCATTGGAATTGATAGAGCATGCGCTCATTCAAGTACGGGACGACCGCTTTTGGCGACAAGCGGGTGATCGTTCGCGCGCCCCAGAACGGCGGCTGCGGCACCGGCACGTCGCGGGTCAACTCGGCGCGGCGCAGGCGGATCGCTTCGAGATCGACGGGTCGCAACGGCCGCACATCGGCGGCGCGGCCGAGCTTGCGCGACGGCTTGACCGACCGGGCCTCGTTGCGGATGCGGATTTCGGCGAGATGAGCGTCGAATTCGCCGCCGACGATCTTATTCATCAGTGCCAACCCGGCGAACGCATCGCGGGCATAGGCGACCCGACCCGAGGCATAGGCCTTGACGCAATCCTCCTCGACATAGCGCCGGGTCAGAGCTGCACCGCCGAGCATAACCGGCAGATCGAGCCCCTGCCGGCTCATCTCCTCGAGGTTCTCGCGCATCACCACAGTTGATTTGACCAGCAGCCCCGACATGCCGACGGCATCGGCATGGTGCAGCGCCGCGGCCTCGAGGATGGTCCCGATCGGCTGCTTGATGCCGAGATTGATGACCCGATAGCCGTTATTGGTCAGGATGATGTCGACAAGGTTTTTGCCGATGTCGTGCACATCGCCGCGCACCGTCGCCAACACGACGGTGCCCTTTTCCTGGCCTGCAACCCGTTCCATATGCGGTTCGAGAAAGCGCACCGCCATCTTCATCGTCTCGGCCGATTGCAGCACAAACGGCAGCTGCATCTTGCCGGCGCCAAACAATTCGCCGACAGTCTTCATGCCGGTGAGGAGGATGTCGTTGATGATGTCGAGCGGCTTCCAGCGCTGCATTGCCGCATCGAGATCGGCTTCGAGACCTTGCCGGTCGCCATCGACGATGCGCTGGGCGAGCCGCTCTTCGAGCGTTTCGGGACGGGTCTTTTTTTCGACCATCGCAGCGGTACGGTCTTGGAACAGGGCGATAAAGGCCTGCAGCGGGTCGTAGCCATCGCGACGGCGGTCGAAGATTAAATCTTCGGCAACTTTCGCCTCCTCCGGGGCAATCCGGTGCAGAGGGACGATCCGCGAAAAATGCACGATCGCGCCGGTCAGCCCGCGGCGCAACGCATGATCGAGAAAGACCGAGTTAAGGGTCTGCCGCGCCGACGGGTTAAGCCCGAACGAGATGTTGGAAAGTCCGAGGATGATCTGGCACTCGGGCATCGCCCGCGCGATCTGCTCGATCGCCTCCAGGGTATTGAGGCCGAGTTGGCGGTCGTCCTCATTGCCGGTGCAGATCGTAAAGGTCAGCGGGTCGAACAGCAGGTCGGACGGCGGAAGACCATGATTGCGGCAGGCGAAATCGTAGAGCCGCCGGGCGATAGCAAGCTTGTGCTCGACCTCCTTCGCCATGCCGGTCTCGTCGATCGTCAATGCGATGACCGCCGCGCCAAAACGGCGCGCGAGCTCGAGCCGCCGGGCGGCGGCGTCCTCGCCGTCTTCGAAATTGATCGAATTGATGATCGGCTTGCCGCCATAGAGCTTTAGCGCGGCTTCGAGCACCGGGTATTCGGTCGAGTTGATGACGAGCGGCGCATTGACCGCACCGCGCATCCGGCTTATCGCCTCACTCATATCGGCAACTTCATCGCGGCCGACAAACGCGGTACACAAATCGAGCGTGTGCGAGCCTTCCCTGACCTGCTCGCGCGCCATCTCGACGCAACCGTCCCAATCACCCGCCTCCTGCAACTGGCGGAATTTGCGTGAACCGTTCGCGTTGCAGCGCTCGCCGATCGACAGCCAAGCGTTTTCCTGTCGCAGCGGCACCTGGCCATAGAGCGAGGCGACCGAGGGTGTCCAGACTGAGCGGCGTTGGCGCGGCGGCGGTCGTGACCGGTCGCGCCCGAGGTGGCTCAGCATCGCGTCGAGTGCGGCGATATGCGAAGCATCGGTGCCGCAGCAACCGCCGATCATGTTGACGCCGTCCTCGACGACAAAGCGTTCGAGCCAATCCGTCAGTTCGGCGGCGCCGAGCGGATATCGGGCCTCGCCGGCGACGAGCTCGGGGAGGCCGGCATTGGGCTGCACCGAGATCAGGCCGGGCCAGTTCTCGCCGAGCCATTTGACATGCTCGGCCATTTCGCGCGGCCCAGTGGCGCAGTTGAGACCGATCATCGGCACGTCCAGCGCCTCGATGACCGTCGCGGCGGCGGCGATGTCAGCGCCGACGAGCAGGCTGCCGGTGGTCTCGACCGTAACTTGAACCAGGATCGGCGTATCCTGGTGGGCATCCGCGCGCGCCCGTTTGGCGCCGTTGACCGCCGCCTTGATCTGCAGCGGATCCTGGCAGGTCTCGATGATGATTGCGTCGACCTCGCCGGCGATCAGCCCGGCGCACTGGATCGTCAGCGCGTCTTCGAGCTCCTGATAGGCGACATGGCCGAGCGAGGGTAATCGGGTTCCGGGACCGACCGAGCCCAGCACGAACCGGATGCGACCATCATGCCTGAATTCGGCAATCGCCTCGCGAGCGATCTCGGCGGACAGTCGATTTAACGCAAAGGCTTTGTCGGCAAGGCCGAATTCGCCCAATGTGATCGGCGATCCGCCAAAGCTGTTGGTCTGAATGGCGTCGCAGCCTGCCGCGAGATAGCCGCGGTGGATCTCGCGGATCAGGTCGGGGCGACTTTTGCACACGATCTCAGTGCAATTCTCATTCCCGAGAAAATCGCGCTCGATGTCAAGATTGCGGGCCTGAACCTGTGTCCCCATCGCGCCATCGCAGAGCACGACGCGATCGGTGAGATAATCGAGAAAATGGGTCATCGATGCGCTCTACGAAGAACCCCTCACCCCGGCCCTCTCCCCGCCAGCGGGGAGAGGGAGGGACCCGCGCAGCGGGAGGGTGAGGGGCAGCAAGGGATCGGCGCCGGGCAAAGGGATGCGCATCAGGCTGCTGCGGCGGCCGGCTTTTTCGCGCGCACCCCCAAAAGGTGGCAGATGGCGACGATCAGATCGGCCCGGTTCAGCGTATAAAAGTGAAACTCGTGCACGCCCTCGGCGTGAAGCCGTCGACATTGCTCGGCGGCAATCGATGCGGCGACGAGCCGGCGAGTGTCGGGGTCGTCGTCGAGCCCGGCGAAATGCCTTTCCATCCAGGCCGGGATCGAGGCGCCGCAACTGGCGCTGAATTTCTTCACCTGAGCATAGTTCGTGACCGGCAGGATGCCCGGCACGATCGGCACGACGACCCCGCGAGCAGCGGCGCGGTCGCGAAAGCGTAGATAGAGCTCGACATCAAAAAAATATTGGGTAATCGCCCGGCTCGCCCCGGCATCGAGTTTTCGTTTCAGATTGTTGAGATCTTGGTCGCTGCTGGCGGCCTCGGGATGGGTCTCGGGATAGGCGGCAACACTGATTTCGAAATTGGCGACGTTTTTGAGGCCCGCCACCAAATCGGCGGCGTAGGGATAGCCATCGGGGTGCGGGCTATAAGGCCGCACACCAGCGGGCGGATCCCCCCGCAATGCGACGATATGGCGGATTCCGGCCTCCCAATAGTCCTGGGCGACGGCGTCGATCTCAGCGCGACTGGCGGCAACACAAGTCAGATGCGCGGCTGGTTCGAGAGCGGTTTCGTGGCGGATGCGGCGAACAGTCGCGTGCGTGCGCTCGCGCGTGGACCCGCCAGCACCATAAGTGACCGAGACGAAACGTGGAGCCAGCGGCTCAAGGCGCTTGACGACTTCCCACAGCCTCGCCTCCATTTCGGCTGTCTTGGGCGGAAAAAATTCAAAGGAAACACGCGGCGGGCCGGCATCGAAATCGATCACCGGATCGGCGGCAAGGCGACCGCGCGATTGGGGTGAAAATGAAATCTCGCTCATCAGCGCAATTGCCTTTCAAGAAGAGGGAGCGAAACATTCTCCGTCAAACCGCCAAACGACTGCTCAATCCCAGGCGCCGATCCGCGGGTGGCGGTCCAGATCACGACGGTAAGCGGATCGCCGGGTAATGGATATGGCTGGGCCGGATCGAGGCCGGCGGCGCGGCACCATTCGGCGATCTCACGGTCGGCAAAGCCAAGCCGGCGATGAGCATGCTCTTCGCGCAAAAATTCGAGACTGTGAGGGGCGAAGTCGACGAGCACCAGCATACCGCCGGGACGCAACACTCGTGCCGCCTCGGCGATCACCGCCGCGGGGCGATCTGCGTAATGCAGAACCTGATGAATGACGACCGCGTCGAACGAACCGTCGGGCAAAGGCAATTGGTACATATCGCCGAGCCGCACACGCGCGTTTGCGAGGCCTGCCCGTTCGAGATTGACCCGCGCCAGAGCCAGCATCTCACGCGATTGGTCGATCCCGAGCGCCTGGCCCACATGCCCAGCCAGGATCCCCAGCATGCGGCCGGTTCCGGTGCCGATGTCGAGCAAATTGTTTGGTTCGCCTCTCGCGATAATCTCAAGAAGCGCGGTTTCGACCTCGCGCTCGTCGATGTAGAGCGAGCGAATACGGTGCCAATGCGCGGCGTTGGCCCGAAAATAATCGGCGGCGAGTTCGGCGCGCTGGCGTTTAATCGCCGCCAACCGCTTTAGGTCGAGAGCCAAGACCGGATCCGCATCGTCGCACGCCGCGATGAGCTGGCGCACAAGCCCGGCAACCGGCCCCGATCCGCTCAGCCGGTAAAACGCCCAGCTACCCTCGCGCGAGCGGTCGAGCACGCTGGCATCGCAGAGCAGCTTCAGATGCCGCGACACGCGCGGCTGGCTTTGACCGAGGATTTGCGTCAACTCGCTGACGGTCAGCTCGCCGCCTCGCGCGCACAATGCGACCAGCCGCAGTCTCGTCGGCTCGGCGATCGCGCGCAGCGCTGCAAGCAAATGCTCCATCGGGTGTCGCTTCTCACTCTGTTAGAGACCAACATATGCGGATATCTTTATGTGCGCAACCGATTTTACCGGGATTGCGAAGCCGAGCCCCCCAAAGCAGGCCTTGCCGAATGGGCGGATTTCCCGCATCTATTTCGCGTGATAAGCAGAAGGGCGCTTTATGCGAGACCGATCGACTAGACTTCCGCCGCTCCGTCTGGTATTGGCGCAATCCCTGGTCGTCATCCCTTTGATTTTGTCGGGATGCGCAACACATTCTCAGTCTCAGCAGACACCGGCGGCGGAGGAAGACTTTCACGATCCATTAGAAGACGTTAATCGTAAAATCTTCAATTTCAATCAAGTCGTCGACGGCCATGTCCTCGTTCCAGCAGCAAAAGCTTACCGCGCAGGATTACCGGAGCCGATACGGGATTCGATTCACGACTTCTTAAACAATCTGTCAGAGCCGCTGATTTTCGCCAATGATACGTTGGAGGGTAGGCTGGGCTACGCCAAGGATTCGGTGGTCCGCTTCGTACTGAACTCGACACTCGGCATGGCCGGTCTCGTCGACCTCGCCGGGCGCTGGGGCATCCCCTATCGAGAGACCGATTTCGGGATTACGTTTGGGGTTTGGGGAATCCCTGAAGGACCATACCTGGTTGTCCCGGTGCTCGGCCCGTCCGACCCGCGCGATCTCGCCGGAATGGGCATTCAGGCTTTCGGAGACCCTTGGAACAGGATCGTGTCGGGCCAACCATGGACTCTTTACTGGATTCCGTACGTGCGCGGCGGGGTCACCGGCATCGATCAGCGGGCGCGCTATCTCGATACGCTGGCCGATATCGAACGGACATCGCTCGATTATTACGCGACCATTCGGTCTCTCTATCGTCAGCGCCGTGCGGCGCTGGTCCGCGGGGAGCGTCGAAACCTGCCGCCGCCCGCCAGCTTCACCGAGAACAGCGGCGCGCCAGCCTCGGCAGTATTGGTCAGCGGAACCCCTCCGGCTGGAGTTGTTTCCGCATTACGAGATAACTCCGAGGTTTCCGCGCAATGAAGCGACGATTGGTGTTGATCGGCGGATGTATCCTTGCCGGCGCCGGTGTGTTGCGGCTCCCGCCTGCAGCCGCGGCGGATGCTGCTGCTGTGATCATGGGCCTCGGCAACGAGGCACTCAAAGTACTCGGCAAGAATGTCGATCCCAACCTGCGTGTCGCTCGCTTTCGCGAACTGTTTCGTCGAGATTTTGATGTTCTCGGCATAGCGCGCTTTGTTCTCGGACGCTATTGGCGGCTGGCAACGCCGGCGCAGCAGCAAGAATACGTCACTCTCTTCACGGATTATATTGCGCTCGTCTATGCTGACCGGTTAGCGGAATACGCGGGCGCAACTTTACGGGTGACCGGCAGCCGGCCTGCGCCCGATGGAGAGTTGGTATCGACTGAAATTATCCGGGCGGCTGGTCAGGCCCCCGCCCGCATCGATTGGCTGCTGACGCCGCAAAACGGGACATACAAAATCACCGATGTGATCGTCGACGGCGTGAGTATGTCGGTGACGCAGCGCTCCGAATTCGCCTCCGTTATCCAGCGCCATGGCGGCCAGGTACAGGGGCTGATCACGGCCTTGCAGCAAAAAGTCGGGGGCGCGGGGCCGCATTAAGCGGCCCAGCTCTGGTACCGGCGTCCAGGCGGCGCGGCCAGCGAGAGCCTAGCTGAGGAGCTCCTCCTCAGCACCTCTCAACCGCACGGGCGGGTGTGAGAACCGAACAGACAACGCATTGTTAGCCCATCAAATTCGGCAAAGTCTCCAAGGTGGGCGTTATGTGGCGTCGTCTCGTCATGGTTACGTTAATGATGATGCTCCCCTCGCTCGGACCGGCCTCAGCGGCGACAGCCGACGCGCAAGCGACGGTCTTTATCCAGAACCTCGGCAATCAAGCCCTCGCGGTGGTTCGCAGCAATATGGCCCCGACCCAAAAGCTCCAATATTTTCGTGAGCTGCTGGATCAAGATTTCGATATGCCCGAAATCTCGCGTTTTGTGCTCGGACCCTATTGGCGCATGGCGAGCAGCTCAGAGCAACAGCAATTCACAAAACTATTGTCAGATGATCTCGTCCGCTTTTACCGGCAACGGTTCACTCGCTACGAGGGCGAGACCTTCGAGGTCACGGGCAGCCGGCCGGATGCAGCCGGGACAATTGTGACCAGCAAGATCCTGCGTCCGAATGGGCCACCTATCGAGGTCGATTGGCAGCTGACGGTGCAGAATGGTCTTTACAAGATCAGCGACGTCATCATCGACAACATCAGCATGGCTTTATCAGAACGCCAAGCCTTCGCCCGACAACTCCAGCTGAGCGGCGGCAAGGTGGCGGGCTTGCTCGCAAGAATGGAGAGGGACGCGGGTATTGGCGCCCTCGTCGGTTCGCCTTAAGTCGGCAGAAGCCTCCGAGGCCATTTCTCCGAGGCCATTTCTTGCCAGGGCGAGCGCCGACGCCTTTTGTTCAGCGGCGGCCCCAGGCGATAAAGCCGTCGTTTTTGAGACCGGGTTTGCCGTAGGTCAGCGGCGCGCCGGTGATGGTTTCGACACGGCCGCCGGCGGCTTCGAGGATCGCCTGTCCGGCGGCGGTATCCCACTCCATGGTCGTCCCGAAACGCGGGTAGAGGTCGGCCTCGCCCGCGGCGATCAGCCCGAATTTGAGAGCACTGCCGCACTTTTTGCGCTCTAGCACCGGAAAATTTTGCAGAAATTCCCCGATCCGGCGGCTGTTCTCGTGAGAACGGCTGTGCACCACAACAAACCCGTCCGGCGAGGCGGTTCGTGCCCGGATCGGTTCGATAGCGCCGCCGCGCCGCTGCCGCGTTGCCGTCCCCGGCCCATTAGCGGCATAGGTCAGCCCGACCGCTGGCCCGTGCAAAACCCCGAGCACCGGGCGCCCATCTTCGACCAGACCGATGCACACCGAGAACTCGTCATTTTTTGCAACGAATTCGCGCGTCCCGTCGAGCGGATCGACCACCCAGAACCGCGATGCCGAGGGCGGCAGCCCCTCGGCGTCGACCAGTTCCTCAGAGGCGATCGGAATGTGTGGAAAGGCTGCCTGCAAAATTTCGACGATGACGCGCTCGGCGGCGAGATCGGCCTCGGTCACCGGGGTTTTGTCGAGCTTTTGGCGAACGTCGAAATCCTGCGCATAGACCGCCATGATCGCCTCGCCCGCCGCAAACGCGGCGCGGCGCGCGGTGTCGAGCATCCGGTCCTCGCTCTCGCTCATGCCGCCCTCGACCGCTCGGCCATGCGGATCGCGTCCCACAATCGTTCCGGCGTGACGGGCATGTCGATGTGCTCGATCCCGAGCGGGGCGAGAGCATCGACGATCGCATTGACGAGCGCTGGGGGTGCGCCGATCGCACCCGCTTCGCCAGCCCCCTTGAGCCCGAGCGGGTTGGTGCGACACGGCACGACATTGTAGGCGAATTCGATGCGCGGCAGGTCTTCGGCGCGCGGCAGCGCGTAATCGGTCCACGAGCCGGTCACCAGCTGACCGGTTTCCGGGTCGTAGACTGTGCGTTCGAGCAGCGCCTGGCCCACGCCCTGGGCCACCCCGCCCTGCACCTGGCCGCGCAACAGCAACGGGTTGACCACGGTTCCAAAATCATCGACGACCAGATAGCGCACAATATCGACATGCCCTGTCTCCGGCTCGATCTCGACCTCGCAGACATGGCAGCCATTGGGAAAGGTCGGCGATGGCGGTGTGAAATGCCCGCTTTCGGCGAAGCCTGGTTCGACATCGGGTGGCAGTTGCGTGGGATTGAATGCGGCGCGCGCCACCGCCTCGATCCCGACCTCTCGGTCGGTACCGGCAATCCGGAAGATGCCATCGGCAAAGGTGACATCGGCCTCGGCCGCTTCGAGCAGGTGGGCGGCGATGCGGCGCCCTTTGGCGATCAGTTTTTGGGCTGCGGCGTCGACCGAAGCGCCGCCAACCGGTAGCGAACGCGAGCCACCGGTGCCGCGGCCAAAACCGATTGCTGCGGTGTCGCCCTGTACCACCCGGACCTTGTCGAATGGCAAACCCAACCGCTCGGCGGCGAGCTGCGCATAAGCGGTGTGATGGCCCTGGCCTGAAGACTGCGTCCCCATCAGCATCGTCAACGCACTGCTCGGGTCGAAGCGCAGTTCGGCGAACTCGTCGGGCGGCATCCCCGATTGTTCGATATAGACGGCGTGCCCGATGCCGCGATACCGGCCACGAGCGGCGGCCTCGGCGCGGCGCGCTGCAAAATCGCCAAGATCGGCAGCGGCGAGCGCATCGTCCATGTTGCGCGCGAAATCGCCACTGTCATAGATGAGGCCCAGCGGGGTCGCATAAGGCATCGCCTCGGGTCTGATGAAATTGCGCCGGCGCAATTCCTGCGGCGCGACACCAAGCCGGCGGGCGGCGAAATCGACAAGTCGCTCGATTGCATAGGCCGCCTCCGGGCGTCCGGCGCCGCGATAGGCGTCGACCGGCACGGTGTGGGTAAACACACCCTTGACCGCGACCGAGATCGCCGGGATCGCGTAGACCCCGCTATACATGACCGCCCCCGAGGCGGTCGGGATCTCGGGCGCATAATTCGACAGATAAGCACCCATATTGGCGATTGTCGTCACCGAGAGGCCGAGGAAACGGAGATCCTGGTCGAGCGCTAGTTCGAGCCGGGTGACATTGTCCCGGCCCTGGGTGTCGGTCATGAACGAGTTGGCGCGCTCGGGCGTCCATTTGACCGGCCGGCCAAGCTTTTTGGCCGCCCACAGCACCAGTACATGCTCGGGATAAAGAAACAGTTTCATGCCGAACCCGCCGCCGACATCGCGGGTGACGACGCGGATGCGGTTTTCCGGGACTCTTAAAGACGCTCTCCGCCAATAAGCTGCGCAGAAAATGCGAGCCTTGGGTCGAACTCCACAACGTATAGGTTTTATCACCAGGGTCGTATTGGCCAATGGCACCGCGCGGCTCCATCGAATTGACCACCACGCGGTTGTTGACGATGTCGAGTGCTATGCGGTGGCGCGCCGTCGCCAAGGCCCGGTCGACCGCGGCGGCGTCGCCGATCGTCCAGTCGAAGGCGAGATTGCCGGAGGCTTCGTCCCACACCTGCGGCTGTCCCGGATCGAGCGCGCGCTCGGTTTCGACCGTCGCGGGTAAAGGCTCGTAATCGATATCGATCAATTCGGCGGCATCGCGCGCGGCGCCGAGGCTTTCGGCCACAACCATCGCCACGGTATCGCCGACATGGCGGACCCGCTCACGCACCATCGCCGGCCGTGATGGCGAGGGCGCAGGCGAACCGTCGCGATTGCTGACGCCGGCGACGCACGGGATCGGCCCGAGCCCGTCGCGCGCCACATCATCGCCGGTCAAGACCGCCAGCACTCCCGGTGACGCCGCCGCTGCAGCCGTATCGATTGCGCGGATACGGGCATGGGCGTGCGGTGAGCGCAGCATAACGGCATAGGCTTGGCGCGGCAGCGCCTGATCGTCGACGTAATGGCCGTGGCCGGTCAGAAATCGCCAGTCTTCGACGCGGCGCACCGGCTGGCCGATCCCAAATTGGTTCATAGAGTGCGACCTCCGATACTCCCGCATATCGGCGCCCTCGCCGATTTTGCCATAGCGCCGCCGCGGCCTTTTCGTGGTCGCCTAGCAACTCAGGTGGGCTCAACCGCCTCGCCATTGCGGGCGGAGCGGAGCAATCCCGTGCGAATGACAAGTCCCGCCCCTCCACCCTCGGCTGCTGACCCGGCGCGGGCTCGCCGACCGACTCGATACCGTCCGGCGGCGAGGGTCAAGACGGACCCTCGGCAGCTAAGAACCGCCGCTCACAGAATGACGCCCTTTCGCGCAATCAACGGCAATCTTTGCTTGTAGGGACAGCTTAATCCGATGGAGGATCAATTCCCGTCTAACCGGGAATTTTCTGATTTTTGCCCCTTAAGCCCTCCAATCATCGCTAAAAAGTGCGGTATATCAATCTCTTGCAAGCAAATTCCCGTGGCTCGCATAGCCGGGAATTCGTGGCGCCAAACCGGGAATTGTTTTCACCAAAACCAGGAAATTCGGCGTTGGTCACGATACCTTTTTTCTAGTGCCGGCTCGGCCGTCTTCAACCTGAACATGTAGCCAAAAAACTCTGCAAACCAGGGCGAAAGGACGAGTTTCAGAGGACTATAAAACGTCTTCTTGGCGGGACCGTGGCGACGCAACCTGCGATGATCCTCACCACCGCCGACCGGTTCCGTCAGTTTGCGAGTCCGCTTCCCGACCCGTCTAACCCTCATGGCAATGTCAAGGTGAGCTTGCTCAAGTGGTCAGCCTCGCTTGGTGGTTTTTAGGCGAAGGCCCCAATACCCCCTTCCAGGCCCGAGCAAATCCCTCTCGGCCGCGACCACGACAAATTTCGCGACCTTCCCTTCGGGGCGCAGTGTGCTTCGCAATGGCGCTCAGAGAGGAGTTTTTATCCATAAGTGTTAACCACATCACACACTTGACCGATCATCGAGCTATTTTACCGAGCGTCAGCAGGCGGACGGTCCACAGCGTAGCAGCTAGCCCGTTCGTGTGAGAACGCGAGGTCGGATCGAAGCTCGAATTTTCGTAAATTGGCCCGACCAGTTTGCCGCTATAAAAGATCGCATCCGCGTTCCCATGCCACGAATAAAACTTATCATATTGGAATACAGCCGGAATCAGAAACTCCCATGCAAACCCGCCGTACCCCGGGGCTAGCAGGGATTAGGGTCCCTCGCGGGACGCTTGTACCTGAACGATTTAGGCTTAAACTGAAATCCTGCCTCGGGGGATGCCACAGTGGACCTGTCGTTGCAGATCACGCCGGTTGGCGACACAATCTCCCGCGAAATATCCGCCGCATCGCAGAAGCTCCGCGACATGCTGGAAAATCCTCCCGGGATCGCGCGGGTCGGGCCGCATCGTGTTCCTGCCCCGGTTTACACTAAGGGGGGCCTTGGTCGATGCGCTTGGCGATCTCGCTCTTTCGTGCGCTCCCGCCGTACTGAAGGCGGTGCTGCAAGCCTTGCAAGCAGTGCTCGCGCGCCAACCCGCGTCAACAAAGGTCCTGATCGAGACCAGAGACGGGAAGTTCAATTTCGAGTTCGATCCCAAAAAAATCAGTCTCCAGGAATTGGTCGGCGCGGCGGAGCGCTTAGGCGGCGCCCCGCCGACAAGCGGATCGGTTTTTTGCAATGCCCCGGCACGCCCTCTTGATCGGTGTGTCGGAATTCGCCGACACACGCCTCGCGCGTCTCAATGCACCGATTGATGGCGTTATAGTGTTACGTGATATTTTTCGGGACAGCTCGCGCGGCAGGTTCGACAGCGTCGAGCTGAGCGTGAATGACGACTTTGTCGCGATGCGCGATCACCTGTCGCGATTTTTCACGATCGGGCGCCCGATGATGAACAAGGCTGAGATTGGCCAAATAGGGCAAAATATTGAAATAGCATGAAAGCCGCCCAGACGATCGGACGCTATCGCATCGATGCGTTGCTTGGTACCGGCGCGATGGGGGAGGTTTATCGCGCCTATGACCCTCTCATCGACCGTCCGGTAGCAATCAAAGTTGTGCGGCCCGAGCTGATATCAGGCGCGGGCTCCGAGCAATGGTTACAGCGTTTCCGGCGTGAGGCTCGAGCCGCCGGGCGGCGCTTCCACCCCAATCTCATCGCCGTGCTCGACTTTGGCGATGATAATGGCGTTCCGTTTCTGGCCATGGAATATGTCGAAGGGCAAAACCTCGATGCCGTGATCAAAGCATCAGGTCCGCTCGACCCAACTCGCGGCATCCGGATTATTACCCAGGTCTTGAGCGCGCTTGGTTTTATTCACAAGAACGGGATCGTTCATCGTGACGTCAAACCGTCCAATATCATGGTATTGGAGAACGACCAGATCAAAGTTGCCGATTTTGGCATCGCTCGTATCGATGCGTCAGAGTTTACGATTGTCGGCGATCTGCTGGGCACGCCCGCCTACATGGCTCCAGAGCAATTCGCCGGAGCTCCGGTCGATCAGCGGACCGATCTGTTTGCCGCGGGCGTGATCCTGTTCGAAATGCTGACCGCAGTGAAACCGTTTCGGGGAAAAAGCATTACCGAAATATTGTGTTTGATGGAGAAGCGAGGACCCGAGAATATAGGATTGCTGAACCCTGCAGTACCCGAAGCGCTGAAGCAGGTCATCGGCAAAACCCTGGCATTTGATCCGGCCGCTCGCTATGCCAGTGCTGCCGCATTCGCGACAGCTATCGCAGAAGCCTCTGTTGCCCCGTCCGGACAAGGTCCTCCCACTGAAGTCTCGCGCGCAGAGGAGGAGCAGCGGGCCGAGGCGGTACGGCAGGCGGCGGAGGAGAAGCAGCGGGCCGAGGCGGCGCGGCGGGCGGCGGAGGAGAAACAGCGGGCCGAGGCGGCGCGGCGGGCGGCGGAGGAGAAGCAGCGGGCCGAGGCGGCGCGGCAGGCGGCGGAGGAGAAGCAGCGGGCCGAGGCGGCGCGGCAGGCGGCGGAGGAGAAGCAGCGGGCCGAGGCGGCGCGGCAGGCGGCGGAGGAGAAACAGCGGGCCGAGGCGGCGCGGCAGGCGGCGGAAGAGAAGCAGCGGGTGGCGGTCGCGCTGCCAAGACACGAAGGCGTATCAACTGGTCTATTATGGCTCGAAACGCCTTGGACTGTTTGGAATATTGCGAGACAGACCCAACAGTATCTAGTGGCCAAGGCGGGAAGGCGAGTGATTGTTTCTACCGCTGCGGCTGGAGTTTGTATGGCCCTTGTTACAGGAATTTTGTTGTATTCTGGTGTTAGCAGCCCCACCGGGCTTAAAGCGGGGCTGAGCGACCGGCCCACGATACAGGAATTACCCGATCTTGAAATCGCACCGAGCTCGCCGCAGACTGCACCGATCCCACCACGGACTGCACCAACAGCCCCGCCACAGACTGCCCTTACAGCCCCGCCGCAGGTTGCACCAACAGCCCCGCCGCAGACTGCCCTTACAGGCTCGTCGCAGACTGCCCTAACAGGCCCGCCGCAGACTGCACCAACAGGCCTGCCGCAGGCTGCACCAACAGGCCTGCCGCAGACTGCACCAACAGGCCCGCCAGAGACGACGAAGAAGTCGCTCAACCCCGAAAAGCCTCACCGCAACAAGGCTCGCCAGATCGCAAAAGGCCAGCACCACCCGACCCGGCCGCCAGCGCTCATCCCGGACTGGGGCTTAAGCAACGACCCACCCCCTTCGGAGCGATAAATCCGCACAAAAGTCCCTCGATGAGATGCATCACGTTGATATCTGTCAGCTATACAGCCAGCCCACAAAGCATTGGCATCGGCAGCCCCGCACGATGCCGCATTGCCGGGTGTAAATCCGCCGACAGCCCCGCCCAAACTGACCGCACTGACAAGATGTGGATCGCCGACCGCAAAAATCGTCAGGCCACTCCTCCGGATTGATTTGCACTGCTGAGCATAGCCTTAAGGTACCGAGCTTGTTATGCGTTGCCGGATGAGAGGGGGGATCATCCGGTCGAGAAAGTCTCGAATGGCGGCCGCAATCTCCGCGCAGTGCGTTTCCAACGCGAAGTGGCCCGTATCGAAGAAGCGGACATCAGCGTTCGGAATATCGCCCTTGAACGCTTCGGCTTCCGTGGGCAGGAAAAATGGGTCGTTCTTGCCCCACACCGCCAGAAACGGCGGCTGGTGATTTCGGAAATAGGCGTGGAAGTCAGGGTAGAGAGCGGGCAGTTTGGGCACTGCAAATTTGCGGCCTTCAAATAAGCTCGATTGTACCCGCTGGATGGGGGCGCAAATGCCCGAGTTTGAGAATCGTTTGAGATCCTTCGGGCCGGCGACCGCCTCGATACCGCGATCATCAAGCGCGACACTCTTGCTGTTTTGAAGCACAAACCCGCAGCACTTGCCAAAGTACCGTTTGCTGTCAGTCTTCGTTGCAAAGTTGCGCGGGGAGGGAGCATGCGCTGGGGACTGATCGCTGTGGCCGGCGTCGTGATTGCGGTTGTTCTCGTAGCCCTGGGCTCCGCAAGCGGCGTGATGGTGGATTGGGCGTGGTTCTCGACGATCGGCTATGTCAGCGTGTTCTGGACCGCGTTTGCCATAAAGGCGGTTATTTTCGCCGTCGTGTTTTCCGCCTCGGCCTTGCTTTTGTGGGTCAACGGGGCACTGGCCCTGCGATTTACCTCGCAACGCCGAACTCGACTCCCACGATCGCTCGACCCGATCTTCATGACAGTTCAGCCACTGCCCGCGGCAGCAAACGAATTGTTGCGACCTGCTGGCCCAGTGCTGCCTTGGGGTTTGATAATATTTGGTGTCGCTCTCGTCACCGCCCTATTTGTCGCCATTGCGGAAATCGGGAAGTGGGATCTGATCCTTCGCTTCATTTATCAGATGCCGTACGGTCGGACCGATCCTGTATTTAACAGAGACATCGGCTTTTACCTGTTTTCGCTGCCGGTCTACATAGCGTTCAAGAATTGGATGATGCTGATCCTATTTCTGAGCGCGGTCATGGCCGGAGCCATTTATGTGGCGGACGGGCAGATCAATCTGGATCGTCGGCCGTGGCGCATCTCGTCTGCCGTCGTGGCTCACGGCTCCGTCCTGCTGGGTTGCTATTTCGCCGTAAAGGCCTGGTCTTATGCGCTCGACCGATATCTTCTGCTCTACAATGACAACGGCGTCGTGGTCGGCGCCGGATACGCCGATGTCCATGTCGGTCTGCCCGGGCTTTGGGTGCTGATCTTTCTTGCGGCGGCCGCCACCCTCCTCGCATGGGCCAATGCGCGGCGGCAAAAATACGGGCTCGTCATCATCGCGACGGCGCTGGTCTTTGGCGGTTCGTTTGTGTTTTCTGCGGTGATCCCGGCTCTGTACGAACGTCTTTACGTAAAGCCGAGCGAGCTCCAGCTCGAGTCGCCATATATCAAGAGCAGCATCGACCTCACCCGGGAGGCGTATAACCTTCGGCAGATCATTGTGAAGCCATTCCCGGCTGAGCAGGGCCTGACTTTCGCGTCGCTGCAGCGCAACCGCGGCACCGTCGACAACATTCGGCTGTGGGACTGGCGGCCGCTGATGGATACCTACGCGCAGCTGCAAGAGATCCGTACCTATTACAAATTCTATAATGTCGACGTCGATCGCTACCATCTGAACGGTTCATATCAGCAGGTGACCCTGGCGGCCCGCGAACTGGTGCCGTCGCTGCTCTCAGCCAACGCACAGACCTGGGTCAACTTGCATCTGCTGTTCACGCATGGCAGCGGGGTCGTGATGTCCCCAGTCACGCAGAAATCAGCAGAAGGCTTGCCGATTTTTTACCTGAAGGACATCCCGCCGGTCGCTTCCGGCGGCCCTCCGATCACCGAGCCGCGCCTCTATTTCGGCGAGGGTAACAATGAATATGTGATCGTCAGGAGCAGTACGCCAGAGTTCGATTATCCGAAAGGCAAGGATAACGTCTATACCACCTACGACGGCAAAGACGGCATCCCGATCGGTACAACCCGCTGGAAGACGCTGTTGGCCTGGTATTTGGACGATCTCAACATCCTGCTCAGCCACTACATCACCGACAACAGCAGGATATTGCTTCACCGCGACATTCAAGATCGCATAAGCACGATAGCGCCATTCCTACAGCTCGATCATGACCCGTATGTAGTGATCAGCGCAGGTCGGCTCTATTGGATGCAGGACGCTTACACTACGAGCAACTGGTTCCCTTACGCCGAGCCGCAGCCCGATGGCGACATCAACTATATCCGTAATTCGGTCAAGATCGTGGTCGACGCCTATAACGGGACGGTCGCGTTCTACGTCGCAGATGCGACCGATCCAATCATCGCGACCTACCGGCGCATCTTCCCGACGCTGTTTAAGCCGCTCGACACCATGCCATCGGATCTGCGCCAGCATATTCGCTACCCCGAGGATCTGTTCCTGATCCAGGCTCTGGAATACCGCGCGTACCACATGGATGCGCCCGAGGTCTTCTATAATCGCGAGGATCTTTGGCAGTTTCCGCGCGAGCCTGCCGCCCCGGATGATGTCAGCCGGCGCAACCCCGCCAGGATGGCGCCCTATTACATGATGATGCGGCTGCCCGGGGAGCCGCATGCCGAGTTTTTCCTGATGCTGCCGATGGTGCCGAGTCAGCGCGAGAACATGATCGCTTGGCTCGCCGCGCGCTGCGATCCGCCCAACTATGGCAAGCTGATTGTCTACGAGTTCCCCAAGGAAAAGCTCGTTTACGGGCCGTTTCAAATCGAGGCGCGGATCAATCAGAACACCAGGATCTCGCAGCAGATCTCGCTATGGAATCAGATGGGATCGCGCGTCATACGCGGAAACCTGCTGGTCGTGCCGATCGAAAACTCGATCCTTTATGTGACGCCGTTGTATTTGCGCGCCGAGACGGGACAGTTGCCGGAACTCAAGCGAGTCATCGCCGCATATGGAGACAAGGTGGTCATGGAGGAGACCCTGCCAGCCGCGCTCGCCGCACTGTTCGGGGAAACTGCGCCGGTCACCCCTCCACCGAGACCCGAGGGAGCCTCATTAGGGCCGGCAGATAAGAACGCAGCTGAGGCTCTCCGACATTACGATCAGGCACTCGCGCGCCTGAAAGCGGGGGATTGGGCGGGCTTTGGTACTGAACTTGACGCGCTCCGCCCACTCCTCGAACAGCTCAGCCGAACCCCGGCGACACATTAGCTCGGCGCTCCATGGCCCGGATTCACTTTGACCGTGTAATGGCCCCGAGACCACAACGAGCCGATGCTCAAGACCTTTTCCGCGGCCGCCGGGGCTGACCGTGGGCACGGTGTGGTCGCTGGTCGGAATCGTGATCGCCGCGATTGGCTTCTACGGCACCAAAGGCCCATTCTGGTCGATGCCGACAATGTTCTTGACCGGCCCCGCCGCGGCTGCCGGCATCGCGTGGATCAACTCGCTCGGCAATCTCGGCGGTTTTTTTGGGCCGACGATCGTCGGCTGGGCAAAACAGCTGAGCGGCAGCTTTGCCGGCGGACTCTATGCGCTGGCATTGTGTGCGTTCATGTCCGCAGTGGTGTCGCTATTCGGGCTGAGGATCCGCGACGCGGTCAGGGCGCCCGAACCCGCCGCCCTGCTCGCCGAGTAACTCTCGGCTCGATACTCTGGTTCGTGCCCAGAGCGATAATAACCGCTGCTGATCTTGCCAACCAAAACGCAAGTTTTGCCTGCGGGTTGGGCAGCTGCATACGGGCGGCGCAGGGCAAAAGTCTGGTCCGGGAATGAGGTCCGCCGCGATCCGGCGATCCCGGCCCGGATCGGCCTCGAATAACGCATCTCTTGAGGCCCGGACCTACCCTTCTCCATCAAAGATCGTGCCAATCGCCGCCAAAGTCCGGTGCTTGCCGGCGGTGCGCTCGCACCCGTAGGATCGATGCCTCGCGCGCAGCCAGAAGGATAGGCGATGCCACACCTGTCGAGCGATGACGGCGTCCGGCTTTATTATGAAGAAACCGGCTCAGGGACGTCGATCGTCTTTGTTCATGAATTTGCCGACGATTATCGCGGGTATGAGGGGCAGATGCGGTATTTCGGCCGGCGGTATCGCTCCATCGCCTATAATGCCCGCGGATATCCGCCGTCGGACGTGCCGCAAGCTGCCGAGCGCTACTCACAGGAGCGCGCTCGGGACGACATTCGCGCCGTGCTCGATGCGCTGGGTATCGACAAGGCGCATGTCGTTGGCATTTCGATGGGCGGGTTTGCCACTCTGCATTTCGGCTTTGGCTATCCGGATCGCGCACTCTCGCTCGTCGTGGGCGGCTGCGGCTACGGTGCCGAACCGGGCAAGCGCCAGCAGTTCCACGACGAGACCGCTAAGACCATTGCGCTGATCGAAGGACAGGGCATGGCCGAGGCGAGCAAGGTCTATGCGCAGGGGCCAAGCCGGGTTCAGTTCCAGAACAAGGACCCGCGCGGTTGGGCCGAGTTTGCGGCAAACCTTGCCCAGCACTCGACCACAGGTTCGGCGCTGACCATGCGCGGCGTGCAGGCGCGGCGTCCGTCATTGTGGGATCTGACCGAACAGATGGCCCGGCTCGAGGTGCCGACCCTGATAATGACCGGCGACGAGGATCATCCCTGCCTCGAACCCGGCATCCTGATGAAGCGCACGATCCCAACCGCCGCTCTCGTAGTGTTTCCAAACACCGGGCATGCGCTCAACCTCGAAGAGCCGGATTTGTTCAATCGTACACTCGATGAATTCTTTCACCAGGTCGAACGCGGTCGCTGGCCGCGCCGCGACCCGCGCGCCGTAACCGGCTCGATCCTTGGCGTGCGGTAGGGTGTTGTTGCTCAAAGCTCGAAGAGGGGATCGGACGATGGTTGACTTCATCCTCCGCAACGGGGAGGTCATTGACGGCAGCGGAGGGTCGCGATTCCGCGCCGATGTCGCGATCGCCGGCGATCGCATTGCCGCGGTCGGCGCCGTCGGCAAGATCACCGGAGCGCGCGAGATCGACGTGTCGGGCAAGATCGTGGCCCCCGGCTTTATCGATGTGCACACGCATGACGACCGCGCCTTGTTCGCGACTCCGGAGATGGCGGCAAAGGCGAGCCAGGGTGTCACGACCGTGATTACCGGCAATTGCGGGATCAGCTTGGCGCCGCTTGCCCTTGATCACGCTCCGCCGCCGCCGCTCGATCTGATCGGCGATGCCGGTGATTACCGGTATGACCGCTTTGCCGATTACCTCACCGAGCTCGACCGGAACCCGGCTACGGTCAATGCCGCCTGCCTCGTTGGGCATTCGACGTTGCGGGTCGGCGCGATGACGGCACTCGACCGCCCGGCCGAAGCAGCCGAAATCGAGCGAATGCGCGGTCGGTTGCAGGAAGCACTCGATGCCGGTGCGGTTGGGCTCTCGAGCGGGCTCGCCTATGCCCCGGCCGAGCATGCCCCACCCGCCGAGATCGAGGCCTTGGCGGCACGGCTGCGCCCGGCGGGTGCGCTCTATACGACCCATATGCGCAACGAGGGCGAGCATGTCCTCGACAGCCTCGAAGAGAGTTTTGCGGTCGGGCGCACGGCGGAAGTGCCTGTCGTGATTTCGCATCACAAGACGATCGGGCGCGCGAATTTCGGCCGCACCGCGCAAACCTTGCCGGTCATCGCATCAGCCATCGCTCAGCAGGAGGTTGGGCTCGACGCCTACCCGTACATCGCCTCCTCCACAGTGCTGAGCGCGGCGCAAGCGGGGCGCGCCTCTAAAGTGCTCGTCACCTGGTCAAAGACGATGCCCGCGCAGGCCGGGCGGGAATTGGCGGCCATCGCTGCCGATTGGGGTGTGGGCATCGAGGAAGCGGTCGGCCGCTTGCAGCCGGCTGGTGCGATCTATTGGACGATGGACGAGCCGGATGTTCAGCGAGTGCTGAGCTTTCCACATACGATGATCGGCTCGGATGGCCTGCCGCACGATTTCCATCCGCATCCGCGGTTGTGGGGCACATTTCCGCGGGTCCTCGGCCATTATTGCCGCGAGCTGGGCCTGTTCGGCCTCGAGGAGGCGGTTCGCCGGATGACCGGCCTCCCGGCGGCGCGCTTTGGCATCAGCCAACGGGGGAACGTGACGGTCGGCAGTTATGCCGATCTCACCGTGTTTGATCCGGAGACGGTGATCGATCGCGCGAGCTTTGAACAACCGATGGTGCCCGCCGCCGGGATCGAGCACGTCTTTGTCAATGGCGTTCCGGTATGGTCAAACGGCAAGGCCACCGGCGAGCGCCCGGGCCGGGCGTTGCGGCGTCAGCAGATGCAGGCTGAGGCGCGCTGACGCCGGTGACCATTTCACCGGCAGATGATGGATGCGGTTTTCGGAGAACCGCTTGTTCGGCCGCTCGATATGGATACCGCTGCCACCGCATTGAAGGGTCGGCGGGATGGGTCGGTGCCGCACCTGCAACCCATCCCGAGCAACTTGGTTCCTTAGTTGATCGAGGCGAGTTCCTCGATCCGCAGACCGGCGCGGACTTGTCCGACCAGCTTTTCGGGGTCGTACACGATCCCGACCGGGTTTTTATCGTTGGGTGAGCGCTGCTGCATATAGGCTTTGCCCTCGGCTGCCGTCGCAAAATTGTCGACCAACAGCTCGACCTGATTGTGATCGGGATCGTGATAATACATCGATGTGGTCACGCCGTGATTGACACAGCGATGCGGACGGATGCCGAGCTGCTTCAGCCGCTCGTAATTGTCGATCAGATCGTCGAGACCGCCAAAGGTGAAGGCGACGTGATGCAGCCCGGCCTCCTTGCCGGCCTTGGGGCCGTCCGGTTCCCGCTCGGCCAGCGGCCCGGGGTCGAGAAAAGCAACACGATGGTGCTCGTCATCGTAACTGATGAACGAAATGCGGTCGGCTTCATAGAGGAGCTCGGCCCCGAGCACGGTGCAATACCAATCGATCATCTCGCGGCGTCGGTTGGTTTGCAGCACGATATGCGACAGCTTTTTGGGTGATGCCATAATCTCCTCCCTCGGTTCTACCGATCAGCCTCATCGGTGCCTCACACCTTGCCCTGAAGTCAAGAACAACGCGGCTGGGATCGCCGCGATTTATAGCGGCGTGTGGCAGCGCGTACCTTTATGCGGACGCCAGCTTGGGGCAAGCTCCGAGACCCGAACCTGCGAGTTGCTCATTTCATCTCAGACAAAGTGTGCCAGATGCCTAATGATCGCGGTTGCGAGCAAAGCCGCCCCCGTCAAAAAAAGGATCGCGCCCGAGCCGCGACTGATCCATACGAGATGGTACGGCCGGATCCGGCGGCGGAACATTCTAATCCCGAGGACCAACGCCAGCCACCACGCGAGCGAGCCGGTCCATACGCCCACCACCAGGATCCCGGCGCTCAGTAGAGCGGCACGGGCGCCGCTCAGACCGAGCACCTCGAAAATCCCGAGAAAGACAAGGATGGTTATCGGGTTGGTAATGCTCAACACAAACGTCGTCGCAAAGCTGCGAACCAAGGTTTCGGGATCGCTCTGTTCTCGGGCGACCTCTGGCGGCGGACTGCTCAGGGCGCGGGCGCCAGCATAAATCAAATAGCACCCGCCCGCGGCACGCAACACGCTCTCATAACCGAGTAGCCATTTCGAGATGAAGGTCAGACCGAATGCAGCAATGATCCCGAAAAAAGCGTCCGCGCTGGCGGCACCGAGCCCGGCCACAAGACCGGCGAGTTGGCCGTCGAAGATGGTCTTGCGCAAACACAAAATGCCGACCGGTCCGACCGGTACGGCGATCACCGCGCCGACTGCGATGCCCTTGAGGAAAAATATAAAAACCATCGGGTCACGCCTTTGTCGGTAGCGGGAGTAATCTCGGGGGTCAGCTGCGCCCCCGCAATTGCAAATTCCCGCCCACTTTACCCGGGGCGCGAGTGTACTATGCTGCGTCGCCTTAGGTTTTTGCGCTTCCCGGAGGTCGCCGATGTCCGCCGCGGACAATGCTTATCATTTCGAGTTCACGTCGATCGACGGCGAAAAATTGCCGCTCGATGCCTGGCGTGGCCGGCCCGTCCTGGTGGTCAACACCGCATCCTATTGCGGCTACACCCCGCAATACCGTGATCTCGAAGCCTTATGGCGGCGCTACCGTGACCGCGGCCTGATCGTGCTGGGCGTGCCGTCGAATGATTTCGGCCAGCAGGAACCGGGATCGGCGGCCGAAATCAAGCAATTCTGCGAAACCAGCTATGATGTCGACTTTCCGCTGGCGCAGAAGTGCCGGGTCATCGGCGGCGAGGCGCACCCATTCTACCGCTGGGTCGCCGAAAGCCTTGGCGAGGCGGGAGTGCCGCGCTGGAACTTTCACAAATACCTGATCGCCCCGGATGGCGAGTTGGCGGGCGTGTGGCCGACCTCTGTGAGCCCGGCGGATCCCCGGATCACCGGCGAAATCGACAAGCTCTTGCTGGAACACCAAGGCTGACCTGACCCGAGCCGATCGAAGTCCGGCAGCGGTTTTCATCAGAGCGCGCGCCACGAGCGAGGGAGCCGATCAGGCCGTAACCGTTTCTCGGGCTGCAGCGGCCGTGCGTGGCGGCGGAAGGTCGGCAGCCCGGGCCAATGTGCGGACTGCCAGCATCTCGCGTTTACCACGGATCTCGACCTCTTGGCGCGGAAAGCCCGAGAGGTCGAGCCCGGCGCGCGACACGACTGCCTCCGACACGACGAGTTCGCAGTCGTATTCCTTGCTCAGCTCCTGCAGGCGGCTGGCGGTGTTGACCGCGTCACCGATCGCAGTTATCGAGGACACTGCGCCAAAACCCATCTCGCCGATGATGATCGGTCCCGCATGGATCCCGATGCCGATGCGGATAGGCTGGTCAAGCTCGTCCTGCAAGGAGGCGTTGAGCTCTGCCATCCGCTCCGAAATCAACCGGGCCGCAGCCAGCGCGCCGCGGCAGCCCTCCTGGGCGCCACTCTCAATGCCGAATAGGGCCATGACGCCGTCGCCAAGAAACTTGTCCACGCGACCGCCCACACTCTCGACCGAACGCCCGACCGCGGCGAAATAGCGGTTCAGGATAAAGACCACGTCATAAGGCAGCCGGCCCTCCGACAGCGCGGTAAAGCCGCGAATATCGGTAAACATGATGGCGATTTCTCGCTCGCTGCCTTGGGCGAAATCGACCCGGCGCCTGCCGTCCCGGGCATAGGCAAAGGGCGGCAACAGCGGTGTTACTTCAACCGGGCCTTTTGGTCGCAGCTGGCAAGCCAAGCGAACGTTGGGTGTCGCGCCGATCCGACGCAGAATTCGTCGCTCCGGCTCGCTTGGCGGATCGATGCTGCCGACGGCACCCCGCACCCGCACCCGGCAGGTTGAGCAGCGCCCGCGACCGCCGCAGATATGGGCGTGCGGGATGCCGGCAAGCCGACTGGCCTCGAGCACGCTCGTGCCAGGCGTTACCTCGACAACCCGGCCATCGGGATAGGCGATGCGGACGAGGCCGTGGCGGCGCTCCCACAACCGGCGACCGAGCCGCGCAAGCAAGACCGCCGCAACCAGCCCAGCAAACGACCAGCTGAGAATTTGCGTGATTTGGTCGAGTGCCTCCGTCTCGGTCGGCGAAGGCAGCTGCATATGGGCGAAGGCTTGGCGGGTCCAGCCCGGATCGGCGGCGAGAACGGCAATCTGCCGACTGGCCTCGATCGCGCCAAGTATCGACAGCACCGGGACCAAAACCGCGACAGATAAAGCCATCGGCTGCAGACGCGCATACCACGGCCTGATCCTGAGCCAGAAATGCAGACCGAGCATTGCATGCGCCCAGGCAATGACAAGGGTCGCTAACTGCAATGCCCCATGTCGCGGCGAGTGGACGAACAAGGCCCACAAAACGAATGTGTAATTGTTGGTGGTGGTGCCGAAGAGATCGTGCGAAAGGCGGTTGCCCACGACGTGACGCGCCAAGAGAATCGGTATCGCGAAGCCTAGGACAATCTGCGTCAACTCGCCGATATTGAGGCGCAAGGTGCGCCGCTCCCACAATGCCCACAAAGCCAGCGTGAAATGAACCAGAAACGCGCCGTAGAGCAGCACCTGCGCCGGCGGGTTCCCCCATAACCATAGAACCCAGCCGAGCACGCTATTCATCGCGCGGAGCGAGATCAGGCCGATGGCATGGTTCGCGAGATGCATCGTCACATAGGCGAGCATCACCAACCCCGACCAAAGGCGCAGGCGCCGGGTCATTGTTTTGCTCCAAAATCGAGGCGGGCCGTTTCCGGGCCATGAGGCCAGCCGGCCAAAATCCCGGCTGCGCCCATGCGCCGCAATGCGCGAGGCGGCAGAACGTGGCAAACAAACCCAACCATGCTAGGGGTCCGCTCTATGCTGGAGATCCATCATCTGGTTAAACATTTTGGCACACTGATCGCGGTCGATGACGTGTCGTTCGCGGTCGCGACGTGGCGAAGTTTTGGGCTTTCTCGGGCCCAACGGCGCCGGCAAATCGACGACGATGAAGATGATCACCGGCTTTGTCCCGCCAACATCGGGCACCGCGATCATCTGCGGCCACGACATCGCCCAAGCGCCGATCGCGGCGAAACGGTGCATCGGCTATCTGCCCGAGGGGGCGCCCGCCTACCCCGACATGACGGCCGCCGAGTTCCTCGATTTCATTGCCCATATCCGCGGTTTTTCGGGCCGGGAGGCGAAGCGGCGAATTGGCCGCATCGTCGAGACGATCCACATTGCTGAGGTTCTGCATCAGCCGATTGAGACGCTGTCAAAAGGGTATCGTCGTCGTGTCGGAGTGGCGCAGGCGCTGTTGCATGATCCGCAGGTCCTGATCCTCGACGAGCCAACCGATGGGCTCGATCCCAACCAAAAATACGAAATGCGCAAGATCATCGAGGACATGCGCCCGAACAAGGCGATCGTCATTTCAACCCATCTGCTCGAAGAGGTCGAAGCGGTGTGTAGCCGCGCGATCATCATCGCGCATGGCCGCATCCTCGCCGACGCAACGCCGTCAGAGCTCGCCCGCCGCTCGCGCCATCATAATGCCGTGCGCTTTGCCGCGTCCGGCGTGACTGACGCGCAGCTATGCGCCGAATTGCAGCGCTTGCCGGCGATTGCGGCAGTAGACATTCCCGAGGACGGGGAGGGGCTGCTGATCCTCCCACGCAACGGCCAGGACATCGTCGCCGATGTCGCCGATTTGGCACGGGTGCATCGGTGGCAGGTCACGTTATTGCGGGTCGAGCAAGGTCGGCTCGATGATGTGTTTCGCGAGATCACCACCGCTGCCCCCGAAGCTGCACCACTCGCCACGGCGGCTTGAGGTCTCTGATGCGCAACGTCCTGACCATCTTTCGCCGCGAATTCGTCGGCTATTTCACGACCCCGCTCGCCTATGTATTCATCGTCATCTTTCTGGTGATGGCGGGCATGCTGACGTTTTTTGTTGGCAATTTCTTTGACCGGGGCCAAGCCGATCTGCAGCCATTTTTTATGTTTCATCCGTGGCTCTATCTCGTGCTGATTCCGGCCTTGTCGATGCGGCTGTGGGCGGAAGAGCGCCGGTCCGGAACGATCGAGCTCTTCCTGACCCTGCCGATCCGTATGACCGAGGCGGTCGTCGGAAAATTCCTCGCCGCCTGGTGCTTTGCCGGGATCGCTTTGGCGCTGACCTTTCCGTTCTGGCTGACCGTCAATTTTCTTGGTCACCCTGACAATGGCGTCATTTTGGCCAGCTATATCGGCAGCTTTCTGCTGGCCGGCGCATTGCTCGCGATTGGCGCCTGCGTCTCGGCGCTGACCAAGAATCAGATCATCGCCTTTGTCGTGACCGCGGCCCTCGCCTTCATCTTTACCGCGGCTGGCTCGCCCGCAGTGCTGGGGGCACTTCAGGGTTGGGCGCCGCAATGGCTGATCGACGGGTTTACCCAGATCAGCTTTGTCAGTCATTTCAGCGCTATTACCCGCGGTGTCATCGACGTCCGCGACGTTTTCTATTTTGCGTCAGTCATGATCGCGTTCCTGTTTGCCAATGCTATCCTCGTTGACCTGGAAAAGGCCGAATAAGGGGGCGAAAAGCCGTGGCGATCACTAACCAACATTCTTCCGTGTCCCCTGAATGGGGTACAAGCCGGCTGCCAAGGTGTCTCCGGACGCGTGTCGGCAGCCGTCGGTTCACTGGGTTGCCCCACGACGATCGCGGCAGGCGCTAAATGGAAGCCGGGCCAACCCGCGGGTTTTTCACCTCGCGGAGCGCCGTTGCCTTGACGGCGCTTCTCTGCATCGCGCTGATATTAATTGCGGCAAATATCATCGTCGGCCGTTGGGTCGACACCCGTCTCGATTTAACCGCCGACCGGCTCTACACCCTGTCGCCCGGGACCTTGCGCACTCTCGCCAAGATCGACGAGCCGATCACCTTGCGCTTTTACTATTCACGCCAGCTCGGCAATGAAGTCCCATCCTATGGAGTCTACGCTCAGCGTGTGCGTCAATTGCTCGATCAATATGTCGCAGCAGCGCACGGAAAGCTGCGTCTCGAAACCTACGACCCGCAGCCGTTTTCGGATGTCGAAGACCGCGCAATGGCGTTTGGTCTGCAGGCGGTGCCGCTCGATCAGAACGGCGACCGGGTTTATTCCGGCCTTGCCGCCACCAACTCGACCGACGACCAGCAGGTCATCCCGTTCTTTTCGCCCGAACGGGAACGCTTTCTTGAATACGATCTAACCAAGCTTGTTCACTCTCTTGCCGTTCCGAAAAAGACCGTCGTTGACCTGATCAGCACCTTGCCGCTCGAAGGCGATATGATGGCCATGATGCAAGGGCGGCCGAGCCAGCCGATGGCTGTCTTCGACCAATTGCAGCAGCTCGACAAGGTCGAGACGCTCGGCACCAACATTGACGCGGTACCGGCCGATGTCGATGTGCTGATGCTGGTGCATCCGCAGAACCTGTCGCCAAAAACGCTGTTCGCGATTGATCAATTTGTGCTGAAGGGCGGCAAGGCTCTGATCTTTGTCGATCCCCATTCTGAACTGCAAGCGGCGCAACCCGGCCAGGCCACTCCACCGGGCGCCCAGACAGCGAGCGATCTCGCGCCGCTGTTCAAATCCTGGGGTTTTGAGATGCTGCCTAATGTTGTCGCCGGCGACCGCCAGGACGCGCAGCAGGTCGAGGTGCCGGTACCAGGCCGTGGCGGAGAACCGCTCGATTACATCGCGTGGCTCGATCTGAAGGCGAGAAACCTCAACCGATCCGACATGATTACTGCCGATCTGAGCCACATCACAATGGCTTCGGCCGGCATCCTTGAACCGCTGCCTGGAGCCAAGACAAGCTTTGAACCACTGATCTGGACCTCGTCGGACTCGACCAAGATCCCCGCCGCCAAGTTGAACGGTCTGCCCGATGTCGCGGGCCTGCTAGCCAATTTTGAATCTGACGGCAAGCGTTATACCTTGGCGGCTCATGTCACAGGCTCAGCCAAGACCGCGTTTCCGGCGGGGCCGCCCAAAGCCTCCGAACCGGCGATGTCCAAGCCCGGAGACAGCCCTAGCTCAACAGCGGCGAAGACGGGGTCGTGGCTCAAAGAGGCCAAACATCCGATAAACGTGGTCGTGGTCGCCGATACCGACCTTCTCGACGACCGGATGTGGATCGACAGCCAGAATTTCTTTGGACGGCGGCTAATCGTGCCGCTCGCCAATAACGGCGATTTTGTCGCCGATGCAGTCGAGGTGCTGGCGGGCGGCGAGGATCTCGTAGGCTTGCGGAGCCGGGGGACCGCGGCCCGGCCCTTCGAAGTGGTTGACGAGATCGAGCGCAACGCTCAGGCGCGCTACAGCACTGAAGAGCATTCGCTGCAGCAAAAGCTCAAGGAAACCGAGGCCAAGCTGGCCAATCTGACTGGTAAAGACCAGACCGAGACGCCGGCCAATTTGTCACCAGAACAGACCAAGGCGATCGCCCAATTCCGCGTCGACATGTTGCAAACCCGCCGTCAACTGCGCGATGTACAAGCCGCACTGCGCAGCAATATCCAGCGTCTCAAGGACGCTCTCGAATTTTTCGACATTGCGCTGATCCCAATCATTGTTGCCGCTGTCGCGATCATCCTCGGCGCGGTGCGAGTGCGCCGACGTCGCCGGCGCACCGCCGAAGCGTAGGAGGCGGCGATGCAAAAGCGCAGCCTGGGCGCTCTGATGTCGGTGACCGCGCTGATGGTTGTGCTGGCGACGGTCGCACTTGCGACCGCCCCAAGCGGTACCGGCCCTGCAGCGCCCGGAGCCGACGAGCGCGCATTACCGGGGCTGGCGGCGAGGCTCAACGATGTCGCTTTGGTCGAGGTAAAGCGTTCCGGCCTCGATCTGACCTTTATCCGCGATGGCAACGCTTGGCTTACAGAACAAAAGAGCAAGTATCCGGCTGATGCCGGCAAGGTCCGTCGCATCGTATTGGCTTTGTCCGATATGACATTGGTGGAGCCGAAGACCGGCGAACCCAGCCTTTACCCGCGGCTGCAGGTCGAAGATCCCGGCGATGGCAAATCGACATTGGTCACGATCAAAGACAAGTCGGGAAATGATATCGCTCGGCTGATCGTGGGCAAGTACAGCTATGATCGGCTGGGTGAGGGTAATGACGACGGGTCTATGTCAGAAAACCAGGCGATCCGCGTTCGTGGCTGGCGCGTGGTGCGCTCGACTTCTCCGACGATGTGCCGAACTGGCTCGCCCGCCGGATCATCGACATTCCGGATAACCGCATCGCCAAAGTCGTGCTTAACCAGCCTGATGGTACGACACTGACCCTGAGCCGCACCACACCGGACGCCAAATTCGCGCTCGATAGCCCCCCGCCAAACGCTAAATACAAGAGCGACACGGCACTTGGTGAGCCGGCAATGGCGCTCGAAACGCTCGATCTCGATGATGTTCAGCCGGTAGCGAAATTACCGGTGCCGGGCAAAGGAGTCACAACGGCGTCTTACACGACCTTTGATGGGCTGACAGTCAAATTAAAATTGTTCGACCACGATAATAAGAGCTGGATTGCGGTTGCTGTAACCGGCGCCGGAAAGTCCGCCGCGGAAGCAAAGCGGATCGAGGCCGAGGTGTCACCCTGGGTCTATGCGATCCCGTCTTATAAGGCCAAGATGATCGAGACCAAGCGCGCCGATCTGCTCGAACTCCCGAAGGGTTCGTGAGGCGTGGCGGCCGAGCCCAAAGCAGCCCAGCGCGCGCCCTGCATCGGCATCTGACTGATCGCGCCTTCGACCACCACTGCCGCGGCCGCTTGCACCCGATTGAGGAAATCGCTACCTCGTACCAGGCAAACGCTGCGCAATCATCGCACGCATAGCCCAGCCTCGGACAGCAGAGGGCATGGAATGAGGGATTGGCGGTCGAGCCCCAACCCGGGTTTGTCGAAATGCAACAATGCGGTAGCGGCCGCCATTGTGCTGCTGACCGGTTGTGCGGCGCCGCTGGTTCAAACCGGTTGGGTCAAGGCTGGCGCCGATAATACAACGACGGCGCGCGCCGTCGATGATTGTCGGGCCTATGCGGCCCAGATGCAAGCCAACCAGCAAGGTATCAACGAGGACCGTACCGCTACGCTCGGTCGCAATTGGGCGCTGAGTTACACGAGCGGCCTAGAGGCTCACACGATGCAGCAGCAGACTGCTGCTCTGACCGACCAGGCTTTCAATAACTGCATGCGGGCGAAGGGCTTCAGCCAGAAGAGCTAATACCAAATCCCTCTGATCAGAACCTATGCTGTGGTTGTCATTGCGAGCGCAGCGAAGCAATCTCGTCGGACAGTGCGCACTCGGATCGGGACGGGATTGCTTCGTCACTTCGCTCCTCGCAATGACAGGGGTGAGCATGGGTCCTTATCATCAGGATTTGGTATAAACTCAGTCCAATCAATCCTTCGGGAAAACATATCGCGAAGCCAAGGTGCCGATCCGCACCGCGACAAATCCGGCTCGAGCGTGGCAGCCTCATTTCACAATCCGGTGTCAGTACCCCTGAGCCGGGTCGACTTGGTTCATAAGCGGGCGGCCTTCTTCGAAGCGGCGGATATTGTCGAGAATTATCGGCGCCGCGGTCGCGGGGTTGGTGATCCCGGCAATATGCGGCGTGACCAGGACGCGCGGGTGGTGCCAGAAGGGGTGGCCCGGCGGCAATGGCTCCTCCCGGAACACGTCGAGCGCCGCTGCGGAGAGCTGGCCGCTATCGAGCGCCGGGATCAAATCCTCCTCGACGAGATGCCCGCCGCGACCGGCATTGACGATAGCGGCGCCGACGGGCAGGGCGGCGAAGGTTTGGGCGCATAGGATGCCCCTGGTTTGCGATGTCAATGGCAGCAAGCACACCAGGATCTCGGTTTTGCCCAACATTTGCGTTAGACCGGCTGCACCCGCATAGGTCGTGAAGCCCGCAATTGTCTTGGCGCTGCGGCTCCAGCCCGAGACCGGAAATCCAAGGCTGGCGAGTTTGCTCCCGGCATGCTGTCCAATCTCGCCTAACCCCAAAATCCCGACCGGACGTCCGCTCGCATTTTTTTGCGGCAGCTCGCGCCAGATCTCGGCTTCTTGCTGGATGCGGTAGTCCACGTCCTGGCGGTGCAAGCGCAGGACCTGTAACGCCACATATTCGCTCATCGCAGCAGTCAGATAGGGATCAACGAGGCGGACGATTGGCACACCCTGGGGCAGCTGCGGATCACCCAGAATGTGATCAACTCCAGCGCCCAGCGACAGAATGAGTTTCAGGTTCGGCAAGGATGCCAGCAGCCCCGGCTCGGGCCACCAAACGAGAGCATAGTCGATTTCGGAGGGGTCGCCGAACTCAGGCCAGATTCGAATGTCAAGTTCAGGACTGAGCCGAACCAGTTCGCTTTGCCAGCGCGCCGCTGAATTGACCGAGGAACGGAATAACAGCGCCATAGCCGGCTTCATAACACAACCGCCGCCGGCGCCATATTGCGGCCGGCTTCCGGTCCCATGAAGTCGTCGCACGGTATGCGGGGGTGCCTATGCGCTCGTTGTGGAGAGTGATGGCTGTTCGCTGGCTTGGCGGAGAGGCCTCGGACGCATTGACTGGCGATGCAGGGCTGCTCGATTTTTTGGTGCAGCAAGACCGTTATGTGCCCCCCGCGGTTCTGGTGCAGCGTCAATCAGAGGTGTCTCACCGAGCGATGATGTTGCCGCAAGAACAATCGATATCAGAGGATGAGAGCGTGCTCGATCAATTTCTCGGCAGAGATCGCGACGCTTGAACCGGATCGGCCCGCAACAAGGGTGCAAGTGCACCGGTTTGACGCAATCTGCCCGGGCATGCGATTTTCTCGGGCGTCGTGCAAATCCCGCGACCCATATTCTCGCGGTGGGTTGTGCCTGGCCGCGGACTGGTGCCGGCTTTAATCGGTCGTTGCGCCGGTCGGATGCAATCGGCGTTCCCGCCGCGTCGAAAATGAGAAGGGACAAAAAGCGTGAGCAGCGAGCATCAGGTCACCTTTGCCCCCGCTAAGTCGCCGCAGGAGAGAAGTTTTCTGGAAAGATTGCGGTCCTATTTCTCGCCGCACGAGATTATCGACACATCGCCTAAAGTATCCGACGAGGTCAAGTATACGACCTGCTACATGTGCGCCTGCCGGTGTGGGATCAAAGTCCATCTCAAGGACGGCGCTATCCGCTACATCGAGGGCAATCGCGACCATCCGGTCAATCGCGGGGTGATCTGCGGCAAAGGCGCATCCGGCATCATGCAGCAGCATTCGCCGGCGAAGCTGACGAAGCCCTTAAAGCGGGTCGGCGAGCGCGGCTCTGGGGAGTTTCGCGAAATCGAATGGGACGAGGCGATCGCCACCGCCGTCGAATGGCTCTCGGCGATCCGCACTACCGATCCGAAAAAGCTCGCCTTTTTCACCGGCCGCGACCAGAGCCAAGCGCTGACCGGGTATTGGGCGGCACAGTTCGGTACGCCCAATTTTGCCGCGCATGGCGGGTTCTGTTCGGTCAACATGGCTGCAGCCGGCATGTACACGCTCGGCGGCAGCTTCTGGGAATTCGGCGAGCCGGACTGGGAGCATACCCGGTTCCTTATGATGTTCGGCGTGGCCGAGGATCATGATTCGAACCCGATCAAGATCGGGCTATCGGGGCTGCGTCGGCGCGGCGCCAAGTTTGTGTCGGTCAACCCGGTGCGCACCGGCTATTCGGCGATTGCCGACGAATGGGTCGGGATCCGGCCCGGAACCGACGGGTTGTTTGTTCTGGCGCTGATCCACGAGCTGCTCGCCGCCGACAAAATCGATCTCGATTATCTGGCGCGCTACACCAATGCCGCCTGGCTGGTGATCCAGGCACCCGGAAGTGCCGATGACGGCTTGTTTGCCCGCGACGAGAATGGCGACCCGCTGGTGCTCGAAGCGTCGGGATCGCTCGCGAGCGCGACGGCAGCGGGGGTCACCGTCCGATTTGTCGGCGATGCGGTACTGCCCGACGGGCGGCGCGCGGTGCCGGTGTTTCAGCTTGTCGCCGAGCGCTATCTCGATTCCTGCTACGCCCCCGAAGCGGTGGCCGAAGCCTGTGGTGTCTCGGCGTCGACGATCCGCCGGCTCGCCGCCGAGATCGCGCAAGTCGCGTTCGAAGAAGTGATCGAGCTGCCGGTCGCGTGGACCGATTGGGCCGGCCGGCGTCACGAAACAATGCGGGGCCGGCCGGTTTCGGTTCACGCAATGCGCGGCATTTCGGCGCATTCGAACGGCTTTCAGACCTGCCGTGCCCTGCATTTGTTACAGATCCTGCTCGGCACGATCGATGTGCCGGGCGGCTGGCGCTACAAGTCGCCGCACCCAAAGCCGGCTCCGCCTGGCCCTAAACCGGCCGGCAAACCCGAGCAGGTCATGGCCGGTAAGCCGTTACCGGGAATTCCGCTTGGCTACCCGATGTCACCCGAAGATCTGATCATCGATGCCGACGGCCGCCCGGCGCGCATCGATAAGGCGTTTTCGTGGGACGCCCCGATCGCCGCGCACGGCATGATGCACATGGTTATTTCCAATGCGGCAAAAGGCGACCCGTACCCAATCGATACGCTTTTCATGTATATGGCCAACATGGCGTGGAACTCGGCGATGAATACCGCCGAGACGATGCGCATGCTGACCGACAAGGATCCGGCGACGGGGGAGTACCGCATCCCCAGGATCATCTACGCTGACGCCTATTATTCTGAAACTGTTGCCTATGCCGATTTGGTGCTGCCCGATACGACCTACCTTGAGCGCTGGGATTGCATTTCGCTGCTCGACCGGCCGATCGGGGGTGCGGACGGGCCAGCCGACGCGATCCGCCAGCCGGTTGTCGTGCTCGATCGCGATGTACGCCCGTTTCAGGACGTTTTGATCGAGCTGGGGACGCGGCTTGGGTTGCCCGGGTTTACCACGCCAGAGGGAGAGCCGCGCTATCCTGGCGGCTACCCCGATTACATCGTCAATCACGAGCGCCGGCCGGGCGTGGGACCCTTGGCAGGCTGGCGCGGGCTCGACGGCAACCGCCCCGGCCGCGGCGCTCCCAACCCGCATCAGCTGCAGCGCTACATCGCCAACGGTTGTTTTTGGAAATACCAGCTGCCGCCCGACCAGCTTTATTTCAAGCACGCCAACCAGGCCTATCTCGAGACCGCGGTGGCGATGGGACTGGTCGATTCCGCCAAGCCGATCGTATTACAGCTCTATGTCGAGCCGCTGCAGCGGTTTAGGCTCGCCGCCCAGGGACACGGTTCGGTGGTACCGCCAGCCGAACACCGCGACCGTATCGCGACCTATTTCGATCCGCTGCCGTTCTGGTACATGCCCTTCGAGGAGGCGCGGGTCGATCGCGAGGCTTTCCCGTTACATGCGGTAACGCAGCGCCCGATGCAGATGTATCATTCTTGGCATTCGCAAAATGCTTGGTTGCGCCAGATCCTTGGCTACAACCGTTTGTTCATCAATCGCGTCACAGGACATGCGCTGGGCCTCGAAGACGAGGATTGGGTTTGGGTTATAAGCCATCATGGACGTATTCGCGTCCCGGCAAAGCTGATGGATGGGGTCAATCGCAACACCGTGTGGACCTGGAACGCGATCGGCAAGCGCGCTGGCGCCTGGAACCTCGCTCTCGACTCGCCAGAATTCCGCGAGGGCTTTTTACTCAACCATCTGATCTCGGAACTGCTACCGCCGGACGGCGGCTATCAATTTTCCAATGCAGACCCGATCACCGGCCAAGCCGCCTGGTATGATTTGCGGGTGCGGATCGAGCGGGTTGCAACAGGAGAGGCAGATCGCACGGCACCCTCGTTCAGTATAATCGGACATCCGGGCTCGCTCGCCCGGCCGCCCAGCATCTTGCGCTACTTCGCGGGGCTCGATCGCGAGGGATCATCGCAATGACATCGCTGCCGGCACCACGACCGGGTCAAAAGAAGCTCGGTCTCGTTATCGATCTCGATATCTGCGTGGGCTGCCATGCCTGTGCCACGGCGTGCAAGGAATGGAACGCGAGCGGCCATATGGGCCCGCTACCCGATTTCAACCCCTATGGCGACGAGGCTTGGGGCGTATGGTTCAACCGCATCCACTCGTTTGAGGAAGGCGAGGGTGAGGGTGCCCGGACGATCCACTTCCCGAAATCCTGTTTGCATTGCGAGGAACCGGCCTGCGTCACCGTCTGCCCGACCGGCGCCTCCTATAAGCGCGCCGAGGACGGCATCGTGCTGGTCAATGAGTTGATCTGCATCGGTTGCAAACTCTGCTCCTGGGCCTGCCCCTATGGCGCGCGCGAGTTCGATGACGATGAAGGGGTCATGAAAAAATGCACCTTGTGCATCGATCGGATCTACAACGAGCATCTTCCCGATCAGGACCGCGAGCCTGCCTGCGTCATGGTGTGCCCGGTCAATGCCCGGCATTTCGGTGATTTGGGCGACCCCGAATTCGGCGATTTCGGAACTGGTCGCCGCGCGCCGCGGACGCGACCTGATGCCCGAACTCGGCTACAAGCCGGTCAACAAATACCTGCCGCCGCGGCCGGGTCGGATGCAACGAACCCAACCGGCGCCGCCGAGCGCGCGCCAATCGGCCGGCGATGCTTCCGCCACCGACGCCTCGACCGGCGATAAGCTTCTGCGCTGGGTCGACCGGCTATTGTCGCGCTGAATCGCGCACCATCAAGCCAACAACATGCATCCCGCCCGTTCGATTGTGTTCTTTACGACGGCCTCGGGCGCCGGGTTTGGGCTCCTTGCGCTGCTCGGGCTTTGCGCTCCGCTCGGATTTTTGCCAGAGGGCGGATGGTTTGCCTTTGTTGCACTTGCCGCTGCACTGGCCCTCGCTGTTGGCGGGCTCGGCGCTTCGGTGCTGCACCTCGGCCGACCCGAACGCGCTTGGCGGGCGTTTTCACAATGGCGCTCGTCATGGTTGTCACGCGAAGGTGTTATGTCTGTGCTGACATTTCTGCCAACCGCGATCTTCGGCATCGGCTGGGTCTTTTTTGGCGCCACCCGGGGCTTCATTGGGTTGTGCGGGTTCATCACGGCCGCCTTTGCTGCGGCAACGGTCTACTGCACCGGCATGATCTACGCGTCGCTAAAGCCGATCCACCAATGGCACAACAAATGGGTTGTGCCGGGCTATCTCGCGCTCGGACTGATGAGCGGGCTCTTGGTCCTTGATTTCCTGGTCCGGTTTTGGACGCGACGCGCGACCGGTCTGGCGCTGATTACGTTGGCCGTGGTCGTGATTGCCTGGTTGATCAAGGAACGGTACTGGCTCTTCATCGACACGACTTCAGCAGCCAGCACAGTCGCCAGTGCTACCGCGCTCGGTCGCCGCGGTCGGGTGCGGATGTTTGAGGCACCGCACACGCAAGAGAACTATTTGTTGAAGGAGATGGGGTACCAGATCGCCCGGAAGCATTCGCGGCGGTTTCGGCGCCTGGTGCGCATTTCTGGATTTCTCTTCCCCGCGTTTGCCAGTCTTCTCGCCACCATCCTTGGCGGCGTAGCGGGAATTGTGCTGACGGGGTTGGCGATGGCGAGTGCTGTTCTCGGTCTCCTGATCGAACGCTGGTTGTTTTTTGCTGAAGCAAAGCACACTGTCACCTTGTATTACGGGGCCGACGCGGTTTGAGTGGCGGCGTTGCGGGGATTGGGGTTGCTGTGAGGGGGTTGGGGTTGGTGAAGAAAATGTGACGGGGGTCTGGACAAGGGGTTTGGCGGGACTTATGTAGGCGTTCCGCGCGGGGCTTTGGCGCCGGGTGCTGGGGTCGAGACCGGGACGAGCGTTCAGACGTGAAAACCGGGGTTGACACGGGCAGCGGCGCGGGGTTATAAGCGCCGCCCCTTTGGGGGCGAGGTTGGCACCGCACAGGGGCTGACCGGGATTGACCGGCGTAGTGCCGGGGTGCTGTTTGAGATTGTGAGCTAAGGGAAGGGATGCGCGGACGGCGGCCGACCAGCGTGAGGCTGGAGGGTCGTCCTGAGGTTCGCGCATCGATGCGAACGTTTGGAGGCCCTGAAATGAGGGACTGGCTGTTGTGACTGTGTTTTGGGGCCGTGATGCTCTGGGGCATGGGATCAAGGCTGGTCCCGGGTTAAACTTGAGAGTTTGATCCTGGCTCAGAACGAACGCTGGCGGCATGCCTAACACATGCAAGTCGAACGCTGTGCCGGTTTCGGCCGGCACGGAGTGGCGCACGGGTGAGTAGCGCGTGGGAACCTGCCCTGTTGTGGGGGATAACCGAGGGAAACTTTGGCTAATACCGCATACGCCGGTTGTCTTGAAAGAGATCGCCGGGAAAGATTGATCGCAGCAGGAGGGGCCCGCGTCGGATTAGGTAGTTGGTGGGGTAACGGCCTACCAAGCCTGCGATCCGTAGCTGGTCTGAGAGGATGATCAGCCACACTGGGACTGAGACACGGCCCAGACTCCTACGGGAGGCAGCAGTGGGGAATATTGGACAATGGGCGCAAGCCTGATCCAGCAATGCCGCGTGAGTGATGAAGGCCTTCGGGTTGTAAAGCTCTTTCGCACGCGAGGATGATGACGCTAGCGTGAGAAGAAGCCCCGGCTAACTTCGTGCCAGCAGCCGCGGTAATACGAAGGGGGCGAGCGTTGTTCGGATTTACTGGGCGTAAAGGGCGCGTAGGCGGCGCAAGAAGTCGAGTGTGAAAGCCCCGGGCTCAACCTGGGAATTGCGCTCGAGACTCTTGTGCTTGAGTTCGGGAGAGGAGCGTGGAATTCCCAGTGTAGAGGTGAAATTCGTAGATATTGGGAAGAACACCGGTGGCGAAGGCGGCGCTCTGGACCGAGACTGACGCTGAGGCGCGAAAGCGTGGGGAGCAAACAGGATTAGATACCCTGGTAGTCCACGCGGTAAACGATGTGTGCTAGACGTTGGGGAGCCTAGCTCTTCGGTGTCGCCGCTAACGCTTTAAGCACACCGCCTGGGGAGTACGGCCGCAAGGTTAAAACTCAAAGGAATTGACGGGGGCCCGCACAAGCGGTGGAGCATGTGGTTTAATTCGACGCAACGCGAAGAACCTTACCAGCCCTTGACATGCCTCGTCTGGGCCCGAGAGATCGGGTTCTTCGGTTCGGCCGGCGGGGACACAGGTGCTGCATGGCTGTCGTCAGCTCGTGTCGTGAGATGTTGGGTTAAGTCCCGCAACGAGCGCAACCCTCATCTGCAGTTGCCAGCGGTTGAGCCGGGCACTCTGCAGAAACTGCCGGTGACAAGCCGGAGGAAGGCGGGGATGACGTCAAGTCCTCATGGCCCTTATGGGCTGGGCTACACACGTGCTACAATGGCGGTGACAACGGGACGCAACGGGGCGACCCTGTGCCAATCTCGAAAAGCCGTCTCAGTTCGGATTGCTCTCTGCAACTCGAGAGCATGAAGTCGGAATCGCTAGTAATCGCGGATCAGCATGCCGCGGTGAATACGTTCCCGGGCCTTGTACACACCGCCCGTCACACCATGGGAGTTGGCTTTACCCGAAGGCGGTGCGCCAACCGCCGGACTTGATCCGGGGGAGGCAGCCGACCACGGTAAGGTCAGCGACTGGGGTGAAGTCGTAACAAGGTAGCCGTAGGGGAACCTGCGGCTGGATCACCTCCTTTCTGGAAGTCAGGAGCCAGGTGGCAGAAAGCAGGCGTCAGCAATGGCGGCTGTGGCACCGATCCTGATCCTCCACAATGGCCGCCGTCTGCGCATCCCTTCTCCCGAATGTCGCGCGCGATCGAGCGCGCGTTTGCTGTCTTTTGGCCCTTTGCGGCATGGCCTACCGGGTTGGCTGTTGCGGGTTGACCGTGAAGGGCCGACCGATCGGGGGCTAGTAGCTCAGCTGGTCAGAGCGCGCGCTTGATAAGCGTGAGGTCGGAGGTTCAAATCCTCCCTGGCCCACCAGTCCGGGATCAGGCATCAGGGGCCAGGCGTCAGGAAAGTTTGTTTCTGGTGCCTGGGTCCTGGCGCCCGAACACGGGGGTGTAGCTCAGTTGGGAGAGCGCCTGCTTTGCAAGCAGGAGGTCATCGGTTCGATCCCGTTCACCTCCACTGATCCGATGACCGCGATCAGAGGTTGGAATGGAGGTGGGACCTGTGATCTGACCTCTGACCCGATGGCATTCGGAGAAGACCGGATTATTCCGGGGCATTTCGGTCGGGCGCGATTGGTTGCGCCGCGGGCGAGGCCCCGGGCGGATGTTGATTGATTGGGTGAAGCGAATTTGTGAATGTGACCGAGGCGGGCGGTCCTGCCTGCGGCGTGAAACGCCGTATGAGGGGACCGTCCGAAGAGTGTCTTCATGGAAAAGACGCCGTACGCGGGGCAAGGCCCGTGCGAGCGAGGCTGTCGATCCGGCCGGTAATACTGGTGCGGGGGCGGTTGCGGTTCGCGCTTGGGGTTTGCCGCTGTGCGCGGCGGGGTTCCGGGTGTCGTGGTACCGCCTTTTGGCGGGCTCACGGTGTTTTGGATCGAGCAATTGAAGGGCATCTGGTGGATGCCTTGGCACTGAGAGGCGATGAAGGACGTGGCACGCTGCGAAAAGCCCGGGGGAGATGCGAGCGATCGGTGATCCCGGGGTCTCCGAATGGGGCAACCCACCCTGCCCAGGGCAACTTGGCGGGTATCCTCATCTGAATTCATAGGGTGAGGAGGCGAACCCGGCGAACTGAAACATCTCAGTAGCCGGAGGAAAGGACATCAACCGAGACTCCGCGAGTAGTGGCGAGCGAAAGCGGACCAGGCCAGTGGTCGTTTTGCTTGGTACCGGAAGCGTCTGGAACGGCGCGCCAGAGCGGGTGACAGCCCCGTACGGGAAACCGGCAAAGCGATCCTTGAGTAAGGCGGGACACGAGCCATCCTGTCTGAAGATGGGGGGACCACCCTCCAAGCCTAAGTACTCCTCAGTGACCGATAGTGCACCAGTACCGTGAGGGAAAGGTGAAAAGCACCCCGACGAGGGGAGTGAAACAGTTCCTGAAACCGGATGCCTACAAGCAGTCGGAGGTCCAGTGGTCAGTAATCAGGGATCAGGGATCAGAACCGATGGCGGCGACGCCGTCGGAGGCCGGCGAGGTGAGAGCTTCGCTGCCGGCAGTTCTGATGACTGATGACTGATACCTGATCACTGAACTGACGGCGTACCTTTTGTATAATGGGTCAGCGAGTTGGTCTTGGCAGCAAGCTTAAGCCGCTAGGCGTAGGCGCAGCGAAAGCGAGTTTGAAGAGGGCGTCCCAGTTGCCGGGATCAGACCCGAAACCGGGTGATCTAGCCATGGGCAGGTTGAAGGTGCGGTAACACGCACTGGAGGACCGAACCCACTACTGTTGCAAAAGTAGGGGATGACTTGTGGCTAGGGGTGAAAGGCCAATCAAACTCGGAAATAGCTGGTTCTCCGCGAAATCTATTGAGGTAGAGCGTCGATTGGTCGGCGCCGGGGGTAGAGCACTGGATGGGCTAGGGGGGCGCGAGCCTTACCAAACCTAACCAAACTCCGAATACCGGCGAGCGCAGATCGGCAGCCAGACGGCGGGTGCTAAGGTCCGTCGTCGAGAGGGAAACAGCCCAGACCGCCAGCTAAGGTCCCCAAGTCGTGGCTAAGTGGGAAAGGATGTGGGAAGGCCAAGACAACCAGGAGGTTGGCTTAGAAGCAGCCATCCTTTAAAGAAAGCGTAATAGCTCACTGGTCTAACAGCCGCCCCGCGCCGAAAATGTAACGGGGCTCAAGCCACGCACCGAAGCTGCGGATTTCAGAAGACAGGGATCAGGAATCAGGTATCAGAAATGAGCGAGTGGGCACGGAGGTTTGAGGATCTCGATGTATTCCAGCGGGCGTATCGGCTGTCGCTGGAGGTGCATTGGGCGAGCCTCGACTTTCCACGGATCGAGCAGTGGGCGCTGGCCGACCAAATCAGACGCGCCTCAAAATCGATCTGTGCCAATATTGCCGAAGGGTTCGGCAAGCAGCGTCAGTCGCGCGCCGAGTTTCATCGTTTTGTGACGATGGCACTGGGTTCGGCTGACGAGATGCAGGTCTGGACGCTTTACGCTCGCGATCTCGGCTATATTGGAGCTGATGTGGCCGAGCGCTGGCAGAACGCGTATCGCGAGATCGCCCGCATGCTGCAGGGCTTGTCGCGTCGCAGTTTGATCCCTGATCCCTGATGCCTGTCTTCTGGAGTGGTAGCGGAGCGTTCCGTAGGCCGGCGAAGGTGGCTCGTGAGGGCTGCTGGAGGCATCGGAAGTGCGAATGCTGACATGAGTAGCGTAAATGCGGGTGAGAACCCCGCACGCCGAAAGTCCAAGGGTTCCTGCGCAAGGTTGATCCGCGCAGGGTTAGCCGGACCCCTAAGGCGAGGGCGACAGCCGTAGCCGATGGGAAGGGGGTTAATATTCCTCCGCCTGCCGGGACGCGACGAAGGCCGAACGCCGTCTTCTCTTAATGGATTGAGGGGGCGGTCTGGGACTTCCGGGAAACAGCGCCGGCATTAAAGACCGTACCCGAAACCGACACTGGTGGACTGGTAGAGCATACCAAGGCGTGTGAGAGAACGGTGTTGAAGGAACTCGGCAAAATGCCCCCGTAACTTCGGGAGAAGGGGGCCCCGTTTCTGGGCAACCAGAGGCGGGGGGCACAGAGGAGGGGGTGGCGACTGTTTACTAAAAACACAGGGCTCTGCGAAGTCGCAAGACGACGTATAGGGTCTGACGCCTGCCCGGTGCCGGAAGGTTAAGAGGAGGGGTTCACGCTCTGAATCGAAGCCCCGGTAAACGGCGGCCGTAACTATAACGGTCCTAAGGTAGCGAAATTCCTTGTCGGGTAAGTTCCGACCTGCACGAATGGCGTAACGACTTCCCCGCTGTCTCCAACACCGGCTCAGCGAAATTGAATTCTCCGTGAAGATGCGGAGTTCCCGCGGTCAGACGGAAAGACCCCGTGCACCTTTACTACAGCTTTGCAGTGGTGTTAGGGATCGCATGTGTAGGATAGGCGGGAGCCGATGAAGCCCTGGCGCCAGTTGGGGTGGAGGCAACCTTGAAATACCGCTCTTGTGGTCTCTGGCATCTAACCGCGGCCCGTGAACCCGGGTCCGGGACCCTGCATGGTGGGTAGTTTGACTGGGGCGGTCGCCTCCCAAAGGGTAACGGAGGCGCGCGATGGTGGGCTCAGGCTGGTCGGAAATCAGCTGTCGAGTGCAATGGCACAAGCCCGCCTGACTGCGAGAGCGACGGCTCGAGCAGAGACGAAAGTCGGCCATAGTGATCCGGTGGTCCCGCGTGGAAGGGCCATCGCTCAACGGATAAAAGGTACGCCGGGGATAACAGGCTGATGACGCCCAAGAGTCCATATCGACGGCGTCGTTTGGCACCTCGATGTCGGCTCATCGCATCCTGGGGCTGGAGCAGGTCCCAAGGGTATGGCTGTTCGCCATTTAAAGCGGTACGTGAGCTGGGTTTAGAACGTCGTGAGACAGTTCGGTCCCTATCTGCCGTGGGTGTTCGAGACTTGCGAGGCGCTCTCCCCAGTACGAGAGGACCGGGAGGGACGCACCTCTGGTGGACCGGTTGTGGCGCCCGCCGCAACGCCGGGTAGCTAAGTGCGGACGGGATAACCGCTGAACGCATCTAAGCGGGAAGCCCCCCTCAAAACCAGGTCTCGTTGAGAGCCGTGGAAGACCACCACGTCGATAGGCCGGAGGTGGACGCGGCGCAAGCCGTGGAGCTGACCGGTACTAATCGCTCAAACCCGCTCGATCCCTGATCTTGTTAACCCAAGACCCAACCCCGCCAGCGTGCAGCGGCAAGCGCCAAACGCACATGCAAACGCACATGGCAATCCTTTACCAAGACACTCTCCCCGTCCCGGCGGCACCACCCCAGCCGGGCGCCACATTCACAAATTCCCGGCACAAATTCCCGGCCCCGCGGGTCACCCAAGCGGAGGCCGCGACAGCCTGGTGGTCACAGCGAGGGGCCAAACACCCGATCCCATCCCGAACTCGGCCGTGAAAACCCTCAGCGCCAATGGTACTGCGTCTTAAGACGTGGAAGAGTAGGTCGCCGCCAGGCTCTCGCGACCCCCGCCCCCCTCTCTCACCCACGGCATTCCGCGCCTCCGCCGTACCTGTCGGCCGGATGACGAGTGCTGCCCAATCCGGCACGCCAAGCTGTTATTTTAAGTGAAAGCCTTGTCCGCGCAGGGCATCAGTCTTCGCTGCGGCGGCGCATAGGAAAACGAGGCCAACCACCGGATCGCTCGCGGATCGTCTGAAAGGCGACATAGAGCATCGGGATCACGAACAATCCGATGGCGCTTGCGGCGGTCATTCCGGCAAAGATCAGGGGTGCCGACCGCGTGGCGGCTGAGTTCGGCCGCGCCGCTGGCGCCTAGCGAAGCGACCCGCACTCGGATCTGTCAACGAGGTCCTCAGAAAACCACCACGGCGCTTCGGCAAGGGGAGAGGATCGGCAAGGTTGATCGGAACGAGCCGGCATTGATACCTATGATAGAAATGAATACGATACGCCGCAACCGCGCGTTCTCGGGAAGGCTGATCGCAATAACTCATAATAATATACCGAAGATGTTGCTGGCTATAGCACTCCTCTCAGTAACTTCCGGATGCGCTACATCCGCGTTGCAAGATACTGCGATAGACCAAGGGTCTACCCCGACAGATTTATATTATAAAATGGTGCTTGATAATTTGGCAATGTTTCGGCAGAACCCCCGATAGTTTGCTTTGGCATTTTAAGATCACCAGCGGCACGACGCAGATCACTGATTCCGCTCACCACCCATCAGTTTCCCGCGATGATGGGGTTGACGAATTGAAACCGGGTATGAGGCAACGATTTCACGTTTGTTCTGAGGTCGGATCGCGCCGTGGCCCAGGTGAACGGGATCGTCGTCTGGGCGGAAGGAACCAAGGCGGAGGTGGCCAAGCGGCTGCCGCAGCAGCGCAAGACGCAGCGCGACAAGTTGGCGGTTCTGGTGGCAACCATGTTGCACGTGCGCAGCGCCAACCTGGTGGAACTGGCGGCCGGCCCTTCGACAAGCTCAGGAGCCAATCCCGCTGCTTCTCGATCAGACCAAGGCATCTGATCGCCACCAAATCCTGATGCCGAGCGTGCGCTGGGGTGAGCGCGCCTTGCCGCGCGCTTGGCGGGTTGAAGAGACCGAGGGGGCTCTCGGCTTCGCCACGCAACAGGAGCTGCTCGCGGTGGTCGCCGGCTGGCGGCCTGCGGGTCAGGCCGTGGTCCTGCTCGCTGATCGCTTCTACGGAACCCCTGCGATGATCCGGTGGTGTCGCGATCGCGGGTGGGACTATCGGCTGCGGCTCAAGGGCAATCTCCTCGCCCGCTGGGGCGCGACAAAGACCACCACCGGCGCGCTCGCCTTGTCCGGCGGCCACTATTTCGAGGCTGTCGCCCTCACCGGTCAGCGGGTCACGACAAACAGCGGCGTCATTCGCGATCCTGGACACGCCGAGCCCTGGATCATCGCCATGTCGGCCAAGCCGGGATATCTCACCACCCTGGGGTACACCGCGCGCTGGGGCATCGCGCCCATGGTTTCTGACTTCAAATCGCGGGGGTTCGGCCTCGAACAGACCCATCTGCGCTATCCCGACCGTCTCGCCTCCTGAGCTTGTCGAAGGGCTGATCCTGGTCATGTCCTTGGCCCTCTATTGGGCGGTCTCGACCGGCATGTGGGATCAAGCCAACCACCCAATCCCGGCCGAAAAAAACGACCGGATCGTCAGCCTGCCAAGCGCGCCCGCGGAAGGCTCTCCTGGTTCACGCGGGGCATCCGGCGCGCCATCAAACTCCTCCTCGAATGCCTCCCACTCCCGAAGCTATGGGAGTGCCTACTAAACTGATGGATGCTCAGGTTGATTGGTGTTCCGAATACGAGCGTGGCGAGAGTGGCCGCTGCGGTTGGTCCTTGGCTCGTCAGGAATGAGATGAAATGATCGCTAAGAGATTGAATTACTTGAAGTGTGATCTCAAATGAGCCGATGCCTGTTGCCTTGACGTGGACACTGACTCGTGTTGCTTTATCGTTCAGCGCAGAATTTGCCGCGTCTATAAGCTGTCCCGCCGCGAGGACAGCTGGTGCCAGATCACGAACATCCATCGTCCCCTGCTCTAGGGCGGGGCCATCATAAGCAATGGATGCGGTCGCGACGCTCACAACCGTCGATCTTAACCGATTGGCCGCAAGACTCCTATCGCCTCTGCGGATTTGGTCCCATTTGCGCCCGAATGTCGATTATTTCCCGTTTACACGGGAATTTCGCGGTGACAGCGGCGCAAAGGGAAGCCGTGCCGGTTTTATCGGATCATGCATGCATGGAGCGCAGGCCTCGGTGGCGAATTATGGTTGGCGCTCATCATCGGGAGGCTCAGGATATTCGGCGCTGAACTAGCCACTACTCGGGAGCCGAACATGAGCGCGCATATGACCCCTGAACAGGTTCGTGCGAAGATCGACCATCCGATCGTCGACGGCGATGGTCATTGGGTCGAATACGATCCGGTGTTCAGCGACAAGATGCGCAAGGTCGGCGGCGATCTCGCGGCCGACGGATTTTTAAAAGCGATGGGCACGACCCGTGATGCATTATCGATGTCGGTCGCCGAGCGCCGCCACAAGCGCCTCCCGCAGCAAGCGTTCTGGGCGCGCCAAACGGAAAACACGCTCGATCGCGCCACCGCGATGATGCCGCGGCTGCTCTATGATCGGCTCGATGAGTTGGGCCTCGACTTTGCTGTCATCTACCCGACCGCCGGGCTGCGCTTTCCGCGCATCCAGGATGATGCGACCCGGCGCGCCGTGATCCGCGCCTACAACATCGTCTCGGCCGATTATTTCAGCGGGCTCGGCGACCGGCTGACCCCGGCGGCGATCATCCCGATGCACACGCCGGACGAGGCGATCGCCGAACTCGAATTCGTTACCAAGCAACTAGGGTCAAAGGTCGGCATGTTCGGCAGCAACATGGCGCGCAAGGTGCCGGCGGTTGCCGCCAACGACCCCGACACGGCGCGTTTTGCGGTGTGGTATGACGTCCTCGGTCTCGACAGCGACTATGATTACGACCCGGTCTGGGCGAAATGCGTCGAACTTGGGATCGCACCGACCTTCCACAGCGCCGCCAGCAATCAGGGCCTGCGTCTGTCGCCGACCAATTTCGTCTACAATCATATTGGGCATTTCGCCGCCGCCGGTCATGCGACCGCCAAGGCGATCTTTTTGGGCGGCGTCACCCGCCGCTTCCCGCAGCTGCATTTTGCCTTTCTCGAAGGCGGTGTCGGCTGGGCCAGCCAATTGTTTGGCGATCTGATCGAGCATTGGGAACGGCGCAGCGCTCAGGCCCTCGAACGCATGCATCCGGACAAGCTCGACCGTGCCAAATTGCTGAGCCTCGTCGAGAAATACGGCTATGACGATATCGCCGCGGCATTGCGCGAGCGCGGCGGGCTGCCCGATCCGGAACAGGCCTATCTGATCGGCAATGTCGAGAACATCGACGATTTCTCGGCCTGCAAGATCACGCGCAAGGAAGACTGGGTCGAGCTCTATGCCAAGCCCTACTATTTCGGGTGCGAAGCCGACGACCGGATGAATGCGACCGCGTTCGGCCGCAACAACCCGTTCGGATCGAGACTGAACGCGATCTTCAGCTCGGATATCGGGCATTTCGATGTGATCGATATGCG
>CAWJXM010000051.1:0-49105 GCA_963846635.1 uncultured Alphaproteobacteria bacterium | reverse complement strand
CCAAGGATGGTATCGGCATCCGTGTCCGACGCGGTCAGCATCATGATCGGGACATGGATCCCGTTGCCGCGGAGCATGCGGCAGACCTCACGGCCATCCATGTCGGGCAACCTGATATCGAGTAGTATTGCGTCGAACTGTTCTTTTTTGACGGTTTCCAGTGCTCGCGTCGCGGTATCGCATTCCATGACGACAAACTCATCATTGAGTTCGAGCTGCTCGACGAGCGATTGGCGAAGCGCCGCATCGTCGTCCACGATCAAAATCTTGCGACCAGCCTTCATACTTTTCCCCGCCGGTCCGAGAAGGCCAACAGCGCTTCCAAACTTAATCTTTAATCAAAGTTTGGGAACCCGTTGCAGATCGGACCAGCCCAATTTATTACCTTGCCTATCAATCAACCAAGCTCATTCGACATAGTTGATCAGCTTCCAAGCCTCGTCCGAGGCTGAGCTGCCACCAAACTGGTATCTCCAATCAGCGTAGGTGGCGCGGCGCGGCTTGGGCTGCCGGTTGAGACGTCTCTCGCCGCTTCGATCCGACCCGCGAATATGAGTGCCAGCGCGGGCGAACTGCCGGCTGGCACCGATGCTGACGAGGCTCGCCCGGTGTCTCGGCTTTTGTTTAAGTTTCGAGACCGAGCGCGCGGCGGAACCGGTTCTTTAAATAAACCCCGTCGCGCGGCGGCAGCACGCGCGGCGGCTCGTCGGCGCGGATCGCGACGCGAGCGAAGAGGGTCGTCGCCGATCTGAGGACCCGGGCCGCGAACTCGCGCAGCCCCAATTCGTCGCTGATGTCAAAGGTTTCTCTGATGCCGCAGGCGCGTGCGACGCCGACCAGCTCGACCCCGGCGGCGGTATGGCTCGTTTGCATTCCGGTTTCGGCATAATGGCTGTTGTCGAATACCGCGATCGACAAGTTCGGCGGCCGTTGTACGCCAATCGTCGCGAGCCCGCCCAACCCCATCAGCATCTCGCCGTCGCCGGTCACCACCAGCACGCGGCGCTGCGGCTGGGCGATTGCGAGACCAAGCCCGACCAGTGCAGCCGACCCCATCGCTCCCCACAGATAGAAATTGCGCGGGTCATCGCCGACCGAGGCGGCGTCCCAGCTGGTCGAGCCGAGACCGGTCACCAGCAACAGGTCGTCTCGTCTTTCGAGCAGCAGCCGGATCGCGACACGGCGGTCGAGGCGGCGGTCGTTCGCGATCATTTCACCCACCGCTTGACGCCGATCAGCCGCTGCGACAGCAGCACCGCGACTGCGAGATCACTGCTGTAGGCGATGTCGATTGCCGCGGCGACGGTCTCCGCCGCGGCATCCGCGTACTCGACCCGGTAGACCAGCACATCCATCAATTCGAGTGCGGCACGGGTCTTCAATCCCATCGGCACCTGCCATGGGTTGAACTCGGCCCACTCGCCGCGCATCGTCACCAGTATCACGAGCGGAAAGCGGCAATTCTTCGCGAGCGAGAGCATGTTGATGCAATTGCCGACCCCGCTCGACTGCATCAGCAGCGCGGCGCGCTGGCCGCCGAGCCAGGCGCCGGCGGTGACCGCTACCCCCTCTTCTTCGGAGGTCAGCGGGATTGCCCGGATTTCGGGATCGGCATGGACCAGATCGATCAGCCGCGCATGCCCGGCGTCAGGCACATAGCCGATCTGGGCGATCCGCGACCGTTTCAGAACTGCGAAAATCTCGTCGCGCCAGTCCGCTGCCGGCACAGCTGCGCGTCCGCTCAAGCGCTCGCCTCCTGCTTTGTCAGCACCGCAAACCTATCATCATCGCAGCTGAGGTTGAATTCGTTCCCGCTCCCGATCATTGTCAAAACCCGAGCGGCGAACCCGATTTACATACAGCGGCGTGTCGAAACCCTGCTCCAAGAGGTCGAACAGCGGCTCGACTTGGTTTGGCGCCGCGATCGCCTTAACCCGACCCCGCTACCGGCCGTCGACCGGTATAGCGGGCGCGCGGCCGGATTAGGATGCCGCTTTCGTATTGCTCGATCGCGTGCGCGATCCAGCCGACGGTTCGGCCGACTACAAACAGCCCGAGTGCCGCATTGGCCGGCAGTTGCAGCGCGGTGGTCGCCGCCGCCAGCGCGAAATCGACATTCGGAAGCCGGCCGGTGAGCCGAGTACCGGCTGCGGCGGCGGCCTCAATCGCGCCGCGTGCTGCGGGCACTGCCGCGCCGACCGCGTCGAGGATCGCTTTAGCGCGCGGATCGCCCGCCGGATAAAGGAACTGTCCGAACCCCGGCAGATCCTCGTCGCGAGCGAGCCTGGCCGCCATCGCCGCCAACGGATCGGTCTCGCGCGCAAGCTCGTCGAACAGCGCCTCGGCGCGCGCCGAGGCGCCGCCGTGACGGCGGCCGGACAACGCTGCGAGCGCCGCTGCCACCACAGCATAAGGGGTGGCGCCGGTCGACGCGACGCAGCGCGCGACAAAGGTCGATGCGTTCAATTCGTGGTCGGCCAGCAACACAAGACACCTGCGCACCAGGTCGGCGCCGCCCTGATCCAGCTGCCACGCATCGGCAAGCTGGGCATGCACCGGTGCGGTTTGGTCCGCCGCTCTCCCCGGTGCGAGGCAGGCTGCAAGCTCGCGCACGATCAGCTGGCCCGTGCGGATCACACCGGGGCGAGTGAGATCGAGCGCCGTCAGATCTCGATCGGCGAGCGCCGCCAGGCGGGTCAGGCAGCGCTCGATAAACCCGGCGGTCGCTGCCCGATCTGCGGGCGCCGCCGGCGTCGCCGGAGTGCTACTGACGGCGGGTCCGGCCTGCCACAACAGCTCCGCAACATCTTCGAGTGTCGCCGTGTGCGATAAGGCGATCGCGTCTTCGCCGCGGTAAAAAACCCTGCCGTTCTCGATCAGGCAAATCGACGAGGCGATGACCGGGGTCAGCGTCTCGGCCTCAGTCGGGCGGGGTGTCGGCAGTGCAGCGCCGCGCAGCGCCTCGACCTCCTCGACGCGATAGCGGCGTTGGCGGGTGCCGGGAACTGCGACCGAGCGCAAGCGGCCGCGGCTGACATAGGCATAAAGCGTGTCGAGCTTGACGCCGAGGCGTTGGGCAGCCTCACGCGCAGTCAACAACATTGTAGATTGATCATAGAATCAAGATTGACTTATATACGGTGTTGGCGGTCAGCTAGATCATCTCTACGCGGAGCAGGCGATCAGTGCAATTGCCGATTTCGACAGCTCCGCGAGTGAGGGCGTGGCTTGATACCCGCTCAACGTCTCGCATCGGCTCTGAAGGATTCCCCATGTCCAAACGCATCGATACCGCAGCACTGTCCCCGGTCATCGGCACGCTTTACCCATCGCCATTTGACGAGCCGTGTCGCGCTCGCGCCCGCACCAAGCTCGGCGACGACGCCGGGCTCACCCAGTTCGGCGTCAACTTGCTGCATCTGCCACCCGGCGCCTGGTCGAGCCAGCGCCATTGGCACACTGCAAGCGATGAGTTCGTCTATGTCCTCTCCGGTGAAGTGACGCTGGTCACGGATGACGGGGCGGAAATTCTGCATGCTGGTGACGCCGCTGGGTTCCGCGCCAATGACCCGAACGGGCATTGCCTGCAGAACCGCTCTGGTGCGGACGCGCACGTGCTCGAGATCGGGACCCGCGTGGCGGACGACACCGGCCATTACAACGATATCGACATGCTCGCCCCGGCCGGCGGCAAACCCGCGATCTATACCCACCGCGACGGCACTCCCTACCCGGATATCAAACGCCGCGGCCCGTAAATCCGATAAAGCCGCCGCCTACCGTGATCCCGCGGGCTGTGCGGGCTGATAGAGGACCGCGTTGCGTTCACAATCCGGCGATCGGCGCGATAGCCCTTGCCCACAGCGTAATGAAGCCGGATAACCCCGATTTCTGAGATTTTGCTACTCGCCGCCGGAGGAGGCCATGGCCAAGTCTACGAGCATTACCGCTCTCGCCATCGCCGCCGTGATCGCTGCAGCGATCGGGGTTTCGGTTGCATCCGCCCAGCGTGCGCCGGGAGATGCGGCTGCCGCGACGCAGCGTGCGCCGCTCGGCGGCAACCAAACGGCAAATCCGGCGGCGCAGAATTTTCTTGCCGAACACGAGATCGGCCGTCGCTTCCATTTCGATCCGAACAATCTGCCGCCGCCGAAATCGGGGCCGATCGTAACGGACCGCTCGCTAGTCGTGCCTTATAGCGGGCAAAAGCTGGCCGTTCCACCTGGGTTTACTGCCGCCCCGTTCGCGACCGGGCTCGCCAATCCCCGTCGCCTGTTAGTGCTCCCCAATGGCGACGTGCTCGTTGCCGAACAGGCAGTTGGCTATGTCACACTGCTGCGCGATGACGGCACCGGTCACGCGGTGTGGATTGATCGCGATGTCGAAGACCTGAACAAGCCTTATGGGCTCGCCTGGCAAGGCGACCATCTGTTGGTCGCTGACCAAGACGGCATCTGGAAGGTGCCGCATGTTATTGGAGCATTGCGCCCCGGTCGGCCGATGCCGTTGCAGCACGCCGATCAATTGCCCCCCAGCCAGCGCAAGCCGGTCCCCGGAGCCTATGGCGCCGAACTGATCACCAAAAAGGGCGTCTTCGGGATCGTTCAGGGCCACCAAAACCGCGATCTGAAGATCGACCCGCGGACCGGCGCGTTGTTTGTCGGCGTCGGCCCGGCCGGCAATCTCGGCGTTGAACCCGCGCCCAAGGCGACCATCCAGCGGTTCGATGCCGACGGCTCGAACCAGATGACCTATGCCTCGGGGACGCGCAACCCGACCGCGCTCGCCTTTCAGCCCGAAACCGGCGATTTGTGGGCGGTCGTGCAGGAGCGCGACGGCATGGGCGACAACCTGCCTTCCGATTATCTGATCCATGTGCGCGAGGGCGGCTTTTATGGCTGGCCCTATGCCTATATCGGCCCGCATCCGCAGCCCGGCTTCGCCAACCTCGCGCCAGAAAAGGTCGAGGCGACGATAACACCCGATTTGCTGTTCCAGGCGCATTCGTCATTGCTTGACCTCGTTTTTTACGAGGGCAACCAGTTCCCGCCCCAATACAAAGGCCAACTGTTTGTGGCGCTGAAGGGGTCGTGGAACCGGTCCTTGCCGACCGGCTACAAGATTGTTTTGGTGCCGTTCAAAAACGGCAGACCCGAAGGCTACTACCAGAATTTCGCGACCGGTTTTTGGACCGCGGGCACCGAGCGCGCCGAGGTCTGGGGCCGCCCGGCCGCACTTGCCGTCGCCAAGGACGGCTCGCTGCTCGTCGCCGACGATACCGGCGGCACGATCTGGCGCATCTCCTACACCGGCACCCGCGCTCATTAGGCCGCGCCGCTTAACGGTGAGTTAGTCGGTCGTTGATTTGGTAAAAGTCTGCGCGTCTTTACGACGGAACCCAATTGTAATCAGCGGTAAACTGCTAAAGGTGAGGTGCCAGCACAACAGTCGCTCCGAATAATTTCCATAATGATTTAGTAATATAGTAGTGATTTGCTTGGGATTTGACCTACAGCGTGGAATTTCGGAAGAAAGTGCTATCAATCGCATTTTCGCGGAAGGCCCGCTCATAACGGGTGAGCCCAAGGTCGCGCAGCCATCCTGCGATATCCATCAGCCCCTCTCCCATTAAGGCCGATCATCCCGCACGATGCGCTCAGCGCCGGCGAGATTAACCCTATATTGCAGGCGTGCTTATGCTGTATCCGCAACGGCTGAATGCGGACGCCCACCCGGGGCCGGCAGCATCGGAAAAGCACCGGCATAATCGGCGCCCGCCAAAGGACATCAGCGATGCAATCCCGCACATATGATTACATCATCGTCGGCGCCGGGTCGGCCGGCTGTACCTTGGCAAACCGGTTGACAGAGGATGGTGGTGCGCGCGTCCTGCTACTCGAGGCCGGCGGTTGGGACCGCGACCCGTGGCTGAGGATCCCGCTCGCCTGGGGCCGCATCTTGCAGCGGCGCATGCACGATTGGATGTATTTCGCGGAACCCGAGGCGACGCTCGATGGGCGTGGGATCGAATGCGCGCGCGGCAAGGTGATCGGCGGTTCCTCGTCCATCAACGCGATGGCTTATGTGCGCGGCCATCGCGGCGATTTCGATCGCTGGGCCGACGCCGGCTTGCCGCATTGGTCCTACGCACACGTTCTGCCCTATTTCCGCCGCCAGGAGACATGGGAGGAGGGCGTCGGCCCGTACCGTGGTGCTGAAGGGCCGTTGACGACGCGCTGGTCGCGCTATCCGGACCCGGTTGCCAAAGCTTTCATGGCGGCAGGAATCAAAGCCGGGTACCCCAGCACCGACGATTACAACGGTGCCCAACAGGAAGGTTTCGGACGCTCGCAGTCAACTATTCGCGATGGGAAGCGCTGTAGCGCCGCGGTCGCCTATCTGCGGCCCGCAATGACCCGGCCCAATCTCAGGGTCGAGGTGAATGCGCTCGCTATTCGCATCCTGTTCGAGAACAACCGCGCCGTCGGGATCGAGTATCTGCGTAGAAACCAGCAACAGATTGTGCGCGCCGAGCGTGAGGTGATCCTCGCCGCTGGGGTCATCAACACACCGCATTTGCTGATGCTGTCCGGGATCGGGGACCCTGACAAACTGCGCCTGCTTGGCATCCCGGTTACCGCCCCGCTCAAGGGTGTCGGCCGCAACCTGCAGGACCACATCTCGGCTGGCATTTTGTGGCAACGAACCGAGCCTGGCCCGCTCCACGTCAAAATGCGGTTTGACCGCATCGCTCTCGATCTGGGCAAGACGTACTTCTTCGGATCGGGGATCTCCGCCGATCTTCCCGCCGGAGTAATGGCCTTCCTGAAGAGCCCGCTCGCGGGAGCACTGCCCGACGTGCAACTTCTGTTTGCCGCAGCACCGCTGGAAGCGAGACCTTATCTGCCGCCGTTCGTCCGGGCCTATACTGACAGCTTTGGATGCCGCGCAGTCGTGTTGCGGCCGGAGAGCCGTGGCTGGCTCGATCTGGTGTCAAATGATCCACGCCAGCCAATGCGCATTCGTCAGAATTTCCTTGCCGCTGACAAGGATTGGGTAACCCTCCGCGCCGGATTGTGGATGGTTCGCGAGATTGCAAACCAGGCTCCATTACGCCCATTCATCGACTGTGAGATCATCCCGAGGGCGGACAGGAGCTCGGATCAGGCGATCGATGCGCATATCCGGGCAACCGGCATCAGTGTCCATCACCCCCTCGGCACCTGCAAAATGGGCACTACGGACGACACCACCGCGGTAGTTGACGGCGAGTTGCGAGTCTTCGGGATCGACGGGTTGCGCGTCGTTGATGCCTCGGTCATGCCCGACTTGGTCGGCGGCAATATCAACGCACCGGTGATCATGATCGCCGAAAAGGCGGCCGATCTGATCCGTGGCCGCGAGCCGCTTGCGCCAGTCAATGTATGAGGCGCCGCTTCACCAACTTACACATTGCGCGACGTCAGCAAAGCCATGACGCGTCCGACCAACCGAGTACGCGATATGGTCTGTTTCAATCATCCCGCTCTGTCGGCCGGCGCAGTCGCCTCGAATGGGCCTGCAAAGGATCCTCGTGCGGCGTGTCGAAGGCCGCCGGCTCGTGGGTGATCGTGCTATATTCGGGACTCAGGGATGACTGGCATAAATGCCGAGCACTGCGGCAGCAAGACACAATCCAACTGATCCCACCACGTAGAGCATGGTCCGAATTATCTCGTCACTACGGAGCAGATCAACTGTTTCCAGGCTGAAGCAGGAGAACGTTATGAAGCCTCCATAGACACCGATCGCCACAAGAAGCGTAAATCGTGACCCGTGTGTAATGATCCATCTGCCAGTAGTGGTGTGCCTAAATACGCAAGGAGAAAGGAACCGAGGATATTCACTATCAGCGTACCCCACAGGAATTTGCTCCCAGCCAAGCAGCCAAGCGGGCTATCGCTATTCCGATTGAATAGCGGCCAACGCCGCCGAGTCCATCACCAAGTCCGACCCAAAGCGTTCCGGTGATTTCGGGGCTCATCTTTTTGCTCAGCCCTTCGGGGACGCTTCAAATTATTTATTTGTGTAGCCGCACCTACCGATCACAAAAAGAGCGGGCTCAGCGTCGGCTCGATCCGGATCGTGAATGCGCGGCTATTGACACCCGGGCTAGGTGCTATCATGGTTGATGCCACAGGTGATGGAGTTCACCTTTAACCGCCCCTGGGGCTGATGACTCCTCCAAGCGTCTCTTGACGAGAGAGGAGTTCACATGAAAGGCCTTCACGGGAATCCAACATTAAACATATCTAGCCGGCTGAAGCCCCGCAAGCTGGAAACAGTTGCCCGATGAGCCTGCGGGATATCCTGCTGCAAATTGGCCAAGTTGCGACCGTGCTGCTCCTGGCGCCGCTCATCCAGGGCATCATCCTGCAATTCGAGGAGCGGGTGCAGCGCGCCCGCGGCCCGGGGATTTTCCAGCCCTATCGCGACCTGTGGAAGCTGTTTCATAAACAAATCGTTGTGCCGCAAACGGCATCGTGGGTGTTTTGGGTGACACCGATCGTCGCTTTCACCTGCATGCTGACAGTGCCGATCCTGATCCCGGTGCTGACCAATTTTCCGCTGCCGCTGTCCGATATGGGCGACATCCTCGGGGGCGGACTGATCCTCACCCTCGGCTCGTTCATGATCATCCTCGCCGGGCTCGATTCGGGCAGCGCCTACGGCGGGATCGGGTCGAGCCGTGCGGTGATGGTGTCGATCCTCGCCGAGCCGACCCTGATCCTGGTCTTTGTCGGCATCACCTTGCTCGCCAAGGCGATGCTACCCTTTGTCGTCAACCATTTGCTCGTCGCAAGTTGGGCGGTTTATTGGGGGCCGGCGCATCTCTTCCTGGTCGCTGCGTTCTTTATATTGCTGCTGGTCGAAACCGATCGCATGCCAATTCATTCCAGCACGCATATTGAAGTTTACATGATCGACGAAGGACGGATACTCGAATATTCCGGTCCGCTGCTGGCGCTGCTCAAATGGGCGTCGGCGATGAAGCAATTCATTCTTTATACGATCTTCTGCAACGTGCTGGTCTTGCCGTGGGGTTTGTCGGTCGAGGGCACCGCTCTCGGCGCGCTCGGGGCGGCGATCGTGCTCATTCTCAAGTTTACGCTGGTGGCGTGTGTCGTTGTGTTTGTCGAGACGGCGCAATCGCGTCTGCGGTTTTACCGCTACCAGGAACCGCTCGCCGCCTCGTTTTTGCTCGCTGTTCTCGCGGTGATCGGCACTCAGCTCGGTTAGCGTCGTGTTTGTTCAACATCTGCCGCCCTTGGCGGGCTCGCTCCTCAGCCTGCTGGCGATTGCCAGCCTGCTGTTGTCGTTTGTCATGCTGGGCTCACGCTGGCTGCAAAACTATCTTTATGCCTTCGCTGCGCAATCTTGGTGCGTCGCCTTGTTATCGGCGACTGTCGGCTATTTCGGAAAATACCCCGAGCTTTACTTGATCGCCGGGGTAACGGCTTTGTTTCGAGGATTGCTATTGCCCTATTTGATATGGCGCATGATCGGCCGGCTGCCGGTTCGCCGCGAGATGCATGAGATCGTGCAGCCCGCCAGCACCCTTGTCATCGGCGCGCTCTTTGTCGTGTTCGCGCTTTTCGTCTCCTATCGCGTGTCGGCCTTGCTCGGTGCCAGCCCGACCGCGGCGGTGCTGGCCCTGACCGTCATGCTGGCGATGATGCTGATCGGTTTTCTGATGCTCGCCAGCCGTCACGAGGCGATCAGCCAAATCCTTGGCCTGCTGCTGCTCGAGAACGGCATTTTTCTCGGCTCGCAGATCCTGCTGCCGGGAATGCCGCTGCTGATCGAGCTGGTGATCTTGTTCGATCTGCTGATTGTCGTGGCCTGCTTTGGCGTACTCGTCAGTTACCTGATGGCCCAGGCGGGCACCACCAGCGCCCTGCACCTGAAGAGGCTCGTCGGCTGATGCCGGGCGCCCTTCTCCTTGCTCTGTCACTGGCTCCTGCTGCAGCAGCCGTAAGCTGTCTGCTGCTGCGCCGGCCGCGTTTTTGCGAAGCCGTCAATCTGGCCGCGGCAATCGTATCGTTTGGCTGCACGCTGCCGCTGCCGTTTTTGATCGACGGCGCGGCTAAGTTCTATCTCGGCGAATATGTCATCATCGACCGCGCCACTGCATGGGTGACGCTCTGCACCGCGATCGTCTATCTGCTCGCTTCGATCTATGCGGTCGGCTATATGCGCCTTCTCGGCGAGGAACGGCGCCTGTTTTGGTTTTATGCGCTCTTCGCCGGGTTCGCGTTGACCACCCTGATCGCACCGGCGATGAACAACGTCGCGATCTATTGGATCGTGATCGAGCTAACCACCTTGGTGAGCACGTTTCTCGTCGCCTTCGAGCATGCTGCCGAAGCGATCGAGGCCGCGTGGAAATACATTGTCGTCGTCTCTGCCGGGATCAGCCTGGCGTTGCTCGGGACGGTGCTGTTCTACTGGGGCGGCAGTTTCGTACTGGGCCCTAGTTATCACATGACCTGGGCGGCGCTCGCCGCAACCGCCCCGAAGATGAGCCCCGATCTGGTGACCTTTGCCTTTCTGTTGGTCCTGGTCGGGTACGGCACCAAAGTCGGTCTGGCGCCGATGCACACCTGGCTCCCCGACGCCCACAGCGAGGGTCCAGCACCGGTTTCGGCGATGCTGTCGGGGGCATTGTTGAATACCGCGATGATCGGCATCGCGCGATTTCTCGGTATTGCCCGAGGAGCGGGATTCGGCCAATCGCCGCGGCTCGCCTTGGTGGCCTTTGGCGCGCTGTCGTTGCTGATCGGTGCCTTATTCATTGTCCGCCAGCCAGGCGTAAAACGGCTGATGGCCTATTCGAGCGTCGAGCATATGGGGGTTGTGGCGCTCGGGTTCGGGTTTGGCGGTCCCTTCGGGGTCGCCGGGGCGCTCTACCACATGCTGAACCACTCTCTGAACAAGTCGCTGATGTTTTTCGGCGCCGGCAATATGATGCGTGCCTATGGGACAAAAGATATCGCACGGATTGCCGCCGTCGGCCGCTATTTCCCAACTCAGGGGGCGCTGTGGTTGGCTGGTGCGATTGCCATCACCGGCGCCCCGCCATTCGGTCTTTTTCTGAGCGAATTCACGATCATGCGGGCGGGGCTGCAGCCCTCCTTCGCCTGGGCGGTCTATGCAATGGCGGTGCTGCTGATCGTCATCTTTATCGGTTTCATGAACCACTTTCGCCACATGTTCTATAGTCCGGCCGGTGCCGGCGAGCCGCCCTCGGCCCGCTACCTGAGCGCCTGGTGCACCGTGCCGATGTGGCTCGCCTTGGGTCCGCTGTTGGCGCTGGGGTTGTGGTGGCCGGCCGGGATCTGGAATTATCTAACCGCGATTGCGCAAAACCTCTCGCCCGGGTTGTCATGAGCGAGATTGTCGCCGAACCGGCCAGCCGCGCGATCGATATCGTCACGATCGATCCGGAGGAATTGCCGGTCGCGGTAGCGGAATTGATCGCCGCCGGCGGCCGCATGCAGATGGCTTACGCGTGGTATGACAGCCCCGGCCAAGTGGAACTGCGTTACTTGGCCAGCCGCGGGCAGCGCGAAGATTTCTTTATGTGGCGCTGCCTAGCGCGCGGCCCCGTTCCGAGTGTTGCCGCCGTGAGCCCGCTGCTCGGCTGGTACGAGCGCGAGATTGCCGACCTCTTCGGGGTCGAGTTCAGCGGCCACCCGGAACCGCACCGCCTTGTCCTTCATCCGGGCGCGTATCCGCCCGTTGCCCCGTTCGATCCGGATTATCCCGCTGACACGTCGATCCCATTGTCGCCGGCCGAGGCAGGGCCAGAAATCACGAGCGCCGATGTCCAGCGCCTGCCGTTTGGCCCGATCCGTGCCGATGTCGTCGAGTTGGTCGAGCTCCTCTTTTACTATGTCGGCGAACACATCCTTCATCTTCACCCGCAGCTGTTCTTTAAGCACCGTGGGATGGAGAAGCGCTTCGAAGGGCGTTCGCTTGCGCATGCGGCGGTGCTGGCGGAGCGGGTCTCCGGGGTCGGGAGCTTTGCCCATGCGCTCGCTTTTTGCGAGGCGGTGGAACGCGCCGCAGGTTGCGCGGTGCCGCGCCGCGCGCGGTTGCTGCGCTCGCTATTGGCGGAGCTCGAGCGGCTCTATAACCACCTTCATTATCTCGGCCATCTCGCCGATACGACGACGCTGAAGGTCGGCCAAGCCGAAGGAAAGCTGCTCGAAGAGCGCGCCAAACAGCTCAATGCCCGGCTGACCGGAAGCCGTTTTCTGCGCAGCCTCCTGATCCCCGGAGGCCTGCGCCGGAACCTCGAACCAAGACCCTGGCTCGGGTCCGAACTCGACAGGCTGCGCGAGCAGATTTCAGCCTATACCGCGATGCTCGAAAGCACCGGGAGCCATCTCGATCGGCTGATTGCGACCGGAATCCTGCCCCATGACGTCGCGTTCGACCAAGGGGCGACCGGACCGATCCAGCGCGCCTCTGGTTTTGACCGCGATCTGCGGCGGGATCATCCCTATGCCGGTTACGCCGAGCTGCGGGTTGAGGTGGCCGTTCGCACCGGCGGCGACGCTCATGCCCGATCACAGGTGCGAATGGCCGAGATCGACACCAGTATCGATCTGATCAAACAGACTTTGTTGCTGCTTGACGATGGTCCGGTGCAGAACGCGTGCACGCCGCGGCCTTTCTCGGAGGGGCTGGGTTGGGCGGAGTCGCCCCGCGGTTCGCTGTTCTACGCGGTTCATCTCGGCGCCGACAGCCAGCCCGTCCGGGTCAAAATCAAGTCCCCGTCCTTTTCGAATTGGCGGGTGTTCCCGCTCACCGTGCACGACACGAACATGATGGATTACGCGATCAACGAGGCAAGCTTTGGCCTCACGGTCGCAGGCTGCGACCGCTAGGAAACCGCGATGCCGCTCTGGACATTTTTCGGGCTGCGGCAGGGTCAGGCAACCGCCGCTTGGCCCGATGGCGCATCGGCGGGCCAGGAGGGCGTCCTGGGCATGCCGCGCTTCGAGCCGGAAAGATGCGCGCCCGAATGCGATGAATGCGCGGCAGCCTGCCCGACCGCGGCGATAACCGTCGAGGCCGGCCGCAGTGGCAGAGAGCGGTTGGCGGTCGATTACGGACGCTGTGTTGCTTGCCAGCTTTGCGTCGAGGCCTGTCCGGCGGAGGCGGCGCAGACGTCCTTCGATTGGGCGTTTGGCGTCCAGCGCCGCTCGGACCTGATCCTTGCCGCCGATCGCCGTTCCGAGCTGGAGAGTGCGTCGGCGGCGCGTAGCGGGTTCCGCCGCAGCCTTCATGTCCGTCACGTCGATGCCGGTTCCTGCAATGGCTGCGAGTCGGAACTGCAGGCGCTCAACAATCCTTTTTACAATCTGCATCGCTTCGGCATTTTCTTCACGCCTTCGCCGCGTTTTGCCGACCTCCTCCTTGTTACCGGACCGGTCACCTACACGATGCGTGAACCGCTGCGGCGCGCTTATGAGGCGATGCCCGAACCGCGGTGGGTCATGGCCGTGGGCACCTGCGCGGTCTCGGGGGGCGTCGCCGGCGGCGGTTACGCTTGCGGCAACGGCCTCGAAGGGGTGTTGCCAGTCGACCTCTATCTGCCCGGATGCCCGCCCAACCCAGCCGCTATCATCGAAGGTCTATTGATTTTCCTCGATCGCGCACCGCAACGGGTGCAAGGCGGACGCCTTGTCGAGTGAGCTTCTCGGAGCCGCTGTCACCGCCTGGGTTGTCGCTGCGATCCTCGGTCTTGCCGGTCGCGCCGCGGCGCTGGCGCGAGCGCTGATCGGGCTTGGCGGGGTGGCCGTCCTGGCGCTGATCGCGACGTCGCTGCCGGGGAGCACCCCGCCAATCCATATCCCGCTCGGGATCGGACCTGGGGATACGGTTTTCCAGCTCTCGCCGGCGGCGCTGTGGTTATTCGGTTTTGGCTTGGTGGCCGCCATTCTCGGGGCTTGGCTCGGGACGCCGGCGCCGCGTCAGGGCGGCTGGATTTTTGGTGCGGCCGCCAGTTGCCTCGGCGCACTCGGGGTCTTCGGATTGCAGGATGCGGTAGGCTTTCTTGTCGCCTGGGAAATCATGAGCCTCGGCGGCGCGGTCATGATCCTCGCAGAGAATCTGTCCGCGGATACCGGCCGGCCGGTGCTGTTCATGCTGGCTCTGCTCGAAGCGGGGGCGGTGGCTTTGGTCCTGGCGTTTATTCTGTTGGCGGGGCCGGCAGGAAGTCCTGCTTTTGCTGATTTTCCTGCGGCCGCAGCCGCGATGCCCCGCACCGAGCAGCTGTTCATTGCGCTGCTGCTGCTGATCGGATTTGGCGCCAAGCTGGGTCTGCTGCCGTTTTACGAATGGTTTCCGGGCGCCTATGGCGCCGGCAGCGGAGCAACCGGCGCCTTTCTGTCGGGTTTTGTCCTCAACGCCGCTTTTTTTGGCTTGAGCCGCGGTCTCGTGTCATGGTTGCCGCTCGCTCCGATATCCTCGGTCTCGGCCGCCGGAATCTTCATCATAACCGTGGCGGTGGTCAGCGCCGTTCTGTCCGCCCTTTATGCGTTTCAGCAGGAAGACTGGCGCGAACTTCTCAGCCTGTCTTCCGCTGAGAACGGCTCGGTCGCCGTTTGTCTTCTGGGTGCCGCGCTGATGTTTCGGCAGGACGGGCTCACCGACCTTGCGGGGCTCGCCTGGACCGTGGCGCTGCTCCATCTCGCCGCACACGCGCTGGCAAAGGGCGCGATGTTTTTATCCGCCGACGGCGTTTTTCGCGCCGCCGGGGATTATCGGCTTGAACAACGTGGTGTTCTCGCGCGCAGCCCTTGGATCTTTGGTTTGGGCGCGCTTTTTGCCGCAATGAGCCTCGCCGCGATGCCGCCGCAGGCCGGCTTTGTCAGCGAGTGGTACCTCTTCCAGACCTTTTTTCAGGGGTTCCACCTGTCGAACCTCGGCAGCCGGCTGGTCGCCGGCCTCGCCGGCGCCGGGCTTGCGCTCACCGCCGCCGTCGCCTTCGCGACCTATCTCAAAGTGTTCGGCATCGGGCTGCTGGGAAATGGCGATGGCGCCGGCCGAGGCGTGCCGTGGGCGAATTCGCTGGCGGTTGGCGCGCTCGGTCTGCTCGTCCTCGCGCTGGCGGTCGGCATGCCCGTCTGGCTGCAGGCCTTGGCCCCTGCCGCCGCCAACGAGCTGGCGAGCGCCGCCGTGCCGAGAATGCATGTCGGACCACTGCTGGTGCCAGCGACCGGCGCGCCGATCCGGGTGCCCGGAACCTTCGCTTTTATCTCGCCGACCCTGCTGGTCATCGTCATGCCGCTCTTGGCCATTTTTCCGGTGATGATGCTGCTGTGGAGCCGCCGTTTTCCGGTTCGCCGCACCGCCGTCTGGTTTGGCGGCCGCGAACAGGCCCCGCGCGCGGCGGCGACGACGGCGCTGACGTTCTCAAACGCGCTGCGGATCTTCTACAGCTTTGTCTACCGTCCGACGATCGCAACGCAGCGCGAATTGGCGCAAGCCCCCAGCAACCGCCCGTATTTTGTCCGGCGGCTGGTTTTCAGCCATGATGTGGCGCCGATTTTTGGACCGTATCTGTTCGCGCCGCTCGAACGGGCGGTAAGCATGCTGGCCGGGAAGCTGCAACTCTTGCAATCGGGCCAGCTCAATTTCTACCTGGCGCTGATCGGCGCGCTGTTGATCATCATTCTGATGATCGCTCTCGTCTGACACGGCGTAATGATGAAATGCACCGATACCGTTTGGATAGGATGCGAACCCAGCAACCGAGGCCCGCGGGTTGACTGTCGCGCCAACGAGATTCCGCCCGACCACAGCCAGATCGACCAGGCATTAGAGGCATTATGGGCCATGGAACTGAGCCATGGTCAAACCCTATGGGTCCTATCCGAACTTGGATTTAGTGCCGGCGCAACCGCAGGAACATTTAATTATTACATAAAGTCTTTGCGTAAATTAGAAATTCCTTTCAGACGTGGTGAATATGGACTTAGAAGTGGCAGATTGGCAAAGTACTCGTTTAACCACTTGATGGAGCTGAGCGTCGCGTTGAGCATGCGAATTTATCCAATAATACCGGATATTGTGTTAGGCGGGCTGATCAGGTTTCGTGACGAGCTCTACAATGCCTATCGAACTGCATATGTTGAAAGTGATGTTGGCATAGGAGCGCCAATTTTTGTTTCTGCCGAGGGAAGTAGCAGTTCGGGGTTCAGGATGAATGGTGTTTATCTCGATCTCCAACTCACCTACTCGGCGGGACAGCTTGCGTCGATTGGACTGCCTAGGATATTGACATCGCTCGAAGCTCTTGCCTGGTTTGCAACAACAGCGCCGCCGGCGCGCGCTCATCCGCCACTAAATCTGTCTCAGATGGCACTTAGTCTCGCGGAAGTGATGAAACGAGCGCCGTCGATTCGACGTGGGCCAAAACCGCAGCCTGCCGACAAGCACGGCGAGGATTTGACTATTCGCCGCTCCAGTCGATCCGCCACGCGAAAATCATCTTCGCCCCTTGACATTTGGCGGGAGCCGCGATGGCTAGCGAAAGCGCCACAGCCGCCGGTGACCGCTGGCTCAGCCGACGGGCCTTCCGCTTTGTTCTCCTGGTCGGCGTTCTCAGCTTTTTTGCCGATTTCACCTATGAAAGTGCATGGCCGGGCGCAACAGCCGTGTTTATCCCACAGTCGGGCTGCTCCGGGATTTCCGCGCCGCTCCTCACATCCTGAGTTAATGCGAGGTTATGTGCGGTGTCGTGCCGGGGGTGGACGGCGGATACGGCTGGGTGACGGGCAATTGCGCGTTGGTGCCCCGCTATTCTCGCGCCACTGACGGATCGTCGCGCAGATGATCGATCCGATTTATCGCGACGATCGTAAAGGCGTTGCGCTCGCAATCGATCTCGTTGATTGCGCAGGGACTCTGGCGAATGTGCCAGTACCGCGCGAGCGGCAGGCCCAGTGCGTGCAGCAACATCACTCGGTTGACGCTGTCATGGCTGACCAGCACCAGAATGTCGTCGGGATGGCGACGGAGCAGGTCGCGCAACGCCGCGGTCGTCCGGGCGAGCACTTGCTGCAAGGTTTCGCCGCCTGGTATCTCGGTCCAATCGGGATCGCGATACCAAGTGTCGACCTCACGCGGCCAACGAAGCCGCGCTTCGTCGGGAGTGAGTCCTTGCCACTGCCCGTAATCGATGTCGTTCAGGCCCGCGACGGCTACCGGCGACAAACCGAGAGGCTCTCCGATTGCCTCCGCGGTCGCGATGCACCTTCCCATTGGGCTGCTGTAGATCGCGGCGGGGCGCCATTCGCCGGCGATGCGCCGCGCGGTGGCGGCAGCCTGCCGCTGCCCTTCCAGAGTTAATGGCAGTTCGGCCCGTCCACGAAACCGCTCGGGGAAGATGCCCTCGACATGGCCATGGCGGACGAGAAGGATTTTAGTCATGGTTGTTTTCCATCAATACGATTGTTTTCCTGGTATCACGGCGCGAACACCGCCGCGCGGATTTGCAACATCGCCAAGGCGGCGCGGAATCAGGTGGACATGGCAGTGAAAGATCGTCTGACCGGCGATTCCTCCCACATTTACGCCAATGTTGAAGCCGCCGACATCTGGATCTGTCACCAGGATATCGCGCCTGACCCGTTCAAGCAGTTCGTGGATTGCGCTCCGCTCCGCCTCACTCAGATCGAAATAGCTGTCCACGTGGCGCCGGGGCAGGATCAAGGTATGGTGCTTAGTTACCGGTGAGGTATCGCGCACGGCAAAGGCGAGCGCGTTCTCAGCGATGATATAATTCGGGGCGATCGAGCAGAATACGCAGCCGGGCTCATGCGCTTGAAGGAGCATAGCCTTCCTCATATTTTAACCCGAACTATGGATAAGGGTTGAGGGGCTTCCCAAAGAACCAAGGCTTTGACAGCATCGGCTTGCGAACACTGAGCGTCAAACCCGGGTCTGGAGAGCCCCCTCAATGGCGATCGATATCACAGCGCTGTATTGCTGTCTCGATGACTTCTGCAAGCTGTTCGCAGACTGGGAAGCGCACCGGCTGCTCCCGTCGGAGCCGACCCGGCAGCGCCCAGGCAAGCTGTCGCGCGCCGCGATGCTGTTCATTGTGGTGCTGTTTCACCTCTCGCCGTTCAAGCACTTCAAGGCATTCTACTGCTACGGGATCGGCCAGCAGTATCGCGCCTGCTTTGGCGATCTGCCGCATTATGACCGCTTCGTCAGCCTGATGCCGCGGCTGTTCGTCCCTCTGATGGTGCTGCTGCACAGCCTCAGCGGCGAGCCGAGCGGCGTCGACTTCGCCGATTTAACCAAGCTCGCCGTCTGCCACAATCGCCGCATTCACCGCCATAAGGTGTTCGAGGGCCTCGCCGCACGCGGCAAGACCAGCATGGGCTGGTTCTACGGCCTCAAGCTGCACTTCGTGATCAACCACAAAGGCCAGGTCATGGCGCTGAAAATCACCCCCGGCAACACCGCCGACAGCACCGTGCGCGACGCGATGACCCAGCACCTGGCCGGCACCCTCTACGCCGACAAGGGCTACATCGGCCGCGAACTCTTCAGCAAACTCTGGCAGCGGGGCTTGCACCTCATCACCAGCATCCGGCGCAACATGCGGAACGATCTCATGCCGCTGGCCGACAAGATCATGCTGCGCAAGCGCGTCCTCATCGAGACCGTACTCGATACTCTGAAATCCGAAATGGGGCTTGAGCATTCACGCCACAGGTCGGTGATCAACGCCATGGTCCATGTCCTGTCCTGCCGCGTCGCCTACGCTTTCAGGCCGGGCAAGCCTTCCATCTCGCTCACAAGCCAACGCCTCCAAGGCTGTTCAACGCTGCTGGATGGGCTGAAGTGAGTCCGCGTTGCAACACAGGATGGGCGAAGTGAAGCGCCGGATAGGAAAGGGGATTCACGAATCGGCGGATCTCTGATTCCTGGGATGGCATCCGTGTCGGAGGTTGCCATGATCGAATTCGCGCCGTTGCTGGGCTTGCTGGCGGAAGTTCCTGATCCACGCCGGGCGCAGGGGCAAATCTACAAACTGCCTCACGTGCTGCTGTTCTCCATCCTCGCCATTGTGACCGGCGGGAACTCGTATCGAGGCATCGTCACGTTTATCGACGTCAATCGCCGCAAGCTGAACGCCGCCTTTGGTCTGAAGTGGCGCCGCGCGCCCGCGCACACCGCGATCCGCTCCATCCTCAAGGGGCTCGATCCGGCGGTGGTCGAGGCTGTATTCCGTCGCCATGCCGCCCTGCTTCAGGCCGCACGCGCGACACCCGGGCAGGGCAGCATCGCGCTGGATGGCAAGACGCTGCGGGGCAGCTTTGACAATTTCAACGACCGCGCTGCCGCCCAGGTGCTGAGCGCGTTCGCCACCGAGACCGCCCTCGTCCTTGCCCATGTCGACATCGCCAAGAAATCCAACGAGATTCCGGCGGCGCAGACCTTGCTCGCCGAACTCGGCGTCGCCGACGGCGCCATCGTCACGCTCGATGCGCTGCACTGCCAAAAAAACACTTTGAAGTCGCGGCAGAAGCCAACATCGCGCGGATCGTCCAGACCAAGGACAACCAACCGACCCTGCACCAGCAGATCCAGGATATCGCCGCAACCGAGGCGCCGCTCGGGTCAGCCCATAGCCGCAACAAGGGTCGCAACCGCGACGAAACCCGCACCGTCAGCGTCTTCGATCCCGCCGATAAACTGGCCGACACCGACTGGCACTCCCACGTCGCCGCCGTCATCCGGGTCGAGCGCGATGTCTTCACGCGCGATGCCAGGACCGGGCTGCTGCGCTACGCCACCGAGACCGCCTTCTACGTCGCGAATACCCCGCTCACCGCTGCCCGCGCCGCTGAGGCGGTGCGCGCGCATTGGCGGATCGAGACCACCTCCCACTACAGCCGCGATGTCACCTTCGGCGAAGACCGCTCGCGCATCCGCTCCAATCCCGGCGGGTTCGCCCGCCTGCGCAGTTTCGCCTTCAACATCCTCAAGGCCAACCGCTCCGGCACGCTCAGCCAGGACCGCTACCGCGCCGCCCTCGCCGGCGTCGACAATCTGCTCAGACTTCTTGTCATCCCATAGCGTTGAACAGCCCTGCCAACGCCTCAAGGCGTATCCGTAGTTGGGGTTATTTTACAATGACGGCTCGCCGCCAGAATATGTTCGCGAAGCTAAGCTGGCGAAGCGCGTTCACGTGCCGGCACAAATTGCGGCGTTTGACGAATTGTGCCGGAGAGCCGGATCCGGCATGACCGTTATCGGCGGTGGAGTTCGCCTCGAATGCCCATAGGGCCAATGACTGCTGCGATGGCAAGCTTGACTGAGAAGGCGCGATTAGCAACAAGGGTATAGCTGCGTTTTTGGGGTGATTTCGGTCATACCTTACGACAAACGCAGCCCCTTGACCGGCAGAGGCGAGGCGGGAATTGCCGAAAGTCCTGACCGACGTCAGGGCCGTCATGTTGCTACAAAAGCGTTCAACCCTCGCCAAATAGTGGAGAGACCATTCTGGCGAGAGGCGATGATCCTCGGTGGCGAGTTTGGTGAGAAGCTGACCCACCTAATGACGGCGACAGCGGTCTGCTGTGCGACTGCGACGATCGCACCCGGCCTCGGTGTCGATCCAACCGTTGGCGTGCTTGGGCTAGTCGAGGCAGTACTCGGCGGGACGGCGGTGACCCACGCGCTCCTGCGGCGGCGCTCGGAGAGCTTCGTTGCCGTGGCGCGGCGGTGTACGCGACAAGTCGATGACAGTAGCGACAGATGGATCGAAGACGAGTTTAACGGCCTTTCTGACGCTTGACCAAACGCGACACGGTGATTGCGGCAATCCGGAGGTGCTGCCGAGGATCGTACCGAAAGCTGAGGAACTGGTCGAGGCGCGGCTCACCGAAGCGCGGGTTGCCGCCTATTGCCTCGACCGCGCAGCTAACCCGGATTTCTCATACGGGGTAGGTGCATCGGGGCTCCATTTCTGAGAAAATCGTGTTGGCTCAATAGTTTGTCTCAGGGTCAGGGGAAGTCCCGATGGCGACAGAGTGTAGCGCGGCGCTATTCGAATTTGCACGCGTCGAAGGGTGCTCGGTGGCGGGCGCGTTTGATGGCGGCACGATCACCTCGGATGCCGGTGCCCTTCTGTTGGCGGCGACGGACCGTGCGGTCGGGCTGATCGATCGCTTTGCTGGCTGTTTCACCGCCAGCCGGTCGCCGGAGCGGATCGAGCACACGGTGGCAACGCTGGTCGGCCAGCGCATCGTCGGTATCGCATTGGGCTATGAGGACGTGCTCGATCATGACGATCTGCGCCATGACCCGATGATGGCGGTGCTGGCCGGCAAGCTTGAGGCGCGGCGCAAGAACTGTGCGCCGGTGGCCGGCAAATCGACGCTCAACCGGCTCGAATTGGGCAAGCCGAAGCCTACGCCCTATCACAAGATCGGGCACGACCCGCAAGCGATCGAAGCGCTGCTGGTGGAGCCGTTTGTCGATGCCCACGCGCGTCCGCCGCGGCAGATCATCCTCGATCTCGATGCCACCGACGACCCGCTGCATGGGGACCAGGAGGGCCGATTCTTCCACGGTTATTACGATTGCTACTGCTACCTGCCGCTTTACATCTTCTGCGGCCGGCACCTGTTGGCGGCCAAATTGCACCGTTCCAACATCGACGCCAGCGCTGGGGCGGTCGCGGCGGTGGCGCGCATCGTCGGCCACCTCCGCGCCCGCTGGCCGCGGATGCGCATCCTGTTGCGCGCCGATGCCGGGTTTGCCCGCGAGGAGCTGATGCATTGGTGCGAGCACAATAGCGTCGATTTCCTCTTCGGTCTGGCCAAGAATGCGCGCCTCACGGCGGCGATCGCTGCCGAATTGGACGCCGCGCGGCAGCACAGTTCTCGCGGTCGACGTGGAAATTGCCAATTCCGAGATCGAGACCGACGGCCGACAACGCGATCCGCATTTCGACCGCGGCGAGGGCATAGAGGTAATTGAGCAGGCTCCCACCGGGTGACATGGCGCGATAGGCATTTGTGCTGAGCCTCGATTGCCGCACGCCAAAGCCCTGCCAATCAGCGGGGGGACCGCCGCCCGTCTGGCAACCGCAATGGAGCACCAGCAAAGGCCCGTCGACGGCCTCGGCTCGTTCTCGCGTCGATTGGAAATGACCGCTCAGAATATCGTGCTCGTTGACGCGCTCGTTGGACAAAAAACGATAGGCCGCTTTCGTATTGGCCCAATCTGCGCATGCTAATGGAATGCTGTCTCCCATCGACCCGCCCATGGCGGATAATAGCTGATGAAACCGCTTGGCCAGTCGCTCGTCCTTGAACGCGCTTTGACCCGTTTTAGCTTTGATCCAGCTTGCCGATGGCAGCATTGGCGCCGATCTTTTGCCGGCCTCTTTCTCTCATTGAACACCCCAAATTTCGGGTAGGTGTCCGGCAATGCATCACAACCGCTTCTTTTGATTCAACATCTTAGTTCATCGCGTTAACGAAATATGAGTAATTGAAAGCCGCTCGGTCCAATAAGAAATGACAGCTGTCGGCGCAGAGGCGGCATGTCGATAACGAAACCGTACCGCTGATGTCCGAGGGCGAGGGCGGTCCCGTTGGGTCGATCTTAGGGCTGGGGTTTTGGTTTCAGCGCGCCCTCGCTCACCAGCACCTCGTGCGCCGCCCGAAACGCATCGAGCCCAGCGGGAATGCCGCAATAGGCGGTGGCGTGCAGCAACGCCGCCTTGATCTCTTCCACCGTGACGCCGTTGTTCAAAGCGCCCTTAACGTGCAGCTTGATCTCGGGGGCTCGGTTCAAGGCCGTCAGCATCGCAAGATTTCATCAAGCTGCGTGTCTTTCGGTCGAGCGTGGCGTCGCCCCACGCCCAGCCCCACGCCCATGCCGTCGTCGCGCGCTGGAACGACATCATGAACTCGTCTGCCCGCGCCATCGAAGCATCGACATATTCCGGACCCAGCACTTCGCGCCGGATCGGCATTCCCTTTTGGAATAGCGCCTCGTCGTCAGCCATCTCTGATCTCCCAATCCCGATTGCTTTGGCGCGGTCGCTCATCTCACCGCCGGATAACGCCGCCCTGCCAGGTACCGTACCCCCACGGGTCCGCTGCGCTCGGTATGGCGGCAGCCCGCGCTCATCGTAAAAATGTCACCGGCGTTGTAGGTACGCTCGGTTCCCGCTGCGGTGACAGTCATGGTGCCTTCGAGGACGAGGAGGCGCGCGTCGAATTCGTGCGTGTGTTCCGGGTTCACCGCGTTGGGCTCCATGCGGCGATCCACGACTTCCACGTAGCCCTGCTCGTGCAGTTCGGTCTCGAATGCCATTCGCTCCATCTGCTTTCTCCCTGACGTTTCCTGTTATCTAGCCTAGCATGTACTGGGTTGAGAACGGATCGCCTTTCGAGGGAGGGGTTGATGGCAAGCGACGACAGGATTTGGGTCGGCATCGTCGGGGCAAGCGCGAGCCGCGGCTTCGCCTCCATCGCCCATGTCCCGGCATTGCGCGCGCTGCCGCAGTTCGAGATCGCCGCGGTGTGTACCACCCGCCAGGAAACGGCGGAAGCCGCCGCGCGGCATTATGGGGTTCGGCTCGCATTCTCCGACCCTGAAACATTGGCGCAGCATCCGGACATCGATCTGGTCACAGTCAGCGTCAAGGTGCCCGATCATTATCGGCCCGTGATGGCGGCGATCGAGGCGAGCAAGCATGTCTATTGCGAGTGGCCGCTGGGCCGCGACACCGATGAAGCCATCCGCATGCTCGAAGCAGCGCAGCGCCGCGGCATCCGGCATGTGGTGGGCTTGCAGGGCCAGATGTCGCCGGCAATCAATTACGCGAAGGACCTGGTCGCTGAAGGCTATGTCGGCCGGGTGCTGACCGCCACGATGATCGGCTGCGCTCCGAATTGGGGAGCCACGATCGACCGAGCCTACCAGGCCGATCGCGCAAATGGCGCCAATCTGCTGACGATTACCGGCGGGCACCAGATCGATGCCATGTGCTATTGCCTCGGCGAATTTCGCGAGTTGACCGCGTTCGCGGTGAGCCAGCGCGACCGGATCCCGTTGCAAGCGACCGGCGAAATCGTCGCCAAGGACACGCCGGATCAGCTCGTGGTGAGCGGCATCGTAGGCGATGGAGCGGTCGTTTCGTTCCAGATTCGTGGTGGGATGACCCGCGGCACCGAGTTCCTGTTCGAGATCCACGGCGATCGCGGTGATCTCGTGCTAAGTGCCACCACCCGCGCCTCGATGCAGCGTCAGGAACTCACGGTCCGCGGAGCTCAGGACGCCGCGAAGGAGCTGGCGGAATTGCCGGTGCCAGCCCGGTATCGCTGGGTCCCGGACAGCATGCCGCGCGACTCCCGGTACAATGTATCCCAGGTTTACGCACGTCTGGCCGAAAGCATTCGGCAGGGTATACCGGCCCATCCGAGCTTTGCTGCTGCGGTCACGCGGCACCGATTGCTCGATGCAATCATGCGCGCGTCGGAGACCGGACAGAAGCAGGTGCTTTAGACGCCCTCGATTTCCTCGCGCCGCATCTCAAGCGTCAGCCACTGTTCTTCTGCGGCGGCCAATTCGTTACGTGCGGCCGCGAGTGCAAAAGTCGTGGTGTTGAACTGCGCCGGGTCGCGCACATACAGATCAGCGTCGGCGAGCACGCCGTTCAACGCCTCTATCCGTGATTGCAAGGACGCGATCCGCGCAGGAAGCATGTCCAGAGCACGACGGTCATTATAGCTCATGCGCCGAGAGGGTCCCGCCGCCGATGCCTTGTCGCGCAGCGCGGGACGGCGCTGGTGGTTGAGCGCAGCCGGCGATGCTGCCGGGACCCCCGGCCGCTGCGTCAGCATGTCGGTATAGCCGCCGGCATACTCGACCCAGCGGCCATTGCCTTCGCTCGCAATGACGGACGTCACTACGCGGTCGAGAAAGTCACGGTCGTGGCTGACCAGTAGCACCGTCCCGGGGTACTCGGCCAAGCGCTCCTGCAGCAGCTCGAGCGTCTCGAGATCGAGATCGTTGGTCGGCTCGTCCAGGACCAGCAGATTTGACGGCCGGGCAAAAGCGCGTGCCAGCGTGAGCCGGGCGCGCTCGCCGCCCGATAGCACGCCGACCGGCGTGCGGGCCTGCTCCGGGCGGAAGAGAAAGTCCTTCATATAGCCGATCACATGCTGGCCCTGGCCGGCAGCCGTTACCGTGTCGCCGCTGCCGCCCGTCAGCGATTGCGCCAAAGTCTGTTCAGGGTCGAGGGTTTCGCGGCGCTGGTCCAGGATCACGGGCGCCAGATTGGTGCCGAGCCGCACCTCGCCGGCGTCGGGCACCAAGGCACCGGTCAACATGTTGAGCAATGTCGTCTTCCCGGCGCCATTCGGGCCGATGATCCCGACCCGGTCGCCGCGCAGGATCCTCGTCGATAAATTCCGCACGATCGGGCGGCCCGCATAGGATTTTGAGATGCCCGCAGCGACCGCAACCAGCCTGCCCGACATGTCGGCTTGCGTTGCTTCGAGCTGCACCGAGCCGGGTGCGCGCCGATGCTCCTTTCGTTTCCGGCGCAGCGCATGCAATTCGGCAAGCCGACGCTGGTTGCGCGCGCGCCGGGCGGTGACACCGTAGCGCAACCAGTCCTCCTCCATCGCGATCTTGCGGCCGAGCCTGTGCTGTTCGCTCGCCTCCTGCTCGAGGATCGCATCGCGCCATGCCTCGAAGGCGCTGAACCCACGGTGGAGTGTGCGCGTGATGCCGCGGTCGAGCCAGACGGTGGTGCGCGAAAGCCGCTCCAGCAGGCGCCGGTCGTGACTGATCAGCACGATGCCGGAGCGTATCCCGGCCAGTTCGCGCTCCAGCCATTCGATACCCGGGAGATCAAGGTGGTTTGTCGGCTCGTCTAACAGCAGGATGTCGGGGCGCGGCGCCAGTGCCCGCGCGAGCGCGGCCCGGCGTGCCTCGCCGCCGGACAGCGCGGCCGGGTCCTCCCCGCCCGAAAGGCCGAGCTCCTTCAGCACATAGAGCGCCCGGTGGCGATCGGTAGCGTCGGCGCCGAACCCCGCTTCGACATAGGCGAGTGTCGTGGCGAAGCTAGTCAGGTCCGATTCCTGCGGCAGGTAGCTGATCCTTGCGCCAGGCTGGGCGAAGCGCTCACCGCCATCCGCCTGAACAAGCCCGGCAGCAATACGCAGCAGCGTCGACTTCCCGGAGCCATTGCGCCCGACGAGGCAGATCCGGTCGCCGGTGCCAACGACCAACCCCGCTCCGGACAGCAGCGGCATCGCCCCGAAGGTCAGGCTGATATCCTGCAGCAGAATTAATGGGGGTGGCATAGAGGGCCGTTATTCCTCGCCGATTGCAGTCTGCGCCGGAGGCCGGCTCGGCTCCCAGCCAAAGACGCTGCGGCCCCCATACAATGGCGAGTTGTAGCGTTCTTGCTCGATTAGGGCGTCCACTGACGCTCTCGTGGCGTGGCGCTCAAGCCGCCGCGCCTGGTCGTCGAGCCGCTGCAAGGCGGCAAGCTCTTCTTCCCGACCGAGCCTTGCGTGCTGGACAGCCGATTTCAGTACCCGGATCGTCTCGTCGTACACCTGCAGCGTCACCGGGAACGGGTGGCGGTCCTTGCCGCCATGTGCAAACGAGAAGCGCGCCGGGTCGGCAAATCGGTACGACGCGCCGTGCACCACCTCGGCCACCATCGCCAGCGCCTGCACTGTCCGCGCGCCAACACCGGGGCTGAGAAGCAAATCGGGGAAATCCAGCGGGCCGCGCTCCGCCGCGGCGGCCAGGGTACCGTGCAAGCGGCGCTCGAAAACGTCGCTTGCGCGAACCTCATGATGCGCCGGCATGACGCGGTGTGGCAGCAGTTGCTGTTCGGGCTGCTGCGATTGGGCGGCCTCGTCGCGGCGCGCCTCGCGCCATTGCCGTGCTATTCCATCAGGCCCCAGCGATCCCAGAAGATCGACCTGCGCGTGGCGGGATGCGGCCGCGCGCCGGTCCGTCAGATTGACGATCTTACCCTGAGGCGGCCCGTCGATCGCGGCGTGCGGCTCATCGACGAAGCTCTTGAGGCCTTCCGAAAGCCAGTGATACCGGCGCGCTTGCCGGCGATCTTCGTTCATCCCCTGCTGGACCACCACCCATTGGCCATGGTCGGTAACGATGAAGCCATGCAGGTAAAGGTCGAAGCCGTCCTGCACCGCAGCACTGTCGACCTTTGCGACGAGGCGACTGGCTCTCGCCAGCGCGCTACCGTCAAAGCCGACCCGCTCGCCGATGGCGACCAGCTCGTGCGGCGTCTGGCGCGAGTGCTTGCCGCGGCCGCCGCAAACGTAAATTCCGAGATCAGCCGCGAGCGGTGCAAGCCCGCGCTTCAACGCCCCGATCACACTCGTCGTTATACCCGACGAGTGCCAGTCCATGCCCATGACGGCGCCGAACGACTGGAACCAGAAAGGATGCGCAAGCCGCCGCAACAGCTCGTCGCGCCCGTAGTGATATACGATTGCCTCGCTTATCACCGTCCCTAGGCGGGTCATCCGCTGCGCTAGCCAATATGGGACCTGTCCGCCGTGCAGCGGCAGGTTGGCAGTCCCGGCGCGTTGAGCCATGGCTATGTTGTCACTCCCCGGCTCGGGCAGATTGTCGGCTATGGCAGGATCGTGAGAGGCGGGAGTTCATGCCGCCCATCTTGCCACGCTCGCTGTCGTGCATCGTCCAATTGCCGCGTGGTCACGAAAGCGGCACTCTAGCCCATGGAAGCGCAACGAGGAGAGGGGAGATGAGCGAACAGCGTCGGGAATTGCCGGCACCATTAGAACCTTACTTCGATCGGACGCCGCAGCTCTTCGGCGACGGTCCGCCGGACCCGCTTGTCTATGACGCCTCGCCGCGGGCGCTACGTCAGCACACCGTCAATTTCGCCGCCAAGCGTCTCGTTGACATGCGCTATGTCAGCGGGCTCGACCGCGCCACCGCCGAGCGGAATTTCCGCTGGCGGCCCGCGGTCGCCCCGGGAGGGCTTGGGTTCCGGGCCACGCCCGACGGACAGGCAGAACTCGCCGCTGCCCAGCGCCGTGGCGACATCGTCATCGAGACGGACGACGCCGACCGCCGTGTTACCGTCGGCTGGAACGACGCCGGCTTCGGCAAGCCGGTCATCGGCGCCGCGGTCGCGCGCCCCGGCTATGGCGGGATCGTCCTGGGGCCGAACGCGAGCCTGCAATTTGATCCGCAGCCGGTTTTCCGGAGGCGACCCGAGCCCGGACGCACATGGCCACTCGGCGATGCGGTCGAGACGCCGCCGGCCCCGCCCGCCGACGTCGTCCGCGCGCTCGATACCTTTTTTGCCCGCTCAACCGGCGCCTATGGGATCCTGATCGCCACCCCTGAGGGCATCCTGTGCGAACGCTACAGCGAATTCGGCTCTGCCGATCGCGCGACCCCAAGTTGGTCGATGACAAAGGCGATCACCTGCAGCGTGATCGGCCGTCTGATCCAGGAAAGCTGGCTCGCATCGGTGCATGATCCAGCACCCGCACCGCTGTGGCGCGATCCGCGCTCGATCCATCGCCTAATCACGCTCGATCAGCTGCTGCGCATGCGCTCGGGGCTCGCTTTTCCCGTGTCGCACGGCGACGGGCGCGTGACGCTCGGCTTCGAGAACAGCGCGGTCTATCAGGACGCCGGTGACGCTTTCGTGGCGGCGCAGCGCTCGATCGTCGCCACCGTGCCCGGCACTGTCTTCCGCTATATCAACAGCGGCCTCAACGTGCTCGGCGGGATCGTTCGCGACCGGATCGAACGGCGCGGACTGCCTTACCACGAGACGCTGTACGGTCTGCTGGTCGATCGCCTCGGCATGGCGAGCTATCAGCATTCCGCCGACACCGCCGGGAATCTGATCGCGTCGGGCGCCGGCTTCGCGACATTACGCGACTACGCCAAGCTCGGGGTGCTGTATCTCCAGAACGGAATGTGGGACGGCGACAGGCTACTCCCGCAGGGCTGGGCCGATTACGCGCTGACCGCGACGCATACCGGCACCAGCTACGCGGCGTGCTTCCGCACCAACACCGACCGCCTGTTTCCCGACCTTCCGCCCGATGCCGCCTGGGCGTCTGGCGCCTCCGACCAGCGCATCTTCATCTTGCGCCGCCACCGTCTGACCGTCGCGGTCAGCAACGAGACTGATTATCCGATGGACCTTGCGGCGCTGAACCGTGTCATCGCGTCGGTGATCGCGGCCTGGGCATAGCCGCCCAAGACTGCCGATTACGGAAAACTCGCTATTGCTCGAGAAGGCAGGAGTACAACATGGCAGGTGCGAATTACTTGCCCGAGGTGCTCGAAACCACAGAAGCCGAGCGCCTCGCCACCGGCTTTATCTTTACCGAAGGCCCGCTCTGGCATCCGGACGGCTACTGGTATTTCGTCGATCTTCGCCAGAACAAACTGTTTCGCTTGCAGCCTGGCAAAGAGCCAGAGCTCGTCAGAACCACTATCGGCGGCAACGGCACCACATTCGATCTGCAAGGCCGCCTGATCGTCTGCGAAGGAGATGACCGGCGCCTCACCCGGATGGGCCCGGACGGCATGGTGGCGACCCTAGTCGACAACTACAAAGGCGGGCGCTTCAATCGGCCGAACGACGTGATCTGCCACTCAAACGGCTGCCTTTACTTTACCGACCCGGATAAGCGCCGCCCCTACCATGAGCGCGAGATCCCGGGCCCGGCGGGAGAAGACAATCTCTGGGACGGTGCACGCGTTTATCGTTTGGCGCCAGACGGCAGTTTGAGTGTACTCGCGAATTGCGAATACCCGAACGGGCTCGCGCTGTCGCCAGACGAGCGGACGATGTACGTCGCGAACACGCGCTCCTCGCAATACATCCACGCGATCAGGCTCGACGCGGCCGGCAACATGGTTGGGCGCAGCATCTTCGCGGACCTGAACGAAGGTACGGAGCCGGGGATACCGGACGGCTTGAAGGTTGACAGCATCGGCCGGGTTTATTGCACCGGGCCGGATGGCATCTGGGTGATGGCGCCGGATGGCAGGCGCATCGGCGTCATCAGATGGCCGGAGCAAGCTGTCAATTTCGCCTTCGGCGGGCCGGACCTGCGAACGGTGCTGTGCTGCGCTCACACCTCGGTTTACACGCTGCGGGTCAAGGTGCCCGGCAATCCGCACCCGTGGTATAAGCTGCGCCAGCAGTAAGCTCAGGGGTGCGGTGATCTCTGGCTGTGGCGAAACGGCGAAAAGCCGCATCTGATTGGGTCGCGCCGGACGTGTTGGTCAACGAAAGGGCGAAGGTCATGTTCAGGCTCTACTATGCTTCGGGCACCTGTGCGCTCGCGACGCACATCGTGCTTGAAGAGGCCGGTGCGCCCTACGAGGCGATCCTTGTCGATTTCCATTCGCATGCCCAGAGGAGCCCTGAATACCTCGCGGTAAACCCGAAAGGGCGCGTCCCCGCGCTGGCGACCGAAAGCGGCACCCTGACGGAAACTCCCGCACTGCTGTTTTTTGTGGCGCAGCTTTTCCCGAACGCCGAACTAGCCCCCCTCGCGTATCCGTTCGTGCTCGCACAGGTTCAGGAGTTCAACCGTTATCTTTGCTCGATGGTGCATGTCGCGCACGCCCATCGCATGTGGGACACAAGGTGGGTGGACAATGCCGCTCAGAGGCTGGGTCCGCTCACGTTTATGCGATAAGCTCGATGATCCCTCAGCATCTTACTGATTTCGTGGTGATCGGTGCCGGTGCGGCGGGCCTGATGACGGCACGCGAGCTTGCACGCGCGGGCAAACGAGTGACCATTCTCGAAGCGCGAGACCGATGCGGTGGGCGCATCTATCCGCTGCCTGTCGAGGAATTTGGATACCCGGCGGAGGGCGGCGCCGAGTTTGTCCATGGCGCAGCACCTGTGACACGCGCCTTGATGCGCGAGGCGCGGCTTTCGCTCTCGCCACGCGAGGGTACCCGATGGAGCGTCCGGACGGGCGCGTTGTCACCTGCCGACTCTTCGCTGCCTCATGCGGGCCGGTTTTACCGAGCCCTGCGAGAGGTGAAAATCGATCTACCTATCGCAGAATTTCTGGAGACGCATTTCGCCGATCGGCGATACGACGATCTGCGGCGGTCAATCACGCGAACGGTTGAGGGCTACGACGCGGCCGACCCACGCCGCGCCAGCACCCTCGCACTCCGCGACGAATGGCTGGGCCGGGACGAGGGTCAGCATGGGCGCATCGCGGAAGGCTATGGCGCGCTCATCGAGTATCTTGCATCCGAATGCCGCAGGAACGGCGCTGTGCTCCATCTCGGCGCGGCTGTGACGGCGATTGCCGAGGCCCACGGGCGGATTACCGTGCGCTGCTGTTACGACGGCGCCATGTTCGAGGCCGACGCCGCGATCCTCGCCGTGCCACTGCCGGTCCTGTCCGAAATCGCGCTCCCGCCGGCAGCGCGTGAACGGGTAGCAATCACTGGTGACATCGGGTTCGGGAACGTCGTCAAAATTCTATTGCGCTTCGCAACAAAGTGGTGGGTCGATCATGGCGAGCAAGATCTGGCCGACCTGTCTTTCCTGCGTTCCGATGCAACTGTCCCGACCTGGTGGACACAGCATCCGGCCGGATATCCGGTGCTGACCGGCTGGTTCGCGGGACCCAAGGCCGACAGGGTGTCGTCACTCACCGAGGCCGAACTCATCGACATGGGTCTCGCCTCGCTCGCAGAGATTTTCGATCTATCTCTGGACCAAATCAGGAGAAATCTCGTCGCGGCGCGAGCGATCAACTGGGGCAATGATCGGTTTGCACGCGGGGCTTATTCCTACGCCACGCCGAGAACACGCGAAGCGCAGGCGGTGCTGAGAAAACCGAGTAGTGACGCCATATTCTTTTCCGGCGAGGCGCTCTATGCCGGTCCGGATATGGGCACGGTCGAAGCGGCGTTGGCCAGTGGATCGGAAACGGCGCAGACGATCCTCGCCGCCGGACCCTAGCCCGGATTTCTTAAACGGGGTTGGTGCATCGGGCTTCCGGATCTGAGAAAATCGTGTTGTGAGAATGGCTTATGTCAGAGTCAAGGGGCTTTGTACAATAAGGAGCAGTTGCACAAAAACTCTCGCTACTGCACAAAAACATTACGCAGCGTATGGTTGGTGTATGGCGTCGTTCGTCACTGGCGGTTTGTCGGCAATGAATTGACCCCACCCACATTACGCAAATCACCCCGCTTCCACATACGCCATGCAATAGGTCAAGTGGCTTGATCAGGCATTTCAGGCCAATAACGACCGCGTATGTATCATCTCAATCCCACTGGATCGAGGCCTGGAGCGCCCATGCTATTGGCATGTTTAATCGCCTCAATAATCATCTCTGGCATGGTTGGAATGCCATCTGGTTTACCAGATTGATCTGCGCCATCTGCTGCCGCAGGAGCGCGCGGCTCCTCGGGCTTGATTGCGCCGCGTGGCGCCGCCGCTACTATCGATAGAACTATAAACTTTTGAACAACATTATGGTGTCGTAGCGCCAATAACAACGGCAGCCGCTTGCGTATGCCGTCCGCAGCCACGGTCAAATTTTATGCAATGCGATATTCGAATACACAACCCATAGAGATGTATTGACAAATTTATGCTGCGCCGCAACATGCAATGAGCGCGCGGTCGTGCAGCCGCGCTGCCTTGATACCATCGGCAGGAGATGCAGGGATGCACGACAAGCAAGGACTACGGAATTCGACCGAACCAAAGGGCGAACTCGCCTGCCGCCCTTTGGCGATGCCCGCCGACTGCAACCCCAAGGGGGATATTTTTGGCGGCTGGATCATGGCGTTAATGGATTCTGCCGGGAAGATGTCGGCAACCCCTTATGCCGGCGGCCCAGTCGTGACGGTGGCAGTTTCGAACATAATCTTTCTACAGCCGGTGCATGTCGGCGATACCGTCTGCTGCTACACCGTCGTTAAGCGAATTGGACGGACCTCGATTACGCTCGACGTCGAGGTCTGGGTGTTGCGCCAGGGGCAAGGCGAGCGGGTCAAGGTGACTGAGGCTGAGTTTACCTTTGTCGCTGTCGGGGAGGACGGCCGGCCCCGCCGATTGCCTTCGCCGCATCCCGCATCCCCGCTGATCGCCGGCCGAGAGGCCCGCCGTGGCGTCCGCCAAAAAACCAGGCAAGAGCACTCGGCCTGCGCTAATCGCCTCAGTCTGGTCGAGCTCGAGGTATAGCCGATGTCGGAGCGTATCCTCGTCATCAATCCGAATTCCTCCGAGGCCGTCACGCGGGTAATCGACGAGGCAACGCGATGCCAACTCCATCACCATGCCGCTCTGCCGCGTGATCCGCGAAGCAAGGTCTTGGGAGCGGCATCTTCGGGAATGCGGCCATTGCCGATGAAGAGCCCGCGTGCCGACCTTACGAATTGGTCTGCGGTCGGTTAGCTTATCGCCCGCCTCAGATGAATTTCGCGGCCAGCGGTATCGGACCGAGCGCGGCCGGATCGAGGCGACGGAGCAAGATCAGCAATGTTTCGGCCAATGCGGTCAAATCATTGCGGGCGGTGTCCGACGCCAGTTCGCCGTCGCGGAAATCCCCACCGGTGAGATAGACGCCAGCCGGTGCGACCAGCGCTCCGAACCAGCCGAGGACCTGGCGCAATTGCGTATCGACCGCGAGATAGTGATGCGCAGAGCCACCCATTGCGACGATGCCGACCGGCTTTCCTTGCAGTCCCCCGACCGGCACGATGTCCAGCAGGTTCTTCAGAACGCCGGGAAAGCTCGCCCGATAGACCGGAGCGGCGATCAGCACTGCCCCCGCAGCGGCAACGCGCTCGACTGCGTGGCGGGTCGCTGCTCCATAGCGGTCGGGCGGACGTCCATCGCAGATATCGATTGCCGTTTCGGCAAGGTTCATGACATCGACATCGATATTGGCGGCATCACGACGCACCGCCTCGGCGACCGCGGCGACCGCCGCTGCAAGTCGACCGGGCGGCGTCGCGGCTCCGATCAGCATCAATAGGCGTGGAGGTTGGGTCATCGCCGAGCCTTCTTTTTGGGAAAGAACAGGGTGGCCGTGCCGTCAAATGGCACGGTTGTGCCGGCGATCGGTCGGACAATCCCGATCGGGCTGGCTTGGCGCCCGCGCGAGCGTTGTCGTCGAGCCCGCTCTCGCCTTCGGTCCGGGTAAGTTTGGTGCCGCAAGCCGTTCTCACCATCGGCGCTGAAAATGGAGAGCGGTTGGCGATTCGCCTGGCCAACATTTTCTTCAGCCGGCAAAGATCGATTTTTTCAGAATCGCATGGATGCCCCAGTTGCCGTCGACCACCTGGGTCACGCCAAAATCCACCGCGACCGACATAAGCGAGATTGCCTCGTCCTCAGACAACCCTCTTGTCGTCATCAGGAAGTGGCGCATTTTGCGAAACGCATCCCGCATCGCGAGATCGAGCGAAGATTTGGTAAAGATCTCGCTTTGCGCGCTTTTGCCGAGTTCGGCCAGGTAATTGGCAAAACTGAAGCCGTGCACGACCCACTCGTCCCGGGTCTCGAGTAGTGGGTAGTAGAGATCGACGAGCGCGCTGCCGGCGAGCTGATCCCGCTTATGCACCAACAGCTGGAAGGTGCCGGTCAGCGAGCATTCGATAGCGGTGCCACACAATTCGGAATCGCCCTGGCTGGCATGCGGATCACCGACCGAGAACAGCGCCTCCGGCACCGCGACAGGATAAAACATCACTGCCCCTCACATGGGGTGTTTGAGGTCAAGGCCTGTTATTTCAGCATAGTGCTTTCTCTTTGCCGCTTGGATCCAGAGCGTGAGCCCGTCTTTGCCATGCGGTCCCGGTGACCGCATCACCTCACATCCGGTCGAGCGGTCGGGCTCGGACCATAATCCCTCATGCTCGAGGGCATCGGGCTCGGGGTGGCGGGACCATCCTTTTTCGCGGCATTTTGCGGCCATGGGGCAAGTCTCGGTCACCGCCCGCCCGGATCCGGCGAAGCCGTCGCGTTCAGCTTCGCGGGATGGCAATTTGGGTTATCGGATCACGCCGCCTTGAGGGTGGCGCCCTCCGGAACGATGCCTTGCGTAACATAGCGCCACAGGGCGACGAGCAGCTTGCGGGCCAAGGCCACGATAGCGATGCGCCGGACCCGTCCCTTCGCGGTGCCGACCCGATTGTGGAACCAGCGGCTCAAGGCCGAGTTCGGCTGATGACGCAGCCAAAACCAGGCGATTTCGATCATGACGCGCCGCAAGCGGTGATTGCCGGCCTTGGAGATGCCCTGGTCCCGGTCGGTCCCGCCGCTCTGCCAAGGGCTCGGCGCCAGTCCGGCGTAAGCGGCTACTTGGCGCCGGTTGGTGAAGCTGCGGAACAACCCCTCGAGCCAGACAAGCGAGGCGAATTCGATCCCCACGCCCTTGAGCTTGATCAGCAGCGTGCTCGGGTTTGTCCGTTCCGTCGTCTGCGTGCGCACCAATGCGTCACGTGCCCGCTCGACGGTGGCGAGCTGGGTCGCCACCACGTCGATCCGGGCCAGCTCCCGGCGGATTTCGGCTTTGAGCCGTTCCGGCAGCGGGCGCCCATCGCCGGTCCGCAGCGCATCGAGACGATCGAGACGATCGGGCTTCAATGGATCGTATCCCCGGATGCCCTGCCCGCTGAGCAGTCCTTTGATCCGATTGGTGTGCTGGATACGCTCCTTGAGCAAGGTGCCGCGCTCCCGTGACAGGCGCCGCTGATCTTCCTCTTCCGGACTTGGCGGCCGAACCATGGAGCAGACCCGCCGCTCCCCGCGCGCCCAGGCCATCAGCGTCCGTAACAGGCTCACGCCGTCGATCGCATCCGTCTTGGCGCGCCGATGGCGCCGGGCAACCGCAATCGAGGCCGCGTCGACGACATGGCTCTCGATCCCGTTTTGGACAAGCAGGCGATGAATCCAAAAGCCGTCCAGTCCGGCCTCCTGAATGACCACAACCTTCACCGCGACGCCGCGGCGCTGCTCGGCTTTCGCTTTCAAGCGCGCAAGAAGGATGAGCAGCGAACCGCCGTCACCGCCGGCAACGATATGCTGGGAAAACTTCTCCTCACCCGGACTGTTGGCGGTCACCAGCCACTTCGCTTTGCTCAATTCGAGCGAGGCGAACAGCGTGTTAGAGTGATCTCGGACGGTAGTCTCGACAATGGTTGCGGGGGTCTCGGTCTGCATCGGGGGCCTCCATGCTGGTGTGTGGAAGCTCAGCCTACCAACTCAGGCGACCGTCCACCCGCATAGGATCTTTTCCGATCCGCCAATCGTCGATATTGCCGCCGAAATAGCCGGGCGGGATCGTATCGACAAACTCCGCCTCTTTTGGGGCCACCGCGATGAGCCCGAAATGGGGGCGGATCGGGATGCGCACGCCTTGAAGGACGCTATGGTTTTCCTCGATCAGCGCGTGGTCAACCGGAACCCCGGGGTAATCGATTGTGGCGTGGACCACGCCGAACGGGTCGGTCTGCGGAACCCAGCGGTAATTGTAGACGGCACGGGCCCAATCGCGGCCGCCGGCAGCGTCGATCTCGTAGATGGTGATCACTTCGCGCGGCTTGGGCTCGGTCAACAAATCGTTGTAGTGAAAGCCCCACCAAGCGGCGGCATTGCTGCCGAAGGTGCGGCCGGCAAAGGCGGGGTTTTGGCAACGGCGGGGCTGCACATCGAGGATCCGAACTTCGAGCACGTCGCCCGGCTCGGCCCCGCGCACATGGACAGGGCCGGTGCAGAGATGAACACCGAAACCTTCCCCCGCGCCGCGCCCACGGATCGAAGCGTCGACCGGCCCGGCACCACGCCGGTCAACATTCTTCCCGGCCTTTGTCCAATGAAACACACTTTCAGCGCCAGGGTCGCCCGCGATCATGCGAGCGTGATCGTCATAGGCGTGATGGGTCAGTGTCTCGATCGTGACGAAATCACCCGACTCGACTGTGGCGACCGGCTGCAACGACCGGCTGAAATAGCCCCAATGCACGGTCGCGGGGGTGGCCGGCACGACAACGTGATTGGCGCGAGCAATAGAACGATCAGTCACGTGACCTTCGCATGGCAATGTTCCGCAATGATCCAGTCAGCGCTGGAATAGGCACCCGCACGATATTGGCCAGCTTGTAGCCTCGTTTGCAAGCCGTCGTAAATCGCATTCATCATAGGTCCCTCCTCTAAATCACCGCGTAAACCGGCAGGGTCGCGCGGTCACCGCTGCAACGGAACTGTCTCAGACACCTCTCGGCGGAAGCCATTACCGGCATAGTCAGGTTGATATCATATTGGCATCAGCCCTTGTACCAAGCCAGTATTTAATTGCGTCTCATCCAGCATCCCCGCAAGGCGCTACCTCGGATCAACCGCAATTATAAGCGCGATGGCACCACCACGCTGTCGGCCGCGCTTATTGCGGATCGAAATCCGCTTGGCCGGCCGTTGTTGCCAGTTGTCAACTCGCATCGCTAGCTGAGTTGAAAAGCCCATTTCTGATGGATCGATCCGCTGTTGTCCGCCCTCTATGTTTTTCCAAAGCTGAGCTCGATGCTGTAAGCGTCGCCCACTTCAACCACAGCGATCGTTGTGGTTGCCGATAATGGCTCGGAAGCGGCCAGCGGATCGGCGCCGCAACGGCTTCCGTCGGCTCTCGATTGGCCTAGTCCTTGCCATAGAGGAAACGGTTTTGCATTCAGGCGGGAGGACAAATATGACATCTCACAGAGAAAACGAGCTCCTGACGCGCGTCGGCCCAGGTACATCGATGGGGACGCTAAAAGCCAGCACCCTCTCGTGGGCGATTGCACTCCACAATGTCTAGCCTCGGCGCGGTAATGCCAGTTTGGTAACGGCCTCGCCTATTCTCGAATATGATGCCGCATGCATTGAAGAGTGCATCTGGAAGTTCACTGGCGGGGTGCGTTAAGGGCGGGTCCACGCGCAGCCCAGTAAAATAAACACGACCTGCCGTAAGATTGTGCAGCGGAGTGCGATTTGCTGGGCTAATACCAGAGGACCGGCTAACCCCATCAATAGGCATGCTTTTTGCACCGCCACGTACCGCGTGACCGTGCTCCGACACCGAGCACGAGTCTCGTTTTTCAGTCGGCTAGAACAGGAGACGAACGATGGCGATTGCGGCCGAGAGCGCGAAGATTGCGTGGTGGAAGGAGCCGACGCGCGAACAATGGCACGCCTGGGTCGCAGCATGGCTGGGCTGGACCCTCGACGCCTTCGACTTCACGATCTTCCTGTTGCTGATGCTGCCGATCTCGCGGAGTTTTCATGTGCCGCTCGTCGATGTGACGGCGGTACTCGCGCTGACATTGTGGATGCGGCTGGTCGGCGCCACGATCTCAGGATGGTTGGCCGATCGAATGGGCCGCAAGATGCCGCTGATGATCTCGATCGCCTGGTATTCGGTCTGCAACCTGCTCTCCGGGTTGGCGCCGACCTTTTGGTTCTTGTTTCTGTTCCGCGCATTGCTCGGCATTGGCATGGGTGCCGAATGGCCGGTCGGCGCGGCGCTGGCAATGGAACAATGGCCGATCCGCTCGCGTGGCTTCATGGCCGGCGTGCTGCAAGGCTCATGGGGGCTTGGGGCGGTGCTGTCGAGTGTGGCTTACGCCCTGCTCTACAACTGGATCGGCTGGCGCGGTCTGTTGATGATTGGCGTATTGCCATCTTTGGCGATCATTTACGTCCGGATCTACGTCAAAGAGCCGGAGGTGTGGTTGGAAAACCGCCGTCGCCAGCGGGCCGAAGGGCGCGAGGTGAAGGTCCCGCTGTTCAGCATCTTCAAACGCGCCATCCTCGGCAATACGCTGACCGCGTGCTGGTGGATGGCGAGCGCTTTTGTCGTCGGTTATTCGATTGGCGGGATGTTCGCGACCTATCTGCAGAAGGATTTGCAGCTGAGCCCGGCACTGGTCGCCTTGCCGGTGCTGCTGCAGAGCCTGGGGCAATTCGCGTCGGGCGTTGGCTGGGGTTGGGTGGCGGACCGCATCGGCCGGCGTTGGGCGATGATCCTGCCGGCATTGATCGGGCTGCCGCTCGTCCCGCTCTATCTGTTCACCCACAACTACGCGATGATCGTCGTGTTCTTTGGGTTGCAGGGATTGTTCGCCGGTGGCGGCATCTGGAGCCAGGCCCCGAGCTATCTCGCCGAGCGCTTTCCGACCGAGGTACGCGCAACGGCCTCCGGGTTTTGCTATCATCAGGGTGCCATCTGGGGCGGCTTTGTCGGGCCGGTCGTGACCTATCTCGCGATCAACTGGCACCTAGGGTTTGCGATCCCGATGGCGATCGGCACGATCGGCGGGCTCGTCGGCTTCCTGCTGGCGCTGTCCATCAGTCCGGAAACCCACGGCAAGGAGCTGGTTGCGGACGTGGTTCTGGCCTGATGGTTCTGGCCCGAAGCCGAGCACGCAACGAAACCCCGATCTCTCGCAGCCGCGATGTTAACCAAAGCGTATGAGCGTGCCACGATGGAGCCGTCCCGGTTTGACGCTTTGACAGCTCGCGGCTGTCCGTATTACCTGGGTGTCATGAACCACTCCTAACCGCACGGCAACGACCTGATTTGCTTATTTTCCTTGGTCGGGCGAACCGGCGCCCGAGGCGGCGAGCACGACTCCGCGCACGATATTGCGAAATGCCGCGTCGTAATTGATGCCACTGATACCCCAAGCGTAATCGGTGCCTCGCCAGCGCATCCGCCACTTTCCAATCCATCCCGGCAGCGCCTCATCCCAGTCGAGAGTACCGACGACGATCACCGCGCCGCCGCTTGCTGCCCGTACGTCGCTTGGTAGATGACCGGTATTCACACCCCACGCGCGGAGCTGAGCATCGCTCGGGATGCGCACCTCCATGTCAAACTGACTGGCGGCGACAGCAAACGCCCCCCGCTGCTCCGCGCCCGCCGCAACGTCGGCGCTCAGCACATAAGGCGGTGGCTTCGGGCCATGCACGAGCAGCGCGGGTACGATGATCGGACGCTTGCCGCGCCACGGCTTTTCGCCAAATTGCGCCAATATGGCATCGATTTTGGCGGGAACGAAATAGACGGTGAGCTGTCGTTCGGTCCGTTCTCGATACGACGTGCTGGTTGGTCGTGAGATAGATCAGTACCGGGCATTGAACGGTGGGAGTGACAAGTGTGGCGCGTCTTGGGCAGCGATATTGTTGGCTGCCCCACCATGAGTGCTCGTCAGTGCAGGCAAAGCGCCCAATTGGTGCAGGAGGCAATCTAGCCGGTGGTGCTGATTCCTGAATTGGCGCGGCGACACTCGCGGCAAGGTAAAGCGAGCCAGTTTATATCGTTTTGGGTGACATGCTCACGCTGTCGGTAAGCTGAGGCACGGCCGGCAATGAGAAATGAACTGGTGTGCGCTTCGTTCCCAGGATTGGGTCAGCGCAAACGCGCGACAGGCCGCGCGCGAAATCGTCAGAGCCGCGAGGCAGGCAGATTTCAGATCTTCGTCGAGTACGCCAACGGGATTGCTGCCGATCACATCCTGTGGTCCCGGAACGGGGTATGCGGCAACTGGAACGCCACAGGCCAACGCTTCGAGCTGGGCGATGCCGAATGTGTCGGTTCGGCTCGGAAACACGAATACATCTGCCGCCGCAAGATGGGCGGCCAAGGTTTCACCTTCCAGCTGACCGACAAAGTGGGCATTCGGAAAGAGCCGCCGCAGCTCGCTCGCCTGCGGCCCGTCACCGATGACGACCTTCGAGCCGGGCAGGTCGAGCGCCAGGAATGCCGCTATATTTTTTTCCACCGCCAGGCGGCCGACATTGACGAAAATCGGGCGTGGCAGGTCGATTGCAGTGGCGCGCTCGGGACGGAACAGGTCGGTATCGACGCCGCGCGTCCACATCGCCAGATGCGCAAAGCCGCGCTTGGCGAGCTCATCGAGCAATGAGCGGGTGGATACCATCGTCACGGCCGCGGCTGCGTGAAAGCGGCGCAGCAGTGCGTAGCTCCATGACACGGGCACCGGCAGCCGCGCCGAAACATATTCCGGAAACCGGGTCATATAGCTGGTTGTAAAGGAAATATTTCGCGCAAGACAATAACGCCGCACCATATACCCGATTGGTCCTTCAGTGGCGATATGCAATGCATCGGGTGCCGCAAACTCAATGCGGCGCTCGATTTCCCGCCAGGTCGGCACGCCGCAGCGAATGCTTGGGTAGGTCGGCAGCGGAAAAGAGCGAAAGCCCTCCGGCGTCAGAAACTCGATCTCGGCACCCAGCTTCCGCGCATTGGCGGCGAGAGACTTCAGACTCCGTACCACCCCGTTGACCTGCGGCGACCATGCGTCGGTAGCGATGAGTATGCGCATCCGCCTCCTGCCGTTCACGACGGCAGCTGCATCAGGGGCCTTCCCATGCGGATGACCACCCCCTCCCGCACCGAGCCGCAGAGGGTGACCCCCTTCGGTGCAAATACAATGATCGTCGAGCCGTGTTGAAACCATCCCATTTCCTGCCCTTTGCTGAAGAGGGCCCGACAGGGGATTTCGACTTCCCCGCGGTATTTCGTGTTCAGCAGGCTGCCGATAAAATGCAAGCGGATGCTTGCAACCAGAATTGAGGCCACCGGCACCAGCGTAACCACGATCCCGGAGGGGTTAAGTGTCGCACGAATGATCGCGCGCTCATTCTTACAGAATAACTTGGCAATCCGGTTGAGTGCGATCGGATTGACATTCCATGTGTCGCCGGAAACATAAATGACCTTGTCGACGGCGCAGTCGTGTGGTGCATGAAACCGATGATACATGCTGGGCGTCAGGCGCAACGTAACGTATTGGCCGTCGCAATAGAGTTGGACGAGCTGCCGATCGATCAGCAAATCCTCCAACGTGTAGGGAAAACCTTTGGCCTGGATCAGCTCGTTCCGATCGATCCGTCCGCAGGCGCCAACAATCGCGTCGCAAGGGCTGGTTAAGATTTCCGGGTTGCAGTCCACCGGACGCGCGCCGGGTTTCAGCTCCCGCGTGAAGCAGGCGTGCAAGCTCGGGAAACATTGTGTTTGCGCTTCGCTGAGGTCGAGATCGGCGAACCGCCGCCAGATCGCGATCGAGGCTCGCGCCAGCAATGGCGCTTCGATCTGGCTAAACCAGCCGAAGAGCCGATTCGCCAGCTGGCGCGGGATATGGTTCGTCAGCAGAAAACTGATGTCCTCGAAAAGAACGGTTTTGGGGAATGCCGGCCGCATTGTCACGTCATTGTAAAAATCATCGAATAATGACTGCACCTATGGAGGCGGCAATCGCCACCGCCGCAGCTTACGGTCTGAGCGCCATGGGTTTGGCGGCCTCCGCGGTCGGCCTCAAGGCGCGGCTGGAGCTGGCGAAGGCAAAGCACAGATCGCTCGCCGGACACTCGCGCATCGCCCAACTCGTGGCGTCGCTGGTGCCGTTCTATCAGTATGATGAAGCGCAGATCTTCAAGGCCGACGCGGCACCGGACGTCGTTGTCGCGCAGCGGCGGGCCGATTTCGCCAGGCTCGCGGATCTTTACCGCAAACGATTTGCCGCCACATTGCGGCTGACGGCTGAGACCACCGATCTGATCTCGGATCTGCAATTCACCGAGGCTTATCGCGTCCCGTTTCAGTTCAGCCGCCACGTGCGTCGGCATTTGCCGGTTGGCGCATTTTTGCAATCCTCGTCTGGGGTGACGACAACCGACCTCGACGGAAATTCGTTCTACGATCTTACCGGTTCTTACGGCGTCAACCTGTTCGGCTACGATTTCTACAAGGAATGCATCGATCGCGGTATCGAGCGCGCGCATGCGCTCGGCCCGGTATTGGGCTCCTATCATCCGCTGGTCGCAGACAATGCCGCGCGCCTCGTGCGCCTGTCTGGCATGGATGAGGTTTCGTTTCACATGTCCGGAACAGAGGCCGTCATGCAAGCGGTCAGGCTCGCGCGCTACCATACGAGGCGCTCCCACCTGGTACGCTTTTGCGGCGCGTATCACGGCTGGTGGGGTGATGTGCAGCCGGGTGTCGGCAATCCGGCGCCGACGCACGAAACATACACTTTGAAGGAGATGTCCGAGGCCTCGCTGCGCGTGCTGCGCAGCCGACGCGACATCGCCTGCATCCTCGTCAACCCGGTGCAGGCTATGCATCCCAACAGCGCCGCACCGGCTGATTCGACACTGGTCGACAGCACCAGGAGGGCGCATCTCGATCGCGTGGCCTATGCCGATTGGCTGAGGCAGCTCCGCGCGATCTGCACCGAGCGCGGCATTGTGTTGATCTTCGATGAGGTCTTTGTCGGCTTTCGCCTCGCGCCCGGCGGCGCGCAGGATTATTTCGGCGTCCGGGCAGACCTCGTCACCTATGGCAAGACTCTGGGCGGCGGTTTGCCGATCGGCGTCGTCTGCGGCCGCAAGCATCTGATGAAACGTTTCCGCGAAGATCGACCGGCCGATATCTGCTTTGCGCGGGGCACGTTCAACTCGCACCCTTATGTCATGGCGGCGATGAATGAATTCCTGCGGCGCCTCGAAGAACCGGCGATTTGCGCGCTCTACCGCGACCTCGACAAAATTTGGGATCGCCGCGCCGCGGCGCTCAATTGGCGCCTGCGCGATGCCGGGTTGCCGGTACAGGTGACGAACCTGTCGTCGATCTGGACGATCTGCTATACGCGGCCTTCCGCCTACAACTGGATGTTTCAGTACTATCTGCGGGCGGAAGACCTGGCGCTGAGCTGGGTCGGTACCGGCCGACTGATCTTCAGCCTGAATTACACGGAAGCCGACTACCAGGCGGTCGCCGACCGCTTTGTTGCCGCCGCCGAGGCGATGCAGCGCGGCGGCTGGTGGTGGGAGGACCCGCTCGCCAGCAACCGCAAGATCAAGCGTCGCATTTTGCGCGAGATGATCGCTCATCGATTGTCGCCGCAAGGGCTCCGCGGGCACTAGCTAAACGAGACGCCACGGCACCCTTAATGGCTGTGGTTCAATGCCACCCCGTCCTCGATATCGCCGCGCAGCAGATGGTATGGCGCCTTGTAATAAAGTTTGATGTCGTGGAACGGGTCGGTCATGATTTTGACCGCCCAAACCAATCCGGTTTGCAGGTCCCCGATGAAGAACAGCTGAATGGATCGCGCGATTACCCCAGCCACCCCAATAAATAGCCAGCACATTCCGAGCTGATGGACAAACCCGAATGCGCTTTCCCACGGACTGATCATTCCGAAGAACGTCGGCTTGAAGTACAGCGGCAGCGGAGATAAGGCCCAAATCGAAAGCAATACGGCCTTACGGCGAAGATTGTAGCCGACCTTGACATGTTCCTTGTATTCGTGAGTAGCATCGTTTATTGAATCGTGACCCTTCGGTTCAAAAAAGAAGTGGCCGATCTGGCGGCTGGACATCGACATGATCCATCCGATCAACGCCGCGATCGCCGGATCCCAGAACAGCAAAAAATACGTAAGAACGAAGCTGGTCGCGCTCAAAAGATGAAGCGATTGGTTTATTAAACTATGGTGATAGTATCGGTGATCGTCCCAACGCTGAATTTTCAGCGTCTGAATAAAACCGCTCATCTGTACATCCCCCTTTTGTAACAGACGTTCGCCCGCTGCCCCCGGTATTCATGCTCCCGACCGGTGTGCGCATTTCACAAACCTGAGAAGCGAGAAATGGCCGAATGGCGGCATCGGCCGGCGCTCGATCAGGCACACATCGGTGCGCCGTTCAGTCCAGCGTGCGAATCGCTCCCAAGGAAACTCGGTCCGCCAACCGAGCCGACGCACGACTGGTTGCAACGTCGTTTCGGCCAGGTGCCGCAAACCCGCATCCGCACCAATGCGGCTGAGGAGGATCATCTCGCCGCCCGGTCTGAGCATGCGGGCGCACTCGTCGAGTGCCGCTTCGGGGTTTGGCACGGTTGAAATTACGTGGTTCGCCACGACCACGTCGAACGAAGCATCGGGAAACGACAGATCTTCTGCATCCATCACCTCCAGCTTTTCGACGTTCGTGAGCGATAGCTGCGCCACCCGCCGCTGCGCTTTACGAAGCATCGCCTCGCAAAGGTCTATCCCGATTATGCGACTCCGGGAGGAATAACCAGGGAGCGTGATGCCCGTGCCAACACCGACTTCAAGAATTCTGCCTCCGATCCGGTCAGCCGCGGCGATCGCCGCGCGACGCCCGCGATTGAACACCGCGCCAAAAACCAAATCATACATCGGAGCCCAGCGCGCATACGCCTTTTGTAAAGTGACCTTATCAAGATCTGCTGGCAATTCCTTCCCAATTGCATCGGTCACTAAGCCCCCCTTTGTCTCTAATCCGTCATAATATTAGCTGGCCATTGTGACAGTATAATGAAAAGACTATTTCACTTACATAGCACGCATATTAGCGGTGCCGATCCCTCAATCGGAGTGGCAGCAGAAGACCAGGTATCTCGAGTGCCCGGTTTCGCATCCAAACCCGGTCTCGCAATCTGCGGGCGCGACACGGGGCTTGCGGTGGCGCAACACGATGCGCGCGGGATTTCCCGCCGGGTGAATGCCTGATCGGCGGGGCCCGTTGCCGCAAAAATCTTGCCGGAGGTGACTGTCGGGACATAGGTTCTCGATATGCGTCCGCCCCTCCCACCGCGGCTGGGGTGGCTTGGAGCAGTGGGGATTTTTCGATGAGACGGCAGTTGCACCTCAATTTGTTCATTCACAGCCGCGGCCATCACGAGGCGTCGTGGCGTCATCCGTCGGCCTCGTCGCTGTCGTTAACTGATATCCGCTATTATCAGGATCTGGCACAGCGCGCCGAAACTGCGCTCTTTGATTCGGTTTTCCTTGCTGATCAATTGGCACTGGGTGGCGATATCGCGCAGGCGCCGCGGACTTGGCTTGAGCCGATCACCGTCCTCGCGGCACTAGCGGTAGCAACCAGCCGCGTCGGATTGATTGCAACAGCCTCGACCACCTACACCGAACCCTTCAACCTGGCCCGGCAATTCGCCTCGATCGACCACATCAGTCAGGGCCGCGCGGCCTGGAACATCGTGACCTCGTGGCTCGCCACTGCGGCGGAAAATTTCGGCGGCACCGAGCAGGTGAGCCATGCCGACCGCTACGCCCGCGGCGAGGAGTTCATGGAGGTCGTCAAGGCGCTGTGGGACAGCTGGGCTGCAGATGCCGTTGTCGACGACCGGGCCGCCGGTATTTATGCGCGAGCGGACCGCATCAGATCGATCAATCATCGCGGCGATTTCTATCGGGTGCTCGGGCCGCTCAATCTGCCGCGTTGCCCGCAGGGGCGGCCGGTGCTGGTGCAGGCGGGCTCGTCCGATACCGGCCGCCGTTTTGCCGCGCGGCATGCCGATGCCGTCTTTACCGCCCATATGGCAAAGGAGACGGCGCAGGAGTTCTACGCCGATCTGAAGACTCTGGCCGCGGCGGAGAGGCGGGTGCCGGAGGAGGTGCTGATCCTGCCGGGTCTCAGCCCGATGATCGCCGACACCGAAACCGAGGCGCAGCGCCTTGCGCGCGAGGTCAACGAGCTGACCGATCCGGAGGTCGGGCGCAAGCGCCTGTCGGGCCGCTTCGGCGGGTATGATTTCTCGCATCTGCCGCTCGATCGCCCGCTCTCGGTCGCGGATTTTCCGGACCCGGGTTCGGTCGAGGCGGCGCGCAGCCGCACCGAGGTGATCCTCAATCTGGTGCGGCGGGATAAGCCGACATTGCGGCAATTGCTCGGCTATCTCGCTGGCGCGCGTGGGCATTTTGTCACCGCCGGAACGCCGGAGCAAATTGCCGATCTGATCGAAGACTGGTTCACTGATGGGGCCGCGGACGGGTTCAACATCATGCCGCCGCTGCTGCCGGCGCAGTTCGACCTGTTCGGCGCCGAGGTCGTTCCGATCCTGCAACGTCGTGGGCTCTTCCGCACCGAGTACACCGGGACGATGCTGCGCGAGCATTACGGTCTGCGTTGGCCGACGAGCGTGTTCGATGATCCGGGCTTCAGGCCCGAGCTTCGCGGCGCCGTTGCCGGTATCTGACCGCCTCACCTGATGGCGCCGCGGTAGCCGCGCCGGGGCTCGTGGCTCCGCTTCCTGGTGCGGCTCGGCTTCAGCAAGCTTGGGGAGTCGACGACCGATCTGCCGGTTACCGAGTTCCCGAACACGCATCTTGCCGATCGGCAGTATGGTGAGCTGCGGCGCGCATCGCTGATTGTGCCGCCCCAAGGGAAAGGGACCGGCGAGGGAAGCCCGATTGGGCGCGTCAGCGGGACGCTGTCGAAGATGACCCACCTCAGAGCCCCTGACGTGTGTGAACGCATGCCTCTATTGAATGAAGAGCGCTGTTAGCCGCCTACGACCCGTGCTGCCGATAGCTCATCAGCCCGGCGCCGGTCTTGGGCGGATGGGCGCGGATCGCATCTTCATTCGGCTCGGTGCCCCAGCCTGGCGTATCGGGCACGACAATGTGGCCATGCTCGAATTGCGGCGCGGTTGTGAACAGCTCGTGATCCCAGGGCAGGCGGTCGACATCGACCTCCATAATGCGGAGGTTGGGTGTGGCCGCGGCGAAATGGACATTCATCATCGTCGCGAGATGACCGTAGAAATTATGTGGCGCGATATTGACCTCGAAGGCGTCGGCCGCTGCCGCGATCTTGATCGACTGCCATACGCCGTTCCACACCGCGTCGATGATCGCGACGTCCATCGACTGCTCGCGGAAATAAGGCAGAAATTCGCGCAGCCCAAGCAGCGTCTCGCATGAACTGATCGGGTGCGGGCTATTGCGGCGGATATGAGCCAGAGCCGGTGCGCTGTAGTTGTCGATTTCGACCCAGAACATGTCGAAATCGGCAATCGATTTCAGGATCTTCATATAGCCCTCGGTCTTGGCGTTGAAATTGAGATCGAGGAGCAAATCCACATCCGCGCCCGCACCGTCGCGGATCGCTTCCAGATGAGCGCGCAAATTGCGCAATACGGTCTTGTCGACATTGAGCTCGGGCATGAACGGTACGCCAAAGCCCGGACGCCAGCCGCGCGGTGCTCCACCGTCATAGATGAATATGTTGGTCTTCAGCGCGCCAAAACCTTTATCGCGCACCTCGGCACCGATCGCGCGGACGCCATCGAGATCGGTGATCGCCGGCTTGTAGAAATTCGGATGGTTGATCCGCCACATCGCGCAATGCGACCAGTAGACCCGAACCCGGTCGCGGATCTTGCCGCCGAGTAGCGCATGACACGGCACCTGCAGCGCCTTGGCCTTGGCATCGAGCAGCGCGTTTTCGATCGCACCCAATCCCTCGCCGACCACTCCACCCGCTGCCGGCCGGGTCAGGCAATAGAGCTCGGTATGGATCCGCTCATGATCGAATACATGCTGGCCGATGACGCGCGCCGATATGCGCTCGATGACGGCGCTGACCCCAGGCGAGCCGAAGCCCTCGTCGAACTCGCTCCATCCGACAATGCCGCTGTCGGTGGTCAGTTTCAGAAAATGATAATTCCGCCATCCGGCGTCGCAGCGTAGTATTTCGAGACTGGCGACCCTCATCGCGCTCCTCCTTCCCGGTGAAGGAGACAACATAGCCAAAATCGGATTATCAGCGCACCAAACGCTAACACGAGCGCTTGATTGGTCGTCGCCGCGGAATACGGCATTGGCGCTGGGCGACTCTGCTACCTCAACCAGAGCGGGATGATGGACCACGCGCTCGTCCTCGAGTCGATGACCCGGTTTATCAAAGAGGACATGCCCTACTGCCGGTAGGGTAGCGTGGGCCTGCTGGCGGAATGCCGGCCAGCCTTTCCCGAAATCGGAACCTCGGCCTCTGCGCCTCCTGTTTTTGCAGTGAATTGGCAAGCAGGCGCGCCTTTTCGTGGCGGTCGCCGTCGGCGCGATTGCCGCGCCGAACCTGTCCTCGCACGGCGTTCTACGCCGAACCCGCGGGCCGCCATGACCCCCT
>CAWJXM010000050.1:0-13182 GCA_963846635.1 uncultured Alphaproteobacteria bacterium | reverse complement strand
CCACGTCGCCGCCGTGCACCCCGATGCGAAAACTCGGCGTCACGCCGAATTGCTCGATATACGCATCATGCTCGCGGCGAACCGAGGCGAAAACCGCGTCGATCGCCCGCAAAATCCGATCGCCGCGCACTGCCTCGTCCCAGTCCCAGATCGCGATCAGCCCGTCACCCTTGTAAAGATAGATCTCGCCGCCGTAATCGGTCAGCGGCTTTGAAATATCGAACAGGAATTTTCCGACAAACGATTTGATCGTTAACGCGCCCAGTCGCTCGGCAAGTGCCGTGGAATTGTTGATGTCGAGGAACACCAACACCTTTTGCTCGACGACCGGACGATGATAGGTGCCGATCATCAAATGAAACAGGGTCTCGATACCGATGAAATGCACCGCCCGCATGACGACGATCCCAATCACCGAAAACGCGATTATAACAGGCAAAATAAAGGGCAGCCGGCGATAGGGGACGGGCAACCGATAAACAGGATACAGTACGAGATGCGTGATGTTGACTGCGATCACGAAGAGAGTCGCGACCACAAGCGTATAAAAGCCGATCGACAGCAGAGGGTGAATATTGCGGATCCAGCGCCCGCGTAGGCTCTGGACGTAAAACTGTTCGAACAGGCCGACGCCGGTCCCGACGAGTATCGCGTCCAGCACGCCAAAGACGGGAGGCCGGCCTCGGGCCAATGTCGCCAATCCGGCGAGCGAGGCAAAAATCGCCACCGCCAGCAGGATGGATGACCATTTCCTGCGGGTCGAGATCGACATTCGGCGAAAAGCTAGGGCCATCAACTAGCCGTAAAGATCAAGAGGCGAATTGGATGCAGTGGAAACGCTCAGAGACCAAACCGTCGCTTGATCTGGGGCATCAATCGGCTCACGCAAGGACCCGACCGATTCCGGCCGTTTGTTGATAAACACCTCAGACCGCGCGCTTGCCGTCGATTGATACCTAAGGGGAGAGCGATGCCCGGACAATTGCCTGGTCAGGCGGAGGTGTTTCTCGATCACGTAGCATATTTTGTCCCGGCGATGGCGCCGGCCGCGAGAGCGCTGGAGCGCTGCGGGTTCCGGCTGACGCCGTTTACCGTCCAGACGAATTGGGCAGACGGCCACCCGGTGCCGGCCGGGACCGGAAACCGCTGCGCGATGTTGCGCCGCGGCTATGTCGAGATCCTGGCTGCGACCGAGGATACGCCGCTCGCCCGCCAATTGCGGGATCGCCTGGAGCGGCATGTCGGCCTGCATCTCGCCGCTTTCAGCAGCGCGGACGCCGCCGGCGACCATCGACGACTGGCTGTGGCTGGGTTTCCGGTATTGCCGCTTGTCGACATGCGCCGCCCGGTTGCGACCGAGACCGGCGAGCAGCATGCCCGCTTTACGATCGCCCGCATCGCCGGTAGCGCGATGCCCGAGGGGCGTATCCAATTTTTGACCCACCATAGTGAGAACCTGGTCTGGCGCGAACCTTATCTCGAGCACCCGAATGGCGCGCAGGCGCTGCTCGGTCTGTGGATTGCTGCCCAAAATCCCGCCGAACCAGCCGACCGTTTTGCCCGGTTTGCCGGCCGTCCGGCACGGCGTGAGCGGGATGTCGCGACAATCCCGCTCGACCGCGGATATCTGCGGTTTGCTTCGCCAGAGTACCTGCATCAGCATTTCGGCATTGCTCCGGGCCCGCCATTACCCTATCTCGCGGCGGATGAGATAGCCGTCGCCGACTTCAATCGCCTCCGCCGCGTTCTCGGCGCCGCTGGGGTTGCGACCAGATCAATCCCCGGCGGGGTCGCGGTGACCCTTCCCGCTGCAATTGGCGGGACGATCCTGTTCCGCCCTGGGTCCGGCTGAGCCAATTCGTGGGATTGGCTCACCCCCGCGCGGGAGTGCTGGCGGTTGCAGGTTTTACTCGACGCAGATGGGTTCGGCCGGCGCAGATGGGTTCGGCAACATCGGGTGGAGCAATCGGTCATGAGATTGAGCATCGTCACCTTTATGCACCCGGGCCCGGAAGCGCGCGGAAGATCGCTCGAGCGCATCGCCAGTTACGCGCGGCGCGTCGAGGCCGCCGGGTTTCCCGGGATATGGGTTACCGACTCGCTCGGCCGCGGACGAGCCACCCTCGACCCGCTCACCGCGCTCGCGGCGTTTGCCACCGTCGCCCCGCGCATCGAGCTCGGGACCGCGGTGTTGCAGGTGTCGCTGCGCCATCCGGTCGACCTCGCGCATCGGGTGCAGTCAGTCCAGGCCTTGTCGGGCAACCGACTGCGGCTCGGCGTCGGCAGCGGCTCGACCCAGGCAGATTTCGACCTGTTTGGCGCCGATTACGGCCAACGCTTTCGCACTTTGATGAGTTCGCTTGACACCATGCGGCGGACGTGGCGCGGCGAGCCGGTCAATGGCGGGGTCTTGACTCCATGGCCGGGCAGCGAGGGCGGACCCCCGGTGTTGCTTGGCGCGTGGCGCAATCCGCGCTGGATCACCTACGCTGCAAAGCAATGCCAGGGCTGGATCGCATCCGGACTCTATAGCAGTTGGGAAGATCTCGAACGCGGCATGCGCATCTATCGCGAGGCAGGCGGCACCAATGCCGTGCTCGCCAATGTCGTCGTCGATTTGCGGCATCGCCCGGAACCCGGAAGCCTTGCCGAGCGCGCCAAAATCTCGCTGGTTGGCACCCCCGAGGATGCCCGTCAGCGGTTGAAGCGGATTGAGCAGATCGGTTTTGACGAGATTCTGGCGATGTCTCCGGGCGGTGCGCTGGACGAGATCGAGCGGGTGCGGGATTACCTTTAGCGGCTCACAGAACGAGTTGCGTCTGGGTCGTCAGCGCGATCAGCCGCCCGTCCTCGTTGGTGACGCGGGTTTGCCAGACCATTGTGCGCCTGCCGCGATGAACCGGTGTCGCCTCGCCGGTGACCTGCGCGCCGATGGGCGCCGAAGCCACAAAGTTTGTCTTGCTTTCGATCGTCGTCGTGCCCGCACCGTCCGGTAAATTCGCGATTGTGGCGGCAGCGCCGAGCGTGTCGGCAAAGGCCATGATTGCGCCGCCATGCAGCACGGCCGGATCGGTGCAAAGATCGCTGCGCACCCTCATGCGGGCGACGATTCGATCTGGCGAGGCGCTGACGAATTCGATGCCGAGCAGCTCGGCAAAAGGCAATGGCCGCGTGGTGAGTCGCGCGAGCGTGTCCATCCTGTGCTCCTCAGCCGTGATGATCTGCCGCGATAACCGATGCTGACAACCATGGTAATGCCATCATTGCTCGGCTAGGCTCAACGATCGATGATCGGGTTGGTCTGTCGGCAGGATGAGCTGCCACCGGTGGTATATCCCCCGCTGAGGGCTGTATGGAGGGCGGTACGGGTGCGTAAACTGGCTATGGCTTTGTTGGTAACGGCGTCGATTGCACCGACTGCCGCCTTCGCCCAGCAACAACCAACACCACAGGGCGGCAAGGACGCTGTCTATGACGAACTTAACCTGTTCGATGAAGCATTCGAGCGAATTCGACAGGACTCGGTCGATCCGGTCAGCGACAGCAAGCTTGTCGGCGCGGCCATCACCGGGATGCTGACGGGCCTCGACCCGCACGCAGCTTATATTGATCCGGCTGCGCTGAAGGCCATGAATGGGACGGCGGCGAGCGGCGAGGCGGGGATCGGCGCCGCCCTGACCTTGGTCAAGGGTGAGGTCAAGGTGATCTCGCCGCGCGACGGCTCGCCAGCCGCGGAGGCCGGGGTCAAGCCTGGCGATCTGATCCTGGCGATCGACAAGGAACCGACCTTCGAGCTGACCTTGGCGGAAGTCGAGCAGAAATTGCGCGGCCCCGCCGGCAGCAGCGTCAAACTTACCCTCGAACGCACGGGCGAGAAGGCGCCGCTCAAGCTTACGCTCAAGCGCGCGGCCGATCATTTGCAAACCGTGTCGACCCACGTCATCGATGGGGATATAGGCTATTTGCGGCTGGCCGGGTTCGACCCCGGCACTCCGGCCGCACTTGCAGCGGCGGCTCAGGATCTGCGCCAGCAGAGTGGCGGCAAGCTGGCCGGCGTCGTCGTTGACCTGCGCAACAATCCAGGCGGCGATTTCCAGGACGCGGTCGCCGCCGCGAACGACTTTCTCGATAAAGGCGAGGTTGCGGTCGTCAAGGGCCGCAACGATGGCAATGTCAAGCACATTGCCGCCACCCCAAACGATCTCGTCAAGAGCTTGCCGATCGTCGTTCTTGTCAATGGCGGGACGGCCGACGAAGCCGAATTGATGGCAGCGGCGTTGCAAGACAACCACCGCGCCCTGTTGGTCGGCACCAAAACCTTTGGCGAGAGTGCCATCGAAACCCTGATCCCGCTCGCAAGCGGTGGCGCCATCCGCCTCACGACCGCCCATTTCGCGAGCCCCGAGGGCAGAGAGATCGATGGCAAGGGCCTCGATCCCGATCTCATCGTATCGCCGCTCAAGCTCGAAAAGCTGGCCAGGGAGGAGGGGTTGCATGAGGCGGATCTGCCCGGCGCGTTGAAGAACCCGGATCAGCCCGCAGCCCCAACCCCCAATCCTGCAGCGCCATCCGTTCAAGGGGGCAAGACCGGACCCGGCCCGGTCTCGGGCATGAGCCCGACCAACCCGTCTTTGGACGCCGCCACAAAGCGGGCACCGTCAGTCGCCAATAAGACGGCGCCATCGGTAGCGAACGAGGATATCGGCGGGGCGAATGACGAGCAACTGACCCAGGCGGTCGACATATTGCGCGGGCTTGCCGTGTTCAACCACCACGCATCCGGTTGAGCTAAGCGATATCGGCTGAGTGCGTCGGGGCGGCGGCAAGCCGCGCCTGGGCTTTGGCACAAAATTCCCGTCGAACCGGGTATCAACCGGGTAAGTTGCGGTTGTCGCACGTGGTTTGGCATAATTATTGTCGGCAGATCAAGGTATTGCGGCTCCGGGTCTAACATTTCAGGACACGCGAACCGGGAAATTGTCTGATACGAACCGGGAAACGCAAGGCCTTAAGCGGGAATCCACGGGACCTCCGGGTTAGCAATGTTGCTTTATTGACAATTGATGCTGTATAAGCTATAAGTGCGGTGAATTTGAGGTCGCGTTTCGAAGCGGGACCAGGAATGGAGCAGACGATTGGCGAGTGACGGGCCGAGAGACTACGAAGTGGGTTATGGCAAGCCGCCGATCGCGACCCGCTTCAAAAAGTTTTTTTTTTTTTTTTTTTTTTTTTTTTTTTTTTTTTTTTTTTTTTTTTTTTTTTTTTTTTTTTTTATTTATATTTTTTTTATTATTTTTTATATTATTTTTTTATATAATTTTAATATTTTTTTTTTTTTTTTTTAATTTATTAAATTTAAATTATTATTTATTTTTAATATTTTTATTTATAAAAAATTTTTATAAATTATATTTATTAGTTTTGATAGTTATTAATTGATTATATTTTTTTTTTTATTTAAAAATAAAATTAATAGTTTGTTGTGTTGTTGTGAAAGTAGTAGTTATTTAAAAAATTAGATTAAAAAGATATTAGATATAAAAATTAATTATATAAAAAAAGATAGAGAGATATGTAATAGAAGAAGAATAGATAGAAGTTGAAAAGAGATATAAGAGAGAAAAGAAAGATGAGATAGAAGGAGTGAGATTGTTAAAGAAAATGATAGAATAGGAGAGAGGGGAGAGGAGGGAATAATAAATAGAAAAGAAGAAAAGAAAGGAAGAGGAAGATAAGAGGAGAATGTAAAAGGAGAGAGGAAAATAGATAAAAGAGAGTATAAAACAAAAAAAAAAGATAAAAAAAAAAATAAACAAAAAAAACATACAAAGATAAAATACATTAAAAAACAAACATATAAAACATCTCAATACAATACAAAAAAACGATAAACAAACAATAACAAAAAAACTCAAAAACAAAATACAACAACAATAAAAAAAATAAACATAATAACAACACAACTCAACAACATCAAACAAACACATAACACATAAATACACACACAAAAAACAAAACAAACAAAAACAAACACAATACTAATCAAACTCAAAAACATAAAAATCAAAAACAACTCAATTATCTAACTCGAAAAAAAAAAACACAACTACAACAAACAACAACAAAAAAACACTAACAACAAACTAACAACAAACACTTAACAAAACAACAAAAACAAACAAAAACAAAACAACTAAAAACCAACAAACAACACAAACAACACACAAAAACAAAAACAACAAAAAAAAAATACAACAACAAACAAACACAAACAAAAAACACTAAAAACACAAACAAAACAACAACACAAAAACAAACCACACAACACTAACATAACCAAAACCCACAAACTACACAACACCCTATAACACTATATACACAAACAACAAAACAAAACAACACACACAAACACAAAAAACATAACACAAAAAAACAACACACAAACAACACACACACAACAACACAAACAACACCCCACACAAACCAACACCCCGGCAACAGAGCCAACCCGCGCGGCCGGCCGCGCGGTTCGAGCAGTCTCGCCGGGATATTGCAGCGCGCCCTCGACGCGCCCGCGGTCGGTGCCGACGGCAAGCGCCGCCGGCTGACCAAGCGCGAATTGATGGTCCGCAGCCTTGTCGAGCGCTCGACCGGGGCCGATCTCGCCGCGACCAAATTGTTGTTCGAATTGTTGCGGAAAGCCGATCCGCGCGCCGTCGCCCCCGACCCTGAAGAAACCGATCCGATGGGCGAGGACGCGCTGAGGCTGCTAAAGGAGCGCCTCGCGCGTCTCGCCAGCGCCCAGATGGCTGACGCGGCCGCCGGCGCGCCGGCCGATGCTGACGCTGTTTCGCTGGATCCCGCCGATCAGGGCGGCGCGACCGATCCAGCGGACGTGCGATAATGCCCCCTGCTGATTGTTGGTCGGGAAGTTTCGTCAGGGCGCCCCCTCCAGCTTCTCCCCGCAACGGGGGAGCTGGGGGGTGAACCAAGCGCAGGCTATTAGCGCGGTTCGAGCCGCAGCGTGGTCGAAAGGATTTCGGACTTCACCATCGCCTGCGCATAGGGGCTCGGCTGGTACTTCCTCAGGTATTCGCGGCTGGCCCGGGCGAGCGCAGCGGGGTCGCTTACCGGGATCGCCTGCACCGCCAGCCGGCGGCCGGCAAATTCCAGCGTGGCGGGCCCGCCCGCCGCGAGGTCCCTGTACCAACGCCCCCTGGCGCCATACACCGAACGCACCAAGACCTCGTCGTCGGCCACCACCACCCAGATCACCACCGCGCTGTTGGGGTGCTTCTCGGTCCGGATCGCGATCTCCTGCGCATCGCGCAATTCGCGCAGGGCGTCGGCATCGAAATTCGCCATGGCCTAACTTCCCGTAGCCTCGCAGGCCCGCCGCGCTGCGGCGGCCGCCTGGGCATGACTTAGCGCATCTCTGTCGCGATTAGCCCTAAATTCGAATGGACTTATGAGCGGGCCTTCCTGGCTGTAGGGCAAGAGCACAGTTTCACGAGGGCTGCCGCGAGGCTGGGCGTTTCCCGGTCCGCGCTCAGCCACACCATTCGCGGAAGAACGGCTCGACCACCGGCTGCTGACCCGCACCAACGTGCTGTCGTTTGCGACCGCACCCCTCGACCGCGATATCGAATCGTCGGGCCGGTCACAGCCGGCCTGTGGGTCGCGTCCGATTGCCCCGACATCAATTTCACCGCGAAGCTCGTCGACCTGCATCCGCCGAGCCGCGATTACCCGGACGGGTTTGCGATGAACCTCTGCGAGGGGCTGTTGCGGGTGCGCTACCGCGACAGCTGGGAGCAGCCCGCGCCGATGACACCGGGTCAGGTCTACGCGATCACGATCGAGCTGTTCCCGATCGGGAACCTGTTCCTGTACGGGCATCGGCTACGGCTCGACATTTCGAGCAGCAACTTTCCGCATTTCGACGTGAACCCGAATTCCTACGAACCCGAAGGCGCGATGGTGCATCCGCGCATTGCCGAAAACCCGGTTTTTGTCGATCGCGACCGGCCCTCGCATATTGTCTTGCCGGTCATCCCTTAGCAGGACGTTCTCCTTTTCCGCTCCACTCACATTGCAGCGGTGCGCCGCCCCCGGTAATTTCGGCGCAAACTAGGTGAGAGGTGAGGTATGCGGGGGCAGGGGTGCATCGTGCTCCTTGCGGCTGTACTGGTCCTATCGAGTGCAGTAGGCACGGTCGCCGGCGCGGCGGGCTCGGGCAATCCGACAAACGACCGCTTGCTGGCAATGCCGGAACCGCAGCAGGCTGAGCTCCTGGCCAAGAGCTTTCGCCATGGTTGCGTTGGGGTCGCAGCCTTTCCGATGGGAGTGACGACAAACGGCCGCGCCAAGGGCTATGCCTATTGGAGCGTGCGCTGCAAGAACGGCAAAAGTTACGCGGTGCAGATTGCTCCCAATCCGAGGGGCACGGCCGTCGTCGTCGATTGTAAAGCCCTCGAGGGCACCGGCCGCGAATGCTTCAAGAAATTCTGAGAATTGTGTTCGGCCACTTCACCAATCAATCGACTGGCGGCATACCGAATACCACAGACCGAGATTTTTGTCCTTCCACTGCGGGTCGGCACAGTTCTTACGGACCATCTCCGCCGATTCGGTGGCGCTCGCCGGAGCCACTGGCGTCGAATCGGAACAGGCGACAAGAAATATCGTCAGCAAGACCAGAACACCCAATTTCATCAACGTCTCTCTTTGTATCGAAGGCCGGACCGGAACCATGGGCGCTCTCTACTCGGCTGACGCAGGGTCTGGGCGACCGCGCATTGTCGCGCTAAAAGCTGCGATGCCGAGCGTTTCAGCGCGCCGCGCGCTGAGGGCATGGTAGAGGGCTGCATATGAAAAACGATGACAGGCCGCGCAATTACCGCAAAGACACGCTCCTCACCCATCTCGGCCGTCATCCCGAGGCGCATCACGGCGCCGTCAACCCGCCGGTCTATCACGCCTCGACGATTCTGTCGGCCAATATGGCGGAGTGGGAAGCCAAGCGCGCCGCAGGCCGGCGCTTTGATGTCGTCCGTTATGGTCTTCTCGGTACGCCGACAACCTTTGCGCTCGAAGAGGCGGTGGCGGCGATCGAGGGCGGCTATCGCGCGATGCTGATGTCCTCCGGGCTCGCGGCCGTGACCGCACCCTTGCAGGCTTGTCTGAAGAACGGCGACCATCTGTTGATGGTCGACTCGGTCTATGGGCCGGCGCGCAATTTCTGTGACAAGGTGCTGACCCGCTGCGGCATCGAAACGACCTATTACGACCCGCTGATCGGCGAGGGCATCGCTCGGCTGATCCGCCCCAATACCCGGGTCGTCTATGTCGAATCGCCGGGCTCGCTGACCTTTGAAGTACAGGACGTGCCGGTGATCGCCGCCGCCGCCCATGCCGCCGGCGCCAAAGTGCTGATGGACAATACCTGGGCTTCGCCGTGGCTGTTTCCGTCGTTTGAGCGCGGTGTCGATGTGTCGATCCATGCCGCCACCAAATACATCGTCGGCCATTCCGATGTGATGCTCGGTGCGGTCATCACGACCAAGGAGATGTACGACCCGGTGCGTACGATGGCGGCTGATATCGGCCATTGCGCGGGACCCGACGACGTCTATCTCGCCTTGCGTGGTCTGCGCACCTTGAGCGTGCGGCTCGAACGCCATCAGAAGAACGCGCTCGCCGTAGCACGCTGGCTGCAGAGCCGCCCCGAAGTCGTGCGCGTGCTCTATCCCGCACTGCCCGAAGACCCCGGCTACGCGCTGTGGCAGCGCGATTTTCTCGGTGCCAGCGGGTTGTTCGGGGTGGTGCTGAAGCCGGCGTCCCAAAAGGCTGTCTACGCGATGATCGACGCGCTCGATCTGTTTGGCATCGGCGCCAGCTGGGGCGGGTTCGAGAGCCTGATCCAGCCGACAACCCCGGCGCGCATCCGCAGCGCCACGCACTGGGAGCCCGGAGGCCCGACATTGCGCCTGCATATCGGTCTCGAAGACCCGCAGGATCTGATCGAAGACCTCGACCACGGTTTTCACGCGCTGCGCACCATCCTTGGGTAAGCGGATATCGCGCCGTTTCGCTGCTTCTGCAGCAAATCTGCAACGACACACATCATCATCATTAGACACCGCGCCCGGTTGCGCGGGTGCCGAACCGGCTCCAAGCTATCCGGTGCCGATCTCGCGTTCTTGTTCGGCCTGTTTTATCAGGTCGAGATCAGGCTATGCGACCAGTCCAAGGCTTTTTCGCTCCCGTTCAACCGCCCAATCGCCCGAAACCATACGAGCCAAAAACGGCTATTGCATGGTTGCGCTCGCCTGCCGGTCGGCGGTGATTTCGGCCGATTCTGACAGCCAATCGGGTCGAACCGGCGTTCAGTGCGACATCAGAACCGGTACCATCATGTGATCGAGGAGGCCGCGACTGACCCCGCCAAAGACGCTCTCGCGCAATGGCGAATGGTGATACGCCCCCGCCACGATCATATCGGCGGCGAGGTCGGCGGCGCGCGACAATAACGCATCCTGGACCGACATCGCCGGGTGCAAGCTCTCTTCGGGCTGCGCATTGATCCCGTGCCGGGCCAAATGATGGACGATGCGTTCGAGCCAGGGCCGATCCCGGTCGAGATCGGCCTGCTGCGCCCCGATATGCACGACGGTGACCCTCTCGGCGTCACCGAGCAACGGCAAAGCATCGTGCAGCGCCCGGTTGGCCTCGCGCGTCCCGTCCCAGGCTATCAGCACGCGTTTGCCGACATGCTCGAAGCTGCCGATTTCGGGTACGATCAGAACCGGCCTGCCGACCTCGATCATGACATCATCCGGCCGCAGCCACACCAAACCTTCGGTTTCGTTCGCCGGATGCTGCCCGAGAATCACCAGATCTGCCGATTTGGCGAGCTGAACCAGCTCCGGGATATCGTCTCGATCTAGTGAGCGCCATTCGCCGTCGATCTCGCGCAATGGCAGTTCTTGCTGGAACCGTTGTTCCGCCTCATCGGCGTGTTCGGCCTCGGCGAGGATCGGCATCGCCGATATCGGCACCGGTGTGGGCTCCTCGCCGATCGCGGTGGCGCCGTCGGGTGACACCGGCCCGAGGATGGTTGGCGGCAGGCCTGCACCGGCCGGCAATGGCGGTGGCGCGTGCAGCTCTGGCACGCAATAGACGGCGGTCAGATACGCCTTGCTGGCCCGCGCCAGATTGAGGCCCAGCTCAAGTCGCCCTTCACCCGCGAGGGTACCATCGAGGCAAACCATAATATCGCGAAGCACCATTTCGATCTCCGATTCATCCTGCGGCGCGGCCCCGAAATAAACCTGCCGCAAGACGCCTGGGCTGGCTGCTTTTTCGCGCACACTCCATAGCAATCTAAAGCGCGGATCCCCCCCAGGGTGGAAAACAGCGTGGAAGCGGGGTTCATCCGCATTTTCGGTGCAGGCTGGTGACGGTAGCCGAGGGAAGGGACATATAAAGGAGAGCTGCTTCCTTCCCGTGACCCATCCTGTTTCCAAGATCGCTGTTGTCGCTGGTCCCGTCCGGTCTGACGGTTGATCGGCTTCGGCCTGCGCCTGAACACATCATTCTGATCACCCGGTCAAACAGGGACCGCGCCGCGTGCCCGCTGTGCCATCAGCCGCGTGCCCGTGTCGACAGTTCCTATTCGCGCCGTCTTGCAGACTTGCCCCGGCAAGGGCGTATCCTCTACCTGCACCTCCGCCTCCGGCGCGTCCGCTGCACAAACCGCGATTGCCGGCGCCGCATCTTCGCCGAGCGCCTGGCCCTTACGCAGCCCAAAGCGAGGCGCACTCTGCGGCGGCGCGAGATCCAGCAGCAGATTGGCCGCGCCCTCGGCGGCGAGCCGGGCTCGCGCCTGGCCGGAAGGCTGGCGATGCCGGTCAGCGGTGATACCCTGCGGCGGCTGATCCGCGCGCGCGGCGGCGAGATCGCATCGCCGCCCCGCATCATCGGGGGGGATGACTGGGCATGGCGGCGTGGTCACCGCTACGGCACCATCATTTGCGACCTCGAGCGCCACCGTGTCATCGACCGGCTGCCCGACCGCACCGGCGAGACACTGGCCTCCTGGTTGCGGCAGCGCGGGGAGGGCGTTGCTGTTGTCAGCCGCGACCGCGCGGGCGCTTACGCCGAGGGCATTCGCGCCGGCGCGCCGCCGGCGGTGCAGATCGCCGACCGCTGGCATCTCATGGTGAATGCGTCCGACGCGCGGCGCCAAATGCTCGACCGGCACCCCCGCGAGCGGCGCGAAGCCGCCCGGCGCTGCATGCCGCCCGCCGGCGCGCCGCGATCGGCGACAGGCGGGCAACGGGCTGCGATGCCAAGCGAACGGCACCGCGCGGCGCGGCGCGAGCGGCGGCGGCGCGCCATGACGAGATGGCGCGCCGGCGGCGCGAGGGTGTGCCGATCCGCCGCATCGCGCGGCGCCTCGGGATGGCGCGCAACGCGGTGCGCCGCTGGTTGCGCGCCGGTGCGGCACCGGTGTACCGCCGCGCGCCGGGGTCGAGCGCGCTCGACCGGCATCGCGCGTATGGGGAGCGGCGCTGGGCCGAGGGGTGCCGCAACAGCGCCCAGCTGTGGCGCGAATTGCGCGATCGCGGGTTCGCGGGCGGGTACGACATCGTCCGGCGGGGGGCCATCCGGCGCCGCGGCCGCGACGCCGCCGCCGGCGACCGAGAATGCCCGCTGCCGTCGTGGCGCGTGCCGTCGAGCCGACGCGCCGCGCGCCTTCTGACGACGCCCGACGCGACGCTGACGCGAGCCGACCGGCAGGTTGTCGACACGCTCACCGCTCTCTCGTCCGAGATCCGCACCGCAGCGGAAGCCGTCAATGAGTTCGATCGGATCCTGCGCGAGCGCGATGCGGCAGCGTTCGATCTCTGGCTGGCGACTACCCAAGCCACCGCGTTGCGCGGCTTTGCCACCGGGATCATCAACGACATCGCGGCGGTTCGGGTCGCCCTGTCGCAGCCCGGGAGCAACGGTCCTGTTGAGGGACAGGTCAACCGGCTGAAGATGCTGAAACGGCAGATGTACGGGCGTGCCAAATTCGATCTTCTTCGCAGCCGCGTTCTTCACGCGGCGTGATCACAGAGCCCCAAACCCGGACAAGCTCTGATGGCGCCCCGCCTGCACCGAAAATGCGGATGA
>CAWJXM010000049.1:0-95240 GCA_963846635.1 uncultured Alphaproteobacteria bacterium | reverse complement strand
GGGATGAGAAATCGCTATCTACTCGGCGTCGGCGTCGCGCTCGCCATCGCGTTTGGCGGCGCCCAGGCGCATGCCCAATTTTTTGGCCCCTATCCGCCAGGGGCCTTTTATCTGGGGCCCGAAGGCGGGTGGACCAAGCTGTTCAGTCAGACCCCCGGCATCGCCGTCCAGGGTCCCCGCGGGGTTATCGTCACCCCTCAGGTCAAACCAACGGTCAATTACAACAGCGGCTTCAACGCCGGTGCGCGGCTAGGCTACGCCTGGGGTCCGTGGCGCTTTGAAGAAGAATATAGCTATCGGAAAAATTCGAACTCGGGTTCGTCGGCCTTCCTGGAGTACAGAGCTTCGCCAATGCAACAGGCAGCTCCCACTCGAACGCGATCATGACCAATGCGATATACGACTTCACGTTGGGATGGCCGATTACCCCGCATATCGGGGGCGGCATTGGGGCGGTCGATGTCTTTCGTAGTCTCGGCGGCACCGCCACTGTAACGACCCCGACCGGGCAGCAGTTACCTTCACCAGCCCATCTTCAGCGGCAGTAAGTGGGGCGTTTGGGTATCAAGGGATTGCCGGCATTCGTTATCTGATCAATCCGGCACTGGCGCTTGATGTCGATTACCGCTATTTGCGCAACGCCAGAATACCACGATCTACCGGCCGCGAATGTCACGACGCCCACCGGATGCGTGCATGCTTCTAGCCAGCGTCGAAAAACGTCAAATACCAATCGAACAATGTGGTCGCCAGCTTGACGATGATGTTTGGCGCACCGCCGCCACCGCCGCCACCGCCGCCACCGGCCCCGCCGGCCCCGCCGCCGCCGCCGCCGCATCAGGTCTACCTGGTGTTCTTCGATTGGGATAAATACAACATCACGCCAGAAGGGATGCAGATCCTCGAGGCCGCGGCAGCCCATTACAAGGCGGGTGGTGCGGTCCAGATTCAGGTCACCGGGTATACCGACCTGACCGGCTCGCCTGGCTATAACCAGCGGTTATCGGAGCGCCGCGCCAATGCGGTGGCCACGGTACTTGAGCGGCTCGGCATTCCGCGCAACGAAATGGCTGTCTCCGGTCGTGGCATGAACGATCCGCGCGTACCGACCCCGCTCGGTGTCCGCGAGCCGCAAAACCGGCGGGTGGAGATCGTGTTCCCATAGACGTTCACATCTACGACCAACTGCGGATCCTGCCCGCTTAGCAAGGTTCCGACAGCCGCCGCGGCTTTGCCGCGGCGGCTTTTTTGTTCTATTCTCTTCATCAAGACTTACACTTATGTCGCAAGCGCGGCGATGGATGCGGCCGGCTATTGTGTGCCCCATCGAAACGCTGAAGTCCGTGGGCACTGCAAGCGCCCGAATCGGCCAATTTCCTTTGGCGGGCGCTGCATTATTTGTGATAAGCACTCGCTCTTAACCCAATTTGTGGTATCATAAGGATGCGCTTCACAATCGCAGCTGTCGTGACGTGAGCGCTTGATCGCCCTCAGGAACGGCGAACGGTTATTCCCTCCCTAGGAGCCCTTGTATGAAGACGTTGATTACCGCGGTCGCACTTGTTGCCTTCCTTGCCGGCAATGCTGTGTCGACCGGAGCTTTTGCTCAGCCCTCTTCGGCCGGTGCGCCACCGCCCGCGACAAATGCGCCTGCGGTCGCGCCGACGACCCCAGCGCCCGGTACGGAGACAACACCACCCAAATCGCCGACACATAAGACCAGCCACCGAACCACCAAGAAAAGTCACCATGCAAAATCCACCAAATCATCTTAGACGCATCAAATAGCCCAACGCGGTTAGGTGTCGCCCCCGGCGGCCGTTCACGCCGGCTTAGACAACTAACTGGGACCTTCGGTGGCGCTGCGGGCCCGTCGAGCGGCGCCGAGGCAGGTTTGCGAGCGACAGAGGCGGCACCAGCCGCCTTTGTCATGAATGTCATAAAATAATCACCGCTCTATCCAGGGTGGCCCACCATCTGATCGGAACGTCGCAGATCTTGCAGTGCCGTTGGCCGGCGAACATGAGCAAGCGCCAAAGATACAAATGACGAGAGGCCACACAATCGACAGCTATGAAATACAGCTCGCTTCTGAAATAGGCGGACCGTCAATGCCGTCGAGAGGCCTTCCACTTGGCCGGCACAACCTATTGCGGCTCGATCGAGCGCTCGCAACCGGCACTGAGTTTGATCGACAAACGTCCGCGTTCTCCTCGCCTTGAGAGCAAATCACCTCAAGATTGAGCAACCTAAGCGCTTGAAAGGAGACTCACCCCAGGATATCTAGTAAATATGGATGTCTGATCTACGTTTACAGTTGCAGACCAAAGAATCAGGCCGTGAAGGAGCTATTGAGAGCCAGCTGGGTCGGCGCTCTCTTATCGAGGCAGCAGGCGTATTGCCACGGAGGACAACGGACATGAAACACTTACTGAGCGGAGTTGCGGTTGCCACCGCGCTGATGGTGGCCTTGCCGGTTTGGGCGCAAAACCCGAGTGGGGGGAATTCGGTGGGCACGCCTGGTCCCAATCCTGGCGGGCCCGGGCTGACGCCATACACCGGAGGTGGCGCTCCGCCGCCGCCGGAAGCCACCGCGCCGCCGCCGGAAGCCACCGCGCCGCCGCCAAACTCAGCGACGCCGGGGCCACATCATCGTCATAGGGAACTGGCTGCCTATCATCACGCCAAGGCGATGCACCATTTCCATCGCGAGATGGCACGCAAAGCGGCGCTGAGCGGCGATACCACAGCGCAGCTCAATCGCGAGGAGCTCGCCCGCATCCAATCCGGCAACCTGAATAATCCGCCCGCGCCGTCGGGACCACCGCCAGCGGCTGAATCGGGACCGCCGCCGGGCGCGATGCCGCCGGGACCGCCGCCGGGCCACTAAAAACATTCTTCCGACATTGGCCAACCGCGCTGTTGCGTCGGGGTAACGCGGTGAGCAGGACCGCGCCCGTGCTTGGAGAGAGTCGGACTGCTCTCGTTTCCGAAGAGCCTGTCGCGAACTGTTGTTCCTATGTTGATCGGAGAGGACCGGGCATGAAACACCTTGTAAGCAGCATCGCGATCACCGCCGCGCTGGCGATCGCAGCGCCGGCTTGGGCGCAAACCCAACAACAATTTAACCCGGCAACAGGGCAACCGGGACTTGGCGCTCCCATGCCGGCTCCGACTCCGGCGCCGGCGGAGAATTCGGCGATGCCGCCACCGCCGTCTCATCACCACGCGGTCAGACACGCGAGGGCAATGCATGCCCATCATAAAGAAATGGCCGCCCGGGCTGCACTCAGCGGCGATACCACGGCGCAACTTAATCGTGAAGAGCTTGCGCGCATTCAGTCCGGCAATCTGAGTAACCCACCGGCCCCTGGTGGAGGCGCGCCAATGGCAGCCCCGGAAGGCCCGGCTGGCGGAGGCAACATGGGAATGCCGGGCGGAGCGCCTGGAGGAGGAATGCCTCCCAATGAGGGCGCGCCCCCTCCGCCACCGTATAGCCCTGGGGCCGGTGGGCCGCCGCCGCACTAAATCTTAAGGGCTCGGGTATCCGTTACCTCGGGTATCCATAACAGCGTAACGCGGGGGCCCCGGACCCCCGCGTGTGGCAATCGGCAGCGTAGTCTGTGTCCGCCGGCGTGAACTGCGCATCAGCAGTTCAGGGCTAATAAACTCGACTGCTCAGCCTGAACCGGATCGACCAGCATATCCGAACCTATACTTGTGATGTCGTGTTTGGGGGCTGAGGATTCGTCGCGGTTCTTTGATGACGACCGATTCGCTCCATGTCATCGAGTAGATCATGCAGAGCCTGATCGGCGACATATGCGATCTTGGCGAATGCGCGCAGAAAGCTGTCGGTGCGCGGCAGCTGGAACAGCGTTTCCTCGCCGTCTTTGCCGTTGGTAGCGCTGATCAACACTACATTGTCATAGGGTTGGAGAATCAACTCGTGCAGAGCTTTGCCGGGCCCGGTGACATACTCGACCACCCGGCAACGCTCCGGGTTGCGAGTCTCGTGAAGGATGCTCATTCGATAAGCGGCGCGGGTCGTTGCCGCCTCGATTAAAGCTCGGGCAAAAGGCCGCAAAAAGGTCTCGTCGAAGCCGAGAAGAGCGGTTGGATGGTCATCACTGACTGCCGATCGCATTTCTAGGGTCGTCCACAACGAGGCTCGCCCATGGAAATAGTCGGCCGAAGCAAGGTCCAGGTTAATCGAGTCGATCGACATTGGCGATGCGATCGATCGCGGAGATAAAAAGGCAAAGCAGGCCGGCTCCCGCTTGAGCGAAATGTTCGTCGTCGCTTCAAGGTTCCGATCGGTGATCGTAGGACTGTCGGCCATAGCAAATCCGCTCCGGAAGGCGCTCGCAACGGCGATTTCATCGCCGCCCTTGCCAGTTGCTCAATCTAGCGAGAGATATCCGCTGTCAACCCGCTCAGATAGACTGCTTTGTGCGCGTTTGTCAAAGTACATTGTAGCGCTAGTCTGGTCTGCGGCCATCAGCCGCGCTCTGAACGGTCTATATTTTGCACGTTCTGTGGTAGCGATTGCCGATTTGGCTCAACGCACAACATTGCTTTTAGAACCATTCGTTGCCGCCTCATTCGCTCGCTTGCTTTTGTTCCGCGTGCTCGAGCGCCTCGGCGTTTAGAAACCATTCGCTTTCCGCCTCAGCGATCAGGCGAATCAGCTCGGCTCGTCGCTTCAATGCCTCGCTGATCGCTGAGCCGGTGAGGCGCGCACCGTCGCAGGCACCGAGCCTGCGCTCGAGCGCTTCGCGCTCTCTCGATAGCCGCGCCACTGTTGCTTCAGCCAGCTGTGCCCGCTCGCGCAAAGGTTCGAGCAATCGTCGCTTGTTGGCAGTCCGTCGCTGCGCCATACGCCGCCCGTTAGTATTGGGGCGGCCATCGCCGTTCGCAGGTTCGGACCGCTCCAGCACCATCCGACGGTAGTCTTCGAGATCACCCTCGAAAGGCCGTACGGTTCTGTCCGCCACCAGCCATAGCCGGTCGACAACCAATTCCAGCAAATGCTCATCATGGCTGATCAGCACCACTGCACCGGAAAACTCGTTCAGCGCCTGAACTAACGCTTCCCGGGTTTCCAGGTCGAGATGGTTGGTCGGCTCGTCCAGAATGAGAAGCGACGGCGCATCGTGTGTAACCAGCGCAAGATTGAGCCGCGCCCGCTCGCCTCCGGATAATTCGGCGATGGGCACAAACGCCTTATCCTCGCCAAACCCAAAGCTGCCGAGCCGGGCGCGCACGGTCTCGGGCAATGCGCCAGGCATCAGTGCCGACAAGTGATCATAAGCCGATTTGTCCGGCCTCATCTCCTCTATCTGATGCTGAGCGAAGTAGCCGCAACGCAATTTCGGCGAGCAAACTATGTTGCCCCCGAGCAGCGGGAGGCGACCGGCGAGGAGACGAGCGAAGGTCGTCTTGCCATTGCCATTCGCGCCCAAAAGCGCGATGCGGTCGTCCGGGTCGAGCCGTAAATCGAGTCGCGACAGAACTGGCTTTTTCGGCACATAGCCGACGCTCGCGCGTTCGAGCGAGATCAGCGGCGGGCGTAACTGCAGCGGCTCAGGAAATGCAATCCGCGGCGGAGGCTCGGCTGCGGCGATTGGGATGGGTTCGAGCCGAGCCAGCGCCTTGAGCCGGCTCTGCGCCTGGCGTGCTTTTGATGCCTTGGCGCGAAATCGATCGACAAACGCCTGCAACCGCTGCCGCTGGTCTTGCTGCTGTTTAGCCAAGACCGCCATGCGCTCGGCGTGCTCGCGTCTTGCCCGCAGAAATGCGTCGAAGTTGCCGGAGTAAGCGGTCAACTTTCCGCGCTCGAGGTGCACGGTCATTGTCGTCACCGCGTTCAACACACGGCGGTCATGGCTGATCAGAATCAATGTTCGGCGATATCCACGCAAAAAGCGCTCGAGCCATAGCGCGGATTCGAAATCGAGGTGGTTGGTGGGTTCGTCGAGCAGCAGCAAATCGGGCTCGGTAAAGAGCACCGCGGCCAACGCCGTCCGCATGCGCAAACCGCCCGACAAGTCGGCGAGCGGTTGCTGCTGCAGCGTGTCGTCAAGGCCAAGCCCGGCGAGAATGCGGCCCGCACGAGCGTGGGCCGAGTGAGCGCCGATCTCAATGAGCCGTGTCTCGATTTCGGCTGCCCGCATCGGGTCCGGATCGGCCTCCCGTTCGGCGAGCAAGCGCGTGCGCTCGCGATCGGCGGCCAGCACCGTTTCGAAGGGGGTTGCGGGTCCCCCGGGGGCCTCCTGCGCAAGAAAACCGATGCGCTGGCTGCCCGGCGCTTCGATCGTCCCGTCCTCTGGGTCCAAAACGCCGCGAATGAGATTGAAAAGGGTCGATTTACCGACGCCGTTGCGGCCGACCAACCCGACCTTGGCGCCGTCCGGGATTTGCAGGCTGGCGCGATCGAGCAGACGCCGCCTTTCGATACGGTAAGTTACGTCACTGAGGGTTAGCATCCCCGCTTTATAACATGGGCCTCGGTCCTGAGCCGGTTTGGATTACCGGATGCTGCCGAGAATGTCGGGGAAAGGTGGCGAATTTACCTTCCGACACGAGAGCTGCTCACAACTCGTTGACTCGCTTCTCGGCATTCCCAGACTTGCGCTATGGCGGATAGGGTGCCACTCGAATTGATAGTCCAGCAATTCGAACGCGTGCTGGCTGAGCCAGCCGCCAATGATAACGACATGCGGATCTTGACCTCGATTATGCTGCGGCATGAAACGATGAGTGCCTGGCTTTGAGGACATGAGAGGAACCATCGAGCAGATTCAGGCAATGGTTGCGCAGCATCGATGCTTTGATACTCATCTGCGCCGCCTCGATGAAGCCCCCCGCCAGGAGTGCGTAAGATGCGGCGGCTGATTTCATCGGGATCGGCGTTCGAAGCCGCGGCCGGATATAGCCGCGCCGTCGTCGATGGGGAATGGATGTTCGTCGCCGGCACGACCGGTTTCGACTACACGCAAATGACGATCGCCGACGATCCGGCCGAGCAGGCGCGGCAGGCCTTGCGCAACATCGAGGCGGCTCTCGCAGAGGCCGGTGCCACCCTCGCCGACATCGTGCGCGTGCGTTATTACCTGCCCGACCTTGCCGATTGGCCTAAAATCGTACCTGTCCTGGGCGAAGTTTTTGGCGCGATCCGCCCCGCGGCGACAGCGCTCATCTGCGGGCTCGTCGATCCGCGCATGAAGATCGAGATCGAAGTCACAGCCCGCTATCGGGGTCAAATCCGCAATTATGCAGCAAATGCACCTGATGCAATTAGAGGGCTTGGCGGCGCTTGATCGTCTCCTCGCAGCTTCGCTGTGCTATATCTGATTGCAAGTCAATTAATTGGCGAACCATCTGGCACATCGTGCACTGATGGACGCGCGAGCCAAAGTCAGCGGCACAACCCTTTAGTCGGCCGAATCCCACGTTCTTGGATTGTCCCACTCCACCCGCGCAATGCTGCCGCCGCGCTTGAGGATATCATCTCTCGCCGAATTGATGGCTGACTCCGCGTCTATAGCTTCTCGGTCGAACGCAAGGACTAGCCTACCATTCGAAACCGAGATGAGCGCGTCATCTACGCCATTCCCATAAAAGCGATCCTCCAAACCTATCTCGTTTGGATCGATCCCGCTGACCTCAATGCTGAACCGATAGATCGTCATGGGCCGCTCCCTTTATGGGGGCACTTGTCAACGTATTCGCGAATACGTTGAGCGTGTGCAAACGGATTTCGCGGGGTGCCGTTCACGGCCATCCAACAGCCATCACGGGCGCGATGCGGGCAGAGAATGCGACCCCAATGCCCAGCCATAATGCATCTCCATCCTTGGCTTTCTGCGTATTGCACAGCCGCCTCGATATCCTTGTTCGGGTGCTGTGACCGCGCCATCCTCGCCTGCGGACGGTTAAAATCAACGGATTTATGGGATCCATTGTTCCGATTCGGAAGCTCGCGCCCTTATTTCTCTGGGTCAAGCGGGTCGGCACAATAAGGGCGGGGTTACCTCTCTACAAAGAACTTACCACAATTTAAACTAGAGCGTGAGTCCAAAACTCGCCTCAATTGTTCAGAGTAGGTGCAGGTGCGTCTGCTACATAATTCCGGTCAAATCCCCGCCGATGGCCAAAAGGCATAGCCGTTTGTTTGATGGGCGAAAGCGATAGCCCTTGGCGCGCGTTCATTCACCCGGCCGAGCGATCTCGGCGGGGATTGGAGTCGCAGCCCGGTATGCCCACGGCTTGTGGCGACACCCCGCTAAGCTTATGCGCCTGTCGGGGAGGGAGCGGTCCGATCGGCAACGCGCGTACCGCGCAGCGCCAGGAGCCCGGTCGCCACCGCGGCAATCAGGGCAAACAGACAAACGGTCAGAAAGATGTGCTTTGGCGCCAAACCCCGTGCCAACAGATAACCGCCCAAGGGTGCTGCGGCGATGCCGCCCAAGCGGCCGATGCCGAGCGCCCAGCCGATCCCGCTCGTCCGCATGCGCGCCGGGTAGAGCGCGCCGCAAGCTGCGTTGGCCCCGGTCTGACTGCCGATCACCGTCACCCCGGCAAAAAAGATCACCAACAACAGGGCGAAATAAGGAAGGGCGGCAAGCGCGATCAACGCAACGAAGGCGATGCCGGCGGCATAATGAAATGTCAGCGTCCGCTCGGGACCAAAGCGGTCGATCAGCAAGCCGAGATAGAGCACCGCGGCCATGCCGCCCAAGGGAATCAGGCTAGAAGCGAATACCGCCTCGGGCGGCGTCATGCCGCTCAAGTGCAACACCTCCGGCAGCCAGAATACAAACAGGAACAGATTCAGTAGGCTGCAAAAGAAAATGATCCACAGCAGCACCGTCTGCAGTGGATAGCCCGGACCAAACAGCATCTTGATCGGATTTTTCTCGGCGACGTCGGCCGGATACAGCTCGGCCTGCCCTTGGACGATGCCGAGGCTTTGGATCCAGGCTCGCTGGTGCGGCGCAAGATTTGCGCGCCTGAGGAGAAATCGCGGCGATTCCGGCAGCCACAGCGCCATGACGAGCACCAGCGCCAGCGGAAAGACACCACCGATAACGAAAATCACGGGCCAGCCAAAATGTCGCAACAGCGCCGACACCGCCAAACCGCCGACAAAGCCGCCGAGCGGGGCTCCGGTAAAGCTCACCATGATCATCGTCGCCCGCAAACGGCGCGGCGTGTAGTCGCCGGTCAATGCAGTCGTCCCGGAAAATCCTCCGCCGATGCCAAGCCCGGTGAAAAAGCGCAGCCCGCTCAAGATGCCGAGCGAGCCGACAAAGGCACTCCCTAGCGAGGCGAGACCGAAGATGGTGATGCTGGCGATCAGCAGCGGCCGCCGCCCGAGGCGGTCGCCGATTGGCCCGGAGGCGAGGGCGCCAATCATCACGCCGATATTCGACCACAAGAAAGCCGTCGCAAAGGCCGACGGCGCCAAATGCCAGGCATGGGTCAAGGAAGGCACCGCCCAGCCGATCGAACCGACATCGTAGCCGTCGCACATCTGGATCAGGACGCAAATCGCCGCGACGCGGATCTGGAGGCTACCGAACCGTTGGTTTTCCAGAACCGTCTCGATCGACGATGTCGGCTCTTGCGCCATGTCCCGCCTCCCGCGCTTCGTCTTGTGTAGCCGTGTTGCACTTTCGTCGGCGCGGCGCAAGGGCTTATCAGAGCTCAGTAATCAGGGCAGTGAAGTGCCACCGGGCTTCCGCCACACTCGGCCCCTCCCCTGTCCCGCGACAAGTCATCACGCTTTGGCGGCTCGGGGTTTGCCGCGACGGTGCCGCTGCTCGCGGAGCAGCCCCAGCCTACGGCTCTTCCTCCTCGATGATTTTTTCGGGATGCGGAGCTTCGCGCGCCCACGGCACGATGACGACGGCGAGGTCGGGCCCGCCATGCCGCAGTAGCGCCTGCGCGCAACATATGGGCGCGCCGCGAGGCGTCAGAAGATCGTCCCACCAATGTTCCTTGATCATCTCCGGGATCACGACCAACAATCGGCCGCCCGCCTGACGGTGCTCTGATCCTCCTCGATGCAGCCGCAGCATATGGCCGACAAAGCTGCGATAGGGCGACGGCGATAACTAGCAATTTCGGTGCATCGGAGGCCCACTTTCTGCGCCGGCAACTCGACGAATTGCCGCCATTGCCGCCGCAAGCGGCCATTGTGCTCTTCGGCGTCCGGACCTTGGAGCCGGGTCAGATGGATGGCGATCACCTCGGGCGCGATCATCAGCCCATAACGGACTGCCTTCTCGGTCAACCGGTTCCATTCGACGATCGGGATCAGTGCCAGTGGCGGCTTCAATGCGCTCAGATCGAGAGCGCTGTCGGCATGTAATTCGCGATCGATGATGCGGTAATAGCGCTTAATCAGCTTAAGCAAGGTGAGAACGCACGGAATCACGACGACCGTAATCCAGGCGCCTTCGAGAAACTTGGCACCGAGGATCACGCACAGCGCCGCCCCGGTCCCGGCCGCCCCGATGCCGTTCACCGCAAGGCGCAGCCGGTTGCCGGCTTGACGATGCCAATGAACTGCCATACCGAGCTGCGATAAGGTAAATGCTGTGAAGGCGCCGACCGCGAAGAGCGGGATCAGCCGATCGGTGATGCCGCCAAACGTGATCAACAACAATCCGGCAGCGGTCGCCAGCCACAGAATGCCGAGCCGAATAAACAAGCCGGCGGCCTGGCATCGCGAAAGGCGCGCGGCAGATAGGCATCTTGCGCCACCAAGCGGCATAGCCGCGGGAAATCAACAAAGCTGGTATTGGCCGACAGGCACAGCACCGCGAGCACGCTGCCGATCGTGACAAAGTAGACGATGCCGCGACCAACGACCGCGCCGACCAGCTGCGACAGCACACTCTGATACCCGGCCTCGCCTGGTTCATCGCCCCGATGTCATAAGCGCGCGCGAGATAGGCAATAACCCCAAGCAACACGGCAAGGATCAGGACGATCGCCGCCAAGGTCACGTGGCCGCGCTTGACGGCTGGTTCGCGAAACGCGCTGATCCCGTTGCTGACCGCCTCGACCCCGGTCATCGCGGTGCAGCCGCTGGCAAATGCCCGCAGCAGCAACCGCAAGGTGACGGCTGCGGTTGCCGGGGCAGCGGCGGCGGCCGCACAACCGGGGTCGGACTGCCGCCGGCGGCGAGCGTCTTAATCACTCCGAAAATCAGCATGCCGCCCAGGCTGACGATAAACAGATAGGTCGGGATCGAAAACAAAGACCGGCCTCCACTGTCCCGCGCAGATTGATGATCGCGATCAGTGCCAGCACCGCAAGGCACAGCCACAGCGTATAGGGATGCAGCGGCGGGACAGCCGAGGTCAGGGCACCAACCCCGGCCGAGATCCCGACCGCGACGTTGAGCACATAATCGATCATCAAGGCGCTGGCGGCGAGCAGCCCGGCATTGGCACCGAGATTCCGACTGGCGACGGTGTAGGATCCGCCATTGCTCGGATAGGCTTCGATGGTCTGCCAATAGGAGACGAAGAGCAGCCCCAGCAGCACCAAAATGCCGCCCATGATCGGCGTGATCATGTGCAGCCCGGCAGCCCCGACCGGGATCAAGATGGTCAGCGCCGCTTCAGGTCCGTAGGCTGACGAGCTGAGCCCGTCGAGGCCCATCGCCGAGACGCCCTCCGGGACCGTGAGCTTGCGGCTTCCGGCTTCGTCGTTGGCCAATCGGCGCCCGATCAGGGCACGCCACAGATCCATTCCAGCCCTCTTTGAGGAAACCCGCTTGGCGACAACTGCGCAAAACCTGCCGCCATCCCGACGCAGCGTGCTTGGCGATCGGTAAACGCACAGCCACAATAGGCGATTGAGCCTGCGGCTCCGCCAACGCAACATGGTGCGGCGCAGCGAACATCGGGAGCCAGACATGAGGACGGGGGTCGAGTACCGGAAGACGTTGCGCGACGGACGCCGGGTCTGGGTGATGGGCGAGGGCTGGGCCGAGGACGTTACCACCCATCCCGCAACGCGCGCGATGGTCGACGAGTATGCGGCCTGGTACGACCGGCACCTCGATCCGGACTGGCAGCCGCTCTTATTGTCGCCGCACAAAGCGTGCGGCGAAAGTCTGCCATGGGCCTATGTCGCGCCGAAAACGGTCGAGGATTTGGTCGGGATGGGCCGATCCTTTGCCAAAACCACGTTTTTAAGCGCCGGCAACATCACCCACACGCCGGCCTACGGCAATCTGATCGCGCTCGGCGTACTGACGGCGGCGCAATCGGGCGGTGCCCCGGCCGAGCAGATCGCCGCCGCCGCAGCCTATCGCGACGATATCGCCCGCACCGGACGGTTTCTGACGTATTGCGGCGGCGCGCCGATTATCGGCCAGCGCATGCGTCCCGATCCGGCCGACCGCGTCGCATTCAAGCTGGTGCGCGAGACCGATCGGGGCATCGTGGTTTCGGGCCGACTTGGCATGCATACGAGCCCGGCTTATGCCGAGGACGTCTATGTCGGCGCCCTCTCGCGAATGGAGGTCAGGGGCCGACCGGCGAGCTTTATCGTGTCGGTCGCCGCCCCTGGCGTGACGGTGCTGTGCCGCAAGCGCGCAACGCGCGACGACAACCCGTTCGTCTCTCCGCTGTCCAGTCGCTTTGACGAGCTCGATGGGCAGATGTGGCTTGACAACGTGCTGATCCCGTGGGAGCGCGTGTTCTTTGTCGACCCCTCGCCCGAGGCGATCGCGCGTTGGCTGCGCTGGCATCATCTTTACGGCTGGCTCGCGAAGGCGGAGTTCACGCTTGGTCTGGCTTTGGCCTTGACCGACGCGATGGGCCTCAAAGAACACGAGCTGACGATCGAATATCTGATCGACCTTGTCGTCTCGGTACAAACTGTGCGCGCCAGTCTCGTCGCGGCCGAACGCGACCCCGAATTTACGGCGGCCGGCTATTGTTTCCCGCGCCATGCGCATCTCGCGGCCGGCGGCATCCAATTGCTGAAAGCGCGCGCGCGAATGTCCGAGATTTTGCGGATCATTCCCGGCTCCTCGCTCGTCGTCGCCCCGTCCGACCGCGATCTGGCCGCACCCGAGCTTGCCGCCGGGCTTGAGGAATCATTCGGCGGTGGCGGTTACACCGCGCTGCAGCGCGCAGCACTCCTGCAGATGGCCTGGGATCACGTATCCTCGGCCCTTGACGGCCGCGAATCCGCATTTGAAGCGCATGCCAGCGGCGGGCTGCCGAACTGGCGCGGCTGGCTGCGCCGCAACTTCGGCGACTACAACGCGCTGGCCAACGCGGTGTGCGATATGCTCGGCCTGCCGATGCCGGAAATCGACCTCGACAATATCCGCACCGCGCCGATCACCGCCCGCCGCACCACCACCCCGCCGCCCACCTCCGCGAGCGGGAAGGGGTAGATGCAACTGGTCCAATGTTCCGAAACAAGCCCCTGACCTTAAAATCCTTCCGGTCACCAAGCTTAAAGTCGCGGATATCGATTTTGAGAATAGATCGAAAGGCCATCAGAACCGAACACACGCTAAGACGCACCTGGAGCCTTGGGCCAGCCTTCGGGTGTTGCATTTACGGCAGGCTAGTAACCATCGGCTGCACAACTTGAAGAGCCTGTGTCAGCGCTGCCACTTGATCCACGATCGCCAGCACCACCTGGTTCAGCGGCGGATCAATACATTATTGCGCCGCGCGCTCGGCGACCTGTTCGTCGGCCCCTATTCGATCTTTATTGCAATTCACAAACCGGTCTCTCTTGGTCACCACCCAATCATCGATGGGATGAGGTGAGGCTAGCGGGTCGTTGCAATGAACAACCTTGTCCAAGTGCAATGCGCATTGAAGCGGCCCCTTAAAGGACCGGACAGGACCTACCCCCTTGGTAAGCACCGGGAGTATGCCTGTGTCTATGACTGGAAGATTGACCGGGTTGAGGTGATCACGTCGGTTCAGCGGCGACGGCGCTGGTCGGCGAAACAGAAGGCGCGGATCATTCAGGAGACTTACGCGCCGGGCATGTCGGTGTCGCTGCTGTTGCCTCATTGAGGAACTTCTATGCGGCTTGATCGCTCCGACGGGGGTGGGTTGTTGCTTATGCTCCAGTCCTGAATGGGCGCCGGCGGCTGCGTCGGGTGGTGCCGTCTTTTTGCGAGTGGGCGAACCCTGGAATGAGGTAGGTTGGGTTCCCCAATCTTCTCATTCGCTTCAGTCAGCTGCAGGCAATCGAGCCGGAACCGACCTGCTTCCGTTGCGCTGCCGATCAGCGGGTCGTTTTCTGTCCTTGCGAGATGTGCCAGGCAATCCTGCTTCGTCAAGTAGAACTGCGGTAGCGGTGTCCCCGCCGGGCTATTCCCCAGCAGCAGGACGATGATCCAGACCTTTGCTGGCACCGACCTTTCAGCTGTTTGGGGTGGCGTCGGGGGCGACGATACGGGTGCCGTTGTGATTGGCGCCGATGGGGCGAGTTGAGGCGGCGTGTTGAGGGGTTGTTGAGCCCTTGGGGGTGCACTTGGAGGTAGCGGGGCTCTCGCTATCGCTGGCCCTTTCGGTAGACCAAGCGAGCCGTCGGCATCGACGAGGCAGATGTTTCGGTCGGCAAAGAACTTGAAATCGACGGTGTCCGTACTGTCAGTGAGCGAATAGATTTGTACCTCGGAATTATTGACGGATTGTTGATGTTTGAGATCGAGACCTAATTTCTGTAGTGAGTTAGCAAAATCTTTCGGCGTACGCAGTTTTCCTAAATCACGAATCGCTGCTATCCTTCCATCGGTTTGGATGCTGATATGATCAAGCGGCATGCAGGTTTCAGGTCTGATGTATTCACCATACCAGTTGGCGAGCGCCTGGTGGTTGACCAGTCCTGCAGCAAGAACGGCAGTGATACAGCCGAGAAAAAGCCAGTTTACGACAGCTCTCCTGTTTTGAGTCATGAGCTTCCCGTTTTGCGATATATGGCCGCCTCGATGTGATGCGCTGCGCCTGCTAATGGTCTTCTCTGTGTTCGCGTTCGGGTATATCGATATAGCTGCGGACTGCCATCGGCACGCCACCTAGTGCTGAGACGCAGACATGCTGAGACGCAGACCGAGGATTCCCTCGATCGTCGTGGCCGGGCCCGGCCCGGCCATCCACGAGCCGCGGCACGCGTCTTGCCCGTTTCTCGTGGATGCCCGGCCCAAGGCCGGGCAAGACGATCAGACTGGGACGGAGTCATCTGAATGCATCTGAGCACTAGATGGAGATGGTACTGATTTGAAAATACCCGGCTGCGCCAATGAGGACCAACGAGAAGTCATGGATACTGTTGAAAACGATCAAACACCATTGCGCCTCCAATGTTCGGGCTCCTGCGATCATCCTTGCGAGGCACGCCGCCACACTATAAATGCTCTCCATCATCATAGCAGAGGAGAGGGTATGGCGCCGGGCCGAGGACCACACAGAATCCTCCCCCACGATCGTCGCTGCCGGTTTAACGATGAGCGTCGGCACGGTTCACGTTGCCGCCCGGGAGTTCTCGAAAAAGAAGCGCAGCATCTCACGACTGGCGTCGGGTCCACGAGGATCGGTGTAGGACCCAGCAGGGCTCCCCCCTGACCAGGCATGACCTGCTCCATGCAATACCCACTGCTCCAGGATCGGCTGGCCGTTCTCGTCCGTTTGGAGGGTGCGCGTGTAGCTGATCCCGCCTGCAGACTGGCCCCGGCTGATCGTCAGATGCAACGGCATTCCCGCCTTTGACTGGGCAATAACCTGGTCTCCGTTCAGTGGGCTGACCGTGTTATCGCGGTCGCCATGAAATACGATTGTCGGCAACGGCCGTCTTGCCCCTTCAGCGAGCGGCGGTGACCCACCCTGGCGCATTGCGGAGAAGGCCGAGGTCAGGTCCTTTGCGGCCCCACATGCAAGTCCGGAATGGACGCAAATTGCGGTGTACAGATCCGAATATGCAGATCCCATGATGGCGGCCGCGGCGCCGCCTGCCGATAGCCCCGCGACGTAGACGCGAGTCGGATCTACAGCGAATTCACGCATGATTTGTCGAGTGATCCCTGCGATCAGGGAAGGTTCGCCCTGGTCCCGCAACTGGTCGCCCGCGCTGAACCAGTTCCAACATTTTAACGAGTTTGCCGAGGATGGTTGCCCGGGGTAGGCGACCAGAAAGCCTTGCTCTTCGGCCAATTGGTTCATTCGCGTTCCAGCCGCGAAGTCATCCGGTGACTGCTTGCAGCCGTGCAGCATCACGATCAGCGGCAGTGGATTTCCGCAATAACAGCTTGGAACGAACAGTTTGTACGTTCGGCTGCCGGCCGTGTTCGCATAGGTATACTCCTCAAAGCGGGCACCATCAGACACAGCATCCGGTACGCGATTCCCGGCCGTCCTGCGCCGGCCGAAGCCGGAGCCGCGCACCCCGAGGCGCTCAAGAAATCCGCGCAGCGCCTCAGGCATGTGCGACTGATCCAGACCTGCAATGGGGGCGGCGGCGGGATGCTGTGCGTCGACGCCAGGGGCTGTCCAGTGACCTGAGCCGGCGGAGTGCGGCGGCACCATATCGATCAGTTGTCTGCCTCGAAATGTCCTCACTGAGTGACGATCACGCCGTTCCAAAACTTCTGGCGATTTTGGCTTTTGAAGCCGTCGCTGCAGGAGTGCTGTTGCCTCTGCGAGCTGCCCTGTGCGGGTAAGGCGGAGCGCCTCGGCCATGCGCTCGTTTAAGTCGAAAATCATGACGGTCATTCCTTTGTTGAGGGAAGGTCAGGCAAGGGACGAGCGTGCCCTTCCCAGCATCGGAATGGGCATGGCCAACCCAAGTGGCTGAAGCGGAGGCGAGCTATCGGATGCGATCGCCTAAGGCGGCCTTGACTGCAGGGCTGACCTGCAGCGCCCCTAAGACGTGGATTGAGGCAATTGTTCGCAAAGCCAGTTCTGGCGAGACGTCTTCAGCGATGCTGGCCAAGCCGAGAACCTGGATGTGAAGTGTCTCACCCGCAGCCTGGACAGCTTCCAAGTCTTGCCGCGTGTAACGTCTGAGCCCTAGCTCAAGTTGGTGGCGGGCCACGGACTGCTTGACCGAATTGTGATGACGGTCAAGCTGGTTACGAATGGCCGTCCTGATAAAGTCGGTGCGATTGGAGTAGAACCCTTCCTGTACGAGGAGGTCGATCTGACCAAGGTCAACGTACCCCAGATTGATCGTTATTTTCTCACTGTCGCTTGCTCGAGGTCGAAGCTCATGTATGTTGTTCGCCATCTTTTTAACATCCACATACCATCCATATGGATGTTATATCGCGAGCGATCGAGAATTTTCAAGGCGTGACAGCTAACCGACGGCCCCGGGCATGCGGAACAGCCATATGCACCGGATCGTTATGGGAACGTGACGCAACGCCCCCGACCGAGACGATGCGTTCCTGCAAAGCGGCAACCTCGCTCGCCAGCGTGGGCTGGTAGCCGACTCTTAATGGCAGGCGGCCGAGCAGGTCCGACACTTTCGAGCCCGCTTGCACAAAGCGAAAGACATTGGCCATCATTAGAAGGACATTCTGGTGACGTTCGTCGCGGAAATACTCCGATGGTCAGCGCGGTCAGCGGCATGCGCCAGCGCGCGCCCGGCGGTTCGTTCATCTGTCCATAGACGAGCACGGTGCGCTCGAGAACGCCTGAATTGCGCATGTCGAGCAGCATCTCGTCGCCTTCGCGCGAGCGCTCGCCGACGCCGGCGAACACCGAGATACCCTTGTAGCGCTCGACCATGGCGTGAATCAGCTCCATGACCAGCACGGTCTTGCCGACCCCGGCGCCGCCGAACATTGCCGCCTTGTGCCTTGTGCCAGTGGCGTCGGCAGATCGAACACCTTGATGCCGGTCGAAAAGATTTCCGTCGCACCGCTCTGCGCAGCAAGCGGCGGCGGGCTGCGATGGATCGGGCGGCGTGGCACATCGGCAGCAAAGGGGCTCCCCTTGTTGCCAATAGTGCCGGTAAGATCGAGCAACCGGCCGAGCACTCCTTCACCGACTGGCACCTCAAGCGGTTCGCCGGTGGCATGGGCGACAACGCCGCGCCGCAATCCCGCGGTAGATTGCAAGGCGATGGCGCGCACCGTTGCCTCATCCAAATGCGACTGCACCTCGGCGATGATCGGGGCGTCCTTGTCGGGCGTGATGACCAAAGCGTCGTCGATTGGCGGCAATGCCGCGCCGTCAAACGCGACGTCCAGTACCGCCCCATGCGCTGCAGTCACCCGTCTATTTATCGTTTTGGCTGTTCCACTGCGTAATTCCCTTGGCACCACCCGGCTGGACGGAGCTGACGCGGGCTCAATGAGACCGTGTTGCCGGGTCTGTGAATCGAACCTGGAGATGCCGGCGGCACAAAACTTTGATCTAGGTCAAAGCCGGGTATCGAATTCGTGATATGTGAGGGCGTCCGAGCAAACGTCCGCCCGCTTGATCGAGGTGAAAGTCGGCTCCGGCGACATGCGACAGATTGCTCGCGCAATGGAGATATTAGCCATGACGTCAGTGCGAAATCGGACCTCGGCGCCCACGGGGCCAGGCGCGGCCACTTCTAGACATCAGTCGTGAACCTGACCGATGCTATCGGCTGGCACAAAGTGCGGCCAGCTCCCCGCGTCAGCTGCAAAGAGACAACCGCCGATCAGACGGGTCGAAGCTTCCCGCTGGGCGCCACCGTCCTCAGCGACGGCGTCAACTTCAGTGTGTTCTCAAAGCAGGCGAGTCGGGTGGAGCTGCTGCTATTCGATGATGCCGCCGCCACGCGCCCAGTGCAAGTCATCGAACTCGATGCGCGCACGCACCGCACCTACCATTATTGGCACGTTTTCGTACCGGGGATCGGACCCGGACAGGTCTACGCCTATCGAGCCATCGGCCCTTTCGACCCCGCCCATGGTCTGCGTTTCGATGCCAGCAAGGTTCTCCTCGATCCGTACGGACGCGCCGTTGTCGTGCCCAACGGGTATTCGCGGCACAAGGCCAGCCAATTCGGGGCGAACGATGCGATCTCAATGAAGAGTGTGGTGGTCGACCCCGACATCTACGATTGGGAGGGTGACGCTCCATTGCGCCGACCCTTCGCCACGACGATGATCTACGAGATGCACGTCGGCGGCTTCACCCGGCACCCCAGTTCAGGGGTCGCAGCGGAGCTACGAGGGACCTATGCGGGGATGATCGAGAAGATCCCTTACCTCCAGGATCTCGGGATCACCGCCGTCGAGCTGCTTCCGGTATTTCAATTCGACTGCCAGGATTGTCCGCCGGGTTTGGTCAACTATTGGGGGTATTCCCCGGTCTCTTTTTTTGCTCCTCATGCCGGTTACAGTTCACGAAAGGACCCCCTTGGTCCTGTCGACGAGTTCCGCGATCTGGTCAAAGCGCTTCATCGCGCCGGCATCGAGGTGATCCTCGACGTCGTTTACAACCACACCGCAGAGGGGAATGCCGAGGGGCCGACGCTCAGTTTTCGCGGCTTGGCGAACGAAGTCTATTACATCCTGGATCAAGACCGCGCGCAGTACGCGAATTACAGCGGTACCGGAAATACTCTGAACGCCAATCAGTCGATCATGCGCCGTATGATTCTCGACAGCGCACGGTACTGGGTCACCCAGATGCATGTCGATGGGTTCCGGTTCGATCTCGCCTCGATCCTGGCTCGCGACGAAACCGGTCGCCCCCTCGAAAATCCCCCGGTTCTCTGGGATATCGAGTCGGATCCTGTCCTCGCCGGCATCAAACAGATCGCCGAGGCGTGGGACGCTGCCGGCCTCTATCAGGTGGGGAGCTTCATCGGCGATAACTGGAAGGAATGGAACGGCCGATTCCGTGACGACATCCGCGGCTTTGTCAAGGGCGACAGCGGCACGGTGCGATTGTTGGCGCAACGGGCGCTCGGCAGCCCCGACATTTTCGGCCACCAGGAACGGGAGCCCGAGCAAAGCATTAATTTCGTAACCTGTCACGACGGCTTCACACTCAACGATCTGGTTTCGTACGACAACAAGCACAACGAGACGAATGGTGAAGGAAACCGGGACGGGTGGGCCAAAAACCTGTCCTGGAACTGCGGCGTTGAAGGGCCGACCAACGATGCCGCTGTCGAGCGACTGCGCCAGCGCCAAGTGAAGAATTTTTTCGTCATTCTGCTGATTTCGATCGGTACGCCGATGCTGCAGATGGGTGACGAAATGCGCCGCACCCAGCGGGGCAACAACAACGCCTATTGCCAGGATAATGAAATCAGCTGGCTCGACTGGAGCCTCCTCGACCGGCATCGGGACCTCCACCGGTTCGTGCAGACACTGATTGCCCATCGTCTCCGGTTGTTGGGAATGGACGCCGGGGGAAGCTTCGGGCTGACCCTCAACGAGCTGCTGCGCCATGCCGAAATCGAATGGCATGGTGTCCGGCTCGGTGCGCCGGACTGGGCCGACAACTCGCACAGCATTGCCTCCACCGTTCGCTCCGGCCCGCGCCACAACCTGCCATTCTGGGTGCATGTGATGTTCAACGCCTATTGGGAGGCGCTCGATTTCGACCTGCCACCTGCGCCCGCGGCGGCAGTCGCCGGCTGGTGGCGATGGATCGACACATCGCTGGAATCGCCCGAGGACATCCTGGATGCCTCTGCGGCTCCGCCGGTGCCCGGAACCCAATACCGCGTAGCGCCTCGCTCCGTGGTAGCGCTGTTTTTACGAACCGACGCCCGCTTTGGAACAGCGGTCGAGGTTGCAGACCAAGATTCGTAAGCAACCCACGAGCCTCTATCGGGTCGCTGACCCTAACCAGGAGCACAAGGATTATGAGCACTTCAAGCAGAACCCACGAAGCGTTTCGCTCCGACGGAGCCCTTTCTGCATACGGCAAGGCGCGCTCGACGATTGAGGGTGCCCCCCTCAGTCCCGAAGAGCTGCGCAAGATCGATGCCTACTGGCGGGCCAGTCTCTATCTGTGCCTCGGCATGCTATACCTCAAAGCCAATCCCTTACTCCGGGAGCCACTAACCTTGGAGCATTTAAAGCCCCGGCTGCTGGGCCATTGGGGTTCGGATGCTGGGCAAGCCTTCACCTACATCCATTTCAACCGGCTAATCAACAAATACGATCTGAACGCGATCTATATCAGTGGCCCCGGGCACGGGGCACCGGCAGTGTTATCCCAGGCATATCTCGAGGGCACGTATTCCGAGGTCTACTCGGACAAGAGCGAAGACCTCGCTGGAATGCAGCGCTTCTTCAAACAATTCTCGTTTCCGGGCGGCATCGGCAGCCATGCCACCCCGGAGACACCGGGCAGTATCCACGAAGGCGGCGAACTCGGCTACAGCATCTCGCACGCCTATGGGACGGTCTATGATCACCCAAACCTGATTACCCTCGTCATGGTCGGCGATGGCGAGTTGGAGACCGGCCCGCTCGCCACCAGCTGGCACAGCAACAAATTCCTCAATCCGATCACCGACGGGGCGGTGCTGCCTGTTCTGCATCTGAACGGCTACAAGATCAACAACCCGACCATCCTGGCCCGCATCAGCCGCGACGAGCTGAGGGCATTGTTCGTCGGCTATGGTTACACCCCGTATTTCGTGGAAGGCAGCGAGCACGAAAGCATGCACCAGGCAATGGCTGTCACCCTGGAGCATTGCGTCCTGGAAATCCGTGAGATCCAGGAAAAGGCGCGGCAGACCGGCGAGGCCTTTCGGCCGCGCTGGCCCGTCATCATTCTGCGCAGCCCCAAAGGCTGGACCGCCCCGCGCGAGGTGGACGGCCACTATCTCGAAGGCTTTTGGCGGGCACATCAGATCCCGATCACGGACGTCGCAACCAACCCCACCCACTTGAAGTTGCTGGAAGACTGGTTGCGCGGCTATCGGCCGGACGAGCTTTTCGACGAGCGGGGGCGCCTGCTCCCCGAATTGAAGGCCCTCGCTCCCACGGGCACCCGGCGGATGAGCGCGAACCCGATCGCCAATGGCGGTCTGTTGCGCCGACCACTGGACATGCCCGATTTCCGCGACGCCGCCGTTGCGGTCAAGAAACCTGGTGCCACCTTGGCCGGCAATGTTCCCACCCTCGGCAATTTCCTCCGCGAAGTCACGCGGCTGAACATGCAGAACTTCCGCGTCTTCGGGCCGGACGAGACCCAGTCCAATAGATTGGAGGCGCTCTACAAGGTCACCAAGAAAGTCTGGCTAGCAGAATACCTATCAGAAGACGCCGACGGCGGCGAACTCGCACCTGAAGGCCGCGTCATGGAGATGCTCAGCGAGCACACTGTCGAAGGCTGGCTGGAAGGCTACCTTCTAAGCGGCCGGCACGGTTTGATCAACAGCTATGAGCCGTTTATCCATGTTATCGACTCGATGTTCAACCAGCACGTCAAGTGGCTGGAAAAATGCAATGAGCTTCCCTGGCGCGCCAAGGTGTCGTCGCTCAACCTATTGATCACGGCTCTGGTCTGGCGCCAGGATCACAACGGCTTTACGCACCAGGACCCCGGCTTCCTCGACGTGGTTGCCAACAAGAGCCCGAGCGTGGTGCGCATCTACCTGCCGCCCGACGCCAATTGCCTGCTGTCGGTCGCCGACCATTGTCTGCGCAGCGTCAATTACGCCAACGTCATTATCGCGGACAAACAGGTGCATCTCCAGTACCTGGACATCGAAGCGGCGATTGAGCACTGCACGAAGGGCGTGGGCATCTGGGACTGGGCGAGCAACGACCAGGGCACCGAGCCCGACGTCGTCATGGCGAGTTGCGGCGACTGCCCGACGATGGAATCTCTGGCCGCCACCGCCCTGCTCCGCCAACATCTGCCCGACGTCAAGGTCAGGTTTGTGAACGTGGTGGATTTGTTCAAGCTGGTGCCGAACACGGAGCACGCGCACGGGCTAACTGATCGCGAGTTCGAAGCGCTCTTCACTCCGGACAGGCCGGTTGTCTTCAACTTTCACGCCTACCCTTGGCTGATCCACCGGCTTACCTACCACCGCCCCCATCAACACCATATTCACGTGCGCGGCTACAAGGAGCAGGGCAACATCAATACGCCGCTGGAGTTGGCCATTCGCAACCAGGCCGACCGCTTCAGTCTTGCCATCGATGCGATCGACCGTATGCCGCGTTTCCGCGTCACCGGGTCGAGCGCTCGCGAGGCCCTGCTCAACCAGCAGATCGCATGTAAGAATCACGCCTGGGAGTTCGGCGTGGATTTGTCGGATATCGCAAATTGGCAATGGCCGTTCTAGCCCGGATCATTCACGAGGCGCTGGAAGCCGCGGTTGCGTAGCGGGACGGGCGCGCGGTTTTCCGTGGCGTCCGTGACGCAGTGGTGGAGTTTGAGGTTGGGCCGGGGGGGGAAAGCATGGCGAAGCCGAGGTTAAGAAGCACGCCCGGTTGATGGGGTACGAACCGCGGCGAGCCAACCCGACAGAAAATCGCAATGGTTAAAGGTTAACACCTTGGCCTTTTCGTCTTCGTCTCGAGCCATTTGAAAACAGGCATTCTAGCGACTTCTAGGCCTGGCTCCGATTTTGGAACCCTGGGTCCTATCCAACCACCCAGGGACCCCAAACGGGATGCTCGTCCTGCCCGGCAGCGCCACTGAACCGCGTCAGCGGGCTCCAGTGCCGTTAATGGATGCCCGCGAACGTCTTGTGATCCCTTATACCAAATCCTGATGATAAGTACCCATGCTCACCCCTGTCATTGCGAGGAGCGAAGCGACGAAGCAATCCCGTCCCGATCCGAGTGCGCACTGTCCGACGAGATTGCTTCGCTGCGCTCGCAATGACAACCACAGCATAGGTTCTGATCAGAGGGATTTGGTATTAATCCTGATTCCGCAGCCGGATTCGGAACGATAGGCCGGCATCGATTTTGCCGGTAAAATTATGGCAGGCTCGTGGGGTCGGTGTTTCGACCACAGCGAGATCCCACGCGCTGCAAAAATTGCTGATCAGCGAGCGGCGGCAGCGGGAGCTTGGATTCCGGGAAGATAGGGGCGTGGATGATTAACGAGCAGCAGTTGCGGCAGCAGATCGAGGAAGTGAGGACCGGCAAGCGCTCGCGGCGGACATTTCTGTGCGAGATGATGGCGCTCGGCCTCAGCGCTCCCTTCGCGGCCCAGATGCTTACCCATAGCGGCGTCGCGATGGCGGCAAGCGATTTCAAATACGCGCCCGCCAAAGCCGGCGGTGGCGGGACACTGAAGCTGTTGTGGTGGCAGAGCCCGACCCTGCTCAACCCGCATTTCGCGGTCGGCACCAAGGATCAGGACGGCTCCCGCATATTCTACGAGCCGCTCGCGGGATGGGATCCCGAGGGCAATCTGGTGCCGATGCTCGCCGCCGAGATCCCCAATGCGGAGAACGGCACGATCGACAAGGATCTCCGCTGGGTCGTCTGGAAATTGAAGCCGGGCGTCAAATGGCACGACGGCCAGCCGTTCACCGCCGATGACTGCGTGTTCAACTGGCAGTACGCCGCCGATCCGGCCACCGCGGCGACGACGATCGGCACCTACAAGGATATCAAGGTTTCGAAAATCGACGACCTGACGATCAAGATCGATTTCCAAAAGCCCACACCGTTCTGGGCCGATGCCTTTGTCGGTGCGCGCAACCTGATCATCCCGAAGCACCTGTTCGAGCAGTACAAGGGCGGCAGGTCGCGCGAGGCGCCGGCAAACCTCACGCCAGTCGGCACCGGCCCCTATCTGTTTGTCGACTTCAAGCCGGGCGACATTATCCGCGGCAAGATCAACCCGAACTATCACATGCCCAACCGGCCCTATTTCGACGCGATTGAGATGAAGGGCGGCGGCGACGCTGTGTCGGCGGCACGCGCGGTGCTGCAGACCGGCGAATATGATTTCGCCTGGAACATGCAGGTGGAGGACCAATTGCTGAAGCGCCTCGAAGAGGGCGGCAAGGGCCACGTCCATATTTTCGCGGGCGGCAGTATCGAACATATCGAGCTCAACAACACCGACCCGTGGAAGGAGGTCGACGGCGAGCGATCGAGCCTCAAGACGACCCATCCGTTCCTCGGCGACCCGGCGGTGCGCCAGGCGCTTAACCTGTTGGTCGACAAGCTTTCGATCGAAAAGTTCATCTATGGTCGCACCGGCATCGCAACCGCCAATTTCATTAACAACCCCAAGCAATTCGTGTCGAAGGACACGTCCTACGAATTCGACATCGCCAAGGCGAGCGATATCCTCGACAAAGCCGGCTGGAAGCCCGGCGCCAACGGTATCCGTGAGAAAGACAGCGTGAAGCTCAAGCTCGTCTATCAGACTTCAATCAACGCGCCGCGGCAGAAAAATCAGGAGATCGTCAAGCAGGCCTGCCAGAAGGCCGGCATCGAGGTCGAGCTGAAGACTGTCCCGGCTTCGGTATTTTTCTCATCCGATGTCGGTAATCCCGACACCGTCAGTAAGTTTTATACCGACATTCAAATGTTCACGACGACGATGAATCAGCCCGACCCGGGCGACTTCATGCGTCAGTTCCTTTCGTCGGAGGTCGCGGGCAAGGACAACAAATGGCAGGGCCGCAACATCACCCGCTGGCGCAACCCCGATTATGACGCGCTCCATCATCAGTCTGAGCACGAGATCGATCCAATCAAGCGCGCGGCGCTGTTCATTAAAATGAACGATCTCGTGATCAAAAACGTGGTGGTGATTCCGGTCGTCTATCGGCCGCAGGTGGCCGCGGTCGCGACCAAGCTGCACGTGCAGCTGTCCGGATGGGACAGCTACATCTGGAACCTGTATGACTGGTACGCCGATGCCTGATCCGCCGCGAACCAGCGAAGCCGTCAGCCGCCGCGGGCTGCTCTTCGAACGCTAGTGCTCCGTTATCTCGTCAGGCGCTTGTTGCTCGCTGTGCCGAGCCTTCTCGGCATCAGCATCGTGCTGTTCGGGATCCTTGCGCTCGCCCCCGGCGACCCGTTCTCCGATCTCGCTACCGACCCCTCGATCCCGCCCTCGGTCGCCGCCGCCTTGCGCACGAAATTCGGCCTCGATGACCCGCTTCCGATACGCTACCTGCATTGGCTCGCGGCGATGCTGCATGGCGATTGGGGCTTCTCGTTCGCCAGCCGGATCAATGTCAGTACACTGATCCTGCAGCGCCTGCCAACCACGCTTGCCGTGATCGGCGCCTCGCAGATCCTCGCCCTGCTGATCGCAGTGCCGGTCGGCGTCTATGCCGGGGTCCGACCGTATTCGCTGTTCGACCAGATCGCCAGCAGCTTGGCTCTTATCGGGTTCTCGTTGCCGACTTTCTTCACCGGCCTTGTGCTTATCCTGTTGTTCAGCGTCAACCTGCACTGGCTGCCTTTTGTGTACCGGACCGACATCGGGGGCAGCGGGCCCGCCCTATATTGGGCCTATATCCGCCAGGCGATCATGCCGGTCGCCGTGCTCGGCCTCTTTCAGGGAGCGGCATGGACGCGCTTTGTGCGCGCTTCAGTGCTTGACGTGGCCCGCCTCGATTACGTCACGACGGCACGTGCCAAAGGGCTCTCCGAACGCATTGTCGTCACCAAGCACATCGTGCGCAACGCGCTGGTCCCGGTCGTGACGCTCGTCGCTTTGCAGATGCCAATCATCTTTGGGGGAGCCATCATCACCGAGCAGATCTTTCGCGTTCCCGGCATCGGCTCGCTATTGATCAGCGCGATCCTGGCCAACGACACGCCGGTCATCATGGCGGTGACTTTTGTGTTCGCTTGTCTCGTCATCCTGTTCAACCTGATCGCGGACTTGCTTTATGGCTGGCTCGACCCCCGCATCTCCTACCGCTGACGTCGCTGTCGCCGTCCGGCCGACGCAGGTGCGCCGGGTCACGCCCGCGCGAGAAGCATGGCGGAGGTTTCGCCGCCATCGCCTCGCCCTGGGAAGCGCCGCGATACTGTCGGCGATGATCCTCGCCCTGCTGCTGGGGCCGTTGATCTGGCCGGTTCCGATCAACGCGATCGATTTTGCCGCGCAACTGCATGGGCCGAGCCTGACCCATCCGCTTGGCACCGACGATCTGGGCCAGGACCTTCTTGCCCGCATGATTTACGGCGGCCGCATCTCGATATCGGTCGGCATCGCAGCCATGCTCGTGGCTGTCATTGTCGGCGTCGTCATCGGCGCGATCGCCGGCACCGCGCGTAGTGCGATCGATATGGGTCTGATGTGGCTCTGCGATCTGTTCCTGTCGTTGCCGCAACTGCCGCTGCTGCTGCTGATCATTTATCTCTTCGAGGCTTCGCTGCGCAAAGTTGTGGGACAGCAATTTGGCACCTTCATCCTGATCGTCGCCGTGATCGGCGGCTTTCGTTGGATGTCGATCGCCCGGCTGGTGCGCGCCCAATTCTTCTCGTTGCGGGAAAAAGAATTCGTCGAGGCCGCTCGGGCGCTCGGCGCCTCGACATTCCGCCAGGTCGTCCATCATATCCTTCCGAATGCGCTCGGTCCGGTGATCGTAGCCGGCACGATCGAGGTGGCTACCGCGATCATCGCCGAGTCGACGCTGTCGTTTCTTGGCCTCGGATTTCCTCCCGACATTCCGAGCTGGGGCCGCATCCTCTACGACGCGAAGGATTATCTCGATGTCGCGCCGCATTGGGCGCTGGTTGCCGGCGGCGCGATCTTTCTCGCGGTTATGACGATCAACTATATCGGCGATGGGCTGCGGGACGCGCTCGACCCGCGCCGGGTCATCTGACGCCGGGAGCCGCTTCGTGGCCGAAACGCTGCTCGAAATTTCCGGCCTCAAAACGTATTTCGAGACCGACGACGGTGTGGTTCGGGCGGTGGACGGCGTCGATTTAACGATCAGGCGCGGCGAAACGGTGAGCATCGTCGGCGAATCCGGGTGCGGCAAGACAGTCACTGCGATGACCGTGCTGAAATTGATCGCAATACCTCCGGGCAAGATCGTCGCGGGGCGTATCCTCTGGAAGGGGCGCGATCTTGTCCCGCTCGACCCGCGCGAAATGCAGCGGATTAGGAGCCGGGAGATTGGCATCGTTTTCCAGGAGCCGATGACCTCGCTGAACCCGGTCTATACGGTCGGTGACCAGATCGCCGAGGTGGTTCGCCTGCATCAGAGCCTCGGTCGGCGCGAGGCGATGGACCGGGCGGTTGAGATGCTCCGCCTCGTCCATGTACCGGCGGCGGAGCGGCGTGTGCATGACTATCCGCACCAGCTCTCAGGCGGGATGCGCCAACGGGTGATGATCGCGATGGCGCTCGCCTGCAGCCCCGAATTGCTGATCGCGGACGAGCCCACGACCGCGCTCGATGTGACCATTCAGGCACAGATTCTCGATCTTTTGGGCGAGATGAAATCGCGGTTCGGCATGGCCATTATGCTGATTACCCATGCGATGGGTGTCGTCGCCGAGACGGCCCAGCGTGTCGCGGTAATGTATGCTGGCCAGGTGGTGGAGGAAGCGCAAGTTGACGACCTCTTCGCCCGGCCGTTGCATCCCTATACCCAGGGGCTGATTCGCTCGATCCCACGCCTCGATAGGACTGACGGTAAAAGGCGGCGGCTGGAGGCGATCGCCGGTACGGTGCCGAGCCTCTTGGACCCGCCACCCGGCTGCCGCTTTGCTTCGCGCTGCGCGCTTGCGATGGCCGCCTGCACTCGCCAGGTGCCGGCTCTGCGGGCGATCGAAGGCGGCCACAAGGTGGCCTGCATTCTCTATTGATCAGGCGAGGCCTCACGCCGTGACCGAACCGCTACTGCGCGTAAGTAACCTGGTGAAGACTTTCCCGGCGCGGGGCGGCGTGCTAGCCGGGGCGAGAGAGCAGGTGCACGCCGTCGACGACGTCAGTTTCGAAATCGGCGCTGGCGAAACGTTGGGGCTGGTCGGCGAATCCGGCTGCGGAAAGTCGACCACCGGGCGGTGCATCCTGCGGCTGATCGAGCCGACCTCGGGCGAGGTATGGCTCGAAGGCCGCAACGTCACCGGGATCGAGAGCAAGGCGCTCGGCGCCCTTCGCCGCGATATGCAGATCATCTTTCAGGATCCGTTCGCCTCGCTGAACCCGCGGATGACGGTCGGCGCGATTATCGGCGAAGCGTTGATTATCCACAAACTCGCCAAGACGCGCGCCGCGTTCGAGGACCGAATCCTCGAGCTGCTGCAGCTGGTCGGTCTCAATGCCGACCACATGCGGCGCTACCCGCATGAATTCTCCGGCGGCCAGCGCCAGCGCATTGGCATTGCCCGCGCGCTCGCCGTATCGCCGAAATTGATCGTCTGTGACGAGCCGGTATCGGCGCTCGACGTCTCGATCCAGGCGCAGATCGTCAACCTGCTGGCCGACCTCCAGGATGAATTCCGGCTGGCCTATCTATTCATCGCCCACGATCTCGCGGTCGTGCAGCACATCAGCACGCGCGTCGCCGTCATGTATCTCGGCCGCATCGTCGAGCTCGCGCCGGTCCTGGAACTCTACAAAAACCCTCGGCATCCCTATACAGAGGCGCTGCTATCCGCGGTGCCGACTCCTGATCCGACAGTGCGCCGCCGGCGTATCCGCCTCGAAGGCGAGATCCCGAACCCGATACGGCCGCCGCCGGGATGTCACTTCCACACGCGCTGCCCGATCCGCCAATTGCCGCTATGCAGCACCGAGAAGCCGCCGCTTAAAAAGACGGCGGATGGGCATTGGGTCGCCTGCCATCTGCGCTCCTAGTCGACGACACTTGTCCAAGCGGTTTCGCGCGAAGAAGCGCGAAGACCGCGTTGCCTTTCGGTTCCCGCAAGGCTCAGCTCTCGTCGCAATTTCGCAGTTGGGCGCGACTAGGGGAATGGCCGGATTCCTCGACCGCTCCCTCGATCCTCCGGTAAGGTCTGTTCCAGGAGCAGGTATAGCCATTCTCACCGCGAGGGCTGAGTGTCCCAGAAGGTGAGAGCGGCCACTGGTTCCGGTGCCGCGGAATAGCCGAGAGGCGCCGAAAGCGGTCGTTTAAGTTTTAAGCCGAGGGATCTAGCGGACGTACTCTGGAATTTCAAATATCCGGCCCGTTTTACCCCGTTAGCTTCACGCAAGATTCGGACAACGATCTGGTCCATGTGTCGGGGCATTCCGGAGCGGCGAACGGCATCAGCACCCGAATTACAGGACGCATTGTCGATCCAAATGGACGGCCTGTGTCAGAAGCGCGGATCGAGATTTGGCAATGCGACGCTAACGGTCGCTATCACCATGTTCGGGATGGCCGGGTCGATCGGCCCCGTGACGACGACTTCCAGGGATACGGCACTGCCACGACGGATTTGATGGGTGAATACCAATTCCTGACGATTAAACCAGTGCCTTATCGGGGAGAACGCCGCACATCCACTTTGCTGTCTCAGGCCGCGGGTTCGAGCGGTTTGTCACTCAGATGTACGTCGCGGGCGAGCCGGGGAATGCGGCCGATGCCGTTTTGATGGGTATGCGCGATCCCGCTGCCCGTGGTCGGCTGATCGTGGGGTTTCATCCAGCCCGCGCTGCCGGTCCAGCGGCATTGGCTGGCGAATTCAACATCGTGCTCGAATAACGCGTTTCAGGTGAGGGCGTGGTGAGCCAAGAACTGGACGCGACCGACGAGGAAGGTAAAAAGTTATGTGCCTCGAAGATCCCGAGGCACAAATAACGATTACTGTTCGTTTTTGCCGGGGGTACCTGGGCGTATGTTTGAGTTACCCACCTCTGGTGATGTGGTCAACCGGTCTGCCCAACCTGCCGGCAGGTATTCTTTGTTATCGGTGACAAACTCATTCATAGTCCCGTTGGGATGGTTTCTCTTCCACTTTGAGTACAGATGGTGGACGTACATCCCACCCGCGCACCCACCGAATAATCCAAGGAATGTATGGTGCGCCATGTGTCCAGCAACACCACCCACCGCGGCACCTTCGAGACAGCCTTTGGCATTCGCGGTTTGAGCCGCCAGCACACACGCTGCCGCACTCACCAACAACAAACGTCGCATGGAGACCCCCTTCATGGTGTCAATATCATCTTTTACGGATCATCGTGCCCTTGGTTCCACACATCCGGCTCGATAGACACCGCTAGCGCAATGGACGGTGTATGGTACTCTGTAAACCGGCTTGTGGACAACCGCAGCCCGTTGGGTCCAGCACATACCGCTCGGTAGACCCCATTTGCGCAAACAACAGCATGGGCTTGCTGGTTATAGGCGAAATGCGCTGATAGCAAATACTGCGGTACGTGCTAGTGCTCAGATCCAGTCAGATGATTCAGGCCATCTGCCTGAGCGCGGCCTGGCCAGCGGTATCGAGCCGGTCCGCGGTGGGGAGAAACGCATTGCAGCGGAGTTCAGTGGTCTTATGCGCCTTCCGCGAGAATTATGTCGTAAGCCGGCAGCGTCAGGAATTCCGGGAAGGTCGGCGCCTCGATCAGCTCACGGAAAAGCGTCGCCGCCTCTTCGTCTCGGCCGCCATGTGCGGTTTCTCGCCTTTTTGCGAGCTCTTCATTGAGGAATTTGCGGCACAGAGCCCGGTCGATGGCACGGCCGTCATCCAGTTTGGCGCCGTGGTGAACCCATTGCCAGATTTGGGCACGGCTGATTTCGGCGGTGGCGGCGTCCTCCATGAGGTTGTAGAGCGGCGCGCATCCGATCCCGCGCAGCCAGGCCTCGATATAGCCGATGCCGACCCTGAGGTTCTGCCTGAGCCCGGCCTCGGTGATCGTGCCCTTTGGCACGGCCAGAAGATCCGATGCGGTGACATCCCCATCTTGACGCTTGCGGACGATCTGATTTGCCTGTGGCATCTTCTGGTCGAAGATCTCCTTCGCGATCGCAACGAGCCCGGGATGTGCGACCCAGGTGCCGTCATGACCATCATTGGCCTCGCGCTGCTTATCGATGCGCACCTTTTCCATCGCCGCTTCATTTGCGGCCGCGTCGTTGCGGATCGGGATCTGCGCCGCCATCCCGCCCATCGCATGGATTTCGCGGCGATGGCAGGTCTTGATTAGCAAAAGGCTGTAGCTGCGCAGAAAGCGGGTCGTCATTGTCACCTGGCCGCGATCCGGCAGCACACAATTCGGATCTTCGGCGAATTTTTTGATGAAGCTGTAAATATAATCCCAGCGGCCGCAATTGAGCCCGGCCGAGTGGTCGCGCAACTCGTAGAGGATCTCGTCCATCTCGAAGGCGGCCAGGATCGTCTCGATCAACACAGTTGCGCGGATCGTCCCTTTCGGCAGTCCGAGCCGCGCCTGCGCGTGCAGGAACACATTGTTCCATAGCCGCGCCTCGAGATGGCTCTCGAGCTTGGGCAGGTAGAAATAGGGGCCGGTGCCGCGCGCTACCAATTCCCCAGCGTTGTGAAAAAAGAACAGCGCAAAATCGAAGAGTGCGCCCGACATCGGCTGGCCATCGACAAGCAGGTGCGCTTCCGGCAGATGCCAGCCGCGCGGCCGCACGAACAATACAGCCGTCTTGTCGTCCAGCGCATAATGCCGGCCCGTCTGCGGGTCATCATAGGTAATCGTGCGGCGCACGGCATCGATCAAATTCAATTGCCCTTCGATCAGGTTCTGCCATGTCGGCGTGTTGGCGTCCTCGAAATCGGCCATGAAAACATTGGCGCCGCTATTGAGCGCGTTGATCACCATCTTGCGGTCGGTCGGGCCGGTGATCTCGACGCGGCGGTTCTGAAGGTCTTGCGGGATTGGTGCCACGCGCCAGTCGCCGTTTCGGATCGCCTCGGTTTCGGGCAGGAAATCGGGTTTCCAACCGGTATCGAGCCGGCGCTGGATTTCGACGCGGCGGGCAAGCAGATGCCGTCGCTGCGCACCGAACTCACGCTCGAGCTCGACGGCAAAGGCAATCGCGTCCGGTGTTAGGACCCTTTCGTAACCGGGCTTCATCGCCCCGCGGATCACCACGCCGTTCTTTTCAATGGCATTGGCGCGCCAGTCTTGCGCAGTCATCGCTCGCCCCAATCGTGCACGGCCCAGTCGTGATTGTGGACCAATCCCTCGTCATACCCGTATTGCCGCCGATCTGCCGGCCCGTCCTCGTGAAATTGCGCCGCTTCGGTGCTTTCGGCCAGCGCTGTTGTCGAGGAGCGCCCGCCAGAGATCGCCATCGCCACCGCATCGAAATAGCCGACGCCGACCTCGCGCTGATGCCGGGTGGCGGTATACCCGTCCGCTTCCGCTGCGAATTCGGCCTGCTGAAGTTCGGAATAAGCCGCCATCCCGCGCTCGCAGTAATCGCGGGCCAGTTCGAACATCGCGAGATTGAGGCTATGAAAGCCGGCCAAGGTGACGAACTGGAACCGGTAGCCCATTTTCGCTATATCGCGCTGAAAGCTCGCGAGCCGCTCAGGTGACAATTTTTTGCGCCAGTTGAAGCTCGGCGAGCAATTGTAGGCGAGCATCTTGTCCGGAAACTCGCGATGGATGGCATCGGCAAAGCGTTCGGCCTCATCGAGATCGGGCTCGCTCGTTTCCCACCACAGGAGATCGGCGTAAGGGGCATAGGCGAGGCTGCGCGCAATCGCGTATTCGACGCCGACGCCTTGGCGAATGCGGAAGAAGCCCTCGGCGGTCCGCTCACCGCTGATGAACGGGCGATCGCGCTCGTCGATGTCGCTGGTCAGCAATTGCGCCGATTGCGCATCGGTGCGGCATAGCAGCACCGTTGGCACGCCCTCGACATCGGCCGCGAGCCGGGCGGCGTTGAGGGTGCGGATGTGCTGACTGATCGGCACCAGCACCTTGCCGCCGAGATGGCCGCATTTCTTTTCGGAGGCGAGCTGGTCCTCAAAGTGGACCCCGGCGGCGCCGGCTTCGATCATCGCCTTCATCAGCTCGAAGGCATTGAGCGCGCCGCCGAATCCGGCTTCCGCATCAGCAATGATCGGCGCCATCCAGTAGGTATCGTCCCCTTCACCCTCCATATGCGCGATCTGATCGGCGCGGCGCAAAGCGTTGTTGATGCGTCTTACGACATTGGGCACGGAATCTACCGGATAGAGCGACTGGTCCGGATACATCTGCCCGGCGGTATTGGCGTCGGCCGCGACCTGCCAGCCGGACAAATAGATCGCCTTCAAACCGGCCTTGACCTGCTGCACGGCTTGATTGCCGGTGAGGGCGCCGAGCGTCGGCACGAACGGCTCGGTGCGCAACAGGTGACGCAATCGCAGAGCACCCATTTCCGCTATTGTGTGCCGAATGCGAAACGAGCCGGCCAACCGCTCGACCTCGGCAGGCTCGTAATCCCGGCAAATATCTGAGCCATCGAGAGGCTGCATCATCTTGTTCCCTTGTTCATATCACAGCGCCTTCAATAACGGCTTTGCGGCTGCAATGGCGAGGCTCAATGTGGCATTATCAATGCAATTCGGTTGTCGTTTTCACAAACGGTGCTGAATTTTTGTAAAGGCTGTAAAATGTCGCGTGTTCAGATCGGACGTACAGTGCGGCGACTGCGCACAGAGCGGAACCTGTCGCAGCAGGCATTGGCCAATCAACTCGGCATCTCGGCGAGTTACCTCAATCTTATCGAGCACGACCAGCGCGCGATCAGTGGTACATTATTGATAAAGCTTGCCGAGATCTTCCACCTCGACCTCGCTACCCTTTCTGGGGCGCAGGAACGCCGGCTCGAAGTCGGGCTGCGCGAGGCGTTCTCGGATCCATTACTCGGCGTCGATGCAGTACCCGAAACGGAAATCGCGGCTTTGGCCGGCTCCAGCCCGAAAGCGGCGGGCGCGGTGCTCGCTCTCTATCGCGCATGGCGCGTGGCCCGCGAGGACGCCGGAGGCATCGCGCTGCCATCCGGACGGCGTGTTCTGCTGCCCAACGAAGAGGCGCGCGACTTCTTCGATGACCGCGCCAATCATTTCCCGAGTCTCGAAGAGGCCGCCGACCGGATCGCCGCGTCATGCACCGCCGCCCCTGCCGAGATGAACCATGCCATCGCCGAGAGGCTGCGCAAAGTGCACGGCCTTACTGTCACAGTGCAGCCGCTCGATGGCGTATTGCGGCGCTTTGATCCGGAAACTCGCCGGCTCGCCCTTGCCGAGGCCCTGCCGCGCGAGAGCCGCGGGTTTCACATGGCGTTTCAGCTCGCACTGTTCGAAGCACGCGATGCAGTCGAAGCTGTGTTGCGTGAGGCCGCGCCGTCCTCGCCCGAAGCGGCGATGCTAATCCGCGTGGGCCTTCTGAACTATGTCGCCGGTGCGGTCCTGATGCCATACGCTGCCTATTTGGCCGCGGCCCAGACGCTGCGCCACGATATGGAGGCGCTGGCGGCCCGCTTTGGGGTTTCGTTTGAGCAGTCCTGTCACCGGCTATCGACATTGCAGCGGCCGGGAGCGCGCGGCGTGCCGTTCTTTTTTGTCCGCGTCGACCCGGCGGGAAACGTCTCGAAGCGCTTCTCCGCGGCCGGCTTCCCGTTCGCCCGCTACGGCGGCTCGTGCCCGCGCTGGGTCGTGCATACCGCGTTCATGCAGCCGGGCGTAGTCCAGGTGCAGATCGCAGAGCTGCCTGATGGCGCTGCTTATCTTTGCTTCGCCCGCACCGTCACGCGGCCGGCAGCGCATTGGGGCGAACCGCGGTCGGTCCATGTCGTGGCGATGGGCTGCAGCCTCGCACATGCCGGAGAGATTGCTTATGCCGACGGGCTCGATCTCGATCGGGCGAAGGTCGGCATCGGCCTATCTTGCCGGTTATGCAATCGCGCGGACTGCCGCAGTCGGGCTTTTCCGCCACTCGAACATCGACTGGCACTCGACCCATTGACGTCGAGCGCCATGCCATACCGCTTCCAGCCACCTGAAGGCTGACTGGCGTCTGTTTGGCGAAAAATTCATTTTCAAGGAAACGCCTCTGGCCCGGAGCTAATACGACCTTCGAGCCTCGGGTGCTTCGACAAAAACAGCCCGTCTTTTAGGTTTAGAGGCGGTTGTCATATCTGCCCTGAGTTGTTCTGACCCGACCGCCAAGCCTGCGATGCTGGTACCCATGTCTGGAGTTTGCGGACATGGGGACGGCGTTAGACACCAGGCTCTTGGATATGGTCGCGACGGTGATCTGTCGACCGGCCTTTTCGCTGCGGACGTAGCCGCCTCCCGCACAGTCCAGATGCCACGACAGAAAGCGGGACATTGGCGATTAAGGGCACCTATGTTGGAAAAGACACTTTATGTCGGTCTTGACGTTCACAAGGCCCGCATCTCGGTGACGGTTGCCGAGCAGGGCCGGGGCGGCGCGGGCGCGCCGGCGGCACACATCGATTGTCCGCCTTCCGGAACCGGCATCGGCCACTTTGAGTTTCCACTATGATACAGGGCTAGCGACAAAGCTGGTGGCCATGTTGGCCCCGGGAATTTGGCGGATAGGCGAGGAGTTGGCGAGGTGAACGGAGGTATGGCGGCGCGGCGGCCGCAGCCACGCAGGCAGGTCACTCCCGGCGGAAAGGCCAGGCAGGGCGAGATCGTCGTGCGGCCGCCGCTGCGCCGGAGATCTTTATCGCGGGGCTAGCCGGTGCCGTGTTGATCGCCGTCCTGCTCGAATCTGGTCTTTTATTGGTGCCCTCTTGCACTACCGCTGAACCTTGCGTCCTATGATGATCTATTTGGAGATACGGCCATGGCCATTCTCCCCAATACGGTCGAGATCGATATAGGACCTCAGCGTCTGAGGGGCTTGCTTGGCGTGCCGGCCGATGCCAGCAGTCTGGTCATATTCGCGCATGGCAGCGGCAGCGGACGACTGAGCCCCCGCAATAATCGGGTCGCCGCAGCGCTGCGGGACGTCGGCTTGGCAACGCTGCTGCTCGATTTGCTGACAGAAGAGGAAGAAGTCGACCGCGCCAATGTGTTCGACATCGGCTTGCTCGCGTCGCGCCTGTCGTTCGCTGCCGATTGGGCCATAGCACAACCCGAAACGGCCCATCTGACGCTCGGTTATTTCGGAGCCAGCACCGGGGCGGGGGCCGCGCTCGTTTCTGCGGCGGCGCCGCGCTCGCCAGTAGCGGCGATAGTGTCGCGCGGCGGCCGCCCCGACCTCGCCGGCGACGCGCTTATTCGGGTGGTCGCGCCGACCCTGCTGATCGTCGGCAGCCGCGACACCCAGGTGGCTGCATTGAACCGAATGGCGTAAGATCGGCTCGTCGGGCCAAAGGAGCTGGTTGTTGTCGAGGGCGCCGGCCATCTCTTCGAAGAACCGGGCACCCTCGATGAGGTCCAGCAACACGCGACGCGGTGGTTCCGCCGCTATTTGGCCGGCGAAAGGAATACATAGATAGCTTCGTTCCTGAAGTCATCATTCGCCGATCGCCGCGATGCGGGCCGGCAACTCGCGGCGGAGGAGATCCGATCAATAAAAGCTCGGCCGCACGCCAGCGGCCAGGGCGAGCCGGACTAATTCGGAAAGGCTGCGCGCGCCCATTTTGTCCATCACGCGCGCGCGGTGAATCTCGACTGTGCGCGGGCTGATCTGCCAGATCATACGCGATCGACTTATTGGGCAGCCCCGCCAGCAGACCCTCCAGCACCTGCCGCTCGCGCGGCGAGAGCAGGGTGAGCTTGGCAGCTGCTGCGATCTTTTCTGGGTCTCCCTCATCTGAGACGGTCAGCTGCCGGCATGCCACGCCAAGGCTGTTCAGAATTGCTTCTGAGGCGAACGGCTTCTCAATGAAATCGACGGCGCCCGCCTTCATTGCCCGCACCGCCAATGGGACATCGCCGTGCCCGGTGATGACGATCAGCGGGAAGTCCAAGTCGCGCTCAATCAGGCGCTGTTGCAGCTCCAGCCCGTCCATCTCGGGCATCCGGATATCGACAATCAGGCAGCCGGCAGCAAGCGACGGAGCGGCCGAGAGAAATTCTAGCGCCGAGCCGAAGCTCTTCACCGCATAGCCTTTGGACTGCAACAATAGGGAAAGAGAATCGCGCACCGCTTCATCGTCATCGACGATGTAGACTCGACCATCACGCGGCATCGACCGTCCCTTCGCGCCCCGCTAACGGCAAAGTGACGCGAAACACTGCGCCTCCCGAAGGCGCTGGAGCCATGGTGAGCCTGCCGTGATGCGCTTCGACGATCTCCCGACAGATCGACAAGCCCAAACCCATCCCGGTGGTCTTGGTGGTGACAAAGGGTTGAAACAGGCGACCCGCCAATTCAGGCGCAATCCCCGGGCCGGTATCGGCAATAATGATTTCGGCGATTCCCTGTTCGGGGGTCGCTCGCGTAGTGATCGTGAGCTCGCGCCGCTCGCTCTCCTCCATCGCTTCGACCGCGTTTCGCACCAAGTTGAGAACGACCTGCTGGATTTGTATCTGATCGACACGAACCGGCGGCACCTGATCGAGCTCAAGCGAGGTGCGCACCCCGCGCTGTCGCGCCCCGACAAGGGCGAGTGCCAGCGCTTCTTCGACCAATTGATTGAGGTTCTGAATGCGGCGCTCGGTCTCACCCTTGCTGACAAACCCGCGCAGCCGCCGAATGACATCTCCAGCGCGCTGCGCTTGGCCGATCGCCTTCTCCATCATCTCGCCGACGCGCTCAGGGGGGCCGGCTCCACTCGAAAGCATTTGCCGACCGGCCTCCAAATAGTTCATCACCGCGGTCAAGGGCTGGTTCAGCTCGTGCGCCATTGTCGACGCCATCTGGCCCATGACGCTCAATCGCGAGGCATGCAGCAGCTCGGCCTGGAGATCTTGGATACGGCGCTCGGCCTCCTGCCGCTCCGTCAGATCGCGGACAAAACCGGTAAAATAGCGAGCGCCCATAAACGAGAATTCGCCGACCTGGAGCTCCATCGGGAAGGTTTCGTCGTCACTGCGGCGACCAGTGACGATGCGGCCGATGCCGATGATGCGACGCTCGCCAGTGTGCAGATAGCGCTTAATATAGCCGTCATGCTCCTCACGGTACGGTGTCGGCATTAGAACATTGACGTTGCGGCCGACGACCTCGGAGCCGGGATAGCCGAACAGTCGCTCCGCCGCCGGGCTAAAGGACTGGATGATTCCGTGCGCGTCGATGACGATGATCGCGTCGGGGACGGTATCAAGGATCGAGCGCAGCCGCAGCTCGCTTTCGCGCTGCGCCAATTCGGCGGCTTTGCGATCGGTGATGTCGCGGATGATCCCGACAAAAATCGGCTCGCCCCCATCGCGTGCCTCGCCGACCGAGAGGTCCATCGGAAACACCGAGCCGTCGCTGCGGCGGCCGACAACCTCGCGCCCGATGCCGATGATCTTTTTCCGGCCGGTGCGCAGGTAGTTCGCAAGGTAAGCATCGTGCTCGCCGGCGTAGGGTTCGGGCATCAGGATTTTGACGTTGCACCCAACGAGCTCATCAGAGGCATACCCGAACAGCCGCTCGGTTGCGTTGTTGACCGAGCGGATCGTGCCGTTACGATCGATGACCACAATGGCATCGACCGCAGTAGCGACGATCGCGCGATACAGCGTGTCGCCTAAAGTCTCATCGGCCTTTTGAGCGTCGTGGCCCAAGCTCGGCGCTGGCGAACTCAGCGGCGGATTCCTTAAACGTCTCCCTGGGAAAGCGGCAGCGCGCCAGAGCCCATGCCGGATCCCTCATCTCGTTCGTCGAATACCACAACCGAGACGACCGGGGAACCCACAGGAAAAAGGCTCAACCCCGGCAAAGGCGCTTAATTACTTCTGGCTCGATCGTTTCGCCGGTCTTTGAGACCAGCGTCACGATTTCGTGGCCGTCGCGGATCAGAATGCAGGCTACCGCGATCGCGGCGCTTCGGTCTGCCGCAAGAGCACTAAATCTTTGACCGCCGCTTTGGTAGTGCACCTGCCAGTCCATTACCGCAAAATTTGCACCTGTGGCCACGGCAGCAGCACTGATCCAGATCAAAAAGTGGGCTCAACTTACCATCCACCCTCATTTCACCTCAAAAGCGGTTATCGTCCCACGCCAGTACTCGAACGGCTCGCCGTCCAACAACCAGCTCACCACCGCCTCGGTTGGGATACGGCAGCCTCCGATCTCGCGGTAGCCGCTGCACGATCCCCGCCACCGCGTCGGAACGACGCGACGTCCAATTGCACGCGGGCGATCGTCGGCTTCCATTCGGGTGATATCACCATTGTCAAAGACCAGCCTTACCCGCGCGGGGCCGTGTGCGCTTTTCGCGGATACCTCCACCGTTGTCGCATCAATTTCGCGCCAGGACAGCTCCGGGTTGTGCAGCATGGTGTGCGGCGCCCAAATGAGTTCGGCAAGGTAGCGCATCAACTCGCCCTTGCTGGCCTCAGGTCCCGCCAGCCGCGCGAGCGGCCATGAGCCGCACAGCCGCACTTCAAGCAAACCCTCGCCATCGACATAGCAGTCGAGGACATGCGCCGATAGCAGCGGAACCGCTTGCATCCGGGCGAGCCAGGCAAAGCCCGGATGATGGACGTCGATGACCTGCTCGGCAGTAAATGGCCGCCACGGAGCATTTGGGGCGGTGCGCATCTCGCCGCTTTGGCGCAGCCGCACGATGCTCGGTGTCGCTCGCTCGCATAGTGTGCGCTGCAAATACGACCTGACGATTGCGGGGATCGGAGCGGGGGGCCGTTCGGCCGCGGGCGTGTATTGCAGCCGGGCAAAAATCGCGTCCGTGCGCCTGCGGAATGCAGCCGCCGTAAGGAAGTGAGCCAGCGCAAAACTTCCGGCGCCGAGAACCGCCAAAAATTTGAGACCCGACCTGATGCTTATCGGGCTCAATTCAGGGTCGTTGCGGCATTCCGATGTCGTGGCACGAGCCAGCGCAACTCATCTTCGCACAAGCTCTTCACCGGACATACGCGGCAGCGGCGGCCGCCTTTGTCGCGGCCGACTTCCTTGCACGCTTCTCTCAGAGAGCGCGCCTTCGAGCTGAGAAAGTGTGGGCCGCGAATTCGAATATTATCCATGGTTAGTGCGATCTCGTTTCGGCGGACGGGCGGGAAGGCCGCGACAAAGGGTGCGCCTCACATCACTGAGCGCGAGCTACTCGCACCCTGCCGATAGCGTCCTTCCCGATTCATTCTTGGTGCGTTGTCAGCGGTCCGGCATTGATCCAGGTCAACGAGATTCGAAGGCCGCGCCCGGGCGCGTGTCTATTGTTCCCAGCCCAGAAAAGGCCGATGTCCCGTCCGACCGGGAACCGGTCACGCTCCGCTCGCCTGAGGCAGTGCCAACGTCTTCCTGGCCAGAACGATGGATGGATCGTCGGGGTCCGGGACAATTGCAAAGCCGAGTTCGCGGCACATCTGCAGCATCGCCTTGTTCTCCCGCAGGATCTCGCCGACCAGTTCGCCGATGCTCCATTGCCTGGCCACGTCGATCAGGCGAGTCATTAGCAGGAACCCGATACCGCGGCCTTTCCAATCGCTGCGGACCGCGATCGCGTATTCGGCCCGCAATTTGTCCGGGTCGGCAAAGAAATGGGCTACTCCCAGCGCGGTCCCGTCGTGCTCGGCGAGCAGCGCCATTTCCCGGTCGTAGTCGAGCTGCGACAGTCTTGCGGCAACCACATGGCTAAGGCCGCGCACAGGGGTGAAAAAGCGCAGCCGCAAATCTTCGGGGCTCATATGCGCGGCGAGATCGCGCAGGAGCGGCTCGTCCTCGGGGCGCAAGGGCCTTATGCGTACAGCGGTCTTGTCGCGCAACTGTTCGAAGGTTTCGAGATGCTCCGGATAAGGTGCGATCGCCAGTCTTGCTGTTCCAGGATATTGGGCGGGCGCAATGCGGAGCCGGGCATCGAGCGCAATCGCGCCGGCAGTGTCTGCGAGCAATGGGTTGATGTCGAGCTCGCGGATCTCCGGGTGATCGGTCGCGAGCTGACCGATGCGGATTAGCACCTCGACGACGGCTTCAATATTCGTTGGTGGCCGGCCGCGGTAGCCTTGCAGCAGCTGCCAGACCCGAGTCCGCGCCATCAGACGGCGCGCCAGCAATGAATTCAGTGGCGGGAATTCGAGCGAGCTATCGCGTAAGACTTCGACAGCAATGCCACCCTGACCGAATGCCACGAGCGGCCCGAATACCGGATCCTCAACGAGGCCGACGAGGAGCTCCACCGCACCCGGGCGCGAAATCATCGGCTGCAATACAAACCCGTCGAGGCGAGCTTTGGGGCGTGCCTTCCGGACTCGCTCCAGCATCGCGTTCGCCTCGCGGCGGACCCGATCAGTGTCCTCAAGACCAAGGGCAACACCGCCGATATCGCTCTTATGCGTGATGTCGCGCGAGTGAAATCTTGAGCGCGACCGGAAAACCGATCGAGGCGGCGACAACAGCCGCATCATCCACCCCGCGGGCAATGCGATCAGCGACGATTGGGATGCCGTAGGCGCGGAGGATGGCTCCAACCTCTTCGGGATCAAGCCAGGATTTTCCTGCGGTGAGCGCGCTTGTGATCACCTGCCGGATTGCCGCGAGATCCGGTCGAAACGCATCCAGCCGGGCCGGAGGCGTTTCCATCAGCAACTCCTGATTGCGGCGGTAACAGACCCGATGCATGAGCCCGGCGATCGCGCTCTCGGGAGACTCATAGGTGGCGATGCGGGCCTTGGCAAAGCGTTGCCGGGCTGCGCGCGCGGAATGTTCACCGAGCCAGGCGGTGATCACGTTGCGACCCCGCAGCCCGCCGGGTTCCGTGGCTGCAATCGTATCGACCACCGCAGCCGCCGCTTCATCCGGCTCAGCCAGCGCTGTCGGGCAGTTGAGCACCAGGATTGCCTCGGCTGCGGCGTCGCCGATCAACGCTGCCAGCGCCTCGGCATAACGCTTGCCCGATGCGTCGCCGATGATGTCAACCGGGTTGCCGCGGCTCCAGGTCGCTGGCAATGCCCGGTTCAACCGGTCGATTGTTTCTTCTGACAAGGAGGCCAATTGGCCGCCGGCCGCGATCAAAGCATCAGTGGCGAGCACGCCCGCGCCGCCGCCATTGGTGAGAATCGCTAATCGTTCGCCAATTTGTTGATGCGTGAGCGCCAGGGTTTCCGCGGCATCGAACAGTTCGGCCATCGTCGCGACGCGCAACATGCCGGCGCGGCGGAAGGCGGCATCGTAAACAGCGTCGGCGCCCGCCAGGACGCCGGTATGCGAGGTCGCGGCGCGGGCACCGGCATTTGATCGACCTGCTTTTAGCACGAGCACGGGCTTGAGACGCGAGGCGGCTCGCGCCGCGGACATGAATTTGCGGCCATGGGTGACGCCTTCTGCATAAAGCAGGACAGCCCGGGTCTGCGGATCCGAGGCGAGATAATCGAGCATGTCGCCGAAATCGACATCAGCCATATCGCCGAGCGAGACAACATGCGAAAAGCCAATGCCGCGCGGCACCGCCCAGTCCAGCATCGCAGTGATCATCGCGCCCGACTGGCTAACCAAGGCGATGTCTCCCGCTGATGCAGCCAGGTGAGAAAAGGTCGCGTCGAGCCCGATTCCGGGCACCATGACGCCGACGCAGTTCGGGCCCACGATCCGCAGCAGGTGCGGCTTTGCCGTATCAAGTGTGGCCTGCTGCAGGACGCGACCGTGCTCGCCAAGCTCGCCAAAACCGGCGGTAATGATGACGGCGGCGCGCGTCCCCCGCGCTACCAGCTCGCTTACGAGAGATGGCACGGTCTCAGGCGGCGTGACGATGACCGCGAGGTCTGGCGGCTGTGGTAGACTTGCCACAGTCGGATACACGCTCAGCCCATCGATCGCCTGGTGATGCGGATTGACGAGCATCAGCTGGCCGGCAAAGCCGGCACGGCGCAGGTTGCGCGCCACGACCGCGCCGACCGCCCCCGACCGCGGGGTTGCGCCGATCAGCGCGACCGACCGTGGTTTGAACACCTTGTCAAGGTTACGAACGGACATTCTGGCCTCGCTCTTCTCGGCCATGCTCCTGAGATTGCCGGCGTGCCGAATTGATCCGGATCAATGGATCTTGTTGGCGCCTGATAATTTTCCAGCAAACGAGAAGCGGGACGATGAACCCCTCTGATCTGACAACGTCCTTTGCAGTCACTCTGAAACCGAGCGCCGCGATAGAAGAGGGGCTCGGTTGATGCTGCAATAACGCCTCAGCGGCCTCCTTTGAACGACAGCGACAGCTTCCCGAGCAAATCGATCAACCGCCGTAGAAACTGCGGGAAAGCGTGGATGAGGTCGTTCCCAATGGATCCTTGCTCGACTTTCGACCACTGCGACATTGGTCGCGCGCCTCTGATCGGCTGAAAGGATCATTCTTTCACCAAGTTGTCGACAGCCCGACGCTCAATTTTTGATCCAAAGAAGCAGTATCAATTGCTTTCAGAGAGCATCCGCCGAACGAGCTCTATTAGGCGGCCAGCGGAAAAAGGCTTCTCGAGGAGCTCGCGAACGCCCAGGCAGATCGCGCGCTCCCTCGTCTCAGTGTCGAGACGGCCAGAGATCAGTATCGTTGCGACTTTGTTTCCCTCCCTTTGCAGATTGTCGATCACATCAAGACCGTTCATTCCCGGCATGTGCTGGTCGATCACCAAACAGCCCGCTGTGTGGCGCCGCTCATCGGCTAAAAATTGGTTTCCGAAATTGTATGACTGCACGGCGAAGCCGAAGGCTTCGAGCAATATCTTCAGCGAGTCAGCGACCAACTCATCGTCATCAACTATACAAACCGCTTTCTGAGCTGGGCAGAGAGGGTGTTGTTCCCGAGGAGTCGGCATCCTGACCTCGAGGGCGAGAATGCCCTATAAAGAACCGGACAGCGGCGCACCGGGCACTGACTTGGATCAACCAGCGCCAATCTCACTATGCCTCGCCGATCGCCTCGAGGGCCGCTCGATCGAGCAGCTCGATCCGGTGCGGGTTGGGAATCGCGATCATCCGCTCGTGCCTGAACATCGATAAAGTGCGGCATACGGTCTCGACCGTCAGTCCGAGGTAATCGGCGATATCGGTGCGCGACATCGGAAGGTCCAACATCCTCGTCACGTCGCGGCGCTCGAAGATTTCGAGCAGGAATGCCGCAACGCGCTCCGGGGCTGTCATGCGCCCGAGCAGCAGCATTCGGCTATGCGCGTTGGCGAGATCACGCAGCATGGTCTCGCGCAGCAGCCGCGCCAGAGCGGGGTTCTGGTCCATCAACCGCTCGGTAGCCTTGCGCGGCAGGCGCAGAACGATCGCATCACTGACCGCCTCCGCCGAGAAAACGCGGCTGCCGGTGCTGTCGAGGCCAAAGCAGTCGCCGCTGAAGCAGAACTCGGCGATATGACGGCGTCCATCGGCCAGCAGTTTGCAAATGCGCACTGTGCCGGACACCACCTTGTACCAGCAATCGCTGGCATCGCCTTCGGTATAGATTTCCTGATTGCGCGAAAAGCCGAGACGCGTGCCGATGCCTTCCAGCGCCACCAGCGTATCGAGCTCGCCGGAGCGGGTAACAGCAAGGCCGCCGCGCTCTGGTTCGATGATCCCGCTGAGATGGCCAGCATTGGTGAGCTGCCTGTACATGATGCCCCTCCATCCGTTTTGATGAGAGCAGCATCATCTTCGGCTGCGGCCGCCGAAATCCGGTTTGTTACTTAGGGAAATTACCTACGTAAAATTACGTACCGGTGGATGGCCGGTGTGTTCGGACCGCGATCGCATTATCGGAGTGATTGGATGTAGGCGATCAGATCGTCGATCTCGGTTCGGGTCAGCGCCAAATCGGGCATCGCGCCATGCGGATGCGACAGAAAGGCGCGCAGCTGGTCGGCACTCATGCCGCTTTTCGCGATTGTCGGAAAGCTCGGCGGCCCTTGCGGCACCGCACCCGTCTGGGCATTGCTGATCACATGGCAATTCACACACCAGCGCTGGGCAATCTGGGCGCCGGCGCTGGCCCCAGTCTCCGCCGGTGCCGCTTCGGCGACAGCGGCGGCGGATAGCAGAAAAACGGCGAGGATTTTCGCCAAGGCGTCGCGCATTACTTTTGCCTCATGCTGAGACGGGAGCGGCGTCGATCGGACACGAGATTTGTTCGGTCCGGGCGTTGATGTCGAGCGGCGTGATGTCGCCTCGGCAGGCCGCGGAGGCCGACGTTCCGCTTCTACCCTACTTTGTGCATATGGTCCTCGATACCGCGCACCCCCGGAATGCTCCGGGCAGCGGTCAGCAAAGCCTGCTTTTCATGGTCCGAGACATACGAGTTCCAGAGATGGACAACACCGTCCTTTACGGTGACGTTGGCGGGCGAAACCTCGGCCCACCTTTGCGTTTTCAACTCGGCGAGCAATTTATCGCGAATCGCCAAGTCGTTGTCATTTGCCGAGCCGATCGCAGGTTCGGTCACGGTCATCGCCAATGCTTGGATCAGGTTGGCGCGACTGACGATGCCGATGAGCTTGCCGTCGCGAAGAACCGGAACGCGCTTGATCCCACGCGTCTCCAGTAGCACAGCGATGTCAGCCACCGGTGTCGTGTCGGTGACCGAGATCACGTCGCGCGTCATGACGTCTTTGACCGTTTCGGCATGCGATTTGATGTAGTCGCGCGCGAGCTGATCGGTCGATGCCAGCATGTCGAGCCACCAGGCTCGGCGGCGTTCGGTACCGGTTTCGGCGCGATGCAACAGGTCGCCCTCGCTGACCATGCCGATCACGCGGTTAGCGCCATCGACCACCGGCACCGCACTAATGCCATGTTTGGCGAGCGACCGCGCGGCTTCCGATACTGTCGTATTCTCTCTCACCGTGATTACCTGACCGGTCATTACGTCGATTGCGCGCACTTTTTACCTCCGCGTCAGCATCTGGCAACTAACACAAAACTAAATTTTCCCTGCATTGACCCAGATCAACGCCGTCATGCAGCAGAAGTTTTTTTGCTGCGAGGAAACGCGAATGCCACGACTTGATCCAAATCAACAATCGCTTGCTGAGTATCATATAGCTTAACCCGATTAGGTAGAAATCATGTCTGACGGAAAACCCGAAAGCGTTGAACACACCGAAGGCGATCGGATCGCTCCACTCGCCCCCAGTGCTCCGGTCAACCTTCCGGCGGTGATAGAAGCCCCCGCACCGAAGCCGCGACGACGGCGCTCCGGGCGGCCACTTGTTTTGTTGCTGCTGCTCGCAGCGGCCGGAGGCGTCTATTGGTGGCAGCATACGCAGCCCGGGCTTCCACCAGGCTTCGCTTGGAGCAATGGCCGTCTCGAAGCCGATGAGGTTGACATCGACACCAAGTTTGCCGGCCGCATCGCAAAACTATTTGTCGATGAAGGCAACATGGTACAGCCGGGGCAAGTCGTCGCGATGATGGACACGCAGGATCTCGCGGCGACGCTCAAAAAAGACGAGGCCCTGGTCAGCGAAGCGCAGCGAGCCCTCGACGAAGCCAAGGCCAATCTCGCGCAGCAACAAACCCAAGTCACCTTTGCCAAACAGGAGCTTGACCGAAGCGCCGCTCTGGTGCCAAAGGGTTTTGCAACCGTCGAACAATTCGATCAGCGGCGTCAGCAAATGGCCGCGGCGGTTGCCGGCCAGGAAGCGGCGACTCAGCACGTCTCGGAGGCGCAGCAAGCACTCGACGCCGCGACGCACGATGTCGAGCTTTACCGCGTCAATATTCTCGACAACACACTTATCGCGCCAAAAGAAGGGCCGATCGAATACCGCGTTGCCAATGTCGGGGAAGTGCTGCCGGCAGGCGGCAAGATCTTTACGATGCTCGATACCTCATATGTCTATATGGATATCTACCTACCGACTGCCGATGCGGGTCGCGTCGCGGTCGGTTCGGACGCGCGCATTGTGCTCGATGCCTATCCCAATCACGTCATTCCGGCCAAGGTCGTGTTTGTCGCGAGCCAAGCGCAATTCACCCCGAAAACTGTCGAGACCAAGGATGAGCGGGACAAGCTGATGTTCCGGGTGCGGGTGCGGATCGATCCCGACCGGCTGAAAGGCCGGGCGCGGATCGTGCGCAGCGGACTGCCGGGCGTTGCCTATGTGCGCACCGATCCGAAAGCCGCCTGGCCGCCGCAACTACAGCCGAGCCCGGCGCCGTGAACGAAAACCGCTCACCCATCGCGCAGCTTGACCACGTCACCCAGGTCTACGGAAAAACGACGGCGCTTGACGATGTCAGTCTGGCCGTCCCCGCAGGCCGCCTCGTCGGATTGATCGGTCCGGATGGCGTCGGCAAATCGACCGCACTCGCGATCATCGCCGGCGCCCGGCATATTCAATCGGGCGCCGCCCGCGTCCTTGACGGCGACATCTCGGACGCGGCGCATCGCGCCGCAATCTGCCCGCGCATCGCGTATATGCCGCAAGGGCTCGGCAAGAACCTTTATCCCGATCTCAGCATTCGCGAGAACATCGAATTTTTTGGCCGGTTGTTCGGACAGTCGCGCGCCGATCGGGAGTGGCGCATTGCCGATCTGCTCGCGGCCACCGGGCTCGCCCCGTTTGCCGACCGGCCGGCAAAAAAATTGTCGGGCGGCATGCGGCAGAAGCTCGGACTGTGCTGCTCGCTGATCCACGACCCGGACCTGTTGATCCTCGATGAGCCGACGACCGGCGTTGATCCATTATCGCGCCGCCAGTTCTGGGAACTGATTGACCGCATGCGGTCCCGGCGCACTGGAATGAGCGTCGTGGTCGCGACCGCGTATATGGAAGAGGCCGAGCGCTTCGATTGGCTCGTCGCCATCAACGGCGGCAAGGTGATTGCCGCCGGCTCGCCGGCCGAGCTGAAACGGGAGACCGGTAGCGCTGCGATCGAAGAGGCGTTTATCGCGCTGTTGCCGGAGCGGCAGCGCGCCGGTCATCGCGGGCTGACAATCCCGCCACGGCGCGTTGTCGATGCCGAGCCCGTCATTGCCGCGCGCGGCCTGACTTGCCGGTTTGGCAGCTTCACCGCGGTCGATCATGTCAGCTTCGCGATCGAACGCGGCGAAATCTTCGGATTTGTCGGCTCGAACGGCTGCGGCAAGACGACGACGATGAAGATGCTGACCGGTCTGCTGCCGGCCAGCGAGGGCGAGGCATTGCTGTTCGGCCGCCCGCTCGATACGAGCGATCTGAACGCGCGCAACCGCGTCGGTTACATGTCACAATCGTTTTCGCTCTATGCCGAGTTGACGGCGCGGCAGAACCTCGATCTTCACGCCCGCCTGTTCCATCTGCCAGCACACAAGGCACAGATGCGCATCGCCGAATTGATCGATCGCTTCGGTCTCGCCGACCATGTTGACCAATACGCTGAGGCTTTGCCGCTCGGCATCCGCCAGCGGCTGTCGTTGGCAGTCGCGATCGTCCACGAACCCGAAATGCTGATCCTCGACGAGCCGACCTCGGGTGTGGATCCGCTGGCGCGCGACCAGTTCTGGGAGTTGCTGATCGATCTGTCGCGCAATCAGAACGTGACAATCTTCGTCTCGACCCATTTCATGAACGAAGCCGAGCGGTGCGACCGGCTTTCGCTGATGGATTCAGGGCGTGTCCTGGCGACTGACACGCCGGCGGGGCTGATCGCGGCGCGCGGCACCGGCACCCTCGAGGACGCGTTCATCGCCTATCTCGAAGAGGCGGCGGGCGAGCGCGCTCCCGGTGATGCTGGCGAGGCTTCTACATCACCGTACCGCGAAGGGGCACCCCAGCAGAGGCATACGGATCGGGAAAACTGGTTCAGCCTGCGCCGGCTTTTCGCCTGCACGATCCGCGAGACCTTGGAATTGCTGCGCGATCCGATCCGGATCGGCTTTGCGATCTTCGGCACGACCTTCTTGATGCTGGTCTTCGGCTTTGGCATCTCAACCGACGTCAATTCGCTTACCTTTGCCGTTCTCGACCACGATCACAGCCACGAAAGCCGCGCCTATCTCGAAGAGCTGCGCGGCTCCTCGTACTTTGTCGAAAAGCCGCCGCTCGCCGATTATGCCGATCTCGAAAAGCGGCTCGCGGATGGCGAAATCGATGCCAGCATCGAAATCCCGCCCGGCTTTGGCCGCGACATCGCGCGCGCCCGGCCGGTCTGGGTCGCCGCCTGGATCGACGGGGCGAGGCCGTTCATCGCCCAGACGATCCGCGGCTATCTGCAGGCGATGCATCAGCTCTATTTATCCGATCCCATCGTCACAACGAACCAGCCGGCGCCGCCTCCGCCCGCTAATATCGAGGTCCGCTTCAAATACAATCAAAATTTCGACAGCGTCTATGCGATGGTCCCGGCGCAATTGGCTCTGGAACTGGCGCTGTTCCCCGCGATCCTAATGGCGCTCGCTGTCGTGCGGGAAAAGGAGCTTGGCTCGATCACAAATCTCTATGTGACACCGGTCACCCGGCTTGAATTTCTATTGGGGAAGCAGCTGCCCTATGTCGGGCTGGCGATGTTCAATTTCACGCTGATGTTCACGTTGGCCTTGGTTGTCTTTGAGGTCCCACTCAAGGGGAGCTTCTCGACCCTGCTGGCCGGCACGCTGATTTACGTCGTCGCGACGACAGCGTACGGCACGATGGTCTCGGCATTCGCCCGAACCCAGATCGCCGCGCTCTTTGGCACCGCCATTCTGACGGTGCTGCCGGCGACGATGTTCGCCGGAATGATGGTGCCGGTGTCCTCGCTTACAGGCATCGCGCGCATCATGGGCCGTCTGTTTCCGATGACCTACTACCTGCCGGTTAGCGTCGGCACCTTTACCAAGGGGCTTGGGTTTGCCGACCTTGAAACCAATCTCGTGGCACTGACGCTTTTTATCCCGGCACTCACGGCGCTCAACCTGCTGTTACTGCGCAAGCAGGAGCGTTAGTGCCGGGAGCTCGACAGATGAATCTTGCTTTCTTTTCTACGTTGCCCCTGCGGAAGCGGGAGTCCAAGGCTGCGAGCACGGTGCTGGCCGCCCTGGATGCCCGCTTTCGCGGGCATGACGAAAAAAGGCGCGGGGTACCAACCGTTAAATTCATGCCACCGGGGCGACCGGTGCGCCCGCTAGCCAACATCTTTTGGCTCGGCACGAAGGAGTTGCGAGCCTTCATGCGCGATTTCGTGCTGCTCGGCCTTCTCATCTATGCGTTTTCGCTCGCCATTATGGCCCAAGCGCAAAGCAGTTCGCAGGAGGTGCACAACGCTTCGATAGCGATCGTCGATGAAGACCATTCGGAATTGTCACGACGGCTCGCGCATGCCTTCCTGCCACCCTACTTTCAGCCGCCGCGGCCGATCGCTGAAAACGATGTTATCCCAGCGATGAACAGCGGGCGATACACCTTCGTGCTCGACATCCCACCGAATTTCGCGCGCGATGTCCTCGCCGGCCGCCGACCCGCGATCCAGTTCAATGTCGATGCGACGGCAATGGTACAAGCTGGCCTCGGAGCGGATTACGCCCAGCAGATCATCACGACCGAGATCAGCAATTTCTTGTCACGGACCCAAGGTGCCCCAGCGACGCCGGTCAACCTCGTTACCCGCATCGCCTTCAACCCTAATGTCGAGACCTCGTGGTTCACCAGCATCATGGGGATCATCAACAACGTGACGATGCTGGCGATTGTCCTCGCCGGAGCCGCGCTTGTCCGCGAGCGCGAGCACGGGACGATGGACCATCTGCTGGTTATGCCAATAACACCGTTCGAGATCGCGATATCAAAGATTTGGGCGAACGGGCTCGTGATCGTCGTCGCGGTCGCACTATCGCTGAGTGTCGTTGTACGCGGGTTGCTGCATATTCCGATCGCGGGATCGATACCGCTATTCCTGCTGGGCGTCGCGATCTATCTGTTTTTCGCGACAGCAATTGGCCTCCTGCTCGGCACGATCGCGCGCTCGATGCCGCAACTCGGCCTACTGTACCTGCTGGTTTATCTGCCGTTGGCGATGCTTTCCGGCAGCAACACGCCGCTCGAAAGCATGCCGCCCTGGCTCGCAACGATCTTGCAGGTCTTACCAACCGTGCATTTTGTCTCGTTCGCGCAGGCGATCCTCTACCGCGGCGCCGGTTTCTCGGTGGTCTGGCCGCAGTTCGTCATCATTTCACTGATTGGTGGTTTATTCCTATGGCTTGCTTTATTGCGATTCCGTAGGGTAACCGCCGGCACAATGTAGGCCGCTCAACTGCGATTAACTTGGGTAGAGGCAATTCGGAGGAATTTCCGAGAGCTGAGCAAACGTTGCGCGAGCGTCCTCGGAAAAGGATGGGGCTAATAATCAAAACAACCCTCGTCCAGGTCATAGGCAATGAAACCTATGCCGCAGCTCTTGCCGTTCCGTTCATGCTACCTGAGCTTCCCCGGCAACAGCGGACCGCCCGAAGCCGATAAGAGAAGGGGACCCAAATGATGGCAGCTGGCGTAAGCGGCGCCGTTCGCGCGACGCATATGAATCCTTCGACGGCTAATCCGGATTTCTCATAGGGGGTGGTGCATCGGGGCTCCACTTCTGAGAAAACCGTGTTGGCTCAACAGTTTGTCTCAAGGTCAGGGGGAGTCCCGATGGCAATAGAGTGTAGCGCGGAGCGCATCTTGGGATTACTGAAAGCCGGTATTAGGCGTCGATTGGCGAAATGCCGTGGATGGCATTGCGTCAGCTTTCGATCGCTGGCGCTGGGAGATGTTCTCCTGGAGTTAACTTTATTATTTATCGTTGAGTCTCAGGTGCCGATATTTTTTACAATGTCAACTGCCGATCAAAGAACAATATGAGAGAATTACAGCCTGATAGCTAGGTGGTTTATTTTTTGCTAAGGGTTGCACGTGCTAATCCCAGCGCCGGGTCGAACACAGCGCTGGTGCAGGAGAGAACCAATGCGGGCCCACCCGGTCGAAGACAAGCTGCCGTTGTCGACTGCGGTTTTGTCGAATATCGCGCTCGTGTTGCTGATGTGGAACCTGACCCTTCGGTTGGCCCTTCTCGTTGGTCATTGGGCCGCTAGCACGGCTCAGTGAGACGGCAGTCAGTGCGACCCGACATGCTCCAGTGCGAGCTTTAGCGCCCGGTCAAGCTGGTTGTAAAAAAAGCTCGTGGCAGCGCTCAGCGGATATCGACCTTGGCCGATCAACCCGGATAGACCCTCGCAATCCGCTGTGGTCGCGGCGGGTTGCCGCGCCAGATTGTTCGAGGTTCCGCGGCACAGCCCGCTATCGCGCAAGACGCGGCCTTGATAAGCGACGACCTCCGGCACTAGACCCCCGCTCGGCCGCCCCGCCTTTACCCAAGCATCGAGATGGCCGATGCCCCAATTGTAGGCAGCGATCGCATCAGGCCAGTCTTGATAGCGGCGATAGAGTTGCGCTAGATAGGCGCGTCCGATCTGCCGGTTTTGGTCGATATCGAACCGGTCGCCCCCACCAACATCGGTTGCGGCCGCTTCGCTGACCTGCATCGGGCCCTGGGGTCCGGTGGGGTCGGCCCGCCACATCCTCTGATCGGCGCCGTGGCTTGATTCGGCGGCATCCACCGCAACAGCCACGCGATCAAGCGAGCTAACCGCGTTCACGGATGCTGCACCTCGGGTTGCTTTGCGTTTAGCTGCCAGGCTGGGTGAGACAACAACCAAGCTCAGCAACAATGCAGTTGTCATTGCCCGAAAGAAGTACATTCCAGCAATCCGTAGTGATTTGCCTTGCGCCAGCTTATTAGGAGAACGAGCGTCGTCAACATTCGATAATCAGAAAGATATATTAACTATATCAAAATCAATATTTAGTAGCTGATTTGGTCGGATTTACAGCTTATTTAGCCGCTCCAATTCACCGACGGATGTCGCAGAGCGGGTCGTACCGCGACAAATTGGCGTTGGCGCGTGTGAAATAGGGATTGCTAATAGTCGGTTTTGCGAACCCTTCAAATTCCGCAAGAAGCATTTGATCGGACCGGTCCGCGGCCGCCGGTTGCAAGGAGAACATCGATGCGTGCCACCATTTCCTGCTGCTGTTGTGAAGCGTTGGACGGCCGGATCGATCGGCGCCGGCTGCTGCGCTCGCTCGGCATCGCCGGGTTGGCGGCGTCGTTGCCGATATCCGCACGGGCCGCCGAGGGCGAATACGACGCGATGCTGTTGTCGTGCATCGATCCACGCATGGTTGCTCCGGTCTACAAATACATGGAGGGGCAGGGACTCAGCCGGCAAATACAGCCAGCTTTGCATCGCCGGCGCCGCCATCGCCGTCGTCGCTCCCAAATTCAAGGCTTGGCGGCCGGCGTTTTGGGACAACACCGCGACATCGCTGCAACTGCACCGCATCAACAAGATCATCGCGATCGACCACCGCGACTGCGGTGCGGCAAGAGTTGCGTATGGCAATGACAGCATCGCCAATCCGCAGGTCGAGACCAGAACCCACCGCGAAGTGCTGGAGGAATTCCGCGAGGCCGTGGCTAAGCATCACCCTCAGCTCGCTGTCGTGACCGGGCTGATGGCGCTTGACGGCTCGATCGAAATCTTTAGCTGACCGGCCCGAGCCCTGGCGGCGGGCGGCGGGCGCGGGCCAAGGTGGCCTGTTCGAAGGCATAGGCAAAGCGTAGCAAGGTTTCCTCGCTCCAGGCACGACCGGTAAAGGTCGCGGTAAGCGGGTATTCGGGGCTGTCTTCGCCGCCGATAAACCCAGCAGGCACCGCCACGCTCGGATAACCCGCCTTTGCCGCAATCGATGCGCCGGCAACTCCGGGAAACAGCACCGCATCGAGCCGATTGCCTTCTATATAAGGGTCGAGATAAGGGTCGAGGCCGAGAGTGCGCGACGAGCGCAGGTCCATTTGCCGTGCGGCACTGTATTCGATTTCGCTCAAATCACCGCGCGTCGCCGCCGCTGCGAGAAACAGGTCCTGGCCAAAGCGCAGCGCGCGTTCGGCATGCGCCTCGTTGAAGGCGATGATCTGGGCGAGGCTGCGCATTTCGGTCGCGGTCGCCCACTCGCGCAGATAAATCTCGAGATCGTGTTTGAGCTCGTAGACAAAGACGAGTGGCTTGCGCACGCGCTGCAGCCAGTTTGGGCTCTCGCGGTTGTGGTTGAGGATCGCGATCTCGGTGCCGGGGCCGCCAATCCAGCCCGCGGTCGGCATATTGGCGCGGACGATCGTTGCGCCGAGATCCGCTATTGCCGCGATCGCCTGTTCCATGACCGCTGCCGCGCGGGGCGGTAACGGCCGGTAGTAGACATCGTTGCCGGGGTCGGCGGGGTTGCTCGGCACGCCGATGCGGGCACCCCTCAACCCGTCCTTATCGAGTGCCGTCGTATAATCGGACGGGCGCTTTAGCCCCGCTGTCGCGATATCGAGCGGGTCGCGCTCGGCCAATACGTTCAGCAGGATCGACGCATCTCGCACGGTGCGCGTCAATGGGCCGGCGGTGTCCTGACTATGCGCGATCGGAACGATGCCGGCGCGGCTGACGAGACCGACAGTGGGTTTGATCGTGACCAGCCCGCATTGCGAGGCCGGCGATAACAGCGAGCCCGAGGTCTCGGTACCGATCGCCGCCGCAACCAATCCGGCCGCGACCGCCGCCGCCGATCCCGAACTCGACCCGCCCGGGGGGATAATCGGCAAGCCATACGCATCGAGCTGTGGCGCATACGGGTTCCTGACCTGGCCGCCAAGCGAGCTGTAACCTGCGGGCATGTCGATCGCCAAAATGTTGGCGAACTCGGTCAGATTGGCCTTTCCGAGAATCACGGCACCCGCCTCGCGCAGCAATTTGACAACAGTGGCGTCCTCCCGCGCCCTCGCTTCGGCTAGAGCCAATGATCCCGCCGTCGTGTGCTGCTGGTCGGCGGTGGCGATATTGTCCTTGACCAGGATCGGGATACCGGCGAGCGGGCGGCGCCGCGCCGAGGGATCGGCATCAACTGCCCCGGCGATCGCGATGGCGTCGGGGTTGATCTCACGCACGGTATTGAGGCACGGTCCCGCGTGGTCATAGGCCGCAATCCGCGCGAGATAGGTCTGGGTCAATGCTGCAGCCGTCGTGTGGCCAGCCGCCAGAGTTTGCCGCAGCTCGGCAATTGTCGCGTTTTCGAGGTTGAGAACTGACATTACCGAGACCCCCGGCGCTGCCTTCGCGTATATCGAACGCAATGATCATGACACGATTGGACGACGAGCGGTTCGGCCATGTTTGATCTCGTTTTTCTCGGCACGTCGGCGGCCGTACCCTCGGCCGAGCGCGGCTCGCCCGCACTCTATGTGGGCCATGGGCCCGACCGCTTTTTGGTCGATTGCGGCGAAGGGACACAACGGCAATTGATGCGCGCCCGGCTCGGCTTTCGGGGCCTGCAGCACGTCTTGCTGACCCACGCTCATCTCGACCACATCGCTGGCCTGGCTGGGCTCGTAGCGACCCGCGCGCTCTACAGCATCGAACAGCCGATCAATATAATCGGGAGCGCTGAAACGGTCCGCTATGTCGGCTATTACTTGGCGCTGACAGTCGGGCCCGAACGTGACGCCGGCTATCGGCTGCGCGCAGTCGAACCCGGCCCGGTGCAGTCATGGCCGAGTTGGCGACTCGAGGCATTTTCCGTCCGGCATCGCGGAACGCAAAGTCTCGGCTACCGCTTCATGGAGGAAATGCGGGTTCCACTTGTTGCCGAGCGGCTTGCGTCGCTCGGCGTACCCGACGGGCGCCAACGGGGAGCGCTGGCCGCCGGTCGGCCAGTCACACTCGCCGACGGCCGGATCGTCACGCCAGAAATGGTAAAGGGTAGACCCAGCGCTGGCGCCAAGCTCGTCGTCATCGGCGATGTCGAGGAAACCGTCTTACTGACCCCAGAAGTGGAGGGTGCGGACGTCTTGGTGATCGAGGCCACCTATCTCGATCGCGACGCGGCTCTCGCCCGCTCGCATGGGCATTTGACCGCTCTGGCAGCGGCATCGCTCGCGTATGACGGCGGAATTGGCGAGTTGTTGCTGACCCATATCTCCGGACGCTATCCAGCCGAGGAAATTCAGGCGGAAGCCGCCGCCATTTTTCCCGGCACCCATGTCGCTGCCGATTTCGACCGGATGTCAGTCCGGGCCGGCCACAATCGCGCCGGCATGACGATTGACTGATATTGCCGCCCGGGGAACTCGACCGCGCCCGCGATTTGGACGACAATCATTTCAGGCTTAGCCAGCGGAGCGCGCGTGTAGCGATGAACTCGACCGGATCCTCCCCGCTGATCCCTGTGACCTTGCTGACCGGCTTCCTTGGCAGCGGCAAGACGACCGTGCTGAACCACATCCTGAAGCAACCCGGCATGGCCGAAACGGCGGTCATCGTTAACGAATTTGGTGAGATCGGTCTCGATCACCTGCTGGTTGAGAGCGCCACCGACGATATCGTGTTGCTGAACAGCGGCTGCTTGTGCTGCACGGTGCGCGGCGATATTGCCGACACCCTGTTGAACCTGTTCGTCGGTCGCGCCAGCGGTAAAGTTCCACATTTCGCCCGCGTCGTGATCGAGACAACGGGCCTCGCAGATCCAGCGCCGATCTTGCATGCGCTGATCTCCGATCCGCTCGTGGCGGCTCGGTACTCGCTCGATGGCGTGGTAACGACGGTTGATGCGGTCAATGGCACGGGCACCCTCGACCGGCAGCCTGAGGCAATCAAGCAGGCCGCGGTGGCTGACCGCCTCTTGCTGAGCAAGACCGATCTCGCGGACCCCAATGTTCTGGCCAGATTACAGGCGCGTCTCGCCGCCCTCAATCCGAGCGCTCCGCTCATCAGAGTGGCCCAGGGCGAGGTTGATCCCGCACTGTTGTTCAATCTCGGATTTTACGACCCGCAATCGAAGAGTGTCGATGTCCAGCGCTGGCTGCGCGACGAAGCCTTTGCTGGCGAGCACGATCATGATCATGAGCACGGGCATGACCCTCAGCTGCTCGATCCAAACCGCCATGACGATCGCATTCGCGCCTTTTGCATCACGCGTGAACAGCCGATCTCTTGGGCAGCGCTGTCAACTTGGCTTGACGCTCTCGCGACAATGCGCGGAGACGACCTGTTGCGGCTGAAGGCGATCGTGGCGCTCAGCGATCGCCCCGACGAGCCGGTGGTTGTGCACGGCGTGCAGCACCTGTTTCATCCGCCGGTGCTGCTGCCGCAATGGCCGAGCGAGGACCGCCGCACGCGGATGGTTTTCATCACCCGTGACTTGCCGCGCGAGGCGATCGAAAAGACGCTCGCCGCGTTCGAAGAAGCGGTAGCAGAGGCGGGGTAGATGGGCCGCATCCATGGCATTCGGCGGAAATGCTCGGAACCGAAGCGCCGTTATCCAGCGTTCATGATTACTACGCTAATGGGAGTGCTCCCTCGGCGTGGTGTCTTTTGTCGGCAGTGCCGCCGCCACCAGACTTCATTTTCCGCTTGCACGATGTGACAAGAGCCCGATGGTCCGGCTGAGGGGAGAGGAGCATGCTGTCAGACGCACGCGTTCAACAACGGCTGGCGCGGCAGGCGCTGGGCTTGATCCTTGCCGGCGGTCGCGGCAGCAGGCTCAAGCAGTTGACCGATCGGCGTGCCAAGCCTGCAGTGTTTTTTGGCGGCAAGTTTCGCATCATCGATTTTACCCTATCGAACTGCTTGAATTCCGGCGTTCGCCGTATTGCGGTCTTGACCCAGTATAAGGCGCACAGCCTGCTCCGCCATTTGCAGATGGGCTGGTCGTTTTTGCGCCCGGAAATGGGAGAATTTCTTGACCTGTTGCCGGCGCAACAACGCCTCGACGAGGCGACTTGGTATCGCGGCACCGCAGACGCGGTGTTCCAGAACTTCGATATCTTTCGTGCTGCTGGCCCGAAATATTTTGTCGTCCTGGCCGGAGACCATATCTACAAGATGGATTACTCGTACATGTTGGCGGATCATGTCGACAAAGGGGCCGATTGCACGGTGGCCTGTATCGAGGTGCCGCTGGAGCAAGCCTCCGATTTCGGCCTAATGTCGGTCGACAGATCGATGCGGATTCGCGATTTCCAGGAAAAGCCGCGCCACCCCTCGCCGATGGTGGGCAAACCCGATCGCGCGCTGGCCAGCATGGGCGTTTACGTGTTCACCGCCGATTTCCTTTATGCCGAGCTCGAACGCGATCACCGCAACCCCATCTCGAGCCATGATTTCGGTAAAGACATTATTCCGGATCTGGTGAGCCGCGGCCTCGCTGTCGCTCATTCGTTCGAGGAAAGCTGCGTGAAGACAACAGCCGAGGCCGAGGCCTATTGGCGCGATGTCGGAACGATCGACGCCTATTGGGCGGCCAACATCGATCTAATTACGCCGACGCCCTCGCTCGACATCTACGATCCGAATTGGCCGATTTGGACTTACCAGCAGCAGCTACCGCCGGCAAAGTTTGTCTTCGACGATGATCACCGGCGTGGCATGGCCGTGGATTCGATGGTTTCGGGCGGGTGTATCGTGTCGGGCGCTACCGTTCGACGCTCGTTGATGTTCTCGAATTGCCGGATCAATTCTTTTGCGCGCACGCAAGAGGCGGTGCTGCTGCCCGAAGTCGAAATCGGGCGGCACACGCGACTGACCCGCGTTGTGGTCGATCGTGGCTGCCATATCAAAGAGGGGCTGGTGATCGGCGAGGATCCCGAGCTCGACTTACAGCGGTTTTACCGTACCGAGGGCGGCATCACCCTTGTGACCTCGGAGATGATGGCCGCGCTCGACTGAACTCCGCCCACAAGTCAAAAAACCCGAGAGGCTGCTGACCGATCTTTGATCCAGACTTGGGCCTCTTCGCCAGCGGCGAGCGCATCGCGCGCCGCTTCGACGGCATCGAGCAATGCTTGTTCCTTGTCCAAGTAGGCGCCGTATATTGTTTTGCCGAGCGTGACGACCCATCTCGCTTCGCGACCACGCCGACAGACTTGGAATTCGATCACTCCAACCTCTGTTCTCCTTTGATAACAACGCCCGCCATGCCAGTATAATCCCAGGTTCGGATATATCCGAATTGTCGAATTATGCCTGAAAAACCGCCGCGACGAAAGAACATTGTTACAGATTGTCATGGGCCGCGACTTTTTGTAACATTCAAACTGAAGAATTTGTACACCTGCTTTTAACGATAATTTGCTTAATTTTTCCAATAGAGTAGATTGATCGCATCGCCAAGCGCACAAATCCGGAGAAAGCTGGAGAATCGCAATCGATTGGCCGCGTAATAAGGCCACGAGCGATGGATGCTGACCGCATCGCCTATCGCGCAAAAGCTCTACTGACGCCCTACTGAGCCTTTAACCTTTAAACTGACAGTGGGACCAGGAGCACTGCCCGAGGCGGCGGCGCGCTGTCGACAACATTGATCGGGTACGCGCCAATCGACATATTTAAGGGCGAGCGAGCAGTGATCATGCCCAACAGTCCCGCAAAGCTTAACGAAGAAGATTTTGTCCGCTGGACCGAAGCGCAGGCTGCGACACTGCGAAAAGCGGCCTGCCTCGGCATCAACCTGCCGCTCGATTGGGAGAACCTGGCCGAAGAGATTGACAGCTTGGGCCGATCGCAACGACGCGAACTGCGCAGTCGTATCGCCACAATTATCGAGCATCTGCTCAAGCTCCAATGCTCACCGGCAGCTGAACCGTGGACGAATTGGATTGAAACGGTTGCCCGCGAGCGCGCCAGTATCGAGGATTTACTAGACGATAGTCCGAGCCTCAGAAACGAGATCGCCGAAATAATCGTGCGGGAGACGCTGCGGATAACCAAGCGCGTCGCGCGAAGCTTGCGTCACTATGGCGAGACGAGCCCGAACACGATGGCTCTGATCGAGAACGCGAAGTTCAGCGAGGATCAGGTGCTGGACGACTGGTTTCCCAGCGATGATCCGGATAGCGCCCCTCTCCCCGGGTTGGGGAGAGGGGTAAGCGGTAATATACGCGATTCGTGCTCGCTTTACCCAAGGTGCTTTTTGAAAAAGGCGGTGATCGGGTCGTAAGACGCGTTCGACTGCCGTTTCTCATTGTCGATATAGACGATTTCGATATCGCCACTGGCCTTGCGATAATTCGAGATGAACCGCTCCGGCTCGTTGCCAGGGAAGCTCGAATCATCGTCGTGATAGTCATGCACGATGTCGGGGCGGCCCTGGACCCACAGCGCCGGCGGCATCGATACGTTTTCGCCGCGTTCGAGGATCAGCATCGGATTGCCCTCGGCCATCGCGGCCTCGGTCTTCCAGTAAAGGTCGTGTTTCTCCTTCATGCCGATCGAGTAGGCCGGCGGGTTCGGGCTCTTGGCGGCTTTCTGAGCATTGCGATAGCGCGATAGCGGGTTGATCACCGGCCAGGACATCGCCACCGCTCGTACCGTGGCATCGACCGCCGGCGAACCAGCAGGCAGCGGCACCGAAGCGTAGCGCTGGTCATTGGGCCGCATCGCGACCAGCATCGCGAGATGCCCCCCGCTCGAAGCACCGGCGGTGCCGATCCGGTTCGGATCGATCTTGAGTTCGCGGGCATGCGCCTTGACCCAACGAATCGCATAGTTGATGTCGATCAGCGAGGTCGGATAGCCGTCGGCGTTATGGCGGAACTCGAGCGAGGCAACGACAAAGCCGTTTTTCGCCAAAGTCTCGTCGAGGCCTTGGGTTCCGGTCAGATCACCGCTGGTCCAGGCACCGCCGTGCAGATCGATGACGGCCGGGAACGGACCATCGCCTTTCGGCTTGTAGAGCCGCGCGATCAGCTTTTTGTCGCCGTGGCGGAGATACTCGACATCTTCGGTTGTGATTTCATAGTTTGGCATAATACTCCTCCCGGAGTTGTGTGCTGCTCGCAGCTGGCCGGCAACCGATCGAGCGACCCTCACGATTGCCTCAGCCGACGTCCCAGCCTACTCGCTATCCCCGGCGCGCGAAAGGTTAGGAGGGCGCAAACCACGATAAAGGTGCGATGGCCTATAATGATATCATCGCCCGGGGCGACACCACCGACAGGTCGCGATCGGTTCGCAGCATCCCGATGGCTTCGGGCTGGCGTCGCACTTCGTCCAACAACACGAGGTACACCGTGCTGCAACTGCGCTCGTCCCCTTATAGATATCCAAAATAAAATGGGCCTCTCCGTCCGATGTGCAGAGAGGCCCGGGAGTGAGGCGGAGAGGTCTTGCTCTCCGCCTATTCAGTGGAATTAGGCCGCGTGCAGGAGATCGAGATACTCCTCGTACACCGCCATATTCTTGCCGAAGGAAACGGCCGCGGCTCGGGCGCCGCAGACGAGATGTATCCAGCGCCAAGGTTCGCGGGTGCTGTAGAATTCTTCGACGATCGACTGGTGGTGCTTGAACGAGTGCATCTCGGTGAAATTGTCGTGGCACACGATTTCGCCAAGACACGCGATCAGAGCCTGCGGGTCGTAGCGGCACTGCACATATTGCTGTGCCAACTTCGCGACCTCCTCGACTTCCGGCACGGCCCGCATCTGCCCCAGATTGGATACTGTGGACCAATCGACTGGCGGCTGGTTGTAGACGCCCTGCTTGATGGCGTCGAGCAGCTCCTCCTGGGTCCGCGGCGGCGAGGACTGGACCGCGGTCATATCAGGCTGCGTAGCTGGCCCCATCCGCATCTGGGTCGAACGGATCTCCGGGCCTGACTGCCAAGTCAGCAGCAACATCAGCTTGTTGCGCAGACTGATCCCGTCGAGCGCTAACAAATACCGCCGCAGGTTGATGCTCGTATGCAGGTGGACATCCATCGGATTCCCGCAGTGGGAGCGGATGAAGAGCCCGGCAGCCCCGATCGACAAGGCTTCACCCGCGCCTTCCAAGGAGAGCCCCGCCGCCAAGGCCTTTGCTATCAGCACAGGAATGTCGGCAAAGACGTCAACCGTGGAGATCGCCTCTCCCAACTCGCCGATCGCCTGTGTTTCATCCTCGCCGGTACGCTGGCGCAGGATGCGTTTCGTCAATTGATGCTCCTCGATCAGCGCTTCGATCGCTGGCAGCGGCGAAGGCATCGGATTGTTCGGAGCGACCGGCGAGCGGGTCACAAAGCGCACCACCTGCCGCATCACCACTGGCAGGTAGGCCTCGTCGAGCACGCCGGTCTGAAAGGCACGCCACACCGTGCCCGGAAACATGAAGTAGTGGTCGTCGTGGAAGTTTTTCGGGATCGCCACGCTCAGCAGCAGATCGAAGGCCTCGATTCGAGGTGCGTGATCCCACAGCCATAGATAAATGTGGTCCGCCTTGTGGTATTCGCCGCGGCCCACCGCAGCAAGAAACGCCTTTTTGTTCGCTTCGACCCCGCCGGCATCCTCCGGCTCGAATTGGAGCAGGCCGAATGGCCCCATCGCCGGATGGTGGATGTGCTTGTTGGTGAGCGCCACATGCTGCAGCACCGGCAAAAAGCGATCCTCGCCCTCGAGCCGATCGACCAGCTTCGAGACCGCATACAGCCCCGCCAAAGGATGCAGCGGGCCACCGTGATGACCGGCCGGCATATCGGTTGAGCGCGTGACCGCGAGGGCGGATGCGGTCAGCATGGTCTGCGGCTCTACCCCGGCACGCAATTTCTCCAGCGCAGAATTCAGGACCTCATCCGGAGGCGTATCCTCGATAAACTGAACCAATGGCTCGATCGCGTCCGGATATTGCACGCGTTGCGGTACGGGCATAGGATTTCCTCCTGATCGTGGTCGGTACTCGGTCTGCTCTCTTCACTCTCGCGATGGGGGCTGCGCCTCCGGGTCCAACTGCCAACCCTCGCTGTGCTGAGGTTGCGCGGAGCGTCGCTTCCTCGCCGCCGAGGCAATTGGCCGCCGTCTGGGGCGTCGTTCACACCAGCATAGTGGTCGAGTCTGCGGGGTCAATTGACATATCTGCAGGGTCAGGCAGACAAAAGTGCGCATCTGTGCCAGAAACCCGCCCCTCCAAGCCCAGATTTTGGGCAGGCGGCGCCCGAATGGGCGGGGAGAATGGCCTTCAGCGTCAATCGACCAACACAGGCGTTATCGGCGCGGTCACCGAAATCGACGCGGATCGCGGCTACGGGCTGATACTCACGGCACCGAAGGTTGCGTCCGCTATCACAAAGATGCAGCAAGACCGCGCTGTTGGGCGTTGGTTCCTTTATGATCATCGGCACGGCTGGACATATCGACCATGGAAAAACGGCGCTGGTTCGGGCGCTGACCGGCACCGATGCCGATCGGCTGCCCGAGGAAAAGCGGCGGGGCATGACGATCGACCTCGGCTTTGCCTATCGCCGGCTCCAGCCGACACCGGAAGGCCGCGACGGGTCCGTGCTCGCATTCGTCGATGTGCCCGGACACGAGCGGTTTATTCACAATATGCTGGCCGGCGCTACCGGGATCGATTTTGTGCTGTTGGCGATCGCCGCCGATGACGGCCCGATGCCACAGACCCGCGAGCATCTCGACATCGTGTCATTGCTCGGCGTCGAGCGCGGCGTCGTGGCGCTTACCAAGGCCGATCTGGTCCCCTGGGAGCGGCTCGCCGAGTCCGAAGCGGAGGTCCGCGAATTCCTTGCCGGGTCGGTGCTGCAGGATGCTGCGATCCTTCCGGTCTCAAGTGTAACTGGGGAGGGTATTTTCGCCCTTGGCCAATGTCTGATAAACGCGGCCGGCACGCTTAGCATCCGCGAGCCGAAGGGCGAATTTCGGCTCTCAATCGACCGCAGCTTTGTGCTGGCTGGGGTCGGGATCGTGGTTACCGGCACCGTTGCGGCGGGGTCTATTTCGGTGGGCGAGCGCGCGGTCCTGAGCCCGTCGGGCATCGATCTGCGCATCCGCGGTATCCAGGCGCACAATCGGCCAGCGCAGTGCGCCCAGGCCGGTCAGCGTTGCGCGCTCAATCTTGCCGGGGCGGATCTGGAGCGGCAGCGGGTTAAGCGCGGCGATTGGGTCGTTGCGCCGTCGTTGCATGCCCCGACCACTCGCCTCGATACGCAGCTGCGGCTGCTCCATCACGACCTCACGCTGAAACCGGGTGTCAGCGTGCATTTGCATCTCGGCGCCGCTCGCGTCGGGGCCCACCTCATGCCGCTTACCGATGCCACACCAGGCCGGAACGCCGAGTTGCCAGTACGGCTCGCGATCGATCATCCGATCGCCGCTTGGCGCGGCGACCGTTTTATCCTGCGCGACGCCTCGGCAACGCGGACGGTGGGCGGGGGTGTGGTTCTCGATCCGTCCCCGCCGAACCGTGGTCGGCGCCGGCCCGAGCGGCTTGCGATCTTGACCGCGCTCGCCCAACCCCAACCGGCGGAGGCCTTGGTTCGCCTCTTGAAGCTGTCACCGACGGGGATCGATCTCGACCGATTTGCGCTTTCGGCGGGGCTGACTGAGGCGGAATTGAGGATGGCCTGTCAGGCAGCCGGCGCGCGCGTCTTGAAAGCGGAGGCGCATCGTTACGGTTTTGCGTTCTTGCCTGCGCTCCTTTTGGAATTGCAGCATGATTTGTGCACCGCGCTTGGCGCGTATCATCGGGCTGCGCCAGAAAGCCCAGGTGCTGCAATGGACGGCTTGCAGCTGACATTGAACACCCGCTTATCGCCCGTGGTGTTTCGGGCATTGGTCCAGGCCCTCGCCGAAGAGGGGGCGTTGACGATTGCTGCCGGCTCGATCCGTCTGCCCAGCCACCAGCCCGCCTTGCAACCCGCTCAGATGCGGGTTTGGGTGGAGATCCGTCGTCGCCTCGAAAATGGCGGCTTCGAGGCCTTATGGGTGCGCGATCTCGCCCGCGACCTGTCGCTGTCCGAAAGCGAAATGCGTCAGCTGATGAAGCGGCTCGCCCAAATGGGCGAGGTCGTCGAGGTTGCACCCGACCGCTATTACCGCCGCCAAACTGTGCATCAAATGGCGCAGATAGTGGCGGATATATGCCGCGCTGCGAGTGACGGGACCGTCACCGCCGCAGTGTTTCGAGATCGCATCAAGACCGGACGCAAGCTCGCGATCATCGTCCTCGAATTCTTTGATCGCACCGGCATAACGATCCGTCGCGGCGATCTGCGGAAGGTTCAGCCCCAGCGACTCCAGGCCTTCCAAGCTGAGCCGGTGAACGGAGGGCGCAACGGCGCGAGCGGATCACATCGGATTCAATTCCAGGTACGCCGCGGCTCGAATGATCTTTAGGATGCAGGCAAATTAACGAGGGCATCTAATCGCGGTGGGATCTGGCCCGAGCAGGACGTCCGCCGCTTGCGCGGCCATTCGGTAACAGCAGCGACAACGCTGTCGAGGGCTGCCAGCTGTGTCTCCCATCGGTACATCGTCTCGACCGCGGCCCGCGCCTTGCCCGCCATCGCCATACGAAAGGTGGCCACCTGCAACAATCGCGTGACGTGTTCGGCGAATTCTGCGGCGTCATCCGAAACCAGAATGCCGGCCCCCTTCGGCACCGCTGTACCGCGCCAGGCAACACCAGAGGCGACACATGGCAGGCCCATTGCCAGCGCTTCCAGAAGCTTATTCTGTACCCCGCGGGCTACTCGCAGTGGCGCGACGCAGACCTCAGCCGAGTCGAGATAGGGGCGCGTATCCGGAACCCACCCGGTGACGCTGATGCCGCGCCGTTTTGCAAGCCGCAGAATGGCAGCGGTCGGGCGGTTGCCGCATATCGTCAGACTCGCCTCGGGAACTCGATTTTGCACCCGCGGCAAGACCTCGTCACAAAACCAAGTAATTCCATCGACATTGGGGAAGTAATCCATGACACCGGTAAAAATGATGGAGCCGGGGCGCTTCTTCATCCCTGAGGATTGAAAATGATCGAGATCGACCCCGTTACCGACGAGCGACACCTCGATGCCCGGGAACAGTCGTTCGAAATCGGCCTGTTCAGCGGCGTTGCAGACCAGTGAATGAGAGAAGCGGCGGGCAATGCTGCGCTCGTATGCGAGGAGTCGTTTTGCTTCGATCTGATAGATCCACTTCAATGCGATATTTTTAAACGCAGCAAACTGCGCCCATTTGAGTGAATTGAGATCATGGAACTGCATGATGCGCGGCACGCCGGCAAAGTGCTCGGCGTACTGCGCAACATTACAGCTGAAGACGATGATTAGGTCGGGTCGGGCTTCGTCGTATTTGCGGATGATCGCGTCGTGCAGCTTTGCCTCGTCGAATGCCGCCACGGAAAGCGGCCGGCGGCTGCCGAGAGCCAGCAGCGAGCGCAGCCGGCTGCGCAATTTCGTAACCGGAACCGCGGCGACGCTCGCTGCGTGCTCGACCACGCCAGCAACATTGGCGAGATCGGCATCCCCGTCCGCGAGACAGAAGACGTGCACTTCGTGCCGTTGTGAAAGGTGTCTGACCTCCTGAAACGTGACGATCTTATCGCCGCGATCTGGCGGAAACGGGACACGTTGGCATACAAAGAATATGCGCACCTTGATGACGCCAGCGGGTGTCTTCTCCCGCGTGGAACATCCTCGCGTGAGATTTACGACATACGCTAGCTGCAATAAACAGAAAGTACAAATATGACGTGAAAGGCCGCACGGCCATGCGCGTCCGGAAATGCGAGTTGCGACGAACGGCCCCTACTGACCAGGCGCGGCGCCGGTTTCCGTCCGTTATGCGACGCATGCGCGCCCAACCCGGTTGCTCGTAGAAGTGCAGCTGGGGGATTGGTCCCGCGAATCAGCTCCGGCTCACTCGCATCCGCTGCCGATTAACGCGAAGCGTCCGGCCCCTGGACAAGTGCAACCCGATGCACGTTTTCGACCCTATTGTCGCGTCGTGTTTATCCCACCATCGCCGATGTCTTGATCGAGGCCGCCGGCTTGGTGATTGCGATATCGATCTCCTCGATCGACCTGCCCCTGGTCTCGACCCCGATCAGCAGGAAGGCGAGCGCCGCCAACACCGCCCAGAACGCGAGAAAGATCATTGCCGGCACCATCGCCGCGAGTGTTGCTACCGGCTTGACAAAGTTCGAAGTACCAATGATCACCGCCAAGCCGAGCGGGCTGATGATCTTCCCAAGATTGCCGACGCCATAGCCGAACCCCATGCCGCTGGCGCGCAGACCGGTCGGCCACACCTCGGCCATGTAGGGGGCAATGATCGCGTAGGATCCGCCGCCGAAAAAGCTGTGCGCCATCAGCATCAACCAGAATACCGACACCGCACCGATAAAGGCGTTCGCGAAATAGCCGGCGATCACCAAGGTCACCGCGCCGCCCGCACAAGCAAGGATGCCCGACCAACGGCGGCCGAGCACATCGGCGAGGAACGCGCAGAACAATCGCCCAACAAATGCCGACATGCCGACCCAGAACATCAGCAATGATGCTTTGTTGCCATTAATCCTAAGGAGCACCCTGAGCAGTGTCGGCGCCCACAGGGCGAGCCCGACGCCGGCGGTTTGTGAGAGGCCGGTCAGTGCCGTCAGCGCCATGCTGCGTGGATATTTGAACAGCGCGCGCCAGGGTGTATGCGGTGCCTCCGGCATGGTCGTCGGCAGCTCGATGGTTTCCGGGTCGACCTCCAACGCCCAGGCGATCGAGCGGCGGGCCTCCTCGCGCCGACCCTTGCGGATCAGCCAGCGCGGTGATTTGGGGACCCAGGCACGGATCAACAGAGTGAATAAAGCCGGTAACAAACCGACCACAAAGAGTCCGCGCCAACCGATCAAGGGTTCCAGAAAGCCCCCCGACAGGGCACCAAGCATGCCGCCGACCGAAACCGTGCTGGTAACGAGACCGCCGATCCAACCGCGCTTGGACGAGGGAATAAATTCCTGGACCAACGGCAAATCGACCACGACCAAGCCGGCTGCACCGGCGCCGACAAAGAAGCGAAAAACGCTGAGAAAAATCCAGCCGCCGTGATCGGGCGTCAGCGCCATGATGCCGGTCGCGATCGAAAAATTGAGTGCCGTGGCGATGAACACCTTGCGCCGGCCGATCTTGTCGGCCATCCAGCCCCAGAAAAAGGCGCCGGGAATGGCACCGATACCGGCCGATAGCAGGATCCAGGCCGATTGCCCGTAAGTCAGGTGCCAGGCCCCGACAATGAAGGCAAGAACGAACCCAATCAGAAAAAAGTCGAAAAAATCAAGCATGTCGCCGAGTATCGCAGCAGAAATTATCTTCCACTGGTTGGCGGTCAGCGTTCTCTGCTGTTCTAGCAATTCGAGCACGGAGCCTCCTCCCTATCTGGAATCGGCGGCGGCGTTGCGCGGGAGAATTTTTCTTCTTGGACTGAGCGATACTCAGGCGCCGACCAAGAGCGATCGAAACACCGCCATCGCGTCTATAACACCGTAACCGTTGGACTCGAAACCGAGCCCGCGCAAATGCACCGCGCCATGTGCTCCCGACTCTCTCTGAAGCACAGTACGCGGTCAACAGGGGAGTATCATCGATGACCCACTTCTCGGAGACCGCCCGTCAGCGCACACAAATCCTGCGCGCTGGGATCGACGCGTTGCCGTTCAACATCGAGCTTGCGGCCGGCACCTTAGCGCCGGAGCGTTTTCGGCACTATATTGTCCAGGACGCGCTCTATCTCGGTCAGTTCTCGCGGGCATTAGCGCTCGCGGCGGCAAAAGCGCCGGACGCGCCGACATTGCAAGCCTTTGCTCAATCGGCGCTGGGGGCAGTCGCCGTCGAAAGAGCGCTGCACGAGCGCTATCTGCGCGCTTTTGGTGTCGATCCGGTAATGCTGGAGTTCGCCGAGCCGGCGCCCGATTGCCTTGCCTATACGAGCTTTCTGCTGGCTGCGGCCTATCACGAGCCATGGGAGGTACTGGTCGCAGCGTTACTCCCGTGTTTCTGGATCTACTGGGACGTGGGCTGCGCCATTGCAAAGACGGCGGCCCCGGACAATCCTTACCGAGCGTGGATCGACACCTACGCCGATCAACGGTTTGGCGAGGCGGTGCAGGGGGTCATCGCCACCGCGAACCGCACCGCCGCCGGGGCAACCGAAATGATCCGGGAGCGGATGCTCACCGCCTTCATCCGTGCGACCCAATATGAATGGCTGTTCTGGGACGGCGCCTATCACCAACGCGGGTGGCCGCTCACGGCATGTTCTCGCCCCCCTTCTATGCCGTCTTGATGCGGACCTGCTGTGTTGCAAATCCGCGAGGCCGCTGATGTTTGCGCGGTTGACGCAGGAATCGTTGTCTCTGGCCGGTGGTTGCAAGAGAAGCCTTGTTCTGGCTGGCCGTTGCGCCTATCCGCCGCCACGGCTAATGTCGCCTGGTCTTCGCGGTGTCTCAATCGCGGGGAGGGGTGGCCGAGCGGTTGAAGGCGCACGCCTGGAAAGTGTGTAGACGGTGATGAATTGTCTCGCGGGTTCGAATCCCGCCCCCTCCGCCACTACACCTATCGCCGCATACATATCAATAACTTATTGGATTTTAATCGGTTTTTCTTCCGATCGGCACGCCGAACTGGTACACCGCCGGAGCGGAAGACGTGCCGAGACATCCCCGTTTACAGAAGCGCGGCTCCCGTTATTTCTTGCGGGTGAAAGTTCCGAACGACCTGCGATTGGCAGTCGGGAAAAGGGAGATCCGCAAGGCGCTGGGGACCTCTTACCCAAGGGAGGCACTCAAGGCGATTCGTAAGGCGTCGGCAGAGACCGATGCGATATTCGAACTCATGAGAGGCGCCAGACCACCGTTTTGTCCTTGCCGATCGCGCGGGTGATGGCAGGCGGGTGATGGCAGTGGTGCCCCGGCCATCGGCCGTCAGCAACACGATCCGGGCGCGCCAGACGTGCTTCTGCGGGCTGTTGCGGTCCCGCACGATAGCGTCCAGCCGGGCCCGATCCGCCGCCGTCACCGTTATCGATATCCCCTTGCGCATCGCCCAGCCTCGCACAAATCGACACCGCGCGATACCGTAAATGGGAGTCTTTCGTTAGGCGCTATCCACTAGCGCGGTCTCCTCGGCACTTCAAGGTTCAGGAGCCGCGCGGCGTTGCCGCCAAAGATCGCCTTCCGCTCCGCATCGTCAAGCCCGAGGCAGGTCTCGATCATGCCGACCGGATCGATCTCCCCCATATCGGCCGGATAATCGGTGCCCATCAGGATGTGATCGGCGCCGTATTCCTCGACCAGGTATTCGAGCTGGTGATGGGTATAGACGAGGGCGTCGAAATAGACCCGTTTAAGATAGGTCGTCGGCATCCGCGAGATCTGCTCGCAGCAATCGGGCCGTGCCGAGGCGGCGTGATCGATGCGGCCCGAATAGGCCGGTAGAAAACCACCGCCATGGGCGACAACGAGTTTCAAATTCGGGTAGTCGCGCAACACGCCGCCAAAGATCAGGTGATGCAACGCCACCGTCGAATTGAGCGGATTGCCGATCACATTGGCGAAATAGTGCTGGGCCAAGCGCCGCGCCTCGGTAAAGCCGTCGGGGTGCATGAAGACTAACAGGCCGAGTTCTTCGCAGCGGGCGAAGATTTTGCGAAACCGTTCGGCCGACAAGTCTTCGCCGGCGACATGAGTCATGATCTCGATGCCGCGAAAGCCAAGAGACTTGTGCAGCCGGTCGAGCTCGGCGACCGCCAACTCCGGCGCCTGGAACGGCACGGTGCCGAGCCCGACAAACCGGTCCGGGTAGCGGCCGCAAATGTCCGCGATGAAATCGTTGATCGCGCGCGCGGTGGCGAGCCCGAGATCAGGATCGGCGCCATAATAGGTCTGGCGCGGCGCCGGCGAGATCGCCTGGATGTCGATCCCCATCCGGTCCATATCGGCGATGCGCCTTTCGGGCGACACACTCTGCTCGTTTGTGCGCTCGCCATTCGCCCGGTTAATGGCGCGGCTTTGCGGGCTGGCCTGGGTTTCGAGAAACCAGCGCGATACGTGCTCGTTGCCCTCGACAAGCTGCGTCGCCTTCTCGCTCCTGACATGGCAATGGATGTCGATCGTGAACCATTTGCCGCGGGCATGCACCGGACCGGGGAAGCGGCCCGGGATCGGTGCACCCTCCGGCAAGCATTTGAATAGCATTGCTTTGCCTCTCTCGATCTAGAGTGGCGCGTGGCGCCTTTGTTGGACATGCCGACAACAGCCGGTACCCCCAGCAAGGGATCCCGGCTCGCGCCGGGCACGACGAAGACTGCCTTATGGAATAGCCCGATCCACTACTCGCTCCCCGGCCGCCGGGATTTCGATATTCAGAAGCCGCGCGGCGTTGCGGCCAAGAATGGCGCGGCGCTCGGCATCGTCGAGCCCTCTGGCCCGCTCGATAAAACCGATCGGATCGACCTCGCCCATATCAGCCGGGTAATCGGTGCCCATCAGCACGTGGTCGGCGCCGTATTGCCGCACCAGATACTCGAGCTGATGGTGGGTGTAGACGATCGTGTCGAAATAGAGCCGCTTTAGATACGTCGTCGGCATCCGGTGGATTTGCTCGCAAGCGTCGGGCCGGGCCGATGCCGCATGATCGATGCGCCCGGAATAAGCCGGCAGGTAGCCGCCGCCATGCGACAATACCAATTTCAGATTGGGGTGATCGTCAAGCACCCCGCCGAAAATCAGGTGGTGCACCGCGACCGTCGTATCGAGCGGGTTGCCGATCACATTGACGAGGTAATGATCGGCAAAGCGGCGCGCCTCGGGAAACCCGGTCGGGTGCATAAAGACGAGGAGGCCGAGTTCCTCGATGCGGGCGAAGATCTTGCGAAAGCGCTCGGCGGACAAATCCTCGCCGCCGACATTGGTGGCGATTTCGATGCCGCGAAAGCCGAGCGATTTGTGCAGCCGATCGAGCTCTGCGACGGCGAGATCGGGCGCCTGAAACGGCACGGTGCCGAGCGGCACAAAGCGGTCGGGATGGCCCTGCGGCGATTTCGGCGAGATTATCGTTGACGATCCGCGCGGTGGCGATGCCGAGATCGGGGTCGGCACCGTAATAGGTCTGGTTCGGCGACGGGCGACATTGCCTGGATGTCGATCCCCATCAGGTCCATGTCGGCAAGCCGCTTTTCGACCGAGGTGAATTGGACGCGGTTGCGTTCGGCCTGCTGGCGGTTGACCTCCCGGGTCCGCTCATTCGCATAGATTTCGCGCGGATGGCGGGTTGCACCCGCATTGCCGGCGACCATCTCGGCTGCCTTCGGGGTCAGCACGTGACAATGGATATCGACGGTGAACCATTTGCCGCGAGCATGCACCGGACCCGGAAACCGGCCTGGGATCGGCGCGCCCGGCGGCAGGCATTTGAACAACATCTGATCCGTTTCCTCCTGATGTGGCGCAGCATTAGGCGGTGCCGGCGTCGATAGATCAATCCCTATGCCGGCACGCTCTTCAGCAATCAACACTTGCTGCATTCTGCGCAGCCCAAGGCGCAAAGTTCGGCTATGGCAAAGTCTCTTCGGCAAAGATGCCCCAGACCTCGGTGCGCCGCACCCAACCCTTGTAGCCCTCGGCTTCGATCCGGCACCAAGGGCCCTGCAATTCGAGCAGTTTCGCAATCACCCCTGGCTCGGCGCGGGCTATGACAGGCGAGGCGGCGTCGGGTTGCCGATGAAGCTCGCGGACGGCTCCGTCGACGATAACCGAGCGCTTGGCGGTGACCATGCGGTCAAGGATCCAGCCCTTGTCGCCCTGCCAATCCGCAACTCGCCGCCAGTTCTGAAACTGTTCGAGGATTTCGACCGGCATGTCCTTGCGCTTGAATACCCAGGCGATCGGATAATTCTCGCCTGGCCCAACCCGCAAATTGACCTCATCGGAGCGCAGGCTTGCAAACCGTGGCAATTTATCCGCCGGCGGTGCTTGTGCCTCGGCAGCAAACGGCACCACGGCCAGCCAGGCTAAGACCAGCGCCGGCAGTTTTGGGCGCGAAACATGTTTTTTCGTTTCCCCCGTCATCATCACTCACCAAGCATTCGGAACCGAAATCAGCAAGATCATTTGCGTTCTCGGCTCCTCCTTGTGACGAATGATGAAGTTTTTCGTCCCCTGTCTCAACCGAGATCGCTAATTCTCGTCAGCAGACGCAACATCGTGTAGAAAAGCAGGAGCGAAGCTCGCTCTCGCTGGGAGACGAGCGCGCAACGGGGATCGGATCATGAAGAATCTGCTGGCCGTTGTCGGAGACGGGAACGCGACGCCGGTGCTGGACGCGTCAATGAAGGTCGCTCAGCGCTTCGACAGCCACATCGTCGGACTGCACAGCCTGACAACCGAATATGCCGTGGTGTTCGGCGGTGAGATGGGGTTTTCGATCTCGTCAGAGGTCGACCGCACCCTCGAGCGCGAAGGGCACCAGCGGCGCGATCAGGCGCGCCGGCTGTTCCGCGATTTTATGGCTGCGCGCAATATCCCGGTCGGTCCGGTACCGGCCGGACATAATGGCCCGAGCGCCTCTTGGCGCGAAGAGGACGGTCGGCAGAATGCGGTTGTCGGTTTAATCGGGCGGGTGTTCGATCTGATCCTCGTCGAGCAACCGGAAAAGCTCGCCTCGATCGCCGAGGCCACGCTCGAAGACGCATTGTTCGAGAGCGGCCGGCCGGTGCTGATGGTCCCCTCCGATGGCCCTGCAACAATGGGTGAGGTTATCGCGATCGCGTGGAACGGCAGCACCGAAACGGCGCTGACCGTCGCCCTTGGCATGCCATTTTTGCAACGGGCACGCCATATCGCGGTCGTTGCGGTCGGCCCCCAGCACATGCCGGAGCCCGGACCCGAGGGCGAGGAGCTCGTCCACACACTCGAACGCTACGGGATCGAAGTCAGCTTGCGCACCGCTTTCGGGCGGCAGAAACCGCAAGGCGAGTCGTTTTTGAAGGAGGCGGTGGCCGCCGGCGCCGACATGCTGTTCAAAGGCGCCTATACGCAAAGCCGCATCCGCCAGATGATCTTTGGCGGCGCCACGCGCCACATCATCATGGAAGCGAGACTGCCGGTGCTGATGGCGCGGTAGGGCGGCTCCTGGCAACATCAACAGCGAGAGAAGACGAAGCGCACCGATTCGCTCCTGGTACTTGACTCTCACCTTTAGCTACTCACTGGCTGAGCGGCTTTCAGGTTAAGCGATGTGCGCGGCGGCGGCCGATGATCTTGGCTGCGATCTCAAGCCCCAGCGCCTCGATACCGTCCGGGCGGCCGCTGAGGACCCAGACGAGCGTCAAGGTGCCGATGTAGGCGATGGCACCGCACACGGTCTTGGTCAGCATCGCGGCGAAGAGCGAAAGGCTCGTTGTTTGGTCGATCAACTGGAGCACCAACACCATAGCGATGGCTGCTGTCACCGGCCGATAAAAGCACCCGACGATGTCTGTCCCAGTGATCCGGACCGCCCGCCGCAACAGAAATAAATCTGCGAACATCGCGACAAACCCAAGCCCGGCTTGTGTGGCGGCGATTGCCGGCGCCCCGCCCCAGCGTCCGGCGAGGATCAATGTTGGTACGAGCAGAACAAGCCGCCCCCAAACCGTCATTGTGGTCAGGCGAAACTTGTTGGTGACATTCATGATCGAATAGATGCAGTAATTCATGCCGACTGGAATCGCGCCGATACCCAGCCAGAACACCAGCGGGGCGGCTTGCCCCCACTGATTCCCCAACAGCAATAACGTCAGTTCGCGGGCGACCCCGGACACCCCCAGCCCAGTCGCAACGCATACGGTCGCGGTTGAACCGATGACGAGAGCTGCCGCTGACCCCAATCGTTGAGGGTCGTTCAGCAACCGCGAATAGACAGGGAACATCGCCCGCATGACCGGCTGGACAAGATCGGCGCCCGGTGTTAGGGCGACTTCCGCGCCGACAGTGTAAGCTCCCATGATCGCGGGGCTGGTCATCGCCCCCACGACATACTGATCCGCCTTGTCAGCAAAAAAAGAGCCGATGCGTACGACGAGAGTCCATGCTGAAAACGACCAAATTTCGCCGAGCTTCACAAGTCGAAATCGTGGACGGAACGGGTGCATAGTATAACTGAGGATGACATCCACGACTTTTGACAGGACTACCGCGATTGCTAATCCCCAAAAGTTACGGACGATCAATACGCATGGAATTACGATCACGACATCGGCTAGCTTTCGGTAGATCGAATAGCGGAATTCTTTACCAAAATTCAGATCGATGCGAAAGTATACGGTTCCAATGTTGACAAAGCCCTCGAGCAACACGCGCAGCGATATGACATAAATCAGCAGCTCCACCTTTTGTGATTCAAAATACCAACGAGCGACAGGCGCCATCGCCAATGTGCAAATAAAGAGAAAAGAGCTGGTAATAATTCGTAGCGCCCAAGCTGAGTCCAGGTATTCACGGGTGGGGCACCCCATTCTGATCAAAGCTAAATCTTCACCGCCGAGCCCTAATACGGCTACTACTGCCAAGGCGAGGTTAGCCATCGCCATCAGGCCGAAATCCGCCGGGGTCAAAAGTCGTGCCAGTATTGCAGTATTGAAAATGCTGAGCAGACGGACCGACCAACGCAAGCCCGCCATCCAGGCGGCCCCGCGAACCGCGTGTCCGCGCATATCCTCGCTGGTGACCGCCGCGGGCGTGCCGCATGCCGCGCCGTTGGTGTTATCCGGCAGGCTCATTTGCGGCCGTGCCGGTCGATCATCGTTATCGTTCGGATAAGGCCAGCTGTGCGCCGTTTGATCATATTGCAACCCCGCACGAGCTCCGTTGTCGCCGGTGCTGCATCGCTGCCGTTTCCACGGCTGTTAGATTGCAAAAATCACAGATTATCGCGGTTAGCCCTGCGAGCTTGCAGCCGCCAAGCGATGCCGGTTCGTATGCGGCTTGCCACGATCAGCGGAAGAATGAATTTGCGCCGCGTCGATACCGGGGCGTACCCAAACTCGCGCATCAGCTCGTGCGTGAGGTGTTCAATTAAATACACTTCTCTTGCTGTCAGTTCGTCCCGCCAAGTCTCGGTTCCGCCCTTTCTGTAGAAATCTTTTGGCTCCGTCGTCAGATCCCAAGGCGCTCCTGTCAAACGGTTGTTGCGCAGATTATCGATATCGCACTCGCTTAAATATTGGCTGCACTCCTGAGGGCTGATGTCAACCCCAAGCCATGAGAAGACCGAAAGCAGCGTTTCTTCTCCGTGTTGCCATAGATCCTCATATCTGACTTGGAGAAAATTATTGCTGGCAGCTTTGAGTATTTGGCTTTTCTTAACGTATCTGATCCAGGTCTCACAATTCTCGAGAACCTCGCGCGATGCCCATTGTGCACCCCAGCCAGCTCCCGCCGCACAAAGCGAAGAGACAACACTCCGGGGATCTCTTACAACGTGCAAAAATAACGCCTCCGGAAATATCTTCAGGATGCTCTGCCAATAGAGCACGTGATCCGGTGTTTTTTCTAAAATGATATCCGCTCGAGAATTTCTTTCCGCGATCCTTGCCATAACCGCGCAAACAAAATATTTGACAAGCGCAAAATATTCGTCTTCGCGCATCAGGTTATGCAGACCGAGCCTACGCACGTTTTGTTGGTGATGCTCCCATGCCGAAAACAGGGAAGGTGTATACGCCGTGAACAAGTGAGTTTCATTGGCGGTCGCGATCCGAGGCGAGCGGGACAGCAGCAATTGCAGCCAAGTTGTTCCGCTCCGTGGCCCTCCGACTAAAAAAAGAATGCGTTTTCCCGCGATTAATTCCTCGGGGTCTGGGTGTGAGCGCGATTGAATGGCCCCGATAGCTGCACCCGCGGCATCATTCTCGGTATTTTCCAGGCGACCCCTCCCATGCACATGGCACTCGGGCGAGGAAATCGCCGCTGACCGCGACGAACCAGGCGGCGCAGGCCCCGTTCCACAATGCCACTCGTCCAGAAGCATTTTAATTCATCCCGCGCAAGGCAACCCGCGTAAGTCCGGGCCAGACCGCAAGCCCGAGCCGAGCCGCTCGATACCGCCATTTCGGATTGTACTCGCACGCTCGGCGCAACGCCGCTAAGGCGAGTGCATAATCACCGGTATGGATATGACCGATCGCCTCCCGAACGTCTAGATAGGCTTGTATTCTTAGATAGGTTGTTTCTACGGCCTCTCTCTCAGGTGCCGTAAGCGACTTTTCGCCGCGCCATTTGCCCAACGCGTAGAGGACGGCTTTCTCTACCGGCTTGCTACTTGAGAGACTATCGACATGGCGCCGATAGTGGGCCAGGACGCAAGGAACCGGCTCGATGCGGCATCCAGCATGCAGTGCTCTCAGCCACAAATCAAAGTCTTCTGCACCCTCCGTCATCTCCTCGTCAAAAAGCCCAATCCGAGTGAAGACCTCCCGCCTCAGTGTTGCGGAGATGCTGACGTTGGATCTTCCTCCTGCTAATTTAGCAAATGTAATGGGCGGCGATGGTGGGTAAACCTCTTGATATCTCCTACCAGAGAACTTTGAATTCCCGAAAAACAGTTGGTCGCTAAATGCAATTGAGACTTCGGGATTAGCATCCAGAAACTCGGCCATTGTCTCGAGATAAGTGGATTCCCAGAGATCGTCGCTGTCGAGCGGTGCTACGTATTCGCCCTGTGCTATTGACAATGCGCGATTGCGTGCCGCGGGTAATCCAAAATTCGCCTGCTTTAACAGTATCACGCCGCGATCCCGATACCTCTCCACGACCGCCGCCGTTCCGTCCGTGGAGCCGTCATCGACAACAATAATCTCGAAGGAACGAAACGACTGATTGAGGGCAAATTCCAAAGTTTCGGCAATAAAGTCCTGCGCATTGTACGCAGGTATGACAACACTGACGCGCGGTTCCGAAGAGCGACGCATTGACCAGGCTCCCAGCCACGGAGGCCTAAACTAACGTAAACATGCTAACACAAGATTGCACCGCCAGCTATGCGTGGCTCGGCGGCGTAATCTGGTCGCGCGGGAACAGCATGTGAAGCGGACGTGTATTAGGGTCGTGCGATGTCGGCACTCGCACTACGCCCTTCACTCAGCACCGTCAGAAGTCGCTGCGTAGGGTGTGAAGCCTCGAAAAACCGCCGCAATTGATCGACGGCTTGATCACCAAACTCGGTGCTATTCGCCGAAGCGGCGACAAAAGCGGCAATCGGCGAATGGTGCAACAGAACTGCGCGCGCCTGCAAAAGTTTTGCTTCGAACAGCCCCATCGTGATCTCGCCATCTACGATATAAAATGACCAGACCAGCCGGCGCCGCGGTCCACTCACCATTTGGACCGTGTTTATCGTCTCCGGCTGGCCGGCGATCAGAGCTTTGACGCGGGCACTTCTTGTGACCTGCCAAATCTTTTCGTCGGCAATTCGATTCTCGCTATTGGTCAAAGCGTTTCCGATAGCGCGCAGACGATAAAGGGCAATGAAGCTTACGACTGGTGGCGAACCCGGCTCTTCAAAGGTTTGCAGCAGCTCGCGATCTGCACCATGGACCAATGGTCGCCAATCCACAGCCGCATGGTGCACGGCGCGCCAGGGCGGCATGATCGTCATGCTTTCCTTTGACGGAAGCGTGATAGCGGGAGCTTGGCTGTTGAGCCGTGCGGCATAGACTGGTCCAGTACAAGCAAGACCAACCGCAAGAGCTGCAACCACCGCAAGCCGTCCTGGCGAGCCGGCTGATCCAGGTATTCCTGGAATCTTAAGCGGTCGGTTCCCCTTATCGACAAACACCATACCAATCGCTATGAGAAGCAAGATCACGAGGGAAAAGAAAATCCAACCGTACAAAATGTGATCGGCCTCAATGGCGGCGGCACTGCCATCAAGGTGCGCCAAAGTGATGATACCGAGCGCCCGCAAACCGTTAGCACCGACGGGCACGGTCGCCGACAGCGCGATAAACAGTGCGCGCCGAATAAAGCTGTCGTACATCGTCACAGAAAAAAAGCAGCCGAATACGATCGAAGCGATCAGAAACCGCAGGCCGGCACAGGCTTCAGCAATCTCAAACCTTCCTTCCGGTATCTCGATCATCATGCCGTCAGAGTAGACTGGAATATTGACCAAATGAAGCCCGGAGACGGTAATGTTGGCGGTAATTTTTTGCAATATCGGCACCAGAAAGGCCCCGCTAGGTACGAGAAAAAACAAGAACAGAGCGGGGGCTAGTAGCAGCCGAAAAGCACGCATGCCGAGAGTCGCGAGCAGAACGATTTCGAACATCGCGACCACCGCAAGCTGACGTCCCTCGTTAAGATCCAGCACAGCGGAGACGAGCCAGACGGCTGACAACAGCGGTATCGCAATAAGCGGCCAAAAACTCGGCGAGGGCGAAACCGCAGAGAACAGGGATCGCCTTTCCCAGAGCAAGTACCCGATCAGCGGTAAGACAAGAAAACAGTGGTTGTAAGCGGTCGACGCGATCCAAACTCTGACGGCGCCGAGTATATCATGGGAAAAAGCAAAGCCGAAAACGACGGCTGCGAGGGCGATCAGGATGACCGCAGGCACCCAACCTGGAGCCAGCGTGGGACCCTCGCCCGCCCGATCGGCGCTTTGAACCGGCGGAGCAGCCCCAACGCTTTGATTGAGCGAAGCCGTCCTCTGCATAAAATTCACTGTCACCCGATCCCTTTTACGATAAACGGGCCCATCCTCTCTGCGAGCGGCAGCGGCATCCGCTTCCAGGCAGCGACGAGCAGCCGAAATTTTGGATTGAGCGGATTGAGTTCGGGAGCACGATGTCCCGGAGCAACCCGGAATTGATAAATCAAGGGGGTCGGGTCAAAGCCCCAATTGTGCTTAAACGCATACGCCCCAGTACCGGTTTTGCTTCGGCCAAAATCGAAGATGCGGTAGCCTCGCTCACAAGCCCGCTGCATGACTTCCCAATACATGAAATCGTTGGCTGCCAATCGCCGGGCCGCCGGCAAGCCGCCTCCATAGAACGGGAGGACTTGGTCACGAAAATAAAAGTTCAGGACGGCCGCGACCGCTTTCTGATCGCTGACGACAGTGACAATATCGCAACAATCCGAAAATTCTTCGGCAAGAAGGCGGAAGTAAGATTTGGCGAAAACCGGAGTGCCTAAGTTGCGCACGCTCTCTGAATAGATTCGGTACAGCCGATCCACGCCACTATCGATCTCGGAACGCAGCCCGTTTTGCATCCCTTTGCGGATCATCGCACGCTGCTTCCGTGGTACGGCCTTAAGGTTGGCCTCGACGGCAGCCTGCATCTCTTTGCGAAAGGTCACGTAGAGCCCCGATTTGGTCTCCCAGTCGGTCCGATGGGGTGCAAATCCCCGCATCTCGAGCGAAGGCACGCCGAGTTTATCCATCAACCGCGCCGCAGCCGCATCCAATGCCTCGAGGCTTTCTTGGTCGGCGGCGACCGGTCCACCATAAACAGTGAAGGCGTTTGAGATCAGTGACGAACCGAACAACAAGGATCGGATATACGTGAGCGGAACGACACCAGTGACTTCCCCGCCGCGTTCGGCGATGAGATAATGGGTCTCGTGCCCGAAAGCGCGCTCGATGACTCGCTTCCAGCCCGACAAATGGAAAAACGTGCCGGTTGCGCAAGCATGGACAAAATTGTCCCAAGATTGCGCGTCTTCCGTCTGAAACGGCCTTACCGTGACGGGGAGGCGGGTTCCATCCATGCGGGGACCAGTGGATAGGTGTTCGATTTCCCTTCCAGGAACAGCCAATCCATCCGCGTCCAATTGAAATTGCGCAACAAACGACGGAGCCGGGGCTCGGTACGTCTAAGGTTAAGATAGTGACGCACACGCGAGCGCAGCGGCGCATCACGATGCCGCGGTTGCCCTGGATCGATTTCCCAAGGGTGGAGATAAAAGATGGTCGGAATGCTGTTACGCCGGGCCTGGTTTAGCAGCCAGCGGCTCACCGAATAAGGGAACAGGCGAAAGTACCCGCCTCCGGAAGCCGGGATATCTTTTCCAAAAACGCGGACGGTGGTCAGCGGGACTTCGAGCAGACCGGATGTAGGCAGGAACGGGGAGTGGGGCGCACCAGGCGTGCCATAGAGATCCCGCTTGAGGGGATACACACTCGAACTATAGAGATATCCCTCTTCCGCAAGAATTGCGTGCGCCCAGGCGCTCTCGCGGCCAATCGAGAAGGTGGGAGCGCGATAACCAGCAACGGCGACACCGCCGACATCCTCAAGTATTTTCTTGCTATCTCGCACATCGGCGCGAAAGGCCGCAGCCGATTGACGATCGGCCCGCAGGTGATCGGTGCCGTGGCTTGCCAGTTCGTGGCCATCGGCAACGATGCGCCGTATCATCAACGGATGTCTCCGGGCGAGACAGCCCAAGGTAAAAAACGTCGCTCGCGTCTCCGCCGCCGCCAGAATATCGAGAAGATGATGGGTATTTTCCTCGACCCGCGGCGGCAACCGATCCCAATCTTTGCGATCAATTGTCGATGCAAATGCTTCGACCTGATAGTAGTCCTCGACATCGATCGTCATCGCTCCGAGGCCGGCGGGAAGCGGCTCGGGTCTGGTATCCGTTCTCACATCCCCTCACCCGTGAAAGTAATGGGCAGCAAGTTCGATCGCGCGCCGGATCAGGCGCTCATGTTTATCAACGCTTTTTTCAAGATGCTGCAAGCGTTCGGCGACGAACGAAAGGCCATTCCCGCTGCCCTTGTCGAGCCCGCGAGCGGTCTCGGCGGCGCTATCGGTCACGACCGCCATTTCGTCCTGCAAGTCGTTTGCGACTTTCTCGACAGAACTCGCCGTTAACGTATGGAGTTGCTCGAGAAACCCGTAAAGTAACAGCCGTGAGCACAACGTGTTAATCCGCCGCGGCACGCCTTTCGTGTATTGATAAATCGCCGGGAATGCAGCTTCGGTAAAATGCGGGTCGCCTTTCCAGTCGGCTCGACGCAACCGATGTTCGATATAGGCCCTAGTTTCGGTCTCGTTGAGCGGACCCAGATGGTAAGCGGCGGTGACGCGCTGTCGAAGTTGCTCAAGCCCCGGGCTGCCGAGGATTGTACGGAATTGCGGCTGTCCCAGGAGAAAACTTTGCAAAGCCATCGTTTTGTCGATGATGATATTGGAAAGCATGCGTAATTCTTCGAGAGCTTCGAACGAGAGGTTCTGGGCCTCATCCACGATGAGCAGGGCTCGTTTGCTCGCGCGGTGTTGCCTTATCACGAAATCACTGATGCGTTGCAGCAGCGCTCCCTTGCCTAGCCCCTCTTGAGCGACGCCAAAACCGGCAGCAACCAAATGAAGTAGATCGTCGCCACCGAGTTGGCTGGTGACGATCTTTGCGGTGACAAAGCTCTCTGGGCTAATCGTCGTCAGCAAATTGTCGACGAGGATGGTCTTTCCTGCCCCGACCTCCCCGGTGATGATAATGAAACCCTCGGCATGGTGCAGGCCATAGACCAAATAGGCCATCGCCTGACGATGAACGCTGCTCTCGAAAAAGAAGCGCGCATCGGGGGTCAGCTGAAACGGCCGGGTCGTGAGCCCGTAAAATTCGGCGTACATGGCTCAAAACGCCTTTGTCACGTAAAACTGCAGCGCATTGGCGAGAATATCGCCGGGCCGCCCGTTCACGATCGTGCCCCCATTGAACTGATAGGAAAAGGTGTAAAGCACCGACCCGGTTATCGCATGGGCAAAAGAATGGTTAAGCCCGATATTGGCGGTTACGGTGCTGGTGTTGCTGATAGGTGTCGACGAGAAGATGGTCACGACATTGGTGCTTCGCGAGTACCCGGCCGAGGCAAAGCCCTTGACACCGGGCCGGATGTCGCGGCTCCACGACAGGCTGGCACCGGCGCTGTTGGTTGGTGTCGTGGTCGGCGGGGTTAACGATTGCGCACTGATGTAATAAGTAAAGAGCGAATAAGTATTACGTCCGAGCTGTTCAGTCAGGCCAAAATTATAGAGGTGTTCGCGATAAACATTGTTGTTCAATCCTACCCCGGGATTATAGAAGGTGGTGGGCAATCCCGAGTATTGATTGACAATCGAACCGGTGGAATTAAGGGTAGCGTTGACCAACGCCGATTGAAACGTCTGCCCGCCGGTGGTGATCCCCTGCTGCAGGTTGGCCTGAAACGCGAGGGTTGGAGTGATCTGGTAATCGGCGGAGCCGGTAAGCCCATAGACCCCCTGAACCCGACCGTATTCGAGAGCGATATAGCCGTAATCCGCGGCGGAGCCGAGCCGACCGCCGGCCAGCCAGGTGGCGCCGGCAAATGTCGCCGTTGGCGCGAAGGGATACCGGATATTTTGGTAACCGGCTTGGCCGAGAAAGGCGATATTCGGTCGAATAAAATATTCGAAGGCCTCGAATGCGCTGAATTGGCTGTTCTGCGCCGTCGAATTCGAGTTGAAATTCAACCCATCGACGACCAACCGCGAACCGAAGCGCACAAAATCGGGTCCAGTCGCGGCCGTGAACGTGCCCTCGTTCAACGTACCATTGGCAAGAGACGTGTTAAACGGCGGTATTGTAGAGGTAACCGCGGTGTTCTGGTTAAAATTGGTTGAAGCAAAACGGTACCGCAGCTCGGTGTCTACCAGTCTATCAAACGATTGCCGCAGATAAGGCGAGACGGTATTCGTAAATACCAGGGTCTGCTGTGTGCGCGGCAACAACGAAGGACTGACAAAGCCAAGCCCAGGGGTGGTTGAAGCCTGGGTGATATCGCTGGCAAGATCGACAAAGAGCCGATCGGGAATGATTGTCCCGGTACCCTGTCCAAAAAAATTGGCGCTGATTTGATCAAGGTAGCTCGTCGGAACATAAACATTGCCATGGATATTGCCGCTCGCCACGCCGGTAAAACGCGGCGTATCAGCTGAAAAAGAGAACCCGGGAACAAGGCTCGTTTCGGCGGCCTTCGTGCGATCGGTGGCAGTAAAATTTACATTATCGTAAAACGTCTCGCCGAGCGAGACATAGGGCTGTATCAAAACGGCAGGGCTATCGGGATTATAAAGCTGAAGCGTATTGATCCCGGTTCCGGGGATCGGCAACCCGAGCGGAGAGGGTATTGGCGCGGTCTCGGCGGGCGTCACACCGGTCGGGAGCGCGGCGGAAGGCGCCAGCGGGTTGGGCAGGCCAAAGGCGCCGGAAGACGGCGGCGCCAGGACACTGGGCCCGCCGCTGGCCAGCGACCCGGGCTCCGCCTCGCTGCTCGGCGGGCTCAGACCAGGGGCGAGTTGGGCCGCGGCATCTGTCCCGCGCTCGACGGCGGCGACGGCAAACAGCAACAGCGTCAGCTGAAGCTGTTGTTTGCTTCGATTGCGCCCGGCCGCGGGACTTCTAGGCTGGCCTTGGCCGGTGCCTGCGCAGCTCATCGCTTTCGTCGCTGGGGTAACGGTAATCGTGGCGATAGGAACCGAAATGGGCGCTGACTTGCTCACTTTTATTCAACAAAAGGCTGATGCGCGGGCATGCATTGAGCATGCCGACGCTCGCCTCAATCTCGTCTTGCTGAGTGCGGTAGGCTTCAACCACAAAGACAATTTGTCCAACAAGTGGGGCCATGGTGGCCGCATCGCTGCTCACCATGCAGGGCGGCGTGTCAAGGATCACAAACCGGTCCTGAAAGCGGTGCGTCAACTCGGTGAGCAACGTCGTCATGCGGCTGCTCGAAAACAACTCAGGCACTTGCGGCCCACCCTGTCCAGCCGGCAAGATGAGCAGGTTTTCGATATCAGTATGAACCAATACATCGTCCAAATTTGCCGTTCCGGCAAGAACGTCGACAATCCCTGTGGAGCAGCGGTTTCCGAGAATGGATTTTAGGGCAGAATAACGCACCCCGACATGAGTATCGACATCAACAAGTAATGCCTTGACTTCGCGCTCCGACGAAAACGCGAGCGCTAGATTAAGTGCGACAAATGTCTTTCCTTCTCCAGGCCGCGCACTCGTGACCATGATGATGCGGTTGAAGCGTCCATCGCCGATCCGATCGCCTGCCATCCATGTCGTCATCAGATTCCGCTTCACCAGGCGAAACTCCTCCGCCGTTCGAGAGCGTTCGGCTGACGGTAGCGCGATCCCAAACCTCGCAAGCTGTGCGCGGTCAAGCATCAATTTGACCCCGTCGCCGCGTGCCGTGGGCTGTGCGACCGGCCCAAGCTCGACAACCGGCCCCACCGGCGACGGAGGCGCAGGTTTCGCCTCGCTCTGGCGCAGCAGAGCGGCCGCACGCTCAATTAACCCAATCGGCTCAGCCATTACGATATACCCACCGAATGCAGATTTAAGCTGAACAGGAGCAAGGTTCCATAAACTGCGATCAGCATGAACCCGGCGGCGCATATCCCGGCCAGCTGCATCACCGCTCTCCGCCGGGAGGCCCCGAGCGAAATCCGCGTAATGCTGCCCAAGACCGGTATCCCGAGCTCGCGCAACTGCGATATCGCGGTAAACGAGCGATCGAGCTGCCCCATAACGATGGGAGCCCCAACTCCGGCGCCCAGTCCCGCCAGCAGCGCCATAGAAACCAGCATCGGGCGGTTTGGCTCGACCGGCACCAGGGGGACCTGGGGCGGATCGATAATGCGGAATTGGATTTTTTCCGTCTTTGTATCAGCGGCATCGGCGATCTGGGTTGCCTGGCGTCGCGAGACAAGTTCTTCGTAATTTCGCTTCAAAATGCCGTAATCTCGATCGAGATCTTCGACCTGGATCAAAACCTCTGGCACGGACCGGGCTATCCTCTCAATCCGATCAACTTCCGCCTGGGTTTCTGCAACCTGACGCTGCGCCGTCGCAACCTGGCCTTCAGCATCGACCAGCTTGACCTTGAGCTGGTCGTAAATGGTGTTCGGAATTTGCGTCTTCGCATTATCGCTGCCTGAGGATCCTCCAGTGGCGGCAGCCCGTTTCATCTCTGCCTCAAACTGCCGGATCTCCTGGCGCTGGGCGATCACATCCGGATGCTTATCGGTATATTTAAGCCGCAGCGCGTCGAGATTGGCTTTCATCTGCGCGAGGCGCTGCTCGTCCGGGCTTAGCAGACGCCCGCCGGTAACCACAACTTGTGGCGCCCGATCCACCGACAGCATCGGTGGCACTGAAGCAATTTCCTTTCGCAACGAATTCCGCTTGGTGAGCGCGTCGGCAAGCTCGTCCCGGGCCCGTTGTGCCGCGCCGCGCGCCTGGTCGAGTTGGCTCGCGGACTCGCCGCCAGCCCCCGCATCTTCCGGGCCTACGCTCGAAACGATGTCCGGATACTTTTGGGCGAACATCGCACGCTGCTGGTCCTTTGCGTGCAATTGATCGCGGTAAAAAGCGATTTCTTCATCGAGAAATCGCTGCGCGCTGTCCATCTCCGACCGGCTGCTCCCCGCCGTCTTTTCCGAAAAGATCGTCAATAGCGACTGGACGACATTTTTAGCGACCAACGGGTCTTTATTGCGGTAAGAAATTGTCATCAGATTTGGAGCAATCGCTCTGATCTGGACTCCAGCAGCCAGCTGCTGATACAGGGCTTCTTTGGCTTTCGGATTGTTAATCCCGACATCGAGATCAGTCAGTCGCACGAGCTCCTCGATGTTCGGGCGGCTCAACAGGGTACGCTGCAAAAAGTCTAGGTGCCGTGCCGGGTTCGTATCCGCCGCCAGTCCGTGCAAGAGTGGCGTCAGCACTGGATCTGCGTCCAGATAAACGCGCGCCGACGATTCATACTTGGTCGGGATAAGAGCAACCGCGATCCATCCAACAGTGCAAACGGTCCACACCGTGGCGACAGAGATCCATTTCTGCCGCCACAGCATTTGCAGCAATTGCATAGCCTGCGATTTCAGCGAATTCATCGAGAGCCCCGCATCACATGGCGATTGCGTCGCTTACCAGCAGCGCCCCTCGGGGATCGCACCCATTTTAGGCGACCCTTTCGGATAATAGAGTCCTGCATGGCTAGAAGAGCCGCTGCGGGATAATCAGAATATCGCCAGGCTGCAGCGCGACGTTACTCGACACATCACCGTCTTTAATCAAACTATCCAGGTGCACAGCATAAGTATATTGCTTGCCGCCCACCGTTCGCACGATGACCGAGTCGTCGCCGGCCGCGTAACGCGTGAGACCGCCAACGGCGATCATCGCATCGAGCGCCGTCATGTCCGCGCGGTACGGGATCGCCCGCGGCGTTGCCGCTTCACCAATGACGCGCACCTGTTCGGTGAACGGTCCGACAAATCCTGTGGCAATAACAGTGACCACCGGTTCTTTGATGTATTTCGACAATCGCTGTTCAAGTTCGCGGGCGAGAGCCGTTGGTGTTTTACCCGTCGCGACAACATCCTCGACCAGCGGGAGCGTCAAACGGCCGTCGGGCCGGACGGGTACGTTCATACTGAGCTCAGGATTGCGCCAGACAAATACATTTAGCTGGTCGCCTGGCCCGATGATGTATTCACTTGATGGCAGTGCCGATGCGGGTGGGGCCGGCGGCAGCGGCGGAGCATTGTGACATCCGACGATGACGAAGAGGACGGTGGTCAGACTTGCGATGCGGAACAGACTGCGATGCACCCTCGGCTCCTGTGACGGTACCAATTGGCGATTAGGATGAGAGCTTATAAACGTTAATCGCCAAGTCCACAGCCCCGATTGCCCGCAACGCTAATTCTGTATAGCACGAGACCGCTTGAGGCACAATAAAGCTTACGATTACCTACGGTTGTGTTAACGCAACAGCAAGGGATTTGGATCGGCCCGCTCTTCGGCCGTCGACGCATGGCCGGGCGTTCTCGATTCCACGGAACGCTCTTGTCGATCATGCTGCGGGCCAGCCCCCAACTGCCGGCCAGCTATCTCAATGTGCTGGGCAGCGCTGCCGGGCGCACAAGATGCGGTTGCACCGAGTCGCAAACTCGGGCTCCATAAGAGCGAGTGGAACCAGCGAGCGGAGCGCCGAAATGTTGAAAATTTGGGGCCGTAAGACTTCATCGAATGTGCAAAAGGTCCTGTGGTGCTGCGGCGAACTCGACCTCCCGTTCGAGCGGGCGGACATCGGCGGACCGTTTGGCGGCAATCAAGACGCAGAATATCTGGCGCTCAATCCGAATGGGCTGGTGCCGACGATCCAGGAAGGCAACCTCGTTTTGTGGGAGTCGAACACAATCTGCCGGTATTTGGCGGCCACCCGGCACGCCGAGCGGCTCTATCCATCCGCCCCGGCCCCGCGCGCCTATGTCGAGCGTTGGATGGACTGGCAGCTGTCGACGATCGGGCCGTCTATGGGCGCCCTCCTCTATGGCTTGATCCGCACCAAACCCGAGCAGCGCGACCATGCCGCCATCGAAGCGGCGCGGCGCAAAGCGGTGAGCGCCTGGGCGATTGTCGAAGACGCGCTCGATGGCACTCCTTTCCTTGCAGGAAACGAATTGACCTTAGCGGAAATCGTCATGGGCACCCTGGTTTACCGGTGGCATGCGTTCCCAATCGAGCGCCCACCCCTCCCCCGCCTCAAATTATGGTACGACCGCATGCGCGAGCGGCCAGCCTTCAAGACCCATATCGAGATCCCGATCACCTGATCGTCAGCAAGGGGACAGTTGTTGCTCGGTGACCGGTTATCATTCTGAATGATTAGTCTTGCTAAAGTTGCAGCCGGTGGAGTAGTACGCACTTTTACGGGGGAGCTGATGCAAACATCTATCAAGCGGCGAGTATTGGGGATAGTGTTGGCGGTCACCACAATCGGCACCGCCGCCACGGTGCAAGCGCTCGACGCGGCGCTAGTACTTGGCGCGGTCTATTCGACGACTGCGCTGGCCGCCGACAAGGAGCGGGTGATCAAGGATCGCCAAACCTTTATGAAGGACCAGGGGCGGCAGTGGCTCGTCCTCAGGAATTATGTTCAGGGAAAGGCTGACCAGGCTGCCGCAATATCTGCCGCGGATTTTTTGACCAAATCCGTAGCAAAGGTGCCGGATTATTTTCCGCCGGATACCGGGGGACCGGCTCCAGGCGGGAAATGGGGGACGAAACCCGAGGTTTGGAGTGAGCACGATAAATTTCTCGCCGCCGACAGGAAGGTCGCTGATCAGGTGGCGGTGCTCGCCGCCGCGGTGAAGAGCGGCGACAGAGGCAAGGCAGCGGCTGCATTCAAGGATCTCGACGCCTGCGCCGCGTGCCATCAGAGTTTCCGCGCAAAGCTGCAGTAGGAGGGCTCGCCGCCGCCCTGTTGTCGCTGGCGGCGTCCGCGGGTGCCGCCGAGCCTGACGCGGTCGCGCGCGGCGCCTATCTTGCCAATGCCGCCGACTGCGTGGCTTGTCACAGCGACAGCGAGCATGGCGGGCAGCCTTATGCTGGCGGGCGGGCGATCACGACCCCGTTCGGCACCTTCTATAGCCCGAACATCACCCCGGATCCCGATACCGGGATCGGGCGTTGGAGCGAGGCCCAATTCCTGCGCGCGTTGCGCGATGGTGTGCGCGCCGACGGCGCCAATCTTTACCCAGTGTTCCCGTACACCAGCTTTACCAAGATCGTCGATGCCGATGCGCGGGCGATCTGGGCTTATCTTTCCTCGCTGCCGCCGGTGCGCCACCGCAACCGCAGGGATGACGTGTCCTTCCCGTTCTCCTGGCGCCCTCTGCTGACGGTATGGAAATGGCTGTTCTTCGACCGCGGGCCGTTCCGGCCAAACCCTGATCGCAGCGTTACCTATAACCGCGGCGCGTACCTTGTGACGGCACTTGCCCATTGCGGCGAATGCCACACGCCGCGCAATTTTCTGGGTGCCACCGAACCGAGCCGCTTTCTTGCCGGTACCGCGCACGGGCCCGACGGTAAGCCGGTGCCGAACATCACGCCGGACCCCGAGACCGGCATCGGCAATTGGACCAAGGACGACATCGTCGGCGTGTTGACCGACGGCGAGACCCCCGATTTAAACTTTGTTACCGGGGCGATGGCCGAGGTGGTCAAGAGCACTGCCAAGCTCACCGAGGCTGACCGGCGCGCGATCGCGGTCTACCTCAAATCAGTGCCCGCGATTCGCTCAGGGTCGCCGCCGCGCGCGTCGAAATAAGGCTGACCCCCGCCTCAGCGGCTTTTGGAGATGATCGCGATTTGTTTCATGGCAGACGCTTTTGGCCTCTGCTGTCGGCAATGGCCGGCGCTGCCCTCGCGGATCTCTGGTGCCGTGATCCTCGAAGTATGTGACGGGGGTCACAGTCCCACGCCATTTGCGCTGCTATGTTCCTGCCGGATGCGAAGCGGTGGATTGCTACCCGATGCAGCAAATTGTAAACCCTCTGCAACAAACAATCTAAATAAGAAAACTTATCTGATTGGTGGTGCGTCCACGGACCTTCAAGCTTGTCTAAGCGTTTGTTAATGCAAATATAAGATTGAACAAGAAGCCACTTTGCGCTGGGATGGTTTCGCCGGAAGATGGATCGAAACGGGAGCCGTTTCGATTAACCAGAGGGCGGCAAACCAATGCCGCCGAGAGGAACGAAGGTACATGCTTTATGATGCCTACCAGGCGCATAACGACATATTCGGCCCGATAAGGTTGATAGCTGGGACCGCCAGCGAATGGCTCGGTTATTCCTGGCTGCCGATCGGCAAAATGCCGTTTGTGCGCGACGCAGCCGCCGCGATGGAATTGTTGTCGCATGCCGGGCTGTCGCATGAACGACCCGATTTCCGCATCCATAAGGTGACAGTCGATGGCGAGGAGGTTGGCGTCCATGAACAGGTCGTCGCCTCCCACCCATTCTGCAACCTGTTGCATTTCGCCAAGGAGGTGACCCGCGACGAGCCCCGCGTGCTGGTCGTCGCCCCGCTGTCCGGACATTTCGCAACTTTGCTGCGCGGTACCGTCGAGACCCTGCTTCCCGACCACGACGTTTACCTGACCGACTGGATCAACGCGCGCGACGTGCCGCTGCTGTTCGGTCGCTTCGAGCTCGACGATTTCGTCGAGCTTATCGTTCGGTTTATCCGCCATTTGGGTCCGCACACGCATGTCATGGCGGTCTGCCAACCATCGGTCGCGGTGCTGGCGGCGGTAGCATTGCTTGCCGCCGATGAGGATCCGTGCCAACCCGCCTCGATGATCCTTATGGGCGGCCCGATCGACACCCGGGCCAACCCGACCGCAGTTAACCAATTTGCCGAGGCGCATCCCCTTCACTGGTTCGAGCGCACCGTGATTACCACGGTTCCGGCGCGCTATCCCGGCGCCTTCCGCCGGGTCTACCCAGGCTTCCTGCAGCTCGCCGGCTTTCTCAGCATGAATTTCGACCGCCACGTCTCGGCGCACTGGACGATGTTCCGCGACCTTGCGCGCGGCAGTGGCGAGAGTGCCGCCGCGACCCGAGCCTTCTACAACGAGTACAGCTCAGTCATGGACCTGCCCGCCGATTTCTATTTGCAGACCGTCGAGCGGGTATTCCATCGCTACGACCTGCCGCTCGGCCGCTTTGCCGTGCGCGGGCGCGTGGTCGAGCCGGCGGCGATCCGGCACACCGCGCTGATGACCGTGGAGGGCGAGCGCGACGATGTCTGCGGCCCTGGCCAGACGGTCGCCGCGCACAATCTGTGCACCGGCATTCCCCCGGCAAAAAAGATCCACCACCTCCAGCTCAAAGTCGGCCATTATGGCGTCTTCCATGGCCGCCGGTGGCAGACCGAGACCTATCCCAAGGTCAAGTCGTTCATCCGGGCGCAGGGTTAGATCGTCCGCTCGCATTTCGCAGGGATGCTTGTAGGGAGCGAGCGGGTACGGCCCGGCGAGCGCACCCATGACCCGGCTGCGCGGGAAAGCAAGGGAGGGAGTGCATGCCGATATCAGGTAAGGTGGTCATCACCTGCGCGGTGACGGGTTCGATCCATACGCCGACAATGAGCCCTTATCTGCCGCTGACCCCGGACGAGATCGCGCGCGATGCGATCGCCGCGGCCGAAGCGGGGGCGGCAATCCTCCATTTGCACGCGCGGGATCCGAAGGACGGCCGCCCGACGCCTGATCCCGGCGTCTTTATGCAATTCCTGCCGCGGATCAAGCAGGCGACGAATGCGGTCGTCAACATCACCACCGGCGGCGGTCACGGCATGTCGCTCGACGAACGCCTCACCGCCCCGCTGCGTGCCCGGCCAGAAATGTGTTCGTTGAATATGGGCTCGATGAATTTCGGGCTCTACCCGATGCTCAGCCGCTACAAGGATTGGAAATATCCTTGGGAGCCGCAGCATCTCGAAATGACGCGCGACTTCATCTTTCGCAATACGTTTGCCGATATCGAACGCATTCTGAAAGATCTGGGCGAAGGCTGCGGCACCCGGTTCGAGTTTGAATGCTACGATGTCGGCCACCTTTATAATTTGGCGCATTTTCTCGATCGCGGGCTGGTCAAGCCGCCGCTGTTCGTGCAGACGATCTTTGGCATTTTGGGCGGGATCGGCGCCGATCCCGACAATCTCGTCCATATGAAGCACATCGCCGATAAACTGTTCGGCGACAATTATGCGTGGTCGATCTTGGCCGCGGGCCGCCATCAATTGCCGCTCGTCACGATGGGTGCGATCATGGGCGGCAATGTCCGGGTCGGGCTCGAAGATTCGCTATGGATCGGCCGCGGCAAGCTCGCCACCAGCAACGCCGATCAGGTCAGCCGCATCCGCACCATCGTCGAGAATTTGTCGCTCGAAATCGCCAGTCCGGACGAGGCGCGCGCGATGCTGGCATTAAAGGGCGGCGACGACGTCGGGTTCTGAGCGGGGGCGGCATAATGATCGATAAGCGGGTCAAAAGCCTCGCCGAGGCGGTGGCTGGCATTAAAGACGGCTCCGTCGTGCTGTGCGCCGGGTTTGGGGGGGCCGGTCTGCCCGATGCGCTGTGCGAGGCGGTCATCGAGCAAGGGGCGCGCGATCTGACGATCGTTGCCAACAACGCCGGCACCGGACGCACCGGGCTCGCCGCACTGATGGCGGCCGGCCGGGTGCGCAAAATCATGTGCTCGTTCCCGCGCAGTTCGGGCAGCATCGTGTTCGAGGAGCTTTATGCCGCCGGCAAGATCGAGCTCGAATTGCTGCCGCAAGGCACGCTGAGCGAGCGCATGCGCTGTGCCGCAGCCGGGCTCGGCGGGTTTTATTCGCCGGTGTCGGTCGGCACGCGGCTGGCCGAAGGCAAGGAGCATCGCGAGATCGACGGCCGGGTGTACGTGCTCGAAAAGCCGCTTAAGGGCGATGTCGCACTCCTCGCCGCCGACCGCGCCGACCGCTGGGGTAACCTGACCTATCGCAAGTCGCAGCGCAACTTCAACCCGACGATGGCGATGGCGGCCGATCTGGCGATTGCGCAGGTGCGCCACATCGTCGCATTGGGCGAACTCGACCCAGAGATGATCGTCACCCCCGGCATCTTTGTCGACCGCATCGTCCAGGTCACATTTTAATATGCCGCACTGCCAGTTCGCGGAAACTAGGTTCCGCAACTCTTCCCTTGTCATACCGGCGAAAGCCGGTATCCAACGCCGCTGTGGATCCCGACCTGCGTCGGGATGACAAGGCTGTAGATGCCACGAACTTCAGATACTAGTGCGGCAGACAGTCTATCAAGTCTAGCTTCAGGCTGTAGCATCTATAACGCCGCACTAAGAGGAGCTGTTGATGCTGACCTTGTACTTCTCGCCGGGATCGAGTGCGATGGCGACGCATATTGCATTGCACGAGATCGGCGTACCGTTCGAGACAAAGCTCGTTTCGTTGGCCAAAGGCGAGCAGCATTCGCTCGAATATTTGGCGATCAATCCCGAGGGCAAGGTCCCGACCTTGTTGATCGACGGTCGGAAGCTGACCGAGGTCGCCGCGACCCTCTATTATCTGGCCAAATGCTATCCCGAGGCAAAATTGTGGCCCGAGGGCGGGATCGAAGAAGAGGCGCAGGCGATTTCGTGGATGTCGTTTATCGCTGCGACGGTACATCCGGCCCGCCGCATCGGCCTCGAGCGCTGGCGCGAGGTGTTCAAAATCTCCGACCCCAGGCTCGGCCCCAGCGAATGGGCGGTCGGCGGCCGTTACTCGATTGCCGACATTCACCTCTTTCGGCTCTATTGGCGGTTCAAGACGACGACCTCGCCGGCATCGGGCGAATACCCGAACCTCGACGCTCATTTTGAGCGCATGATGGCGCGCCCGGCGGTGCAAAAGGCGATCGAGATCGAGAGCAAGATCGGCTACAACCTGCCATAGTGCGCTCAACAGCAATGTAATATCTTCGTCATCTCTGGGTACGCCGTACCAACGAGCGGCGCTGCGACATCTCGTGAAATATTGATGACATTGCTCGGGATAGGGTGTCTCGCGACACCGGTTGTTGCCATGCGCTTGCGAAAGGGCGGCAC
>CAWJXM010000048.1:0-47926 GCA_963846635.1 uncultured Alphaproteobacteria bacterium | reverse complement strand
AACCCTTCCTTTTCCCCCACCCTTCCCTCCCCGCAAGCGGAGGAGGGAGGGGTGGGGGCCGCGAGCGAAAGGGTTGGTGAAAGACGTAGCCGAACCCTGTCCGGATCCTCGGGTCTGGCCCGGGAAGGGTGAGGAGGTTAATTTGGCCGGAAATCGATTTAGCGAGGGTGCGGCCGATCATGGCAGGTGAGGCTCGCACTGTTGAGACGATAGGGAAGCCGAGATGCGGTTTATCTGGTTCAACCTGATGCCGTGGCCGTATTTGCCGGACGATTTTCGCGAGAAATATCGGTCGGTGTGGGTCGACATCCCGACCGCGATTTACGATCCGGTCGCGGGCCCGAGGTGTACAACAACTATCTCGACCAGCTCGAATACGCGGAAACTCGGCTTTGGTGGGCTCGGAGTAAACGAGCATCACGCCAACGCCTACGGCCTGATGCCTTCGCCGAGCCTGATTGCGGCGGCCTTGGCGCGCCGCACCGCGCGCGCTGCACTCGTCGTGTTCGGCAGCTCGATCGCGCTTTACGATCCGCCCATCCGTGTGGCCGAGGAATTCGCGATGCTCGATTGATCTCCGGCGGACGGTTGGTGGCCGGTTTTCCGGTCGGCACCTCGATGGACACCAACTACGCCTATGGCCGGGTGCCGGCGCTATTGCGCGAGCGCTATGCCGAGGCGCATGAACTGATCCGGCGCGCCTGGGCGGAGGACGAACCCTTTGTCTTTAATGGCCGCTATACCAAACTGCGCTACGCCAATCGCTGGCCAAGACCAATCCAACAGCCGCATCCGCCGATCTTTATTCCCGGCGGCGGCTCGGTCGAGACCTACGATTTCTGCATCCAGAATAACTACAACTACTCCTATCTGAGCTTTTTTGGCTATTTGCGGGCGCGGCGGCTGATGGAGAATTATTGGCAGCGAGTGGCCGAAATGGGCGCCGACGATTCGCCTTATCGCGCACTTTCGCTCAAATTATGTGCGTCGCCGAAACCGACGCCGAGGCGGAGCGGCTCTATGGCCCGCATGTGTCCTACTTTTTCAATCGCTGCCTGCACGTTTTCCCCGGGTTTGCCGATGCGCCGGGATACCGCACGATCAAGACGATCCAGTCGGAGTTTCTGCACCAGCTCGCTCGCCCCAATCTCGGCCAGGCGGCAACCCTTTCCTGGGGCGAGCTGATCGAGCGCGGCTATATCGTCGCCGGCAGCCCCGATACCGTACGCGAGCGGATGGAAGAGCTGATCAAGACGTTGCGCGTCGGCAACATTATCTGCGGCCTTCACGTCGGCAACATGCCACCCGAGAAGACGCGCCACTCGACCGAGCTCTTCGCGAAAAAGGTGATGCCTCATCTCAAGGGCATCTGGAAGGAATACGACAACGACGAGCGCTTCTGGATCCACCCATTAGCCGAACGCGTCCTCCCGGGATCCTCGGTTGCGGAGGCTGGACGATGAATATTCGCTCCTGTCTTGTCGAAATCGCCGCCGGCCGCCGCAAGATCCGCATGTTCGAGGCGGGCGAAGGCCGCCCGCTCGTCTTTCTGCACGGCGCCGGCGGGCTGACCGAGGAAAGCCCGTTCCTCGCCGCCCTCGCCCGGCGCTGGCATGTCTATGCGCCATTATTGCCCGGCTACGGCGATTCCGAGGGCGGCGACGAATTGCGCGACATGCTCGCGGTCACGTTGCACTCGTTCGACGTGGTCGACGCGCTCGGTCTCGATCGACCGATCCTTGTTGGCCACTCGATGGGCGGGATGATCGCAGCCGAAATGGCCGCGGTGGCGCCGCGTGAGGTCGAGCGCCTCGGCCTGATTGCGCCGTCGGGGTTATGGCTCGATGACTATCCGGTGCCCGACATTTTCTCGAAATTGCCGCACGAATTGCCGGCGTTGCTGTTTTTCGACCCGGAATTCGGCGCGCGGATGATGGCTGCCGGCGGGGATCTCGATGATCCGAAATTTCTCGAGGCGTTTATCATCCGCAACACGCGACAGCTGGCCATGGCCAGCAAGCTGTTGTTTCCGATCCCGGAGCGCGGACTGGCCGAGCGTCTCTATCGCATCCGTGCCAAGACCTTGCTCGTCTGGGGGGAAGAAGACCGGCTGATCCCGCCCGCGCATGGCGAGGCCTTTTGTAAAGGCATTGCCGGCGCCGAGCTGGTCCGTCTGGCGGCGGCCGGACACATGGTGCTCGTCGAGCAGCCCGAGGCGGTTGTCGAGGCGCTTGCGCGGCTCGATTAAGGCGTCAAGCGTTCGAGGTGGGACCGCGCGATTTCGGCGAGAAGCGGATTAAAGCGCTCGGCGGCTTCGTATTGCACCCAGTGACCCGCGCCCTCGATGACCTCGAACCGAGCTTCGGGCTGAAATGAGCGCAAGGTTTGGGCGCGCTCGTCGAGATGCGGGTAGGCAGTAGCGTCGCGTCCGCCCCAAATGCCGTCGAGCCGTGCCTTGACCAAGGGCAGGGCTCGGACGAGTGTGTCGGCGCGGGAGAAGCGGCGGCTGCGGACCCGGCCGCGGGGCGCATTGGTCGATTGGATATACACCGCCAGCTCGTCGATCTTTGCCGGATCGGCGATCATCAGCACACCCAAATTATGATGATGGACCGCGAGCGCTTCATTCGGTGATGCCCCCGGTAGAACGCGCTGGAGATCGGTCGGCTGGCGGATCAGGCCGAGCCCGTTCGAGCCAACCACGGTAAACGCGCGCACCCGGTCGCCGAGCTGTGCCGCAACATGACCGCCCAACACACCGCCAAACGAGAAACCGGCGAGATGCAGCCGCTCTTGCCGCGGCAAGACAATGTCGAGACCGTCGACGAGAAGGCGCGCCAATCCCTCAGCTGTGTGCGGCTCGGGAGGAGTGGCCGACTCGCCAAGCCCGGGAAGATCGGGAGCAATGACCGTAAACGTCCGCGACAGTGGAAGCACGGTGCGGATCCAATGCGTCCACGATCCGTATCCGCCGTGCAGCAGGACGAGCGCCGGGCCGGCACCCCAAATACGCCAGACAAGACTCCCGTCGCCACAGGGGGTCTCGATGCGTATCGCCTCGGCCGCGACACCATCGACAAAGGCCCTGGTTTTTTCGCTGATCTCGGCCACGCTCTGCCTCTAGCGGAATAGTTCTTGGAGGCTGATATCCGGTTTCATCGCGGGCGCCTAGTCCCGTTGCGCAGCGATTTGGAACGCGGCTCGTCCTCTTCTGTTGAGCGGGAGAAGGCCCAGCATTGAATGGAGAGCGAGAGATGGCGGAAAACCGGGAACGCGCCCACGACATAGCCGAGGAAGGTCTCGAAAAAATCATCGAGGGCGACAAGGAGAAGGGCCGGCAAATGATCGATGAAGCGAAAAAGCGCGACCCGAAGGCGGTCGACGAGCTGGCCGAGGAAGTGGAACGCGATCGGGAACAGGCAGAGCGCTTTATCGACAAGAAATGATGCCGCCGAGGGCGGGCCGGATTTGCGAGCTCGCCCTCAGAGCCGCTCGACAGCGAGTAGTGGTACGAGTTTAATATGTGGTACTCGCTCCTATCCCGTCATGCCCGCGAAAGCGGGCACCCAGAGCCTGCCCCTGGCTTGAACAGGGGGCGGCCTGCGCTGCGCCGCCTGCCCCTGGACCCCCGCTTCCGCGGGGGCGACGGAAAAGAGAAAATGGGAACCATCTGTTTGGATCGCACCGCTAACTCAGTTTGGCGCAGAAAGCCACGGTGAGCGGATGTCGATGGCGTTGTTGGGACAGGCGCGGCTACCCCGCGCCGCCGGACAGCCGGGCGGTGATTTTCGACCCGCCGCAACAGATCGGAGGATTGGGTTATTTGTCCTCTAATTCGCGGGCTTTGGCTGACTATATGACGCAGAGCGGCGATTTGAGCGCCGCTGCCGCGCGGAGCTGAGAATGCCGGAACGACAGCTGCAAGCGTTGATGTGGGCACAAGCCTGCGAAGCCATGGAGCGCGCCGAGCGCCTCCATCGTCAGTTTTTTCATCGCGGGCACGGGACGCCGAACTGGGAAGCGCCGTGCGACATCTTTGAAACCGACGATACGCTGACGATCCTGATCGCCCTGCCGGGTGTGGCGGTTGATCAGATCCAGGTGACGCTGAGTGCGGGCGTTTTGGTGGTCACCGGCGAACGCCCATTGCCGCCCGAGATGGCGAAAGCACGGATCCACCGTTTAGAGATTCCGCACGGCCATTTTCAACGGCGGATCGAACTCCCACCGGTACGGTTCGAGCTTTCCGGCCGTCATCTCACGAATGGATGTCTGAAGGTGCAGCTGCACAAATTGTGAGTGTGCACACCCGCCTTGACCGCGACTTTCCGAGGATTTCCGGTATGCCTGAAGAGCAACAACAGGAATTACGCTCGGCGGAAGCCGGCGCTCCGCCGCCCTCAGGAGCGATGGAGCCGTTGCTGGCCGGTATCCCGGCCCTGCCCTCCGACGCGTTGATTTTGATCCCCACGCGCAGCTTTGTGCTGTTTCCGGGCACCGTACTGCCGGTGACCCTTGGGCGGCAGCGCTCGATCGCCGCCGCGCAAGCAGCAATTCGGCTCAATCGGCCGATCGGTCTCGTGCTGCAGCGCGATCCGGCAACCGAAGACCCGATCCCGGTCGATCTGCACCGGATGGGCACCGAGGCCAATGTGCTGCGCTACGTCACGAGCCCCGATGGGCAGCATCATGTGATCAGCCAGGGCGAGCGGCGGTTTCGCATAATCGATTTTCTCGACGGATACCCGTTTCTGGTCGCTCGGGTCGAGCGCATCGCCGAGCCCGCGGTCAGCAACAAGGACATCGAGGCGCGGATGCTGCATCTGCGCAACCAGGCGATAGAGGTGTTGCAGCTGCTGCCGCAGACCCCGGTCGAACTCGTGAACGCCGTGCAATCCGCCTCCCCGGCGTCGGCGCTGGCCGATCTGATCGCGAGCTTTATGGACATTACAGCGGCCGAGAAGCAGGAAATCCTCGAAACCATCGATATCGAAAGTCGGCTCGACCGGGTATCGGCAATGCTCGTCTACCGCATCGAGGTGCTGCGGCTATCGCGCCAGATCAGCGAGCAAACCAAGGAGAAAATCGACGATCGCCAGCGCGAATTTCTGCTGCGCGAACAGCTGAAGACGATCCAAAAGGAGCTTGGCGAGGGTGATGACGCCAAGTCTCAGGAAATCGCCGAGCTGTCCAGAAAAATCGACCAGGCCAAGATGCCGGCCGAGGTCGAAGCCCATGCCAGGCGTGAGCTCGCCCGGCTCGAGCGAATGCCGGAGATGGCCGGTGAATATTCGATGGCCCGGACCTATATCGAGTGGCTGGTCGAGTTGCCGTGGTCGGTCGAGTCCGGAACGCCGATCGACATTGCCGAGGCGCGGCGAATTCTCGATGCCGATCATTACGGTCTGCAAAAGGTCAAGCGCCGCATCCTCGAATACTTGGCAATCCAGCATCTGAACCCGGGCGGTCGCAGTCCGATCTTGTGTTTTGTCGGGCCGCCCGGCGTCGGCAAGACCTCGCTTGGGCAGAGCATCGCCCGCGCCACCGGCCGCAAATTTGTTCGCGTCAGCCTCGGCGGTACACATGACGAGGCCGAGATCCGCGGTCATCGCCGCACCTACATCGGCGCCTTGCCCGGCAACATCATCCAGGGCATCCGCCGCGCCGGCGCCCGCGATTGCGTGATGATGCTCGACGAAATCGACAAGCTCGGCCGCGGTATCCAGGGCGATCCGGCCTCAGCCTTGCTCGAAGTCCTCGACCCGGAACAGAACTCGACGTTCCGCGACAATTACCTCGGCGTGCCGTTCGATTTGTCGCGGGTCATGTTCATTACGACCGCGAACGTGCTCGACAGCGTTCCCGGGCCATTGCGCGACCGGATGGAGGTCATCGACCTGCCGGGCTATGTCGAAGACGAGAAATTCGAGATCGCGCGCCGCTATCTGGTCGGCCGCCAGCTCAAAGCCAATGGCCTTACCTCGGAACAGGCCGAAATAACCGACGACGCGATCTACGCCATCATTCGCGATTACACGCGCGAGGCCGGTGTGCGCCAGCTCGAGCGTGAAATCGGCGCCGTGTTGCGCAGCGCGGCGATGCGCATTGCCGAGGGAACCGCGACCCATGTCCGCATCGAACCCGACCTGCTGCGGGAAATCCTTGGCCCCGCCCGGTTCGAGGGCGAGGTGGCGATGCGCACCAGCGTCCCCGGTGTCGCCACCGGTCTCGCTTGGACGCCGGTCGGCGGCGATATCCTGTTCATCGAAGCAACCCGCACGCCGGGGAATGGTAGACTGATCCTGACCGGCCAATTGGGCGAGGTCATGCGCGAGAGCGCGCAGGCGGCGCTGAGCTTGGTCAAAGCCCGCGCCTCCGCGATCGGGCTCGACCCGGGGATGTTCGAGAAAAGCGACATCCACGTCCATGTCCCGGCGGGGGCGATCCCCAAGGACGGCCCCAGCGCCGGGGTGGCGATGTACACGGCACTCGTCTCGCTGCTGACCGACCGCACCGTGCGCAACGACACGGCGATGACCGGCGAAATCAGTCTGCGCGGACTGGTGCTGCCGGTGGGCGGGATCAAGGAAAAGGTTGTCGCCGCCGCCCGTGCCGGGCTCGCGGCCGTGATCCTGCCGGCGCGCAATCGCAAGGATTACGACGACATCCCGGAAAGCGCGCGCAACAATCTGCGCTTCCGCTGGGCCGAGCGCGTCGATGACGTAACCGAAGCCGCCCTCGAACCCGCCGCTGAACCGGCGGCGCAGGCCGCCGAATGAACATCCGCTAGGCGGCTGGATTTGGGCGGGTATTCCGCTGCTGACCGCTCGCCGCTGCGGCAACTATGGCGGATACATTCCGTCGGGTGCTCTGGCGCGGTGTGCAGCGGCGACTGCCAAGTTTGACGTCGGGTTATTTCGTGGCCGCCTTGGTCGCAGCGGATTTGCTCGCACCTTTCTTTTTCTGCTTGGGTTTCTTCGTTTCCCGGGTTGAGCGCTTTTGTTCTTTATTAGCCATCACTACCTCCCTAGACCCACAATTCACTGCAATATGCGGCCGATGCCGGGCGATGCAACCGTCGAAGGCGCTCCCTTTTAGGTCCGAGCCTTCCAGCGCTTCGCTTCAACGCCGGCGTCGGGGGTGGCGGCGATCGCCGCGAGCCGTGCTTCGAGGCCGGGCGGCGGCCAGGCGGCTCCGATGGCTTCTTCGTAAGCCCGGCACGCCTGCAGGACAGCGAGATCGGCATAGAGCGGACCCACGATCTGCAACCCGATCGGCAGACCGTCGACAAATCCGCAAGGAAGCGAGGCGGCGGGATTTTTTGTCAGATTGAAGGGCGGCGTATAGGGCATCCAACTCGGAAAATTGTTCGGATTCGGCCTGTTGTCGTCGCGCGGGTCGGCAAAGGCCGCCGCAATCGGCATGGTTGGCGCCAGCAACAGATCGTAGCGGTCAAAGAACAGACGCAAGGCTTGCCCGAGGGCGGCGCGGCGCGTGACCGCATTGACATATTCCTCCTGCGTTACGTTCTGACCGCGCCGGCACAGCGCCACCAGACCCGGATCCATGACTGCCGCCTTATCCGGCGGCATCTCGCGCAGCAGTTTCCAGAATGCGGCGAGCGACAGCGGCTCAAAGATGCCCTTTGGCGGCTCTAGGAACGGGTCGGCGGGCTCGACATGCGCGCCGAGGGCCTCGAAGGCTGCGGCAGCGCGCTCGACCATCGCGCGCACCGCCGCTTCGGGCTCGGCCAGACCCAGGGTCATGGACAATGCGATGCGCTTGCCCTTTAGCGAACCCTCGCGGACGCGCTCGCGATAGGCGATATCATCGTCCGGCAGGCTGTGCCAGTCGCGCGAATCCGGCCCCTTGATCGCATCGAGCATCAGCGCCGCGTCTTCAACGGTGCGCGTCATCGGCCCGACATGGGCGACATCGCCGAATGCCGAGGGCGGGTAGACCGCAACCCGGGCAAAAGTCGGCTTCAAGCCAAAAATGCCGCAGAACGAGGCCGGGATGCGGATCGAGCCGCCGGCATCGGTGCCGACCGCGAGCGGACAGATGCCGGCCAGCACCGCGGCCGCACTGCCGCCGCTCGAGCCGCCCGGGCTGCGTTCAAGATCCCAGGGGTTGCGGGTGACGCCCGACAGCGGCGAGTTGGTCAAAGGCTTCCAGCCGAATTCGGGCGTGGTCGTCTTGCCGAACAATACCGCACCATGCGCCCGCAACTTCGCGGTGACAGGTGAATCCTCGTTCCAGGGCTGGTTCGGGTCGATCGTGCGCGAGCCGACGAGCCGCGGCCAACCCGCGGTCAGCAGCGTATCCTTGATCGCGACCGGGACGCCGTCGAGCAGCCCTTGCGACTCGCCTTTGTGCCACCGCGCTTCCGAGGCGCGGGCTTGCGCCATCGCGGCTTCCGGATCGTACAGCACAAAGGCGTTCAGCGCCCTCTCATAGCGTTCGAGCCGCCGCAGGGTTTCATCCATCACCTCGACCGGCGACACCTTCCGGTCGCGATAGAGCGCGAGCAGGCGGCTTGCTGGCAGAAAGGCAATCTCGTCGGTCATGCGGACGGTCTCTCTGCTGTCGTGGGGACGATGTTGATCAGGGGTTCACCGCGCATAAAGCGGTTCAGGTTTTCGGCGACTTCGTCCCACCGTCGCCGGACCATTCCCGACGTCCAGCCGGAATTGTGCGGCGTGACAATCACATTCAGCAGTTCGTGAAACGGATGACGCGAGCCGCGGCGGTTGGGCTCGGCAGCCGTCGGGTATTGCCACCACACATCGATTGCCGCGCCGCCGATTTTGCGGTCGCGCAGTGCCGCATAAAGCGCGTCCTCGTCGACGATCTGACCGCGCGCGATGTTGATCAGAAACGCCTCCGGTTTCATCAGCGCCAAACGGCGGGCGTCGATCAGCCCAGTCGTCTCGGGGCCGAGTGCGGTGCATAACGCGACCGTATCGCATTGCGGCAGCATCCGATCGAGTTCGGCGAGTGGATAGATGCGCTCGACGCCGTCTTCGGCCGGGCGCGGCGTGCGGTTGGCGGCGAGGATGCGGCAGCCGAACGGTGCCGCGCGGCGCGCCACCTCGCGGCCGACCCGGCCGTAGCCGACAATGCCGAGAGTTGTGCCGCGCACTTCGCCATGCGGGGGGCCGCTCTCGACCCAGCTCGTACGCCATGAGCCCCGCTCGCGGAACTCGGCAGAAATCTCGAACAGCCGATGGTGCAGCGCCAGCATTGTCATCACGACGTATTCGGCGATCGCAGTTTCATGGCCAAAGGCGTTGCACACGGTAATGCCGGAAGGCAGCGCGACAAGATCGAACAAATCGACGCCGGTCGCGACCGATTGCACGAGCCGTACCCTCGGCGCTGGCGGATAGTCGCTCCGCCAATGATTGCTGACGAGAATGTCAGCCTCGGCAGCGGCAGCCGGCAATCGGGCTCGGTCGATCGGATCGTCGAAAACTTCGACCTGCAGCGAAGCCGGCAATTGCGCTTCGATCCCTCTATAGGTATCGGCGGCAACCCCACCCAAAAACAGCGCCCTCACCAGCCTCCCTCCGCGCCTTAGCCCGCCAAAGCGCTACATTAGGCGTAAAGATTAGTTGCGAGAAGCATTCGCGTTAGCGGGGCGACACGGAGGATTGAAGGCGGTAAGGAATTTCCTTGCATCGGTGTGCAACGATGACGGCGAGGGTCGCGTGATTACCAGCAAGCTGACGAGCAGGTCACAGCAGGCCTATGCCGACCTTTGAGCCCTGGGCATCGTAAAGGTCCCGTTTCCGTAAACTGATCCTCACGCGAGCGCGAGAAAAGCAGCTTCCGGGTCGGCAACAAACCGATCGATCTCGCTGCGGCGCTCGCGAAGCAGGCGGATGATGTCCGCGGTCGAACAGTTCCCCAGCCTGATCCAAATCACTTTTGGCGGTACCCCGTAAAGGACGCTCAACTGCTGAAAGTCTTCATCTTTGCTTACGATGATGAGCCCGTGATCCCGAGCGTGGTCCCAGATCGCTCGGTCGGAACCACCTGCCAAGCCCCGATCTCTGACATGGGCACACTTTGGATACAGGTCTGCAAGTGCTGGGACGAGCCGTGCCGCGAGATTTTCGTCGAAAAGCAGCACCCGCGGCTCAGGCAGCCGGAATCCTCATTATCCGACGCTCACGCTCGGCGGCAAACGCCAGACAGGCGCGGATGTCCTCGCTGGTTAGTTGGGGAAAATCGGCCAAGATCTGCTGTTCACTCATGCCCGAAGCGAGGTACGAGAGCACGTCGCCAACAGTGATGCGCGTATCCCGCACGCACGGCTTGCCGAAGCGGATTTCAGGATCTATGACGATTCGAGCCCGGTAGTCCATCGGCTCACGATAGGCGAAGGGCTGTATAGAGGCAACAACTGGACCGTTTCTGCTTCGGGAGACTCGGTATCGCCTGGGCAGCGCTGCTTGATCGTTTGCTTTTCCGTCTCGACCGAGCAGCGGTGAGGGTTAGGCGCGGCGGGTGGCGAAATCGATGCGCGGGTCTATCAGCATGTAGGTCAAGTCGCTGACCAGCTTCAGCGCGAGGCCGACCAATGTGTAGACATAAACAGTCCCGAACATGATCGGGTAGTCGCGATTGATCGCCGCCTCGAACCCCAACAAGCCAAGCCCGTCCAATGAGAAAATGACCTCGATCAGCAGCGAGCCGGTAAACAGAATCCCCACCAGCGCCGCTGGAAATCCGGCGACCACCAACAGCATCGCATTGCGGAACACGTGACCGTAGAGCACCCGGCGCTCGCTCAATCCCTTGGCGCGCGCGGTCAACACGTATTGCTTGTTGATCTCATCCAGAAAACAATTCTTGGTCAGCATCGTCAAGGTGGCGAACCCGGAGATGACCAAGGCCGTGATCGGCAACGTAATGTGCCAGAAATAATCGGCGATGCGCATCGGCCATGACAAAGAAGCCCAATTGTCGCTGACGAGTCCGCGCAACGGGAAAATCGACAGATAACTGCCGCCGGCGAACAATACGATCAGCAGTACCGCGAACAAAAAACCGGGCACCGCGTAGCCGAAAATGATGACGGCGCTGCTCCACACGTCGAACCTGCTACCGTCACGCACCGCCTTTTTTATGCCGAGCGGGATCGACACGAGATAGGTGATCAGCGTCGTCCACAGCCCAATCGAGATCGAGACCGGCAATTTGGACTTGATCAGATCGATCACGCGCTGATCGCGAAAAAAGCTCTTGCCGAAGTTGAAGGTTAGGTAATTGCGCATCATCAGCGCGAAGCGGGTCAAGGGCGGCTTGTCAAAGCCGTACTGCTTTTCGAGCTCCTTGATCAGCGCCGGGTCGAGGCCGCGCGCGCCGCGGTATCGCGAATTCATCGCCGCGCCGGCGGCGGACGGCATCTTGATCTCGCCGGTGCCGCCGCTGACGCGCTCGGTGGCGCTCACCCCCTCGCCCTTGAGCTTCGCGATCATCTGCTCGACCGGCCCGCCGGGAGCGGCCTGGACGATCACAAAATTGACGACCATGATCGCGAACAAGGTCGGGATGATCAGCAATATCCGTCGGGTCGCGTAGGCGATCACGACATTCTCTCTGTTGCTCTGCCCCTCACCCCAACCCTCTCCCCGCGGGCGGGGGGAGGGAGGGACCCGCCGATCCCCGGATCAAGTCCGGGGAGGAGAGCCTGCCCCGGACCTGATCCGGGGGTGAGAGGCGGCCTACGAGGGGCAGGCTATTATGGCCCACGGAACGCATCACTTCTTTGTCGCTTCGACAGTCTTTTTGGCTTCGACCGATTTCTCGGCGCCGGGATCGACCCACCAGGTATCAAACCCGACCGCGTATTTGGGCGATATCGCCGGGTGGCGGAACTTGTCCCAATACGCGACGCGATACGACGCCAAATGGTATTGCGGGATCACGTAATAGCCATATTGCAATACCCGATCGAGGGCGCGCGCATGGGCGACCAGGCTCGGCCGGTCGGGCGACTGGATCAGCTCCTCGACCAGCGCATCGATGACTTTGCTCTTGATTCCGAGAACATTACGGCTGCCCTGCTCATCTGCGGCTTGCGAGCCCCAATATTCGCGCTGCTCGTTGCCCGGTGACAATGATTTGGGAAACAAAACGATGGTCATGTCGTAATCGAAGGTCTCCATCCGCCGTTCGTATTGCGCGGTGTCGACGGTGCGCACCCGCGCCGTAATCCCCATCCGCTTCAGATTGTCGGCAAAGGGCAGCACGATCCGCTCGAATTGCGGGTTGTCGAGCAGGATCTCGAACTCGAAGGGCTGGCCGGTCTTGGCGTTGACGAGCTTTTCATCCTTGAACGTCCATCCGGCTTCCATCAGCAGTTTGAATGCCTTACGCAGCCCGTCGCGAATATTGCCGGAGCCGTCGTATTTTGGCGGATCGTATTCGGTCGTGAACACCTCGCCTGGGATCTGACCGCGAAACTTGTCGAGGATCTGCAATTCCTGCCCTTGCGGCACGCCGGTCGCCGCCAGTTCCGAATTGTCGAAATAGCTGCGAGTACGCTGATAGGCGCCGTAGAACAAATTCTTGTTCGACCATTCGAAATCGAAGGCATAGGCGAGCGCCTCGCGCACCCGCGGATCCTGAAACAGCGGCCGCCGCAGATTGTAGCCAAAGCCCTGCATACCGCTGGGCAGGCCATTCGGAATCTGTTCTTTTTTTATCAAGCCGTCGCGTAAGGCCGGAGAGTCATAGCCGGTTGCCCAATCCTTTGAGGAGTTTTCGAGCCGCACATCGTATTGGCCCGCCTTGAACGCCTCCAACGCAATCGTCGCGTCGCGGTAGTAGTCGTAGCGGATCGTATCGACATTGTAGCGGCCCTTGTTGACCGGCAGATCGGCCCCCCAGTAATCCTTGACCCGGCTGTAGGTTATCGAGCGACCCGGATCGATCGATTTGATTGTATAGGGACCGCTGCCGAGCGGCGGGGTCAGCGTTGTCTTTGTGAAATCGCGGCCCGGCCAATACGCCTTCGACAGCACCGGCATCTGGCCGAGGATTTGCGGCAGCTCACGATTTTTTGCGGATTTGAAATAAAAGCGGACGCCGCGATCGCCTTCCTGTTCGACCTTGGTCACATCGCCATAATATTCGCGATAGGCTGGCAACCCTTTCTTCTGCAAGGTTTCGAACGTCCAGATCACATCCGCCGGGGTCATCGGCGTGCCATCGTGAAACCGGGCTGCCTTGCGCAAGGTGTAAAGCACCGACATCTTGTCGGGGGCGAGGTCGATCGTCTCGGCAACGAGCCCATATTCGCTCGCCGGCTCGTCTTCGGACGACGCCGACAAGGTATCAAAGATCAGGTTGATCCCGGCTGCGGGTACGCCATTGATGACAAACGGGTTCAGGGTATCGAAAGTGCCGATCGCCGAGTACCGCATCGTGCCGCCCTTTGGCGCTTGCGGGTTCGTGTAGTCGAAATGCGTGAATCCCGGCTTGTATTTAAGATCGCCGAACAGCGACATGCCTTCGCTCGGCGCTGCCTGAGCGCCTCCGGCTGAGAGCAGCAAAACAACAGCAGCCGCGATTGCCGATACTCTACGCATACCCGTTGTTCCTTGTACTCTGATGATTGCTTCAGCCGTCGAGAAGCGCCAATGCCGCCTCATGCACCCGCCGGTCGCCGGCAACGACGACGCGGCCATCGGAGGCGAGGCCCAGTTTCTCGCCGCGCCAATCGCTGGCGATGCCGCCCGCTCCCTCAACGACCGGAACAATCGCGCAAAAATCATAGGGCTTGAGGCTGGCCTCGATAACGAGGTCGATAAAGCCGGCCGCAAGCAGGCCATAGGCGTAGCAATCGGCGCCAAAGCGGGTCAGCTTGACCGCGCTCGAGACCCGCGCGAAGGACACGGCGTCAGCGCCGTGAAACATCTCGGGTGTGGTCGCGAACAGGGTCGCGGCAGCGAGATCGGAGCAGGCGCGGCAGCGGATCGCAGTGCCGTTAAACGTGCTCGGGCGTCCCACCGCACCAAGCCAGCGCTCGTGCAAAATCGGCTGGTCGATAACGCCAAGGATCGGCCGGCCGGCGCGGGTCAGCGCGATCAAGGTGCCGAACAATGGCACGCCGCTGATAAAGGATTTGGTCCCATCGATCGGGTCGAGCACCCAGACGAATTCGGCGTCATCGCGCATCCTGCCAAACTCCTCGCCGATGATGCCGTGACTGGGAAGGTGGCGCTCGATCAGTTCGCGCATCGCCAGTTCGGCGGCGCGGTCGGCGGCGGTGACCGGGGTCAGGTCGGGTTTGTCGTCGATTGTGAGCGCGGTTCGGAAGTAGGGCCGAATTGCAGCGCCGGCGGTGTCGGCGAGATCGGCAGCGAGGGCGAGATAGGCGTCGATTTCGTGCAGCGGGACACCCCTCGTGGTTTGGGCGAGCCTATTTCAGACTTTGCAGATATGCGATGACGTCGGCGCGTTCTTGCGCCTTCGGGATACCGGCGAAGGTCATCTTGGTTCCCGGCGCAAATTGTTGTGGATTGTTGAGCCACTGGTTCAGCATTTCCGGGTCCCATTTCTGCCCCTTATGCGCCTGCAGCGCCGAGGAGAAGGCAAAGCCGTTGCGATCCTCGGCGATCGGCCCGCCAATCACGCCCCACAGATCAGGTCCGATCTTGTTCGCGCCCCCCTTGGTGAAATTGTGACACACTTGACAGACCCTGGTGTCCTCTTCGCCCTTCTTGGCATCGGCCTTGGCGAGCAGTGGTGCTATCGGCGCGAGCTTGGGCGGGGCAGCGGCCTGTTCGGCGGGAGCCGAAGTCGCCGGTGCGCCGGCCACGATAAATACCGGCTTTTGCAGGGGTTTCGGCTCGACCAGCATGTTCGACAGGATCCCAGCGACCATCGCTACGATCAGCGCGGTCAATACCGACGCAATGACCTTGTTCCACTCGAACGACGACATCATTGACCACCCCGCCCTGCCAAGCCCCGTGAACGGTCGGCAGGAAACCGAATTCCCCTGAAAACCCAAACGGAATATCACGCTTCCAGCCATGCGACGAACCGGGCATGTTGTCGCTGCCCGTATCTCTCCGTTTCTCCGCCGAGCCAGTTTCCCCGTGACCCTCGCCGCGCCGCAAAATCCGATCATCCTCATTCCCGCTCGGCTCGCCGCGACCCGGTTGCCGGGCAAACCGCTCGCCGACATCGCCGGAGCGCCGATGATCGTGCATGTCTGGCGTCGCGCTGTGATGGCCGAAGCGGCGCCGGTTGTCGTCGCTTGTGGCGATCCGGAAATAGCCGCTGCGATCGAGGCGGTGGGCGGCCGCGCGGTGCTGACTGATCCGCAATTGCCGACCGGCTCCGATCGCATTTACCAAGCGCTGATGCGGCTCGACCCGGAGCGGCGCCACGATGCGGTCGTCAATGTCCAGGGCGATCTGCCAATGCTCGATCCCGCCGCGATCCGCACCGCACTCGCCGGGCTCGCCGAGCCGGAAGCCGACATCGCCACCTTGGCTGCAATCATCGAGGACCCGGCAGCTCTCGCGGATACCAGCGTCAACAAGGTGGTTGCCGGCTTTGTCGATCCGGCGCGGCCGACCCGTGCGCTCTATTTCAGCAAGGCCGTCGTGCCGTGGGGCGACGGGCCACATTATGAGCATGTTGGGCTTTACGCGTATCGTCGCCCGGCGTTGGAACGCTTTGTTAGACTGCCGCGCGGCGTGCTTGAACAACGCGAGCGGCTCGAGCAATTGCGTGCGCTCGAAGCCGGCATGCGAATCGTCGTGACCCTGATTGACCCCATGCAGCTCGGGGTACAAGTCGATACGCCGTCCGATCTCGAACGCGCCCGCCGTCTGATGCAACCCGTGGAATCGAACCAGAAGCGATGACCGACCCACGCCCCGAAACCCGCCGATCCAACCCGGATCATCTCGTTCCAGGGCACCTTCGGGGCCTATTCCGATCTCGCCTGCCGGCGGGTTTTCCCGGATATGGCGACCTTGCCATGCAACCAGTTCGAGGACGCATTTGCGGCGGTGCGCGAGAGTCGGGCGCAGCTCGCGATGATCCCGATCGAAAATTCGGTCGCGGGTCGCGTCGCCGACATCCACCATCTGATGCCGGATTCGGGCTTGCACATCATCGGCGAGCATTTCGAGCGGGTAAACCATCATCTGTTGGGCCTACCCGGTACCATTCTCGCCCAAATCCGCTCGGTTAAAAGCCATGTTCAGGCGCTATCGCAGTGCCGGAACCTGATCCGCAGGCTTGGCATCGAACCCATCGTCACCGCCGATACGGCCGGTGCTGCGGCCGAAATCGCCGCACGCGGCGATCCGAGTGTCGCGGCAATTGCCTCGGAACTCGCCGGCAAAATCTACCGCCTGGTTTCGCTAAAGGAGAATATCGAGGACGCCGAGCACAACACGACCCGCTTTCTGATCATGTCGCGCGAGGCGTTGCGGCCGCAGCGCGGCACACCTGCCGTGACCACGTTTCTGTTCCGGGTTCGCAACGTGCCGGCGGCGCTCTACAAGGCTCTGGGCGGGTTCGCCACCAATGGCATCAATATGACCAAGCTTGAAAGCTACATGGTCGGGGGCGCCTTTACCGCGACGCAATTCTACGCCGATGTCGAAGCCCATCCCGAGGACCGCCCGCTCGCCCTGGCGCTCGAGGAGCTGGCGTTTTTTTCGCGCGAATTGAAGATCCTGGGCGTCTACCCGGCCCATCCCTCGCGCATCGCCGCCGCAGCCGGCGCCGGATAAATAGTCAGCCGGGTCGGTTTTGACGGCTCGGCGTCCCCAGTCGAACGCGTAGAACAAAAAAGAACATCCGGAACCTCCCCGACCCCTCTTCGTTCGGAGTCCAAGCCGTGACCGCGACGGCTGTTAACCAGCACGGGGTGTCCAGATGTTCTATCACGACAAAAAACTCATGTACGACATCAGGGTCGATGGCGCCGATCCACAGTTTGCGCAAATGTTGCTGGAGCAATTCGGCGGAGCAACCGGTGAGCTCAGCGCCGCGCTAACCTATTGGACTCAATCGTTTCATGTCGAGAACAAAGCAATTCGCGACATGCTGCAGGACATCGCGATCGAGGAGTTCAGCCATCTCGAGATGGTCGGACGAATGATCGAGCAGCTAACCGAAAAAGCGAGCGGAGCCGCCAAGGACGCGGCCTTCAAGAGCACCCTTTTCGCGGTGCGGGGCATCGGACCCCATCTCGTCGACAGCCAGGGTCAAGCTTGGACCTCGGCTTATGTCAATGAGGGCGGCAATGTGGTTCGCGACCTGCGGGCCGATATCGCGGCCGAAGCAGGCGCCCGCCAAACCTATGAGGCACTCGTCAAATTGTCTCCGGACGAAGGCTGCACAAAGGCGCTTACCTTTCTGCTGACGCGCGAAATCTCGCACACGCATATGTTTATGAAAGCGCTCGAATCGCTCGGCAAGCTCACCGACCCGTTGTTTGGCAACGTGCGGCCGGACGAGACTGTCGACCTCTACTTCAACCTGTCCAAAGATGGCCCGCTCGATCTGCGCGGCCCGTGGAACTCAGAGCCCGCTTTCCGCTTCGTCGAGAAACCCGAGCCGCAAGGCCAATTGCCGCAGGAAGTCGAGAATCCCGACGACGAGCGCCACGGCCATCCTCAAGCGCATGGAATCGAGACGCAACGGGTGGAGACCGGCGTGACCCGCGAGGTGAACAATCCCGCCGATCAGCACCGCGACTTCTCTCGCAGTGCTGCGGAGCGAAACCCCATCAAATAGCGCGCCTAAAATAAGAGCCGCCAACAATCGGCATCCTTTGATGCCGAGAGAGGCCGGGCCCGCGCCGAGCGGACCCGGCCTCGCGGCGCTGTGGCTCGAGCATTGCGCCGTCTCTTGGGATCAATCGATCCGCAACCTCGACAGTCCGGGGTGATATCTCGGCGGACGCGCGCGGACGCGCAATTTACATTACATCTATGAGAATGCGACCGGACGATCCCCGCGATCGACTTCGCGCTCCGCCATGCGATCAGCGCCCGCTCGCCACGCTTTGCGCAAAGCGAACAATGCGACGCCCGGCTTCGGCGAGGCGCGCATCCGGTTCGGTTAAAGAGATGCGCAGATGCCCGGCGGCACTCGGTCCGAACGCGTCGCACGGCAATACGGCGACATCCTCGCTTTCGAGCAATGCACTGGCGAATTGCTGGGCTGCCATCCCGGTGCCGCGAATATCGAGCAATACGAACATGCCGCCTTCGGGTGGAATCGATCGGCAGTTTGGCGCAGCGGCAAGAATGCCCGACATCAGCCCGGCGCGGCGGCGATAGTCATCGCGCAGCGCAGCCACCTCGGGCAATTCGGCGCTGAGCGCCGCCAATGCGCCCTCCTGGATAAAGGGCGGCGTGCCATAGGTCATCGACAGTAACAGCACGAATAAATGTCGTCCCAAAGCTGGCGGGCCGATAATCCAGCCGAGGCGAAAGCCGGGCATCGAATGCGATTTCGACAGGCTCGAGACAACGATCGTGCGCTCGGCCATGTCGGGCAATGACCAAGGGCTCAGATGCGGCCGAGCAAACGCCAAATCCTCATAGACTTCGTCGGAGACGAGCCATAAATCGTGGCGGCGGCAGATTTCGGCGATGCCGGCGATCTCCTCCGGTGTAAATACGGCGCCAGTCGGATTATGCGGACTGTTGATCCAGACGACCCGGGTGCGGGGGGTAACGGCACCGGCGATGCTGTCGAGATCGGGGTGAAACCCGCGCTCGGCGGGCAATGGCACCATGACCATCTCCGCCCCGCTCGCAGCCAGCACACCCTGATAGGTCGCGTAGACGGGTTCGGGAACGATGACCTCGTCACCGGGTCCGACGAGACATTGCATCGCGCAAAAGAGCCCGCCTTGAGCGCCTGTTGTGACCGTCACGTTTTCCGCGGCGCAAGGCCGGCCGGTCCGGCTTGCGAAGCGGGCCGCGATCGCCGCACGCAATTCGGGATGGCCGACCATTGAGCCGTAGCCGGTCCGCCCGCGCCGTAGCGCAGCGATGGTTGCCTCGATCACCGGGGACGGGGTCGGTTGATCCGGATCGCCAATCGTCAGAAAGATCACATCGTGGCCGCTATCGCGCAATACGGCGGCTTCCTGCTGGACATTCCAACCGCCGCTACCCGGCCCCGAGTAATCAGCGACGCGCGGCGCAAAACGCAATGCTTGCCCTCCGTCTCAAAACCCTACTGCAGCACCGCCCGGTCGGCGGCCGTCGCTAACGCCATAGAAGCGGCTTCTATCCACCGCGATCAACTCGACCGCACCCCATGGCTGCCGCGCGGCGAGTGCGTAGCCGCGCTCGATCAGCGCAGCGATGGTCTCGGGCGCGAGCCCGCCACGCTCATAAAGCACCGTGTCGGGCTGGCCCTGGTAATGCAGCCGGGGCGCTGCGACCGCATCCTCTGGCGTCATGCCGTAGTCGATGATGTCGCTCAGCGTTTCGAGCACCGTCGTGATGATGCGCGAACCGCCGGGACTGCCGAGTACCAAGACAACATGTCCATCCTTTTCGACGATTGTCGGCGCCATTGACGATAGCGGCCGCTTGCCTGGGGCGATGGCGTCGGGCGCTCCCTGCGCCAAGCCGAAGAGGTTCGATGCCCCGGGTTTCGCGGTGAAATCGTCCATCTCGTTGTTCAGCAAAAAGCCGGTGCCCGGGGCGACGACTTCGGCGCCGAAATAGCCGTTGATCGTATAGGTGACCGCGACCGCATTGCCGGCGTGGTCGACGACCGAATAATGGGTCGTATCGGCCCTTTCGCCAAGACCGGAGGGGGCTGCAGTGGGGCCCCTCGGGCGGCTATTGATGGCGGCACGAATGCCGGCAGCGTAGCCCTTTGATAATAGGCGGTCGAGCGGGTTTCTGACAAAGGCCGGGTCGCCGAGAAAGGCGTTGCGGTCGGCATAGCCGCGCGCCATAGCGGCAAGCATCAGCTCGATCGAGGGCGCGGAATGAAAACCGAGCGTCTTCAGATTGTAGCCCTCTAGAATATTCAGAATCTCGCAGATCGTCGCTCCGCCGGAGCTCGGCGGCGGCGCCGAAACCAATACATAGCCTCGATAGCTGCAGGAGAGCGGCGCTCCCTCGGTTGCGGTGTAATCGGCAAAATCGCGTGCCGTCAGAATGCCGCCATGGGCTCGGCTCGCCTTTTCGACAGCAATCGCGACCGGCCCGTTATAGAACGCAGGTGCCCCGTCCCTGGCGATCGCCTCCAGGACCTCGGCGAGATCCTTTTGCACGAGCCGGTCGCCGGGGGCGAAATGGCTGCCGTCCGGCCGCAAGAAAATCTTTGCGGCCCCGGAGTCCTTGGCGAGCTGGTCCGCCTTGGCGTCGAGCAGCTCGGTGTCCGCTTGGGTCAGCACAAAACCGTTGCGGGCGAGCGAAATCGCCGGCGCCAGCAGAGCGGCGCGCGGCAAGGTTCCATATTCGCGCGCAGCGCGGTCGAGACCCATGACCGTCCCCGGCACGCCGGCTGCGAGATAGCCGTAACGGCTGCGGCTGGGGACAGGCTTGCCAGCGGCGTCGAGGTACATGCCGGCGGTCGCCGCTGCGGGTGCCGTTTCGCGAAAGTTGATAAAGGTCTCGCGCCCATCGGCAAGATGGATTGTCATGAAACCGCCACCGCCGATATTGCCGCAGCACGGCTCGACGACGGCGAGGGCGTAGCCGACCGCCACCGCGGCGTCGACCGCATTGCCGCCAGCCGCGAGAATGCCGGCACCAACTTCAGAGGCAATGTGCTGCGAGGTCACGACCATGCCGTGCTCGGCTTCCACGGCCGCCGACCGTGATGCGGCATAGGCAGGGACGCCACCACCGGCCAGCGCGGCAGCGAGCAGCAACGCCGCAGCGATGCGCCACATTCTATCGCGCTAAGGTTTGGCGGTCGTAACCGGCGACGCGCTTATAGCTTTCGGATATCGCCGCCAGCTCCTCGCGGCTGATCACCTTGTCGATATTGTCGAACGGCTTGTCGCCGGTGCGCTGATAGACCTCGCGCAGAATCGCATCGGGCGGATTGGCGCGGTTGGTGCGTACGACATTAGCGGTCGCTTCGAGCCGCCGGTTCTCATAAGCGCGCAGTGCCGCGATCGGATCGTGGCCGGCGTTACTGAGGCAATCGGCCAATGCACGCGCATCGAGGATGGCTTGGCCGGCGCCATTCGAACCGCGTGGCACCATCGGATGGGCCGCATCGCCGAGCAAGCTCACCCGGCCAAAGCTCCAGCGCGGCAACGGGTCCTGATCGACCATCGGGAATTCGAGGATCATATCGGCGGCGCCGATTATTGCCGGCACATCGAGCCAGTCGAACCGCCAATCCCTGAACGCGCCGACAAAATCGGCGAGCCGGCCCGGGCGATTCCAGTCGCGCGCCAGATGCCGCGGGGTCTCAATTTCCGCGACCCAGTTTACAAGTTGGCGGCCCTCATCGTCGATGTGATTGCGGATCGGATAAATCACCATCTTGCCTGTGGTGAGCCAGCCGGCGCGCACCATCGACGCCCCGGACAGAAATGGCGGCCATCGCGTCACACCGCGCCACATGTTGCAGCCCGAATAGCGCGGCTCGCCTTCCTGCGGATAGAGCTGCTTGCGGATCACCGAGTGTATGCCGTCGCAGCCGATCGCAACCGTGCCGTGCTGTGGCGGCAAAGGCTCGCCGGTTTTCGCGTCCTCGAAATGAATGGTCGCCCGATCCGGTTCCTGCGAAAAGCCGACGCAGCGCCAACCGGTGAAGAGCCGATCGGCACCAGCGCGGGCGATAAAGGCGTGGGTAAGAACCTGCTGGAGATCGCCGCGATGGATCGAGAATTGCGGCCACGCATAGCCCGCCGCGCGGCCCAACGGCTCGCGGTAGATCAGTTGACCAAAGCGATTGAAAAAGCAGGCTTCGGCAGTGGTGACCCCGACCCGCGCCAGCGGTGCTTCGAGATCGAGTGCGGCGAGTTCGCGGGTCGCGTGGGGCAACACATTGATGCCGACGCCTATCGGCTGGATCGTCGATGCTGCCTCATAAATGTGGCAGGAAATTCCAGCGCGGTGCAGCGCCAGGCCAAGGGTCAACCCGCCGATACCCGCACCGACGATGATTACGTCCATGCCGCCCTCCCGGTCCGCAATCATCCGACTGTCGCCGTCTTTGCGTCGTCCAAAATGCGCCTGATGTGACTGCGCACCATTGCTGGTGCTAAGAATGCTCCCTGACCGCATCATTGCGGCTCGCGAGCAGTTCAGCAGCAAGACGCGGCGCTTTGTCGGCATGGTCGCCCGTCGAACTGACTGCGGCATCTGTACTGGCGTCAGTCAGCCGGCAATCAGAGGTTGCCGCGCTGCTCACGCCAGAGACCAAGCTTTTCCTGTACCGGACGATCGGAATAGCTGAACAGTATCGCTTCCCCCGCCGCCTGATGACTGACACTGGTCCAGCTCGGCACGACAAAAATGTCGTGCGGCTCCCAGTCGAAGACCTGGTCGCCGACCCGGGTCTCGCCGCTCCCCTCAACCACTACAAAAACCGTGGCGTCGGTCGAACGATAGGGGCGCGTGACAAAGCCATTGGGGAGCAGCTGGATAAAAGCACCGATTGTCGGCATTGCGAAATCGCCGGTCGCCGGGCTGACATAGCGCAATTTGTGCCCGTGGCAGGCATCGGGATCCTCGTTGCGGCTCAGCACTTCGAGCGATTCGCGCGAGCGGGCATAGGGATAGTTGAAGACCGGCGAGGTCTTGACCGTCGGTTTCCAATCCACCGGCAGCAGGTTATTGGCAAACCGGGCGGCATTATCGCCTTCGGGACGGGTGATCGCCTGGCTTGCGGTATCGCCCGGCTCGGCAAAGCTCGCGTCTAACAGGCGTACGATCGGGATATCGAGCCCATCGAGCCAGACCATCGGTTGTTCTGATTGATTGCCGTGATCATGCCAGGTCCAGGACGGCGTGATCACAAAGTCGCCGGGATGCATTGTCGTGCGTTCGCCGTCGACCGCGGTGTAGGCGCCGTCACCCTCGATGATGAAGCGCAGCGCCGATTGGCTATGGCGGTGCGCCGGCGCCACTTCGCCCGGCAGTATCAGCTGCAATCCGGCGAACAGGGAGTGGGTGATCGATGTCTGACCCTTGAGCCCCGGATTTTCGAGGATCAAAACGCGCCGTGTCGCTTCCTCGGCGCTGATCAACTCCCCGGCGTGCATCAAATGTGGCCGGACGTTGCGGTAACGCCATATCGCCGGCTGAACCGGGGTTACCGGCTGCGGTGTCACCAGCGCGTGCAGCCGCTCCCATAATGGCGCCAGGTTGCCGCCGCTGATCCGTTCGTAAAACGCCTCGCGTTCTGGGGTGCGGGCGGCAGTCCGCTCGGTTGCCATCGTTGGTCTCCCGCCGCCTCAGGCCGCTTTTTGCCGGCGCTCGCCGAGCGTAAAGCCGATTTTAGCGAGGTCGGCGATCAGTGCCGCCGATTGCGCCTCACTAAGCGGCAGCAACGGCGGACGCATGGCGGCCCAGCCCGGGTCGTTATGAAAATGAGCGACAACCCGTTTCAGCGCCGGCACCATCGGATAAGCCTGCATCGTCTTGCGCACAGTGGTGATTTCGGCCTGCAATGCGTCTGCCCTCGGGCCCTCCCATTCGGCGTAGAGCCTGGCGATGCCGGGAACGTTGATGTTACCTGTTGCGGTGATGCAGCCGGCTCCGCCCTTGCGCAAGGCGTCGAGCAAAAAAACCTCTGACCCCGGAAACACTGCAAATCCCGGGTAACGGTCGAGCAGTGCCGCGGTGTTGTTCCAATCGCCGGAGCTGTCCTTCAATCCGACGACGGATTGCGGGTAGGCCTTGATAAAGCGGCCGACAAGATCGAGCGAGTAGCCGACGACCGCGACCGGCGGGATGTGATAGAGATAAACTCGCAGCGCCGCGGACCCGACCTGGTCAATGACCCCGGCGACAAAAGCAAAGATGCCATCATCGCTGACCGGCTTGTAGTAAAACGGCGGCAGCATCAACACGCCGCCGCAGCCGTGCCCAACCGCGTGCCGCACCAATTCGACTGCGTCGGTCATCGCGCAAGCGCCGGTCCCCGGCATCAATTTCCCGGGCGGGATACCGGCTTCGATCAGGCGATCCAGCAGCGCCATGCGTTCGACCAGCGACATCGAATTGGCCTCGCTGGTCGTGCCGAAGATCGCGAGACCGCCGGCTCCCTGTTCGAGCAGCCAGCGGCAGAAGGTGGTAAAGCGCCCCGCATCGGGCTCGCCACTGGCGGTAAACGGGGTCAAAACGGGGACGAGAACTCCACGAAACGGCTGCGCGGTCATCGAAACGATCCCTCTCCGGCGACTTTGATCGTAGCGGGAGTAAGCGACTGCGCCGCACTTGGCGTCAACACCCCTTTCTGATCGAACAGGCGCTTTGTGGGCCCGCCGCGTCGATCAATTGAGGCGGACGTATTCGTAAGATGCCGAGCGGTTGTCGATGCCGATCTCCGGCGGAGCAAGCCAAGCGGCCACTTTTCCAGGCTCGATGACTCGCTGCATCAACGAGCCGACAAAAGCACGGTCCTCGGCGCTCGGCAACCAATCCCGAGAACGGATCGCCCATTGCTGGTCGCCGATCGGATTTCCCTGCGGATCGGTGTGGATGTCGGCCCAAACCCCAACCGAGCGGTGGAAACGCGGGCTTGGCAACGCCAGCGGGAAATCATAGCCGGCCTCGGCGATCAGCCGGTTCCAATACCGAATACCGATATCGCAATCGGCGATATAGGCGGTTCGCGCAACCTCGTTCATCGCGTTGCGCAGCGGCACGGTCTCGGGAACGACGCGGCCGTTGCGGTCGGGCATGTCGATCAACAGCCGCTCGCCCAAGGCTACATGATCATTGAATTGCGCCTCGTCCGGACGGCCCTTGAGGCCGGTCGCGAAATAGGTCGCGGCGTTCGAGGAGATCTCGGCGCCGAACAGATCGAGCGACGAGCTGAACCAGAAATTGATATAGCGCTGCAGAGTGGGCAGATCGATCGCACCGGCAGCGCGGATATCGGCCGGGTCTTCGCTGCTCAGTGCTTTCATGACCTCGAGCGTGCGCTTGAAAACCCGAGTGATGCCGGTGCGGCCGACAAACATGTGATAGGCCTCTTCGGTCAGCATGAACCGGCAGGTTCGCGACAGCGGGTCGAAGGCACTCTCCGCCAGGCTTTTGAGCTGGTAGCGCCCGTCACGGTCGGTGAAATAGGTAAACATGAAAAAGCTCAGCCAATCCGCGATCGGCTCGTTGAAAGTGCCAAGGATGCGCGGCTTGTCGGCATCGCCGGAATGACGGGCCAGCAATTCCTCTGCCTCCTCGCGGCCGTCGCGGCCGAAATAGGCGTGCAACAGGTACACCATCGCCCAGAGATGGCGGCCTTCCTCGACATTGATCTGGAACAAATTGCGCAGATCATAGAGCGAAGGACAGGTCAGGCCCAACAGGCGCTGCTGCTCGACCGAGGCTGGCTCGGTATCGCCTTGGGTCACGATCAGCCGTCGCAGATTGGCGCGGTGCTCGCCCGGCATCTGCTGCCACACCTTTTCGCCAAAGGAATCGCCAAAGCCGATAAGCCGGTCGGGCACCGGATCGGCCAGAAAGATTCCCCAGCGGTATTCGGGCATCCGAACCATGCCGTATTTGGCCCAACCCTCATTATCGACGGCGATCGCGGTGCGCAGATAAACCTCGTAATTATGCGACCCGCTCGGTCCCATCTCGCGCCACCAGTCGAGAAAGCGCGGTTGCCAGTGCTCGAGCGCTCTTTGCAATGCGCGGTTGTCGTCGAGCCCGACATTGTTCGGGATTGTCTGTCGATAATCGATTACCATGTCGCCCTGCGTTCTGACAGGGACCGCCGGACGCGCCGGTGGAATCCGCCACCATTATAGAACGCTTAGCGCAAAAAAGCTTGAACCAACCGTTGCGGCCCGTGCAGCGCCGTTCAAGGTGTATGGGGGCGGTTCGCAATCCTGCTTGTTCGTGATTTGGTCTATTCTCCCGCGAAATCCTCTGTGCTCAGAGTGATCGGCGAGCCGTGCGGGGTCCGTTGGGCAGCGTGCTGCCAGGCGGCGCGATAGCGGGCGATGGTTGCCGGATCAGCCGCCCCTTTTTGAGCGACGATACGTTCGAGGGCAGCGAGCCAATGGTGGTAATAGGTTTCGCCGATATCCGGATCGCCGGCCGCCTGGGCGCGCTTGATTTCCTCGGCCAAACTCGCGGCCCATTCGGCCAGGTGAACAGTCCGCGATCATGAAGTGCCACCACGATCGCGAAAGCATGCGCCTCCCACGGGGCGCGAAATACCAGATCGTCGGGATCGCGCGGGATCCCGGGAATTTCGGCAGCGATATGCCGGACCTCATTCATGCCGGATCGAGATAGGGTTCAAAGGCTTCGATCGATATTTTGACCTTGGAGTCGGCGTCCTCGCCCCACAATTCGCGCGCCGAAAACACCACCGTGTAGAGCCATTGCGGGCGCTCGCCCTGGCCGATGGCGGCGGTGTCGGGAAACACGTGGCAGCCGCGGATTGCCTCGATCATCCCGATCTTGGCGCGGGCATAGCGCGGCAACCTGGTGTGCGTGACCGGGTTGATGTTCTTGGTGCGCACCCGGTCGCCTTGCTTGAAGCGCGCCGTTTGATTGGTCGGGCGTGCGAATTCGCCCCGGACCATGGTTTTCTCGACATCGGCCGCAGTCAATTTGCGCGGCAAGTTCGCTCCGGCGCGCAACGAACGGCCCGCTGCGATCTCATCCGCGTCAACGAGGCCGTACCGTAACAGACGGTTTTCGAGTCCCAGGAACCAGCGCCGATAATAGGACGATGCGAGGTAATCGAGCGGCGGCAAGGCTTCGAGCGAGGCGCGCCCGCTATCGATTGTCCATAAGCCGGTAAAGCCCATCGCGCGCTGCATCGCAAAGACGCGGCCTTCCCAGCGCTTGTGGAACGGCGGCTCGTTGGGCTCGGCCTCGATCGGGCCAAAGCCGTGCATGCCGCCCATATCATGGATCGAATTGGTCATGCCGCGGCGACCTGATGCGGCGCCTTGGCGAGGCCGGTGCCAATCATGCTGTCGCGGGTGACGAGTTCGGCGAGTTGCTCTTCGCTCCACCCATCGGTGCCGGCGGGGCGCATCGGCACGACGATGAACCGGGTTTCTGCGGTCGAGTCCCAGACACGGATCTCGGTCTCGAGCGGCAGTTCGACGCCGAACTCGGCGAGCACACCGCGCGGATCAATGACCGCGCGCGAGCGGTAGGGGGCCGATTTGTACCAAACCGGCGGTAGCCCCAACACCTCCCACGGATAACATGAGCAAAGTGTGCAGACGACGAGGTGATGGGTTTGCGGGGTATTCTCGACCGCGATCAGATGGCTGCCGACCGGGCTCACATAGCCGAGCGAATTCGCCGCTTCGGTCGCATCGGTCAATAGGCGGCGCTTGAAATCGGGATCGGTCCAGGCGCGGGCGACGATCTGCGCACCGTTGCGCGGGCCGATACGGGTCTCGAACGCATCGACGATCTGATCCAGTGCCGCCGGATCGACATAGCCCTTTTCGGTCAGAACCGTCTCAAGTGCGCGCACCCTGGCATCCATCTCGGACAATTCGGAGCCAGCTGCATGATCGTGCGAATGAATATGATTCTCGGGCATAACGGTGCTCCCCCATTGGCGCTCGAACCCGTGGCCGGCATGGCGCGGCCGCAACAGGCTCTAGATCGGCTCGGCGCGGCCGACAACCCTATTATCAATGGCGATGTTACTGTGATCGGGGATTGCGGCGCGCCGCATTTCGAAACCAGCCGCCCGGCTGGGTTTGCGATTGTATCCGCTGCTGGTGCTCGCGGATCCAGGCCTCGGCATCGGCTGAAGTCGGAAAGCTGCTGACCTTGGTCGGATGGCTGTCCGGGATCGTGACCTCAACGCCGAACGACCCGTCTTCAAGCGCGATCACGCGATAGGTTGCTGCGGCGTGCGGGTGCGTTCTTAGCATTGTCGCCATCTATGGCAGCAGATTGGGTGGGAATTTGTTTTCCGCGCCGCACGCGGAGCAAGTAGCGACATCGACATTTACGCGCTGCCTCGGCCCCATGTTCGACGCGATCACGGCGCCACAATTGCCGCACACATAATCCGTGTCGCCAGTACCACGGAAGAGCGGCTTGACAACCTCCGGTGAGCGGTGTTCAGCCGCACTCGGCGGCGGATTGATAACTTCCAGGATCACAGGCGACATCGAACTCGGCTCCATACGAATTGGCCAAAGCCGTTCACGATCGCGGCAAGCGGACGCGCCACCAACCGGCCTGGTCGCCTGTCTCGATCGGTTCCGGCGATTGCTGGTCAGCACTCGCTCGGCGAGGTCTCGCTCTCGACGCGCTTTGCCAAGCGCTCGTATTCGAGGGCGGCCGCGCGCAGCCTATCCTTTATCGCGGGCGTAGTGCTTTCTTCCGCCAATCGCCGAACCCGAGCAGCAAGCCGCTGATAGTACGCCGCCGGAAGCCCCGATGTCGTTGAAGAGTCCACGGATAGCCGATCAATAGCCTTCGGATAGCCGATCAATAGCCTTCGCGTTCGAGCCGTTTGCGCAGCATCTTACGGTGACGTCGGATAGCCTCGGACATCTCGCGCGCCCGGCGCTCCGACGGTTTTTCGTAGGCCCGTCGCCGCTTCATCTCGCGGAACGTGCCTTCGCGCTGCATTTTCTTCTTCAGCACCCGCAGCGCTGCATTGATGTCGTTGTCGCGCACAAAGACCAGCATTATCCAGCCTATTCTTTTCGGCGCTCGCGTTTGGCGAACCAAAGGGAGCCACGCCGATCGGGCTCCCCTCGCCACTTGCTAGGCTTGTCGCAGATTGACCGCGGAGGTCTTGCCCTGGTTGCCGCGTGCGAGCTCAAAGCTCAGCCGCTGACCTTCGTGCAGATTGCCCATGCCGGAGCGCTCGACCGCCGAAATGTGTACGAACACATCTTTCGACCCATCCTCCGGCTGAATGAAGCCGTAGCCCTTTTGTGTATTGAACCACTTCACGGTTCCGATCGCCATAATCGTCCTTCGCCTAATCAATATGTTATAACCGCTCGCGGCGGGCGGCGCAGTCAGACGACGACACTGAACGGAGAGCCGGTCCGGCGCTCGAGCGCTCGGGAGAGCAGGCCGAACGATGAAGAAGTCGACCGGTTTGATGTGGGCGTTCGCTCCCATTTTACAAGCGATCGGCACGGTCGGAACACCCGCTAATGCGCGCGGGCCTCGCGGATCGCGCGCCAGATGCGCTCGGGCGTGGCCGGCATGTCGATATGATGAATGCCGTATTCGGAGAGCGCGTCGACCAGCGCGTTCATCACCGAGGGCAAAGCACCGGCGCAACCGGCCTCGCCGCAGCCCTTGGCGCCGAGCGGATTGGTCTTGGCCGGCACCGGATGGCTGGCATTGGTAAATATCGGCGCGTCCGACGCGCGCGGCAATGCATAATCCATGTAGGAGCCGGTCAATAGCTGTCCGTGCTCATCGAAGACCGTGCGTTCGAGCAAGGCTTGGCCAATGCCCTGCACGATGCCGCCATGGGCTTGTCCGGTGACCAGCAGCGGGTTGATCACGACGCCGAAATCGTTAACGAACGAATACTTGACGACCTCGGCAACGCCGGTCTCGGGGTCGACCTCGACCTCGGCAATATGACAGCCATTCGGAAAAGCCGAGGGCGGGCCATCGCTGATATTCGCGACATCGAGGGTCTGCGGCAGGCCCGCCGGCAATTCGAGCCCGGCGCGGATCTTTTCGGCCAATTCCATGATGCCGACCGAGCGATCGGTGCCGGCGATGACAAACCGGCCGGCGCGGAATTCGATGTCGGCCGCCGCTGCCTCCAGCACATGCGCGGCGATCTGTTTGCCGGCTGCGATGCATTTGCCGGCGGCTTCGACGATCGCGACACCGCTCGTCATCATCGATTTCGAGCCGCCGGTGCCGCCCCCCGCGATCAGCTGATCGCTGTCGCCCTGCACGAGTTTGATGCGGCTGAACGGGATTCCGAGCCGTGCTGCGAGAACCTGCGCGAACGGCGTCCAATGTCCCTGGCCATAATCGAGAGTGCCGGTAATCAAGGTCACATCGCCGTTGGCCTCGAAGCGGATGCCGCCCATCTCGCGGCCGGGCGGGCCGGTCAGTTCGAGATAATCGCTGATGCCGCGGCCGCGCAGCTTGCCGTGTGCCCGGCTCGCCTTTTTACGCTCGGCAAAGCCGTCCCAATCGGCGAGCTTTAGCGCCTCGTTCAACAGATTGGTGAAGTCGCCGCTGTCATAGGTGGTGCCGTTTGGCGCCTTGTACGGCATCGCCTCGGGCCGGATGTGATTACGGCGGCGCAGTTCGACCGGGTCGACACCGATCTCGCGGGCCGCGGTGTCGACCAGCCGCTCCATATAATAATTGGCCTCGGGCCGTCCGGCGCCGCGATAGGCCCCGACCGGGGTCGTGTTGGTAAAGACGCATTTGGTCGAGACCTCGATCAGCGGCGTCTTGTAGACGCTGAGCGTGTTGCGCACCGCATTGCGCGTTGACGGTCCTGGCGCCCCATAATAGGCGCCAAGATCGCCGTAGCCGTTGAGCCGCACGGCAAGAAAATTACCGTCGCGGTCGAGCGCCAATTCGGCGGTCATATCGGCGTCGCGGCCATGTGTGTCGGACACAAAGCTGCCCGAGCGGTCGTCGGTCCATTTGACCGGCCGCCGCAATTCGCGCGCCGCCTGCAGAATGCAGTAATATTCGGGATAGGTCGGCTGCTTCATGCCAAACGAGCCGCCGACCCGCTCGGTTAAGATCCGCATCTTGTCGCGACCGACGCCAAAGATGCCGGCAACGTAATTGCGAAAGCCGAAGACACCCTGGCAGCCGACATGCAAGGTCCAGTGCTGGTGCTCGGGGTCGTAATCGGCGATCGCCGAGCGCGGCTCCATCGCATTGACAACGATGCGGTTGGCGCGCAGCCGCAGCTTGGTAACATGCGCCGCGCTGGCAAAGGCGGCGGCGACCTTCTCGCTGTCGCCGAAATGAAAATCGAGCCCGATATTTTGTGGCACCTCGTCGTAAAGGATCGGGGTGTCGGGAGCATCCGCCTCGCTCGGTTCGGTGACCGCCGGCAACGAGTCGATGTCGAGGCTGACCAGTTCGGCGGCATCCTTGGCTTGAGCCATGGTCTCGGCGATGACCGCGGCCACCGCCTCACCGACATGCCGCACCTTGTCCGATGGCAAGACGTAATGGGTCGGGCTCAGCATTGGCGTGCCGTCGCGATTGTTCATGACTTGGCGCGGCGGCAATGGCCCGATGCCGCCCTTGCCAGCTCCGCCGCGGTGTAGACCGCGAGCACGCCGGGCATCGCGCGCGCCGCCGCGGTGTCGACGCCGCGAATGATGCCGTGGGCGATGGGGCTGCGCACCATCACCGCATAGGCTTGGCCGGGCAGGCTGATGTCATCGGCGTAATGGCCCTCGCCGCGCAGCAGCACCGGGTCTTCCGAACGCGGCACCGGCTGGCCGATTGCGAATTTCTCCTCCGGCCCGAGCAAGGCCGGATCGATGTAGTCGTCCATCGCCAATCCCTCTTTGCGCATGCATCACGGATTTGCTTCAGGATATAGCTAAGCAGGGTTTTGCGGGGACGGAAATCGGGATGCCGAAGCCCAAATCACAGCTTTACCGCAATCTCGCCGCGCAATTGGGTGGCTTGCTCGAAGGGGAGCACGACCCAATCGCCAACGCCGCCAACGTGGCGGCACTGATCTGGTACGGCCTTCCTGACCTCAACTGGGCGGGGTTCTATTTCCGCCGCGGGTCGGAGCTGATGCTGGGCCCGTTTCAGGGCAAGCCCGCCTGCGTGCGAATTCCGATCGGCAAGGGCGTGTGCGGTACCGCGGCCGAGCGCGGCGCGTCAGTGGTGGTTTCGGATGTGCACGAATTCCCGGGCCATATTACCTGCGACCCCAACTTCGCGCTCGGAACTCGTCGTGCCGCTCGTCGAGGACGGCTCAGTGTTGGGCGTGCTCGATCTCGACAGCCCGGTTTTGGGCCGGTTTGACGAGGCCGATCAGGCCGGCTGCGAGCAATTGGCGGCATTGTTTATCGCACACCATCGCCGCTCCGCGCACGCGGATGTCGCTGACATCGACCCCGCATCCGGCTGCCGGCTGCCTTTGCCGCGGCGCGAGGATCTCGGCGAGGAGGGCCGGCGCATCTATGACCGCCTCGCCGATCCCGATGGCGGCACCTTGCGCGGGCTGCGCGGCCCCGGCGGCATCCAATTGCACAGCCCCGGATTGTCGCGGCGCTCGCGCCCGGTCAACCATTACCTGCGCTACGAGTCCGGGCTCGGCGGGCGGGTGCGCGAATTGGCGATCTTCGCGACCGCGCGCGAGCACGACAGCCAATTCGAATGGGCCGCGCACGAGCCCGCCGCCCTCGCCGAGGGCATCTCGCCCGACATCATCGACCTTATCCGCTGGCGCGGCTCTACCGCCGCGCTCGCCGAGCCCGACGCGATCGTGATCGACCTCGCCCGCGAGATGTTCGGCGCGCGCCAAGTCTCCTCGCCGACCTACGCCCGCGCCTTGCAGCAATTCGGCGCGCGCCGGCTCATCGATCTCGTGGCGCTGATGGGCAATTACGCCGCAACCGCGACCTTGCTGACCGCGTTTGCGATGCAGCTCGACGAGGGCCAGCCTCCTCCCCTCCCCCACCTCTTCTTCCTGCGCCGCTGAGCTCGGGTAACCTGCTCGATGTCGCGGACCCTACTCGCCTTGCTGCTGGTAGTCAGCCGCCGCCGACCGCATGCGAGGACGCAAAACGTTGACGAAAGTGTTCACCCGCTCGGCGAGCCAGAAAAATGCCCGTTTCCGCACGTCCGATTGATCCAACGATCCGACTATCAGCATATCGAGGATCGTCTCACGCTTCGCCCGCAACCTTATCCAGCCTCACAGTTCCACCTAGCTCTTCCTTAACCGCACCGCCCGCCTTCCATTCATCCACGATTGCCTGCATGGCATACGCCCCAGCAGTGTTGCGCCGAGACGACGGAAAATCCCCATCCCTCCAGGGCGAAACGCCCGATAAACCGTTGAGCCAACTGGTGCGCGCCGGAAGGCTAAAGCCGATCCAGCCTAGCCGTGCTGGCCTTGGCTTCTGCTGCTCCGGATCGTCGAGCTTAAGATCATTTTCCAGAAACTCCGTCCAGAACCGCTTAGCGCTCCCCGAACGCCGCTACGCTCAGGGTCAATCTCCGCGTCACTCGCGGGGTCTTCGGCCTCCGCAAGCGTATATCCGTCCGGCAGCGCCACGATATTGCGGATGATGACGCTGGTTCGCGCGAGCACGCGCGGCGCCACCAGGCGGTCGCCGTCGGGTATGGCGTAGATAGGCAGTTCGACCAGCCCCAATGAGAAGTGCAGCCCTGCGTGGGCGTGCAAGTACTCGGCTATTGCCTCCACCCCCTCGCGGATGCCATCGCCGACGATCAGAAGCAGAAACCGCCCGCGCCGAAGATTTGCGGTGAGCGCATCGTTGAACTGTATCTCATCAACGCCGGGATCAGCCTTCCGCACCATTTCAAGCAGCGGATTGCCATTGCGCTTAAGACGCCGGCTCACCTCGCGTTGCAGATCGGACGAAGACCAACGACTGAGTTCCTTGGCATAATCAACAATCTGGCCGACGACCTCATGCCGCGCTTCGGGGTTGCGCCACAGCTTGCATTCGACAAGTACCGGCGAACCAGATGGTGTCACCAAAAAATTATCGATGGCGCCGGCATTCGTTTTCAGTTCGGTGCAGATCGGCACCGGACCTGAAAACACTGGGTCGATCTCGGCGATCGGCAGGCACGCCAGGAAATGATGCATGGAGCGGTCTCTGAATTTCGGCCTCGCTAACCACGTCACCTGCCGACTGTTGGCGAGCGGCCTCAACGGTTCCGCCTCCCCAGACCCCTGAAATTAGCAAAAGCGGAACAGTATGCTGTCTATCCAACCAAGTTCCTCGCGTAAAATATCCCGCTGAAACTAAGAGGAGTCAGTTAAAGTTTCGTCAACTGAGGGCAAGAAACTAAGCTTAAGAGGCGGTTGCCATATCCACCCTGGGTTGCACTGACCCGACCGCCAAGCCTGCGTGCGGATCGCGCTTCAACCCCTCTTGGACCTGCAACGCCAAGCTGTTCATGCCGCGCCGCATGTCGGTATGGCCGGTCGCTAGCCACACCTGCACCCCCCCGAACCGGGATCATGACCCCGATAGTGCTTTGACAACAGTCGCCGCCAACCCGGCCGGGATCGAGGCCGGGACTCGCGCCTGCGTGGATGCCCCCTCTGCTGGTATGACAATGGAAGCGGGCTGCCATTCGAGAATTCGTGAGTGATCAGGACACGGCGCCCGCGGTCCGCTGCGCCGCCTGCTAATTGGCGAGCGGGTCGGGGCGGAGCTGAAACCGGACGACCTTGGGGAAGGTACCTTTGCCGGTTTCGAGGTGGAACATCGCCCGGGTCGCATACGTCGTCCATAATGCCTTGCCCTTCCAACCGGCATTCGGGTCATCGATGCGCCCGTCCATCCCCTTCGTGAAGTAGTCGTTTACATAGGGGACCCGCAGGACCACAAACTTCCCATCGACAAGAGCGAGTAATGCGCTGTTGAGGTTGCCGGTGGCGATCGGTACGTCCTTGCCGAGACCCAATGTGTTGTGCTGATCGACCCAGACGTAATAGCTCAACTCGGCGCTGCCGGGGTCATTGATGTTCTTGAACTGCGGACCCGGGAAGGGGTAGAGGGTCCAGCCCTCGGGGCAATGCTTGCCGGTCGCGGTCGGGCCGTTCAACACCTTGCATTTGCTCCGGTCGAAGCTCGCCAGATGCCCGCTCGCCAGCGACGCCCAAAAGACGCCCTTGCTGTCGATGTCGCCGCCGCGCGGCCCGTAGCCGGGCCATGGCGGCTCGTAGATCTCGGTGAGGGCGGTGTGGGTCGGATCGGGTCCCGGGTTCACACGAACCACATAACCCGGAGATCCCAGCGAAGTGCCCCAGATCGTGCCGTCGACCGGGTTCACCGAGACCGAGTAAAGGCCGACGACGACGCGCTTGTCCTTGGTCGGGTCGACCGGCTGGTTGGGCTCGACATAATCGGTGCGCTTGCCGGTGCCGGCGGTGTCGAGGATGAACGGCGTCCAGCCCTGTGACTTCTGCTCGTCGCCGGTTTCCTCGAACATTTTCGTGTTGAGCCAGCCGATGACCGGCGTCTGAGGACCACCGGCGCTGGTCCACAGCGTGTCATTGGCGTCGTAGGCGAAGTTCAGATGGTGAGTCGGGAAGCAGGTATCGATCAGCATGAACTTCCCGGTCGCTGGATCATACATCGACAGCTGGCGGCCGGATTCTTGCAGCGGAAAGACTTGCGCCGACGGATGGCTCGATCCCCGCTTGCAGAAAGCCGGGTTGGCCGCGGGGCGGATCCTCGCGGTGAACCAGACCCGGCCTTTCTCATCCATCATCGGGTTGTGCGTGACGCTCTGGCTGTCCCAGATTGGTTCCGCGCCCCAATAAGGCGAGGGCTCCATCGCCGCGGTCTTTGTGGTTGGGGTGTTCGGATCGCGCACCGGATGCTTGATCTCGCTGACCGAATTGTGCGCCGGATCGAGGACCGGCAGGTAGTCGGTGCTCTCCTCAGCCGTGCCATAAAGCTTGCCATTGGCATTGACGGTCGGATTGCGCCGGTCGGTCGGCGTGAGATCATGGAGGTAGGCCGTGGGGCGACTCCAGTCCCACAAGGTCAGCACGATGTTGCGCTCGATGCCTTGCGGCCGGGATGGCTTCGCAAACGGCAACTCGCCTTTGGCAATCCTGTCGGTCCAGTCGCCGAAATACTGGAATGCCAGCTGCGGGTCGAGCCGGCTGATCGTATTGACCATATTGGTCTCTGCCTGGCCGGATTGGATGCGCTGCTGCCAAGCTTCAGCCGAGGAATCAAAATGCCCGAGCGCAGCAGGAACCCTGCGCGTCCCGAGGGTGCCGATCCCGTGGCAGGCAATGCAGCCGGTAGTCTTTATCGTATTCAGCCATTGCCACTGCGCGGTTATATTTTCCGGCATGCTCTCGTCGCGCTTCGGGCCGGAAAACTGGTTCTGATCCGGGATGTTCAGCATTGAATACCAGTAGATCGCCGGATAATACTGCGCAGCGGCTGCCGCATTCGGCGCCGGCACGGCCGTCAAATTGATGATCTTCCCTGGCTTCGTGACGACCCTCGGCGAGTCGATGAGCCCGTAGCCGCGCACCCAGACATCGTAATTCGCCTGGGGAAGGTCCGGAATCACATAGCGTCCCTGATCGTCGGTCACGACGATTTTGGCGAAAGGCGTTGGCAGCCCGGTGGTTTCAGCAATCACCCAGACGCCCGCCTCCGGCCCGTTCGCGCTCCTCACCACGCCGCCGAGATCATTCTCGTGGATGCGGATCGCCGTGTCGGTTTTTTGCTGCGCGCTGAGCGGCATCGGCGCAAGACCCACGAGCAGGGCGATACCAATGGTCGCTATCACCCATAACAACGAATTCTTGGTACTCATCGCTCGACTCCTCCCCAGTTGCGAGAATTCTCGCTCCCGACCGAGCGGGCTGCAAGAACGTGCGTCTCCCGGTCTTTCGCCGCGATGATAATACCAAATCCTGATGATAAGGACCCATGCTTACCCCTGTCATTGCGAGTTCCTACCGGCCGGCTGGGCCGACTCGCCCTGGATGAAAAGGCTGCGCCGGGAGCAATGCGGACATCAAAAATTCCGTCACACCGGCCCACGGGTCCGGCCTTGGGCCGGCCCGAAGATAAACTCCGGCCGGTGCCCATGGCAGAAATGGGTCCCGGCCTTCGCCGGGAAGACGGGGGTGTTGCGCATCGATCATCTGAATGTTCTGAGACGAGAGGTCGCTTTTTCTTGTTAGGAGCGAAGCGACGAAGCAATCCCGTCTCGATCCGAGTGCGCACTATCCGACGAGATTGCTTCGCTGCGCTCGCAATGACAACCATAGCATAGGTTCTGATCAGAGGGATTTGGTATAATCTCGTTTCCATCGCGATCAATCTCGCAGCCCGAGCGCTTCAGCTCGTCCTTGCTTATTATGACGTCCTCGTACCGCCCTCGATTCCGGTCACACGCGGTAATAACATGAAATCCTGATGTCGGCGGATCTCTTCGATCCGGCTCGTTGCCCAGGTCGGGTGGTTAGCGACGCGTTGGGATCTGATGATCTGGGTTGTGATCGGGATGGTTGCGTGGAGGCGGAGCATTTTGTCAGGATAGAACGCGAGCGCACTCTAACGCGCGGAGGCACGGAATGGCCCGCCACGCGCGGCCGGATGGCCCGCCGCAGCCTGCCCCGGAATGTCACGTATTTCGACCCGGTCCCGCCACGGCTCTCACGGAATACGATCATTGAATTGACATTCGAGGTCGGCCGCCGTTTTCGCTGTGCGATGCGCGTCGATTGTGGCCAGCTCGACCTTGCGACTGTGATCCGGCCGATACCCGGCGAATGGCATCCGCATATCCCCGAGCGCCTTGATCAAGAGGAGCTTGCGGATTGGCGGGCTGGCCGCAATGCAATCTACCAGCTCGCCGCACTGACAGTCGGCGCACCCCTCGCGGTAGCCGAGGCTGCCCGGCGAGAACGCAAGCGGTTGAGGGCCGAGCAAAGCAGTTCCACGATAAACATCAGCTCCGCCTAGTGTATTTTTGGGGCTCAGGAGTGAGGCTGCAGGATGGCCACCACCATTAGTGCAATCAATTACCGCTACCCGGTAAAAGGGCTGAGCGCCGAGAAGATGGATCGCGTGGCTCTGACCCAAGGGGAATGCCTACCGCACGATCGACGTTTTGCGGTCGCGCTTGGTTCAACATTCTTTGATCCACGGCATCCGGAATGGCTGCCCAAAACCCATTTCGTCATGCTGATGCGCGACGAAAAGCTGGCGTTGTTGGAGACCCGCTTTGACCCGGAAAGCGGCGTCCTGATCATTGCCGAAAACGGAGAGGTATTGTTGCGCGGGCGGTTGACCGAGCCGCAGGAGTGCCGGCCGGTAGCGGAATTCTTCGCAAATTTCCTCGGCGCCGCGGATCGCCCGTTGCGCATCGTCGAAGCCGCAGGACACGCCTTTGCCGATGCGCGGCGGAAGCCAAATGCGACGACCGACAAGTATGTCTCGCTGATTAATCGCGCGAGCATCGCGGCGCTTGAAGCGGTGATGCGGGTGCCGGTCGATCCGATCCGATTTCGCGCAAATGTCTACTTCGACGGGGCATCGGCCTGGTATGAACACGACTGGATCGGCTCAGAGATCACTCTTGGGGGCGCGCGCCTGCGGGTGATCTCGCCGATCACGAGGTGCGCGGCAACGCAGGTCAATCCGGTTACCGCAGAACGGGATCTCGATATCGTCGCCGCCCTCGAGCGCGCCTTCGGCCACATCAATATGGGTGTCTACGCAGAAGTGTCGTCCGGCGACGAAATCGCGGTGGGTGACAAGCTTTCCGAGCCAAAGGACAATTTCGGCTAGGTGGCGCACGGGTGACATTTTGATCCGGCGCCTACAGCCCGTATCCCGCCGCCTCAACAGAACCGGAAAGCGACGACGACCCCACCCTTATCGAGCCGCAACGCGTCCCCAGACCCGCAGCAGATCACCCCATGCCGTCGTGTAGCCGGGCGAAAACCGGGCGCGCTGCATCGTCCATGGCCGCTTTCGGGAAGGGTTTCGGATGCCGGCCCGGCGCGAGCCGTCGACCCGGTATAGGGGGCCGGCGGTGCGCCGCCGCGTGCAACGACCTCGACAATGATCATGCGGCCGCCGCAGCAAGGGTACGGCGGGCGATGATCGGTCGTGGCGTCCAGATCGGCTGTATCTGCTGCCGGCGGATCGCCTGCCGGCATCGGGGCGGCCATCAGCTCCTTGGCGCGCGCGATATTGGCCCTGCCGCCGCCGCTCGCCCAAATGGGATGGGGACGATTGGTTCGCGATGAGCCTCATCTGGTATGTCGGGCTCCTAATCGCTCGCATACGAAGGCTGCAACCTGCGCTTTAGCCGTTTCATCTTCTTTTCCTATTGCGATTGCCTCCATTGCGGTAGCCCAAGATAAATTTGCTGGGTTGCGTCTGCTATGCTGTGCACAAAACCGAGCACTTGCACGGCGCACAGGCACAATGCGCGACTGGTGCGCAAGCTTTTTCTGCTGATAACTGCCCTCTCGAGAATCTGGCATCCCGCTTGCACCGAGGGCAGGAGAACGGAGCGCCAGAGCCCGTAACCAAGCGAGGGCCTATCAGTGCAGCTGGGCGTCTTTATTCCGATCGGCAACAATGGTTGGTTAATCTCGACCACTTCCCCCCAATACAAGCCGAGCTTCGATCTCAATAACGAGGTGGTACAAAAGGCGGAGCGCTTTGGCTTTGATTTTGCCCTCTCGATGATCAAATTGCACGGGTTCGGCGGTCCATCGCAGTTCTGGGATTACAATCTGGAATCGTTCACGCTGATGGCCGGCTTGGCGGCAGTGACAAATCGCATCCAGCTGTTCGCAACCTGCGCCGTGCTGACGATGCCGCCACCGATCGCCGCGCGCATGGCGGTGACGATCGACTCGATCTCGCATGGCCGGTTCGGCGTCAATATCATCTCCGGCTGGCAGCGTCGCGAATACACGCAGATGGGGATTTGGCCCGGGGTGGCGCATTATCGCCGCCGTTATGACTACTGCGCCGAGTACGTCAGGATTATGCGCGAGCTGTGGGAGACCGGCCGCTCGAATTTGCAGGGCGAGTTTTTCCAGATGGACGATTGCCGCTGTCTGCCGCTGCCCACAGCAAAGATACCGATCATCTGTGCCGCCCAGAGCGATGCCGGCACGCGCTTTGCCGCACAATACGCCGATTACAATTTCTGCGGCGGCGGCGGGGTCAATCAGCCGACCCGGGTGGCTGCGAGTGTCAAGCGCCTGGTGCAGGCCACTAGGGAGAGCGGGCGCGATTGCGACGCCTTGATCCTACAAATGATTATCGCCGACGAGACCGATACCGCGGCGCTGGCCAAGTGGGAGCACTATAAGGCCGGCACCGACCTCGAAGCGCTGGCCTGGCGCGACGCCCAAGCCGAGGACGACCCGAGCACCGACCCCTATTCGGCGCCTAACCGGCGCCGGACCCTCGGCGTTGACAAATTGCCGACCAATCAAGGCGTATTCGTTGGCTCCTACGCCTCGGTCGCCGGCATGTTGGACGAACTCGCCGCGGTCCCGGGTGTGTGCGGCGTCATGCTGACCTTCGATGATTTTGTCATTGGCATGGAGCAATTCGGCACCCGCATCCTGCCGTTGATGCGCTCGCGCCCCGCGGCGCGTCGGGCAGCGTAGGCATTGCCGATATCTCTCGGCCTGGGCCAGGGGCGCTCCGAGAGTCATGTTTCTCTATGGCGGCAGGATCGCGCATTGCGCCCGGTCCAAGAGGTTCTCCTGGCCGCGGTTCGCGATCGCATAACCAGTTTTCTCGGGAGACGACGGACATAAGCAGCCCCGTATTCGAGCCGCTATTGGCGCAGTTCTTGCTGTTTGTCACTTGCACCGCGGTCCCGGACGGTGCGTTCCGACGATCGTAAGCGGGAAACGGGAGGTTGGCGTGCCGAAACGGTTTCATCTTGCTTGGTTCACGAATTTTACCGCGGGGGAGTGGAATGGAACCTTTTCCCATGGCGGCTCGCCGTGGGACGGCAAGTTCTTTGTCGAGTTCGCACAGGCGATGGAGCGGGCCTGCTTCGACTATATGATCCTCGAAGACACCCTGATGGTGTCCGAAGCCTGGGCCGGCAGCGCAGAAATGGCACTGAGCCAGGCGCTGCAGGTGCCCAAGCACGATCCGGTGCCATTGGCGGCGATGATCGCCGCCGCCACCTCACAGCTTGGCATCGTCGCGACGATGTCGACGCTGGCCTGGCCGCCCTTTATGCTGGCGCGGGCCGCAACGACGATCGACCACATTTCGGGCGGCCGCTTCGGCTGGAACATCGTCACATCAGGTGAAGACGCGGCAGCGCAGCAGTTCGGTCTCGAAAAACTGCCGCTGCGCGAACTGCGCTACGCAATGGCCGACGAGTACATGGAGGTGGTGTACCAGCTTTTCGACTCATGGGAGCCGGACGCGATAGTCAAGGACCGCGAGCGCGGCATCTATGCCGATTGGCGCAAGGTTCGCCCGATCCATTTCGAAGGCGAATTCTTCAAATGCCGCGGCCCGCTCAACACCGCGCCGTCGCCGCAGGGCCGCCCGACTTTCGTCCAGGCCGGCGGCTCGCCTCGCGGCCGCACCTTTGCGGCCAAGCACGCCGACTCGATCATTGCTTCGGCCAACGGGGTCGCCGGCATGAAAGCGTATCGCGACGACGTGCGCGGCCATGCGCTCCGCCTTGGCCGCAACCCGGACGACATCAAGGTCCTCTATCTGGTTTACCCATTCCTTGGCGAGACCTGCGACGAGGCGAGGGCCAAGTATCGACGCCTTGTTTGTTCCGATGGCTTTATTCATGCCGCACTGGCGTCGGTCGGCCAAATCACCGACATCGACTTTTCGAAATTCCCCCTCGATGAGCCATTGCCGCGCATCACCACCAACGGCGAGCAGGGCTCGCTCGACCGGTTTGCCCAATGGGGCAGCGGCAAAACATTGCGGCAGCTGGCATCCGAGCGCTTTGACAACGGTCTCGACTTGATCGGCACACCAGACGAGGTGGCCGACGATATGGCGCAGGCGATGGAGGAAATCGGCGGCGACGGCTTTCTGATCAGCACGCCGTTCCAGCGCATCGGCCGCCGCTTTGTCAACGAAGTTTGCGAGGGGCTGGTGCCGGCTCTGCAGCGCCGCGGCCTGGTACGGGAGGCCTACACACAACCTACGCTTCGTCAAACGCTGCGGGAATTTTAAATAGGACGGTAGATCGCGGGGGTCGATGGAGCGACGCGTTCACTCAGGGGCCCAGGACTGCTTGGTTTCACGTTTCAGGTCTACGACCGGATTTGATTTATCTGACCATTCTGATGGCAAAGCGGTGGTTTCTGGGACGAAATCGACGCTCTTCAAAAGCCGGAAGCCTTTCCGTCGGGCTTTTTCGGCCGGGATATCCTTGTCGAGGTTGAGGCCGCGCGAGTGGCACGCGGATTGCTGTGGGAAAGCATACAAACAGCGTAAACAACTTTCGGAGACTTCCCGATGCGCCACTCGGAAGTGCAGCCGCGGATTACTCGCCGCAACGCTTTAAAATTGGCCGGTGCGGCGGCGTTGCCGGCACTGATCAGACCAGCGCGGGCGGTCGAACCATCGACCATCTGGGTGGCTTTCGCGATCCAGCCGGCAACGCTCGACCCGCAAAAAATGCGCGTCGGTGGCGTCGATTACAATAATGCCCACAATTGCTTCAGCCGGCTAACGGCCCTGGATGCGAAGCTTCAGGTTCAGCCGGACCTGGCGACAGGCTGGGAGGCAGCCGAGGACCTGAAGAGCTGGACGTTCCATCTGCGTCCAGGAGTGAGATTCCACAACGGCAAACCATTCGACGCCGCGGACGTCGTCTTCACCTTCAAGCGGATCCTCGACAAGAACGTCGGCTCGGTCTTGCGGGTCAATTTCAGCATTGTCACCGGCATCGAGATCGTCGATCCGCTGACCGTCAGGTTCAACCTGTCAATCCTGTATGCCGACTTGCCTGCCGCCACTGCCGCCTATCAGGCCGCGATCGTCAGCGAGGGCGTTGTCGACAAATTGTCGACACATCCGATCGGCACCGGGCCCTTCCGCTTTGTCGAGTATCGCCCGGGCGACCAGTTGGTGATGGAACGCAACCCCGACTATTTCGTGCCCGGCGTGCCAAAGCTCGATCGCGTGATCCTCCGCGTCATTCCGGAGTTCACCACTGCGGTGGCAGCGCTCGAAAGCGGCGCTGTCGATGCAGTCTTCGACCTGCCGCCCGAGCAGGTCGACAACCTGAAGCACAGCACGGTCGCGCACGTCGACGAGGTGCAGGCCGGCAGGTGGCAGGGCATCATCTGGAACAATGGGATGAAGCCGTTCGACGACATCCGCGTGCGCCGCGCCTTCAGCAAACTGGTCGACAAGCCTGCTCTCGTTGATATCGCGATGTTCGGCCATGCCACGCCGACATTGACGCCGATCCCGCCGTTCCACCCCTATTTCCGCAAGGACATCCCGATCGGCGGTGCCGATATCCCCGGCGCGAAGAAACTGCTGGCCGAGGCGGGAATCCCGGAAGGCTTCACGCTCGAGATGTACGTCCCCGGTTCCAATCCCCCGCGTGAGCGGCTGGCCACGGCATTCCGCGAAACTGCCAAGCAAGCGGGGATCGACGTGCAGCTGCGCACGGTGCCGCCGGACAAGTTTTTTGCCGAGATGGAAGGCAAGGTACGGTTTTCAGCCGATGGCTTCTACGGCCGGGCGACCCCCGATTTGATGGTGTATCCCTGGTATGACAGCGCCGGATCGTGGAACAACACGCTGTGGCATTATAAAAATCCCGAGATTGACAAGGTCCTCGACGCCGCCCGGGCCACAACCGACAAGGCGGTGCAGGCAAAGCTTTACGGCCGCTTTCAGGAGCTGGCGTTGGACGACCCTCCGGGCAGTGTCATCTATGTGCAGAACTTCGCCTGCGGCACCAGCAATAAGGTGAAGGACCTCGCAATCTCGCCCCTGATGCTGATGGATTTCAGCAAGGCGACGGTGACCGCCTGAGGGTGGGGTGAGATGGCTGCCTATGTCGCGCAGCGGCTCGGTACGGTCATGCTGATCATGATCGCGATGTCGGTGTTGGTGTTCCTCGCCACGCACGCGCTGCCGTCCAACGCCGCGGCCCTGATCCTCGGCCAGTATTCGACACCGCAAACCTTGGCGGCGCTCGAGCACAAGCTGGGCTTCGACCTGCCCCTGCCGGTGCAGTATTGGCACTGGGCGAGGGGAATGCTCGAAGGCGACATGGGGCAATCGCTGGAGCAGGAACGCCCGGTCGCGCCGATGCTGTTGGACGCCTTCAGCCGCTCGGCCATCCTGGCGGTCTTGTCGCTGGCCGTGGTTGCGATTCTCGGCTTATCTCTCGGCGTTGTCGCTGCAGTATGGCGCGGCCGATGGCCGGACCATGCCGTCTCGATCCTGACCTATTTTGGTGTGTCGCTGCCGGAGTTCTATTGGGGTCTCGTCTTCATCCTGTTGTTCTGCAGCACATTGCACCTGCTGCCGTCTTCCGGCTACGCCAATCTCTCGGATGGGTTCGGCCCTTTCCTTGCCCACCTCGTGCTGCCGGTCACGACCCTGACGCTCGCTTTCCTTGCCCATGTCACACGGTTGACGCGCTCCAGCATGGTCGAGGCTCTAGAAAGCATGTACGTAAAAGTGGCGCGCGCACGGGGTTTGCCCGAGCGGCTGGTCATTTTCCGCCACGCTCTGCGCAATGCGCTGATCCTGTCGATTACCGTGCTGGCGCAGGATTTCGGTTTCCTGATCGGCGGCATCGTCGCGGTCGAGACGGTTTTTGCCTATCCGGGACTTGGCCGCATGCTGGTCGAGGCGCTCCAGCGTCAGGATCTGCCGGTAATGCAAGCCGCGATCCTCGTCCTGACCGGGGTCTACTGCCTCGCCAACCTGGTGGCTGACCTGCTCTACGGGGTGGTAAACCCATGCATCTGCTATAGCGGCTCGCTTGACTGAGGTAACGGCAGCGCCGGTCATCCACCGTCGCCGGCGCCTCCCCGTAGCGCTCGTCATCGGTGGCGCGCTCGTGCTCGTCCTGATCGTCATCGCGGCGCTGGCGCAGTGGATTGCCCCCTATCCCTATGACCAGATGCATATCCGTGATCGCTTCTCGCCGCCCAGCCTGCATTATCTTGCCGGCACCGATGAATACGGTCGCGACGTCTTCAGCCGTCTGTTGTACGGATCGCAGCTGTCGCTGGCGCTGGGTATCAGTGCCACTCTGATCAGCATGGGGTCGGTGTGCCGCTGGGGCTTATCGCCGGCTACCGCCGCGGCGCGATCGACGAACTCACCATGCGCACCCTCGACGTGATAATGGCGTTCCCGCCGATTTTGCTGGTGCTGTTGATCCTGGCGGTGACCCCGCCCAGCCTGATGAAAACTGCGATTGCGATTGGCGTGCTGGCGGTGGCGCCGATCGCGCGCGTCACCCGCAGCGTTGCGCTCGATCTGATGAGCGGCGAATTCATTGAAGCGGCGCGCGCCCGCGGCGAGCGGCTGCGCTACATACTGATGCGGGAACTGCTGCCCAATGTCTGGCCGGTCCTGATGGTGGAGGCCAGCCTGCGCGTTGTGTTCGCCGTGCTGCTTGGCGCGGTGCTGAGTTTTCTCGGCTTTGGCGTGCAGCCGCCCGCCGCTGACTGGGGCTTGATGATCAGCAACGGTCGCGCCTTTGTCGATACCGCACCCTGGATCTCACTGGCCCCCGGCATCGCGCTAAGCATTACGGTGATTGCCGTGAGCCTGGTGGGCGACGGCCTGCGCGAGGTGCTTGACCCGAAGCTCGGCGGCCGCCGATGAGCGCTTTGCCGCCGCCATCGGCCGGGCCGCTGCTCGAGATCCGCCATCTGACGATCCGCTACCGCGAGGACGACCGACAGATTACCGCTGTGCGGGACGTCAGCTTCGGACTCAAAGCCGGCGGCGCACTCGCTGTTGTCGGCGAGTCTGGGCCCGGCAAAAGCAGCGTGGCCGACGCCGTCTTGGATTTCCTCGACCCCTCGGCCGAGATCACCGGTGAAATCCTGTTCGAAGGACAGGATCTCGCGGCTCTCGCCCCGGCGCAGCGCCGGCGGATGCTCGGACGACGCATCGGCGCCGTGTTTCAAGATCCTTTCACGGCGCTCAACCCGGCACTCCGCATTGGCCGGCAAATCGCTGAACCCATGGTGCAGCATCTTGGGTTGCCGCTGCCCGAGGCACTCGCCCGCGCAGAAATCGCGCTGCGCGAGATGGAGATCGATCGCGCGGCTGAAGTCGCCCGCGCCTTCCCCCATCAACTCTCGGGCGGGATGAAGCAGCGTGCGCTGATCGCCGCCGCACTGGCTTGCGGACCCTCGCTCCCGATCCTCGACGAACCGACGACCGCGCTCGACGTCACTGTCGAGGCGCAGATCCTGCGCCTGTTGTCGCGCCTCAGACGCGAGAAAGGTGTCGGTCTCTTGTTCATCAGCCACAATCTCGGTGTCGTTCGCCGGCTCTGCGATGACGTCGCAGTGATGTATGCCAGCCAGCTGGTCGAGCTCGGGGAGGTAAATCGCGTGCTGGAGCGCCCCGGCCATCCTTACAGCAAGGGGCTGCTCGCCTCGCGCCCGCCGCTCGCGGCGGCCTCGCGCGGCAGCCGCCTTGCCGCGATCTCCAGGCAGATGCCGACGGCCCCCGGCGCCCGAAGCCGGCTGCGTGTTCGCGCCGCGCTGTCCGTTCCACGAGCCGCGCTGCAGCGAAGCGCCGCAGCCGCTGACGGTCAGTCCGGACGGTCATCAGGTGCGGTGCTGCAAAGCTGCGGGGTTGGGGCCCTGGCCGCGTCAAGCGACGACCGCCGCAACACCGGTGTTCCGCCGCGGTGACGCGCTGGTCAATGTGACCGGCCTCAAAAAGACCTTCGACCCGCACACAGGTTTGGCGGCTTGGCGACTGTCAGTTGTCGGTGGCAAGCCGATTTTGCATCGGCCGCCGCGCGTACCAGCCGTCAACGACGTCTCGTTCTCGATCTCGGCCGGCGAGGTCCTGGGCCTCGTCGGCGAGAGCGGGTGTGGCAAGTCGACTCTGGGCCGCCTCTTATTGCAGCTTTTGCGGCAGAGCGACGGCTGCGTCGAGTTCGACGGCGCCGATCTCGCCAACCTTTCGACCAAAGCGCTGGGTCCATTTCGCCGACAGGCGCAGATCGTCTTCCAGAACGTTGGATCTTCGCTCAATCCCCGGCTGTCGGTTGGCGAGGCGCTCGAGCGGCCGCTCGCATTGTTCAGCCTAGCACAGCCGCGCGAGCGCACCCGCCGCGTCGAGGCCTTGTTGGAGATGGTACGGTTGCCCGGCGCCTATCGGAAGTGTTTTCCCCATCAACTGAGCGGGGGTGAGCGGCAACGCGTCGCTATCGCGCGGGCACTCGCCACCGAGCCCCGTTTCATCGTCTGCGACGAGCCGGTCTCCGCGCTCGACGTGTCGGTGCAGGCGACAATTGTCAACCTGCTGGCCGATCTGCGCGACGCGTTCGGCCTGTCCTACTTGTTCATCTCGCACGATCTGGCCGTCGTGGCGCAGCTCTCCGATCGCATTGCGGTGATATATCGAGGCCAGATCTGCGAGATCGGCACCGCCGCCGAGGTCCTGCAGCCGCCGTATCACCCATATACTCGGATGCTTCTTGCCTCGGCGGCCGACGACGAAGCAGCGGCGGAGCCGGCCGGCGTTGGTGGGATTGCTGCCGCGGCGCATGCCGGCTGTGTATTCGCGACACGCTGCCCGCACAAGCTGGGTTCCATCTGCGATACCACGCCGCCTCCTTTGAGAGCGGTGAGCGAGTCCCACGCCATCGCCTGCCATATCAATGCCATGCCCAGTGCCGCTGTAATATCCGCCTTGAAGGGATCGGATACCCAGCATCGAACCGGCCGGGAGTTACTCTAAGCTGCGGCTGTGATGTGCACCCGACACAAAAACTCCTTTGCCCGTGCGTGCTGCAGGTTGGCGAAGAAGGCCTTGGGAACGGCATCCTCGAGGATGAGGCATAAT
>CAWJXM010000047.1:0-45826 GCA_963846635.1 uncultured Alphaproteobacteria bacterium | reverse complement strand
GGGCGGGGGCCAAGGGCGAGCGGCTGTACGACTGGGCGCGCTGCGCCGCGCCCGGCGGCAAGCGCCGCCCTGGGAGCATTGGCTGCTGATCCGGCGCCGCCACAGCAAGCCCGAGGACTGCGCCGACTATGTCGTCTTCGCGCCGGCCGAGACCGCGCCGCGCGGCGCTGGCCCGCGTCGCCGGGCGGCGCTGGACCATCGAAGAGTGCTTCGAAGCGGGCAAGCCGGAGGTCGGGCTTGGCGATTATGAGATCCGCAGCTGGCAGGGCTGGTATCGCCACATCACCCTGGCCCTGCTGGCGCTGGCCGTTCTCGCCGCCCTGCGGGCCAAGCTCAACCGCGCGACGGCGGCGCCAGACAAAGAGGGGCCCCGATCTCGCCTTCCGGTCGCTCTCAGCGCGCCTGAGATCCGCCGTCTCATCGCCAAGCTCCAGGCCCTGACCCATGCCGCATTGCGCTTTATCCTCGACTGGTCGCTATGGCGGCGCTGCCACCAGGCCATTGCCAGGAGATGCCATTGGAAACGGCGCGCCACGCATCGCCGACCTCATCATAAAACGCAACTGTAGTATTAGGCGGCCGCAGCGGAGGCGCTTTACGATCGCTGACGCAAGGGCTTAGCAACATCCAGATACATGATCTGGCTTGTTCCTCAAATATAATATATTTTCAGTGGGTTATTGCTTCGGTAGAGCTCATGGGTAGCATATGGGTAGCCTGTTTTTAATTGGCGCCGCCTCCATGGGTGACACGCTCGGTCAGGGTTAGCAAACGAATATGATCTTGTATGCTACTGTCGCCTTTTGGGATTGCGGGGCGGTGCTCGGGAAATCTTCGCATCTGTCGTTTCAGGAGATGGCGAATTTTATACGCCTGAGCCAAGCGCTGGGCCGGCAAAGTAATCAGTGACAAAGCGGCAAATCGGAAGCGGAAACCGTCCGCCTCCTGGCGACCTGGCAAAAAACAGAGGTCTTAATCAAAGACGGATATCACTCGCCCAAGCGGCGAGAGAGCGGCGCGCGTATCACACCTGAGGAACCTCTGCAAAAGGGATTGTCGAGCCGTATGATGCGCGCCGGGGGTGATCGGGGCACAGAAGGTGGGAGATGCGGCAGCTGAGTTTGGCGGTGGTGGGGTTTGAGTGCTATGCCCGGACGACGCGGTGGGTGGCGTTTCTGGCCGAGATGGAGCACGTCGTGCCGTGGCCGGCGCTGTGTGCCTTGATCGAGCCCTGTTACCCCCAAGCCCGGTAATGGCCGGCCGCCAGCTAGGGTCGAGCGGACGCTGCGAATCCACGTTCTGCAGGTCACCACCGGCCGCAATGACATCTCCAATATGCGTTTCCCATTAGGCCAGCCAAATTGACTGCAGACGATGACCCGGACTCCCTTGTCGCTGAGTTCATGAAGCTTGGGGCAAAGCCGCTCGAGCCGGGTCGGATCGATAACCCGACCCTTCTTAAGCGGTACATTGACCCGAACTACGGATAAGGGTTGAGGGGCTTCCCAAAGAACCAAGGCTTTGACAGCATCGGCTTACGAACACTGAGCGTCAAACCCGGGTCTGGAGAGCCCCCTCAATGGCGATCGATATCACAGCGCTGTATTGCTGTCTCGATGACTTCTGCAAGCTGTTCGCAGACTGGGAAGCGCACCGGTTGCTCCCGTCGGAGCCGACCCGGCAGCGCCCAGGCAAGCTGTCGCGCGCCGCGATGCTGTTCATTGTGGTGCTGTTTCACCTCTCGCCGTTCAAGCACTTCAAGGCATTCTACTGCTACGGGATCGGCCAGCAGTATCGCGCCTGCTTTGGCGATCTGCCGCATTATGACCGTTTTGTCAGCCTGATGCCGCGGCTGTTCGTCCCTCTGATGGTGCTGCTGCACAGCCTCAGCGGCGAGCCGAGCGGCGTCGACTTCGCTGATTCAACCAAGCTCGCCGTCTGCCACAATCGCCGCATTCACCGCCATAAGGTGTTCGAGGGCCTCGCCGCACGCGGCAAGACCAGCATGGGCTGGTTCTACGGCCTCAAGCTGCACTTCGTGATCAACCACAAAGGCCAAATCATGGCGCTGAAAATCACCCCCGGCAACACCGCCGACAGCACCGTGCGCGACGCGATGACCCAGCACTTGGCCGGCACCCTCTACGCCGACAAGGGCTACATCGGCCGCGAACTCTTCAGCAAACTCTGGCAGCGGGGCTTGCACCTCATCACCAGCATCCGGCGCAACATGCGGACTGATCTCATGCCGCTGGCCGATAAGATCATGCTGCGCAAGCGCTTCCTCATCGAGACCATACTCGATACTCTGAAATCCGAAATGGGGCTTGAGCATTCACGCCACAGATCGGTGATCAACGCCATGGTCCATGTCCTGTCCTGCCTCGTCGCCTACGCTTTCAGGCCGGGCAAGCCTTCCATCTCGCTCACAAGCCAACGCCTCAAGGCGTATCCGTAGTTGGGGTTACATTGAGATCGGCACGAAGCAGCACCCGCTTGCCTCTTGCGTCGAGCTGGTCGCGCGTTTGAAAGTGCATTCGGGGCTTACCGACCTCTAAAGACTGCCAAACAGTGCGGCGGTATCCAACATGCGGCAGGAAAAGCCCCATTCGTTATCGTACCAGCCCGTGACGTGCGCCAGCCCGTTATCTACGACCTTGGTCAGTGTCGCATCAAAGATGCAGGAGGCCTGGTTGTGATTAAAGTCGACACTGACCAGCTGCTCGCTACTGTAGTCGAGGATGCCACGAAGCTTTCCTTGGGTAGCCGCCTTCATTGCATCGTTGATCTGTGACGCCGTCGCCTGCACCCTCAATACCAAATCCAGAGAGACCAGTGACACGTTGGGCGTCGGCACTCGGATGGCGGTCCCGTCGAGCTTGCCCTCGAGCTCTGGGATCACCAGACCGATCGATCGTGCGGCGCCAGTACTGGTTGGAATCATCGAGAGTGCCGCTGCTCGGGCCCGGCGAAGATCGTGATGCAGGGTATCGATCGTCTGCTGATCGCCCGTGTAGGAATGGATTGTCACCATGTAGCCGCGGAGAATGCCAAACGCGTCATGCAGGACCTTCACCATCGGTCCCAGGCAATTTGTCGTGCACGAAGCATTGGAAATTACTGTCATATCGCGTGTGATCATTTTCTCGTTTACGCCATAGACGATGGTCGCATCCGCGCCCGCAGCTGGTGCGGAAACCAATACTTTGCGCGCGCCAGCGGCAAGCAGCTGCGCGGCCGTCTCCTTTTTTGTGAAGTGCCCGGTGCATTCCATGGCCACGTCAACATCATGGAAGGGCACCTTGCTCGGGTCCTTCTCGGCCGAAACCTTAATTGGTCCGTAGCTCCGCCCCTGAAAACGGACGGTGATGGCATCGCCTTGAATTTCGACCTGGCCGGGAAAGCGACCATGCACGCTGTCGTAGCAGAAGAGGTGCGCGTTGGCCTCGATGGATCCGAGATCATTGATTGCCACCGGGACAAGATCGTCGCGCCCGCTCTCGATCAGCGCCCGCAGAACCAGTCGTCCAATACGGCCGAATCCATTGATCCCAATTCTGACGTCCATTGCTTTCACCTCTGCTTGTGGCCGCGAGACCGATTTGCTGCCCGTGGCTTAAGTGTCGAGGTCCACGATGGGCGAGACCTCTTGAAGCCGCAGCCTATCGGTTCGGCGTGTAGAGGCTTTGATCCACATCAATCATTGTGACGGGCAAGGTCGCGCGTCCGCTTTATTTTCATGCTCAAGCGATCGGGCAAATTGCAGCGCAATTGCACCGCTCGAGTAGGGGTGCATTTTGCTCTTCATAAGCTATTCGCGGAGTGGCGGCCGAAGCGCCATGGCCGGTCTGGGGCAGTTTTGGCAAATGCCTGGTCGATGATGATCTTGCGCCGGGCGATCGGAGCACCGTTTGCCGATGGATCATGGGCGCTCGGCCTCCTGAAACTGCGTCAAGGACACTCGTCGAGTTCGACGCTCTCCAGCCGAACATGCTGGGCGTCTGGATCGTTCGGATCGGCTGACATGTCGATTACTAAAGCTGCGCCGGCGGCGAGCGTGTCGTGTGCCTCGATCGAGAAATGCTCGCAGAAATGGCCGACAGAAAGATGGCTCAGCGCGCCCAGCCAGATTTTAGCGCCGGCGACGCGGTGCGCGCCGGTCCCGCGTGCGATCTGGTCGATACGACGGACGAGAGCGTGGACGACAACGGTTTCATGCATCGGCGGCGCCGCACCGCAGCTGATCAGTAGTCAAAAATGTGAAAAGTTCACTGAGAATACGTTCCGCCACGGCATCAATGGCGTCCGCGATCGCCGATGATAGCGGGGCTCCGACGTCGAAATTTTCACCTTCGACGAAGTAGAGAATGAGCCGGTGCGGTAGCCGGCCGAGGCTGCGGGCGAGCTCGACGGTTTCGCCGAGACCAAACGCGTGGGTCGACGGGGGTGACCATGCGACCGGCAGCTGGCCGGAAGCAAGATCGAGATGGTGCACCTGTCCGGGCTGGGCAATCGGCGCCGCGGCATCGACGAGAATGACCGCTTCGAACCCGTTCCATGCATCGATCAGGGCGAGGATGTCGCCGCTCTGTTCGATGAGGCGTACCAGGGGCGGCACGCGGTCTCGCAGCCGCTTGATGACCGCCGCAGCAAAACTGTCATCCCCTCGGTCGGGGTTGCCGATCCCGACCACCAGCACCCACGGGCGCTCTGTCATCATATCCGGTGCACCTGCAATGTCAGAAAATGCGCCGCACACGAAATGCACGGATCGTGGTTCCGGATGCTCTGCTCGCAATGAGCCGTCAGTGTGTCTTCGTCGGAATCGAGGTTGGCGGCCGCTACTGCACGCAGATCCTCTTCGATAACCCCTTGGTTTTGCGAGGTGGGCGGCACGAGCCGGGCGTCGAGGATCGTGCCTTCCGGATCGAGCCGATAGAAATGATACAGCAGGCCGCGGGGCGCTTCGGTGCAAGCATAGCCGACAGCAACGCGCGGCTCGGCGGCAACAAAGGATTGTGATGGGGGCTCGTATTTCGCGATCAGATTCAATGCCTCGCCACAAGCATATATGATCTCGATAGCGTGCACGAGAACGCTGCGGAACGGGTTGCGACAGATTTGTTGGAGCCCGACCTCCTCAGCGAGGGCTTGTACCTCGGCTGGCAGGTGGTCGTGGTTTAATGCGTACCGCGCCATTGGTCCGACGAGATAAGCACCACGTCGCTTCAGCTCCGAATGAAGTGCCGTCGAATGCGGTACCTGTCGCTCCAGGAATTCCGTTTCGTAGTCGGCGGCGGCAATGTCGAGACCGGAGGAAGAGACGATCCTGCCAGCGTTCATCGGGTACTCGTCGGGATGCCGCAGCGCGACGCCGCGTGCGCACCGATGGAAGCGGCTGTCACGCGTCAGCAGGGCGCGCGGCGGTTCGTAATCCTCGAGTAGATAGGCCTCGTCGCGGAAAGCGATCCGCGCCAGCGGCAAGCCGACGTATTTGCTCGACGGTGCTGTCGGACTCGGCGTCAGGTGCAGGCTCAGCGAGGGGCGAAGCCGTGGAACGACCAGCGGATTGTCGCCGGTGTTCTCGTCGAGCACCGGGCTTCCCTCGACCGAGCGATACCGCAACAGCCCGTCCGAACTTACGTGCTCGCTTCGCGCTGCGACTGTGACATGCACAGTGACGGGCGCAATCCGCGCGTCCAACTCCACCGATTTAGAGCAGTTTCTGGATCAGTTTGACAGGGGATATCCGCAATGGCGGAACCAGCCCCTGGCATCCTGGAGGGTGATGGTATCGAGGGCCGGACCGATTTGCTCGTCGATAGCGGCGATCGAGCGCGGCTCGGCGGCGCGCAGCAGCGTCTTGAGCTTGGACCAGCACGGCTCGATCGGCGACAGGTCGGGGGAGTAGCGCGGCAGGGGCAGCAGCGTGAAGCCGGCGCCCTCCAGCAGGACACGTGCCTGAGGGATGCGATGGGCGGCGAGGTGGTCCATCACGATGGTGGCTCCCGGCTTGTGCCGGCGCAGAGCGGGGATCAGGACCTGTTGCAGAAAGGCCTGAAACACGGGCCAATCGGTGGCGACAGCAACCGTCATGACGGCGACAAAACCGCCGAGCCCGAGTGCGCCGAGCACAGTGAGGCGGCGCCAATGACCGGGCGCGCTGCCACAGGCGCGCTGGCCGCGCGGCGCGCGCGCATAAAGCCGCGTCAGCTTGGTGCTGACGCCGGTCTCGTCGAGAAAGACGAGGTTCTCGGGCGCGATGCTCTTGACCTGCTCGGCAAAGGCGGCGCGTTCGGCAACGACATCGGCACGCTCCTGCTCACTCGCCCGGAGCGTCTTTTTTTGCGCCGCAAGCCCAGGTGCTTGAGAGTGATGCAGAGCACCGGCCGGCTGACGTTGACCCCGGTCTGCGCCGCCAGCCGCGCGCAGTATTCGGCCAAAGTCGCATCGTTGTCGGCCGCCACCAATTGGCGCAGCACCTCGCATTCCGCCGTGCCCAAGCGCGGCGCCGGACCGCGGCCCAGCGGTTTGGCGACCCGCCGCCCCTCGGTTGCGGCCGCCCGCACCCAATTCTTCACTGTATTGACCGCCACCCGAAACCGCCTCGCCTCCTGAGGCTCTCGAAGGGGCCGCCGCATTGCCCTCACCATGCTCATGCGCCGACAGCACCCGCTCGCGCAGATCCGCCGAATATGGACGCGGCATAGTTCCCTCCACCAGCATCCCACTCCTTCCCGGAGGACGGCGGCGCGCCACCTTGGTTCCGCCACACCAACCCAAAAACCGCTCTAAGATCGAGCTCCAACCGTGGCTCATCGTCGCCCATCGGGTAGAGCACGAGGAGCCCGTCCGGCATCACGGCTTCGAGCTCGATGATGCGGAAAACGGCCTCAAGCAGCAAGCTCTGGTCGATCTGCAGCCGCTGCACTCCCCAGCATAGCGGCGTTGCTGCTCCCATCATATAGGCAGCAAGCGCTTCCGCGCGGCGTGCGGCGAGCTGGAAATGCTGTGGCGATAGCAGCATCCCCTCACGCCACTGTACCGCCTCGGGGATCACGCGCGCATCGGTCGGCATCGTCGGCTCCTGCCGCTCGTCCTCACTGCTCTATTGTAAAATCGTCGGGGCCGAGCGCGAGCACGATCGAACTGGCGCCGCTCAACGTGGCGCGATGATCACCCTCGCTGCCATAGCCAGCAAAGACATAAGTCTGCACCAGGTTACATGGTGGGCTCGAGTGGCATTCTTGACGAGTTGTCCAGGCGCCAGCTCCCATAACCGAATCTGCATGGTCTGCGGAAAGTCGAGAAGCAGCTCGCGCCGTCGCACAAAGTATTGATGCGCGCTGAGCTTGCCGATTTCTTGCGCGGGCAGGTCTTGTATCACAAAGACCAAATCGACCGCAATCGCGCGATCCGCGTTTGTATCGGGACTGGTGATGATCGTCACCTTTTTGACCCCATCGGGGAAGTAACAGAGCCAGGACGGGGTCGCGCACGCGGTCAATTCGATCGCGGCACCGAGCACCGCGACCAGAACTGTAACGTGACTGGCGCGTTTGGCCCCCCGCACTTGCGGCCGAACCGCGGACAATGGCAGCCCCGATGCCGGTTTGCTCTAAGAGCTCGAAGGCGGAGAGCGCTGCAGCATGCTCGTCGGCGAAGACGCCGAGCCGAACGTAATGCCAAACATGGCCGTAGCCGTCGGGGGAATTGATCGACACCGGCGCATACCCTCGCGCAGCGAGTTCCCCCACCAGCGATTTCGCATTTGCCGCATCGAGAAAAGCGCTGAGCTGCAGGCTGTATCTAGCGGCCTGGGTCGAGGCCGGTGCTGCGGAAGCGACGTTGTTGCAGGGATCGGCTGGGTTGCCGCGGAGGGCCTGACCGGGCCAGGCTGGCGCCGTTCACAACCGGAAACTCTCTGCCGTGCTGTTCAAACACCATGCCGAACACCGTCATCATATTCCGAAACCCCGGTATCGGGTCACGAACCGGCCGGAGTACGACGCAGCATTGCGGCGGCGCGGCAGTCTGACGGTGTGGTTCACGGACGAGGCGATCGCGGCGTGGCGGGCGGAACCGCGAACCACGCCCGGCGGGCAACCGCATTATTCGACCCTGGCGATCACCACGGCGCTGACGATGCGCGCGGTCTTCGGTCTCGCATTGCGGCAGACCGAAGGGCTCATCGGCTCCGTCGTCGGACGGCTCGGGCTCGCTCTTACCGTGCCGGATCACTCGACATGGAGCCGCCGCAGCAAGACGCTGGAAGTGCCGCTGTACCGGCGGCGAGCCGCTGGTCCGCTGCATTTGCTGGTGGACAGCACTGGCCTGAAGCTGGGCGGGGCCGGCGAATGGTTGGTTGAAAAGCATGGAACGTCTCGCCGCCGATCTTGGCGTAAACTGCATATCGGCCTCGATGGCGAGAGCGGCGAAATCGTCGCGATCGAGCTGACCAAGAAAGAGAGCGACGATGCCGCGCGAACTGCCGCGCTGCTCGACCAGCTCACCAGTCCCCTGGTGTCCTTCACGGCTGACGGTGCATACGATCAGGACCGCGTTTACGAGACGGTCGCCGAGCGTCATCCGGATGCCGCCGTCATCGTGCCGCCGCGCGCAACCGCAGTCCCGGGTCCGTCTGCCGCGACCGCTCCGACACAGCGGGACCGACACATCCAGGAGATCGTCGAGCGCGGTCGGATGGGCTGGCAAAAGGCGAGTGGCTACAATCTGCGGGCCAAGGTCGAGGCCGCAATCGGTCGATACAAACGCGTGATCGGCGATGCCCTTCGATCGCGAACTGACGAGACCGAGGCCACGGAAGTCGCCATCGCTGCTGCCGCCTTGAACCGGATGCTGGAATTCGGACGCCCGAACTATGTCCGGATCGCATAAACCCAGATGAGGTTGGCGTCACCGCGTTTGCACGCCCCATCCATGCAACACGGTCGCGCGTCGATACACCGCCGGCGACGAACTCATCGGCGCGGGCGCAAAAGGAGAGGTCATCTCGTCGGCAGCGATAAACAGGCATCCGAGGATAAGTGAGGCGAGTGATCGGATCGAACCGACGATATCCAGATCCACAATCTCCCTAATACTACAGTTGCGTTTTATGGCTTCACCTCCATATGGAGGCAGAGGATATCTGCCTCGGGTGGTGCGAGTTGGTTGTGGGTTCGGAGTACGACGGAGTATTGGGCTGGCGTGCTGAGCTGGCTGAGTTGCAAGAGCGTTTGGGTGAGTTGTTTGGGCGGGCGGACGCGCGCCGGCAAGCAAACCTCTATCTCGAAGGTCTGCTGAGCGCGGTCGAGCGCAAGAACGGCTGGCAGTTGGCCGAGCAGATCGGCGCTGCCCGCCCGTGGCGCACGCAACGGGTGCTGAGCCGGACGCTGTGGGCGGCGGATGCGGCGCGCGATCTATGCCGGGAGTATGTCGTCGAGCCCCTGGGCGCGGCCGATGGCGTTGTCGTGATCGAGGAGACCGGTTTTCTCAAGAAGGGCGGCAGATCGGCCGGGGTGGCGCGGCAATACAGCGGCACCGCCGGGCGCATCGACCCTTCGACTTTGCTCAGGACTGCCAGATTGGGGTGTTTCTCGCCTATGCCAGCGGTCGCGGGCACGCGCTGATCGATCGCGAACCGGATCTGCCGCAGGACTGGGCGGCGGATGGCGCGCGCCGGGCGGCGGCGGGGATCCCCAGGGCGGTGTCGTTTGCCACCAAGCCGCAATTGGCGCAGCGCTGATTGCGCGTGCCATCGCCGCGGGGGTGCCGTTCGCCTGGGTGGTGGGCGACGCGGTCTACGGCTCGGACCGTCGCTTGCGGCGGTTTCTCGAACAGCACGAGCGGCCCTTTGTCCTGGCGGTCCGCAGCAACGAGACGCTGTGGTCGGTGCTGGCGGGCCGCCTCGGGCAGCACACCGCAGCCGCTCTCGCCGCCGTGCTGCCCGCCGACGCCTGGCATCGCCTCTCGGCTGGGGCGGGGCCAAGGGCGAGCGAGTGTACGACTGGCGCGCGTGCGCCGCGCCCGGCGGCAAGCGCCGCCCTGGGACCATTGGCTGCTGATCCGGCGCGGCCACAGCAAGCCCGAGGACTGCGCCTCCTATGTCGTCTTCGCGCCGGCCGAGACCACACGCGCGGCGCTGGCCCGCGTCGCCGGGCGGCGCTGGACCATCAAAGAGTGCTTCAAGCGCAAGCAGGAGGTCGGCTTGCGATTATGAGATCCGCAGCTGCAGGCTTATCGCCACATCACCCTGCCCTGTTGCGCTGCCGTTCTCGCCCCCTCCTCAACCGCGCGACGGCGGCGCCAGACAAAAGGGGGGACCCGATCTCGCCTTCCGGTCGCTCTCAGCGCGCCTGAGATCCGCCGTCTCATCGCCAAGCTCCAGGCCCTGACCCCTGCCGCATTGCGCTTTATCCTCGACTGGTCGCTATGGCGGCGCTGCCACCAGGCCATTGCCAGGAGATGCCATTGGAAACGGCGCGCCACGCATCGCCGACCTCATCATAAAACGCAACTGTAGCACTAAACCCATTTCTAGACGTTGCATTACCTCTTTTTTTTTTTTTTTTTTTTTTTTTATTTATTTTTTTTTTAATTATTTTTATTATTATTAGTTTTAATTAATTGAGGTTTTTGTTTTTATTGATATATGTTGGTGATTGATAGTTATATGTAGAGGAGGTTATTTGGTTGATATGTGTTGGTTGTAGATAGATTTATTGGTTGTTAGATGTGTTTGTGTTTATGGTGTGGATGGTATGGTTTGGAAAAGTTGGTTTAGAATGTGTTTGGTGTGGTGTTTGGAGATGTGTTGGTTATGTGGTGAGGATATGTTGATTTTGGTAGATATTGGGGTGAGAAGTTGTAGAGGTTAGGTTGGATATAGGGTGAGAGTTGGGTAATGGATGATAGGGTTGGATTTTGGGTTGGGAAAGATAGGTTGTAGCGAATATATTAATCAGGGTGGAGGATTGAAGGGAATTGGTGTAAATAGATGGTTAGAACATTGGTGGTTGAGGATAGAGGTACGTAATGCATTTTGTTAGTTTATGTAGAGAGTAAAACAGGGGTTACGCATGAAAATCGACAGGGTATTTGAGGCATGGAATTTGGTGTGGTTGAGGGGTCTTCTTGAGATCGGGAGGCCCGCATGTCGGTAAGGACTTTGGTGGAAGAATTCTCGGCCTTGGAAGATCACCGCTGTCGCGGCAAGGTCGAGCACCGGCTGATTGATATCCTGGTGATCGCGGTCTGTGCTGTGATTGCGGGAGCCGAGAGTTGGGAAGACATCGCGCTCTATGGCCGCAGCAAGATCGGCTGGTTGGGCACCTTTCTCGTGCTGCCCAATGGCATCCCAGCCCTTACACCTTCCGACGTGTGTTCATGCTGATCGATACCGAGCGTTTCGAGAGGTGCTTCGAGGCGTGGGTGCGTTCGTTCGGTGCGCCCTTGGACCGGGAAGTTGTGGCGATCGACGGGAAGACGATCCGCTCTCCTTTGATCGTGGTCGCGAGCAGGGGCCGCTTCACGTCGTCAGCGCGTGGGCTTGTGATCGCCAGCTGGTCCTTGGCCAGCGTCAGGTTGGTGACAAATCCAACGAGATCAGCGCGATCCCGGAATCGCTCGACGTGCTGGACATCAAGGGGGCGATCGTCACCCTGGATGCCATGGGCTGCCAGCGAGCGATCGCCACCAGATCCTCAAGAGAGGGGCTGATTATCTGGTGACGTTGAAGCGAACCAGGAAGAATCACCGCTGTCCAAGAGCTTTGCTTATCGACCTGTTCAGCCGCTCGCCCCTCCACTGGCCGTCCATACAATTTGATAGCCACGCCGCCTGGTCCGCGCCGCGTGTTCGTCTGCCCTAGCTCCCTCGCTGGAACCGCTGCGCACTGCCCGCTGCAGACCGTCCTGCCGTAAACCATCCTCATCAATTTCTGTAAATCAACCACACCCTACTTCCTGTCCGCGCGCCGCACCCGCGCGCCTGCACGCATCCTCGCACTGCAAGAATGCCTGCACTGGTTCTCACTCATCTCCATCACTGCGAGCATCAGCCTCCATTCGCGCTGCCCATCGCTATCAACCTCCCCCCCTCAACTCAACCACCTCGCTCGCACCGCATAACCAACATGCACCTCACCACATCTTCATCGTACCCCTACCCACCCCCCTAGCACTATTTCAACACCCACACTCGCACCCAACTCAACCGCGCTCCTGACGCACAGCACTTCTCCTCTGCACGCCTCGCACGCTACCCCCCCCTGCACACCTACTACACACTCCACCCCCCCTCCCCACACTACTCCTTCCCTCCCCCCTCCCCACCCCCCTCCTACACCCCTCCCCCCATCCCAAGGACCTTCATCGGCCGCTATTGGCTGACGATGACCTTACCGACATCTTCGCTTGGCGCGAAGAGCGAACGGTTTCCACAGCTTGACCCTGCAATACGACAAGGTCGTGTTTTTGCTGGAGCCGAACGAGATCACGCGTGAACTGCGCCGCAAGCGCGTCACCGTTGTCGATTACCCGGACGGCCGGCTGGCGATCCGCTATCGTGCGCTCGACTTGCCCTATGCCACTTTCGACAAGCTGCGGCAGGTTTCTCAGGCAACCATTGTCGAGAACAAGCACCTCGGCGCCGTGCTCTCGCACATCCGCGAGCGGCAGATTGAACGCGCAGAGGCTCGCAGTCGGTCTGCCCCGCGCCGCCAGAGACAGATCGGCCACATGTTCAAGGTCCGCTGAAGCCGGCTCCAGCGGTCAGATCCGCCACATCAGCTCGACGGCAATGTCTCTCGGTGTTAATTCTCCGTGGCCGACGAGACGCCGTAAAGTCTGTCCCTACTCTCCCCCGCCTCCGGCGGCAAGCACTTCACGCGCCCCGCCCGCCACAGCCCGCTCCACCAAGAGGTCAATGAATTAAATTATTGTCTCCAGCTCAATCCCCACGCTCTGGTCATTTCTATCGTGACAAATTTTGACTTTTCTATCGTGAGAACTATTACAGTGCTCATAAGCCGTGGAATCCTTTGAATTTCTGTGAAGTGGAATGATATGAAATGGGGTGCGCGGACCACCCCATAACAGCGATTCTCGGCAACTAATTGTACCCATGGCGCTACTACCCAGGAGACATCTAGATGCCGCCCTCGCAAGACCCGCAGGCTATCTCGGACGGCATCCAGACACCTCGGAAGCCGCACCGAATGAAGTTCACCCAAGCCGCGGTCGACGGGCTGGCAAAGCCGGCAACGGGTCGGTTCGAGGTCTGGGACACGTTGTTGCCTGGGTTTGGTATGCGGGTCTCCGAAAGCGGCTTGAAGACTTGGCAGGCGTTCTACCGCGTCAACGGCAAGATGGTCCGCGAGAAGCTCGGTACCCTCGCGCAGATCCCCAACGTCGCCGACGCCCGCGAACGCGCGCGTATGAGCATGACGAGGGCCAAGGGCGGCACCAACCCGGTCGAGCAGAAACGCCAGGCTGAGGAGGAGCGGAAGCGTCAGGCCGAAGTCGAGGAAGCCCGTAAGCGGAATACCCTTGCGGTTATCCTCGACCGCTACCTGGCTGAGCGTTCGACCGTTAACAAGAGGGGAAAGCCGCTGGCGAGCGAGTATCTCGCCGAGATCAGGCGAGCGTTGACCAAGGACGTGGCATCGTCAAAGCTGGGCGCCACACCGATCACCGAGGTCGATGGCAAGGCAGTCAAGGCGCTGGTCCGTGGTATCGCCAAAAAGCGGCCGGGGCACGCCAATCATGTGCTGACCTATTTGACGACGGCGCTGCACTGGGCAGTGGACGAGGACATCATCGAGAAGAACCCGGCTGTGGGTGTCCCGGCGCCGGCGCCAAGGACTGAACGCGACCGGGTGCTCGATGACGACGAGATCCGGCTCTTTTGGCAGGCGTGTGATCGAATTTCCTGGCCGTTCGGGCCATTGTTCCAGTTGTTGCTATTGCTTGGCCCGCGCCGTGACGAGCTCGCGCACGCGACCTGGCGCGAATTCAAATTCGACGAAGACACGGGAACTGGGATTTGGAGCTTGCCGAGCGGTCGGAGCAAGAACGGCCAAGCGCACATTACCCACCTGGCACCGTTCGCGGTCGAGATCATGGACAAGCTGCCTGAGATCGCCAACCCGCAAAGCTACGTGTTCTGTCACGGGCGTGGCAGTGGCGGCCCGGTCATTGGCTTTGGGCACGCGGCGCAGCGGGTCAAAAAGAAAATGCAAGAACTCGCCGCGGAAGAGGGGCGGACGGAGATCGAGCACTTCACGCTGCACGATCTGCGCCGATCGTGCGCGAGTGGTATCGCGGCAATTGGCATCGCCCCGCATATCATCGATAAGATTTTGAACCATTCGACCGGCCAGATCCGCGGCGTCGCCGCGACCTACAACAGATATTCTTACCTAGAGGAGCGCAAAGAGGCGCTCGAGAAGTGGGCCCAATACGTCAAAAGCCTGGTCGCGCCACCACCGGCTATCGAGAAAGTGCCGGCGGCCGAGGAAGCGCGGGCAACACCCTCTAATGTCCTCAAGCTGCGCCGCTGAGATATATTCGACTTGGTGCAGCTGTATCCCTGCGACTCCGAAGGGTATTTCGCGGGAGGCAGGTTTGTGCGAGCTGACGTTGTTGCAGGGATCGGCTGGGTTGCCGCGGAGGGCCTGACCGGGCAGGCGGGCGCCGTTCACAACCGGAAACTCTCTGCCGTGCCGTTCAAACACCATGCCGAACACCGTCATCATATTCCGAGACCCCGGTATCGGGTCACGAACCGGCCGGAGTACGACGCAGCATTGAGGCGGCGCGGCAGTCTGACCGTCTGGTTCACCGATGCGGCCATCGCGGCGTGGCGGGCGGAACCGCGAACCACGCCCGGCGGGCAACCGCATTATTCGACCCTGGCGATCACCACGGCGCTGACGATGCGCGCGGTCTTCGGTCTCGCATTGCGGCAGAGCGAAGGGCTCATCGGCTCCGTCGTCGAACGGCTCGGCCTCGCTCTCGTCGTGCCGGATCACTCGACAATGAGCCGCCGCAGCAAGACGCTGGAAGTGCCGCCGTACCGGCGGCGAGCCGCTGGTCCGCTGCATTTGCTGGTGGACAGCACTGGCCTGAAGCTGGGCGGGGCCGGCGAATGGTTGGTTGAAAAGCATGGAACGTCTCGCCGCCGATCTTGGCGTAACCTGCATATCGGCCTCGATGGCGAGAGCGGCGAAATCGTCGCCATCGAGCTGACCAAGAAAGAGAGCGACGATGCCGCGCGAACTGCCGCGCTGCTCGACCAGCTCACCAGTCCCCTGGTGTCCTTCACGGCTGACGGTGCATACGATCAGGACCGCGTTTACGAGACGGTCGCCGAGCGTCATCCGGATGCCGCCGTCATCGTGCCGCCGCGCGCAACCGCAGTCCCGGGTCCGTCTGCCGCGACCGCTCCGACACAGCGGGACCGACACATCCAGGAGATCGTCGAGCGCGGTCGGATGGGCTGGCAAAAGTCGAGTGGCTACAATCTGCGGGCCAAGGTCGAGGCCGCAATCGGTCGATACAAACGCGTGATCGGCGATGCCCCTCGATCGCGAACTGACGAGACCGAGGCCACGGAAGTCGCCATCGCTGCTGCCGCCTTGAACCGGATGCTGGAATTCGGACGCCCAAACTATGTCCGGATCGCATAAACCCAGACGAGGTTGGCGTCACCGCGTTTGCACGCCCCATCCATGCAACACGGTCAGGCCGTCGTTACCGGGCCGTTTAGCCCTTTCCGCAGTTGCCTAATAAACCATAGGCGGCATAAACCATAGGCGGCATAAACCATAGCCCTACAGTTGCATTCTGATTGACCCCTGCCTATCTCCCGTGGTCGGGAGTGTGTAGATGAGTGGCGTATCGATCGAGACGATGCTGGAATTATGGGCGTCATCGTTGCGGGAGGTGAAAGCGCGGATGCGGCCTCTGTTCACGCAGGAGCGAGTGGCGGCATCAGCGGGCTTCTTTCTGGATGGGTTGCTGGGATCAGAACCGCGCAAGACCGGCTGGATGCGCGCCGAGGCAGCGGGTGATCCCGGGCCATGGCGCCAGCAGGCCATCCTTGGCCGCGGTCGATGGGATGCCGATGCGCTGCGCGATATTGTGCGTGAGTATGCGCTGGAGACACTGGCCGATCCGGACGCGGTACTGGTTTTGGATGAAACTGGATTTTTGAAGAAGGGCCATGCCTCTTGCGGTGTCGCCCGCCAGTATACCGGCTCAGCCGGCAAGATCACCAACTGCCAGATCGGGGTGTTTGCCGCCTACGTCTCGCGCCACGGCCATGCCTTCATCGACCGGGCGCTCTATTTGCCGCGGGAGTGGACCAGCAATCCCACCCGGCTGGCCACGGCGCAGGTGCCGCCGGAGGTTGGCTTTGCCACCAAGCCGCGGCTGGCCGTGCGCATGATCGAGCGGGCGATGACGGCACCGGTGCCGTTCCGCTGGGTGGTGGGCGACACCGTCTACGGGGTCGGCGAGATCGAGATGGCGTTGCGGCGCGCGAGCAAGGGCTATGTGCTCGGGGTGAGCGCAGACCACCAGTTCCACGCCTGGATCGGCAAGCCGCCGGTCAGTGGAACCGCCGCGGCGATTGCGCAGGGGCTCGCGCCATCGGCCTGGCGGCGGCTGTCCGCCGGCGAGGGGAGCAAGGGGCCACGGCTGTATGACTGGGCGTATCTCAAACTGGCCGACCTCGAAGCGGCAGAGTTTGATTGTCATGGCAGCGGTCTGTGGACCCGCGGCCTGCTGATCCGGCGCAATATCGCGGACGGCGATCTGGCGTATTTCTCGACCTGGTGCCCGGCCGGAACCGCGATCGAGACCTTGGTCGCCGTCGAGGGGCATCGCTGGGCGGTCGACATCTGCCAGGCATGATGCGTCTCAAGATCCATTCTGGGTGACAAGGGATTGATTGCGCCGATCGCGCAGCCGCGCGAGCTCGGCATCATCGGCATGGATCAGCCAGAGGCTGTGGCTCATGACCTTCACCTTGCGTGCCGCGACGATACCCCGCTGAACCCAGCGGTGCACGGTATTGGCTGGCATCGCCAGCTGGACCGCCAACTCGCCGATGGTCAGTTCCGCCGGCTCCCGATGGGCGAGCCGGGCCGCCCATGACGATCGCGCCGCCACCGGCACCCCTTGCTGATGTAAGAGGTCGCGTATCATTGCGGCAGTGAACGTCTCCCGGCGCTTGGCCGGCTTCCAGCCCTCGGCATTGAGCGCCGCGGCGATCGCCGGCGGCCTCGTGCCCACGGCATGCAGCGCGGCGATCCGCTGCCGCAGCGCGGCATGAGTGCTGAGCTGCGAAACGCGCGCCACCGGGCGGCGCAGGCTGTGATGGGTCTGAACACCGCCGGCCCAATGACAGACCACCGCGACCTTCTCGCTGGTGCCTGCCACGGTGATGACGACGCGCTCCAGCATCAATCGCGCGATCACCTGCCGGTCGGCGGCCGTGGTGGTAGGAGCGGTCCAGAGCGCCGGAATATCCTCGGCCAAGCGGCGGATGGTCGCCTGCTCGTCGGGCGTCAAGGATCGTGGTTGATCGGCCAGGAAGCGATCGTAGTCGGCCTTGAGGCGAAGCTCCGCCGACAGCGCCTCCTCCCAGCGCTGCTCCAGCGTGCGGGCGACCAGCCGGTTCTCCGGCTCGACGGCATCATACTGCCGGTGCGCGCGCTCGGCCTCGTAGCGCGCGCGCTCGAGCCGTTGCCGCCATTGCCGATGCAGCGCTGCACGCTCCAGCTCCAGATCTTCCAGCAGTTGCAGGTTGACCTCCAAAGCCGCCGGCTCGAGCACCTCGAGCATCAAGCCGGCGACGAGCGCGTCGAGCGCGCGGCCGCTCAGCGACTGGCAGGCTGCAGCCCCGTAGTTCACCGCCAGCCGCGTGCAGGAATAGCGCAGAAAGCGTCCGCGATTGGGATACTGCGTGACCATGCGCTGACCGCATCGGCCGCACACCAGCAGGCCGGCCAAGAGTGCCGGACCGCCGCGGGCGATCCCCTCGTGCTGACTGCGGTTGGCGGCCACTTGCCTCTGGTTCCGCTCGAAGCTGTCCCAGCTCATGTAGGCAGGCAACCGATCCTTGAGCAGCACCGCCGCCGCGCTGGCGGCCGCGCGCCCGGTGCCGGCGCGTCCCGGCCCCTGCCGGCGCGCATCGACGACGCGGCGGCCATAGGCGTAAGCCCCCGCGTAGATCGGGTTGCGCAGCATCTCGGCGAGCGTGTAGCGGTTCGGGCGGTGCCATTCCAGCTCGCCTGTCGCCGCGCCGGAGCGGACGCGGTAGGGCAAGTGGACTTGGTGATCGACGAGATAGCGCAGCACGCCGTTGATCGTGCCGCGTCGCTCGAAGACGTCGAACACCAGCCGGATTGTCGCCTGCACCTGCTCGTCGGGATCGAGGGCGATTGCGCCGGCGGACGTGCGAACGTAGCCGCGCGGCAGATTGAAGAACAGCTCACCGCGCTGGGCCTTGGCTTGGCGGCCGGCCAGCATGCGGCCCTTCAGGAGGTGAAGTTCCGCCTCGCTCATCGTGCCCTTCAGACCGAGAAGGAGGCGGTCGTTGTAAAATCCAGGGTCATACACGCCGTCCGTGTCGGCAAGGAGCGTGTCAAACACGGCGCAGATCTCGAGAAGCTGGTGCCAGTCCCGGCACGATCGCGCCAGGCGGGACATCTCGACGCCGAGCACCAGACCGACCCGGCCGAGCCCGACTTCGGCGACCAAGCGCTGAAAGCCCGGGTTCATTGCGGCCGCGGCGCCGGAGCGCCCGAGATCATCGTCGATCACCACCACCCGCTCACGGCTCCAGCCGAACTGGATGGCGCGTTCGACCAGACCGTATTGCAACCGGGTCGACTCCTGATGCCGCTCGACCTGCTGCAAGGTAGATTGCCGGACATAGACGATGGCCAGGCGGTCACAATGCCGGCTTTGGACCTTGTCGGCGACGCCCATCGTGCTCCTCCGTGTGGGATGGACCCCGGTCATGGCCGTGGTCCTCCGGAACGGGAGCGCTCGCCAGCGGGCGCCGCGCGAGGTGGCCGAGCTGAACGACGAGGCGCCGGCGCACCCCGGCCGGCAATCGCATCCAAGTCATGATCGTCGTCGGAAGAGCTTGCTTCATGGCGCCTCGCGACCCAGCGGGTCAACGCCAGCAACGCGGCGCGGCCAAGCCGCGGCTTCTCCTTTAACAGAGGTGACTTTTCAGACGTTCCAACGGTGGTGGTTTGAGGATGCCTTTGAGACGGCGAAGAGCGAACTCGGCCTCGATCATAACGAGACCAGATCCTGGCATGGCTGGCACCGCCACGTCTCGCTGGTGATGCTGGCATTCGCCATGCTGGCGACGATCCGTCACCGCGCCAACCGCGGTCCGGAAAAAAATCCGCCGCCAACGATGCGCAGGCGAAGCCAAAGCTTTGATCCGCTGGTCAGTGCAAGAAATTCGCCGCATCGCCACCCGGCTCGCGCAACGGCGCATTGAGCCGGCCCATATCATCGCCTGGTCGGCGTGGCGACGGGCCCATCAGGCCGCCGCACAACGCGCACATCTGAAACGAAGAATGCAACTGTAGGGATAGGCGGCATAAACCATAGGCGGCATAAACCATAGGCAACATAAACCATAGGCAACAACTTATGCGGGTTTTGGCGCGGCTGTGCCAGAGCGGAAGCTCATCTCCGGCGCTGGTCGCGGCCGCTGCAAACTCTTCCGCTTCGAGGGAAGATTGCAAAATCTGCGCTCCGGCCGCCATACTCCGCAGGGGTGCTAACCGATAGCGGAGGAAACCGGCCGATGGACTACACGATCACGCCCCTGAGCCCGCATACCGGTGCGGAGGTCCGCGGCCTCGATCTGAACCAGGGCGTGGACAGCGAAACCCATGCCGCTTTGAACCGGGCCTTTGTCGATCATCACGTGCTGGTGATCCGCGACCAGCAATTCACGCCGCCGCAATTCATCGCCGCCGCCCAGATCTTTGGCGAGCTGTTCCAGCACGATAAGCGCGAGATGCACGTGCCCGGCTATCCTGATATATATTATGTCTCAAATGAGCAGACGGTACCCGGCAAGCGCTATATCTCGGGCGAAACCTTTCATACCGATCATTCCAATCACCCGGTCCCGCCCAAAGCGACGATGCTGTTTCCGGTGTCGTTGCCGAGCTATGGCGGCGACACGCAATACGTCAACATGCACCTGGCTTATGATGAGCTGCCGGCCGAGACCAAGGAGCGGATCGACGGCCTCAAGGCGGTTCACGTTTATCTGAGCAAGTTCAGCCCGCGCGAACTTCGGCCGCTCAGCGGGGACAGCGCCCAAAAGGTGCCGCCGCCGGGCATCCATCCGCTGGTTCACACCCATCCCGAAAATGGTCGCAAGGCGCTTTATCTGAACCCGGTGCGGATCGAAGGCATCGTCGGCATGGAGGACAAAGCAGCGCTCGACCTCGTCGCCCAGCTGATGGCGCACGCGATCCAGACCAAATACGAATATCGCCATCAATGGCGCTACGGTGATTTCGTGATCTGGGACAATCGCAGCATCATCCATAAGGCCAATCCCGATTATGACATGAATGAGCGGCGCTATCTCTATCGCCTGATGCTTAAGGGCGAGACGCCGGTCTGACAGCCGAGCGGCGCCCGCCGGCCGCCAATGGAGGAGTGCGATGACCGAATTGACGCACCGCACTATCGAGACGAACGGCATTCGCATGCATGTGGCCGAAGCAGGGGCGGGGCCGCTCGTCGTGCTGTGCCACGGCTTTCCGGAGTGCTGGTATTCATGGCGCCACCAACTAAGCGCGCTCGCCGCGGCCGGGTTTCGCGCAGTGGCGCCCGACATGCGCGGCTATGGCCAGACCGACCAGCCTCACGAGATCGACCAGTACACGATATTTCATCTGATCGGCGACATGATCGGGCTTCTCGATGCGCTCGGGGCGGAGCAAGCCGTCATTGCCGGCCATGATTGGGGGGCGCCGGTAGCGTGGTATGCGGCGCTGATGCGCCCTGACCGCTTTCGCGGCGTGATCGGTCTCAGCGTACCGTTTTTGCCGCGCGGCCCGCTGCGGCCCACAACCGTCATGCCGCAAACCGAGCACGCGGTGTTCTATCAGCTCTATTTCCAGAGCCCGGGCGTCGCCGAGGCGGAGCTCGAGCAAGACATCCGCCGCTCGATCCGCAGTATGCTCTACGCAAATTCCGGGGATATGCCGCTGCGGTTGCCGCAGGACCAGGTCGGCATGGTGCCGCGCGCCGGCGGGATTGCGGCGCTGACGGCGAGCAATTTGGTCTTTCCGACGACCTTGCCGGCGTGGCTCAGCGAGGCCGATATTGATGTCTTCGCGGCGGAGTTCGCGCGCAGCGGGTTCCGCGGCGGTCTCAACTATTACCGCAACATCGACCGAAATTGGGAGCTGCTGGCTCCGTTCGCCGGCGCCACGGTCAGCATTCCCGCGCTCTATGTCGCGGGTGATCGCGATCTGGTGCTGGCGTTCCGCGGCATGGACCAGCGCGTGGCGAATCTCGGGCAGTCGGTGCCGCAACTGCGCGGCACCATCATTCTACCCGGTTGCGGACACTGGACCCAGCAGGAGCGAGCCGCTGAGGTCAATGTCGCGATCATCGAATTTCTACGCAGCCTGTGAGATTGTGCGAACTGTTCACTCGTCATTCCCGCGAACGCGGGAATCCAGGGCTCGTGCTTCCCCATCGCCCTGGACCTTTACCCGACTTCGAGCCGGGGATCATGCGAGGGTGACGGACGGGGATTGAGGAGAGGGGAGAGATGCGCTGGATACGGTTTGAGACCAATGGTCGGGCAGCCTATGGCATTGTCGAGGGCGACACGGTAACCGAAGTCAAAGGCGACCCTTTTGCCGGCTATGAAAGGACCGATACCCGCCACAGATTCTCTGCAGTGAAATTGCTGGTGCCGGTCGAGCCGCGCACCTTTTACTGCGCCGGCCTCAATTATGCCGAGCATGTGATCGAGGCGGCAAGAAAGCGCGGTCAGGAGCCGAACCTGCCAAAAGCCGCCGATATCGGCTATCGCGCCAACAACGCGCTGGTCGCACACGGCGAGCCGATCGTGATCCCCAGGGACGCGACCGAGCGCATCCAATACGAAGGCGAGTTGGTCGCGGTCATCGGGCGCAAGGCGAAGCATTTGAGTGAGGCGGAGGCCCTCTCCTGCGTGCTCGGCTGGACGATCGGCAACGACTTTAGCGAGCGCACGTGGCAGGCCAATGACCGCACCCTATGGCGCGCCAAGAACGCCGATACTTTCAAGCCGATGGGACCGTGGATCGAGACCGATTTCGACCTCGATGCCGCGCAAACCATTATCCGCGTCAATGGCGATGAAAAAATCCGCTTTAAGACCGATCACATGCTGTTCGGCCCGGCGACCTTTATCAGCCGGATGTCGCAATACTTGACATTGTACCCCGGCGATGTCGTGTGGATGGGCACCGAAGGCGCGCCCGAAAACGTCAAGCACGGCGACACGATCGATATCGAGATCACCGGCATCGGCACCTTGACCAACCCGGTCGTGCGCGAAGGAATGTAGCCCGATGCGATGGCATCTGCCGCTTCGGCAGATGCCATCGGCCGCCGTCGAAGGCGGCATCCGGCCGCTCGCCCGCTCGCGGTTTGACACCGGTCGACGGCGACACTAAAAAGACACGCGGTCGAAGAACCGGCCGGTTAAACAAAATTTAGGGTCGTGATATGGCCCTACGAACAGGAGAGTAGCATGTCGGAAGACGCTATCGCCGCGTCTATACCCTGGTATCGCACGCTCAATCGTGAGCAGTGGCGGGTGTTGCTTGCGTCGAACTTGGCGTGGCTGTTCGACGGGTTCGAGATTTACGCGCTGTTCTTAACCGTCGGCTTTGCGCTGCATCAACTGCTCGTTCCCGCCGATTATCCCGCCCTGCCGCGCTACGCCGGCTATGTCTTGGCGACGACGGTCTTTGGCTGGGCAACGGGTGGCGTGATCGGCGGCATCATCGCCGACTATATCGGCCGCAAGCGGACGATGATGCTGGCGATCCTCGCCTATTCGCTGACCACGGGATTGAGCGCGATCGCTTGGAATTGGCAGTCTTTCGCAATCCTGCGGTTTCTCGTTGGCGTCGGGATCGGGTCGGAATGGGCGACCGGCGCCTCGATCGTCTCCGAATTGTGGCCCGACCACGCCCGCGGCAAGGGCGGCGGCCTGTTACAATCGGGCGCCGGGATCGGCAGCTTTATCGCATCGGGCGTATGGCTCGTCCTCGGCGGGCTCGGACCGCATTCATGGCGCTTCATGTACCTGGTCGGGATCCTGCCGGCGCTCTTGGTGCTGTGGATCTGGCGCAGCATGCCCGAATCCTCGCGCTGGGAGGACGCCAACGAACGCCGCCAGCAGGCGCGCGAAATGGCGCGCAGCGGCAGGGCGCTCGAAGGTGAAGCGGCAGCGCTGACGCGGTTTACAGTCACAGACATGTTTCTTGACCGTGCTGTGCGCGGGCGGTTGATCGCAGCGTTTTTGATGATGCTGTCAGTGACCTTCGGGTTCTGGGGTGTCGCCACTTTTGTGCCGACCTATGTCGGTACGGTTGCGACCAGAGCCGGATTGTCGGCGCCGTATTACTCGGCGATCGCCGGGCTGCTCGGCACTGGGGTCGCGATCTTTGGCTTTATCGCCCTCGGCTTCCTTTCCGACGCGATCGGGCGCAAGCCGACCGCGATGCTCTATTATGCGATGTGCCTGGTCCTGACCCCGGTCGTCTATCTGTGGGCCAAGGGAATGCCCGAACTGCTCGTCGCCGTCGCCGTTTTCGGGTTCTTTACCGGCGGAATCTGGTCCTGGGCGCCGATCTGGTTGCCCGAACTGTTCCCGACCCGGATGCGCGGCACCGCGGTCGCGTTCTGTTTCAACGCGCCGCGCTGGATATCCTGCATCGGCCCATTGATTGCCGGTTCGCTGATCGTCAGTCTTGGCGGCTATGGCCCGGCGGCGACGATTGTAGGCCTATTCTTTATCATCGGTGTGATCACGGCGCCGTTCCTGCCCGAGACGCGCGGCCGCCCGCTGCCCCACACTGTCTAATGTTGTCAAGGCGTTGGCGGCAGGGTTCGCACCATGACCGTGCCAGCGAGGAAGTCGTGCAGCGTGCGCCAGCGGCGGTTGAACAGCGCAACGAGCAGGATCAGCGAGCCGGTCATGCTAACGGTCACATAGAACAGTGCGGTCTGGATCAGCGCCTGTAGGAAGTTCGGCCGCGCGCCGGTCACCGAGCGCAGTTCAAGGTCAAAACAGCGCATGCCGAATGTCGCCGAGTGCCGCCCGCTCAGCAACAGGGTGTGATAGGCAAACGGAATCAGCCCGAACAGAAACCACAGCACCGGCGCTAGCAGCCCAAAGCTCAATACCGTAAGCAGGGCAAAGACAATCCACACGCCGACCGCGATGATGCCGATGAACACCAAATCGACGATGTAGGCAAAGACGCGGCGCCACAGCACCCCCTCGTAAAGCTCGGGGAAGCTTGCCGGGTCGGGTATGGCGTAACGGTCGTACCAAGGAAAGTCGTATCCGGCGGTCACGGGGAGCCTCGAGGTTGCGGATTTACGGCGAGCATGTGGGGATACCGCGGGCTACGGCAAGCGGCCATACCTTGTGCCGCAGTGTGTTAAATTGAATCCGTGATTGCCAGCTGCAACGAGAGAGGAGCCGATGCCTGCTTATGTTATCGCTGATGTCCAAGTAAAAAACGCCAGCGGCTATGAGCCCTATCGGCCGCTCGCCGCCGCCAGTATCGCTCGCTTTGGCGGCCGATTTATCGTGCGCGGCGGCAAGACCGAGCTGCTCGAAGGCGCACCCGAGCCCGAGCGGATCGTGGTCATCGAGTTCCCCGATGCCGACACCGCCCGGCGCTGGTACCACTCGGACGAATACCAGCAGGCTCTAAAGATCAGGCAAGCCAACTCAACCGGCCGGCTGATCCTGGTCGAGGGCGCTGCCTAAGCCCTTATTCCGTATGGTCGGCGGCTTCGGATAGGAGCAGCCGGGTCGGAAAGCCGGCTTGGTTAAGAGCCGCGATCAACATTTCGACGTGCCGTCGGTTCTGCGTCTCGACAACGACGTCGAGTTCGGCGCGCTTGACCGAGATGTCGTGAAACAGCCGTTGATGGTGCACCTCGACGATGTTGCCGGCATGTTTGCCAATAATTCCCGAGACCCGCGACAAAGCTCCCGGCACATCCGGCAATTCGGCGCGCAACCGAACGAGTCGGCCTTCGCGCACCAGCCCTCGCATCAGGATCGAGGCGAGCAGCCGGCTGTCGATATTGCCGCCGCTGATGACGATCGCGACCCGTTTGCCGACCAAGCGCTGTTGCGCGGCGAGCACCGCCGCCATGCCGCTGGCGCCGGCCCCTTCGGCAATCAGCTTGTGGCGTTCGAGGAGGGTCTTGAGAGCACCTTCGAGCATCGGTTCGTCGACCAGCAGGATATCGGAGACGAGTGCCGCGACGACGCGGCGCGTGAGCCGACCCGGCTCTTTGACCGCGATGCCTTCGGCCAAGGTCATCGGTTCCGCCGGTGGACCTGGGTCCTTGCCCTGTCTCAACCGACACATCGATGGGTAGAGTGTTGACTGGACGCCGATGATTTCGATCGGCGGCTTAAGCGCTGTCGCCGCCACCGCGATGCCGGAAATCAGCCCACCGCCACCGATCGGCACCACGATCGTGTCGAGATCGGGCCGATCGGCCAGGAGTTCGAGCGCGATCGTGCCTTGCCCGGCAATGACCGCGGGATCGTCATAAGGATGGACAAACGAGAGGCCGCGCTCGCGAGCAAGCGCGTTTGCCGCCTCGCCCGCAGCGGCCAGACTGTCCCCCTTGAGCAAGACGGTGGCTCCAAAGGCCTCGGTCCGGTCGATCTTGGTAAAGGGCGTGCCTTCGGGCATCACAATCGTGGCCGGAATGCCGAGGCGTTGCGCATGATAGGCGACACCCTGCGCATGATTGCCGGCCGACATTGCGACGACGCCGGCGCAGCGTTGCTCGGGGCTCAAGGTCAACAGCTTGTTCAAAGCGCCGCGTTCCTTGAAGGAACCGGTCCGATGCAGAGTTTCGAGCTTCAGCCAGATCTCGGCGCCGACGAGATCGGATAGCCCCGGAGCATATATCGTCGGCGTATGCGCGACCGCACCGGCGATCGCCGCCGCCGCATTACGAATGTCGGCGAGTGAGACCGGCAGATCATTCATGTGCAGGAACCAGGTCGAGAGTGGAGATCACGGCAGCCCGGCCCGGGACGAGCAGGCCAAAATCGCGCCAGCGCTGCAGCAAGTCGGCGAAGTGGCTGGAGAGCGGGTTCCCGGACTGACCGGGGGTCACGATCATCCGCGAGTTTTTGGGCGCAGCAAGATCGGTAATGATGCGCAGGCCGGCACCAAATCGTTGTTCGAAGGGATCCTGGCTGTCGCGGATGACGCTCGGAGCGTGATCGACCGTGTCGCTGGCGCCGCCGGTCGAGATCGATGGGCCCCACCAGTCGCGCAACACCGGGATGCGACTGAATACCGGATTGGCGAAAACGGCAATATGCGCCCTGCCCCATTTCCAGCCATTCATGTCGGCATCATAGGCTTGCCGCAGCTCGGCAATGGCAGCCGCAAGCGACTGTACGAGCCGGCTCGAACACGTCTCGGTTCCGGGCCGCTTCGGATCGTCGCACCACTCCCGATGACTAGTCAGCACTGCTTTCATGACTTCGGGCCGCAGATCCCAGTATCCGGCCACAGCATTGCCAAAGCGGCCAAAGAGGATGGCGCGGCTGAATTGCCGCAGCCAAGCGGTGAACAGCAAGGGCGTCGTCTTGTCGCGGTCCATGCGGAAATCCCACTGCCGCAACAATTCGAGTGCCCGGCCGGCGGCCGGATCGGCGGGCGCGATTCGGGTCATCAGCGGCACCAAGCGTTTGGCCATCAGCGACAAGGTATCGGCCTGAATTGCCGCACTCGACGACGGAGTCTGAACCGGGGTTGCATCGAGTAGTGTGTTGATCCGCTCCGCTCGGTCCGGCAGATCCCAATCGCGGCTGATGAAATAGGGATAGCTGTTAGGCACGATCTTGTTATTGGCGCTAACAAATCGTCCCGATGACGGATCAACCGCGCTTGGCAGCTTGTCGAACGGAATAAACCCATTCCAATCATATTCACCGGTCCAGCCTGGCGCCGGCATCCAGCCATCGCCCTTTTTGCGGATCGGCACCAAACCCGGCGCAATAAAGCCGATCGTGCCCGTGTCGTCGCCATAGACCGTGTTCTGAACGGGTCCGACGAAATTTCGCAAGGCTTCGCGAAAGCCCGACCAGTTGGTGGCATGGCTCGCCTCCCACAACGCTTGCGCGCTCCGGTCCTGGGGCAGCAAAAATGTTGCCGATAACGCCAGCGCATAACCGGGATCGGCGACGCCTGCGGGCAACACGTCGGACAGGACCGGGCCATGCCGGGTCGTTCGAACCATTAAGTCAACCGGAGCACTGCCGCGGACGCGGATGCTCTCGTGTCGGGTGACAAACGGGGCGCTGCCGTCGGGGGTCAGATAGCGGCTCGGGTCATTGAGATCAATCTTCTCAATAAAGAGATCCTCGACATCGGCCGTGGTTGTCGTAAACCCCCAGGCGATATGGTCGTTATGGCCGATCACAACGAGCGGGATCCCAGCGGCAGTGGCACCGGCGACCACTCCCCCCGGTGTTTTCAAACGAGCGAGATACCATTGACCCGGCGCACCGAAATCGAGATGCGGGTCATTCGCGAGAAGCGGTTTACCGCTCGCGCTGTGCCGCCCATCGACAACCCAATTGTTAGACGCGTAGCGCGGCCCGATCACCGGAGGCATCGCGCGCAACAGATCGTCGAGCCCCAGCCGGTCATAAATCGGACGCATCGCCGCCAAGGTTATCGGCCCGTTTTTCGGGTAACCCGGATAGAGAAAGGCCAAGTCGGCTGGCGCGATCGTCCGCGCCATATCGGCGCGTTGGATTTCGCCGCGGTAATTGCCGCTGATCCGCAGCGCCATCAGCTTGCCCCATGCAAGGCTGTCGGCCTCGTGCCATGGCTCAGGCGAATAACGCAGCAGCAGAAATTCGGGCGGCAACGCGCCGCGGTGGGTCTTGAGGAACGCATTGACCCCGGCAGCATATGCCGAGAATACCCGGTTTACCTCGGCTGATAGGGACGGGATCTCCTGCTCGGACAGGCGATAAAGCCCCAACACGCGCATTTGTTTATCGGCTGGCAGCGCCGCCGGCCCGAAGATCTCGGCGAGCCGCCCGGCGGCATAGCGGCGCGTCAGCTCCATCTGGAAGAGCCGATCCTGGGCGTGGACAAAACCGAGACCGAAGGCGGCGTCATCCTCGCTATCGGCGATGATCGTCGGCACCCCGTCGGCATCGCGTTCGATGCGGATCGGGGCTTTCAGCCCGGTTACCGAGAGCCGGCCGCTAATTTGCGGCAATGATGAGCGCAAATACAGATAGGCGGCACCGCCGGCAACCAGAAGCAGCACAACAAGACCGGCACCGACCCGGCGTCCCACCCTGCCCCTCACCCGCGCGCGACGACGGCGCCGGGCGGGCGATGGCATCACAGACCGAGTTCGCGCAGGATCCGCTCGCGATCGCCGTCGAGGTCAGGGGCCGGCGCGCGGCTGGTCGGGTCGGGGAAGGCCGACACCTTCATCGGGTTGCCCGCGAGCTTCAAGCTACCCATTGTTGGATCATCAACTTCGACCAGCATATTGCGCGCCGCGGCCTGCGGGTGAGCAATCGCCTGGGCGATATTGTTGACGGGGCCGCACGGCACCCCAGCCGCTTCAAGCACGCTGATCCAATGTTCGGTGCCCGCCTCGCGCAACACGCTCTCAATTTCCGCCTTCAACGCCTCCTGATGCTGGTTGCGCAGCGGGTTGGTCTTGAACAACGGGTTCTCGGCGAGATCGGGGCGGCCCAGCGCCTGAGCAAGCTTGACGAACAAGCCGTCATTACCGGCGGCAATGATGATGTTGCCGTCAGCCGTCGCAAAGGCCTCGAACGGCGTGATTGACGGGTGGCGGGCACCCATTGGCCCCGGTATTTCGCCAGTCGTCGTATAGCGCACGATCGCGTTTTCAAGCAGCGCCAGCTGGCAGTCGAACAATGACACGTCAACTTTTGTCGCTTCGCCGGTGCGCTCGCGATGCAGCAGCGCGGCGTTTAGCGCGATCGCAGTGAACAGCCCGCCGCCGAGATCACCGATCGAAGTGCCGATACGCGTCAGCGGCATGCCGGGATGGCCGGTGATGCTCATCACCCCGCCGAGACCCTGCACGACCATGTCGTAGGCGGGATAATGCGAGTAGGGCCCGGTATGGCCAAAGCCGGAGGCCGCGGCATAGACGAGGCGCGGATAGCGCGGGTGCAGCGTGTCCCAGCCATAGCCGAGCTTTTCCATCGTGCCGGGGCGGAAATTTTCAACGAGGGCGTCGGCCTTGTCCAACAGGCGTTCGAAGATGTCGCGACCCTCGGGCGATTTGAGATCGAGTGCGATCGACTCCTTGCCGCGGTTGACCGACGAAAAATACGCGGATTTGCCGTTGCGAAACGGACCATAATGGCGCGCATCGTCGCCCTGGCCCGGCGGCTCGACCTTGATCACGCGCGCGCCGAGCTCAGCCATCAACAGCGTGCAATAGGGACCTGCGAGGATGCGGGAGAGATCGACGATCGTGATGCCGGAAAGCGGCCCTCTTTGCGCCATGTCCGATGATCCTTGTGCGGAGGCTCATGGCCTGAATAGCGCAGAGCGATGCCGGCCACCGCAACCGAGGCAGAGCGCGATCCGCCCTGGGCGGCAACGCGCCAATTTCGCACGGCCCGTAGATAGCACAACCGATGAAGACCGCGCTGTTATGCTGGGTGGTCGAGATCAACCTGAAAGCAGCAGTCTTGCTTGCGCCGTAATTGGTTGGCATTTGTCTGGAGCGCATATTTCCGCGTTGCGATGGGGAATTGTTGATTTGCGGCGATGCTGGATCATCGGCGGACTGCTGGCGGCGGCTTTGGTCCTGTGCTCGCCGCTGCCGGCGATGGCGGCGGCGACGAAATGGGTGGGCGACGACCATTCGGCGGCACGGCTGATCACCGCGAGCGATGCGGTCGGCTCGGCAAAGCGGATCGAGGCCGGTCTCGAAATCCGCCTTGCACCCGGCTGGCACGCCTATTGGCGCAGCCCCGGCGATGCCGGGGTTCCACCAAGCATCGACTGGACGGGCTCGGTAAATCTGAAGCAGGCCGACATATCCTGGCCGGCGCCGGCGCGCTATTCGCTGCAGGGATTCGAGACCGCGGCGTATCGTGACCGCGTCGTCCTGCCGATCGCGCTGACCCTCGACGCACCCCGGGCGCGCCCTTGATCTCCACGCCGATGTGAGCTGGGCGGCCTGCGCCAACATCTGCGTGCCCTATTCGGCAAAACTCGACCTTTCGCTGCCCGCGGGTCCGGCAACGCCCTCGGCGGAAGCGGGGTTGATCGCCGAGGCGCGCACCCAGGTTCCGCGCTCACTCGCCGCGGCCGGAATTGATCTCGTCTCGGCCGAGGCTGCCGGGGTATGGCGCGGACACGGTGCTGACGGTTCGCTTGCACAGCCGTGATCAGGCATTTGCGGCACCCGATTTGTTTGTCGAAGGCCTCGCCAAGGGATCGCCCGGGCGGCCCGAGGTGGCGCTGTCGCAATCCGCACACAGTGCGCGGATCACAGTGCCGATCCGCGAAGCGGATACTGCCGGTGTTATCGGCAAAAAGCTGACTTTGACCCTGGTCGACGGCGCCCGCGCCGCCGAATTCACCGCAACCCCCTCACCCGCCGCGGCGGCCAGTGGTTCCAAGCGGCTGTTGCCGATTCTGGTGATCGCGCTGATCGGCGGCCTCGTCCTAAATGCGATGCCTTGTGTGCTGCCGGTGCTGTCGCTGAAACTGCTGTCGGTAGCGAGCCATGCCGGAGCCGAGCGGCAGCGGGTGCGTCTTGGCCTGCTGATGACCGCGCTCGGCGTGATTGCCTCATTCGGGCTGATCGCCACCGCGCTGATCGCGATGAAAGCGTCGGGTGCTGCAATCGGTTGGGGCATCCAGTTTCAATGGCCGTGGTTCATCGCGGCGATGGCGGCACTGACAACGCTGTTCGCGGCAAGCCTATGGGGCTGGCTGCCGATCCTGCTGCCGCGTTTCGCGTATGAAGCGGCGGCCGAAATCCGTGCCGAAAGACCTTACGCCGATGCGTTTCTGACCGGCGCCTTCGCCACCTTGCTTGCGACCCCGTGTTCGGCGCCGTTCGTCGGCACCGCGGTCGGCTTTGCGCTGGCGCAACGGCCGGTCGAGATTGCGATGGTGTTTGCGGCGTTGGGTGTGGGAATGGCGGCACCCTATCTCGCCGTCAGCGCCTTCCCGCGGCTGGTTCGGCTGCTGCCGCGGCCTGGGCGGTGGATGAACGGGCTGCGTCTGTTCCTCGGCTTGGCCCTGGCCGGAACAGCCTTGTGGTTGCTGTGGGTCCTGTCGGCACTCTCCGGGGCGCCGGTAGCAATCGTCACTGCCGCGGCTTTGACTGCCGTTGTCCTATTGCTTGCGCTGAAAAGCCGGAACGTTATCCCAGCCGCGCTGGCGAAACTGACCGGGAAGGTCGCAGCGGCGCTCGTCGCAGCGGCGGTGCTGGGGCCGGCCTTTGCGGGCGTCGCGGCACCGGACCAGTCAGAGCGGACCGGGCGTTGGGAGGCCTTTGATGCCGCCCAGATTCCGCAACTGGTGGAAAAGGGCAAGATCGTGTTCGTTGATGTGACCGCGGCGTGGTGCTTGACCTGCAAGGTCAACGAAGCGGTGGTGCTCGACCGCGAGCCGGTCGCTGCTCGGCTGTTCGGGCCGGGCGTTATCGCGATGCGCGGCGATTGGACCCGGCCCGACCCGGCGCTGACCCGCTATCTCGAGAGCTTCGGCCGCTACGGCATTCCGTTTAACGCAGTATACGGGCCCGGCCGGCCGCAAGGCGAATTGTTGCCCGAGCTGCTGACCGAGCGGGCGGTCGAACGAGCGCTCAACCATGCGGGCACGCATGGGTAGCAGCATGGATGACGCAAGTCTGGGGGCGTTGTTGGGTCGTTGCCGGCGTTCGCGATTTGATGTATCGATGGCAGAACCAAGAGGCGATCGAACTGTGAGTTCGGCAGCGCGCTCGCCGCTCCTGGCGAGGCTGACCCAAGTTAAAGAACGGGTGCTGAAATGTCGCCCTCGAGTTGCGGATCGTTGCGGCGGGCCGATGCCCGATAGATTTGACGACGATCGCGAGAGCGACGATAGACGAACCGCGGCCTTGATGGGCTTGGCCATCGTGCTGTCGCTGGCGATAGCCGGCATCGTGCTGATACGCGATCTCGGTAAGGAAGCAAAGCTCGAGGACTGCCTGATGTCGGGCCGTACCAACTGCGCTCCGATCGAGCTGCCAGCACAATAGGTTCCAATACGGGGTGCGACGTTTCGCCCGCAGCCGCGAAGCCGCCGCGATGGACAGCAATCGTCAAAACCTATAGAGCTTATCTATGATAGATAGTCATTAACTTAACTTTGAAGGAGTTGCTCGTCATGGCAAGGCGTGCGATCGGCTTGGCTGCGATCATCGTTGTGGCAGCCGCGCTGGTAATCTGGTGGCACGGCTTTGGCGGCAACGGCCCCAGGGCCACGGCACAGACGCAAGCGCCGCTGGTGCCCGTCACCGCCGGCACCGTTACCGCCCAAAATGTGCCGGTCTATTTGCAAGGGATCGGCACGGTACAAGCCTACAATATGGTCACCGTAAAAACCCGCGTCGATGGCCAGATCGTTAAAGTCTTCTTCAAGGAAGGCCAGGAGGTAAAAGAGGGCGACCCACTTTTCGAGATTGATCCCCGACCCTACCAGGCCGCACTGGAACAGGCCCAGGCGGCCAAGCAGAAGGACGAAGCCCAGCTCGCGGGCGCCAAGCTCGACCTCGAACGTTATTCGAAATTGCTCGGCACCGGGTACCAAACCCGCCAGAGCTACGACCAGCAGACCGCGCTTGTTAACCAGCTGACCGCGGCCATCAAAGGCGACCAGGCCCAGATCGACAACGCAGCGCTTAATCTCAGTTACGCTGACATTCGTTCGCCGATCGACGGGCGCCTGGGTGCCCGGCTCGTCGACAAGGGCAATCTCGTTCACGCGAACGACAACACAGCATTGGTGACGATCACCGAACTGAAGCCGATTTTTGTCAGTTTTACATTGCCGCAAGACACGCTCGACGAGGTTCGCCAGCAGCAGCAAAAAGAACCGCTCGTCGTCCGCGCTTACAGCAGCGACGGCAATACCTTGTTGTCCGAAGGCAAGCTGACCCTGATCGACAATTCAATCGATCAGACAACCGGCACGATCCACCTCAAGGCGCGGTTCGACAACCAGGACGAACGGCTGTGGCCCGGCGAATTTGTCAGCCTGCGGATAATTTTGAAAACCCGTCCGAATGTCGCGACCGTGCCGGCGCAGACCGTTCAGGAAGGGCCCGATGGCAATTATGCCTATGTCATCAAGCCCGATAATACCGTCGAACGCCGCGCGGTAACGGTTGCCGCGGTGCAAGACGGCATCGCGGTCATCACCAAAGGTCTCTCGCCCGGAGAGCGCGTCGTTGTCGACGGTCAGTATCGCCTGACCCAGGGAGCTCGCGTCAGAATCCTGCCAGCACGGCCGGCCAGTGGTCCAAATGCTGCAAGTTGAGTGCAATCCGGCGCCCAATCGCGCCGGAGCGACAATTCGACCCGAAATGCCGAGGTAATCGTCGATGAGTATTTCGGAACCTTTCATCCGCCGGCCGATCGCCACGTCCTTGTTGATGCTCGGCGTGCTGGTGTTCGGCATCGGCGCATACGGGCTGCTGCCGGTGGCGGCGCTGCCCAATGTGGATTTTCCGACAATCGTAGTCTCGGTCACTTATCCAGGTGCCAGCCCAGACACGATGGCTTCGGCGGTCGCCACGCCGCTCGAGCAGCAATTCGCCGCGATTCCGTCGCTCGACCAGATGACTTCGACGAGCGGCATCGGATCATTGTCGATCACACTGCAATTCGATCTTTCGCGCAACATCGACGCCGCGGCGGAGGACGTGCAGCAGGCGATCAACGCGGCCAGCGGTCTGTTGCCGCCTGATCTCCCGAGCCCGCCGACCTACCGCAAGACCAACCCGGCCGATCGTCCGGTACTGATCTACGCCGTTCACTCCGACGCGCTGCCGATCTATCGGGTTAATGATTTTGCCTACACGATCCTAGCGCAGAAGCTGTCGACGGTGCCCGGCGTCTCCGAGTCGCGGATTTTTGGCCAAGAGAACTATGCAGCCCATGTTCAGATCAATCCGGGGTCGTTGGCCTCGCGCGGGCTCGGGTTTGAGGATGTGCGCAACGCGCTGGTTGCGACGACGCTGGATCGGCCAAAGGGCGATCTCGAAGGCGCAAATCAGACCTACACTCTCGACACCAACGATCAGCTGTTCAACGCGGCAGCCTATAGCAATGTAATTATTGCCTATCGCAACGGCGCGCCGGTACGCGTCAAGGACGTCGGACGCGCGATCGACTCGGTTCAATACGCCAATACAGGAGCGTGGTTTTTCGACACTAAGGCCGAGGGCTTGGCGATTCAGCGCCAAGCGGGCGCCAACACAATCCAGCTGGTCGACACGATCAAGGCGATGGTTCCGCGCATCATGGCATCGTTCCCGCCTTCGATCAAAGTCGACCTGGTGTCCGACCGATCGCTGGTTATCCGGGCGGCGGTTCACGACGTGCAGTTTACCATGATGGTGACGATAAGCCTCGTGATCCTCGTTATCTTTCTGTTTCTACGAACATTGTGGGCGACGATCATTCCCGGGATCGCGGTGCCGCTGTCGCTGCTGGCGACTTTTGCCGTGATGTATGCGGTCGGCTACAATCTCGACAATATTTCGCTCATGGCGCTGACAATCTCGGTCGGCTTTATCGTCGACGACGCGGTCGTCATGATCGAAAACATCGTCCGCTACATTGAAATGGGGCAGCGGCCGTTCGAGGCGGCGCTGAAGGGCGCCGGGCAAATCGGCTTCACAATCATTTCGATCACGTTTTCACTGATCGCGGTTTTTATCCCGCTGTTGTTTATGGGCGGCATCATCGGTCGCCTATTCCGCGAGTTCGCGGTCACCGTGTCGGTCGCGGTGGTGGCGTCGGCGGCGATTTCGCTGACTTTGACACCGGTTCTGTGTTCGCTGTTTTTGAAGGAGCAAGCTCTGCATCAGCCCGGCTGGGTCAACCGGGTGCTGGAGGCCGGCTTCAAATGGATGCTGCGTCGGTATGAACGCGGCCTCGACTTTGTCTTTCGCCATCAGCTCCCGACTTTGCTATCGATCTTGGCGCTGATCGTGGCTACCGGCTATCTTTATGTGACGATCCCGAAAGGCTTTTTTCCGGAGCAGGATACCGGTTTTATTTTCGGACAAGCCGATGCGCGCGAGGACATCTCGTTTAATGGCATGTCCAAGCTGGTGCACCAGATCGTCGATGTCGTGCGCAAGGATCCCGACGTCTCGGGCGTTTTCGCCTTTACTGGCGCTACGGCCTACAACCCGACCGAGAATACCGCCCGGATGTTCATGCAGCTAAAGCCGCACGACCAGCGCTCCTTGACCTCGAACCAGATCATCCAGCGCCTGCGCCCGAAAGTCGCCGCGGTCCAAGGCGTCCGGTTCTTTATGCAGTCGGGCCAGGACATCAGCGTCGGCGGGCGGCTCAGCCGCACATTATACCAATATACGCTAACCGACACCGACTCGGACGAGCTCAATCATTGGGCGCCGATCCTCGAGCGTGCGATGAAAAAGCTTCCTGAGTTGCAGGACGTAGCCTCCGACCAGCAGGTGGCGGCGCCGCATATCGGCATCGATATCAACCGCGACGTAGCCTCCCGCATGGGCATCTCGCCATCCCTGATCGATGCGACCTTGTACGATGCCTTTGGCCAGCGGCAGGTCGCGACGATTTACACCACGAGGAACCAATACAAGGTGATCCTGGAGGTCGAGCCGCGGTTCCAGGATGATCCGACGGCGCTGTCGAAAATCTATGTCGCCGGGCCGAACGGGGCGCAAATTCCGATTAGCGCGTTCGCGCATTTCACCTCGAAGATCGAGTCGCTGTCGGTCAATCACCAGGGCCAATTCCCGGCGGTGACCTTGTCGTTCAATCTGGCGCCGGGCGTGTCGCTCGGCCAAGCGGTCGACAAGATCCAGACGCTGGCCGCCGATCTGCGTGCGCCGCCGACGCTCGACGGGTCATTCCAAGGGACGGCGCAGGCGTTCAAGGCATCGTTGTCCTCGACACCGCTGCTGGTCGCGGCGGCGATCCTGGTCGTCTACATCGTCCTGGGCATTCTCTACGAGAGCTATATTCACCCAATCACGATTTTGTCTGCGCTGCCTTCGGCCGGCGTCGGCGCATTACTGGCGCTGATGATCTTGCATTACGATCTGAGCGTGATCGCGATGATCGGCATTATTCTGCTGATCGGCATTGTCAAAAAGAACGCGATCATGATGATCGATTTCGCGCTCCAGGCCGAGCGCATCGAGGGCAAGAGCCCGCGCGAGGCGATCCATCAGGCCTGTCTGTTGCGCTTCCGCCCGATCATGATGACGACCTTCGCGGCGCTGTTCGGCGCCACGCCGATCGCATTCGGACAGGGTGCGGGCTCGGAATTGCGCCGTCCACTCGGCATCGCAATTATCGGCGGGCTGCTTGTCTCGCAGTGGCTGACGCTCTACACGACCCCGATCATCTATCTCTACCTCGAACGCTTTGCGCGCTGGATCGGCCGTCCTTACCGGCCCTCGCGGATGGCGGAGGCACTCGCAGGCGAAGGCAGACCGGCCCTTGTCCAAGAGCGCCAGGGAGCAGAGTGAGCCGAGGGCAGCGCCCGCCTGGCGCCCGATGAGGGGGCCACCGTGACACACCGTGACGTTTAGATAAGATAAGAGCAGTCACCTGATGAGCATTTCCGAACCCTTTATCCGACGGCCGATCGCGACGTCGCTGTTGATGCTGGGGGTCCTGGTCTTTGGCATCGGCGCATACAATCTGCTACCAGTTGCAGCGGTGCCCAATGTCGACTTCCCGACGATCACCGTGACAGCACAGTACCCCGGCGCCAATCCAAGCACGATGGCGTCGGCGGTCGCGACCCCGCTCGAACAGCAATTCATCTCGATCCCGTCGCTGGCCGAGATGACCTCGTGGAGCGGTGTCGGCGTCAGCTCGATCACGCTGCAATTCGACCTGAGCCGCAATATCGATGCCGCGGCGGGGGACGTGCAGCAGGCGATCAATGCGGCCAGCGGCCTGTTGCCCAAGGACATGCCGACCCCACCGACCTACCGCAAGGTGAATCCGGCGAACTTTGCCATCCTGATCTATGCGATCCACTCCGACGACCTGCCGCCCTACAAGGTCGACGATTACGCCACCAACGTCATCGCGGACCGCCTGTCGACCGAGCCCGGCGTCGGGCAGGTCTTTGTCTTCGGCTCGATGCCTTATGCCGCCCGCGTCCAGATCAACCCGGCATCGCTCGCGGCGAAAGGCCTCGGGCTGGAGGACGTGCGCAACGCGCTCGTCGCAGCGACGGTCAACGGGCCGAAGGGCGAAATCGAGGGCGAACACCAGGCGATCGCCCTCGATACTAATGACCAGCTGTTCAACGCCGCGCAATACGGCAACATCATCATCGCCTACAAGAACGGCGCGCCGGTGCACATCAAGGATGTCGGCGACGTCATCAACTCGGTGCAGAACGAGCGGCTCCGCTCGTGGTTCGGCGGCCAGCGGGCAGAGGGAATCGCCATCGAAAAGGAACCGGGCGGCAACACGGTTGCCGTGGTGGACAGCATCAGAGCGTTGATGCCGAAGCTCGAGCAGTCGCTGCCGCCCTCGGTCCATGTCGACCTGATGTCCGACCGCTCGCAGACGACGCGAGCGGCGATCAGCGACGTGCAATTGACGATGCTGCTGACGATCACCCTCGTCGTCGTCGTAATCTTCCTGTTCCTGCGAACGTTGTGGGCGACGGTGATCCCGAGCCTGGCGGTGCCGCTGTCGCTGCTCGCCACCTTCGGCGTCATGTATGTCGGCGGCTACAGCCTCGACAACATCTCGCTGATGGGGCTGACGATCTCGGTCGGCTTCATCGTCGACGATGCGATCGTCATGATCGAAAACATCGTGCGCTACATCGAACAGGGGATGCGTCCGTTCGATGCGGCGCTGCGGGGCGCGGGGCAGATCGGCTTCACGATCGTGTCAATCACGATTTCGCTGATCGCCGTGTTCATCCCGCTGTTCTTCATGGGCGGGATCATCGGCCGGTTGTTCCGCGAGTTCGCCGTAACCGTAGCGGTGGCAGTGATGGCGTCGGCGATCGTGTCGCTGACCCTGACCCCGGTCCTGTGTTCGCTGTTTCTGAAGCAGGAAGGGCTGCATCCCAAGGGCCGCTTCAACCGCGGCGCCGAGCGCGTGTTCCAGGCGGTGCTGCGCCGCTATGACCGCGGGCTCGGTTTCATCTTCCGCCACCAGTTCGCCGCGCTGCTGGCGACGTTGCTGCTGATGGTCGCAACCGGGTATCTATACGTAAAGATGCCAAAGGGCTTTTTCCCGCAGCAGGATACCGGGTTCATCTTCGGCGAACTTGATGTCCGCGAAGACGCTTCGATGCTCCAGACCGACAAGATTCGGCGCAAGGTCGTCGACATCGTCATGCACGATCCCGGTGTCGAGGGCGTCTTCTCGTATGACGGCGCCACGCCTTACAACCCCGCCGAGAATACGGCGCGAATCTTCTGGGGACTGAAGCCCTATGACCAGCGCGATGCCACCGCGGAGCAGATCATCCAGCGGTTGCGCAAGAAGGTCGCCGGCATCGAGGGTGCCAAATTCTTTATGCAGGTACCGCAGAACATCACGGTTGGCGGCCGGCTGTCGCGCACCCAATACCAGTACACGCTGACCGACACCAACATCGATGAACTCAACCATTGGGCGCCGACACTTGAACAGGAGATGAAAAAGCTGCCCGAACTGCAGCAAGTCGCGACCGATCAGCAGATTGCCGCCGCACATTTGGCTATCCAGGTCGACCGCGAAGCCGCCTATCGGCTCGGATTGTCGATGAACCAGATCGACCAGACGCTCTACGATGCATTTGGCCAGCGGCAGGTCGCGACGATCTATACCGCGACCAACCAGTACAAGGTCATCCTCGAAGTCCAGCCGCAGTACCAGCACGACCCGAACCTGCTGTCCGAGATTTACGTCTCTGGTCCCGGTGGCGTTCAGGTGCCGCTGGGCAGTTTCGCGCATTTCGCGCGGAAGACCGAACCGTTGCTGATCAGTCACCAGGGCATCTTCCCGGCGGTCACGCTGTCGTTCAACCTGGCTCCAGGCGTGGCGCTCGGACAGGCGGTCAACGCGATTCAGGCGATGACCCAGCGCCTGCACGTGCCGCCGACGCTGAACGCCTCGTTCCAGGGAACCGCGCAGGCCTTCCAGGCCTCGCTGGCGTCGATGCCGCTATTGGTCGCCGCGGCGATCCTCGTCGTCTATATCGTGCTGGGGATCCTCTACGAGAGCTACATCCATCCGATTACGATTCTGTCTGCATTGCCTTCGGCCGGTGTCGGGGCACTGCTGCTGCTGATGCTGCTGCATTACGAGCTGTCGGTGATCGCGATCGTCGGCATCATCCTGCTGATCGGCATCGTAAAGAAAAACGCGATCATGATGATTGACTTCGCGCTGCAGGCCGAGCGGCTTGAAGGCAAAAGCCCGCAGGAAGCGATCCACCAGGCCTGCCTGCTGCGCTTCCGGCCGATCATGATGACGACTTTCGCCGCGCTGTTTGGCGCGATGCCGATCGCCTTTGGCCAGGGCGGCGGTGCGGAATTGCGCCAGCCGCTCGGCGTCGCGATCATCGGCGGGCTGCTGGTGTCGCAATGGCTGACGCTGTACACGACGCCGGTCATTTATCTGTATCTCGACCGCTTTGCCCGCTGGATCGGCCGGCCCTACCGGCCATCACGCGTGGCGGAAGCGTTGTCGGGCGAAGGCAGGCCAGCGTTGGCGCACGATCGGCAGGGAGCGGAGTGACGGGGATGGCCCGCAACCATGTGGCTACCGGGCCGATAAAGACTGCGGCTCTCCCCGTCGCCGACCACAATTTTGGATTTTTGGTGCACGACGTGTCGCGGCTGGTCAAAAGGCGCTTCGAGCGCGCCGCACGCCATACTGGGCTGCCGATCACACGGCGTCAGGCCGCGGTGCTGCTCTACATCGCTGGCAAAGAGGGGGTGAGCCAAGCCGAAGTGGCAGCTTGGCTCGACATCGAGCCAATCGCGCTGGTGCGCATGCTCGACAAATTGCACGAGGAGGGCTTCGTTGAGCGCCGCGCTCATCCGACGGATCGGCGGATCCGAACTTTATGGTTAATGGCTGCTGCACGACCCGTCGTCGAGCGGATTCTCGAAATCAATCTCGCAATCCGCGAAGAGGCGTTTGCCGGGCTCTCCACCGCCACGCGCGACTCGCTTATCGTGGCCCTCAGCAGCATTAAGGATAATCTAGTGCTGCAGGAAGAGAGAGCGAACGAGCGCAATGCTGCAGCACCAGAGTTCTCCTCCGCCCCGCTCTCCAACCGCATCGCCGGCTGAGGCAAGCGGGCGGATGACCCGATGGCGGGCGGAATATTGCTGACCAGGCGTTGGCATCTTACGCATCGGCAGCAACACCCAGCTGAGGCCCAGGTAAGCCTAACCTCACCGCTCACCTAGGCCGGCCAGCAGAACTATTGCGGGCCGGCGCGCATAGAGGCGGGCTGGCCTGGCATTTTAAAGCGCTGTCCGGTATCGGTTACATTGGTGCCGTCGACCCGCAGTATCGACAAGTCGCGATCGAGAAAATTGCCGACATAGATGCGGCTGCCGTCAGCGCTGAAGGCAACCGCTTCGGGCAGAACGCCGACTGTGATCGACCCGACCTTGGTCACCTTGTTCCCATCAATGGCGAGGACCGCGACACTGCCGCCTGCGTGGTGATAAAAGGCCGTCTTCGGTGCATTCGAGCCCTCCGCCTGGACCGATACCGCGAGGTTGCCCTTGGGGCTGATCGCCAATCCCTCGGGCAAATCGCCAACCGTGACGTGATCGATAACCCGCGGCGGGTCATCGGCGAGATCGATGACCCCGACCGTATCGACATTTCCGTCCGAACTGCCGCCATTGCCGTTGTCGGCAGTCAGCGCCAGTCTGCCGTCGGGCGTGATCGCGACATTGTAAGGAAAGATCCCGGTCGGCAGATCGCGCTTGGTGTAGGTCACCTTGTCGCCATCGATCGCGAGCAACGCAACTTTGTTGGCGGCTGGTCTGGTGGCAAGCGCATGTTTGCCGTCAGGAGTGATGGCAACGGCGGAGACCTGATCTTCCGGGGCGCCGACCGGCACGGTCCCGATGACGAGAACATCCCTGCCGCGGATCGCCAGCACCGAAATCGTGCCATCGCCGCGATTGGTGACTAGAGCGAGGTTGCCGCTTGGGCTGATCGCCAGACCCGATGGCTGCTTGCCGACAGTAACCGTGCCGATTATCTGCGGCGGCGCAGCCTTGAGGTCGACGACGAAAACCTTATTATCGGGCTCCAGACGTCGCCCCCAGCCCTGGACGACAGGGGCGAGCGAATTTGCAATCAGCGCCATGTCACCCGATGGGGTCACAGCAAGATTGGTCGGCGGGCCCACGACCGAGTTGATCAGCGGGATGGTCGCGGTGATCCGCGGTGTTGCAGGGTTCGAAATATCGATGATCGACAAGGTGTCGTGCCCAGGCTCCCGCAAGATCGGCTTATAGTTCTGATCAACTCCCTGCTTTTCGTCATTGCCGACGATCAGGGTCTGGCCAAAAGCAGAAGCAGATCCGTAACCGACCAGTCCCATGACCAGGAAAGCACCTTTAAGCGACCTCAAGGCCATCCTCCCTATTGTCTAACCGTGAACGCGGGTAGCAGCCGAATGCTGCATCGATCTACCTTTGCCTGCAACACGTCGATGCCGAGCCGATCGGCGCTGTAGCCGCAAACCCGTGCGGTCATTAGAATGACTGAGGTATTTTCTTTTGGTCCGTATTTTATCAAATTTTGCCCCTATTTATGACTTTTTAGAATATTTTCAGGGCAGCGGATCAGGGCCTTACCGATGCCTACAATTTACCTGTTACAGAGTCGCGTTATGGGCGATGTGCGTCGTGCTCGGCAGTTGTGGTGTGTTTTTTGCCATCAGCAGCTGCTCGATACCAGGGGTGAGCGGCGATGCCATAATCCTTCTTGGGGTAGCACTCGGCATCAATTACTTTCTCCATAGCTCAGCCTGATCGGCACCCGTCATGCTCCTAGCTGCAAAACCGGGTGGCGCACCAAAATAAATTCGCTCGATGTGCGGATCGCCCGCCGCCAATCGATAACCTCGTACCCGGCAGCGGCGAAATCCGGGCGCGCGTGCCTCAGCGCGAGATAGCTTCGAGGCGCAGCTTTGTGGTGCGCGGACCCATCGTAGCGATCACGATAAAGACAGCTATCATCGCGCCGGCAATGAACAGGAATACGCCGATCGTACCGTAATTGCGCAGAAAAAAAGCGACAAAAAAGCCGACGAAGATCGTGCTGAACCGGCTCCAGGAATAGGTGAAGCCAACGGCACGGGCGCGAATTCGCGTCGGATAAAGTTCCGATTGATAGGCGTGCAGTGAATAGGCAAAGATCGTGTTGGAAAACGCGATCAGCAGTCCAAAAACCACAATCCCGACGGCACCGCGTTGCTGCGAGAAACACAGACCAAAGGTCGCGATCGCCAGCGCCGATACGCAAATCTGCCATTTGCGCTCGAACCGGTCGGCGATTTGTGTGGCAACGAGTGCGGCCGCCGGCGAGGCCAGCGCGATCACAAAGGTGTAGGCGAGCGATTTGGTGATGTTGATCCCTTGCGCCAGCAACAAGGTCGGGACCCAGCTGGTGAAGCCGTAAAAGCCGATCGTCTGCAACAGCTGGAAGATCACGAGCATCACCGTCCGCTTTCGATAGGGCGGGCGAAACGCCTCCCACAAAGATCCCGTGGCTTCCTCGACCTCGCCTTCGAGGGTCTGCGGCGCGGGAAGCGGGCGGCCGGTCTCGGTCTCGATCCGGCTCTCGATCATACGTGCGACGCGGTCGGCCTCGGCATGGCGGCCATGTTGCGCCAGCCAGCGCGGCGATTCGGGCAACCCGAGCCGCAGCCACCAGGCGATAACTGCGCCGCCGGCGCCGATCAACGCTACCCAGCGCCAGCCGGCGACCCCGAGCGGAGCGCGCGGCACCAGCAAAAAGGCAAAAAACGCGGCTATCGGACCTGCGGTCAGGGCGATCGTCGCGACAAAAGCAAACGCGGCGCCGCGGCGTTCGCGCGGTACCAGCTCGGACAAATAGGTGTCGATCGTAACGAATTCGACGCCGATTCCGATCCCGGCAATAAAACGCCAGATAACGAGGCCGACATCGGTCGACCGCGTCGCCATGATCAACGTCGCGAGCGAATACCAGACCAGCGCAAATGTAAAGATCGTCCGCCGCCCAAAAAAATCGGATAACGGGCTCAGCAACAAAGTCCCGATAAACATACCGGTAAAGGTTGCGGCGATCAGGCTTGCGAAGCCGTGTATGTCGAAAAACCCTTTGGTTGTCGCCACCATGATCCCGGCCTTGAACAGACCGGGCGCAATAAAGGTGGTCAGAGCGTTATCGTAGACTTCAAAAAATGCGCCGAGCGCCAGCAGCATGATAAAGCGCAGCATGAAGCCCGTCTGCGGCAGCCGATCCATGCGCGCGGCGATGGTGACCGGGCGAGGGGTCGCAACGCCGCTGAGAGCGTCTTCGGTCAAGGCATTTCCTCCTGTTTTGTACCTTTTTTCAGGCTCGTTGATCATGGCGGACCCAAGCCCTATGCGCAATGCGCAGGCCGGCGCGGTGCCACCCAGTGGCAGCGCGATAGGTCAGCTGGCGAGTTGCCGCAATTCGGGCATCGCGCGATCGAGCGCCCGGGCGAAGCGGTCGACCGCCTGCTCGATATCACTCGCGGCTATTGGCAGCGGCGGCGAGAACGAAACCGTTTCGGTGAAACCCAGAGCGCGAACCAGCAACCCCTCGTCGAACGCGTTGCGCGCGACGATGCGGTGTGGCTGGGTTTGCGGGTCGAAGAACCGGCGCGTCTGCCTGTCGGCGACGAATTCGACGCCGACCATCAGCCCCTCGCCGCGGATGTCGCCGATATAAGGATTATCGCCGACCCGAGCACGCAGCCGATCGCGTAGATAGGCGCCCATACGGGCCGAATTCTCGACCAGCCCCTCGCGCTCGATGATGTCGAGATTGGCCATTGCCACTGCCCCGCCGACGGGATGGCCCGAATAGGTGAACCCGTGCATGACGGGCCCGTATTTCGGCGAGGCCTCGCGCAACACCGACCATATTTCATCGCAAACGAGCGACGCGGAGAGCGGGAAATAGGCGCTGGTGACGCCCTTCGCCAGGGTTACGATGTCCGGCTTCAGACCGTAGAGCCCGGTGGCAAACCATGCGCCGGTACGACCAAAGCCGGTGATGACCTCGTCGGCGATGAACAGAATGTCGTGTTTGGCGAGGACTTCCTGAACCTGTGCGAAATAGCTCTTGGGCGGCAGCAAGACGCCACCGGTGCCCATGATCGGCTCGGCGATAAAGGCGGCGATCGTGTCGGGATCCTCGCGCGCGATCAGCGCTTCGAGATCGCCGATCATGCGGTCAGTAAACGCGGTCTCGCTCTCTCCCGGCGCAGCAAAGCGATAGAAATGCGGGCATGAGGTGTGCAGCACCCCCTCGACCGGCAGATCGAAGGCGGCATGAAAAGCCGGGATCCCGGTCAGGCTGCCGGCGGCATAAGTCAAGCCGTGATAAGCACCCAGCCGCGCGATGAATTTCTTCTTCTGCGGGTGGCCACGCAGATTGTTGTAATAGCGAACGAGTTTGAAATTGGTGTCGTTGGCGTCCGAACCCGAGCTGCCAAAGAAAACCTTTGAGAGGTGGCCGGCTCCGGCATGGTCCCGGAATAGTGCCAATAGCCGGTCGGCAAGGCGGATGATCGGCTCATTCGAATACGAAGCGAAGGTGTGATAATAGCCAAGATTGGCCATCGCCTCTGCCGCCGCTGTCCCTAATTCGGCCCGGCCGTAACCAATATTGACGCACCACAGCCCAGCGCCGCAGTCGATCAGCTCTTTCCCGTGCCGATCCCTAAGGCGGACCCCCGATCCGCCGGCGATGATCGTCGGCCCGCTCTTCAGGTGATCGGCGATCGAGGTCGCCGGATGGAACAGGCTGTGCCGATCCATCTCTTCAAGCGAATAGTTCTGCGATTTCGCCATGATTTTTCCCCAATGCGTACCCGACGCGCCAGCCCCCGCCCAGCCTCGCTCGAGGTCTCCAAGCCGAGAGACCGTCCGGTTCACAATGTGAATACATGGTTTTGCCGGCGACTTCGAGGCGCGCCGGTCAATGGTGCTGTCCACGCAAAATACAAATGTCAGTGTTTTCC
>CAWJXM010000046.1:0-14021 GCA_963846635.1 uncultured Alphaproteobacteria bacterium | reverse complement strand
GCTCCGGCCAATTACAGATCAGGCTTGTGAATTCCCTTAGGCTAGCTTACGTTTATGCGTGAAAAGCTTAAGGAGAGAACATGACAGAGTTCGTTGACAAGAATTGGCCGCCGAAGGACATGCGCCTGCGCGTGGAGCGGCTCCTTAGTGGTAAAATTTGGTGGTTCGATCTAGTGGGGCTCGAGGAGGTATGGGCAGAGTTTTATGAGAAGTTGCCCGGCATCCCCCAGGGGCGCCAAAACTCGCCTACCTGCGATCTCAGCCGTTCTGGAATTCGCTTGCCGAGTGCAACGCCGACGATTTAGTCGGCAAGTATCACCGGATGCCCTTCCGCGACGTGCTGAACGGACGCTAACGCTCCGTGATCTCAGCTGGCTTTTAGACCAACATAAATCCTTCGCGGCGGAGGGACACGATACATTGTCCGGGTAGATGGCCAGCGAAAATCCCAATCAACAACACAATGGTCATGGCCGGACTTGTTCCGGCCATCCACGTCTTCCTCGCTCGGCTATGTCGTGGATGACCGGAACAAGCCCGGTCATGACGCCAATGGGTCGATGGCGAGCGCGGGGTGGGATATGCCAATCGAAATCCTGATGCCGGCGCTGTCGCCGACAATGACCGAGGGCAATCTCGCCAAATGGCTGAAGCGCGAGGGCGATGAGGTCCATTCGGGCGATGTGCTCGCCGAAATCGAAACCGACAAGGCGACGATGGAAGTCGAAGCGGTCGATGACGGTCGGGTCGGCAAGATTCTAGTTCCAGAGGGGACGCAGGGCGTCAAGGTCAATCAGCCGATCGCGTTGCTGCTCGGCGAGGGCGAGGATAACTCGGTGCTTGCGAATGTGGCTTCACCGGCGCCGAGCGCAGCACCAGCGACTGCCGTTCCGACTGTCACGGCGCCGAGCTCGCCATCAAGCTCGGCTGCGCCGCCGCCGGCCCCCTCGGCAGAGACGCCGCGGGCTAGAGGCAACGGGCATGACCGGCGGACTTTTGCGAGCCCGCTAGCCAAGCGCATGGCGCAGCAGGCGGGTCTCGACCTCGCGGCCATTACCGGTTCCGGCCCTCAAGGGCGGATCGTCAAATCCGACATCGAAGCGGCGATCCTGGCGGCGCGCCAGCCTGCCGCCGCCCCAAGCCCGCCGCTAGCCCGGTCCGCCGCTGCGCCGACGCCGGCCGCGCCAGCGCTTACCTCGACGCCGCCCACCCTTCTGTCAAAGGAGCGAGTGCTGGCGCTCGCCGGCAACCCGCCCTACACCGAGCGCCCGCTCAATGCGATGCGCCGGGTCATCGCCCGGCGGCTGACCGAAGCGAAACAGACGGTCCCGCATTTCTATCTGACGATCGATTGCGAAATCGACGAATTGCTGAAGATCCGTGCCGAATTGAACGGCAGATCGGAGGCTTATCGGATTTCGGTCAACGATTTTGTGATCCGGGCCACCGCCCTTGCATTGCGCCAAGTGCCGGCGGCCAACGCCTCATGGAGCGATGAGGCGATCTTGCAATGGGATACGGTCGACATCGCTGTCGCCGTGGCGCTCGAGGACGGGTTGATCACTCCGATCGTCAAGCAGGCCGACCGCAAGGGGCTGGCGACGATCGCTAACGAAACCAAGGATCTCGCCGCCCGCGCCCGAGCCGGCAAATTGAAGCTTGAAGAGTTTCAGGGTGGAACATTTTCGATTTCCAACCTCGGCATGTTCGGGGTCCGTGATTTTGCTGCGGTGATCAACCCGCCGCATGGCGGCATCCTGTCGGTCGGCGCCGGCGAACAGCGTCCTATCGTAAAGAACGGCGCGCTGGCGGTCGCCACGGTGATGAGCTGCACGTTGTCCTGCGACCACCGCGTCGTCGATGGGGCGGTCGGCGCGCAGTTTCTCGCTGCCTTCAAAAAGCTTGTCGAAGACCCGCTGACCATGCTGCTGTGATTGCAGGCACTGAAGTAAGCGTTTACCCGAGACACTCGTCATTCCCGCGGAAGCGGGAATACCTGAGCCACAGCGCTTCCTCTGCAGCCCTAGGCCCCGCTTTCACGGGGGGCGACGAGTTGTTTTGCGGGGGCGACGGAGAGAGAAGGTCATGCCCGAGACTTCCTATGACCTGATCGTGCTCGGAGGTGGGCCGGGCGGCTATGTCGCCGCGATCCGCGCCGCCCAGCTCGGCCTGAAGACGGCACTCGTCGAGCGCGAGCATTTGGGCGGCATCTGCCTTAATTGGGGCTGCATCCCAACAAAAGCGCTGCTGCGCAGTTCGGAGATCTTACACATCCTGCATCACCTCGATCAGTTCGGATTTTCGGCAACCGACATCCGCTACGATGCCGGCAAGGTGGTCGCGCGCTCGCGCGCCGTCGCCAAGCAATTGTCGAACGGGGTCGCTTATCTTCTACGAAAGAACAAGGTCGAGGTTTTCGACGGACATGGTCGGCTCGCAGGCAAAAACCGCCTCGCGGTCGCAAAAAATGGCAAGCCGGTTACCGGCTTGGCGGCGCCGCATATCATTTTAGCAACCGGAGCGCGAGCGCGCTCGTTACCGGGTCTCGAACCCGATGGCGAGCAAGTGTGGACCTACAAGGAAGCGATGATTCCCTCAGCCATCCCGAAATCGCTGTTGGTTGTCGGCTCGGGGGCGATCGGCATCGAATTCGCCAGCTTTTATCGCGACATGGGGGCCGAGGTGACAGTCGTCGAAGTCCTCGACCGGGTTTTGCCGGTGGAGGACGAGGAAATCTCGGCCTTTGCCCGCAAATCTTTCGAGAAGCAGGGAATCAAAATCCATACGGGATCAACTGTGAAAGCCCTGGAGCGCACCGGCAATCAAGTCACCGCACGCATCGAAGCTGGTGACAAGGCGAGCGAAATTGCGGTCGAAAAGGTCATCCTCGCGGTCGGGATTGTCGGCAATGTCGAAGAGATCGGCGTCGAAGACACCGCGGTTAAAGTCGAGCGCACCCATGTCGTCGTCGATGAATGGCTGCGGACCGGCGAGCCCGGCGTCTATGCGATCGGCGATCTGGTCGGCCCACCATGGCTCGCGCACAAGGCAAGCCATGAAGGGGTGATCTGCGTCGAGCACATCGCCGGCGTCAACGACGTGCATCCGCTCGACATCCGCAACATTCCGGCCTGCACTTATTGCCGACCGCAGGTCGCGAGCGTCGGGCTGACCGAAAAGGGTGCGCGCGATGCTGGTTACGAAGTCAGGGTCGGGCATTTTCCGTTCATCGGCAATGGCAAGGCGATCGCTTATGGCGAACCCGAAGGCGTGGTCAAGACCGTATTCGACAGCAAGACCGGCGAACTATTGGGCGCGCATATGATCGGCGCCGAGGTCACTGAGCTCATCCAGGGCTATACGATCGCCAAGACCCTGGAGACGACCGAAGCCGATCTCATTCGCACGATCTTTCCGCACCCGACCATCTCGGAAACGATGCACGAGGCCGTGCTTGACGCTTACGGACGCGCCATCCATTTCTAGGAGTGGCGGTTTGGCGTTGAATGCCGCGCCCTCGGGTCAAATCGCTTATCTAATCCAGATCAGTGAACTGATCCGAAATTATGGACTCGTTGTCGCGGCCGTTTTCGGAGTGGTTCTGGCGTGGTGGCGCAGCCGCGCATCCAATCGGCAAGCGATTGCCGCGCTGCAACAAGCTGAAGTGGCTCAGCGTAACCACGTGGTCGAGATGTTCAACCGTGCGGTCGATCAGTTAGGCAGCGAAAAATTAGAGGTTAGATTGGGGGCGATTTACACTCTGAAGAGAATCAGCCGTGATCCGCAATATGTTGATTACAAGAATCCGATTTTGGAGACGTTGACCGCTTATGTTCGAGAGCGGACGCGCGACGCTACAAATCCCGAGCCAAGCGTCGATATCCAAGAAATTATGAAATTTTTGAATAAATCGCTATCGGTATCAAACTAAAGGTAGGGTGGCTCATGCCCCAAGTCCAAGGCTTCATTCTCGACTTATCCGGCGCCAAGGTCCGGCGAACAAATTTATCCCATACGAATCTGACGCGTGCCAATCTGAGTCATGCCGACTTGACAGGTGCGGACCTGCGAGGCGCCAACTTGGGAGGCGCGATTCTGACGGGGACGATATTACGAGGCGCCAACCTGAGCGACGTTAAAAATCTTACAAAAGAGCAGTTAGCCGTCGCAATAGTTGATGACACGACCATCCTTCCGTCCGATCTCAAATAACTTCAACTTGTCGGCCCAGCCACCAGCAGGACAATTGACGACCGTGGCAAGCGAAGGTCTCCGCCACCCGGAAAAGGTGCATCGGCCGGACAGCCCGATCCTGCGCAAACCCGATTGGCTGCGGGTCAAGGCGCCCGGCTCGCCCGAGTACCGTGCGACGCATCGGCTGATGCGCGAATTGCGCCTCAACACCGTGTGCGAGGAAGCAGGTTGCCCGAATATCGGCGAGTGCTGGAAGGAAAAGCACGCGACCGTGATGATTCTCGGGCGGGTGTGCACGCGCGCTTGTACCTTTTGTAACGTCGCTACTGGTCGCCCAGATCTTCTTGACCCGCACGAACCGCAGCGTGTCGCCGAGGCAGTTGCAGCGTTGGGGCTGTCGCACGTGGTTGTCACCTCGGTCGATCGCGACGATCTCGATGACGGTGGTGCGGGGCAGTTCGCGCTGACGATCGCGTCGATCCGCGCCGCAGCACCCGCCACTACGATCGAAGTGCTGACCCCCGATTTCCTGCGCAAGGACGGGGCGCTTGAGACCGTCATCGCCGCCCGGCCCGACGTCTTTAACCACAATCTCGAAACCGTGCCGCGCCTTTACGCCGAGGTAAGACCAGGTGCGCGATATTTCCATTCGCTGCGTCTGCTCGATCAGGCCAAGCGGTTTGATCAGGCTCTGTTCACAAAATCGGGGATCATGGTTGGGCTCGGCGAGGACAGGACCGAAGTGTTGCAGGTGATGGACGATCTGCGCTCGGCAGCGGTCGATTTCCTGACGATCGGCCAATATTTGCAGCCGACCCCGAAACATCACGCAATCGCGCGTTTTGTCACGCCGGAGGAGTTTGTCGGCTACAAACGCTTGGCGCTCGGCAAAGGCTTTTTGCTCGTGTCGGCCTCACCGCTGACCCGGTCATCCTATCATGCTGGGGAGGATTTCGCGCGATTGCGAGCCGCTCGCGCAGCCCAGCTCGCCGCCGACCAAAGCATCCTCTGATGCCGACCCACGCCGAACAGCGCGTGCTCCCCTACACGCAGGAGCAGCTGTTCGATCTGGTCGCGGACATCGAGCGTTATCCCGAGTTTCTGCCGTGGTGTCAGGGCGCGCGCATCCGCGAGCGTCAGTCGCACCTGATCGTCGCCGATCTGATCATCGGCTTCAAGATGTTCCGCGAGCGGTTCACCTCGCGCGTCGAGCTCGATCCGCCCCGCCGGATCGACGTCACCTATGCCGAAGGTCCGTTTCGCTATCTGAACAACCACTGGGTGTTCGAGAAGGTGCCGGAAGGTTGCCGGATCGACTTTTTTGTCGATTTCGAATTCAAATCTCGGCTGATGCAAAAAGTCATCGAAGTGCTGTTCGGCGAAGCGGTGCGGCGCATGGTCAGCGCGTTCGAAGGGCGTGCCCGCGACCTCTATGGCGTCCGCCGCAAGGGCCGCGCCGGCCAACCCGCGGTCTGACGCCAACGCCGCCCGCCGATGCCGCTGGGCGGAAGCGGTTTTCGTGCCGATCAATCGAGAGCCGATAGCTCTTCGCTCACGCCATCCCTCGGCTTATGCTCAACCAAACCAGCCGAGGGGAGACAGGGATGCCTGAAAGCGTGAGGCTCTATGCTAGTGTCGGGCCGCAACTGACGCATTACGATGTTAACGTAAACGAGGCGACCCTGACGCGCCGCGCCACGGTCACCCTGCCCGCCAATGTCCATTACGCTCGGCCGCACGCCTCGCGGAAATACCTCTACGTCGCATCGAGCAACAGCGCCTCGGGCATCGGCGGTTTTATCGGCGACAAACACCACGTCAGCGCTTTGCGCATCGACGACACCACCGGTGCGCTCGCGCCGCACGGGGCTCCGATCGCGCTGCCGACCCGGCCGATCCACATGACCAGCGATATTCCCTCGCACCATTTGCTGGTCGCCTTCAGCAACCCGAGCGGTCTCAAGGTCTATCGCATCAATCCCGATGCCTCGCCCGGCGCCGAGATCGCACAACGGGAGGAGATCGACCCCGGCATTTACGCGCATCAGATCCGCGTCAGCCTCGACAACCGGCTGGCGATCCTGGTCACGCGCGGCCATGACGCCGCCGCCGGCAAGCCGGAGGAACCGGGGGCGCTAAAGGTCTTTCGCTACGAGGACGGGCTGTTGACCGGCGAAGTTTCGGTGGCGCCCGGCGGCGGCTACGGCTTCGGGCCGCGGCATCTCGATTTTCATCCGAGCAAGCCTTGGGTTTATGTCTCGCTTGAGCGGCAGAACCGGCTCGACATGTTCGCGATCGACGGCGACCGGCTGTCGGCCGAGCCGCTGTTCAGCAAGAGCACCTTGGCCGAGCCCGGCAACATCCGCGGGCGGCAGGTCGCTGGGACCATCCATGTTCATCCCAACGGCCGGTTCGTCTACGTCGCCAACCGCGCCTCCAGCACGGTCGGCGAAGGCCCCGAGCGCGTCTTTGCCGGCGGCGAGAATACGCTCGCAGTCTTCGCAATCGACCCGGCGACGGGTGAGCCGAGCCCGATCCAGCACGTCGACACACGCGGCATTCATTGCCGCACTTTTCATATCGATCCGAGCGGCCGGCTGCTGGTCGCGGCGCATATCATCGGGCTGCCCATCAAAGAGGGCGGTGTCGTCCGCACCGTGCCGGCGTGCCTGTCGCTGTTTTGGATCGCCGATAACGGTAAGCTCGATTTCGTGCGCAAATACGATGTCGATGTCGGCGACCAGCAGATGTTCTGGATGGGAATGGTCTAGTGTCCGGGCGGAGGGCCACCCCTCTATAATGCAGCGAAGGCCGTTTCCCCCACCTCCGGTGTGCATCCCGGTCTCCGCCCGGACATGCGGATAGAAACGACAGAATGGGTCGGTAAAATGGCGGATTGGGTCGATTCCGTGACAGGCGCACGCTGTTTTCAAACGATGGTGCCGATGCGCGATGGCGTGCGTCTCAACACTTTCGTCTTTCTGCCGGCCGAGGGCGGGCCGCATTGGCCGGTAATCGTGCACCGTACGCCTTACGGCATTGCCGCTGCCGATGCGCGCGACAAGTTCGACTGCAGCAAGGCGTGGCTGCCGAGTGTGGCCGAGCCGATGCGCGGCTCGATCCTGCGCGGCTGGCGCGCCATCGTCGAGCACGGTTTTGCAGCCGTCTATCAAGACACGCGCGGTCGGCACGGTTCGGAGGGCGAGGATCGCGTCTATGCCGATGATGCGGCCGACGGGCACGACACGCTCGAATGGATTGCGCGCCAGCCATGGACCAACCAGCGGGTCGGGGTATCCGGGTCGTCGGCGGGAGCAACCACCGCCTTTGCCGCCGCCTCGACCCAGCATCCAAGTTTACGGGCCTTTTTTGCGCAGGCCGGTGCCTCGAGCATCTACGACGATGTCGTCTATGAAGGCCAGTCGATCGAGATGGAGCGGCTGTGGCTGTGGGTAGCACGCAACATCCCCGGGCTCTCGACGTCACATCGCGAAAAGGTCATGGAACGCTTTGGCATCGGTGCGGCGGAGTTCGAGGCCGTCGCTGCTGCGGCTGCTGCCCGCTATGCCCGTCTTGATGCCGCGCGAGCGGCCGAGCCGCCTTTTATCACCTCGGAGGATTGGATGCGGCTGCCCTTGACGGGCTATCCCGACTTTGCGACCGGCCAGCCGTTTCTCGATGAGATCGTCACCCATCCGGCTCCAGACGCGTTCCGCGCCGCGCATAATTTCCGGCGTACAATCGACATTCCCGGATTTCATGTGACGACCTGGTTCGACATTTTTCAGACGAGCGTCATGGCCGCCTTCGCCGACATCCAAGCGCGCGTCGGCAACCAGAAATTATGGATCGGGCCGAACGAGCATTACTTCGTGTATCACAATAATTTCTGGCGCCACGACCCGTACTTCGCCTGGTTCGACTATTGGCTGAAGGATGAGGATAACGGCATCATGGACGGCCCTGCCGTTTATTATTCGCCGCGTGCATGGGTCGAGGACCGCGACAATTACGCCCCGAACGATTGGCAATACGCCGAACGCTGGCCGCCGCCGGGTTCACGGCCACAGCGGTTCTACCTGCGGGCCGATGGCAGCTTGGCCACTGCATCAGCCGAGGGTGCGTTGCGCCGTTATCGCTATGATCCGCGCCGACCGATCCCGAGCTTGGGTGGGCGCAACATGCTGATATCCGCCGGCTCGATCGATCAGCGGCCGGTACAAACCCTGCCCGATTACGGCCTCCTTTACCGCGGCGAGGAATTGGCGAAGCCGCTGACGATCGCAGGCAATGTCCGCGTGACGCTCTCAGTGCAGTCCGATTGCCCGGACACCGATTTTGTCGCCAAGCTGATCGATCTTCATCCCGACGGCAGTGCGATACTGATCATGGACGGGATCACGCGCGCGCTGTACCGCGACGGCTCGAGCGAACCGCGCCCGCTGAGGCCGGATTGCGTCGAACGGTTGACGATTGATCTCGGCCACATCTACCACACCTTTGCCGCCGGGCACCGGGTCGAGATCGACATCACCAGCAGCAATTTTCCGCGCCGGGCGCGCAACACCAACAGCGGCCACCCGGTCTTGGCAAACGACACCGACGCCGATATCCGGGTTGCGATCAACACGATCCACCACACCGAAGCGGCGCCATCCTATGTCGAGCTTCCGGTTCTTCGCAGGGCGCTCCGTTAGGAAATTGCGCGGAAATAAATGCAACCAAGCGTAGGCGCCGACATTTTCTTTTTCGGCTACCTCATCTTCGAAGTGCCGAGCAATCTGCAGTGGGGATATCGTGGGGGTGTGCCGTTTGGTAACGCACGCCCGCGGTTGGGCCTTGTGATCGCACTGCAAGCGGGAGCGGGTGGGAGACAGCGGGGCGTATCGGTAAGGGGTCAATTGCGGGGGCAGCGAGGTCCTCTACCGCACCGAAGTCTAGCGGTAATCGCCCGTAACATTACGGCACTGGCTTGAGGCCGAGGACGGGTGCCCCATATACGCCAACGGTATGATCACACCGCGCGCATTACTTTGCGAGCACCAAACCTGGTTATGCGCTGTACGGGAGCTCAACGCACCAAACTAATCCCGGGCTGGTCTTGGGCCTGACGCGGGTTCGGCCCGAGTTTAGGCGAATTGCAGGTTACGAAGTCGCTCGGAAGCGAAACGGTCCGAGCTATTAGATTAACCGCGGCGGCTTATCCGGCGCCGTAGCGAGCGTCGAGCAATCTATCGGCGGCTTTGTGCTAATCGATTTCGTTCGTGATATAGAATGACCATAGTAGCGGCATTGAAGATCGAGGGTATACCGGCCCTCATCGGCGACTTTCTGATCACCGACAATCTGACTGGGGTCGATCACTCCTGGCTCCCGACCAGACCGCAAGCGTCTCCCTATCCCAGGCCGCTCCCGCGCCGTATCCGGGATATCCGCAGGAAGCTACACCTGATCAATGAGCGCTTCATTGTTGCCTTTACAGGCCCCGTTAATGCCGGCGCCGCAATTTTTGCTGAACTCGAAAGGTTATTCGGTAAAAGCAATACGGGCCCCTCTGTTCGACAAATCAATGAAGCATTACAGATGTTCAATGTTAAATTTCGTCATCAATCAACTATCGTTATCGGATGGACCTGTGGTTCCCGTCCGCGCTGCTTCAAATGGAAGGCTGGGCTGAATTCACTAGCCGCAACTGTACCCTATGCAATCGAGGGGAGCGGGAGCAAAAATTTTGGAGGTGTTCTAACCAATGAAGGCGGGCCTTATCGCACACATTTTGATAGAACCGCAGGCGTTCTAAACCACCCTGATGGATATACGCCTGCGGTCAACACAGCTCTTCAGAAGGCGGTGCTTCTCGGATTAGTCAAGCTAGGTTCGGTGTTAACCCAAGGCTGTTCAACGCTGCTGGATGGGCTGAAGTGAGTCCGCGTTGCAACACAGGATGGGCGAAGTGAAGCGCCGGATAGGAAAGGGGATTCACGAATCGGCGGATCTCTGATTCCTGGGATGGCATCCGTGTCGGAGGTTGCCATGACCGAATTCGCGCCGTTGCTGGGCTTGCTGGCGGAAGTTCCTGATCCACGCCGGGCGCAGGGGCAAATCTACAAACTGCCGCACGTGCTGCTGTTCTCCATCCTCGCCATTGTGACCGGCGGGAACTCGTATCGAGGCATCGTCACGTTTATCGACGTCAATCGCCGCAAGCTGAACGCCGCCTTTGGTCTGAAGTGGCGCCGCGCGCCCGCGCACACCGCGATCCGCTACATCCTCAAGGGGCTCGATCCGGCGGCGGTCGAGGCTGTATTCCGTCGCCATGCCGCCCTGCTTCAGGCCGCACGCGCGACACCCGGGCAGGGCAGCATCGCGCTGGATGGCAAGACGCTGCGGGGCAGCTTTGACAATTTCAACGACCGCGCTGCCGCCCAGGTGCTGAGCGCGTTCGCCACCGAGACCGCCCTCGTCCTTGCCCATGTCGACATCGCCGAGAAATCCAACGAGATTCCGGCGGCGCAGACCGTGCTCGCCGAACTCGGCGTCGCCGCCGGCGCCATCGTCACGCTCGATGCGCTGCACTGCCAAAAAAACACTTTGAAGTCGCGGCAGAAGCCAACATCGCGCGGATCGTCCAGACCAAGGACAACCAACCGACCCTGCACCAGCAGATCCAGGATATCGCCGCAACCGAGGCGCCGCTCGGGTCAGCCCATAGCCGCAACAAGGGTCGCAACCGCGACGAAACCCGCACCGTCAGCGTCTTCGATCCCGCCGACAAACTGGCCGACACCGACTGGCACTCCCACGTCGCTGCCGTCATCCGGGTCGAGCGCGATGTCTTCACGCGCGATGCCAGGACCGGGCTGCTGCGCGACGCCACCGAGACCGCCTTCTCCGTCGCGAATACCCCGCTCACCGCCGCCCGCGCCGCTGAGGCGGTGCGCGCGCATTGGCGGATCGAGACCACCTCCCACTACAGCCGCGATGTCACCTTCGGCGAAGACCGCTCGCGCATCCGCTCCAATCCCGGCGGGTTCGCCCGCCTGCGCAGTTTCGCCTTCAACATCCTCAAGGCCAACCGCTCCGGCACGCTCAGCCAGGACCGCTACCGCGCCGCCCTCGCCGGCGTCGACAATCTGCTCAGACTTCTTGTCATCCCATAGCGTTGAACAGCCCTGGGTGTTAACCGAGGAAGTGTTTACAGGAAAGAATCTACAAGAATCTTATGGATACGGTGGCGAAATTGCACTTTACACAGGGAAACGGTTCGAATTTATATCCAATATTGGATATTTTTTCTGGTATGCACGTATCGATCAAAATGGTTCCGTCAATATACGTTGTGGGCCTATAAGAGCTTTTTACGAAGCGAGAGATAGACATTGTGTACTTGAAGTCGACAATACGCTCAGTAATCCTGAGAAAGGCGGCCGATATGTGGCGGCTATCACACCGTTTCACTATGACTTCGATGATCTAGGCTTATCCCGTCCGAAGCCACCCTCTCAGGAGTGCCTTTATTACTATAATGGGATCATCATACACGATACGCGCACCGGCCAAATCGTCGGTCCGTTGAAAATAGTAGATTTCGCCTCAGACATACCTGGACAGTTCCGGTACTGGAATATTGGTGAAAACGTGTACCGTATTGCGTGGGGTCGCAAGCGCTTACAAGATCTCATTCGGTGGGCTGTAGAACAGACGTCAGACTTCAACCCTGGCATGGAGTATCGTATAAATTCGATGGCCGGTTTTGCGGCGCCATAACTCAACTTGATGGGTTATTTGAAGGACACGACCGGCAGCTTCAGCGCCGGTTGCTGGCCGTATCAGTCCTGCCGTTCCTGTCGTTCATCCTGGTGCTGGCGCTCGGCCACAACCCGGCGCTCGAACGCGCCTCGCCATCGCCCGAAGGCGCGGCCGCCGAATAGCGCGAGACTTATACCATGTCCTGCTGATCGGAACCGATAGAGTGACCCCGTGGCGAACTGGGGCTTGCTGAGGGGTAAAGCGGACAGGTTGTAGTTAAAGGGAGTAGTATTAGACGACGGCGAGCGGCCGGTGCGGCGGCGGAGGCGGCTCGATCCGGATCGGGTCGCCGGGGCGGATCTCCCCTGCGGTCAGCACGATACCCATGATCCCAGCCTTGCGCACGAGATTGCCTTCGGCATCGCGGTCGAGGGTCGCCGCCATCAGCCCTTTTTCGATCTTGTCGAGCTGGGCGCAAGGATTGCGCAGCCCAGTCACCTCGATCACCGCGGTCTCGCCGATATGGAGCCGGGTCCCGGTCGCGAGCCCGAGCAGATCGACGCCCGAGGTCGTGATGTTCTCGCCCATTTGACCGGGCCGAACCTCAAAGCCTCTCTGCCGCAATTCATCATGCAATTCGGAATGGATCAGATGCACCTGGCGCAAATTTGGCTCAGCCGGATTGCGCGCAACGCGCGAGCGGTGCTTGACGGTGGCACCTTGATGCGCGTCGCCTTCAATGCCCAGCCCGGCGACCAGCCGGATGCCGGCCTCGTTGTGCTTGATCAAGCTATGCTTTGGGCTGCGGCTCACCGCAGTGACGACCCCGCTCATCGCTGGATTCTCAGCTCCCATTCCGCCGCTGCAGGCAATCGCTGCAGAAAGATCGTATCGTAGGGGCCGGGGCGCTGCTATTGCGAGGTACATGACGAATTCGACACGGGAAATCACCCTTGACGATATCGAGGCGCTCGCGGTCGGAGCGTGGATCCTCGGCACCGGCGGCGGCGGCAGCCCCTATCTCGGGCTCCTAAACATGCGCCGCCTTTATGCCGAGGGGCATCATGTCAGGCTGATCTCGCCCTTTGACCTCGGCGATGATGATTGGGTGGCGGTGGTCTCGAATATGGGGGCGCCGCTGGTCGGCCAGGAGCGGCTCGCCGACAGCCGCAACATCGCCCGCGCGGTCGAGATCCAGGAGGGTCTGCTCGGGGCGAGCTTCCGCGCCGTCATGTCGCTCGAAATCGGCGGCGGCAACGGCATCCAGCCGTTCATGGCCGCGGCCCATCTGGACCTGCCGGTAGTCGATGCCGACACGATGGGCCGCGCCTATCCCGAAGCGCAAATGACCAGTGTCGCAGTCGGCGATCTTCGCCCTTATCCGTGCGTACTCTACGATCCGCGCGGCATCGAGGCGGTCGTCACCAAGGTTCCGAACTGGAAATGGATGGAACGGGCGAGCCGCAAGATCTGCGTCGAGATGGGTTCGATCGCGTCGACCTGCAAAGCGCCGCGCACGGGTGCCGAGGTCAAGAAGTGGGGCATCCATTTCACCGTGTCGAAAGCGATCGGCATCGGCCGCCGGGTGAAGCAGGCACAGCACCGACACGAAGACCCGATTGCCGCAATTCTCGACGAGGCGCATGGCAAGCGGTTGTTCGGCGGCAAGGTTGTCGATGTCGACAGGCGCACGACCGAGGGATTTCTGCGCGGACGGGCAGTCATCGACGGGCTCGACCAGGACCGTGGATCACGGCTCGAAATTGCATTCCAGAACGAGTGGATCGTGGCGTGGCGCGATGGGGCGCCGCTCGTGATGTCCCCGATCTGATTTGCGCGCTCGACACTGTGTCGGGTGAAGCCTGCGGCACCGAGACAATCCGTTACGGCCGGCGGGTGACCGTGGTGGCCCTGCCGGCGCCACCGGTGTTCCTGACCGCGAGGGGGCTCGAACATGTCGGCCCGCGCGCCTTCGGCTACGACCTCGACTTCAGCTCGGTGTTTGGCAACTGAGATTGGCCAAATGCGAAATGAGTGCCCTTTGCCCTGGCTTGGCCCGGGCAGCCTGGGCTGGATGA
>CAWJXM010000045.1:0-64925 GCA_963846635.1 uncultured Alphaproteobacteria bacterium | reverse complement strand
GTCGAGGCGCTTGGCCGGGTAATTGGTCATGCCGACCGGCAGGAACCGATGCGCGATTACTGTTTGGGGCTGTTGATGCCGATCGCCCGCAAGAGCGTCGAGCCACTGGCGGCGGTGACGGCGACGGCGACAGTAGCGGCCAAGCACCAGTCCTTGCTTCATTTTGTTGGTAATGCGCCGTGGTCGGATGCGGCGATGCTGGCCAAGATAAGTGAGCTGGTGCTGCCGGCAATCGAGCACAACGGACCCGTTGCGGCCTGGATCATTGACGACACGGGCTTTCCCAAGAAGGGGCGGCACTCGGTCGGGGTGACCCGGCAATATTGCGGTCAGCTCGGCAAGCGGGACAACTGCCAGGTCGCAGTGACCCTATCGCTGGCCAATCATCATGCCAGCCTGCCGATCGCCCATCGGCTCTATCTCCCCGAGGACTGGGCCAAGGATCGGGCCCGGCGCGACAAGGCCCGTGTGCCAGAAACAATTGCGTTTCAGACCAAGCCCGAGATCGCCTTCGGGCAGATCAGCGCGGCGCAAGCGGCGGGGCTGCCCCAGGGTGTAGTGCTGATGGATGCCGGCTACGGCAACGACACCGGGCTGCGAACGGAAATCACCGCTCTTGGCTTGCGCTATGTGGCGGGTATCGGTTCCAACACCTCGGTCTGGCCGCCAGGGACGGGACCTTTGCCACCGCAGCATGGCCGCGGTCGCGGACGACCACCCAAGTTGCTGCGGCGCGACGGGGAGCATCAGCCGCTCTCGGTCAAGGCCCTCGCTCGCGGCCGGCCGGCAGCAGCATGGCAAGCCATTACGTGGCGCGAAGGCAGCGCCGACTGGCTCACTTCGCGCTTCGCACGGCAGAGGGTGCGACCGGCACATCGCGACATCACGCTGACCGCGCCACGCCCGGAAGAATGGTTGTTGATCGAATGGCCGCAAGGCGAAACCGAGCCGACGAAATATTGGTTTGCCACCGTGCGCGAGGATGTTGCCTTTGATCAGTTGGTCGACATCGCCAAACTGCGCTGGCGGATCGAGCGCGATTATCAGGAGCTCAAGCAGGAGCTTGGCTTTGGCGATTACGAAGGGCGCGGCTGGCGCGGCTTCCACCATCACGCGACGCTCTGTATCGCCGCCTACGGCTTCCTGATCGCCGAACGCGGCGCCCTTCCCCCCTCAGGACCGACCCGCGCCGCGCTCTGCTCGCGATCTGCCTTTCCCGACAGTTATCGACCCAGAGGCGCCGCCGATCCGACCCGAACGACACGTCCCAAACTCGATCGCAACCATGCGCCGACGGCTCATCGTCGCCCTCACCAAGACCCTCCCGAGATGCCCTTGCTGCAACGCGCCGATCCACAAAACGCAAAAGATTCCAGATTATTGACGCAGTAAGACTAAGAAGCTGTACGCAATTAAACCCCTTGCTGCGCTTGGGCTTGGGCGACGAGCCGTCGTGAGATGATGGTGAGCCCGGCTCCGGTCAGGCGCCGCTTTGCGCCAGAACAGCTCCTGCGACACGAACTCATTTCGCGTACTGACTCTAAGCAACGAGCGGCCTGCCGGCGGGACACGAGCGATGACTTTGGGGCAGAAGAGTAGTCCTTGCCATTAAGGCCGAACGGCCGGTGTCCGTTCAGTTAACTGACCCTTGCGAAGACGTACGGCAACGAGAAGGATACGTCGACAGCAGCCGTTCACCTGTCATGGGTCGAACGAGTTCAAACCGACCCGAAGCCGTCGTTCGCTTCCATCGATAGCAATGCCCTAAACCGCCGTTGCAAGGTAGCGGGCCAAGCCGGCCAGAAGGATGGGAAGACGGCATTAGGAAATGGTGGACAGTTGATCTCCGTAAACACTGGATTATCTAACGATATAACTGCGATAAGCTCTCCTGAATTACACCGACGCGCTCCGACTTAATCGTTCTACAGCATCGGCGACAGTACCGCCTATGACATCTGGATTTGCGTCTACGGCTTCGATCCTAAATACATCCGCGATAATTGAAGGAACCGGAGTTTTGTCGAGTCTTACAACAATCAAAGGAATAGAACGCTCTATGAGAAGCGCAATTGCCGAATTTAGTTCTCGTTCAACCCAGGGTGCCCCATGTCTTTCTCACATCCCATCTGGGTCGGGCGCCTTTCAGCAAATCCAAACCCGAGTAAAAGATCGAGAGGACATGCTTCAAGATGTCAGCGCCAGAGGCAAAGCATCGCATTATCGAGACCAACGGCATTCACATGCACATCGCGGAGCAAGGGACCGGGCCCACAGTCCTGTTGTGCCACGGTTTTCCCGAATGCTGGTATTCCTGGCGGAATCAGCTCGCGGCGCTGGCGGCGGCCGGTTTTCACGCAGTCGCCCCCGACATGCGCGGTTACGGGCAGACCGACGCCCCGCCGGAGATCGAGCGCTACACGCTGCTGCACTTGCTCGGTGACATGGTCGGCCTGATCGACGCGCTCGGCGTTGAACGGACGGTGATCGCCGGGCACGACTGGGGTGCCTTGGTGGCGTGGCACGCGGCGCAATTGCGCCCTGACCGCTTCCGGGCGGTCATCGGGCTGAGCGTGCCGTTCTGCGCGCGCGGCCCGGTGCCGCCGACGAGCGTCATGCCGCGGACCGATGACGCCGTCTGGTATCAGCTCTATCTTCAGGAGCCGGGTGTCGCCGAGGCGGAATTCGGCCGCAACGTGCGCACGTCGTTTCGCATCGGCCGGATCAATGTCTCAGGCGATGCACCGCCGCTGCCTACCTGGCTGACCGAGGCCGATGTCGATTTCTACACGACCGAGTTCACCCGCACCGGCTTTCGCGGCGGGCTCAACTGGTATCGCAACATCGACCGCAATTGGGAATTGCTCGCGCCGTTCGACGGTGTGCCGGTTGAGGTGCCGGCGCTCTACATCGCCGGGGACCGCGATCCGGTTGTCAAATTTCCCGGCATGCACCGCCACATCGCCGACCTGCCAAAATTCGTCCCGCAGCTTCGCGACGTGATTATGCTGCCCGGCTGCGGCCATATCACCCAGGAAGAGCGACCGACCGAGGTCAACGCTGCAATAATCGACTTCCTCCGGAGTCTACCTTGAACCTGACAGCTCCGGGCATCCGGCCGTGGTGATCGCTCCTGAAGTGGTGAACACCTTCGGGTTGGCTGGCGAGAGCCGGGCGGTTGCGCGGGGCCTGCCCGAAGATCCGCGATCGTCATCTCGGGCGAATGACTGCTCGCCCCGATCCTGATAGTTCCGGCTTGGCGACGGCAAATGGCCGGAATGGGGCATGAAGACGAGTTCCGGCCGCCAAGTCTGAACGGCGGCTGTCGGTTGGGTAAAGCGACCTTCGCCGGGATGAGCGGCAAGGAGGAAGATGCGCCGTAAGCAGTCATTGCTCGACGGCGACAGCGGACTAGCAAGAACACGTGCATTGCCACGCACCGGGCATCTGGTTCGCGACCTTGGCGATGGCCAACCCACTATGACCGACCGAGTTGTGGCGAGGGTCCGTCGGATTGGATCGGCGCGCGCACCCTCGCCTCCGGAGCGGAAATGACCGTAACGCTCGCCTCTGGTGGCTAGTGTGAGGTTGACGCTTGCGCCCAAACTCACGAGTATCTTAGATGCTTTTAGTAGCAAGCTGTGTTCTTCTTTTGGAACCTCGCTTCCGTCGGCGCATCGATGAAATCCTTGCTCTGGCATACGCCGATCGTGTTGAAGTCAGTGATTCGCTTGCCCGCTTTTATTCTCGTCGGGTGCGTGGTCTGCGCGGGGCTGATCCTTATCGAATTCAGTTCCATCAGTAGCCACCACCCTTCACCCGGGGTCCGCTTGCCACCCGCGGAAATCGAACCCGCAGCACCGGAAATTCGGAAGCTTGCCGATCCGCTGTTCAGCCCGACACAGCGCCGTCCGAAAACCGCGTCCTCGGCTAATGATGCTGATTCACTACTGCGAGATGTGAGGCTGACTGGCATCGTGATCGGACCGGATGTGCGCATCGCGATCTTCGCTGTGACCGGCACTAACTCGCGCGTGTTGTCGGAGGGCGAAGCGCTGAAAGGCTGGCGACTCGAGAGCATCTCACCGGACCGGGTCGTGCTCAGCGGTCCGGCCGGTAACATAATGCTTGAGCCTCAGCCGGATGCGAATTTGGTTCGACCGCCTCCGCCTGTTGCGGTCCAGTCCGGCCAGCCCGGCGCGGCGATGGCTGGTGCGCCGGGGCAACCAATGGCTGTGACGCCTATTGCTGTCGGCAACTTATCGACAGCCACCCCCGTTCAGACGCAAGGCTATCCTTATTATTCTCCAGAGTATTACCCCGGGTATGACCCGTATTATCCATCGGGCTGGGGTTGGGGAAACCCATGGGGCTGGGGATGGCCTGTCGGAGTTTCCGTCGGATTTGGCGGATGCTGGAACTGCGGGTTCCGCGGCGGCTCTTTCCGTCCAGGTTTCCGACGCTTCGGCTTTGGTCACCCTGGCTTCTTCCATCCGGGGTTCGGACGCTTCGGCTTTGCGCATGCGAGTTTTGGTGGCGGTTTCCGCGGCGGCGGTCGCAGATAGCATGATCAAGCCGGAGGCGGGCTCCGGCCGCATGCCCCTCGGTTCCCCGTAGTGCTCGGATAAAAGAGAGCCGATCAGGTCCCCTACGCCACCGCTTTTAGGAGGAAAATCTCCATGTCTGGCATAACCCCGTGCCTCTGGTTCGATGGCAATGCCGAAGAGGCCGCCAAGTTCTATGCCTCCCTGTTCCCCAACAGCCATGTTGATGCAGTCCATCTCGCACCGAGTGACTACCCGTCGGGCAAGGCAGGCGACGTGCTGCTGGTCGAGTTCACACTGATGGGTCAACCGTTTGCCGGCCTAAATGGCGGACCGCAATTCCAGTTCAATGAAGCGATCTCGTTCCAGATACCGGTGGAGACCCAAGCCGAGGCCGATCGCTTCGCCGACGCACCCTCGGCGGTCCCCGAGGCTGAGCATGCGGCTGGGTGAAAGACCGCTTCGGCGTGTCGTGGCAGATCGTTCCCCGCCTGCTTATCAGGCTGATTGGCGATGCCGATCGCGCTCGGGCAAGGCGGGCCTTCGACGCGATGATGCAAATGAAGCGCATCGATATCGCCGCGATCGAGCGGGCCACCGATGGCATCGCTCCGTCCGCCTAATCGCCAAACCCAAGGAAGCTTCGCTCCAATGACCGGAAGGGGCACGAAGACCAGTTCCTGCCTCCCGGCCTAAGCGCCCGCTGTGGGATCGGAAAGGGGACGATCGCCGGAACGTGCCGCAACGGGCGAGACGCGCCGAGAGCGGCCACTCGTGCGCAGGCGATTAAAGCCGCGAAGAGCAACCCATTGAATCCGCCGCGCGCAGCACCCGACCCCGCCTTGACGATGCAACCTCCGCCGCGCAGGGTGCGCCCTCACCCCAGAAGCTCATCATGATGATCAGGGTGGAGACGATGATCTGGAGTTGGTGTGGTCGTCTGCTCGCCGCAAGCGCGGTCGGCGTTGCTGTTGCGGTCGTGACGATCCCGGCTTCGGTATTGGCGGCGGACCTTGGTGCCGCCAATGCTCTGATGCTCCGCCTCATATTGATGGATAACGTCCCCGGTGCGGCGCTGGCGTTGATCAAAGACGGCAGGATCGTGCTGGAGAAAGGATACGGTTTTCGAGACTTGGCGGCTCATGCTCCCGTCACCACTGAAACGCTCTTCAACATCGGCTCCATCTCGAAATCATTCACTGCGCTCGGCATCGCTCAACTGGTCGATCAGCATCGGGTCGATCTGGACACACCGGTTATCAGATACATCCCTGTGTTGCGGCTGAGCGATCCGCATGCGACACAGGCGATGACGCTGCGGCAGTTGCTATCCCATACCAGCGGTCTTCCTCCGGATGATCAATGGCCCCGACAGGTGCCTCCTACGCGAGAGGGAATTGTCGGCGAGTTCGCCAGCATGCCGATCACCACCCAACCAGGGACACGATTTCAGTACTGTAGCCGATGCATCGTACTCGCAGCCTACGTCCTTGAGCGAGTCACCGGCCAATCCTGGGAAGCGTATACTCGAACGCACATTTTCGAACCGCTCGGAATGACCGCGGCCTCGTTCGGGCCTCTCGGCCTGGAGCAGGCGCTCGACCGAGCCCAACCCTATCGGCATGACGCTATCTTGGGCGAAGTGCCGGTGCCTTGGGGCCGTCTCCAGTACTTAGAGCCTCTGGGGCCCGCGGGCGGCATCGATGCAAACGTCGATGAGATGGCGCGCTATGCGCTGTTCCAACTCGGCGACGGAACAATGTCTGGGCACCGGATACTCTCGGCACAGATGATGGCAGAATTGCATCGTCCGGAGATCGCCGTGGGGGTGGACTGGGCGACGGTCACTCGTATTCAGAACTCGCACTATGCGCTTGGCTGGTTCACCGCTGAGGTTCGCGGCGTGCACCTCGTCTACCATGCCGGCGCGAATCCCGGTTTCCGCGCCGCGATCTTTCTGATGCCGTCATCCAAGACGGGCGTGGTTATCCTGACAAACGGGCAGTCGGACCGCTTTATCGAAACAGCGGCTCGGAGCCTTATTGAGCAACTTCTTCGGCGGTGATCCAGCCGAAGCTCGCGATATCGCCGATCGCTTCGGCCAACTTTCGTGAGGTTGCCGCAAGTCGGCTTTGGGGCATGAAGACGAGTTCCGGCCGCCAAGTCTGAACGGCGGCTGTCGGTTGGGTAAAGCGACCTTCGCCGGGATGAGCGGCAAGGAGGAAGATGCGCCGATACCCGACCTCCCCCTCCCCAACGAGGGATTCGACCTTCAGCGCTCGTTCCCTTCCACTCGCAGAGCGCTGGCCCATGCCCGATAGCATAATTTGCGCCGCTAGCCCGACTTCGCGGATTGGCTGCTCAAGAATGCGATTTTGAGTGCCGCGCGAGCAAGCAAGCAATTGAATTGATAGGGCTCGTATTGGCGAGTATCGCTGGGATTGGCTGTAGTGAAGACCTACCCTATTCCCCGGATCGGGTTTCTGCGCCAAGGTTCGTGCCATCATGTTTCTGCGGCAGACCCGACGGCAGAAGGACGGCAAGACGCACGTCTATTGGAACATCGTTGAGAATCGGCGTCTCGACGATGGCCGGGTGGTGCAGCGACAGGTCCTGTATTTAGGAGAGATCCATTCGTCACAGGCCGTGGCTTGGCGTAAAGCGATCGAGGTATTCGACACAGCGTCCGGAGAGCAACGGAGGCTGGCGCTGTTCCCCGAGGATCGCTACGCGGCGGTGGCCGATGACGGCTCGGTCGTGCGTCTTTGCCTGTCGGCGCTCAGGCTGTGCCGGCCGCGGCAATGGGGGGCGTGCTGGCTGGCGGGTCAGCTGTGGCGCGAGCTGCAGTTGGACCGGTTCTGGGCCGACCGCCTGCCGCCGAGCCGAAAGGGGACGCGCTGGGACCAGATTCTCCAGGTTCTGGTGGCCTATCGGCTGATCGCACCGGGCAGCGAGTGGAAACTGCATCGCGACTGGTTCGGCAACAGCGCCATGGCCGATCTCCTGGGCGCCGATTTTGGCCTGGCCGCGGCGCACAAGCTGTATGCCTGCCACGACCGACGGCTCGAGCACAAGGACGCGTTGTTCGCGCACCTGGTCGGACGCTGGCGCGACCTGTTCAACGCCAGCTTCGATGTGCTGCTTTATGATCTGACCAGCACCTATTTCGAGATCGACGCCGCACAGCTGCCGGAAGGCGACAAGCGCCGGCATGGTTACAGCCGCGATCATCGGCCGGATTGCCCGCAGGTGGTGATCGCCTTGGTGGTCACCCCGGAAGGCCTGCCGCTGGCCTACGAGGTGCTCCCCGGCAACACGGCGGATAACCAGACGCTGCGGCAATTTCTCGGCAAGATCGAGACGCAGTACGGCAAGGCCCGGCGCGTCTGGGTGATGGATCGCGGCATTCCGAGCGAGGCGGTGCTGGCCGAGATGCGCCACAGCGATCCGCCGGTGCGCTATCTGGTGGGCACACCAAAGGGCCGTCTGACCCGGTTGGAGAAGCATCTCCTCGACCAGCCCTGGCAGGAGGCTCGTCAGGGCGTGCAAGTCAAATTGCTGGCCCAGGACGACGAGTTCTATGTCTTCGCCCAAAGCGCCGACCGGGTCTTGAAGGAGCGGGCGATGCGCCGGCGGCAGTTGAAATGACTGTGGCGGCGCCTCAACGAGCTCGCCGCGATGAAGATCACGCGCGAGCAATTGCTGATGAAGCTGGGTGCTGCCCGTGCCAAGGCGCCGATCGGCTGGCGCCTGATCGACATCAAGCTCGACCAGGCCTCAGCCAGCTTTGCCTTCGCGCTCAACCGAACCAGGCTGCGCCAGATCCGGCGACGCGAAGGGCGCTATCTGCTACGCACCAATCTCACCGAAGGCGACCCCGCGACTCTCTGGCAATACTACATCCAGCTCGTCGCCGTCGAAGAAGCCTTCAAAAACCTGAAGGGAGATCTCGCCATCCGACCGATCTTCCATCACGAGGAACGCCGGATCGAGGCCCATATCTTCATCGCCTTTCTGGCCTATTGTTCGTACATCACGCTGCAGCGCCGCCTGCATGCGCTGGCGCCGGGGCTGAGCGCCCGCAGCGCTATCGAGAAGTTCGCCGCGGTCCAAATGATCGACGTCCATCTCCCGACCACAGACGGCCGCGAACTCGTGCTGACCCGATACACCCAGCCGGAACCCGAGCTGCAACTCCTGATCAACCAGCTCAGGTTCCAATTGCCGCCTCAGCCACTACCCAGGATCACTGCAACCGACCCAGCCAACCAACCCTTGCCGTAGTGAAGACCTTTCGTAAGTGGGGCAAAATGGCGGGCAGCAGAATTTATGCAGGTTGGCCGCGGCACCGGATGATATCTGGCAGGAGCAGTACAGCGGGTTGCTCGGAAATGCCGAGGCGGCGGCCGAGATAATCCCAAAACGCGATGCCCAATTTGGCGCAGGTCTTGGCGAGCCCGAGGAAGGCATCGCGACAGTCTCGCCCGACATCACTGCGGGTGCCGCCGCTGACCTTACGCTTGGTCACGTGGCTGCGGATGTCGCGCTCGGAACCGTTGGTATGCAGTGGGATATCGGGGTGATCCAGCACGGCCAGCAATTCGGGCTTGTTGGCATGCAGCCGCACCAGCAGGCGATCAAGCGTGACGAAGCCGGTGCGGCGGCAAAAGATACGATCGAAGCGGGCGCGAAGTTGTCCGCGACGGCGGGGCGTGGGGTTGAGGCGGTACGCTTTCAGATCGGCGTAGAACCGCCAGATCAACGCGCGGACATGCTTCTGCGCGACACGCTGCTGCGCGGTGAACGTGTCGAGCTTATGAATCAGCCGCTCCGCGTGAACCCAGCATAACGCGTGCCGACCGACGTTGAACTGGCCAGCGTCATCGCTGACGATCACCGTATCACGCAGAAACGCGTGCCCGTGGATGCTGCCCCACAGCGCGCCCTCGGTGGCGATCTGCACCGGGTTGGGCGTCACGTTGAGCGCCGTGAGGCCCAACCGTTCAAGGTGCGCCTGCCAGGCGGCCGGATCGGCAAACTGTTTGTCGGGATGTTCCGCGAGCCTGGCAATGGTCAGCCCAGCCAGCGCATGTTCGCGCATGTAGGCCAGGGCGGCATCATTGATCACGTAATCGGTGTGCCCGGCACGCAGCAGACCGAGGAAGTTTAGGCGACTCTTGCTTTCCGTCGTCCCGAACCAGGTGAAGTTGTCGTTGCCGATCTGCGTGCAGACGCCGGTCGTGCCCTTGTGACGTGCACCGGTGTCATCCACCGTAATCCAACGGGCGGTCTCCAGACCCACGCGCAGCACGTCACGCGCTTCGGCCAGGAATTCATCCTGCCCGGCGATCAGCAAACGCATGACCTGCCGCTTGGAGATGGCGAGGCCCATCGCTTGCAGCAGCGCCATCAGCCGCGGCACGCTCACTTGCCCCTGGTGGTATTGCATCAGCACAAAGCGGCGCAGCGCCGGCCCGAAGTGCCCCCTGACATCAGGCGGCAAGGGCGCGATCACCGTCTGACCATCTGGGCTCACCCAGCGCTCGCGCCGATAACGGATCACCCGGGCCCGCAGCTCGAGGTCCTGCACCACGAAATCCTCATACCCTTTGAAGCGCGAGCCTTCAGGAACCTCCGCCTTGAGGATCTGCTCCTCGACCTTGACCCGCGGCACGACCTTGCCGCGCCTGCGGCGACGGGCCCCTCTTTCGCCGGGCTTCGGCGAGGTGCCGTTCTCCATCCCACTGGGTTTGATCGACGGTCGGCCCTTCAGCCCTTTCAGGCGTGCGATCTCCTCGCGCAGCTCAGCATTCTGGCGCTTCAGCTCGGCGTTGTTCTCCAGCAGCTTCAGAAGCAACTGCCTCAGCTCGGCCGGCGGCAGACCATCGATGTCGGGCGGGACGACCACAGGGAGGTTGAATCAAACCGCACCGCGTCGGGGCAAGAAAAAAATCGACCCCCGCCCGGAATTTTGCCCCTCTTACGACCTTTCCGGCTAACCCGTTGATTTCCAGCAGGTGGGCCACACAAAATGGCTCCAATCCGCGAAGTCGGGCTAGTAGTGTGCATCGGCGTCGGTCATCGGCGCAGCCTCGTCGCTGCCATGAGCGGTCGCTACGCGGGACGCACTGTCAGCGGGAGGCTGGCCAATGCGCGCAATGTGTTGTTGTAACGCTGCCGCGGCGGGCCGGTGATCTCTATCGCCGCGACCTCGCGGGCGAGCGCCGAAAGCACGCACTCGCCTTCCAGTCGCGCCAGCAGCTGGCCGACGCATTGATGGATGCCGCTGCCGAAGCCGACATGCCCGGTGGTGCGGCGCGTAATGTCGTATTCGTCAGGCCGTTCCCAGCGCCGCGGGTCGCGATTGGCCGCACCCAGGAACATCAGCACCTTTTCGCCTTCGCCGACGGCAATGTCACCGATCTCGACCGGCCGCGTTGTCGTGCGGAAGAAGATCTGCACCGGGCTCTCATAGCGCACCGCCTCCTCGAACGCGGCGCGGGCCAGCGACGTGTCGGCGCGCAAGCGCGCGAATTGCTCGGAAGAGCGCGCGAGGCAGTAGACGGCGGCGCCGATGCTGCTGACGGTGGTGTCGACGCCAGCGGTCAGCAGCGATCGCGCGACGATCGGCGCCTCCTCTTCGCTGAGCTCGCCGGTGTCGCTCGCGGCATGGATCGCCGCCCCAAAACCGTCGGCAGCGAAAGTGTCGCGCTGCATCTGCCGCTGCAGCCACGCCAACACCGGCGCGGCATTGGCGACTGCTTCTTCGAAGAACTCGTTACTCGGCCCGATGGAGTTGAACACCATATTGCCGTAGGGCAATAGAAAATGCCGGTTCTCGCGCGGCATGCCCATCGCATCGGGGAACACGGTTAGCGGATAAGCCTCGGCGAGATCGGCGATCCCATCGAAGCGGCCGCGGTCGAGCAGCCCGTCGACAAGCCTGTTCGCCTCCTCGGCAAAGCGCTTGCGCAGCCGGCTCATGACGGAAGCTGACAACACGCGGTTGAGGACGCGGCGGGTGCGGTCGTGCAGGGGCGGATCGGTCTCCAAGACCAGGCTCTTCGGACGCCAGGGCTTTTCTCTGGCAAAATCGGTGATCCCGACGCCCCGGCTCGAGCAGAAGGTCTGCCAGTCGTTGAGCACGGCGTGGACCTGCTCGTAGCGCGCGACCGCCCATACGCCATATGGCGAGAGTTGTACGACCGGCCCCGCCTCGCGCAGTTCTTCGTGTGCCGGAAAAGGATTCTCGAAGAATTCGCGGCAAAACGGATCAACCTGTGATACTGGCGGGGAAAGGAAAGCTTGCTCGGTAGCAGTCATTACGAAAGCCCAGCTTTACCGACTTGACCTAGGTAAACGATCTGCGTCGGCTTTGAGATCCGGTTCGATTTCAAGGCGGACAAGAGAGGCGCCCGCTCACGCCGCGTCGGCTGCGTCCGCTGAGGGGCATGAAGACCAGTTCCCGCCGCCAAGGCTGAACGGCCGTTGTGGGTTTCGAAAGCGGTCCTTGCAGATTAAACGAGGCCCAGGCGGCGGGGATTTTGGGCAGCAGCCATCCACGGTTGGCCCTTGATTAGACGGATGAATTCCGCGGCCGTAGGAATTCGGCCTAAGACCAATGCTGTTCACTTTGGAGGGTCAGGGGACGTAATCTGCCACTGCTGAAGGTGGTGGCAGAGATGGCTGGTATTGCTGCGAACCTGCCGGCTGGCGTTCGTCTGAGTGATCACATCAGCCTCGGCGTGATTGCACGTACGTTTCCTGCCGAGCGGGTACGGCAGGTCTTGGCAGAGACCGGCTGGGCGAGCGAGCGTGAGCGCGCCCTGCCGGCGCAGGTGATGGTCTACTACGCCATTGCGTTGGCGCTTTATATGGGCAGCAGCACCCGCGAGGTCTTGCGCTGCCTGTTGGAGGGCGTGCGCTGGCTCTGGGGGGCCGAGGCGGTCAAGGTGGCGGGCAAGAGCGGCATCTCGCAGGCGCGCGGCCGTCTTGGCGAGGCGCCGCTGCGCCGCCTCTATGAGGTGATGGTGCAGCCGATTGCGACCCGCGCCAGTCGCGGCGCGTGGTGGCGGGACTGGCGGCTGGTCAGCCTGGACGGTTCCTGCCTGGATTTAGCCGACACCGAAGAGAACCGCCGCGCGTTCGGTAGTCCAAGTGCCAGCCGGGGCGAGCGCGCCTTTCCGCAACTTCGCTTCGTGGCGCTGGTGGAGAACGGCACCCACATCCTGTTCGGTGCCCGACCCGGTGGCTATGTCGAGGGGGAGACGACACTGGCCCATGCCGTGCTGGCGGCGCTCCGGCCAGGGATGCTGTGCCTGGCTGACCGGCAGTTCTTTGGCTAGGCCCTCTGGCAAGCGGCCTCGGCCACGGGTGCTGATCTGCTCTGGCGTGGCCAGCACAACCTGCGCTTGCCACGCGATGCGGTGCTGGCCGACGGCTCCTATCTGACAACGATCTACCCCAGCGACAAAGACCGGCGACACCGCACGAACGGTGTGCGGGTGCGCGTCATCGAGTATCGGCTCGCGGGCATCCCCGGCGCCGAGCCCCTGTATCGGCTGCTCACGACGATCCTCGACGCGGCACAGGCGCCGGCTGCCGCGCTGGCGGCGCTCTATCACGAACGCTGGGAAATCGAGGGCGCGCTGGCGGCGCTGAAAACGCAGTTGCGCGGGGCACGCATGGTGCTGCGCAGCAAGATCCCGGCGCTGGTGCGCCAGGAGTTCTGGGGCCTGCTGCTGGCGCATTTCGCCGTGCGCGGGCTGATGCACGAGGCCGCGTTACGGGCTGACGAGGATCCAGACCGGCTGTCTTTCTCGCACGCGGTGCGCGTGGTCCGGCGCAAGCTGCCGCTGTTCGCGGCGCTTCCCCCCTCGCGCCAGGCACGCCCTGCATGAAGGGGTGCTGGACGAGATCCTGGAGGAGCGCGCGGTAAGCGGCCGCGGCCGGCAGGTGCCGCGCGGGGTGCAGCGCAAGATGAGCAACTATCCGCTCCGCCCCCGCGCACCACAACCAACCACCCGCATCAACTTCGCTGCCGCAGTCCAGATCATAAAGTGAACAGCATTGAGGCTAGGACTCTCTTTCGAGCCCTCTCTCCAGACAAGCCCTCATTGGTTAGCTTTCGAATCATCGAGAACGGCCTCATCGCCTATGAGTTCGAGCAAAGGGGATCTTGGCTGAGGTCGGGCGGTTCATTGGTATTTAAGAAAAAACTCTCATATCAACGGCGCATAAAAGTGAGGCGAATGTGGCGGAGTAAATGTCGGCCGCTGACGGATAGCAGCCGCCCCGGTTATAGCCGAAGCCGCCCGCCAACGGAACGGTCACCACTTGAAATGGGCCGGCGCAGTCGGGATAGAGCGCGGGCCAACTTGAATTGCACTTTGCTACCCTTCGCGAGCGCCCGCCGAGCCCTCGCCTTTAGGGACTTCCATCCGTCGCATGGTGCTCCGGTACACTTCGAGTGCGTCTCGCGCTCGCCTAATCGCTTCCTCGGGCATGGAACCGCTAGCTACGACGCCGGGGAACTCGGGAAAGCTGATCAGATATCCGCCATCTTCGTTTTCCGTGAACGGCCGGATCTCGCACCGAGGAAAATGCTGGCCCATCGGATCGAGCTGTGCCGCCACGGCGATCTTCGCTTGGTCGAGGGTGTTCTCGCGACCCCAAAACCTGCGGTCGTGATTGACGACCCAGTCCCAGCCATCGGGACTGCGCTCGATTTGGATCTCGAACCAACCCTGCTGACCGTCCGCAATTGTCGCGGACCACAGCGTACCTTCGGTATTCTCCTTCTGCCATATGACCGTCATAGATCTTGTCCGTTCTCGTTAAGACTGCTTCCGCACAACATCGCTTGGCGGGCCGTTGACATTGGTCACCCCTCGGCGACTGTCATCCAAGGGACGAGAACCCCACGACTGGAACATCATAGCCTCAATCTCTTGCACTCGACCCGCCGATTCTCCCGTGATGGATCTTCATTTCGTCAACTCGGCTTTTGGAGAAAAGGATTCTCCCGGCCAGATCAACCGGGGGAAGGGCAGGGCTCACGCATGAGATCGCCATAGTAGATCAACTCGATACCAAAAACGCTTTATAGCTGAAAACCGCATAGTACTCCGAGCATTGATGACGACGTTTGGTTATATCTTCTCTCGACCTGCTAAGCTTATAGTTTCTCATGCGTTGCCCTGACGATTTACCTGACCAATGCTATTGTGTCGCAGTTACAAAGGATGTGCCGTAAACGGTTTACTCGGAAAGAGCAGGCCGCTCGTGATGTCGCCTTGGAAACCGAACGTAAGGGGCCTGCGATACCGCTATGCCGCGCGTGCGAGTTGACAGCACCAACCCAACGCGTTTTTCAGACCGTGGGTGCCAGCCGCAGACATCCAGAAGCTATGGGATTTTCTGGCACGATCACCGTGCCACCATGAATAGTTGCCGCTCGTGAGTTTGGCGAGCATCGCGTGAGCGCCACGGCAGCACGGAAAACAACCAGGGAGATCGAGCGGCACTACTTCGAGCGGTTCCGCAAGGCTTATACCCCGCCGGCCGGACGCTACCGCCGGAATTGGCACGCAGCGGCTTTGTCAGCGCCAAGCTGGCACCAGTCGGGACGGTACTCGCCTCGAAATTACGCGACGCCCGACGCCGGCGCATCAATAATACGAGCAGTACTTGTCGTGTTTGAGCGCCAGACGGGAGGCTGAGCAGAGGAGCCATCGCCTCCTCGGTCCTACAACCAAAGATAACGGCCCCTCCGCAGTGTCGATGCGCTGAAAGCTCAGTAATCCATTCCGCCCATTCCACCCATACCGCCCGGCGGCATGCCGGTGGCGGCACCCTTGGGCTCGGGTTTGTCGCCGACCATCGCCTCAGTGGTGATCAGCAGCCCTGCGATAGAGGCGGCATCCTGCAATGCTACCCGCACGACCTTGGTCGGATCGATGATTCCCGCGGCCACCATGTCCTTGTACTCGCCCGACTGTGCGTCAAAGCCAAAATTTGGGTCGTTCTTGTCGGTCAGCTTCCCGACCACGATCGAGCCTTCGATGCCGGAGTTTTCCGCGATCTGCCGAACCGGCGACTGGATCGCCTTGCTCACGATGTCGATACCGACTTTCTGGTCGTTGTTGGCCGGGTTGAGGCCAGCCAGAACCTTGGTCGCGAAAAGCAGTGCGACGCCGCCACCGGCCACTACTCCTTCCTCGACCGCAGCCCTGGTCGCGTGCATGGCGTTGTCGACCCGGTCTTTGCGCTCCTTGACCTCGACCTCGGTGCTGCCGCCGACGCGAATAACGGCGACGCCGCCTGAGAGCTTGGCCAAGCGCTCCTGTAATTTCTCGCGGTCGTAATCGGAGGTCGTTTCGTCGATCTGCGCCCGGATCTGGTTGGTGCGCGCGAGGATGTCTTCTTTCTTACCGGCGCCGTCGATGATCGTCGTATTTTCCTTTTCGATCAACATCCGCTTGGCACGGCCGAGCATATCGAGAGTCACGTTCTCGAGTTTGATGCCGAGGTCTTCCGAGATGACCTGACCGCCAGTCAGCGCGGCGATGTCTTCGAGCATGGCCTTGCGCCGGTCGCCGAAACCCGGTGCTTTGACCGCCGCCACCTTGAGGCCGCCACGCAATTTGTTGACGACGAGGGTGGCGAGTGCCTCGCCTTCGATGTCCTCGGCGATAATCAGCAAGGGCCGAGCGCTTTGCACGACGGCTTCAAGTAAAGGCAATAACGATTGCAGGCCGGAGAGCTTCTTTTCGTGCAGCAAGATGTGTGCGTCTTCCAATTCGGCGACCATCCTCTCCGCATTGGTGACGAAATACGGGCTGATATAGCCGCGGTCGAACTGCATCCCTTCGACGACGTCGAGTTCGGTTTCGAGCGACTTCGCCTCCTCGACGGTGATGACACCCTCATTGCCGACCTTCTTCATCGCCTCGGCCAGCATCCGGCCGATCTCGGCATCGCCATTGGCTGAGATCGTACCGACCTGCGCGATCTCGTCATTGGTCGAGACCTTCTTCGAGCGCTTTTCGATGTCTTTGACGACGGCCTCGACCGCCATATCGAGGCCGCGCTTCAGATCCATCGGGTTCATCCCCGCGGCCACCGCCTTGATGCCTTCGCGTACCATGGCGTGGGCAAGAATGGTCGCCGTCGTCGTGCCGTCGCCGGCAACCGTGCTGGTCTTGCTCGCCACCTCGCGCACCATCTGCGCGCCCATGTTCTCGAACTTGTCGGAAAGCTCGATCTCCTTGGCGACGGTGACGCCGTCCTTGGTGATCCGTGGTGCCCCGAAGCTCTTGTCCAGGACGACGTTGCGGCCCTTGGGCCCCAAGGTCACCCTGACCGCGTTCGTAAGTATGTCGATGCCGTGCAGCATGCGCTCACGGGCATCGGTGCCGAGACGAATATCTTTAGCAACCATAATCGTTTCCCCTTCAGCTCGTCTTCGTGGTGGCGGCGTCGTCCGCGACGATGCCCATGACGTCGGATTCCTTCATGATCATCAGTTCCTCGCCGTCGATCTTGATCTCGGTGCCCGACCACTTTCCGAAGAGGACACGATCACCGGCTTTGACGTCGAGCGGATGGACTATGCCGTCGTCGCCGCGCGCACCCGGCCCGACGGCGATGACCTCGCCTTCCATCGGTTTTTCCTGGGCGGTGTCGGGGATCAGGATCCCACCCGCCGTCTTCGCCTCCTGCTCCACCCGTCGCAGCAGCACGCGGTCGTGCAAAGGTCTGAATTTCATGTCAATCTTTCCCAAAGTTGCAGGTTGAAATCCGACCGCCCTCGCAAGGAAAGCGATACAAATTCCGGAATATCCCTAATCACAAGGAGTAGCACTCTGTATACAAGAGTGCTACTGACATCGAGAGCGGCCCTATCTTTTACAAGGCCATGTCACAGAGCCGGGGTCCGGGGGTGACAGCTTAGGACGTTATTAGCGAGGGGCATCGGTGCTTCCGTTAGCCCGGGTTAGGGGCCTAAACGTTAGCATGCGGTGAAAGCCGCAGGCGGGGCTATTCGGCCGGTTTGGTGCGCGACCGGCAGCCTTTTTGTCAGCGATGATCTGCTGCAGGCATTCGATGCCGTCACGCGTGAAGGCGGGCACGCCGTCCTCGCCGACGCCATAGACCCATAGGCAGCCATCCTCGGGGTCCATGTCGCTCGAAAGGTCGAAGAGCCAGTCTTCGTCCTCGCCGAGCCGGTTGGCGACGTAGCCGATCGTGAAGGCGGCGCTGATGGCTGCCAAGCTCAGGCCGCTCGACGACGAGTTGCCGCGCGTGGCTGCCAGTTCTACGGCAGCAGTTCGTCGATCCTGTGGGCGGGATGCTCGGCGATCCGGCTCAGGACGTCAGCCAGCCAGGCTTGTGGATCGACGTCATTCATTTTTGCCGTGGTAATGAGGCTATATATGGCAGCAGCACGCTGTCCGCCGCGGTCGGAGCCTGCGAATAACCACGACCGCCTACCGAGAGCGACACCGCGCATGGCGCGTTGTCAGCGTGCGGTCCTGCGCCAGGGGCAAAGGGACCGGCTCAGATCGTTTGGCTGTGTCATTGGGCGCGCTCCATCTACTGCTTCCAGCGGCATGGTGCCAACCTCGCCGGGCGCCCCATAGTTTCTAACGAACTGTCACAATTTTTGTGAGAATCATCTAAAATATCAGGATTGTAATTCCTGTATTCAACTACCATTTATGATGTAGCCATTAAAAAATTAAAAACGTACTTTAGAGAAATCCTAAAGTGATATTGAGATTATCTCAGATTTTTTCTCCGTAGAAGTGTATCACATCGAGACGATGGAGAGCAAAATGCGGCGCTATTTTTGGCCAGCAGACCACCCTGCCACTATGTTGGCGCTGGTTGCAACTATAATCCTTGTCTTCGCTTGGCCATTGGAGAACGTGCCTGCCTGTGTGTTGGCTACTGTGATGATGGTTGTTGCCGCAGGCATAACCATACGGGCGCAGTTTCATTCAGCCGACATGGGCTAATAGCATAATTGTCTCCAAATTCCTACGCTGCGGGTCAAAATGGGCATTGCCCTTCGCTCTAAGTGGCGGCGGCCCGCGGCCGATACATTTTCCGAATCCAGGAGCAATCATGACCCTATCCGCTCAATTTTCTCTGCTCCATTCGGATCTGAATGACTTTCTCTTCGCCACGGTCGGCGACGAAGCAAATGGAATGCCGCTCAGTGTTCTCTCTGCCTTGACCCGACTTGGGGTGGATCCCTGGGATGAGGCCGCTCAGTTGGCGGCTTTGCCGAAGGTCCGGGCGGCCGAGGCGCTGGCGCCGATGATCGCTCGCTTGTCCATCGGTCGATCGCTAAGAGCAGACGACATGGCTGTTGCGCGGCGTTTGGCGGGGCTCCTGCCAATGCACGAACATGCGGCCTCGCTTGGTCGGGCGCCGGTCAATGCGGGAGTTACGAAATACCTTCTCACTATGATGTTGCTCGCCTGTCTTATCCTGGCGGCGACGGCAATAATCTTCGGCAGATTGTAATGTGGCGCTGTTCACCAGGCCGAACCGGTTCTCCAATAAGAGAATGACCATGAAATACTTAGTTCCACCGATCGTGATTCCGGTACTGTTGTTCGTCGGTATTGTCACATATGGGATGCTCAGGCCGCCAATCACTGTTGGCCATCCTCCCACGAACGCCGCGAGCTCGCAGACCCGTTAGAGCACCCCGCGGCCCTCCTATCCAACCGAGAAGAACCTCGAGATGCTGCGGACCATCGTTGCGACCTCGTCTTCGGAGGACAGCATCGTACTCGACTGCTTCAGCGGCTCCGGCACCACTCTGGTCGCTGCGGATCAGCTCAACCGGTCGTGGATCGGCATCGACAGCTCCGAAATCGCGATTAAGACTGCGCTTGGCAGATTGAAGGGCCGAATAGAGCCAGCTCAGGCGAGTCTTTTTGCCCCGGCCAACGACGATATCCTATACCGGGCAGCATGAGGCAAATGTCCACGCAAAATACAAATGTCAGTGGTTTCTCCAATTTAAAAAACCCCAACTACGGATATGCCTTGAGGCGTTGGCTTGTGAGCGAGATGGAAGGCTTGCCCGGCCTGAAAGCGTAGGCGACGAGGCAGGACAGGACATGGACCATGGCGTTGATCGCCGACCTGTGGCGGCATGTTCGGCATGGGTGGCGGTCGCTTTGGCGGCCATCGCCATGGCGGCGGCGGTCGCGGCGGCCGGCTCGGCCGGTTTTTTGACCACGGCGATCTGCGTTACGTACTGCTCGGCCTCATCGCCGAGCGGCCGCGCCACGGGTACGAGCTGATCAAGGCCATCGAGGAGAAATTCGGCGGCATGTACAGCCCGAGCCCCGGCGTCATCTACCCGACGCTGACCTTGCTCGAAGATCTTGGCTACATCAGGCCGGACGGCGTCGAGGGTCCGCGCAAACAGTTCGTTATCACACCAGAAGGGGAGGCGTTCCTCGCCGCCAACCAGGCAGTCGTCGACCAGATCTTCGCGCGCATGGCGGAGGGCAGCGATGTCTATGCCGGCGGCCCGGCGCCGGAAATCCGCCGGGCGATGCACAATCTCGAGGCCGCGCTGACGATCCGGCTCGGGCACGGCCCGCTGACCGCCGATCAGGTGCGCGCTGTTACGGCGGTCCTGGATCGCGCCGCAAGCGAGATCGAGCAGAGCTGACCTCCACGCGGCTTCCACGCGCCGCAGCGAGCGGCGGGATTGGGGTTTCGACCGGTTCCACGATTGGCATCGCTGCGAACCTCAACTGGCGAGACGTGGACTTGCACGAGACGGCCGTACGTGCTCGCCGAGTGTGCCGCGCACCAGCGCCAGCGCCGCCACTGCCCCGACCAGCGCCAGCGCACCGGCGACAACGAAGGCAGCGTTGAAACTGCCAGTTGCGGCAACGACATAGCCGGTCACGATCGGCGCCAGTAGGCCGAAGGTATTGCCGCCCAGGACAAGAAAGGCCGTAGCCCGCCCTGCATCGCCGGGCGAGCGCAGCAAATCGGCGACCAGGGCGCCGTTGGCGGCCGGCCCGACATGGGCGGCCGATACCGCGATCGTGATCAGAGTGATGACTGCGACGAGTGACTGGACAAAAGGGATCGCTAGGCCCGCAGCCATAAACAGCAGGCTGAGCACCACCAGATAGCGGCGGCTGCCGCCGCGCACCGCTTCGGCGGTGAGCATCCTGTCGCCGGCCCAATTGGCGACGACGCCGATAACGGTGGAGATCAGGAACGGTATCGCGGTGTAGATGCCGGAGTTCAAGATCGATAGGTGCCGTGCGGTTTGCAGGTAATTCGGCAGCCAGGAAATATAGAGATAGCCGGTATAGACGAGGCAGCCCTGCGAGATGAACAAGCCCCACATCGCCGGGCAGCGGATCAGCCCGAGATAACCGACGCCGCTGTGGCTCGGCGGCGTGATGCCGGCGTCTCGCCCGGCGAGGATGTGGTCGCGCTCGGCTGGGGGCAGCCACACGGTCTTTTCCGGTGTCGAGACCAGTGCCGTCCAGACCGCTACCCAAACAAATCCGACCGCGCCGGTGATGATGAAGGACCAGCGCCACGACAATGTCTCGATCAGCCAGGCGACGGCCGGCGCGCCGAGCGCAAGCCCGAGGGTGGACCCGCAAGAGATCCCGGCAATCGCGGTGCCGCGCTCGGTATAGGGCGACCATAACCGGACGCTGCTATAGGAAATCGGAGCGAACGGCGCCTCGCCGACGCCCAGACCGAGCCGCACCATCAACATTGCCGCGAAGCTGCCGACCATTCCGGTAGCCATCTGTGCTGTCGACCATACTGCGGTCGCAACCGAGGCGATGACATGCGGGCCCCAGCGGTCGATCAGCCGCCCGCCGGGCAGCATCATCAGCACATAGGCCCACAGGAACGAGGAGAACAGATAACCGAGCGCAATCGGTGACAGCCCGAATTCGTGCGCTATCGGCTTGCCCGCAACCGACATGTTGACGCGATCGAGATAGGCAATGGCGCTGAACAGAAACAGCAGGAAAAAGACCCAATATCGGCGGTGCGTCGTTCGCATCGATGCGCTCCTCTTTTTTTTCGTCGCCCGCGACAAGCGTGCGGTTTGGCGTGGCCACGCCGCGCATATTCATAACCCAGAGAAGCGATTGTGCGGCTTTTTGAGTGATACGGGGTGTCGGTTCACGAGGCGCTCGCCGACCGCTTCAAGCGTCGAACTGGGCCTTGGCTCCGATCAGCATGGCCTGGGGTCGAGCCCGAACATCGCGATGATACACCGTCCCTAAAGACCTGGCGCTGCATCGGCGAATTCCCCCTGACCGGCTAAAATCTTGTTCCAGACTCGGGTTGATTCTGTCCCTTCAGCCTACTTTATTCTGTGATATCAGATTTTTATAGGATCCACCGCTCGCAGTGCTCCGGCAATAGGGACCGAAGAACAGATTGCCGAGCGCGCGCCGCAGCAGGTAGGTGATCCGGCGCTGTGCCAGGTAATACGGGCGATCGTGGATCATATGACAGCGCTGGCACAGGCTTTTGAGGTTGCGTTTCCGGTTGTTGCTGGGATTGTGATCCAGATGGGCGGCGGCTAGGATTACTCGGATTTGCCGCTCCTGCACCGCCTCCACGAGATCGGGCCAACGGGCGTGATGGCCGCGGCCATTGCGCCAGGTATGCTACGTCGGGTCGAACCACGCCCGTCGGGCAGACAACGGATTTTGACACCGTGCGGGCGACCACAAGTTTGGCAAATGCCGGCGGCGCGCTCGAACCGCACCCGTCGGCTGATCTCCAGCCAATCCCTAGGATAGAACTCCCGCATTTCAGGTCTGATGGGCATCAATACCCCGTCACCGCAACGCCGGTACCGGCGGTCGTAGCCACTTGCGCATCCAATGCCAAGCCATCGCGCAGATCATGGAGACACCAACGTTCTTCTTCTCTCGAAATCGAGAGGTCCGAGGGCCACCGAAGCATCGGTTCAGCAGCGTCCGTCGGGGCGAAGCGGCGGATCGCGGACCAAGATTTCAGTACGGCCGAGCAGAGGGACACCACGATAAACCCGCGCTGTGATGATGGTCGGCGAGGTCAGCTCTGCGGTCAGATTGTAAGTAATGCCGTCTTTCGGGTCGTAAAGCCAGCCGTTGGACCAATGATCCTGCCCACTAACCTGCATTCCCCAGATGATTGTGAGACCGCATAAGTGCCGCTGACGCCGCGCCGGATCGGGGTTGCGATAGTCGAGATCAGGCTGCCCGGCCGCATTATCCGGTCGGAACAGCCAGACAATTTTACCGCAGAGCAAGCCGCTACAGTCGAAGATCTGAAGGGCTACTCTATTGGCGAACATCCACGTCCCGCTTGGCACTGCGGATGATGCCGTGGTCGCGGCGACAGTCGTTAGCATCAGGATTGCGCAGGCGCCGCAAAACGACTGTTTTGCCATGACAGCATCCACGAGCAGAGTTTTATTGCTTGTTCAGAGGTCTCGTTCGCCTGCGTGGATCTCCACGTCGATCTCTGCAGGCGCTAGCTTATCGGGCCCGCGCTGCTTGGCACCGGTCCAGGCTTTCTCGAGCCAATCGGGCGGCGGTGCAGCGGTGCGGATAAAATCTTGCACGCTCATGATCACGACGGCGGGCTCGCCGCGACGGTCGACAATAAAGCGTTCGTTGTTTTTGGTGGCGAGATCCATGATCTGGCCGAACTGGGTTCGGGCGATGTGGGCGTCGATGCGGCGGTTCATGGCGACTTCCATGCATGAATTGATCAATTGATGCATCCATTAGCGCTGTATCACTCAAACTTCAAGATATACAATAGTGCCCATAACTAGCTTCCCGTTTACCATCGAGCCTCAGCCAATTTGAGGAGGTGGTAGGGCATCGGCGGAGTGGTCGCTGCGGCGATGGCGAGCCGCTCGTGGATCGTTTTCAAGACGAAGCGGCGGTTGAAGCGCCAAGCAAAGGCGCCGAGATAGCGCGGCAGATGCTTGGCGCTGACCACGCGGTGGGTGGCCAGGAGGCTGTTCTTGACGTTGGCCAGCACTGTGTTCGCCCAGCGAAAGGCAGGGTGGCGCGCCGCCTTGCGATCGGAGCCGGTGACATGGCGCTCATGGACGAGACCCGGCTGTTCGGCGATGCAGCGAAACCACTGGCCGCCGTCGCTGACGACGGTTGTTCCGGCGGCGATCCGGGCGCACAAGCGTTTGGTTTCACCGGCTCGGAAGCCACGCACCACCTGCAAGCGCGCGTGTAGCGGCCGACCCTCATCGGTGGTCTCGATCGCGACGATAAAAGGGGTGTGGCCGCGGCGGCCGCGCCCGGACCCCTCGCCGGTGCGCTCGCCGCCGATGTAAGCGTCGTCGATCTCGATCCGCGGGCCGGCGGCGCCGAGCTTGTACCGCCGGTCGCGCTCGAGCATGGCCTGCATCAGCTTGTGCTGAAGCCGCCACGCCGCGTTGGTCGAGATCCCAAGCCGTCGTCCCAACTCGATGTTGGACAGGCCCTTCTTGCCCTGGGCGAGCAGATGCATGGCGCGAAACCACACCCGCATCGGCAGCTTGGTGCCCTGCAGGATTGTCCCGGCGATCAGCGATGTCTGATACCGGCACCGCCGGCACTGCAGCAGTTGACGGCCCTGGATCTCACAATACGCTGTCCCTGCGCACCGCGGACACCTGAAGCCCTCCGGCCAGCGCCAGGCAAACCACGCCTTGCGGCATGCCTCCTCGTCTGGATAGCGCTGTTCGAACCCATCATCCGAGAGGCCCTTCTGGTGCTGCACGCGGTTGCGAGGCATCGTTTTGTCCTGAAAATCGGCGTGTTTTCAGGATGATATTAGCCCATTGCTTGCTGAAGGTCGATGGTAAGCGGGACTAGCTTTATGGGTCATTTTTTGTAGAGAGCAGCGATCATGAAATACCGTTAAAGGAATAAGCACAATTCACATGACTTGCGTATTTTATGCAACTAGTGTATATTCGCCGGCGAAAGAGAGGATCCATGGACACACCTGAAATCGTCCCGGCTTCCGAGTTCACCCGCAATTTCGGCCGCTACCGCATGCGTGCGCAGCGCCAGGCGATCGCCGTCTCGAGCCACGGCCAGATCACTGGCTACTTTATTGGCCCCGACAACTATGAGGAGTTCAGACGCTTTCACGAAAGCCGCGGCAGCTTCGCCACGGCTGAGCTGCCGGAGCAAAAGACCGAGGCGATCCGCGCCGCGGACATGGATCCCGCCCATCGCGACAAGCTGCTCGATCCCAAATAGCAGAGGCCCAATAACACTCGGGAGGACTTACCAATGAATGACAGCGCAGAGCCGGACGGCCCTCCAGGAAGCGGCACAGCCCTCAGCACCATCGAGCCGGCGCCCTCAGTGATTGTGCCGGCATTGGTTGCCGCCGCCGGCGAGCGCGCCCGCCTGCGCTACATCGATTTCTTTACGGCGCACATCCGCAATCCCAACACCCGCGCCGCCTACGGCGTTGCCGCGCGAGAATTTTACGGCTGGCTCGAACTCGGCGGGATTACCGAGATCCGCAATATCCGGACGCACCACGTCTCGATTTACGTCGAGATGCTGACCCACAAATACAGCGCACCGACCGTCAAGCAGCATCTGGCGGCAATCCGCAAGCTGTTTGATTGGCTGATCGTCGGTCAAATCATCGACCAAAACCCGGCAGCGCCCGTGCGTGGGCCAACGTACATCGTCAAGAAAGGCAAGACGTCGGTGCTGCTCGCCGATGAGGCGCGGCAGCTGCTCGACAGCATCAAGATCGTAAAGAAGGTTAAATCACAGGACACGGCTTGATCGCCGAAAAACCATCGCTGGTGGGGCTGCGCGACCGCGCCCTGATCGCGCTACTCATCTACAGCTTCGCGCGGATTTCCGCCGCGCTGCAGATGAACATCCAGGACTACTATCCGCAGGGCAAGCGCTGGTGGGTCCGCCTGCACGAAAAGGGCGGCAAGCAGCACGAAATGCCGGCGCATCATTTGCTTGAGGAATATCTCGACGCCTATGTCAAGGCCGCCGGCATTGCTGCGGACAAGAACGCGCCGTTGTTCCGTACGATTGGCGGCAGCGAGCGGCAGGATCGCGGTCCGGGCCGCGGCCGCAAGCAACTCACTGCCGACCGCATGACGCGGCACGATGCGCGCCGCATGATCGTGCGCCGCGCTAAAAAAGCCGGGCTTCTTACAAAGATCGGCTGCCACAGCTTCCGCGCGACCGGCATTACTGTCTATCTGCTCAATGGGGGTCTGCTCGAATACGCCCAGCAGATGGCGGCACACGAGAGCGCGCGCACGACCAAGCTCTACGACCGCCGCAACGACCAGGTCACACTCGATCAAGTTGAGCGAATTATTCTTTAGCCCCGCTAATGCTCTTTATCGTGTTTGGAAAGGGGGCCTCTTTAAACCGAACTTTGCCCGGAAAAAGTAAGAGGGGCAAAATTCCGGGCGGGGGTCGATTTTTTTCTTGCCCCGACGCGGTGCGGTTTAATTCAACCTCCCTGTGGTCGTCCCACCCGACATCGATGGTCTGCCGCCGGCCGAGCTGAGGCAGTTGCTTCTGAAGCTGCTGGAGAACAACGCCGAGCTGAAGCGCCAGAATGCTGAGCTGCGCGAGGAGATCGCACGCCTGAAAGGGCTGAAGGGCCGACCGTCGATCAAACCCAGTGGGATGGAGAACGGCACCTCGCCGAAGCCCGGCGAAAGAGGGGCCCGTCGCCGCAGGCGCGGCAAGGTCGTGCCGCGGGTCAAGGTCGAGGAGCAGATCCTCAAGGCGGAGGTTCCTGAAGGCTCGCGCTTCAAAGGGTATGAGGATTTCGTGGTGCAGGACCTCGAGCTGCGGGCCCGGGTGATCCGTTATCGGCGCGAGCGCTGGGTGAGCCCAGATGGTCAGACGGTGATCGCGCCCTTGCCGCCTGATGTCAGGGGGCACTTCGGGCCGGCGCTGCGCCGCTTTGTGCTGATGCAATACCACCAGGGGCAAGTGAGCGTGCCGCGGCTGATGGCGCTGCTGCAAGCGATGGGCCTCGCCATCTCCAAGCGGCAGGTCATGCGTTTGCTGATCGCCGGGCAGGATGAATTCCTGGCCGAAGCGCGTGACGTGCTGCGCGTGGGTCTGGAGACCGCCCGTTGGATTACGGTGGATGACACCGGTGCACGTCACAAGGGCACGACCGGCGTCTGCACGCAGATCGGCAACGACGACTTCACCTGGTTCGGGACGACGGAAAGCAAGAGTCGCCTAAACTTCCTCGGTCTGCTGCGTGCCGGGCACACCGATTACGTGATCAATGATGCCGCCCTGGCCTACATGCGCGAACATGCGCTGGCTGGGCTGACCATTGCCAGGCTCGCGGAACATCCCGACAAACAGTTTGCCGATCCGGCCGCCTGGCAGGCGCACCTTGAACGGTTGGGCCTCACGGCGCTCAACGTGACGCCCAACCCGGTGCAGATCGCCACCGAGGGCGCGCTGTGGGGCAGCATCCACGGGCACGCGTTTCTGCGTGATACGGTGATCGTCAGCGATGACGCTGGCCAGTTCAACGTCGGTCGGCACGCGTTATGCTGGGTTCACGCGGAGCGGCTGATTCATAAGCTCGACACGTTCACCGCGCAGCAGCGTGTCGCGCAGAAGCATGTCCGCGCGTTGATCTGGCGGTTCTACGCCGATCTGAAAGCGTACCGCCTCAACCCCACGCCCCGCCGTCGCGGACAACTTCGCGCCCGCTTCGATCGTATCTTTTGCCGCCGCACCGGCTTCGTCACGCTTGATCGCCTGCTGGTGCGGCTGCATGCCAACAAGCCCGAATTGCTGGCCGTGCTGGATCACCCCGATATCCCACTGCATACCAACGGTTCCGAGCGCGACATCCGCAGCCACGTGACCAAGCGTAAGGTCAGCGGCGGCACCCGCAGTGATGTCGGGCGAGACTGTCGCGATGCCTTCCTCGGGCTCGCCAAGACCTGCGCCAAATTGGGCATCGCGTTTTGGGATTATCTCGGCCGCCGCCTCGGCATTTCCGAGCAACCCGCTGTACTGCTCCTGCCAGATATCATCCGGTGCCGCGGCCAACCTGCATAAATTCTGCTGCCCGCCATTTTGCCCCACTTACCGGAAAAATCGCTAAGATATTGATTTGATTATAAATCTCTTTTTTGTAGTCATGTAAACACCTTAAGCATTTTCAATGGCTTGGATGCCAATGGGTAAAGTTCGGTTTAAAGGAGTAGTCGACGGGCGGTCCACACCGGTTAGCGCGAGGTTCTGGCGGCCGATTTGGCGGATTGTTGGGTGGCCCGCCGGTTGTGCAGCAACTCGGGATGATTGGTTAGAAACTCGAGCATGGCCTGCTCGACAAGGGTTTGCACCGTCACGCCGCGCATGACAGCGGCCAGCTTGAGCTGCCGGTGCGTTGCTTCGGCAATGCGCACGCCGAGTTGGGTCCTCGATTGCGCTTCCTTCGGGGCGGGCAAATCGGCAAGGACCGCCGTGCGGGCACGCTTCGGAGCCGTATTCGAGCTGGATGTGCGCGAACTCATGCGAGGCAATCTTGCTAGCTAGTTATAATGCAATAAAGTTAATATGATTAATAATAATCTTTCTGTCAAGTATACTTGCCCGCAATGGATTGGGGCTGCGTTAATTCTTGAAAAGGTATTGGAGTCTGAATAGCAACATAACGGGATTACTTAGAATGTCTCGCACAGCATGATTTCTCGACTGACGCCGCCGCCCGCTCGATAGAACATCGGGAGCGATTGATCTCGTCCGCATTGCGGGCGGCGGCCTAACCAAAAAACTCATGCAAACACTCCCCCTCTCACCACATGAAGCAATCGGCAATCGTTAGGCGTTCCCCGCCATCGTCTCATATCTCGATAGAAGAGGAACGCTCGGGAGGCTCGTGTGGCGAAGATCATAAGTTTGTTCAACCACAAGGGTGGCGTGAGCAAGACTACCATAGCGTTCAACCTCGGCTGGATGCTCGCCCGAAAATCCCAACGTGTTCTTCTGGTGGATTGTGACCCACAATGTAATCTGACAGGTATGGTTCTCGGTCTAGAGAATCTTGAAACGGCCAACTCAATTCAAGGCGTACGCAACGGTAAGCCTTTGAACATCCGTGAAGGTCTGGCGCCGGCATTTGAATCCCGCCCTGCCCTAATTAAAGCTGTCGATTGTGCCACCATCCCGATGAACGAAAATCTCTTTCTCCTGCCGGGACACATCGGTCTTGCGGAATACGAGGTAACGCTCGGAATTGCTCAAGAGCTGTCGGGTTCTCTTCTTACTCTGCGTAACCTGCCTGGCTCCCTCCATTACCTGATCCAGGCAACAGCCACCGCGTATAAAATCAACATCGTGATCATCGACATGAGCCCGAGTTTGAGCTCGGTAAACCAAAACCTCTTCTCAACGAGCGACTATTTTATAATACCCATGCATCCAGACTATTTTTCTACTATGGCGATTAACTCGCTATCGACTGTCTTTCCCAAGTGGCATGCGTGGGCACAAGCGGCTTACCGAACACCAGCCTTGAGGGAGGCAGAGTATCCATTTCCCGAATGTAATCCAAAATTCCTTGGATACGTCATTCAGAAGTACAGGCCTCGCTCTGGCGCGCCCTCAAAGGCGTTTCAAAAGTGGATTGATCAGTTAGAGGCGGGCGTCTGTGACACGTTAATCCCTTCGATGGAGGGGTGCGGCATGATGCTGCCACCGGAAAAGTATGCAGCAGCGGGGTTCAGTCCTGGCCAGCCATTACTACAGATGCCGGATTTTAATTCGCTGATTGCAAGTTCACAAAAACACGCGGTTCCAATTTTCGAATTAACCCCGAAACAATTAGAACAACAAGGTCGCGTCCTTGCAATAACTGAAGGATCACAAGCGCAATTCAAATTATTATTCAGCGAAGCTGCCGATCGTGTAATTAAACTCATGCAATGAACGCAGCACTCGATGCGTTCAACACGAGTATATCTCGTGTTAGGGCTCTGCATGCACTTTATGGCATATTTGCAAAACAGGTAACGCCGGTCATCGATCTTAGTGATGTGCTCCGCGCAGAAATTGTCCTAGCTGTGAGTGCATTGGATCACTATGTCCATGAGCTGGCGCGTCTCGGCATGCTTGAATGTTGGACAGGAATGCGCAACGGCACAGATGCCTTTAAGCGCTTCCCGCTACCCATATCCGTTGCTGTGGCGCTTTCCGATCCTGTTATTGCCCAACAAACTATTGAATCTGAAATCCGGTTGAGGCACAGCTTTCTTGCCTTTCAGCATCCAGATCGTATCGCGGACGCGGTTCGCCTTTTTTCAGACGTGAGGCTCTGGGAGGAAGTCGCCAATGTACTTGGCATGACTGCACAGGAGGTTAAGTCATTGCTTGTTCTAATTGTTGACCGTAGAAATAAAATAGCGCACGAAGCTGACATCGATCCTTCATATCCGGGACAGCGCTGGCCAATAGATCCAGAAATGGTTGAAAATACCATATCGACATTGGAGACAATTGGCCATGCGATCTTTCGCGTGGTAAGGTAGCTCGTTTTTCGCAACATTGTTCGCCGCACTGCGCGAGCGTGGCTTCAAACGCTGATTTTTTATAACATCGCCAACGACTGCACCGGCGCGTTCCCCTTTGGTCACACATGCAAAGTAGGGTAATTGCTTTTTCCGGCACGCGAACCCGCAGAAAACGTGGCTTCGCGCGGCATGGACAGCCCTGCAAAATAGAGTGTACCTATACTTGCATGACCGACCAACGACACCGTGGTCGAGTTGCCCACTGTCACCGCTTAAGACGGGGTGAATTTAAACAAACGTCACAAAAGTCCCATAGGGTTAGGTCGACGGGACCTCGAAAGACCGTTCGGTTCTACGGCGACTCCATGGTTAAGCTTCAGACCACGCTCACAAGGCCGGCAATAATCGCCGTAGGGTAATCCGCCACCATCACTTTCGACCCCAGGGCTGTTCAACGCTATGGGATGATGAGAAGTCTGAGCAGATTGTCGACGCCGGCGAGGGCGGCGCGGTAGCGGTCCTGGCTGAGCGTGCCGGAGCGGTTGGCCTTGAGGATGTTGAAGGCGAAACTGCGCAAGCGGGCGAACACGCCGGGATTGGAGCGGATGCGCGAGCGGTCTTCGCCGAAGGTGACATCGCGGCTGTAGTGGGAGGTGGTCTCGATCCGCCAATGCGCGCGCACCGCCTCGGCGGCGCGGGCAGCGGTGAGCGGGGTATTCGCGACGTAGAAGGCGGTCTCGGTGGCGTAGCGCAGCAGCCCGGTCCTGGCATCGCGCGTGAAGACATCGCGCTCGACCCGGATGACGGCGGCGACGTGGGAGTGCCAGTCGGTGTCGGCCAGTTTGTCGGCGGGATCGAAGATGCTGACGGTGCGGGTTTCGTCGCGGTTGCGACCCTTGTTGCGGTTATGGGCTGACCCGAGCGGCGCCTCGGTTGCGGCGATATCCTGGATCTGCTGGTGCAGGGTCGGTTGGTTGTCCTTGGTCTGGACGATCAGCGCGATGTTGGCTTCTGCCGCGACTTCAAAGTGTTTTTTTGGCAGTGCAGCGCATCGAGCGTGACGATGGCGCCGGCGGCGACGCCGAGTTCGGCGAGCACGGTCTGCGCCGCCGGAATCTCGTTGGATTTCTCGGCGATGTCGACATGGGCAAGGACGAGGGCGGTCTCGGTGGCGAACGCGCTCAGCACCTGGGCGGCAGCACGGTCGTTGAAATTGTCAAAGCTGCCCCGCAGCGTCTTGCCATCCAGCGCGATGCTGCCCTGCCCGGGTGTCGCGCATGCGGCCTGAAGCAGGGCGGCATGGCGACGGAATACAGCCTCGACCGCCGCCGGATCGAGCCCCTTGAGGATGGAGCGGATCGCGGTGTGCGCGGGCGCGCGGCGCCACTTCAGACCAAAGGCGGCGTTCAGCTTGCGGCGATTGACGTCGATAAACGTGACGATGCCTCGATACGAGTTCCCGCCGGTCACAATGGCGAGGATGGAGAACAGCAGCACGTGCGGCAGTTTGTAGATTTGCCCCTGCGCCCGGCGTGGATCAGGAACTTCCGCCAGCAAGCCCAGCAACGGCGCGAATTCGGTCATGGCAACCTCCGACACGGATGCCATCCCAGGAATCAGAGATCCGCCGATTCGTGAATCCCCTTTCCTATCCGGCGCTTCACTTCGCCCATCCTGTGTTGCAACGCGGACTCACTTCAGCCCATCCAGCAGCGTTGAACAGCCTTGGCCTCGTAGCGCATCGGCAGCGTGTCTGATAGGTCACCGGGTTTTCGGCTTCCTTGGACAAATCGGTGTCGCTCAAGGGTGTCACTGACTTCAGCATGGACTGCGCGCCCCAGAGGGCCGCCATGGCGAAGCCTGCCGCTACGCATTTGTTTATTTGTCGGCTGCAAGATTTCGCGCAATTCGCGCGCAGAAACCAAGCCCCCGTCCGACGTGCGACCCAGGCTCTGAGGACCGCTGCCGGACCGAAGCATCACATTACACCCGCTACACTGAAGTTTCCCGGCCAAAGACCGCTTCCCGCGCGCCTTCGAGAAAAGTCTTTGCGTCGAGGTGCCCGAAGATTTCGATCAGGGGCGCCACCAGCCCGGTCCATCCGGTCTGATGGCTGGCGCCGATGCCGGCACCGTTATCGCCGTGGAAATATTCGTAGAACAGCAGGTAATCCCGCCAATAGGGGTCGCTCTGGAACTTTTCCGCCCCGCCGAACACCGGCCGCCGGCCGGTTTCGTCACGCAGAAAGATCCGAGTCAACCGGTTGGCGATTTCGCGCGCGACCTCAAACAGGTTCATCGACTTGCCGGAGCCGGTCGGGCATTCGATCTTGAAGTTGTCGCCGTAATACAGGTAATACTGCAGGAAAGCGCGGATCAGTAGCGCATTGACGGGCATCCAGATTGGCCCGCGCCAGTTCGAATTGCCGCCGAACATGCCGGTGTCCGACTCCGCCGGTAGGTAGTTCACCCGATATTCCTGGCCCTCCACCCAGAAGGAATAGGGATGGTCGGCGTGATGGCGGGACAACGCCCGGATCCCGTAGGGGCTGAGGAACTCGTTCTCATCGAGCATTCGGGAAAGGATCCGGCGCAGCCGGCTCTCGTTCACCAGAGCAAGAATGCCGCGGTCAGCTACGCCAAATTGCCCCGGTCCGGTCGCATGGATCAACTCGAGCAGCTCCGGCATCCGGCGGAAGCGCTCGTACGTCCGCGCAGTCAGTGTCGGAACCCGCTCGCGCTGCCACTTTTCGACGACCGTGGTGGCGCAGAGCGGCAGCAGACCGACCATCGAGCGAACCTTGAGCCGGGTGGCGCTGCCGTTGGGAAGGCGAAGGACATCGTAATAGAATCCGTCCTCCTCGTCCCACATGCCATCCGGACCGATGCTGTTCATGGCGCGGGCGATCAGCAGGAACTGGGCCGCGAAATTCGTCGCCAGATCTTCATAGGCCGGCTGGTGCGCCGCCAGTTCGACAGCCATCTCGAGCATGTTCTGCGAAAAGAGGGCGACCCACGCGGTGCCATCGGCCTGCTCGAGATAGCCGCCGGTCGGCAACGGCGAACTGCGGTCGAATACCCCGATATTGTCGAGCCCGAGAAACCCGCCTTCGAACAGGTTGCGGCCGAAGCGGTCCTTGCGGTTCACCCACCAGCCGAAATTCGCAGTCAGCTTGCCGAACATCCGCGTCAGGAATTCGAGATCGGTCCTGCCGCGCAGCGCCTGCTCGACCCGGTAGAGAAAGATCGTGGCCCAGCCATGTACCGGCGGGTTGACGTCGCTGAAGTTCCATTCATAGGCCGGGATCTGACCGGTCGGGTGCAGGTAAAGCCCGGCCACCAACAGGTCGAGCTGCTGCTTGGCGAAATCGACGTCAACGGTGGCGAGGGCAATCGTGTGAAAGGCGAGGTCCCAGGCGGCGAACCAGGGATATTCCCATTTGTCGGGCATCGAGATGACATGGCCGCTGATCATGTGGAACCACTCGCGGTTCCGCACTTGGCGGGTTGTCGGCCGCAGCGGATCGACGCCATGTTCTTCCAACCACTTGTCGACGTCGAAAAAGAAGAACTGCTTGCTCCACAGCATGCCGGCCAATGCCTGCCGCATGACATTGGCCGCATCTTCGCCGACGCGGGCAGGCGTTATCGCCCGATAGAACGCGTCGGCCTCGCGCCGGCGCGCCTCGATGATTTGATCAAAACGCGTGCCGAACGGTTCCTCGGCACCAAATGCAGAATTGCTCAGCCGCAGTCGGATGACGGCGGTCGCCCTTGCCCCTATTCGTAGCTCGTAGTCTGCGGCGGCTTTAGTCCCCGTATTGTTCGGGTTGACCGCGCTCTGCCTGTCGGCCACGACACAGTCGTTGATCCCGTCCTTGACATAAGGCGTTAGATTGGCGGTACCGAAGAGACGCTCGTTGTTCGTCTCGTTTTCAGTAAACAGCAGGCGCGGGCGTCCCTCGCAATGCAGGACATAGTCGCCGAGTGAGGGGTCTGACGCGGCAATGGCGGAGGCGTTTCTTCGCGATGCGTCCTTCAGGGATGGTTTCGGCTCGTCGGGCCACCAGGCCCAGGTGTTGCGGAACCAGAGGGCCGGGAGCACGTGGATCACGCTCTGGTCGGGCCCCCGATTAGAGATGCTGATTTCGATCAACATGTCTGTCGGTGAGGCCTTTGCGTATTCCACAAACACGTCGAAATACCGGTCTTCGTTGAATATTCCGGTGTCGAGCAATTCGTATTCGGGATCCAGGCGATTGCGATTTCTGTTTGTCTCAATTAGATTTAGATAAGGATATTCCGCTTGCGGATATTTATAGAGATACTTCATGTACGAGTGGGTTGGCGTGCTGTCGAGATAGAAATAATACTCTTTGACATCTTCTCCGTGATTGGCCTCGCTGTTGGTCAGCCCGTAGATCCGTTCCTTGAGGATCGGGTCCTTGCCATTCCACAACGCCAGTGCAAAGCACAATCGTTGCTTGTCGTCACTGATCCCGGCAAGGCCGTCCTCACCCCAATGATAGGCGCGCGAACGGGCTTGATCATGGGTGAAGTAGTTCCATGCATCACCATTCTCGCTGTAGTCTTCGCGGACGGTGCCCCATTGGCGTTCACTGAGGTATGGCCCCCATTGCCGCCACGGCACCCCTTTCTCCCGCGCTTCGTCCAGACGCAATTCTTCAGCAGTCTTGGCCGGTTTGGTCGTCACGCTCCTCGCCATGGTTAACCTCCTGTCCGCGGTTACATGCGAATTGAAAACCCGCTGATCGTATTAAGTCGCTTGTCGAATTCTCCTCCTGGGCGGCGGGTTTCGGCACAGTCTCGAACCGCACTTCAGGCTATCCTTACCTCCGTCCTAGTTGGCTCCCGCTCGACAAGAACATCCGCACCAGCCTGCCTTCCCCGAGCGCCTCGCCGAGGACGCGGAAGGCGCAATACGGGAGGAGCACCAGCAGCATGATCAGGTATCCGGCGAGCGTTTCCTCGAGACGAGGACCAAAGAGGTCGCCGAGCGAGGCGGCGATCGACCGGTGGTGAAAGAGGCCGACGACAGCTTCCTCGATGATCGTCATGATGATCAGCAGCGCCAGCAAGCCGAGCGCTTTTTGCAGCGTCGGCCAGATCAGCGGGCCGGTGGTGCTGCGCCCGCCGATCTTCATGGCCTCGCCGATCAACATGAATTTCGCCAGCACCACCGCCTTGACGATGGCGATGCCCCAGGGAGTGAATGCGACGCCCTGGGTGTGCAGCACCGCTGTCTTCATCAAGATTACCGCTCCGAGGGTCACGTAGAGATAAAGAGTAATGAACAGGAGCTCCTTGAACTCGTGCATGGCGCGTTGGTGCAGCGGGGCTTTTACGGTGGTCTCGGCTGTCACGATATTCTCCTGTGGCTTCTTGCGGCGATAAACGGTCAACAGCGATACGCAAGGCGACACCTTGCCCTACCTGAGCCTCGCGGCTAATTACCAGGCGCGACCCGGGAAGCCGGCGACGAGGAGGCAGCGCCTCACCGGCGCTCTCTCAACTATGCCGCTGCCGCCGCTGCGGGATGGGTTAGCTGGAGTGCCTGGTGGGCAACTGCGGCGGCGGAGGGTTCGCCGTCGCCAGCGATTTGCACCGTCGGGAAGGCGAATTTGACGCCATTGGCATCGAAGGTCTTTTTGATCATCGCAAGCGCTTGGCGCCGGATCACGAAATTCTCACCTGGCAAGGTCATCATCTTCATTCGCAGTTGCACCGCGAAATCGCCGAGCGCGTCGACGCCCTGCATCTTCAGCGGCTCGAGGATCAGCGGCGCAAATTCGGGGTCCTTCGCCAGGTCGAGCCCGATCTGCTTGATCAGCTTTCTCGCCTTGTCGATGTCGCTGTCATAGGTGATCCCGACCATCAGCTTGTCGATGACCCAGTCGCGGCTCTGGTTCTGAACGGCGCCCAAAACTCCGAACGGTACGGTGTAGAGCGCGCCGCGGTGATGGCGCAGCCTGACCGAGCGAAAGCTGAAGGATTCGACAGTGCCCTTGTAATTGCCGCTCTGAATGTATTCGCCAACCCGAAAGGCGTCGTCGAGCAGGTAGAACATGCCCGCTATCACATCGCGAACCAGAGACTGGGCGCCAAAGCCAATCGCAACACCGAGGACGCCGGCACCAGCAATCAAGGGGCCGATCTCGACGCCCATTGCCGCGAGCGACATCATTCCTGCGAATACGATGACGACAACAAACAGCACATTGCGGAAAATCGGCAGCAACGTATGGAGCCGCGCCCGCCGTCGTGCCTCGTCGGTGTTGGGCTGACCGAGTTCCTCGACCTCGGCGAGCTTGCGGTCAATAGCCGTCTTTGTCGCGTGCCAGAACACATCGGCGACGAGGATGATGATGACAGCGCTCAACATGCCATGGACGAAGCGGGTAAACTCCGTATCGCCCGCGGCGAGGTGCACGAGGTCGATACCCCAGCCCCAGGCGAGCAATGCCGCAGCACCAATGATCAAGAGCGCCCGCATACCGCGCTCGATGCACACGGCGGCGACGCTCGGCGGACCATCACCAACCTGCGGCGCACCGGGCGGCTGAAGCAAGTGGTCGACGCCGCGCCGGATCACGGAGTTGGCCAGCGGCAGGGCGAAAATGACGAGGAGCAGCCAGAAGGCCGGCATCGCTCTCGCGACCCACAACCCCCACAGCAGCACGAACTCGATCGACAATAGAGCGTTCTGTGCGCCTCGGCCGAGACGAAGCCCTTTGGCCGACGGCACTTCTGTCTCGGGATCCAGGGCGACTGGCCGGCGCCAAACCGCTTCCAGGGCAATGGCAAGGAGACCGAGGCCAAGCACATAGGCGACGAGCTGGCGTCCTGCCAACGAAAAACCGAGGTCAATGAGTACGTCGACCGTCGTCAGGCCAAAGATAAACCATCCGACAAAGACAGTGAACCTTCGGCACCAGAAGCGAGCGGCCACCCTATCGGTCGGAACGATGCGAAAGCGTTCGGCGTTGGGGGCGAGCAGAAAATCGCAGACGACCAACGCAATACGGGTGATCAGGAAGGCAACGAGATAGCCGAGCAGCATCTGGCGAAGGAGCGGCGGCCAATCAAGCGCCAGGAAGGGGCCGAAGCTGCCGATGGCAAACGCTACGACCACGCCAAAGGCAAACGCAAAGCGCGCTGCGACGAGACGCAGGCGGTCGTTTACAGCCTCCATGGGGAGCTCGGCCAGACGCTGGCGAGTCTTCTGCGTCGCCTTGCGAAACAGCCATTCGACGCCGAAGCCCACAGCCGCAAAAGCAAGGACGAGGCCCACGACGGTCCCGCGAGTTGGAATCTCGGCCTGCAGAACGCCGACGGCCTGCCCGAACTGGTTCGGCAGATCGGGGAGTGCGGTGGCGAGTGCGGCGATGTGCTCTCGGGTCGCACCGACACGGGAGCCGATGTATTCCGAGACCGTCTCTTCGCGCGGCTTCGGTTTTTGCGCGGCTTCGGCCGTGTGCTGCTCTTCCAGCAACCACTTCTGGACTTTTGGATCAGCGAGTAACGCCATGAACTCGGCGATTTCCGGCGGCGTCACCGCCTCTCCGCTCGTCGACGATGCTCCTGACCCCTTATGCGTGGCCGCCGCCAAGCCGCCCGATATCGGCATTGTCGAAACGATTATTGCGGCCATCAAGATCGCCGCGGCATGCATCACGGTGTCTTTAATTGTGCTTGCGTTCGACATCCGATCACCTCCTCGACGACCGCTTCGACATACAGGGGCCAGTGGCGCCGTCATTGATCTAGATCACCAGACGGCAGGTCTATCCCCAGGAGAAGACCCGCTTCCAATCGTTCTTCATGCTGATCACTGTCCAGGCCCGCGCTTTTGCCTCGTCCATCAGCGAGACCGAGAACGTGCCGACCTTGGTGTCGGGCAGGCCGCCCGCCGGGCCGTAGGCGTACTCCCGCTCTGCATCATCGTGATAAACCAGCATCTTGAGCCGCGCGCCCTGGCCAGCGCCGGTCCACTCCAGCATCTGTTGGTCGCCGGTGGAATTGCTGAAAGCGGCGTGAGGGCGCTTGCCGATAAACAAATCGATGCCGACCGCCTTATCGTCGAAATTGTCGTTGAAGAACAGCTTCGGCAGCCGCATCAGCTCGGGCTTGCCGTCCTTGTACTCATATTTCGTGGCGATGCTGGAGCCGATGACCTTCTGCGTCGGGATGCTATAAACACGCTGACCGTAGGCGCGCACAAAGTCCTGCCCGCCGCCGGTGACGATAAACGTCTCGAACCGGTTAGTGCGCAGATAGTTGAGGACCTCGATCATCGGCTGATAGACCAGTTCGGTGTAGAGCCGTTTGAACCTCGGATGCTTCGCCGTCGCCAACCACTGCCCGGCGATCGCCACAAATTCCGCCTGGCTCATGCCGGCGTGAGTAACGAAGATGATCTCCGCCCAGTCTCGCTCGGAGAAATGCCCCAACGCTGATCGATCGTTGGAGAGCACCGCCTTGAACGGCTCGTTGCTCTGCCATTCCGGGTGTTGCGGCGCCAATGCATGCACGCGGTCGATTGCAAACATGGCTTGGGTGTAAAGCGGATGCTCGACCCACAAGGTGCCGTCCTGGTCGAAGGTGGCGATGCGGTCTTCTGGCGCCACGAAATTCTTGCTCGACGGGTCGGTGGTGGCGCGCACAAAGTCAACGACCGTCTGCTTCGCCGGCCCGTCGTTCCACGACGGCAGAACACCGGCGGCCTGCGTCCTAGCCGCGGTTGCAGTAATTACCTCTGGCAGCGACGGAAGCACGGCCACACTTGCCAGCAGCCCACGGCGGCTGATAGCTGAGGAAGGGCGCGTTGACATTATCTCGCTGCTGTAATGGATCGCGCTTTTATCGACCAATCGCCTTCAGATAAGCACTTTCATCGTCTACGCGCTGAACACAGACTGAGTGGCACGCCCAGTAATCACCAGGGTTCGTTGCCATGCAGACGGCACATTGCTGTCCGGCAATGTCCGAGCGACCTGCCGCGGTGTTCGGATTGGGTTGGGCGCATGCAACAAGAAGCGCACCCACGGCTGTGATGATGACAGCAAACCGCCCGAGACTTGCTTCGGTCATATCTATGCTCCTTTTCACCGAGCGGCGACCAAGGATCAGCGCTGCCCGATATTGGTCAGCGACTCCATGGATGCCTGGGCCTCCTGCGGTGCCATCGTCATCACGGCAAAGCTCACACCGCTGGCGGAAGAGCCCAAATAATAATTCGGCTCCGCCACGACCTGAACATAGGCCTGCGTCCCGGGTGCGAGCTGGAGGGTGTCGACTTGGTTGGTGGCGGCTCCATAGGACTGCACCGTGAAGCGGTAGGTCCCCGGCTGGAAGTCGTGGTAGAAGACGGTGCCCTGCGCGCTTTGCGCCAGGGGTGCGCCATTGGCATAAACCATCGGATCCGCCCCGGTGGTAACGCTTCCCAGGGACGGCGTCCGCAGAACCCACACCCGCGTCATGCTCGGTTGCAATGCCGTGACCGGTGCCGGCGGCGCGGTCCCGCCCGGCGGCGCCGCACAACCGGCCAGCACGAGGAAGCCAAGGGAGGTGAGTGTCAACAGATGGGCACGCATGATGATCCTCCCTGTCAGTTCCCGGCCAGGCTGCCGATACCAACGGCGGTGATCTTGCCCGCTGTGTTGAAGCCGAACAGCCGGCTGGTAGCGTCGCCGCGCGGAAAGACGAATTTCACGATGTAGAAGGTCTGCTCGTCGATCCTGCGGGTTTGCACAATCTCGGCACGCAGCGGCGATGCTCCGTAGCGATTGAGGGCGTGAGACATCGCCTTGACAGCGTCGTCGGTCACCTGGGCGCGGTGGGCGCATATTGCGAGCGGTCGGTCCGACCGACCTGCATCTCGGCGAACCAGTGCATCGCCAACGCCGTCCCGCCAGCCTGCGTCGGTCCGCCGCTCGGCGACACCCGCCCTGACGAACCGACCCCGCGCGCCGCCCTCGACCTCCTCTACCGCTTTCAAGGGCGCTGGCAGCAGGAATAACCCGCGCCCAACTCATTCCCGCTGCCCAGCCCTCACGCCTGCAGGTACAGAATGACCAAACCTATTCGCCTAGTCGCCTAGACCGATGGTCTTCACAACTTTATGGATATCCATCAACGGAAGGGGGTTTGCTGGATTCTGAAGATTTGGATTCATGTCGTTCGATGCTCCGCCGGAGAAGCGCTTGATGTTCGGGAAATCCACGATGGATTTGTCGAACTCCATGATCACCGGCGTGAGCAGCGAAATAGCCCAGCCATTGTCGTAACCGACGTAGCGGCCCGGCGAGGTGGTCGGCAGGCGCGTGCTCACCGCACCGTTGAACGTCATGTCATATTTCTCGAACGGGTCCATAGTAAGGTTGTAGTACGAGCCGATGGCGCCAAGATTCTGCTGTGGACCGAGCCAAGTGTCCTTGGCGGTATAAAGGACTTTCCAAGCGATATGCGTGTCGGGGTTCTCGGGATCATCGCCGACGTCGGCGCGAGCACCGGCGAAGCTCTCACCATCGACATAGATCCACGAGGTGCGCGCCGAATGCCGCGCCTTGCCCATGATGTAGGCGCTGTTGTCAATGCTATCAAAATAGATCGGCTTGCCGGCGTTGTCCTTCCATGCGCCGTGGAGCGGCGGAGTGAGGCCGACCATCGTCGCAAGCGTCGCCCAGAGATCAATGTGCGACATCATTTCGCCATAACGCGCGCCCGCCGGAATGTGGTTCGGCCACCACATGATGCCGGGCACACGGAAACCGCCCTCGAACGGTGAACCTTTCTCACCGCGGAACGGAACGGTGCCGGCATCCGGCCAGGCATCCTGCCACGCACCATTATCGGCGGTGATGATGACGATTGTGTTGGGAGCCTCGGCCCGGATGGCGTCCATGATTTTGCCGATGTTGGAATCCAGTTCCAACATTGAGTCGGAGTAATTGCCGAGGTGTGATTTGCCGATGAACGCCTTGGCGGGAATGTTCGGATTGTGCATCTTCATGAAATTCACATCCATGAAGAACGGCTTGGCGTCCTTGGCGTGTTGCGTGATGTATGCGACAGCTGAATCGGCCTGCCGAACATCGAACTCATGCAGATAGTCGTAATTGATGCGGGCGACCTTGGCCGCAGGCCTGCCAGCAGTCCCTTCCCACTCGTACAAATTAACGATCTTTTGGTATTCGTCCCAATAGGCGGCGTTGAATTTCGGGAACCAGGGATGGGCGAAGTTATCCGTGTCATCATACGTATAGACGCCCGGATAGTAGGCGGCAAACTCCTTCATTTCATCGAAGCCGTGTTCAATCGGGTAGAACTTGGGTTGATCACCCAGATGCCACTTCCCCGAAAAATACGTGCCATAGCCGCTCTTTTGAAAGAACTCGGCGATCGTCGGTGTGGACTTCGTCAGGCCGTTCTCGTCGGCAGGCACAACCACCACCGAAAGGGCCGAACGGATGGGAATGCGCCCGGTCATAAACGAGGCGCGGCCGGCGGTACAACTCGCCTGACCATACCAACTTGTGAACACGGCTCCTTCCTGGGCGACGCGGTCGACGTTCGGGGTCGGATGGCCGAGGTTCGCGCCCCCACCATAGGCCCCGAAATCGTTCCAGCCAGTATCGTCGGTCATTAGCATGACGATGTTGGGCCGCGTCTGCTGCGCCTGCGCCGGACTAGGAATCGCGGTTGAGGCCAGCAACAACCCGGCAGCAACCGCGCCGAGCGTCGGCCATGTGGGATGTCGAACCTTCATCTTTCCGTCTCCCGTTTTCGATAGCCCAGCAAGGATACCGGGAGGCCAATTGTGCGAGTGGGCCGAAGCGCCGCGCTATTCAGTTTTGGCAAAAAATGGAAGACAACGGCCTGGGTGGACTCCGTCAAAATGCCGCGTCGGCCGGATTTCCCGGAGCTCCGCAGGTCGCAAGCGCAAGCGTGGCCCGCAGGCCCCGCTCAACGCTGCTCTCAGGCAGGTCACCGTTGCGGATACCCGCCGCCCGTGTAAGGAGTTAGGCCGCCGCCTCCACCGGGGTTTGGACCGGGCATTCCCGCCGAGTTTCCGCCGCTGGGATTCTCCGCAGCAGGCATCGGCCCAGACATCGTCGGAGACATTGGTGCAGGCGGTGGCGCCGGTGGGCCGCCCTGCTGGATGCGGGCGAGCTCTTCGCGGTTGAGCTGCGCGGTCGTATCGCCGGTCAAAGCGGCCTTATGCGCCATCCCTTTGTGAAAAGCGTGCATCGCTTTGGCATGCCTCACAGCATGATGCGTTGGCGGCGTCGCCGAGGTTGAAGCCGACGACGTGGCGGCTGCCGGCGGTATCGCCGCAGGGGCCGCCGGAGCCGGAGACCCGCCGCTGTAAGTGGGGCAAAATGGCGGGCAGCAGAATTTATGCAGGTTGGCCGCGGCACCGGATGATATCTGGCAGGAGCAGTACAGCGGGTTGCTCGGAAATGCCGAGGCGGCGGCCGAGATAATCCCAAAACGCGATGCCCAATTTGGCGCAGGTCTTGGCGAGCCCGAGGAAGGCATCGCGACAGTCTCGCCCGACATCACTGCGGGTGCCGCCGCTGACCTTACGCTTGGTCACGTGGCTGCGGATGTCGCGCTCGGAACCGTTGGTATGCAGTGGGATATCGGGGTGATCCAGCACGGCCAGCAATTCGGGCTTGTTGGCATGCAGCCGCACCAGCAGGCGATCAAGCGTGACGAAGCCGGTGCGGCGGCAAAAGATACGATCGAAGCGGGCGCGAAGTTGTCCGCGACGGCGGGGCGTGGGGTTGAGGCGGTACGCTTTCAGATCGGCGTAGAACCGCCAGATCAACGCGCGGACATGCTTCTGCGCGACACGCTGCTGCGCGGTGAACGTGTCGAGCTTATAAATCAGCCGCTCCGCGTGAACCCAGCATAACGCGTGCCGACCGACGTTGAACTGGCCAGCGTCATCGCTGACGATCACCGTATCACGCAGAAACGCGTGCCCGTGGATGCTGCCCCACAGCGCGCCCTCGGTGGCGATCTGCACCGGGTTGGGCGTCACGTTGAGCGCCGTGAGGCCCAACCGTTCAAGGTGCGCCTGCCAGGCGGCCGGATCGGCAAACTGTTTGTCGGGATGTTCCGCGAGCCTGGCAATGGTCAGCCCAGCCAGCGCATGTTCGCGCATGTAGGCCAGGGCGGCATCATTGATCACGTAATCGGTGTGCCCGGCACGCAGCAGACCGAGGAAGTTTAGGCGACTCTTGCTTTCCGTCGTCCCGAACCAGGTGAAGTTGTCGTTGCCGATCTGCGTGCAGACGCCGGTCGTGCCCTTGTGACGTGCACCGGTGTCATCCACCGTAATCCAACGGGCGGTCTCCAGACCCACGCGCAGCACGTCACGCGCTTCGGCCAGGAATTCATCCTGCCCGGCGATCAGCAAACGCATGACCTGCCGCTTGGAGATGGCGAGGCCCATCGCTTGCAGCAGCGCCATCAGCCGCGGCACGCTCACTTGCCCCTGGTGGTATTGCATCAGCACAAAGCGGCGCAGCGCCGGCCCGAAGTGCCCCCTGACATCAGGCGGCAAGGGCGCGATCACCGTCTGACCATCTGGGCTCACCCAGCGCTCGCGCCGATAACGGATCACCCGGGCCCGCAGCTCGAGGTCCTGCACCACGAAATCCTCATACCCTTTGAAGCGCGAGCCTTCAGGAACCTCCGCCTTGAGGATCTGCTCCTCGACCTTGACCCGCGGCACGACCTTGCCGCGCCTGCGGCGACGGGCCCCTCTTTCGCCGGGCTTCGGCGAGGTGCCGTTCTCCATCCCACTGGGTTTGATCGACGGTCGGCCCTTCAGCCCTTTCAGGCGTGCGATCTCCTCGCGCAGCTCAGCATTCTGGCGCTTCAGCTCGGCGTTGTTCTCCAGCAGCTTCAGAAGCAACTGCCTCAGCTCGGCCGGCGGCAGACCATCGATGTCGGGCGGGACGACCACAGGGAGGTTGAATTAAACCGCACCGCGTCGGGGCAAGAAAAAAATCGACCCCCGCCCGGAATTTTGCCCCTCTTACCCGCCGCTGCTGTAAGGTGTCAGGCCGCCGCCCCCACCGGGGTTCGGGCCGGGCATTCCCATCCCGTTTCCGCCCGATGGATTGGCGGATTGCGCCCAGACTGGCGCGGAGACCGCGAGCGCAGCAACGATTGCGATGCCATTCAAGCGATGCTTTATGTTCATCTGCAGCCTCCGATGTTAAGTTCCACGTAACTACCCAGGTATCTGGAATGGTCAGGCCAGCCGCAAGTTGGCGATAAGCGTGGCTGGATCGGCGGTCAATGTCTGGAGCAGGTCCCACTCCTGCTTGCGAGCGGTGGAGAGCAGCGAGCGGATTGTGGCGAAGTCTTCGGCACCCTGCTCGGACCGGAACCCGCCAGAGATTTTCTGCCGCAATTTCATCATCCGCCCGTCGCGCTCTGCGAGATTATTGGTGAACGGCACCGTCGGGTCGGTCAGGAAGCGAAGAACGTCCGCCCTTCGCGTGCTGAGTCGCAGCAGCAGGTTGTGGCCAACCCGTCGTGGCGGCCGGCCGCGCGGCCTGGCCTTTGGCAAGGCGGGCTGCCTCTCATGGAAGGTCAGGCCATCGGCAACGATGGCGTCGTAGCGCCGCTCGATCAGCGCGATCAGTTCCGGCTTGAGCGGCAGGTCCCGGGCGCGTGCGAGATTGACCGCGTGACAGGCCCGGCGCAGCAACCGCTGCATCCGCTGCGCCCAGTCTTCCTTCTCGATCTCGACCAGCGCCTTCAGTTCGCGCAGGTGATGCGCGTTGCACAGCGCGTGCAGCACGCCTTTCAGCGTGTAGTAGGGATGCCAGTGGTCGTGCACCACAATGCCCACGACGTTCGCCAGCAGGCTGCCGCGTTTGGCCGAGACCCGATAGAAGGTGAGCAGCATGGTGGAGGCGATGTGCAGCCACTGCGTCTTGCCGCCGATGCGAAAGCCGGTCTCGTCCATGTGCTTGACCGCTGCCGCGGCCACTTGGTCGCGCACCGCTTCGACGAAGCCCTGGAAGCGTGCGGCGCAGTCCTGGCTGATCCGGGCGATGGTGGCCGTGGCCAGCCGCACGCCGAACAGATCGGCCATCAGCGTGGCCAGGCGCTTCTCCGGCAGCAACTGGTAGTGCAACAGGTAGAGCACAAAGGCGCCGATCCGCTGGCCATACTGCACCGGCGCCGTCACCCAATCGGGGAATGCCGCACGCGTCTGTGCTCCGCACGCCGCGCAACGGCAATCGTGCGCCCGGTGTTCGGTGACGATCAGAGGCTGCGGTTCGGGCAGATCGAAGACCTGCCGCGCGGTGTGGCCGGTGGCCATCGTCTCGGTCAGCACTGCGCCACATTCGGTGCAGGCCGACGGGTAATGATCGATCACCGCATCGGGGGTCTCCGTTCGGCGCAATGTCTCGCCCGGATGTCCCTTCTGTCCGCCTGGCTTCTTGCCGGAGCGTTCTCGCAGACTGCCGACCCGCACCGGCTTGTGCAGACCGTCGCTCGACGGAGGCTTGCCGCTGTTGCTGCTGTTCAGCCCGAGCCGGCGCTCCAATTCGGCAATGCGCGCCCGCATCGCCGCCATCTCTGCCGCGTGACGCGCCTCCTGCGCCAAAAGCAGGGCGATGAGGTCATCCTTCGACAGTTGCTCCAGGGCGGTGCGGTCCACCAACTCCTTGGAATCGGCCCGCCGAAGTCATGTCAACCAAAATCTTCGTCCGGCCCGTCACCCGGACGCCCAACCTCAACGTCATTGCGCCCCAGGTCGCCTCTCCAGGGATCGCGGCTACCTGGGCAGTTACCGCCCAGGAATCAAGCCGCGAGACGCTCCGTCTTGGCTGCGCGATGCGCGTCGCCCGACAACGCCCGGTCGTGCTTGCGCCCGATCCGCATCCACCAGCGCTCGGATCGCATTGCTGCCGCTCGCCCATGTTCCGCTTGCGCCATGGCAATAGCGCGGGTTCGCGCGTTGCGGATCAGCGCCCGCAGCTCCGCGATGTTCGCGCAGCGGTCGTTGAAGGATGCCAGGTGGCAATAGCCCGAAGGGAGAGCCTCCTGGAGCAGGCTCTCTACCGCGCCGCTCGAGACTTGGTGGACGCGCCGCAGATAATGAATAGCGCCGACAAGACATCGCCGGCCGCGACCGTCGTCGAGGTCGCCCTGGTTCCAGCGGGTGCCGTCCGCGAAATAATCGAGCAACAGGTCAAGAAACTGTACGGCATCGCCGGTTTTTGCCTCGGCCATCAACGCCTCTCCTGCCGTCAAGGGACTATGCTCATGCTATCACTGGCGCAGCAACCCTGCGCCGACGTTTCGCTCGCGCCGCCCATGTCGCTTCTTCAAGCCGCGTCATCGTCGCGCGCCGCCGGCCTCGTACAACTCGGGTCCTTCACCGAGACCCGTCCGGTCGGCGAGGTTGCGCCGACAACTGCCGTCGGCCCCGTTCCCCCGATTTATCGACCAACGCCGACCGAAGCTGCCGTTTGAGGCGAGCGGTAAGTTCGAGCAATCCGCGATTTTGGTGCGAGCAAGGGACGAGGTTATCTTTTTGCTTTATTCGCGGCGGCGCAACACCGATTATACCTCGCAACATCTCGCGCAGGCGATGCCACCGCCGTCGACCAGGTGTGAAGCCAAGGCGCTTTGACGCCCCGATGATTCGGGTCGCATGCCGCGGCTTTGCGTCATGAAGTACGTAGGGACTAAGAGGTGAAACCATGGCATCGCGTGGTGAAGAGCTACTGATCTCAGCAAACTCGCACATCGTCGAGGACCCGCACTTTTGGGAGAACCGGCTGCCAGCAGCCTTCAAAGACCAGGCGCCGCTGTTTCCCGAGCGGGAGGTGGGCGGGCTCTTTCAGGCCCACCCGGGTGGGTGGGACCCCCACGAGCGGGTGAAGGAGATGGCGGTGGATGGGGTGAGCGGCGAGGTGCTCTACCCGAGCTTCGCCATGAACCTGTTCGGACTCCAGGACGCCGCCCTGCAGGAGGCCTGCTTCCGGGCCTACAACGACTGGATCCTAGAGTATTGCTCTGTTGCTCCCGATCGCCTCTACGGTGTGTCCTGTATCCCCACGTACGACATTGACCATGGGGTGGCGGAGCTGGAGCGCTGCCGGAAGGCCGGGCTGCCCGGGGCACTGGTGTGGCAGGCACCGCCGCCGGAGCTTTCCTTCGCCACCAACCACTATGAGCGCCTGTGGGCAGCGGCCCAGGATCTGGAGGTGCCCATCAGTCTCCACATCCTCACAGGCCAGCCCTTCCCTTGGCCGCGCCCGATGGGCCCAAGCGGCCGACGCCAGGCCTTCGAGACCATGCGCAGCGCCGTGAACAACAAACTGCTCTACGCCTCCAACGCCATGTCCGACCTGATTATGACGGGCGTGCTGGAGCGCTATCCCCGGCTCAAATTCGTGCTTGTGGAGAACGAAGTGAGCTGGATTCCCTTTTACCTGACGCAGTACGACAAGTACTGGGGTCGGGGAAATCTGAACTCACCGCTCAATATGTTCCCCAGTGAGTACTTCTTCCGCCAGTTCTACGCCACGTTCTTCAACGATCCACCGGCCCGCTGGATCTTCGACGCCTGGGGCAGCAACAATCTGATGTGGTCCAACGACTATCCCCATCCGAATTCGACGTGGCCTAAGTCTCGGGACGTCATCACACGGGACCTGGGGCACCTGTCGGAGGAGACGCGGTCACGGCTGCTACGAGAGAACGTGCGGCAGTTGTATAAGCTGCCGGCGCTGACTCCGCTAGCAGTGTAATGCCGACGGGCGGCCCGCCGGTGGGCTTTCGGAGCCTGTAGTCAGGGGTCTGACCTCGCGTCAGTCTCGGTGGATCAATTCCCAAACCCGCATCGGCGACAACGGCAGGGCGCGTGGCTCGGCGTTGAACGATGCTAGCGCCGCAGCTACCGCATTGGCAATGACCCCCGCCGACCGGGACGATGCCGCCTTCGCCCGCACCCTTGGCGCCGAGCGGGTTGATCGGCGAGGGATATTCCTCCATCGGCACGGCGCGGATCTGCGGAAAATCATTCGCTGTCGGCAGCAGATAATCGGCGAGGCTTCCGGTCAGGAGCTGCCCCTCGCGGTCATAGACAAGATGTTCGAGAAGGGCGCCGCCGAGCCCCTGCACGATCGCACCGATCATCTGCCCCTTTAGCAGCAGAGGGTTGATGATGCGCCCGACATCTTCGACCGCGACGTAATCGACGAGCGCCACATGCCCGGTGCGGTCATCGACCGCGACATGCGCCGCGTGGGCGCCATAGCTGTAAGTGTGCTTTGTGTTGGCAAAGCTCTCTTCAACCGACAGGCCCGCCAGCTCGGCCCAGGCGAGCGATTTGCCGTTGGCCCCCATCACAGCGCCGTCGGCGAGCGTCACCTCTTCGGCCGTACCGCCGAGATGTGCTGCCGCCGCCTCGCGGATTGCGCGCTTCAGGCTTTCGGCCGCCAGCAGGATCGCCGACCCGGCCATCACCACCGCGCGCGAATGGAACGAGCCAAAACCTTCGCGGACAATTGTGGTCGACCCGTGATGGATGCTGCTGATCCGGTCGATCGGCACTTCGAGCGCGTCGGCGGCGATCTGCGCGAACACGGTTTCGACACCCTGCCCAACCGCCGAAGCGCCGATAAAGACCGCGATCCGGCCATCCGCCTCTATTGCCAGCCGCGCACTCTCGCGCGGGCCAGTGGCACCGCCCTCGACAAAGCAGCCAATTGCGACGCCGTGCCAGCGGCCGTCGAGCTGCCGGCCCTGCACCTTCTGCTTTTCATCCCAGCCGAACTCTTTCAGGCACCGGTCGAGGGCCGAGCGATAATCGCCGCTGTCATACTCGTCTCTGTTCTCGTAAGGCGTGAGCGTCGCGACCGAGTAGGGCATTGCGTCCGCCGGAACCAGGTTGCGGCGGCGAAATTCGACGGGGTCGATGCCGAGATCGCGCGCTGCGATGTCGAAGAGCCGCTCGCGGAAGAAATCGCCTTCAAAGCGCCCCGGCCCGCGATAAGTTCCGACCGGCGTCTTGTTGGTCAGCAGCAAGGAAGCGTCGATGTCGATATCCGGAATGTCGTAGGGCCCGGACAGGAATTGCGCGGTGTTGCGCGCCCCGACCATGCCGTTCGTGCGCAAATAGGCGCCCATGTCGGTCCACACATGGCCGCGCAGCGCCAGAATTGTGCCGTCGCGCCGGCAGGCTATTTCGAGCTCGCAATCGGATTTGCGCGCATGATTGGCGGCCATCAGATGCTCGCGCCGATCCTCGACCCATTTGACCGGACGGCCGGTGAGCCGGGCCCCGAACGGGATCAGAAAATCTTCGGGATAGAATTCGCCGCGCTGGCCAAAGCCGCCGCCGACGTCATTTTCGACCATGTCGATCCGGTCTTCGGCGATACCCAGCTGTGCTGCCAGGATGCGGCGATTGAAGAATGCCACCTTCGCCGCACCCGACACGGTCAGCCGCCCGGCGGCGTCCCATTCGGCCATGACACCGCGCGGCTCCAGCGTCAGCGCCATGTGACGCTGCACCGAAAACGTCTCTTGCCGAGTATAGTCAGCCTGGGCGAAGGCCGCCGCCGCATCGCCGCGGATCGCGGTATAGCGGATCGCGAGATTGCCGTCGGTACCCTCGAACAGCAGGGTCTCGTTCTTTGCCGCCGCGTGGCGATCAGCCATTGCCGGCAAGGTCTCGATCTCGACATCGATCAGCTCGATCGCGTCCTCGGCGATCGCGGGACTGTCAGCCAATACGACAGCGATCGGCTCGCCGACGTAACGGACCTTGCCATCGGCAATGACCGGCTGGTGAAACGGTTCGAGCTCCGGCAATGGCTGCAGCCGGATCGGGATCCTGGGGACTCGCGCGCCCATCTCGGCCGCGGTGAAAACGCGATGGACCCCAGGCAGCGCCGACGCCGCCGCGACGTCGACCGCGCGGATACGGCCGTGTGCCACGGCGCTGCGGAGAACAGCCGCGTGCAACAGCCCCTCGCGCGACAAATCGTCGAGATAGATGCCCTTACCGCGCAGAAAGCGCAGATCCTCGACCCGCTCGATCGCGCTACCGATATAGCGGTTGGCGACCGTCATCCATGCCCCCGATAGGCGGCGCGAGCTTCGAGCACGGCCGCGACGATCGGGATATTGCCGGTGCAGCGGCAGAGGTTACCCGACAACACCTCGCGAATGCGGGCCTCGTCGCAATCGGGCTCGGCGCTCAGCAGAGCGTGAGCCGTGGTGATCATCCCGGGCGTGCAGAACCCGCATTGCAGCGCATGATGCTTGCGAAAGGCGGTTTGTAGCGGGGAAAGCGCCGCGTCGTCGCTGAGCCCCTCGATCGTAACGATCTCGGCGCCCTCGGCCTGCACCGCCAGCATCAGGCACGAGCGCACAGCGCCGCCGTCGACGATGACCGTACATGCGCCGCAAACGCCATGCTCGCAGCCGAGATGGGTCCCGGTCAGCCCGAGCCGATGGCGCAGGCAATCGGCGAGGCTCATGCGCGGCTCGACCTCAACTTCGGCCAAAGCACCGTTGACGGTGAAGGCCACACGCATCGTCATGCAGATGCCCGGGCCAGAGCGCGCTCGATCAGAGCCGCCACCAAGGCGCGCCGATAGGCGATGCTCGCATGCAGATCGTCGGGCGGATCGACTTCGGCCGCCGCCGCCCGCGCGGCCTCGGTGATCGCTCTGTCTCCCACGATGCGGCCGTTCAGCGCAGCTTCTGCCGCTGCGAGCCGGTGCGGGCGGATGCACGCCCCGATCACACCGATATGCGCATTGCCGGCGCGGCCGTCTTCCGTCTCGTCGTAATAGAGCGCTATGCCGGCGAGTGCGAAATCGCCGCGTCGCCGCGCGAATTCTTCAAACCCCCAGCGCCGCCGCGCGAACCAAGCCGGCAGTCGAATCTCGGTAATAATTTCGTCGGCGCCGAGCACCGTCGCCAGCGGGCCGAGGAAGAACTCTCCTGCCGCGATCACGCGCTCGCCGGCGGCGCCGACAACCGCGATCGCCGCGTCGCAAGCGACCGCTATCCCCGGCATCTCGGCCGCCGGATCGGCGTGGGCAAGGCTGCCGCCAACGGTACCCCGATTGCGGATCTGGTAATGCGCGACATGCGCGACCGCCGTTCTTAGCAATGGATGAGCGCTCGCCAGCCGCGGATCGTCCTCGATGTCGCGCCAGCGCACCTTTGCACCAAGCCGTACTCCATCGTCGCCAATCACAATGCGGTCGAGGCCCGGTAGTTTGCGCAGATCGACGAGCAGTTTTGGTGCGGCAAGCCGAAATGCCAACAGCGGCATCAGGCTCTGCCCCCCGGCGATCGCCTTTGCTTCGCCGTCATGTGCGGCCAACAGCGCCACCGCCTCCGCGATGGTCGCTGGACACGAGTAGTCGAAGGGCGCCGGCTTCATGGGGATATTATGTGGTCTTGCTCATGTGTTCATGTTTAAGGCCCGCGCCGCCCGCGGGCCTTGAGATGGATCAAGCCGCGGGACTCGACCCGCGCCCCGCCACACGCTATAGACGTACGATCGCGTCTTTGAATTCGTTTGAGAATCCATGACGTAGCGTGAGCCCGGAAGGGGGCGCTCGTCCGCGCGCATTTTGCGAAAAACGGATTCTTTGTCGTCAGCCCGGTTGGCGCAGGCCCATGCGCTCGAGGCGCGGGATCACCGCCTCGGCGAAAAAGGGCAGCTCTTCGTTGTAGGCGACGAGGCTGAAGCAGAGCCCGTCGAAGCCGGCGTCCGCGAGCTTCTTGAGCTCGCCCGCGACATGGTCGGGATCGCCTACGGCGAGGAGCCCGCCATAGCCCGCGCTATAGCGCGAGCGCAGCTTCTCGATGTCGTTCCGCGTCATCGTGCGCTGGTTGGCGGGATTGAGATAGAGGTTCATCATCGTGTCGATGGCGCCGTCGTCGCGGTTCTCGACGGCGAAATAGCGGAAATACTCGTCCGCCTCCCGCTGCGTTCGGCGGCACACCACCGCGCCCGAGGTGAAGACCTGGATCTCCTTGCCGAGCTCGGCCGCCGCCGCGCGCGCGCCGGCGATGCGCTCGGCGGCGATGTCGAGGAAATGCGGCTGGTCGAACACCATGTCGCAGTTGCGCGCGCCGAACAGCCGCCCGGCCGGCGAATTGCCGGCGTTCATGATGATGGGGCGGCGTTCGCCCCAGGGCTGCGGCCGTCCCTGCACGCCTTTGAGGCGATAATAGCGCCCGTCGAAATCGAACGGCGCCTCCTCGCTCCAAATGCGGGTGATGACGTCGAGCCATTCCTTGCCGCGGGCATAGCGGTCGTCATGCACATCCTGCTCGAACCCGAACATGTCGAACTCGTCCTGGTTCCAGCCGCACACGATGTTGAGGCCGAAGCGGCCCGCGCCGATATGGTCGGCGGTGGCGATCTGCTTGGCCGCCAGCACCGGCGGGAAGATGGGCACATGCACCGTGCCGAAGACGCTGAGGCGCTTTGTCGCCGCGAGCAACCCGCACGCCCAGGTGATGGTCTCGAAGGTCGAGCCCTCAAAATTGGTCTCGCCGCCATAGCCCTTCCAGCGCCCGATCGGCACCATGGCCTCGATCCCGTGCCTTTCTGCGAGTTGGGCAAGTTGCACGTTCTCCGCGAACGTGTTCTGCCAGCGCTCAGGCACCTTGGTCGCGGCCCGCCCGCTTGAGCAGTTCGAGCCGAAGACGGCGAGCTTGAACTTGTTGCCGCCGAACATGGTGGGGTTGCGCTGTGGCACCGGCAGTTTCGCCATGGGCTTTTCCATTATAAATCGCGCGCTCTGTGAGGTCGTCGCCCATAACCATCGAGGGCCGCCACTCCGGCGGAAATGCGCTGGGTTGATCCGCATCAACGTCCCCGGGGCGCACTTGTCGGATACTCATTTTGATAATGGCGAGGAGGGATATTGCACCATGGCCCAACCGATCCGTGAAGCGGTTGCCGTGTTCGACCATCCCGAGACGCTTGAGGAGGCTGTCTTCGCGCTCGAAACTCACGGCTTCGATCGCGCCGCCTTCAGCCTGCTAGCCGACGAAGCGACGGTCGAGCGCAAGCTCGGCCATCGCTACCGGCGCGTCGCGGAGATGGAAGACGAGCCGGTCGCTCCGCGCGAGACCTTCTTCTCCAGGGTGTCGAGGGTCGAAGCCGAATACGGCCTTCCCATCGGCCTCGCTTTTATCGGCGCCCTCGCCCTCTCGGGAGTTGGCGGCCCGCTACCGGTCCTAATCGTCGCGGGCGGCAGCGCGGCGATCGGTGCAGCACTTGGCGGCATGATCCACCGCCATCATGCCCGACGGATAGAGGAGCAGCTGGCGCGCGGCGGACTGCTGCTGTGGGTCAATGTGCTAACGCAGCGGAAGAGAAAACGGCGGTCGAGATCCTCAAGGCCCATTCAGCACACGACGTCCATGTCCACGAGATCTTTGCAAGCGCCAGCTAAACTACCTTTAAGAGGTAGCTCCGCCCTCGCCTTTCGCGCTGGGGTTTATTCTTGATAACAGATTGTCTCAAGAATACGAGCGGGGGGCGGGGTAGGGCCCACCGGCGGAATTACTCTCGTATCCGTCGGGCGATTGCCTCAGCGCCGATACCAGTCGTTCGCGAGATTCTGGCAGCTACGCTAACAGTTCTCCTAATTATTAACCCCGTGATCAGACCATCCGCTCGTCGGGGCCGATCAGGTTCCACGGCGTCTCGCCGATGATGGCGCGCTGGCAATTCTGCACAGCGCGCCGGAGGTACTCGTCACGCCATGCCCCGCCCCCCGCCGAATTGTGCGGCGAGCCGATGACGTTCGGGAGCTCAAGAAACGGGTGACCCATCCCGAAGCGGCCGTGCCGCACCGGCTCCACCCACCACGCATCGATGCCGGCGAAAAAGTGCGGATGGGCGACAAGATGCGCGTAGAGCGCCCCCTCATCGATGATCTCGCCCCGCGCGACGTTAATCAGGATCGCGTTCTCCTTCATCAGGTCCAGTTCGCGCGCGCCGATCAATCCCTCGGTGGCGGTCGTCAGCGCGGCGCTGATGACGAGGACATCGGCGACACGCAACATCTCGTCGAGGAGGTCGACCGTCGCGATCCAGTCGGTCGGTTCGTCGCTCGCGCCGCGGCGGTTGATTGCGTGAATTTTCATCCCGAAGGCGCGCATCAGCCGCGCCGTCGCGACGCCGACATTGCCGAAGCCGAGGATGCCGCAGACGCCGCCGCGCAGCATCCGGTTGGCGCTGCGCTGGTTGAATTCGCCGCGCTTGAGGCTGACGTGCTCGATAAACAGGCGCTTCGCCGCAGCCAGCACCAGCGCGACGATATGCTCCGACATCGGTTCGGCCCCTCCGCCCTTATTGGCGGCAACCGGCAATTCCCGCGGCAGGTCGCGGGTCGGCACCCAATCGACGCCGGCGGCGGTGAACTGCAATAGCCGAGCATTGCGGATCAGCAGGATCTCGTCGGGCCGCAGTTCTTTCGACGTGTCGTGGGACAGCACCGCCCCAGCACGCCCAAGCGCGGGGGCTCGGTCGGTCGGCGCCAGATCGACGAGATAGATCGCCTCAGCGGTCCCGTCCAGTTCTTCCGCGACGATCTCCCGGCTGCGCCCCGTCAGCGGATAGGTCACCACCAGCGGCCCTGCACTCATTCACCAGAACTCCGTTCTGATCCATCTGCGGTATAGGATTTGCGCTAAGGGTTTCCCAATACTATCCGTACGCCTTTCCGCCCGCCCTTTGCCCGATCTTAGGGGGCACCGCTGGCTACGGCGGGACCCTCTAGAATTTGCCGACACCGAGGGTGAATAACCACTCTCAACCATTCTGACCGATTTAGATTTCCGAAGGCGGACGGCAGCAAAGGGGCAACAGGGGCCCATCGCCTGTCATTTTGATCGGTAAGTGGGCTCTTGGCCAATTTTGATGATCATGCCGCGAGCGGGAACCTGCGGCCGCGCAGGGCGATTCCGGCGTGCCATACATCTGACATTCGGTGGGTTTCGAACGGTCAATCTGCCTCTCGACCGGGCCGTGCTCTCACCCTCATCACCGCTGCTCGCCTCGGATCGTGGTCGGCTGACAAGCCCACATCCGATCATCAAAATTGGCCAAGAGCCATTAAGTGGCGCAGGATTTTGAGAATTATCTGGCGTATGGCGTGACCAGCCCTGTGGGCCGTCGCTCGCAAAAGGAGCGCTACCGGCGGTCACCGAAATGTGACATACGGGGTCGCCTCTGACCCGTCGCGGCCAACAATAGACCATCAGGGGAGGCCACCCGTCATGCGTTCGACCTCGATATTTGCGGCTGTCTTCGTTGCTCTCCTTGCGCTTCCAGCCTTGGCTCAAAGCACTCCGGCCCGCATCCGCGGCACGATCGACAAGCTCGACGGCCAGGTTCTGTCGGTCAAACAGCGCGATGGTCAGATCACGACTGTGACACTCGCGCCGGGTGCTGCAATCGAGATATTGGTCAAGAGAAGCCTAGCCGATATCAAGCCCGGCGATTTCGTCGCCTCGACCGGGATCAAGGGCAAAGACGGCAAGATCCACGCGATCGAAGTGCGCATCTTTCCCAAGGCGACGCCGGATGGCGGCAGGCAATTCGCGTGGGATCTGTCACCGGATAGCGTGATGACCAACGCCACAGTCGGCACGGTCACCAAGGTCCCAGAGGGTGAGGTGCTGCACGTCACCTTCAAAGGCGGGGAGTCCGAATACAGCATCGGTCCCGATGTGCCGGTGCTGGCCACAGCCCCAGGCGACATGAGCCTGCTGAAGCCGGGTATTACCGTTTTCGTCATTGCGCTGAAGCATCCCGATGGCCGCTTGACCTCTAACCGGCTTTTCGCCGAGAAGGACGGCATCAAGCCGCCGATGTAACGCGATGGCGGGCGCCGGATAGGATGGGAAACCGGAATACCCCTGGAACCGTTCTGCTGCTCTAAGTGGCGGCGTTTTTGAACGCTAAGTGGCGGAGCCTGTCCGGGCTCGGGCTGACGTGGCAGGCTGTCGATCCGCTTTCCCGTCCGACAATCATGCTGTCCGGTTTGGCATCCTTGTCCAGGATTGCCGGACATTTCGAGGGTGCCCGCTCATCGGTCGTTTGACGGACACGCCGAGTGAAGGGTAGGGCGGTACGGGCCGCTCGCGCCAAATAATCCTCAAAATCCTGCGCCACTTAATTCTCAAAATGACACAGACCTCCTGCCCCGACCGGCCATATCACCAATGATAACGGCCACTCACATGAGGGCGGTTGGTTCAATCGGAATTGTGCTGCCGATGCCCATTTTGCCATAACGGAATGACGGCCACTCACATGAGGGCGGTTGGTTCAATCGGAATTGTGCTGCCGATGCCCATTTTGCCATAACGGAATGACGGCCACTCACATGAGGGCGGTTGGTTCAATCGGAATTGTGCTGCCGATGCCCATTTTGCCATAACGGAATGACGGCCACTTGCTTTGCGACGGCGTCGCGGTCAAGGGCCGAAGCCGGCTTGCCGGGGCGCGTAGCGCAGCCCTTGAGGGCGATGCTGTCGCAAAGCATCATCGACACGCTGTGCGGCAACAGGCTGCTGCCGGCACGCTCCATCAGGGCAAGTCAATAGCTTCAGGCGACATGCTCGGCAGATCGCCGTATCATCGCGTTGACCCCACACCAGTCGGCCCGAGCCCATTCTTCGACTGCGGCTCCGAGGCCGCAGAACCTCACATCCGGTTGCCGCTCATCACGGCTGGCACCAAAATTCCTCATGCTCGAGGTCGTCGGGCTCGGAAAGGCGGACCAATCTTTATCGCGGCATCTTGCAGCCAGGACGTTATGCGGTCCGCCCGCCGAGATCGGACAAAGGGTCAGCTTCCCTCGTGAATGGCTGTGTACTCTGTGACGTCGCGAGTTGCGGTCACGCCGCTTTCAACGCCGCGCCCTCCGGCACTTCCCCGTGCGTCACATAGCGCCAGAGCGCGATCAGCAACTTGCGTGCGAGCGCGACAATGGCGATCCGCCGGATCCGCCCACGCTCGGTGCCAACCCGTGCGCGGAACCAGCGGCTTAGCGCACTGGCAGGCTGATGCCTCACCCACAACCAGGCCAACTCGATCATGATGTGGCGCAGGCGCCGGTTGCCGGCCTTTGAGATACCCTGCTCGCGATCGATCGTCCCGCTGCGCCACGGGGTCGGCACCAACCCGGCGTAAGCGGCCACCTCACGTCGGTTGGCAAAGCTCCGGTAGAGACCTTCAAGATAGAGAACCGCGGCAATCTGCGGGCCGATCGCCTTGAGGCGCGCGAGCAGCGCGACCGGCGATTGGTGCCCCTCTACGTCCAGCTTGACGGCGGTATCGCGTTCCGCCTCGACCTCGGCAATCTGACGTATCAGCAGCTCGATCAGCTCGATCTCGCGCTGCAGCTCTGCCTTCAATCGCATCGGTAATGGCTGACCGTCTCCGGTTTTCAGCGTTGCAAGGCGGGCCCGACGATCCTTGTGCAACGGTTCGTAGTCAGTGATCCCCTGGCCAGCGAGCAGACCCTTGATGCGGTTGACGTGGCGGACCCTCTCCTGCAGCAGAACGGCGCGTTCGCGTGAGGTGCGCCGGCGATCCTCCTGCTCCGGTGTCGGTGGTACGACCATCGCACAAACGCGTGGCTCCCCGCGCTGCCACGCCAGTAGTGTTCTCAGCAGCGTCTCACCATCGATCGCATCGGTCTTCGCTCGCCGCCGACGCCGTGGCACGGCGATCGACGCGGGATCGACCACGTGGCTTTGAATTCCATTTGCACTGAGTAAGCGGTGAACCCAGAAGCCGTCGAGCCCGGCTTCCTGAATGACAACGATGTCGACCGGTCCTCCCGCGAGCCGTTCGGCTCTTGCTTGCAGGCGTCTCAACAGACCGAGCAGTGCTGCCCCGTCCCCTCCAAGGGTCGAGTACTTCGACATCTTCTCGCTGCCCGGCGACAGGGCCGTTACGAGCCACTTAGCCTGGCTCAACTCTAGCGACGCATACAACGTTGCATCATCCGGTCGACAGTGAGACAGCTTCTGGGTAGTGGTCTGGCTGGTGGGGCGCATCGATTGCCTCCTGGCAATGCCATTGACGACAACTGCACCGTACCCAACCCCGGCTGGTCGTCGTGGCCCCATGGAATCTACATCACAAGGAATATTTGTGGTATTGCAGGGGCTCGATGTCGCCCTCCAACGAGCAACTTCCAGCTGTCATCGAGCCGTCGATTACCCCGGTCCCGGCTCCGGTCGACACCTATATCGTGCCAGCGCTTATCACCGATGCCGGCGGCGACCAGGCCGGTTGGCGCTACGTCGAATTCTTCACTGCCAACATCAACAATGACCACACGCGCCGGGCCTATGCGCGTGCCTGCAGCCGGTTTTTTGCGTGGTGTGAAAATCGCGGGCTGACGCTCATGGCGATCAGGCCGTTCGACGTCGCCGCATGGGTGAAGGAATTGCAACAGCAGTATGGCGCGCCGGGGGTCAAGCAGCAGCTGGCGGCGGTGCGCATGCTGTTCGATTGGCTGGTGACGGGCCAGATCGTGCCGATGAATCCAGCGGCAGCCGTGCGCGGGCCTAAGTATATCGTCAAGACCGGCAAGACGCCGGTGCTCGAGGGCGCCGAATGGCGCAAGCTGCTCGACAGCATTCCGACGGCGACCTTGCGCGATCTGCGCGACCGAGCACTGATCGCGACACTCACCTATTCCTTCGCACGCATCACTGCGGCGCTTAAGATGAAGGTCGAGGATCTGCGGCCGCGCGGCGCGGGATGGTCGGCGCGCTTGCACGAAAAAGGCGGCAAAGAGCATGTGATGCCGTGCCATCACGCGCTTGCCGATGCCCTGCGTGCGTACATCGATGCTGCCGGTATTGCCGAAGACCGTAAGGGCTGGCTGTTCCGCACAGCGCCTCGGCACAATGCCAATACACTCACCAATCGAGCGATGAACCAATATGCCGCATGGCTAATGATCCGGCGTCGCGCGGTCGCAGCCGGCATCACAGCGCCAATCGGCAATCACACATTCCGCGCGACCGGCATCACCGCCTATCTCGCCAATGGCGGCGCGCTTGAACACGCGCAGGAAATGGCGGCGCACGAGAGTCCCCGGACGACCAAGCTCTACGACCGGACCAAGGAGCGGCTGACGCAAGACGAGGTTGAGAGGATAAGGCTGTAAAACTCATGTGACCACACCTTCTATCATTCCACAGAAAAGCTAAATTCAAGAATTCAAACGCTTGGGAGGGACGAACAATGGAAAAAACGGTCCGACGGCAATCGGTATCGCGGCGAATGCTGCTGAGCGGCACGGCCGGGTTATTAGGTGGAGCAGCACTCTCGTCCGGCACTGTGCTCGCACAGCCCACCGCGCCCGCCAATACCGGCGCAACGCCCAAATCATCCTATAATCCGCATTACCCTAATCCAGCCTGGCTCGCATTGCGACAGGAGGAGATTATCGAGCCGGAGCTCGAGATCGTCGATCCCCACCATCACTTATGGGATCATCCGGGGAACCGTTTTCTGCTCGATCAATTGCTTGCCGACGTGCGCAGCGGCCACAAGATCACGGAAACTGTCTTCATCGAGTGCGGTTCGATGTACCGCGCCGACGGCCCGACGGAAATGAAGCCCGTCGGTGAAACCGAGTTCGTCAACGGCACGGCGGCGATGAGTGCCAGCGGTCAGTATGGGCCGACGCGGCTATGCCGAGGCATCGTCGGGCATGCCGATCTGCGGCTCGGCGACAGTGTGGCGCGGGTGCTGGAGGCTCAGATCACGGCTGGAGACGGCCGCTTTCGCGGCATTCGTCATTCCGTCGCTTGGGATGCAAGCGACGCATTCCCGAAGTCGCGCACCAATCCCATCAAGGATCAAATGCTCGATCCGACCTGGCGGGCCGGGTTTGCGCGGCTGGCGCCGCTAAATCTCACCTTCGAGGCGTGGCTTTATCATCCCCAGCTTCCTGATCTCGTCGATCTCGCCCGCGCCTATCCGCAAACAACGATCGTCCTCAACCATGTCGGCGGACCGCTCGGGATCGGGCCTTACAAGGACAAAAAGGCCGAGACCTTCGCGCAGTGGAAGGCCGGCATCATCGAGGTCGCCAAGGCATCGCCCAATGTTGTCGTTAAGCTCGGCGGGCTCGGCATGCCGATCGGCATGTTCGATTTCTATACGCGCCCAAAACCGCCTTCATCGGAGGAACTGGCGACCGCCTATAAACCTTATATCGAAACCTGCATTGCGGCCTTCGGCGTCGATCGCGGGATGTTCGAAAGCAATTTCCCGCCCGACGGCGCGAGCTCGAGCTATCAGATCCTGTGGAACAGCCTCAAACGCCTCGCGGCCGGGTATTCGCCTACGGAGAAGGCGGCGCTGTTCAGCGGCACCGCAAAGCGCGTTTATCGTCTGACCTGAGCTCTGCAGTTTCGACGTCAACAGTCTCTGCGCTTGTATAAAAACTAACGCAACGCGGGAGAACAACATGCTTAATGCGCTCGATCGTCGGCGCTTTCTCGTGCAGTCAACTCTGGCCGGCACAGCATTGTTTCTCCCGCGACGACACGCCTGGTCGGCGGTCCCGAGCGAACCGGTTGTTGACACCATCTCCGGTAAGATCAGTGGGGCTGCTGTCGATGGAGTTGCCGCGTTCAAAGGAATTCCCTATGGCGCTTCAACGGCAGGCGCGAACCGGTTCATGCCACCGCAGAAGCCGGCCCCGTGGGGCGGGATGCGCGAGGCTGTCAACTGGGCCGGGCACGCCCCGCAAGCTTTCTTCGGCCAACGACGGCCAGAGGTGTCGCGCCTGTCGGGTACTCCGGACACGGTGCCTGTTAGCGAAGATTGCTTGACGCTCAATGTGTGGACACCTGCCCTCGATGGCGGTAAGCGCCCCGTTATGGTCTGGTTTCATGGCGGCGCCTTCTCCTATGGGTCCGCCAATACGCCACGCACCGCCGGCACCAATCTGGCGCGGCGCGGTGATGTCGTCGTCGTGACTGTCAATCATCGCCTCAATATCTTCGGATTTCTCGATCTTGCGGCACTTGGGGGCGAGGGATTTGCGCATTCCGCCAATGCCGGAGTGCTGGATCTCGTCGCTGCGCTCGAATGGGTCCGCGACAATATCGCGAATTTTGGTGGCGATCCCGGCAATGTGACCATCTTCGGGCAATCCGGCGGCGGCGGAAAGGTCAGCACCTTGCTGGCGATGCCGGCGGCGAAAGGGTTGTTCCACCGCGCCATCGTGATGAGCGGCGCCGGCATCCGCATGGCTGAACACGAACGCGCGACAAAGCTCGCTGATGCAGTACTCGACGAGGTCGGATTGAAAGCCAATCAGCTCGGCAAATTGCAGGCGTTGCCATTTGAACGGCTGCTCGCGGCGATCGAGCCGGCGCAGAAGAAGCTGGCTCCGGTCGGGTTCCGGCTGCTCGACCGTTATGGTTTTGGGCCCGTCGTCGAGGGCCATGATCTGCCGCATCACCCGTTCGATCCGACGGCGCCGGATCTGTCGGATGACGTGCCGGTGATGGTCGGCGGCACAAGAGATGAGAACGCGCTTTTTCTCGCCTCTGACGACGCGGTGTGGAACCGTACGCTCAGCGAGGATGAGCTGAAGACGCGCGTCGCCAAGGTGGCGGGCAGCAACACCGATACCGTGCTGGCACTTTACCGGCGAATGCATCCCGGCATGAACCCGGCCGAGCTGCTGATCGAGATCACGACCAACTCGAATTTCTGGGTGCGCTCGATTTTGCTGGCCGAGCGCAAGGCGGCCAAAGGCAAGGCGCCGGTCTATATGTATTCGTTCAACTGGCGCACTCCGGTCCTCGACGGCAAGCTAATGGCGCCGCACGCGATCGACGTGCCATTCGTCTTCGACACGCTCGACGCGGTCGGCATTACTGGCCATGTACCGGCCGCGGCGGCGATTGCCGCCGCAAAGTCTATGACCTGGGCCAGCTTTGCCCGTGCTGGAACACCCGATAATAAGGCGATTCCGCACTGGCCTGCCTATACGGCAGCGGATCGCGCGACAATGATGATCGATACGGAGTGGAGCGTGGAAAACGATCCGAAGCGCGCGGCGCGGCTGTTGTGGACCAAAATCGCGGCCGCATAACCGGGAGGGCAGACCGACGTTCTGTCAGAAGCCACGGCGGTCTCCATCCTCTCACCGTCGATAAGCGGCAGCGGATTTCCCGTTGGGCCGGACCGCGGTGACTTTCCCACTCTGGAAGCGGGGTGGAAGCTGGAGGTGCAGCGCGGCGAACGCCGCAAGGGCTGTCGGTCATTGCTATGAATGGCTTGGCCTTCGATCTGTCGACGCCGCACGGCCGGATGATGGCGACGATCATCGCCGGGATTGCCGAGTTTGAACGGGAATTGATCGGGGAGTGCATCCGCTCGGGCATCGCCGCCGCAAAGGCGCGGGGCAAGCGCCTCGGACGTCAGCCGGGGCAGTGGCCGAAATCCGACCGCTTCGCCTCTAAAGTCCTCGCGCTGGCCGCTGACGGCCATAGCTATCGCCTGATCGCCCGCGAATTGGGGCTGAGCAAAAATACCGTTCTTGAAATCGTCAAGCGGAACCGAGCCATGTCGGCTAGATGGTCCGATTTAGGGTGACCAGTGGTGTAGGCCGCATGGGCGGGTCAATGATCCACCAAAAAATCCATTGGGGGGAAAGATGAAACAACTCGGCATGTTGGTTGTGGTGGTCGGCGCGCTGATTGGTTGGACTGCGTGGGGACAGCAGCCGTTGAAGGCAGGGGGCAGGGCGTCAAACCATGGGTTCTCCACGACCAGAACGAGTTATCGGGCGTGGCTGTCGATCTGACACGTGCAATCAGCAAGTAAATCGGTGTTCCCATCGAGTCCCAGCCGATGATCTTCGCAGACCCATCCCGGCGGTCGACAGCGGTAAGATTGACGTAATCGCCACGAATATGGCGATCACTCCGGAACGGGAACAAAAAGTTGACTTTACTAGGCCGTACTACAATGCACTTCCTGAAGCCCTGGTCGTGCAATCGAGTGACGCAACAGCTTACCGGACTCTTCCGTCCTGAAGGGCCTACCCGTGGGCGCGCAGAAGGGAAGTATCCAGCTAGCCTTACTCCAGAAAATCGGGGGTGGCTCTTATCGGATTTCAGGGTGATGGGCTGGGTCACGTGGCCAGAGGCCATGACGCGCTCAGCAGTGCTTTGCCGCGGCGACGCGCATTGTGCACGAACTGAAAGAAGCCAAGATAATCCGGCAGCTTCTCCTGCGAAATGCCCCGGTGCGGCGCAACCACGAGCGCAGCAAAGACCAGAGGCCTTCCATCGTATTGACGTGGACCTCACAAAACCCGTCGCCATCCTCATCACGAGCATACTCGCCCTGCCCGTGACAGACAGTCTTGTGCAGGTAGCCCCAGGCGGGCAGGCGGGCGTAGACATTGTACTCGTCGGTGTAGATGAGGCTGCCTTTCGCGACGGTGGCCTCGATCACCGGCTTGATCGTGGCCTGCTGTACATTGGCCAGCATGCGCAGCAGGACTTGGCCCCCGCGCTGGATCACCCCGAGAATGGGCGGCTTGTCCTTCTCCAGCGTGCCGCGGCCGGCGCGCCGGCCAGCCGGCGGCGGCGTCCGAGCCGCCCCCTTTGGCTGGAACGGCCGCGGGCTGACCCCCTGCCTTCGCAGGGGCAGGCTCTTGTGCCCGGCCACCACGTAAACCTCATCGATCTCGACTTCCCCTTGCAGCGCCACGGCCGGGGTCTTGACCACCAGACCGTGGCGCAGCTGATCCGTCATGGTCTGCACATCGGGCCCGCTGAGCTCCAACTCCCGGGCGATCTGCAGGGTGGAGAGGTTCAGGCCCATGAAGTAAAGGCACAGTACCCACACGCGCAGCGGCTGGTGATGGCCGGCCAGCACCGTGCCAGTGAGGTCGTCGAAGCGCCCGGCACATTCCTTGCAGCGGTAGCGCTGCCAACAGGGTTGCGTCTCGTCATAACCGTCGCGGATCACCGCCGGGCTCGCGCAGAAGGGGCATCGGACACCCTCGGGCCAGCGATGTTGGCGCACCAAGGCGAAGCACTTGGCGTCGTCCATCAGGGCAGGGAGATTGACCAGGTCGGGTCCAGCCATCAGGGTGCGGCCTCCTGGCGCAGATAGGTCAGGGCCAGCTACGCCAACTCCTGACCCTATACCAGAAGGGCAGAGGCCGAACCCATTGCGACCTCACCACCCCGGAATCCGATAAGAGCCACGAGCTTTACCAACGTTTCGTGATGCCGCATTTCAGCCGCGACAACGCCTTGCGCATCGCCTCCTACGAGTGGTGCGGGCAGAACCGCGACGATTTCGGGGCCATGCGCCAGGCCGCTTCGCGCGCGATGTTCGACCAGCACGAGGCCGAGCAGGCCGCCCGTTCAGCGCGCGGCACTGCGCCACCCGCCCGCCCCGCGCGCGGCCAAGAGGCGTGGTGAGCTGTCCAATATTCGTGCGCGTAAGGCAGTGATCATTGCCACCGGCGGTTCGACCGGGGATGTGAATTTCCGCCGTACGAAAAGGAGGTTGGGGCGGGCGAAGAGCCGGCGCCCGCTTTTGAGCATCGCGGTCTCTCCCTCCCCGCGACGATGGGGCCCGACACCAGGCACGGACAGCAGGCGCCGACACACCGCGCTCTCTAGCACCGCTTTAAGCACCATCCGATGCAGTACCTCGCGTTGTTG
>CAWJXM010000044.1:0-15349 GCA_963846635.1 uncultured Alphaproteobacteria bacterium | reverse complement strand
CAGCTAAAGGTGGCGCTCGCGATCAGGCCGAGATCCATGCCCTCGGGCAGGTTCTGCGGGTTGAGCGACTCCTTGGCGACCTCGCCGATCGTCAAGCTCCGGTTGGAGCGCGGCGCCGAGAATAGGCTGTCCTCAAAGCGGATCTCGGCCGCATCGGCGCCGAGGAGGCAGCCGGCGATCGCCTTCGCCTTGGTCACGATTTTCTCGGTAGCGAGATGGACCGCCGAGCCGCCGAGAGTGGCCGAGCGCGAGCCGCCGGTGCCCTCGCCGATCGCCACCTTGTCCGTATCGCCCTGCATGTAATGGACCTGGTTGGGGTGAATGCCGAGCCGGTCGCACAACAGCTGTTTGTAGACCGTTTCGTGCCCCTGGCCCTGGGTGATTGAGCCCGCCAGCAAGGTTACCGTGCCGCTGCGATCAAAGCGGATCTCGGCCGCCTCAAAGCCGCCCGCCGCTGCGCGCTCGATCGTGTTGGCGAGGCCCAATCCGCGTAGTTTGCCGCGCGCCCGCGCCTCGGCGCGGCGGCGCTCAAAGCCTTCGGCGTCGGCCAGCTTGAGCGCCATGTCGAGATTTTTCTCGAACTCGCCGCAATCGTAAGTGAAGGTCAGCCCGGATTTGAACGGCATTGCTTCGGGCGGGATCGTATTGCGCCGGCGCAATTCGACGGGATCGATGCCGAGCTCGGCAGCGGTTTCGTCGACCATCCGCTCGATGATGTAGGCGAATTCAGGCCGGCCGTTGCCGCGATAGGCCCGCATCGGATTAGTATGAGTGTAGACGGCGGTGACGTCGGCATGCACCGCGGGGGTGCGGTAGACGCCGGCCAAGGTTCCGAGATTGTTGACAAAGGCGTTGGAACCGGCCTGCGGATAGGCGCCAACGGCGGCGATCGTCTTGACCCTGAGGCCGAGAAAATGGCCTTCGCGGTCAAGCGCCAGTTCGGCCTCGGTGACGTTGTCGCGCGCCTGGGCGTCGCCGAGAAACGCCTCGGAGCGGGTGCTGGTCCATTTGACCGGGCGGCCGATCTGTTTCGAGGCCAGCAATACCAGCGCCACCTCGTTGTAGATCGCTGATTTCATGCCGAAGCTGCCGCCGACATCGCCGGCGACGACGCGCACATGGCTTTCCGGCACCTTCAGGATGTGCGACAGCTCGGCGCGATAGGCGTGGGTGCGCTGCAAGGTCGTGTAGATCGTGTAGCGGCCCTCGGCAGCGTTGTAGTCGCCGATCGAGCCACGCGGCTCCATCGTCGCGGCAGTCACCCGGTTGATGACAAATTTGCGCTTGACGATTTGTGCGGCGCCGGCGAAGGCGGCGTCAGTCGCCGCTTTGTCGCCTTCGAGATAGACAAAAGAAATATTATCGGGGCATTCGTCCCACACCAGCGGCATGCCGGGCTTGATTGCATCCTCGGTAGAGACGACCGCGGGCAGCGGGTCGTAATCGACCTCGATCAGCTCGGCAGCGTCCATCGCCTGATGCCGGGTCTCGGCGACGACAAAAGCGACATAGTCGCCGACCCAGCGGACGCGATCCTTGACCAGTGCTGGAAAGCACGGCCGATAGGCGGGGGAGCCGTCGCGCCGCCTGTTCCCGGCAGCCGTCGGCAGATCGCCCCAGCCCGACGCCTCCCAATCCGCACCCGTCAGCACCGCCAATACCCCCGGTGCCGCCTTCGCCGCACTCGCATCGAGCGAGCGGATGCGGGCATGCGCATGGGGCGAGCGCAAGACATAGCCGAACACCATGCGCGGCAGCACCATGTCGTCGACATACCGGCCGCCGCCGCGTAACAGCCGCGGATCCTCGAACCGCGGCACCGCCTGCCCCAACGCAAATTCACCCATGATTATCCCCTCCGCTTCCCGCGCCCGGTCACACGGCCATCCAACCGCCATCGACGTTGTAGGCGGCGCCGGTAACATAGCTCGCCCGGTCGGAGCAGAGCCAGACGACCATTTCGGCTATCTCTTCGGGACTGCCTATGCGTTTGACCGGGATCTGCGCCAGGATTGTCTCGCCGCGGCGGCGCATCGTTTCCTCGGTCATGCGCGTTTTGATATAGCCCGGACACACCGCGTTCACCCGGATGCCGGCCTCGGCATATTCGAGTGCCGCGGTTTTGGTGAGCCCGACGACGCCGTGCTTGGCGGCGACATAGGCCGAGGAGGTTGCGAGACCGATCAGCCCGGCGACCGAGGCGGTGTTGACGATGGCACCACCTCCTTGGGTCAGCATCTGGCGGATTTCCGCCCGCATGCACAGCCACACGCCTTTCAAATTTACCGCGATCATGCGGTCGAACGAACTTTCAGACCATTCCGCGGTCTTCTTGCCGCTGGCGTCGACCTGATAAGGCGCGATGCCGGCATTGTTGAAGGCGCAATCGAGCCGGCCATAGGCGACGATGGTGTTGTCGAGCATCGTCTTGACGTCCCGGTCCCGGGTCACGTCACCAGTCAAGGTGATCGCCTGGCCGCCGGCGGCGTTGACCATCGCTACCGTCTCGGCCGCAGTTTCGGCGGCGTAATCGGCAACGGCGACGCGCGCCCCCTCGCGGGCAAAGGCGAGCGCCGTCGCTCGGCCGATCCCTCCGCCACCCCCGGTAATCAGCGCCGCTTTCCCGTCGAGCAATCCCGCCATTGCATGCTCCCCGCATATCCGATTATGCCAGCATAGCGCCGCCGCCGAGCGGCCGGTATCGTTCCGCGTGCGACCGGTAGAGACACACGGATTTCCGAGGACGCCGTGAAACCGAGTAGCTCCCGCTGAATTGCAACTTATGTTTCGAGAACCTCGACCACGCAGGAGGACCAAAATGCCCGGCAATCCGGTCGAAGACCATTACACGAGTCATGATCTCGGCGAAGCGATCTTGGCGGCGCTCCGCGGGATGGGGAAAGACGTCGACCATCTGACACCCGACGATTTGGCGCCAGTTGACGAATTTCATGGCGGGCAGCGCGCGGCGACGATCCGGCTTGCCGAACTGCTCGGCCTGTCGGGAAGCGAACGGGTGCTCGATGTCGGTTCCGGGCTCGGTGGACCGTCGCGCTTCCTCGCTTGGCGGTATGGCGTGCGCGTCAGCGGTGTCGACCTGACCTCGGAATTTGTCCGCATCGCCGGGATGCTGACGCAACGCACCGGGCTCATGGGCAAGGTTGATTATCGCCAAGGCAACGCCCTCGATTTGCCATTTGAGGATGCGAGCTTCGATGTGGTGTGGTCGCAGAACGCGGCGATGAACATCGCCGACCGCGACCGTCTCTATCGCGAGATGCGGCGGGTACTTAAGCCGGGTGGCAGGCTAGCGCTGCAGGAAGTCGCTGCGGCGCCGGGCGGGCCGCCGCATTTTCCGGTGCAATGGGCGCGCGAGCCGAGCATCAGCTTTTTGTTATCGGCCGAGGTGACGCGAGCAAAGCTGGAAGCGGCCGGTTTTCGTGTGCTGACCTGGCAAGACACGACTGAGGAGGCATTGCAATCGGTGGCTCGGCGGGCGCACAACACAAGCAGCGGGCCGCCGCCACTTGGCACCCATTTGATCCTCGGCGAGGATTGGCGGGCTATGTTTCGCAACTCGGCGCGCAACCTCGCAGAGCGGCGCACCGAACTGTTCAACGCAATCCTCAAGCGCGTCGGCCAACCGTGATGGCTGCGGGTTCATCGGTCGAACAAGGCGGGGGGCCGCCCCGGCAATTGCTGAGGCATAGGGCCGCTTTCCGGCCGCCTGGCTCCATCGGACCCCGGTGAGCTAGTCGCCGGGTTAGTTAACCTTAACCTATGATTTGTCCGCGCCTATTGCGATCGGCCCAGCGAAAGGCAGCCGGTTAGGAGCCAAACCGGAGCGGACGCGCGGAACCCTCAGTAGCCTTCGCGCTCCATACGCTTGCGCAATAGTTTGCGGTAGCGGCGCACTGCCTCGGCCTTTTCACGCGCCCGCCGCTCCGACGGTTTCTCGTAGCTGCGCCGCAATTTCATTTCCCTAAACACGCCCTCGCGCTGCATCTTTTTCTTCAAGGCCCGGAGGGCCTGATCGACATTGTTGTCGCGGACGAGGACTTGCACGGGGGCTGTTCTCCATTCTCAAGGTCTGGGTTGGCACCGATTGCCGCTTGCGCACTTATTTAGCACCGGCCCCGCGCGCTGTGAAGGCAGCGGTGCTCGCTGTCGCACGCTTTGCTGTGCTCGGCGCGCACGCAGCGATGATTGCCAATTTTCCCAAGCGCCCAGTCGAAAATCTGGGGCCGGGACCGCGCGCTCGCCTAGACTTCGCTATGATGTGGGACGCTTTCGGCGCGTCGACGGCGGCTATATCGTCAGCCGCCATTGGCCGTATTCGAGCGGCTGCGATTACTGCACCTACCTCGTCGCCGGCGCCGAGCCCGAAAGCGCCGCCGGTCGCGGAAAGCCGCGGTCCCGTATGCGGCTTCTGCTGCCGCTCGCCGGTATGGAAATCATCGATGACTGGCATCATGGGTCTCGCCGGCACTGGCAGCAAATCGCTTCGCGCCCGCGAGCTGTTCGTGCCTGAATGGATGGCGATCTCCGATGCCGAATTTCTCGACAACACCGGTCTCGGGAAAAATCACGCCGCGGCGCGATTGGCAAAGCCTTTGCCAGCGGCGAAGTTTGGTAGCTTAAACGGCAGCCTATCGAGGACGCCGCGAGGCTCACGGCTACCAGGAATGCTGAAGTGGAATCCGAGCACGTCCGGAAGAAGGCGGCGATATCGCGGCAGAGGACAGCAGCGCGACGCGCTGGGGGTGGGTCAATAATCAAAGGGGCGGTTGCGGCGGCACAGGCGCCACCCAGGAGCGCTCCACATGCAGACCGCGACAACCTCTGGCGAGCGCCCGCGCTCACATCGGAGGTCTGACGCCGTTTTTTTCGGCGGTAACGCTGACAGCGGCGAGACTGCCGTTAGGTTCTTTGCGGGCGAGGACAAACACCGCCGCTCCGGGCTTCAGCAAGGCCGGGTCGCCCGGCTCGTAAGTCACGATCGGGGTTCCAGGCGGAACCACGATAACCTCCTCCTTTCCATTCAAGCTAAGCTTGATTGTTTGGCCCTGCGGCGCGCTGCTGACCTCTGCCACCGGTGCGTTGGTCATCAGGCTGCCGGCACCGAGGTCCCAAGGAAACTCACCCATGCGCACCGTGCTCAGGGCAGCCGGAAAGATGTGAATCTCGACCGCTTGCCGGGTTCCGTCGGGCCCCTTGACCGAGGTGATCCCGACCTTCTCGCCGGGCTTAATATCATTCAACGTCTCGGCGACGACCGCGCGGACGGTGAAGTCGGGAGCGAGTGTGATCGCGACCGATTTGCCGTCGCGCGATTTGACCGAGAGCGTGTGGTCGTCGAATTTCTCGACCGTGCCGCGGATGCGCGTAGGCGGCGATTGTTGGGCCACGGACAAGGTTGGAGCGATCATCGCGACGCTCAACAACACTGCACAAATTGCAGGTCGAAGCATGTGGGCGGTCTCCCTTTGTGGTCTTGTGACGCTCGTTGCTTAAACCATAGCGCATTTCGTTGCGCGCGCATCTCACATTTCGGTGACCGCATTGTAGCGATTGTTGGATTTTCTCAGACTGGCCGTCGTCTCAGCTCTGACAGGTCTCGGCGACTATCCGATAGAGCCGGTGCGGTGGCGCCGCTCGGTCTGCTTTGCCACAGCGGCAGCAACAGCCGAAGAATTATTACTTGCGAGCCAACAACGACCTCCTGCTAATGACGCGAGGGGCTCTTTCGAGCCCCTCCGGCTCCCACTGCGTCAGTCACGATCCGCTGAATGTCGCGACTAGGCCGTTGTCGTTCAATCAATAAGATATGGACAGGCTGGCCATTTTTCGTGGCATCGGCCGACCAAGATTGCGTTGGATGCAGATTACTGATGTCGGTATATCCGTATTGTGAGAGCTCGTTGCGAGCCGCTAAAAAACCGTAGTTTATGCTCCGATTATACCCCGCTCCGGAATTCTCGACATAGGGACCGCTGCTACCCTGCATGCCCTGCTCCGGAGTTACGCCTCGGAATGTCGCGACAACGCCGTCGTTGCTGAGTGTGACGTGGACCATTTTGCCGTCTTTCATGGCGCCGGCTGACCAACCGCGCTGTTTCCTCACATTGTGGATATCGGTGTACCCATAGCGCGAGAGCTCGTTCTGAACAGTGTTTGGGCCGAACCTTCCGTTGACGCTGTAGCCTTGCGCCCATGCCGCCGAACCGGCGGTCAGGATCATGGCACTTGCAATCCACACGCACTTTGCAGCCGTCCACATTCGCTGTACCCCAATACAAAGAAGGAGCTCGCGCCCGCCCGCCTGTTAAAGAACGACGCCATTCGTTCACATCTGAACCAATAAGAGGGGCTCTACCGAGCCCCTCTGCCTGCGATCCGGAAGTTTTCCAGCGGTTGCGCTGTCAATCGAGACCGCGGAACGTCGCGACGAGGCCGCGATCGCCAAGGATGACATGAACCTTGTCGCCGTTCTTGGTCGCATCAACCGACCAGCCTTCAGACGGCTGTAGGTTTTGGATGTCGGAGTATCCGTACCGCGAGAGCTGCTGCTCCGCGAAACGATCCTGAGGGTTCATGTAAGTGTTGCCGCCGGCTTGGCTATTCTCGGCACTCGGGCCGCTGCTGCCCACATTGCCGTTCTGCATGCCTGGGAAGGTCGCTATGCGGCCATTCCTATCGATCAAGACGTGAACCCGCTCGCCGTTTTTCTTGGCGTCGGCCGACCAGCCTGGGATCGGCATCAGGTTGTGGATATTGTCATAACCAAATTGGTTGAGCCGGTTCTCGGCGGTGCTGCGGTTCTGCAAACTCCAGTTAGCCTCGCCCATACGGCTCTCATTGACGCCACGGAAGGTTGCGATCCGGCCGTTTTCACCCATGATCACACGGACCATCTGCCCGTTTTCCATTGCATCGGCAGACCAGCCCTGCATCGGCTGTAGATTGTGGATGTCGGTGTATCCGTAGCGCGACAACTCGTTCTGCGCCGCGGCCGGACTTAATCCCATGTTGCCGCGGAAACCCTGGTTTTGAACAAAGCCTTGGTTCGGAGCAACCCTTTGATTTGCGTTAAAGCCCTGGTTGGGGCCATAGCCCTGCGCCCATGCTGCCCCGCTGGCGGTCAGCATAGCAACGCTCGCGATCGCCGCGCACTTTGCAATCATCTTCATTCCGTGTGCCTCATCCTGAAATCAAGCGTCAGCCCAGCTTGTGGCCGAGCCACAGATAAGTAACAGACTGTCTCCGGAAAGGTTGCAATTTGACACGGAAATCGGGTTATCTTAACCAATTGATCCTTGATATTGACTTAAATCATTTCTTTGATGAAACTAACCAACTGATCACTGATCGACCTATGATAACTACAAAAGAACGACAGACAAACTTATGCTGCGGGATGCGGTGCTTCACCGAGGCGGTTTCGCTCGATGGAGAAGCGGCTATGGCAAGCTTTACCCACAGACGATTCTGCACGGCGTCCGCCGGCGATCCCGATCAGTGGAATGAGACATGATAGCTCGATGGGCAAAGAGGGCTCTTTTCGAGCCCCCCTGCCTTATTGCGATCACTCGCCGCGGAAGGTCGAGACCAGCCCGTTTTCACCAAGGATGACGTGCACCATTCTGCCGTTTTTCATGGCATCGGCCGACCAACCTTGCGTTGGACGGAGATTGTGGATATCGGTGTAACCGTATTGCACAAGTTCACGTTGCGCGAAGGCATAATTCGTGTTGTTGGAAGAGCCAAAACCGGCCCCGGTATTTTCCGAATACTGGCCGCTGCTGCCCTGCATTCCTTGGCCCCAGCCGGCTTGATTGCCGCCCCAGTTGCCAGCGTTGGCGCCCTGGTAGCCTTGATTGTTGCCCCAGTTGCCAGTATTGGCGCCTTGGTAGCCTGGGTTATAACCTTGATTGTAACTCTGGTTGCCGTAGTTACCCGCGTTATTGCCGTAGCCTTGGGCCCATGCCGCGGATCCCGCAGTGAGCAACACGACATTGGCAATTGCTGCGCATTTTGCAACTGTTCTCATCTGTGGCCATCCCATCTTGTTTGCATCAGCCCGGCTTTTGCCAAGCTCCGAGTGAAACGAGAACGAGCCATAGAAAGTTCATCTCCACGGTCGCAAACAAGTCTTCGTCAGTAATTAAAGGAAGAGTATTAATCTGCATCAATCCTGATCGAGGAGATCTCGATATACGCTTCCCGCGCCATGCCGAGAGCAATCTAACAGCTTGTCGACATGGGCTGGATTTGGCTGCTGAACCGCCTCGCCCGGCCGCTCGCAAGATCCGCTCCTGTGCGGGCCTCGCCACGATCCATGCTGCCTATCGCAAGCCCACGGCAAGACGATCCATATTACCAAGAGCGAGACTGGCACCAATTATCGGCGCGCCTCGAAGTCGCCGGCAAAACCATGTATTCACATTGTGAACCGGACGGTCTCTCGGCTTGGAGACCTCGAGCGAGGCTGGGCGGGGGCTGGCGCGTCGGGTACGCATTGGGGAAAAATCATGGCGAAATCGCAGAACTATTCGCTTGAAGAGATGGATCGGCACAGCCTGTTCCATCCGGCGACCTCGATCGCCGATCACCTGAAGAGCGGGCCGACGATCATCGCCGGCGGATCGGGTGTCCGCCTCAGGGATCGGCACGGGAAAGAGCTGATCGACTGCGGCGCTGGGCTGTGGTGCGTCAATATTGGTTACGGCCGGGCCGAATTAGGGACAGCGGCGGCAGAGGCGATAGCCAATCTTGGCTATTATCACACCTTCGCTTCGTATTCGAATGAGCCGATCATCCGCCTTGCCGACCGGCTATTGGCACTATTCCGGGACCATGCCGGAGCCGGCCACCTCTCAAAGGTTTTCTTTGGCAGCTCGGGTTCGGACGCCAACGACACCAATTTCAAACTCGTTCGCTATTACAACAATCTGCGTGGCCACCCGCAGAAGAAGAAATTCATCGCGCGGCTGGGTGCTTATCACGGCTTGACTTATGCCGCCGGCAGCCTGACCGGGATCCCGGCTTTTCATGCCGCCTTCGATCTGCCGGTCGAGGGGGTGCTGCACACCTCATGCCCGCATTTCTATCGCTTTGCTGCGCCGGGAGAGAGCGAGACCGCGTTTACTGACCGCATGATCGGCGATCTCGAAGCGCTGATTGCGCGTGAGGATCCCGACACGATCGCCGCCTTTATCGCCGAGCCGATCATGGGCACCGGTGGCGTCTTGCTGCCGCCCAAGAGCTATTTCGCTCAGCTTCAGAAAGTCCTTGCCAAACACGACATTCTGTTCATCGCCGACGAGGTCATCACCGGCTTTGGTCGTACCGGCGCATGGTTTGCCACCGGGCTCTACGGTCTGAAGCCGGACATCGTAACCCTGGCCAAGGGCGTCACCAGCGCCTATTTCCCGCTCTCCGCATCGCTCGTTTGCGACGAAATATGGTCGGTGTTGCGCGAGGCCTCGCCGAAATACGGGCCCGTCATGCACGGGTTCACCTATTCCGGCCATCCCGTCGGCGGGGCGGTGGCAATGGCCAATCTCGACATCATCGAGCGCGAGGGGCTGGTCGAGAATTCAGCCCGCACGGGCACCTACCTACGCAATCAGCTGCGTGCTCGGGTCGGCGATAACCCCTATATCGGCGATATCCGCGGCGAAGGGCTGATGGTCGGGGTCGAATTCGTCGCCGACAGAAGTACGCGGCGGTTCTTCGACCCGGCAACCGGGCCGCACCGCGTTGTCGCGCGCAACGCGTTCGACGAGGGATTGCTGGTTCGCGCGCTGGGTTTCACCGAAACAGTTTCGTTCTCGCCGCCGCTGTCGATCGCCCCGAGTGATATCGAGCAAACGGTCGACCGCTTCGCCCGGGCGCTCGATCGCACGATGCCCGAATTGCGGCAACTCGCCAGCTGACCTATCGCGCTGCCACTGGGTGGCACCGCGCCGGCCTGCGCATTGCGCATAGGGCTTGGGTCCGCCATGATCAACGAGCCTGAAAAAAGGTACAAAACAGGAGGAAATGCCTTGACCGAAGACGCTCTCAGCGGCGTTGCGACCCCTCGCCCGGTCACCATCGCCGCGCGCATGGATCGGCTGCCGCAGACCGGCTTCATGCTGCGCTTTATCATGCTGCTGGCGCTCGGCGCATTTTTTGAAGTCTACGATAACGCTCTGACCACCTTTATTGCGCCCGGTCTGTTCAAGGCCGGGATCATGGTGGCGACAACCAAAGGGTTTTTCGACATACACGGCTTCGCAAGCCTGATCGCCGCAACCTTTACCGGTATGTTTATCGGGACTCTGTTGCTGAGCCCGTTATCCGATTTTTTTGGGCGGCGGACGATCTTTACATTTGCGCTGGTCTGGTATTCGCTCGCGACGTTGATCATGGCGACGCGGTCGACCGATGTCGGCCTCGTTATCTGGCGTTTTATTGCCGGGATCGAAATTGGCGTCGAATTCGTTACGATCGACACCTATTTGTCCGAGCTGGTACCGCGCGAACGCCGCGGCGCCGCGTTTGCTTTTGTCGCGACGATCGCCCTGACCGCAGGTCCGATAGCCGCGTTTTTTGCCTTTTTGCTGGTGCCGCGCGCTCCGCTCGGGGTCGCCGGCTGGCGCTGGGTAGCGTTGATCGGCGCCGGCGGCGCAGTTATCGCCTGGTGGCTGCGGCTCGGGTTGCCCGAATCGCCGCGCTGGCTGGCGCAACATGGCCGCCATGCCGAGGCCGACCGCGTCGCACGCATGATCGAGAGCCGGATCGAGACCGAGACCGGCCGCCCGCTTCCCGCGCCGCAGACCCTCGAAGGCGAGGTCGAGGAAGCCACGGGATCTTTGTGGGAGGCGTTTCGCCCGCCCTATCGAAAGCGGACGGTGATGCTCGTGATCTTCCAGCTGTTGCAGACGATCGGCTTTTACGGCTTCACCAGCTGGGTCCCGACCTTGTTGCTGGCGCAAGGGATCAACATCACCAAATCGCTCGCCTACACCTTTGTGATTGCGCTGGCCTCGCCAGTGGCCGCACTCTTCGCCACCCAGATCGCCGACCGCTTTGAGCGCAAATGGCAGATTTCATTGTCGGCGCTGGCGATCGCGACCTTTGGTCTGTGTTTCTCGCAGCAACGCGGTGCCGTCGGGATTGTGGTTTTTGGACTGCTGATCGCGTTTTCCAACACAATCTTTGCCTATTCACTGCACGCCTATCAATCGGAACTTTATCCGACGCGAATTCGCGCCCGTGCCGTTGGCTTCACCTATTCCTGGAGCCGGTTCAGCACAATCTTCGTCGGCTTTTTTGTCGCTTTTTTTCTGCGCAATTACGGTACGATCGGCGTATTCCTGTTCATTGCCGGCGCGATGATAGCTGTCTTTATTGTAATCGCCTCGATGGGCCCGCGCACCACAAAGCTGCGCCTCGAAGCTATCTCGCGCTGAGGCACGCGCGCCCGGATTTCGCCGCTGCCGGGTACGAGGTTATCGATTGGCGGCGGGCGATCCGCACATCGAGCGAATTTGTTTTAGTACGCCACCCGGTTTTGCAGCTAGGAGCATGACGGGTGCCGATCAGGCTGAGCTATGGAGAAAGTAATTGATGCCGAGTGCTACCCCAAGAAGGATTATGGCATCGCCGCTCACCCCTGGTATCGAGCAGCTGCTGATGGCAAAAAACACACCACAACTGCCGAGCACGACGCACATCGCCCATAACGCAACTCGTAACAGGTAAATTGCAGGCATCGGTAAGGCCCTGATCCGCTGCCCTGAAAATATTCTAAAAAGTCATAAATAGGGGCAAAATTTGATAAAATACGGACCAAAAAGAAAATACCTCAGTCATTCTAATGATCGCACGGGTTTGCGGCTACAGCGCCGATCGGCTCGGCATCGACGTGTTGCAGGCAAAGGTAGATCGATGCAGCATTCGGCTGCTACCCGCGTTCACGGTTAGACAATAGGGAGGATGGCCTTGAGGTCGCTTAAAGGTGCTTTCCTGGTCATGGGACTGGTCGGTTACGGATCTGCTTCTGCTTTTGGCCAGACCCTGATCGTCGGCAATGACGAAAAGCAGGGAGTCGATCAGAACTATAAGCCGATCTTGCGGGAGCCTGGGCACGACACCTTGTCGATCATCGATATTTCGAACCCTGCAACACCGCGGATCACCGCGACCATCCCGCTGATCAACTCGGTCGTGGGCCCGCCGACCAATCTTGCTGTGACCCCATCGGGTGACATGGCGCTGATTGCAAATTCGCTCGCCCCTGTCGTCCAGGGCTGGGGGCGACGTCTGGAGCCCGATAATAAGGTTTTCGTCGTCGACCTCAAGGCTGCGCCGCCGCAGATAATCGGCACGGTTACTGTCGGCAAGCAGCCATCGGGTCTGGCGATCAGCCCAAGCGGCAACCTCGCTCTAGTCACCAATCGCGGCGATGGCACGATTTCGGTGCTGGCGATCCGCGGCAGGGATGTTCTCGTCATCGGGACCGTGCCGGTCGGCGCCCCGGAAGATCAGGTCTCCGCCGTTGCCATCACTCCTGACGGCAAACATGCGCTTGCCACCAGACCAGCCGCCAACAAAGTTGCGTTGCTCGCGATCGATGGCGACAAGGTGACCTACACCAAGCGCGATCTGCCGACCGGGATCTTTCCTTACAATGTCGCGATCACGCCCGACGGCAGACTGGCGCTGACTGCCGACAACGGCAATGGCGGCAGTTCGGACGGAAATGTCGATACGGTCGGGGTCATCGATCTCGCCGATGACCCGCCGCGGGTTATCGATCACGTCACGGTTGGCGATTCGCCCGAGGGATTGGCGATCAGCCCCAAGGGCAACCTCGCGGTATCGGTCCAGGCGGAGGGCTCGAATGCACCGAAGACGGCCTTTTATCACCACGCAGGCGGCAGTGTCGCGGTCCTCGCCATTGATGGGAACAAGGTGACCAAGGTCGGGTCGATCACAGTCGGCGTTCTGCCCGAAGCGGTTGCCTTCAGCGCTGACGGCAGCCGCATCTATGTCGGCAATTTTCTCGATCGCGACTTGTCGATACTGCGGGTCGACGGCACCAATGTAACCGATACCGGACAGCGCTTTAAAATGCCAGGCCAGCCCGCCTCTATGCGCGCCGGCCCGCAATAGTTCTGCTGGCCGGCCTAGGTGAGCGGTGAGGTTAGGCTTACCTGGGCCTCAGCTGGGTGTTGCTGCCGATGCGTAAGATGCCAACGCCTGGTCAGCAATATTCCGCCCGCCATCGAGTCATCCGCCCGCTTGCCTCAGCCGGCGATGCGGTTGGAGAGCGGATCGGAGGAGAACTCTGGTGCTGCAGCATTGCGCTCGTTCGCTCTCTCTTCCTGCAGCACTAGATTATCCTTAATGCTGCTGAGGGCCACGATAAGCAAGTCGCGCGTGGCGGTGGAGAGCCCGGCAAACGCCTCTTCGCGGATTGCGAGATTGATTTCGAGAATCCGCTCGACAACGGGTCGTGCAGCAGCCATTAACCATAAAGTTCGGATCCGCCGATCCGTCGGATGAGCGCGGCGCTCAACGAAGCCCTCCTCGTGCAATTTGTCGAGCATGCGCACCAGCGCGATTGGCTCGATGTCGAGCCAAGCTGCCACTTCGGCTTGGCTCACCCCCTCTTTGCCAGCGATGTAGAGCAGCACCGCGGCCTGACGCCGTGTGATCGGCAGCCCAGTATGGCGTGCGGCGCGCTCGAAGCGCCTTTTGACCAGCCGCGACACGTCGTGCACCAAAAATCCAAAATTGTGGTCGGCGACGGGGAGAGCCGCAGTCTTTATCGGCCCGGTAGCCACATGGTTGCGGGCCATCCCCGTCACTCCGCTCCCTGCCGATCGTGCGCCAACGCTGGCCTGCCTTCGCCCGACAACGCTTCCGCCACGCGTGATGGCCGGTAGGGCCGGCCGATCCAGCGGGCAAAGCGGTCGAGATACAGATAAATGACCGGCGTCGTGTACAGCGTCAGCCATTGCGACACCAGCAGCCCGCCGATGATCGCGACGCCGAGCGGCTGGCGCAATTCCGCACCGCCGCCCTGGCCAAAGGCGATCGGCATCGCGCCAAACAGCGCGGCGAAAGTCGTCATCATGATCGGCCGGAAGCGCAGCAGGCAGGCCTGGTGGATCGCTTCCTGCGGGCTTTTGCCTTCAAGCCGCTCGGCCTGCAGCGCGAAGTCAATCATCATGATCGCGTTTTTCTTTACGATGCCGATCAGCAGGATGATGCCGACGATCGCGATCACCGACAGCTCGTAATGCAGCAGCATCAGTAGCAGCAGTGCCCCGACACCGGCCGAAGGCAATGCAGACAAAATCGTAATCGGATGGATGTAGCTCTCGTAGAGGATCCCCAGCACGATATAGACGACGAGGATCGCCGCGGCGACCAATAGCGGCATCGACGCCAGCGAGGCCTGGAAGGCCTGCGCGGTTCCCTGGAACGAGGCGTTCAGCGTCGGCGGCACGTGCAGGCGCTGGGTCATCGCCTGAATCGCGTTGACCGCCTGTCCGAGCGCCACGCCTGGAGCCAGGTTGAACGACAGCGTGACCGCCGGGAAGATGCCCTGGTGACTGATCAGCAACGGTTCGGTCTTCCGCGCGAAATGCGCGAAACTGCCCAGCGGCACCTGAACGCCACCGGGACCAGAGACGTAAATCTCGGACAGCAGGTTCGGGTCGTGCTGATACTGCGGCTGGACTTCGAGGATGACCTTGTACTGGTTGGTCGCGGTATAGATCGTCGCGACCTGCCGCTGGCCAAATGCATCGTAGAGCGTCTGGTCGATCTGGTTCATCGACAATCCGAGCCGATAGGCGGCTTCGCGGTCGACCTGGATAGCCAAATGTGCGGCGGCAATCTGCTGATCGGTCGCGACTTGCTGCAGTTCGGGCAGCTTTTTCATCTCCTGTTCAAGTGTCGGCGCCCAATGGTTGAGTTCATCGATGTTGGTGTCGGTCAGCGTGTACTGGTATTGGGTGCGCGACAGCCGGCCGCCAACCGTGATGTTCTGCGGTACCTGCATAAAGAATTTGGCACCCTCGATGCCGGCGACCTTCTTTCGCAACCGCTGGATATTGCTCCGCGGTGGCATCGCGCTGGTCATAGGGCTTCAGTCCCCAGAAGATTCGCGCCGTATTCTCGGCGGGGTTGTAAGGCGTGGCGCCGTAGTACGACATCCATCGACGCCGGGATCGTGCATGACGATGTCGACGACCTTGCGCCGAATCTTGTCGGTCTGGAGCATCGAAGCGTCTTCGCGGACATCAAGTTCGCCGAAGATGAACCCGGTATCCTGCTGCGGGAAAAA
>CAWJXM010000043.1:0-13997 GCA_963846635.1 uncultured Alphaproteobacteria bacterium | reverse complement strand
CGCGCGTGCCAGAAGGCGAACGCGACGACGAACTGTCTTCGTTGAGCCGCGCCTTCAACCGTATGACGAATCAGATCGAGAGCCAGCAACGCGAATTGCGTGAAGCCAATCGCCAGCTTGACGAGCGCCGCCGCTTCACAGAAACGGTATTGACCGGGGTTTCGGCCGGGGTGATCGGGCTCGATCGCGATGGCCGTGTTTATCTTCCTAATCGCTCGGCTTCGGCCCTACTTGGGGCTGATCTCGAACAGTCGATCGGCTGTCATCTTGCCGAGGTCGCGCCGGAAATGGCGAATTTGCTCGATGAAGCCGAACGGCGCCCCGATCGGCTGGCGCAGTCGCAAGTCCAGCTCGCCCGCGGCAACAGCACGCGCACCTTGTTGGTGCGGATCGCCGCCGACCAAGACGAGTACGACATCAGCGGCTTTGTGGTGACCTTCGACGACATCACGGAATTGCTTTTGGCCGAGCGCAAGGCCGCCTGGGTTGATATAGCCCGCCGCATTGCGCATGAGATCAAGAACCCCCTGACCCCGATCCAGCTCGCCGCAGAGCGGTTGCGCCGGCGGTATTTGAAGGAAATCAGCGAGGACCGTGAGACCTTCACGATCTGCACCGACACGATAATCCGGCATGTCGGCGACATCGGCCGCATGATCGACGAATTCTCTGCCTTTGCGCGCATGCCGGCGCCGGTCTTGAAACCCGAAAACCTGGTCGAAATCACGCATCGTGCAATGTTCCTGCAACGTACGGCGCATCGCGAGATCACATTCGAGACGAGGTTCCCCGATCATTCCGTAATGCTCAACTGCGACGCTCGGCTGGTCGGCCAGGCAATCCTCAATATTGTAAAGAATGCGGTTGAGTTGATCGAAGCGCGCATTGCCGAAGACAAGAACGCTGCGCCCGGTCACGTTCTGGTATCGGTCGAGAAGGGCTTGGGACAAGCGACAGTGATCGTCGAGGACAATGGCAAGGGTTTGCCAAACCAGGGGCGCGAGCGGCTGACCGAGCCTTATGTAACAACCCGAGCCAAAGGTACCGGCCTCGGTCTCGCCATTGTCAAAAAGATCATGGAAGATCACGGGGGTGAGCTGATGCTTGAAGACGGACATCCGAACGGGGCAAGGGTCAGACTGGTTTTCGCGGTCGAGGCACGGGCGGCCGAGCGCAGGCGCGATCACGATCGGCCGCTGGCCTTGAGCGATGCCGCCGATGGCGCATGACATCCTGATCGTCGATGACGAGGCCGACATCCGCATGCTGATTGCGGATGTACTTAGGGACGAGGGCTATCAGACGCGGGAGGCCGCCGACAGCGCTCAGGCGCTGGCGGTGGTCCATGCGCGGCAACCGACCCTGGTCATCCTCGATATCTGGCTGCAGGGCAGCGAGCTCGACGGGATCGGAATCCTGAAGTTGTTGCGCGCCGAGATGCCATCGGTCCCGATCGTCATGATCAGCGGACACGGCACCATCGAGAGCGCGGTCGAGGCGATCAAACTCGGCGCTTACGATTTTATCGAGAAACCGTTTGAATCCGACCGTCTGCTGCTCGTCGTCGAGCGCGCGATCGAGGCCGCCCAGCTGCGACTTGAAAACGAAGAACTCAAATTGCGCGCCGGCGGCGATATCGATCTGGTCGGGGTCTCGCCAGCCGCCAATCAGCTTCGCCAGCAAATCGAAAAGGCAGCGCCGACCGGCAGTCGGGTTTTGATCACCGGCCCGCCAGGCTCGGGCAAGGAGGTGGTCGCGCGATTGTTGCATCTACGCTCGCGCCGAGCAAAGGGTCCCTTTGTTCCAGTCAACTGTGCGACAATGCGGCCTGAGCGGCTCGAAATCGAGCTGTTCGGCACCGAATACAATATCGATGGCGCGCCCCGCAAAATCGGCACGTTCGAACGCGCGCATGGCGGCACCTTGTTTCTCGACGAAGTCGCCGACATGCCGCTCGAAACGCAAGGGAAGATCGTCCGCGCCCTGCAGGAGCAAACGTTTGAGCGGATCGGTGGGTCGAGCCGGGTCGAAGTCGATGTCCGGGTGGTTGCTTCATCAAATCGCGAACTGGCAGGCGAGATCAGCGCCGGCCGGTTCCGCGAGGATCTGTTTTATAGACTTAACGTCGTCCCGATCAGAGTGCCGCCGTTGCGCGAGCGGCGCGAAGACATCCCCCTCTTGGCGCGCCATTTTATGACGCGTTCATCCGAGGCCGCACGGCTCGCCCCGCGCGAGATCGGCGAGGATGCGATGGCGGCGTTGCAGGCCTATTCGTGGCCCGGCAACGTGCGCCAGTTGCGCAACATCATCGACTGGCTGTTGATCATGGCGCCCGGCGAAGCCCGCGAGCCGATCCGTGCCGATATGCTGCCAAACGAGATCACCGCGATCGCACCAACTGTCGTCAAATGGGAAAAAGGCAGTGAAATCATGACGTTGCCGTTACGCGATGCGCGCGAGGTGTTTGAACGCGAATATCTGTTGGCGCAGGTGACGCGGTTTGGCGGCAACATCTCGCGCACCGCCGCCTTTGTTGGAATGGAGCGCTCGGCCTTGCACCGCAAGCTGAAATCCCTTGGTGTCTTCGGCAATGATCGTGCGCTGAAGTTCGGGATTTAGGACCAATGTCGCGCATCGCCTATATCGGCGGCCAATATGTACCGCATCGCCTAGCCGGTGTGCATATCGAGGATCGCGGTTACCAGTTTGGCGATGGCGTATACGAGGTGCTGGCGGTTTTCGGCAGTCATCTGGTCGACGAGGCGCTGCATTTGGCGCGGCTGGCGCGCTCGCTCGCCGAGTTGTGGATCGCAGCACCGATGTCGGAGGCGGCGCTGAAGCTCGTCGTGCGCGAGGTGATCCGCCGCAATGGTGTAGTGGACGGCATCGTCTATATCCAGGTGACGCGTGGTGTGGCGCCGCGGGAGCACGGGTTTCCGAGGGCGGCCCAACCGGTTTTGGTCATCACCGCGCGACGCAAGCGGACAACCGATCAGCACCTCAGCACCCAAGGCGTCGCGGTCATCACGATCCCCGACATCCGCTGGCAGCGCTGCGACATTAAATCGGTGGCGCTGATCGCCAACGTTCTCGGCAAACAGCGCGCTCGCGAGGCCGGGGCCTTTGAGGCTTGGCAGGTCGATCGCGACGGCTTTGTGACCGAGGGGACATCGACCAACGCCTGGATCGTGACCAACGACGGAACCATCGTGACCCGCCAAGCCGATCATGCGATCCTCAACGGTGTGACCCGCCGCGCGGTGATCGACATCATCCGGGCCGAGGGCTGTCGCCTGGTCGAGCGACCATTTAGTGTGGCTGAGACGAAAACCGCGCGCGAAGCCTTTTTAACCAGTACGACGAATGATCTCTTGCCGGTCGTGCGTATTGATGACGATGTTGTCGGCAATGGCGCACCCGGCCTCCTTACCCTTCGACTGCGCGAACGCTATCTGGCGCACGCGGCGGCGGCCAAATGAGTGCTCTGACCTCGACCGTTGTCACGCGCCCGCAAGCGATCCTGTTCGATTGGGACAACACTCTGGTCGATACCTGGTTGACGATCCACGAAGCCTTGAACCACGTCATGGCGGTGATGGATAAGCCGCTATGGTCGCTCGCCGAGACGCGCGCCCGCGTACGACTCTCGCTGCGGGAGAGCTTTCCAATGCATTTCGGCGATCGGTGGGAAGAGGCGAGGGGGATTTATCTCGACCGGTTTCGCGCTATTCATCTCGAACGCCTCACACCGTTGCCGGGATGCGCCGAAATGGTCGAGGCGCTTGCCGGCGAAGACATTTTCCTTGGTGTGGTCAGCAACAAGACCGGCGCGCTGCTGCGGCTCGAGGCCGAGCAACTCGGCTGGTCACGCTATTTCGGTCGTATTGTCGGGGCCGGCGATGCCATAGCCGATAAGCCCGACGCAGCGCCGGTGCGGCTCGCACTCGAACCGAGCGGCGTTGATGCTGGGCCGGCCGTGTGGTTCGTCGGTGATACCGGGGTCGATATCGAATGCGCTGCCAATTCCGGCTGCGTCTCGGTGTTGTTGGGACCTGATCTCGCCGCAGAAGAGCGCCTCTGGTATACCCCGCACTTTACGTTTGCCGATCCGACAGCGCTGCTGCGCTTTGTCCGGGGCTTGTGATTCACTTTGGCGAAACCATTTCGGGCTTTGGAACTGGCGGTGCAGCGCGCCGGCTACCGGCCGAGCTGGGCTAATTCTGGCTCGGCTCTAAAAAGGTGAATGGGGGATACCCATGTCTGCGGAGAAGTCACAAAACGTCCAGGACGTGTTTTTGAACCACGTCCGTAAAAACAAGACCCCGGTTACGGTGTTCCTGGTAAATGGCGTAAAGCTGCAGGGGATCATCACCTGGTTTGACAATTTTTGTGTGCTGCTGCGGCGCGATGCGCATTCGCAGCTGGTCTATAAACACGCGATCTCGACGGTGATGCCGGCACAGCCGATCCAGTTATTCGAACCGGGGAGGGAAAGCGAGGAACTCTGATTACATACGAAACCAACAGCACCTTTGCACCAAACGGCACGGCGAGCGGTCGCGCCCTCGTCGTGCATCCCGCAGCGAAATCCGCGCCCCGACAAATGAATGGCGACGCCATGCGTTCGCTCGAAGCGCGGCTTGAAGAGGCCGTGGGGCTTGCGCGCGCAATCCATCTCGATGTCGTCCGCATCGAAATCGCCCGCATCTCTCGCCCCCGCCCGGCGACCCTGTTCGGCGAGGGCACCGTCGAACATCTGGGCGAATGCATTAAGGATGACGCGATCGACCTCGTCGTCGTCGACGGCGCCGTGTCGCCGGTGCAGCAGCGCAACCTCGAAAAAAGCTGGCAGGCCAAGGTCATCGACCGCACTGGGCTGATCCTCGAAATCTTTGGCGAGCGCGCCCGCACCCATGAAGGACGGCTGCAGGTCGAGTTGGCCGCACTGTCCTATCAGCGCTCGCGCCTCGTTCGGTCGTGGACCCACCTCGAGCGTCAACGCGGCGGTTTCGGCTTTTTGGGTGGTCCTGGCGAGAGCCAGCTCGAAATCGACCGCCGGCTGATCGGCGAGCGCATCGCGCGGCTCAAGCGCGAGCTCGACGGCATCAAGCGTACCCGGGCCTTGCATCGCGAAGCCCGCCGTCGCGTGCCTTATCCGGTCGTGGCACTGGTCGGCTACACCAACGCGGGCAAATCGACATTGTTCAACCGACTGACCCGATCGGCGGTCATGGCGGATGATATGCTGTTCGCGACCTTGGACCCGACGATGCGGCGCGTTGAACTGCCGTCCGGCCGGACCGTGATCCTATCCGACACGGTCGGGTTTATCTCGGAATTGCCGACCCACCTTGTCGCCGCTTTCCGGGCGACGCTCGAAGAGGTGACCGAGGCCGATCTAGTGATCCACGTCCGTGACGCGCACCACCCTGACAGCGAGGCGCAGCGCCAAGACGTGCTGGCGGTGCTCGCCGATCTCGGGCTGCCGAACCACGGCCTTGACGGCGCCGTCGACGAGCGGATCATCGAGGCGATGAACAAGATCGATCTACTCGATGCAGCAGCACGCGCCAGCCTCAAAAACCAGATGCTGCGTGATCCGAGCCGGGTCGCATTGTCAGCAGCGACGGGCGAGGGCTGCGATGATCTCCTGGCGTTGATCGACAGGCGCCTCGAAGCCGGCACCCGTCCGGTGCGCCTCGACATCCCGTTGAGCGATGGCAGCACGCTCGCCTGGGTCTACCGGCACGGCGAGGTGCTTGGCCGGCGCGACGACAACGATGCGGCCCATTTGTCGGTCCGCCTATCCGAAGCCGACATCGCCCGCCTGCGCCATCACCAGCGCGCGCATTGAACCTTATTTGCTGCGGACACGCATCATATGCGTGTGGCCGTGCTGGCGATCTGGGGTGAAGCCAAGCGATTCCCAGAAGGTCTCGCTCCCGGTTCCGGCGTTGACGACGATCGGCCGGCCGGCGGCTCGCTTCGGATCGAGCAGAGAGAGAGCGAGCTGGCGAGCGATACCGCGCCGTCGAAAATCTTTGGCCACGTAGAAGCGCCGCATGCGTAGAGCGCCGGGAACGGCAGGATCACGGGTTATCCCGCCGACGCCAACCAAACGGTTGTCGGCATAGGCGGCAAACAGCGCTTCGCCCGAGCGGTTGAAGCGCATGATACCGGCGCTCCATTCCGCGGCCAGCGTGTCGAGCATACGGTATCCCTCGTTGCGCGCCTCGTCGCGTATCACGTCGAGCCCTCTCGGGAGTCTATCGATGACAGGTTCCAGCCTGACGTCCGTCTGCCCCTCACCCTTCTCCCCGGACCTGATCCGAGGATCCGCGGGTCCCTCCCTCTCCACGCTTGCGGGGAGAGGGCAGGGGTGAGGGGCACCCGCACGCGGTTTCTCGCCGCGCTTGGCCTCTTGCCACAGGGCTTCGAGGGCGTCGAGATCGTGGCCAATGGCGCGTTTGGCGGCCATCGCCTCGACCCGGCGAAAGCGCCGCTCGAACTTATTCGTGGCGTGGCGCAACGCCGCTTCGGGATCAATGTCGAGCTTACGCGCAAGGTTGGCCGCAGCAAACAGGATGTCCCCCATTTCGTCCTCGATGCGGGCGTGATCGGCCGCACCGTCATGAGCTAGCTCGGCTTCGAGTTCGGCGATTTCTTCCGCGAGCTTGGCGATGACGGGGGATGCGTTCGGCCAGTCGAAGCCGATCCGCGCCGCGCGTTGCTGGATCTTGATGGCGCGGAGCAGGGCAGGGAGCGCCAGGGCGACACCGTCGAGCACGCTCGCTGCAGTGCCAGCCGCAGCGGCCTTGGCGGCACGCTCCTTCGCCTTGTGCTCCTCCCACGCCGCGGTCTGCGCTGCCGCACTCCTGATCTCGGCATCACCAAAGACATGCGGATGGCGGCGGACCATCTTGTCGGCGATCGCCGCGGCAACGTCAGTGAAATCGAACTGGCCGGCCTCTTCCGCGATGCGGGCGTGGAACACGACCTGAAACAACAGATCACCAAGCTCGTCCTTGAGCGCCGTCATGTCGCCGCGCGCGATCGCATCGGCGACTTCATAAGCCTCCTCGATCGTGTAGGGAGCAATTGTCGCGAAATTCTGCTCGCTGTCCCACGGACAGCCGCGCTCGGGATCGCGCAGGCGCACCATGATCGCGAGCAGTCGGTCGAGGGCAGGGGTCATGCGCTGGCCAACGATTGTTTCTGAGTGAAGGTCGTCATCAGGCACAATGGTATCATGCGACGGGAATATCGTTCCACGAGTGGCCAAAATGACCAAGGACGAGCTGCTTGTCGTGCGTCGCGCCTACGCGAAGCAAGTTATGGCGGCGGCGGGCGCCGCCGACGAACGGCTTGAGGCTGCCTTTTCGGCCGTGCCGCGGGAGCATTTTCTGGGTCCGGGTCCATGGCCGATCCTTCGCTGGTTTCGTGGATATGCGCCGACCCCCAGCGATGATCCGGTGTATCTTTACACAGATGACGTAGTGGGAATTCTTCCCGAGCGCGATCTTAATAATGGCCAGCCCTCTCTCCATGCCCATCTGATCGCCAGTGCTGCGCCGAAAATCGGCGAGCACGTCGTCCATATCGGCGCGGGTGTCGGCTATTACACGGCGATCCTCGCGGAACTCACTGGGCACACCGGAGCAGTGACGGCAATCGAGTTTGATCGCGGGCTTGCCGCGCGCGCCCAGTCCAATTTTGCAGGCTCGGCTAACGTCAGCGTGGTTCACGGTGACGGTTCAGCGATCCCGTTTGCGCCGGCCGATGTTATTTATATCAATGCTGGCGCGACGCGGCCGGCGCAGTCCTGGCTTGACGGCCTCAAGGATGGTGGTCGTCTGGTTCTGCCATTGGCAGCGCTGCCGGCGAAGGATCGGGGAGAGGTTCAACGCCGCGGCGCGGTGTTTCGCATCGAGCGTAACGGATCCGACTTTCTTGCGCGGTGGATTTCGCCAATAGCAATTTTTCCCTGTGAGGGCGCGCGTGACCCCGTCTCCGAAGCCGCACTTGCCGAAGCGTTCAAGGTCGCGCGCTGGCGCGAAGTAACGCGGTTGTACCGCCGCGATGATCTGCCCCAGGAGCAGTGCTGGTTGCGGGCACCGGGGTGGTGCCTAGCATATCGTTGACCCCGACCGCACCGTTTTCCAACATCGCAAGCAGATGGGCGAGGGCAGGGATCACGGCTCTCTCCATCCTTTGCCTCAGCGGATGCCGCACTGCGCTGCCCAGCTGCGGATCGAGCGGCGGTAGCCTTCGGCCAATGGCAGATCATCGAGTTCGTCGAGCGCAAACAACCCAAAGCGGCGATGCTCGCCGCTGACCCGCATTTCGCCCGGCTCGGTGCGACGCACGCCATAGGTCACGATCAATACCTCGCGCCCCGGCAAAACCTCATAGACCCAGCTGTCGAGGATCGTCGCGACTGCAACGGCGGCGCCGAGTTCCTCGGCAACCTCGCGCACCAGGCAGGCCATCGGGTCCTCGCCCGCTTCGAGCCGGCCGCCCGGCAATTCCCATTCCCCGCGCTCATTTTCGAGCAGCACCACGCGGTCCGCTTCGAACAGCACTGCCTTGACTGAGACCGGGAACAATTTGACATGGTTTGCCGCTGCCTCGGGCTTTAGCGGCTTCCACAGGAAGAAGCGCCGATGATCAGGCGGGTAGTCGAGCGCGCCGTAAAGCCGATAACCGAACCGCGGATAAAACGCCGGACCCTGAAACGAGAAGGTATCGAGCAGCGCCGAATGGCAGCCGCGCTCGGCGGCGCGTTGCTCGGCCAGAGCCAATAATTGGCTGCCGATGCCGCGACGCCTGAGGTCAGCGTGCACCCACAGCATCGCGACGAACAGCCAGCCGGCATAGGTCGAGCCAACGAGCCCGGCCATGATCTCGCCAGCGTCGTTGCGGACCAACAACCCGGTTTGCGAATAGCCGGTTTCGCCGAGAAATTGCCGATTATAAGCATCGAGCGCCATGCCAACGGTAAGGCAATCCGCGGCCGAAGGCTGTGTCTCGATGCTGAGCCGCAATCCGGGAGGCAAATCCACCGCAATCTCCGATGCCGCGGCTGCCATCGGCGCGGCCGTGCCATCATAGCATGCGCTCGCTCGCAACGCCGCCTGGTTCGGAGCGACGCAGCGCGGACCTCGACTGCGCCGATCCTCAAATCCTGAGCTGCGCGCCGCGGGTGAGGCGAGTGCGGCAACACAGCCCCTGGGATCAGCTCAGGAACCCGTCAGCGGGACGCTCGTTGTCGTCGCAAACGGAACGGAGCACTGCCATGGCGACCGACAAAAAACGCGAGCTCGTCGACTTTTTGGTCAAGAAGGCTTTCAACCCGGTCCTGCACGCCAAGGCCGATGGCCGCTCCGAGGCCGAGAAGCGGAAGCTGGAGCATGTGCGCGATGCGACCCAGGCCGAGATCGGGAAGATAGTCGGACTGCCAGTGGCCGTGGAGGAGATCGACGAGGAAGGCATTCCCGGCGTGATCGAGAAGCTGGTTGCTGCCTCGGCAGGGCAGGGGTTTACCCCGCTCAGCGCCGAGGAGTACGACGCCTTTGCACGCGAGCTTGCTGCGCAGCATCAGCGGGAGAGCCTCGCCGAGGCGATGCGGGAGTACACGAAGTATCGCGCGATCGACCCCAGCCGGGTAGACGCGCTGCTGGCAGCCCACAAGGGGCGGCTTGGAGGGGATGCCTGATGATTAAAGGACACCCTGGAGGTTGCTACTATTGCAAGGGAGGGACGCAGGATTGCATCTGCCCCGCGGCACAAAAGGAGACAAGCCCGATGGCTTACTATGACGGATTTGCGGAAGCAGCGGCGTTACAGTACGAGGAGCAGTCTCGGCTAGCTCAGCGAGCCCAGCACCAGCCCGGTGCCAAGCTCGATGATGTCAAGGTCGATCTGACCTTCTTCGCCGTCTACTTTCCGCAGGCGTGTGAGGCGGTGTGCCGGGTGGCGGCGTATGGGGCTGACAAGTACTGCCGGGGCGGCTGGCGCACGGTCGCGGATGGGTTCCACCGCTACACCAAGGCTCTCTTCCGGCATCTCTTCAAGATCGGCAAGCCGGACCCAGTCCCTGGGCTTCCGCCCAATCTGATCCACGACGCCCAGGTCGCGTGGAATGCTCTGGCGCGGTTGGAGTTCCTACTGGCTGAGGAGCGCGACGAGGCGCCGATCGTACCGGGACCTGTTCAGGTAGCTGCTACTTCCGACTTCCAACTGTCCGAGCTCGGCAGCTTCATCCACGTCCCGCAGGTCCACCCCACACAGGCGATGCAGGCGCCCGAGCAAGCCTTCCAAGGCAGCATCTGAAACGGGAAGGGGCGCCTCACGACACCCTTTTTCGCCTCACAAGCACGCTGGAAAAGATCACTTAGGGTCACCTTGTGATTGGAGCGGTGGTATCCAAGGTTGCATTTGAAATCTCAATCCCGGAACCATCGCGCCCGTAACAGTTAGAAAGGTAAGAGTGGACGCGATTATCGGATTTGATGTTTGCAAGCTAATATTCGGTCCGGGTCCACGCGGAGCAGGTTCCCCCGGAGCGGTTTGACGATGTGGGGTGATAAAAATCGAATTGACTAAGTCAAATGGGGCCGTTCCATTCCATTGTAAGGTTGCATTATCGAAGGTACATTCGAGGCACCGAAGGCCATCCAAGATTGCTGTTTCATGGGAGTAGGTTCTTCTGTAAAAGTCGTTGTATTGCGTAAAGTGGTCCCAATAATTGTCTATGGCGGGAATATCTACGACCGGACGGTTGTGGCGATCATAAAAATCGTATCCAGTTGTCGCACATGATATAAGGACAAGCACACCTATAATTATCAGGGTCGTAATGCGACCGGGGTTCGATCCTCGCAGGTCTCGGATAAACGGTGGCAGAGCCAAAATTACCGTGATCACGGTAAGCGCGACCAATATCCATCCTGGGTCCACCATGAGGTCCTTCCTGGGCGCTCCTCATCTCCGCCGCCCGCGGCCAACTCGGGGGCCGGCGTCCGCCGGCAGCGGCGCCAGTGGGTCCGGCCGAGGCTTCGGGGGTCGAGCTTGGCGAGAACAGATTTCAACGGATCGAGCCGTGGCGCGATGGGCGGAGCCGGAGGTCGAGGTGCCGCTGGGCATCCAGCCACCCGAGGGAGGCAGCTTTATCTCGGCGCCGCGTCACTGAAAAGGAAAGGGCGCCCTCGCGGCGCCCTTTCTTCCGCACTCGCGCGCGCAGCCCTTATTTCGCGGCCGGCGCTGGGGCTGGCACCTGGATAATGATCGGTTGTGGCGGTGAGGTCGAGCCGAGCTTGTACCCGAGCGCGCCAACCGCGCCAACGATGATGCCGCCAGCGGCGAAGGCCGTGATGACGATCTTCCACGGCTCGTAACGCAACAGCCCGCGCTTATACTCAGTGTCCATCCGCTTGTTGTCGATGTCCGCTTGCATCAACTCGATCCTTAGCCGGCGTTCGTCCTCCTCAGATGGGGTCACCTTACCGCCCATATGCCGCGTTTCGCACTCGCCGCCACTAATAAAAAATGGCAGGGTGTCGTTTTTTGTTGACGTGAAGCATCCCCGATGGCATGAGAAGAGACGCTCTTCAACCGTTGTTAAGAGCGCGAGAGACAGAGGGTGACTGGGCCGCAGTCACGGCGGCCCGGTCCGCCCCAGCCAGTCAGCAACGGGCGGCCGTTCGTGCAAGGTCGGGCCGCCCCTACTGATACCACACCTATACCGTAGCAACCGCGACCGCACAATTAAAATGTAGTTCCAGCCCGCGGCGGCGCTCTCGCTTCACTGAGCCTTCGGGTTCCCGAGGCCCTCATTGGTCCAGAAGAAGTGGATGGGGTCCAGAAGAAGTGGATGGGGTCCAGAAGAAGTGGATGGCGAGCCCGCCGAAAATCATCCCGTAGATGACGGCGAGCGGCGACCATGCCTGAGCCGCCTTCCAGGTGCACCGGGAGAGCGTGTCCTCCTTGTGCTTGATCGCATACCTCTCCAGGGCGGCAAAGCTGCCGATCGCCCCGGCGAGCCAACCCACCCAGACCTTATCGGTCTTCGATGAGATCATCCTCGTCCTCACTCTCGAACTCGTCCTCATCCTCCTCCAGGAGGAACATAACCGCTTCCTCCATCCGGGCTAGGCGCGCCTGCAGATCCTCGACCTGCGCCTCCAGCTCCTACACCCGATCCTCAATATAATCACCCATCATCACGCACCTCTTACCGGGGCAGCCGGGGCTACGGGCTTCGCCGAGCCCGCGAACGTCGGGAACGTCTTCAACGCGGCACCGAGCACAGCCAGGACCGCAGCCGCACCGAGCATCCCGACACCGCCCAGCACGGTCCAGGTCGCCGCATCGACGATCACCTTCTCCATGTGAGCACCTTGTCAACGCAAAATACAAATGTCAGTGGTTTCCCAATTTAAAAATGTCAGTGCTGGGGTCGGGCGGCGGGCAGGCGCGGAGCCCCTGGCGTAGCGCAGCGCCCGACCGCCGCCCGCAACGCGGACGGGTGCAACCGCTCCCGGTGTTTACCGAGCGGGCGTCAGCCTGCTCGGCTCGTAGAACAGCTCAGCCGACCTTGAAGAGCCGCGCGTTGTGTTGGTCGCGGCGGCGCGGCGCCTTGGTGCTGCGATGTTGCGGTTCGCGCTGCTGCTGCTGGTCGCGGATCACCGCCAAGACCGCGCCAAGCTGTTTGTTCTCGACGATCGCGGCCTGCGAGACCTGGCGAATTTTGTCAAAGGTCCGATACGCCAGTTCGACGCCGCGGTAACGGATCGCCAGCCGGCCGTCGGGATAGTCCACCACGGTGACCCGCTTGCCGATCGCCGCCTTGGCTTGCTCGCTTGGCTCCACAATGAACAGCACCTTGTCGTATTGCAGGGTCAACGCTCGTGACAGGGTGCGTTCTTCCTTCCAGGCAAAGGCGTTGTCGAGATCGTCGCCGGCGCGCAGTGGCCGGTGTAAATCCTTGCTGTTCGCCGGCGCTTTGGCAAAGCGCGCGTTGTAGTCAGCGATGAACGCCGGGAGCAGGGCGTTGCCTTCCGCCAAGGTAGCAGCACCCGCCAGCCGCAATTCCTTGACCAGCCGATCCTGTAAGGTCTTGTTCGCACGCTCGACCCGACCTTTCGCCGGGCTCGAGTTGGCACAGATGATGTCGATATTCAACGCATGCAGTGCCCGGCCAAACTGGGTCATGCCGTCGCCGCCAAGGGCGCCAGGATGATTGCCCCGGAAGACGCCGTGCTTGTCGCTGTAAAAGGCAATCGGCTTGCCCCAGGCCTCCAGATAGGCGCGGGCCGCATGGAAATCGGCGAAAGTCGACTTGCTCTCGACAAACTGCAGATGCATCAGCCGGCTGGTCGCGTCGTCAACGAACACCAGCAAGGTGCATTGCGGCCCGCGATCTTCGAACCACCAATGCTCGCTGCCGTCGACCTGCACCAGCTCGCCAACGCACTCGCGCCGCGGGCGCGGTTGATGAACCCGCTTTTGCCGCTGCTTGTGATCCAGCCACAGCCCATCTTCGATCATCCACTTCCGCAACGTCTCGCTGGAAAACGCAAAGCCGTGCTCGGCGGCGAGCTTCTCGGCGGCCAGCGTCGGGCCGAAATCGGCATAATTCTGGCGGACGATCCACAGTGCCGCCGTGCGCACCGCCGCTGCTGTCCTGCGGTTGCTCGGCCGACCGCGCTTCTTGGAGATCAAACCCGCGGCGCCATCTCTTCGAAACGCTTGCAACAACCGCCACACCTGACGCTCGCTGCGCCCCAATAGCTGCGCTGCCGCACGCACCAGCAGATCACCTCGATCGACGTCCCGCAAGACCTCGAGACGCCGTAGCTCCCCTTCGCTCATGCTCAGCACCACCATCGATGCCGTCCCCCTCAGCCCGCCAAAACGCCGGGGAGACTGACATTTTTAAATTGGACGGCACTGACATTTGCACGTTGGGCTTACATTGTCAAAGTCGTATAAAGTGC
>CAWJXM010000042.1:0-68399 GCA_963846635.1 uncultured Alphaproteobacteria bacterium | reverse complement strand
ATTACGGAAAGCGCTGTAAAGTCGCCGGGAAATGCTCGCGGCGCTGATAAAAATCGAAACGCGGGGCGGGCCAGTCTATCCCGCGATTTTGCGCGCGCGCCTGGCGCAGCGATTACTGCGCGGGCCGCGCGAATACATGACGACTGCCACCCACCATATCTAGGCGCGGGCATGACGCAACGTCCGACGGCAAATTTCCCGAACAGCCAACGTTCAAAATTCAAGACTTTCGGCAATTTCGCTTATATTTTTTCTAGCAATAGGTTACGGTTTTCGTAAGCTGTGAGCGAAACTAATGCGCGCGTATCGGGGCAGCATGTCCTCCGCGAACTGGCCCAGCCGGCCGGAGTAAGTGCGATAAGCCGCGTCTCGTCTATACATGCATCCTTCCTGCTGGCCCATTCGACCTTCTCAAAAAGACGCATTTTTGCGCGCAATTGGGGGTTTCCAGGTATGTGCGTTAGGCCGCGAACTCGGCAACGATGAAATTGCCTTAATCGCATTCTACGCTCTGAATATTTCGGGCGATACGGTGAGGTTGAGAAGTGCCATGGGCCAGAGGATAGCAAGCGGGTGCGAGCAAGATTGCCTTCGACCACGCGCGCCGGCCTGGGCACCCGTGAGCGGTTTCATGGCTCGAGTTGGACGGTCGAGTTGCCTGATCTCGACCTGATAAAACAGGCGGAACAGGAGCGCGGCGGGGTTGGGCGAGGCTTATACCTTTCGTACCCGCAGCGAAGCCGGCGGCCGGTGCGGGGTTTGCTGCAAATTTGCTGCAGATGCAGCAAATCGGGTCAACTGCCGCACTGGTGCCGGCTATTCCTCGCCGCCTTCTGCCCCGCTCGTCGCGGCCATCATCCCCGCGGAAAGCGGCGATCCAGGGCGGCCACGGATCGCGCCTGCGGCTCTGGACCCCAGCCTTCGAGGCTGTCAGGAAATTCAATTTTCGTTCGAAGATGCTTTGTTTCGTCGTTCCCGCGCAAGCGGGAACCCAGGGACCTCAGTCGCATGCCCCCTGTTCAAGCCAGGGGCAGGCTCTGGCCCCCCGCTTTCCCCACGGGACAAGCCCGTGGGCTGAAGGCGCACGGGGCGACGATTTGAGGGGGTTGCGCGATTGGATTATAGCCCCTTCGCCGGGGTGACGAGTGCGCTGCATAACCGGCCCCGCTCGGGGGGGCGCAGATCGTACGGTCGCCCGTCCCCTCGCATTCCCGCGTTGATATCGTAAAGCACCTTCCCCATCCTTGGAGCATGACCGTCACCGTCCGTTTTGCGCCGTCGCCGACCGGGTTTCTGCATATCGGCGGCGCCCGCACCGCTTTGTTCAACTGGCTGTTTGCCCGCCATCACGGCGGGGTGTTTCGGCTGCGCATCGAAGACACCGACCGGGTGCGATCGACCCCCGAGGCGGTGGCGGCAATCATCGACGGCCTCGAATGGCTTGGGCTCGAATGGGACGGCGAAATCGTCCATCAATTCGCTCGCGCCGAGCGGCATGCCGAGGTGGCGCGGCAATTGCTCGCCGCCGGACGCGCCTATTACTGCTATTGCACGCCCGCCGAGCTCGAGGCGATGCGCGAGCGGGCGCGCGCCGAAAAGCGTTCGGTGCGCTACGACGGCACCTGGCGCGACCGCGACCCCGCCGAGGCCCCGCCCGGCATCGCCCCGGCGATCCGCTTCAAGGCGCCGCAACACGGCGCGACCACGATCCACGACCATGTGCAGGGCGAGGTCACGGTTTCAAATGCCGAGCTCGACGACCGGGTCATCCTGCGCGCCGACGGTACCCCGACCTACAACCTCTCGGTCGTCGTCGACGACCACGACATGGGCGTGACCCATGTGATCCGCGGCGACGAGCATCTGAACAACGCGTTTCTCCAGACCCAGCTCTATCAAGCGCTCGACTGGCCGGTGCCGGAATTCGCGCATGTGCCGCTGATCCATGGGCCCGACGGCGCGAAATTGTCAAAGCGCCACGGCGCCCTCGGCGTCGATGCCTATCGCGACATGGGCTATCTGCCGGAGGCGTTGCGCAATTATCTGTTGCGGCTCGGCTGGAGCCACGGCGACGACGAGATCATCTCGACAGAAGACGCGATCCGCTGGTTCGACCTGGACGCGATCGGCCGTGCCCCCGCGCGTTTTGACTTTCGCCAAGCTCGGCAATCTGAACGGCCACTATATCCGCCAGGCCGACGACAACCGGCTGGTGACGCTGGTCGCCGCCGAACTCGAAAAGATGCTCGGCCGCAAGCTTGGCCAGGTCGAGCGCGATCGGCTGCGCCGCGCCATGCCCGAGCTCAAACTGAGGCCCAAGACGCTGGTCGAACTCGCCCAAAATGCCCGGTTTCTGGTCGCCGAGCGTCCGATCATTGCCGATGCAAAGGCGGCGAAATTGCTGACGCCCGAAGCACGCGAGCGGCTTGCGGCACTAGTCCCGGTACTCGCAAACCGCGAATGGCGGGCCGAGGCGCTCGAAGAAACGGTTCGCGCCTTTGCCGCCGAAAACGGCCTGCAGCTCGGCGCGATAGCGCAGCCGCTGCGTGCCGCGCTGACCGGCTCGGCCGCTTCGCCCGGCATCTTTTTTGTCATGGAGGTGCTGGGTCCGGACGAGGCCCTCGCCCGGATTGGGGATGCCGCGTCGGGGCGCGGCTAGCGCGCCGTCATTTCGCAACTGCGAAGGTTTGCCAAGCCGCGCTGCGACGATTATTTTCTTGTCGGATTACGGGAATTGTCCCGCAGGCATGGCAGCGAGAGGTGCAACAATGGACGGGAACAATCTGTCGACCGGAAGCATGACCCTTACGGACAATGAAACCGGCAAATCGGTCGAGCTGCCCGTCCTGCATGGGACGATTGGGCCGCGGGTCATCGACATCCGCCAGCTTTATGCGAAGACCGGCTGTTTCACTTACGACCCGGGATTTATGGCGACCGCCGCCTGTCGGTCGAGCATCACCTATATCGATGGCGACGAAGGCATTTTGATGTATCGCGGCTACCCGATCCAGGAGCTGGCCGAGCGCAGTGATTTTCTTGAAGTCGCCTATCTGCTGCTGAATGGCGAATTGCCGAACGCAAAGGAAAAGGCGCAGTTCGTCTATGACATCACCCACCACACGATGGTGCACGAGCAGCTGCGCAGCTTTTTCCAGGGCTTCCGGCGCGATGCGCATCCGATGGCGGTCATGTGCGGCGTGGTCGGAGCATTGTCGGCCTTTTACCACGATTCGACCGACATTCACGACTCCTATCAAAGAATGGTCGCGTCCTATCGCCTGATAGCCAAGATGCCGACAATTGCGGCGATGGCCTACAAATATGCGCATGGCCAGCCCTTTATCTATCCGCAGAACTCGCTCGGATATGCAGAAAACTTTTTACATATGACCTTTGCGGTACCGTGCGAGGAGCACAAGGTCAATCCGGTGTTGGCGCGGGCAATGGATCGAATCTTTATTTTGCACGCGGATCACGAGCAGAATGCGTCGACGGCGACGGTGCGCAATGCCGGCTCGAGCGGCGCCAACCCGTTCGCGTGCATCGCCGCTGGCATCGCCTCGCTGTGGGGTCCGGCGCATGGTGGCGCCAATGAAGCGGTGCTCAAGATGCTGGCGCGCATCGGCGACAAGAAGAACATTCCAGACTTTATTAGCCATGTCAAAAACAAGAACGAGCACGAAATCCAGTACGGCTTCGGCCACCGGGTCTACAAGAATTACGATCCCCGCGCCCGTGTCCTGCGCGATAGTTGTCACGAGGTACTTGACGAGCTCGGCATCAAAAACGAGCCGCTGCTTGAGCTTGCGATGGAGCTCGAAAAGATTTCGCTTAACGACGATTACTTTATCTCGCGGCGGCTTTATCCCAATGTCGATTTCTACTCGGGAATCATCCTAAAGGCGATGGGCTTCCCGACCTCAATGTTCACCGCACTATTCGCAATCGCGCGCACTGTGGGCTGGGTCGCGCAGTGGCAGGAGATGCTTGAGGATACCGACGCCAAGCTGATGCGACCGCGTCAGCTGTTCATGGGGCCTGACGAGCGGCATTACGTTCCGATCGAGCAGCGCGGGTAATTTGGATCGGCTCGGGTCAGCCGCGTCGTGATGGCCGGGCCTGATCCGGGCCACTCACACACTGCCGCGGTCTATGGCGCCCGTCGCGCCTCCGGATGTCCGGATCAAGCCGGCCCCGCACCCGAATTTGAGGTGGCAGCTTCGGCTCCGAGCGGTGCGAATTCAAGGCTTGGGTATTCGTCCCTTTTTTCGTCATGCCCGCGAAAGCGGGCACCCAGGGCAGCAAAGACCGTTTCCGTGGCCCTGGACCCCCGTTTCTGCGGGGGCGACGAGGAAGCGAAAATGGGCACCATCTATCCGGTTTGGAGCACTAGAGCGTGAGGTTGCCAAAAAGGGAGGAAATTGATGGCTGAGATCCTGGGATTGGGATGCACGCACCGGCCGCTGATGCTGCGCCGGGACGAGGACTGGACCTTTATGATGCGCACCGCACTCGCCGACCCGGATATGCCCGAGGCCTACAAGGACCCGGCGAACTGGCCGACGCCGTTGCGCGAAGAACTCGGCAATGATTGGGGTGCGGCCGCGGCAGGGCGGGCACGCGAGGTCTATCGCCGCCATTTCGCCGAGGCGCGTCAGGCGCTCGACGATTTCAAGCCGGACGTCATCATCATGTTCGGCGACGATCAGTACGAGAACTTCAAAGAGGACATTATCCCACCCTTCGCCGTGCTCGCCTATGAGGATCGCGACATACAGCCGTGGAAGCATCGCCGCACACCCGACAATCCATGGGGTGAGCCCGCCGACAAGAGTTTTCGCCTGCGCGGCCATCAGGAAGCCGGCAAATACCTCGCGACCGGTCTGATCGAGAGCGGAATAGACGTTGCCTATGCCTACAAGCCGCTGCATCACCCGTTTGGGCATGCATTCGAAAACACGATCCTATTGCTCGACGACAAACGCACCGGGTTTGATTACCCGCTGATCCCGTTTTCGGTGAATTGCTACGGGCGGCGGGTCAACGCGGCGCGCGGGCTGCGGCTGCCGTTGGCGCTGCGCAATGACATCCGCAATCTCGATCCACCCTCGCCCAATCCTGTGCGATGCATGCAAGTCGGCGCTGCGACGGCGCGGGTCATGGCAAAGAGCCCGTGGCGCACCGCGATCGTCGCCTCGTCGAGCTGGTCGCATTCGTTCCTGACCGAAAAGAATTACCAGTTATGGCCCGATGTGCCCGCCGACCGCCGGCTCTACGAGGCTTTGGAAAAAGGCGATTATTCGACCTGGCATGATTACACGACCGACCAGATCGAAGACAGCGGTCAACACGAGGTGCTGAACTGGTTCTGTCTTTTAGGAGCAATGGAGGAACTCGGCCGCAAGCCCGACCGCTCGACCTTTATCGAGACTTGGGCCTTTGTTTCCCCTGTGGTCTTCGCCTATTACCTACCCTAAGCCTTTGAGACATTTCGCTCGCGATCGGAGTTGGCTGGCCGGCAGCAATCTCAGCCGGCCGGCTCGGCGCACCAATCTGGCTGACTGGAAGAGACGTCAGGTCTGTGGTCGGGTCATACCGAACTGCCATGGACGCGCCGCCCGTGCTTTCTGTTCGTAGGCGGCGATCTCTGCACCTTTTTGCTCGGTCAAACCGATGTCGTCGAGCCCGTTCAGCAGGCAATGCTTGCGAAACGCGTCGATCTCGAAATGTACCTGCTCGCCGTCGGGGCGGGTGACCGTCTGGCTCTCGAGGTCGATCGTCATCACCGCGTTGGCGCCTTTCTTGGCGTCCTCCATCAATTTCTCGACGATCTCTTTCGGCAACGCGATCGGCAGAATGCAGTTCTTGAAGCAGTTATTGTAAAAGATGTCGGCAAAGCTCGGCGCTATGATGCAGCGGATCCCGAAATCGAGCAACGCCCAAGGGGCGTGCTCGCGGCTTGATCCGCAGCCGAAATTATCGGCGCCGATCAGGATTTTGGCATTGCGGTAAGGGGGCTGGTTCAGCACGAAATCGGGGTTTTCCGACCCGTCCGGGCGAAACCTGATTTCCTGAAACAGCCATTGCGACAACCCGGTCCGCTTGATCGTTTTCAGATAGACCGCCGGGAAGATCTTGTCGGTGTCGAGATTGATGATCGGCAATGGCGCCGCCACCCCGGTCAACTGCGTGAATTTTTCCATCGAAGAATCCTCTTGGCTTTGCCGCGCCGTCATTTCGCGGGCATGTACTTCTCTGCGTCCGTCGTGTCCGCGGCTAAAGCCAGGGCGTGGCCGATCCACCGATCCAGGCAATGCGCAAATGACCCTTCGATGATTGCTCGAAGTAGTGAAGCTTCGTCGTGAGCTGACCATCGTTTGCGAGGATTTACGCAGCTGGTCAGCTGGTGTAGGGACTCATTGATCTCCTTCACTCTATCGAGATCTGCTTCCGAGACCGGCCTGTCGAAGAGAATCGCTCGAATGGCGACGGTAAGATCGTGCGCGAAAGCGCACAAGAATGCGCTCCTTGCCTCCGCGTCCGACCGCTCGAACTCCGAGATGATCTCCTCGACATCAAGAGGCTGACCGAGGACGACGTCGCCATCAGCGTATTGAATCGTCGGCCCGTATAGCCGTTTTGCCGGCTCCTCGGGACTATCGCTGGGTTTCATTGGCGATTTTACCCCTTGCAAACCAAATCGCTATATCTAGCGAGGCTGAGGTGATGCCGGATCATGTCCCGGGTGCTCGCGACAGTCCAGCGGAATGTGACGGAGTGGCGGTCGCGCCGCAGTGGGCATCCGTCGTCCCTCCCCAGGCAATTCGCTTATTGCCAATTTTTTGGCTGAAATCAGCGAGTGCCCGACGGCAATCGACAACGGCAAGATCGTCGGTATGGGTAGTGACACTGAACCGATAATCAGAATGTTCAGGTGACGGCATCATTTATCCTTTGGGTAAATCAAGGGACATCGCCCTTATCATTGGACGATGTCCCGCGGCAGATCATTGACCGGATAGCCACGCTCCTCTAAGACCTTAATCCGCGTGTTTCCTTGAAACACGCGCCCATCCGGCTTCACTCTTAGCGCTTCCTTATTATCGGAGCTTGGTCGCAGCGATTCGACAATCTCGTTCGTCGGCCGGGTGCGATGATATTCAAGGCTCCTACGTGCCCTTGGTTCCTGTTCATATACCGCGTCGTGAATCCGCTGGAGCAGCGGCAGTTGGGTGCCGCTCACCGCGTTAGGATTAGCCGAGCTGGCGGACGTCGAACAAATGCCCGGTGACCGCCGCGGCAGCGGCCATCGCTGGGCCCATTAAGTGGGTTTTGGCGTTTTTGCCCTGGCGACCCTCGAAATTGCGGTTCGAGGTCGAGGCAATCCGCTCGCCGTTCATCGCGCGATCGTTGTTCATCGACATGCAATTCGAGCAGCCCGGCTCGCGCCATTCGAACCCGGCTTCAAGGAAAATGCGGTCAAGTCCCTCGTCTTCGGCCTGATGCTTGACGAGCCCGGAGCCCGGCACGACCAGGGCGTGCACGCCGGGGGCGACGCGGCGCCCTTTCGCGATCGCCGCGGCAGCGCGTAAATCTTCTATCCGGCTGTTGGTGCAAGAGCCGATAAAGACGCGCTCGACCGGCACATCAACGAGCGGTGTATTCGGCTTCAGCGCCATGTATTCGAGCGAGCGCTGCATTGCCGCGCGCTTCAATGGGTCGTCGACCTGCCCCGGATCGGGCACGCGGCCGGTGATCGGCGCCACATCTTGCGGGCTCGTTCCCCAGGAAACGTGAGGCGCTATATCGGAGGCGTCGAGATGCGCCTCCTTGTTGTATTTCGCACCGGGATCGGAGGGCAGGGTGCGCCAATAGGCGACCGCCTGTTCCCAAGCGGCACCCTTTGGGGCATAGGGCCGGCCCTTAAGATAGGCGAACGTGGTTTCGTCAGGCGCCACCAACCCGGCACGTGCGCCGGCTTCGATCGACATGTTGCAGACCGTCATCCGGCCTTCCATCGACATGTCGCGAAACGTGCTGCCGGCGTATTCGAATACGTGGCCGGTGCCGCCGGCGGTGCCGATCTTGCCGATGATCGCCAAAATCACGTCTTTTGGGCTGACCCCGGCGCCGAGACTGCCGTTGACGTTGATCAGCATATTCTTGGCAGGGGCTTGGATCAGCGTCTGGGTCGCCAGCACATGCTCGACCTCAGAGGTGCCGATGCCGAAGGCGAGCGCGCCCATCGCCCCATGCGTCGCGGTGTGGCTGTCACCGCAGACGATCGTCATGCCGGGCTGGCTCAATCCTTGCTCTGGCCCGATGATGTGGACGATCCCTTGATTGATGCTGTCGACCGGAAAATAGGGAACGCCGAATTCCTTCACATTGCGTTCGAGGGTGTCGACCTGAAGCCTCGATTCCGGGTCGTCGATGCCGCGGCTGCGATCGGATGTCGGCACATTGTGATCGGCCACCGCCAAGGTCGCGTCGGGCCGGCGGACTTTGCGGCCCGCGAGCTTGAGACCTTCAAATGCCTGCGGTGTGGTGACTTCGTGGATCAGATGAAGGTCGATATAGATCAAATATGTGCCTTCGCCCTGCGGGGCGATGACATGGCTTTCCCAGATCTTGTCGAACAATGTGCGGGGTGCCGCCATGGCTTTTTACTCCGATCGATTTCCTGCGGCAGCGGCTGACGCCGAGGCCGAGGCTGTTTTCTGCTGACGTGTTTCCTGACGCCCACTGTCGCGAGCCCGTTCGGCGATGCGCGCCCGTTTGCCGGTGCGGCCGCGCAAGTAATAGAGCTTGGCTCGCCGCACGACACCGCGCCGCACGACCTCGATCGCGGTAATGCGCGGCGAATAGAGTGGAAAGACGCGCTCGACACCTTCCCCGTATGAGATCTTTCGCAATGTAAAATTGGAATTGATCCCGGCGTTCTTGCGTCCGATGCACACACCTTCGAACGCTTGGATGCGCTCCCGTTCGCCTTCGACAACGCGCAGGCTGACGCGCACGGTGTCTCCGGGCTCGAACTTCGGCACCGGTCGAGCGGCGGCAAGCCTTTCGACTTGCTCGCGATCCAGTTGTTGAAGCAGGTTCATCCCTCTACCCCTCAATTGCTTTGCTCACCAGCTCCGATCGGATCGCCGGTGGCAGCCAGATAGCGTTTCCACAAATCGCCGCGGCGCTCGCACGTCAACCGCTCGGCTTCGGCTTGCCGCCACGCACGGATGCGGCCGTGGTCGCCCGAGACGAGCACATCCGGCACCAGCCGACCCTGCCACAATTGCGGTCTTGTATAGTGCGGATATTCAAGCAACCCGGAAGCAAAGCTTTCGTCGCATAAAGCTTGGGCATCACCGACGACGCCCGGCAGCAAGCGCACGCAGGCGTCAATCAGTGCAATCGCCGCCGGCTCGCCGCCGGACAACACGAAATCCCCGAGGCTCAACTCCTCGAGGGCATGGGCCTCTATAACGCGCTCGTCGACGCCCTCGAACCGGCCGCAGACCAGCCTCACGCCCGGTCCGGCGGCGAGTTCGGCAACCCGCCGCTGATCGAGCCGATGGCCGCGCGGTGACAACAGGACCAACGGACCCTTCCCGCCGGTGCCGACGATTGCGGCATCGAGCACGTCAGGGCGCATCACCATGCCCGGACCGCCGCCAAACGGAGCATCGTCGACCGAACGGTGCTTGTCATATGCGAAGTCGCGGATGTCGATGGTTTCGAGCTGCCATAACCCGGCCCGCAGCGCCTTGCCGGCGAGCGAGTAGGCGAGCGGCCCCGGCAGCATCTCGGGGAAGATCGTCAAAACGGTGGCGCACCAGCTCATACGTCTTCCTTGACGCGAGAGTGCGCTGTAGCGCCGTCATCGAGCAGGCCCGGCGGCGGGTCAATAATCAGACGACCGGCTTCGATCTCGACAATCGGCACAATCGCGCGCGTGAACGGCACCATCGCTGGGGGCACCCCTTGGCGCTCAATTTCGAGCGTGTCACCGGCGCCGAAATCATGGACGGCGCGCACCCGGCCAATCGGGGTTCCGTCGGCGAGTTCTGCCTCGAGCCCGATCAGGTCGGCGTGATAATATTCCTCGGGTTCTGGCGTCGGAAGTGCTTCGCGCGGCAAAAACAGGCGAAGCCCGCGCAACGCCTCGGCCCGGTTGCGATCGTCTATTCCGGGCAGCCGCGCGATCAGCACTCCCTTGGCAGCCCCGATCAGGCGCAACTCGAGGCGCCGCGTCCCGCTCTCATCGGCCAGGGGCCCGTACGCGACAATATCCTCGGGACGCGCGGTAAAACTTTTGATGCGCACCGCACCGGTGACCCCGTGCGGGCCGGTGATGATGCCGACACAGACCTGCTTCACCGCTGCTGCCATGACGCAAGCTTCGAGCGTCGCCAGATCCCGGCCCTAACCGCGGCCCGCAGCGGCGGCGGCAGCTTCAGCCGCGGCCTTCATCCGCTCCTGCGCCTTTGCCTTTGGCGCCGATTTGATCGGCGTCTCGCGGATTGGCGGTTTTTCAATCAGCCCGGCCTCGCCTAAAAAACGGGCAACGCGCTCGGTCGGCAATGCGCCCACCCCCAGCCAATGCTGCACCCGCTCGGTTTTCAACGTGACGCGCTCGGCATGGCTGCGGTCGAGTATCGGGTTATAGGTCCCGACGCGCTCGATAAAGCGGCCGTCGCGCGGACTGCGCGAATCGGCGATGACGATACTGTAGTAAGGTCTTTTTTTGGCCCCGCCGCGGGCGAGGCGGATCTTTAACGACATCACTCACCTTGATCTAATGGCGAAAACCGGCATTCGGCATCAGCCCGGCAAGGCCGTGCCGCGCCAAACCCTTGGGGCCGAGCTTTTTCATCTTTTTCATCATATCGGCCATATCCTGATACTGCTTCAACAGGCGATTGATCTCCTGCACCGAGGTGCCGGAACCGCCGGCGATGCGCCGCCGGCGCGAGCCGTTCAGCAGTTTGGGGTTGCGACGCTCGCTCTTGGTCATCGACGAGATGATCGCTTCCTGTCGCTTGATGATGCTCTCGTCGATGTTGGCGTCGCCCAGCTGCTTCTTCAGCTTGCCGATCCCTGGCAACAGCGAGAGCATGCCGCCCATTCCGCCCATGCGGCGGATCTGGCGCAGCTGGCCGGCGAGATCGTCAAGATCGAAGTTCCCCTTGGCCATTTTGGCCGCGAGCTTTTCAGCCTCGTCGCGATCGACCGTTTCCGCCGCCTTTTCGACCAGGCTGACGACATCGCCCATGCCAAGAATGCGTCCTGCAATGCGCTCGGGATGGAACGGCTCCAATGCTCCGATCCGCTCGCCGGTACCGAGAAAGACGATCGGCTTGCCGGTGATCTGTCGCATCGACAGCGCGGCGCCGCCGCGAGCATCACCATCGACGCGGGTCAGCACGATCCCCGTAATGGCGGCACGCTCGCTGAACGCCTTGGCCAAATTGACCGCGTCCTGGCCGGTCATTGCATCGGCCACGAGCAAGGTCTGGTGCGGCCGCGCTACCTCGCTGACCGCCGCCACCTCGAGCATCAGCTCTTCATTGATGTGGAGGCGCCCCGCGGTATCGTAAATGACGACGTCGTAGCCTTGCGTGCGCGCGGTTTCGAGCGCCCGCCGGGTGATCGCGATGGGCTTCTCACCCGGCACGATCGCCAGGCTCGTGACGCCGATCTGGCGGCCGAGCACGGCGAGCTGCTCCTGGGCTGCCGGCCGCTGCACGTCGAGTGAGGCGAGCAGCACCTTTTTCCGCTCGCGCTGTTTTAGGCGAAGGGCAATCTTGCCGGCAGTCGTGGTTTTGCCCGAGCCCTGCAAGCCGACCAACATGATGCCCACAGGTGCCGGCGCGTTGAGATCGAGCCCGTCGCTGGTGGCGGCATTGGCGCCGCCGCCGAGCACTTCGACGAGATGGTCGTGGACGATCTTGACGACCATTTGCGCCGGCGTGACCGAGCGCAGGACCTCTTGGCCAAGCGCCTTCTCCCGCACTGTGGCGATGAAATCGCGGACGACCGGCAGCGCCACATCGGCTTCGAGCAAAGCGACGCGGATCTCCCGCATCGCGGCGCCGATGTCGCTTTCGCTCAGCGCCCCATGCCGGCGCAGTTGATCAAAGACGTCGCCGAGGCGGTCGGTTAGGCTGTTGAACATGGAGGTCCTGTAACAGCAAGCAAAATACAAACAACGCTAGTGTGCGAGCACTCGCGGACTGGCGTCCCAAATATGGGATGAGTTGCTTCCGGCGGAAGCGCCGCGAAAACCCTAATGGCGCCCACCATCGCTGTCAATTGCGCGGATCGGGCCGGGTCTCACCGGTAGAGCCAATCGGTTAACCAAATGGTTGATAGTTTGTTCTTCTGTTGACAAATCGAGAATGTATAAAGATCGCTCTGGACAAGTACCAGACTGCCGTAATACGGTTCGATTCCGTTAGCCTGCTTTGGGCAATTACCCGTTTTGGCGAGTGATCGCTCCGAGCGACGACCGCGGGGACGCGAACGCCGATCATAGAGCGGAACGACCCGCAACGGTCGGAGAAACTGGGAGACGCTACACTCGCCGCCGGGCTTTACCTGGTGCGGGCACACGCAGAAATATTGCGTGGGGAGGGACCTTTGGAGGCGAACGTTGCGTTGGATCAGGCGGTCGCCGAGAGCCGTGGCGGTCAAAGCCTGCGTATCGTGGTCGTTTGGGCGGTGCGCTTCACACGCGAAAGTCTCGCCGAGATACTTGAACGCGATCCGTTGGTTTCCGTTGTCGGGCAATGTGCGAGCCTTTCCGAGGCGATTGCGCTGAGTGCGACGACGCGGGCCGAAGTGATCTTGCTGGATGGGAGGATGCCGGACGGCCCGAGCGCGGTCCGGCGCGCTCTGGATATCGCGCCCGAGCTGCGAATCATCGCCTGCTCCGTCAGGGAGACGGAGGAAGACATCATCGCTTGGGCGGAGGCGGGGGTGATCGGCTACATCCCCCGCACCGCGGCTCTTGCCGATTTCGTGCAGCTGATGATCGACATCCATAATGGCGAGCAGATCTCGTCGGGTCGCATCGTCACCGGCCTGTTGCGCCGCATTGCCTTAGCGGCCAGGAGACGACCCAACCGCGATACAACCTTGCCGATCCTGGCGCTGACCAAGCGCGAGCGCGAGGCCGCCGAGCTGATCAGAAGCGGCCTCAGCGACAAGGAGATTGCCCGCCAGCTCAACATCAGTCTGGCGACAACCAAGTCGCACGTCCATAATCTATTAGGTAAGCTTAACGTTCAGCGGCGCAGCCAAGTCGCCGAATACATGCGAGAATACGGCAATCATCCGGCATAGTCAGAACGCACCGGCAGACGTCGTTGGTAACTGAACGCGGGACGAGCGCGCGGTCGCGGCACAAGAGCGGGATTGGCGATCTCGGCCATGGCGTATTGCGGCGGGCCGGCCCGCGCGTCAGTGCTGTTGCTCGCCCTGTTCAGTCCCGCCGCAACAGGTCAAAGGCGATCGAGATGCGGCGTTGGGTTGAGACGAATGGGATTGTACTGTGGAAAAAATAGCCGGGAAAAAGGAGGAGGCGACCTTCCTTCGGCTGGATCCGTCGTGTCAGCGGCGGAGCGGTGCAGCGAAATCGTTCGGGTGGCCGGCCGAGTTCGAACCAGCCAGCTCCACCCTGGTCGGGCTTAGCGACGACATCGGGCAGCAACGGATAGTAGACGCCGCCGATATAGCCTGAAAAATGAATATGCGGATCGAGATGGCCTTGCCCGGCGAGCCGCGTCGCCCAACAGCTCAGCACCCATTTTTTGGGGAGCCGCTCGATAAACGGATGCGGCGGGCTGCGCGGTATGGTCTCGATGTAACCGATCACCGCTTCCCGCATGATTGTCTCGAAAGCCGCCATCGGTCCTTTGGGTTCGGCAAAGAGTTCGCCGGTGATTTCGAGCGCATCGTTGTGGTAGGTCGGGTGGTCGCGGGGTGGCACTGCGAGGCTCGGATGCGCTTCGATATGAGCCACCATCGCCGCATTAAAGGCTGCGAGACCGGGATATCCGCAAGGCGGCGCGGCAAAGTCGATAATGCGGACAAAGCGGTCGAAATCGAGGAGTTCGTGCGCCTCCTCGTCATGCCCCAGCTCATTGAGGGCAAGCGCCTTGAGAGCAGTTGCTTCTATGTTCCCGGGCTCTAGCGCCAGATAACGCTCGCACACCTCTAACGCACTGCGCGAATCGCCCCGCTCCAAAAGCGCGTTCGCAAGGTTGCTGTAAACATCGATGCGATGACCCGGCAGCGTCAGGCACCGACGATATGCGGCGATTGCCTCATCCAGCTGCTGCAGATCGTGCAGTGCGATGCCGAGGTCGCGCTCGCCCTCGGCGGTCACGCGACCGGCGAGCCCGCGCCGATAGGATTCGACCGCTTCGGCGGGGCGGCCGAGCACGCGCAGAGTGTTGCCAAGGTTATGATGCGCCTGCCAAAAATCCGGGCGCAGCGCCAGTGCCCGGCGATACGCCGCAGCGGCCTGGTCGGGCTCGCGCGACTGAGCGAGCGCGCCGCCGAGATTGTACTGGAATTCCGCGACATCGGGCTTGGCCGCGACGGCGCGGCGATGGAGTGCGATCGCCTCGTTCATATCGCCTAACCTATAGGCGAGCGTGCCGGCAAAACTTAAGAGGTCCGCACGGTCGGGTTGCAGTATCAGCAGTTCGCGGCAAATTGCCAGTGCGCGGCGCGGTTGATCGGCCTGCGCAAGCGACATCGCCTCGCGCTGCAAGCGAGTAATTCGCATCGCGGCAGCATCTTCGGGTGCGGCCGCCAGCCGCCCGACAGAAGGTCCTTTTTTCGCCAAGGCCTTCTGCTGGCGGCGCTCCTTGCGCGACATGCCGCGGCGTTCTCCTGACCGACGGTACCTTTTGGTCACAATGTCGCTTTTTTGCTGGCGCGGCAAGCGGCGCCAAGCCGGGCAGGCGCGAGGCCGCCGAGCTGATCAGAAGCGGCCTCAGCGACAAGGAGATCGCCCGCCAGCTCAACATTAGCCCGGCGACAACCAAGTCGCACGTCCACAATCTATTGGGTAAGCTCAACGTTCAGCGGCGCAGCCAGGTCGCCGAATACATGCGAGAATACGGCAATCATCCGGCATAGTTAGGCGGAGCGACAGACACCGCTCAATAACCGAACGCAACGGCCGGGCGGGCGCTGGGGCGCGGCACAAGAGCTGGATTGGCCATCTCGGCAAGAGCGTATTGCGGCGGAACAAGCCGCGCATACCACGCATCGCGACGAACGTACCACTGACCGCCGCTGACGGCGTTTGCCCAACTCGACAAGTCAAGCACTTTGACGAAGACTTGCTGGCCCGATACCACAGCCACGTTCGTGTTCTGGCCGTAGTCGAGGTATCGGTTCTGTGGTGCAATGTAGTAAGTGCCAGGGGGAACGTCGCGGTAGAATGCGCCACCAGGCTCGACCGACCCGACATAGACCCCGTTTACGTCGATATTGGCGAGATTGAGGCTCTCCGAGGGGGCCCACAGACGGTAGAACCAGATCCGGGCTTGGCCCGGTGGCGGAGCCGCGACCTGCGGCGCGGGTTGAGTGGCGCAAGCGGTCGCCGACAGCATCAACAGCAAGCTCGCCGCGTTGACCCAATGCCGTAATCGCAGAGAGAGCCCCATCATCATCGGCCTTGTTCGCTTTTTGCGCCGCGCTCGGTGTGCCTGCCGCTTGCTGCGGTCGTGACCCCGCGAGTGGATATGTACGGGGCGGTTACGCTATCAAGGGCCGATGAATTGAAAGCAGCGCCGCGCGCAAAGCCGGCCCGGCAATTCCGGTGAGTATGGGCGCGGCCGGACGACGCCGATCCCCGGCTGGCTTGGCGCCGCACTCGCCCATCAGCGCGCCGGCCGCGCGGCCGAGGCGGAACGGGTTTGCCGCCTGATTCTGTCGATCGATCCCGCTCATGCCCCAACACTGCATCTGCTCGGGCTGGTCGAGCATCAGCAGGGCCGGTCCGATGATGCGATCGAACATATCCAGGCTGCGATCGCGCGCGACGGCCGCGACCCGGCGTTTCACCATAATCTCGGCAACATCCTCGCGGCGCAGGGTCGGGCTGCCGAGGCGATGCGGTGTTACGAGCGGGCGCTCGCTCTGGCGCCCCGCTCGATCGATACACTCTACAATCTCGGCAATATCTGCCAGGAACTCGGCCAAGCGGAGCGGGCAGCCGCCTATTTCGAGCGGGGATTGCGCCTGAGCCCCGATTCGGTCGAATTGCACAACAATCTCGGGATCGCGCTGCAGGCGCTCGGCCGGCTCGACGAAGCGATCGCCTGCTTTCGGAAGGCGCTGGCGCTGCGCCCGGATGCGCCCGAAGTCCTCGACAACCTGGCTGGAGCGCTGCATCAGCAAGGTCAATCGGAGGCGGCGCAGGCCGCTTACGAACAGGCGCTTAAGCTTAATCCAAACCGTGTCGAGAGCCATATCGGACTTGGCGCCGTTCTGGTGGACCGCGGGCGGGCCGAGGAGGCGTTGCATCGCTACGAACAGGCATTATCGCTAGCCCCCGACCACCCCGCGCTCCACTCGAATCTCGGCGTGGCGTTGGTCGAACTCGGCCGGCCGCTGGAGGCGATTGCGCATTACCGGCGGGCCCAGGCGGTGCAACCGGACCGGGCCGAGACCCACAACAATCTCGGTATCGCGCTCGAGCGCCTGGGCCAGTATCCGGAAGCGCTCGACTGCTACGGGCGGGCGCTAGCGCTCGGACCCGATTATGCCGAAGCGCACTTCAATCGCGCGCACGCGCTCTTGATCACCGGGGATCTCGACGAAGGCTGGCGGGAATATGAGTGGCGGTTTGCCGTCTCCCGCTATGCCCGAGATTTCGATCGGCCGTTATGGGAGGGCGAGCCGCTGGATGGAAAGACGATCCTTGTTCATGCCGAGCAAGGATTTGGGGACACCTTGCAGTTTGTGCGCTATATCCCGGCGATCGCTGCGGCCGGCGGCCGAGTGGTGCTCGAAGTGCCGAGGGCGCTTATGCGTATCACCCGGTCAGTTGCCGGCCTATCCGAGGTCCTGGCCTCCGGCGATTCGCTGCCCGAATTCGACTGCCATTGCCCGCTGTTGAGCCTGCCGCGGGTCCTCAGAACCACCGTCGCCACCATCCCCAACCAGGTTCCTTATCTGGCCGCGGAACCGGAGCGCATCCGATTTTGGCGGGAGCGCCTGCCCAAGGCAGGGCTGAAGGTCGGCATCGCCTGGCAAGGCAACCCACAGACGCGGATGGACAAGGCTCGCTCGATTCCACTGCGAGAATTTGCGGCGATTGCGGCTGTGCCGGGTGTGTGTCTCGTCAGCCTGCAGAAGAACGACGGTCTGGATCAGCTCGGCACGATGCCGGCAGACATGCGAATCGATACTTTCGGCCCAGACTTCGATGCCGGCCCCGACGCGTTCCTCGATACCGCCGCCGTCATGATGAGCCTCGATCTCGTGATCGCCTGCGACACCTCGGTCGTGCACCTGGCGGGCGCGCTCGGGCGACCTGTCTGGGTCATCCTGGCAAACAATCCGGACTGGCGCTGGCTGGTCGGGCGCGACGACAGCCCCTGGTATCCGACGGCGCGATTGTTTCGCCAGCATGAGCCCGGCGATTGGACGGGCGTGATGCGCGAGGCTGCAGCAGCGTTAGCAGAACTCGCCGGCTGAGTTTCACGGCCGCCGCAAGGTTATGTGAGCGCTGGCGGGCGGCCTCGCGTTCCGCGCCACTTTTTAAAAACTTCGCGTTTTGCGTTCGGCGATCAGCGCTTCATGCCGATCGCTTCCGCGGCACCTCCACCGACCATCTGAAGTAATTGGGCTGGCTCGGTTCAGCCATGTCTGACGATCGCCCTGGGGCGATCGCCGGATCACGGCGTCGCCGCTTCGATTTAGACCTTTGCGAGAAAAATCCTTAATCCACTTTTGTGTCGGAAAACCACCATTTTTGTGCTCACGGACGAGGACGGCGAGTGACGATTTAAATCTAAAATCAGAAAGAATTAGACCGTTTTCTAAATCTTTTTTCCTTCTAGCGATGGATAGCGGATGGGGCTTCGCCCCGCGATGATGCTCAACCTTTGATTTAACTGAACGATCATCGGGGGAGCGGCGAAAGATGACAAAAGCGCAGAGCATCGCCAGCTTGGCGGCGATCGGCGGCTTTACCGCCGTCATTGCGTTGCAGACGGGTCTTACGGTCGCAAAGGCCGACGAACTAGCCGATCTGCGCGCCAATCAGCAGCTATTGCAGCAGCGGATCGATCAGCTGGCGCAGGCGCAAGCCCAGGCGGCCCAAATACCGGCTCAGGGTGGCGTAATAGGCGGCGGCACGCTCGATCGGAATCCCGGGCATGCACGCAGCGCCGACTGCACCATCGTTAGGTGGCAGCTTCCCGCGGTCATTCCTGATCCCGGGGACCGATACATCGATCCGTGTCGGCGGCTTTGTCGACTTTACCGCCCTCGATTTCTTGAATGGCGGCGGCGCCATTAACGGCAGCAACTACGGTTCCAACTCGGGGCAAAACGGGCAGACGAACACGCTGCCGGTCGGAGGAGGGTTCGTTCCCGGCCTCGGCTTTGTGAACCCCCAAGCGACTTTGCATGCGCCGTCGCGCAACAATGGCGTCCTCGAGTTCAGCCCGAACCAATCGCGGCTCGACATCGAGACCCGCACGCCCACCGCTTGGGGCGAGGCGCGGACGTTCTTCGCGTTTGACTGGGCCGGATGCAGTTCCGGAGCAATTACACCTGCCAAACCCTGGCGCAGGGCGGCGGCAACAGCCTGCTCCCGCGCCTTCGCTTCGCCTATGGCACATTGGGCGGGTTCCTCGCCGGCCAGGCTGTATCGAACTTCTCCGACGCCGATGCCGACACCGAATCGATGGAATTCGGCGGCTCCATCGGCTCGACCGGCGGTATGCGCATCCCGCAGGTGCGCTACACAATCCCCGGCCCGTACGGCAGCGCCTTCTCGTTCTCGGCGGAAAACCCGTGGACCACCTGTCGCAACGCCCGGCGGCCTCGAATCGAGCGATCTCAATTTGTCTGGTGTCGGGACAATCAACACCCCGCCGCAGCAGAGATTACCGCCACGACGCTGTGCAATGGCATTCTTTGCACCGGGATAAACGAGACCGGCCAATCGGGACGCCGATCGACCACCGACCACGCTCGCCAACCCGGCCGTGGCCAAAGCTCCGAACCTGACCTCCGCTTCATATTGGGCGCAGCCTTGGGGCCATGTCGACTTTGCCGGCTTCGTACGCTTTCTACCAATCCAGGACGGCACATACCTCAACCAGAAGTTCGTCGGCGTTGGCGGACATGTCGCCGGTGACGTCCATCCCGGCTGGTTTGGCTACGACAAAGACGATTTCCTGTTCAGCTTTGTCGCCGGCGAAGCGATCGGCAATTACGTGGCGCGGCGGTATAAACACTTTCGACCCACTAGCGACCAATTTCACCGTCACGACCGCCTGCGCAGATCCGATACCGGGCAAATGCACGGGCCAGTTCGCCGCGTCGAACATCCTGGTCAACCCGATTTTCACGTTCAGCACGCAACGGCGGATACCAGCATTGGTGGACGCCGAACCTGCGCTCGACGGTCGCCGCCGGCTACGCTCAGCAAGATGTCAATTCGCAGCTGATCGGGCCGACCGCAGGCCACATCGGTAAACAAGATCGTATGGAACGCCTTTGTCAATCTGGTGTGGAACCCGGTCGCGTTCGTCACCACCGGCGTCCAGTACATGTACGGCAATCGCGTGTCGTTGCCAACCTATACGGCCATGAAAACGTGCTGATCTACAAGTTCCGCGTAGCGTTCTAGTCGCGCGGATCCGTTCGGCACCCGGCCGCCACAAACCACGAAGATCGTCAGGAGAACAGCCATGATCGAGCTGCTCGAAGATCTGCCGCGCAATGTTGTCGGCATCTCGGTCAAGGGCCGGGTGACCAAGGAGGAATGCCGCGAGATCCTGGCGCCGGCGATCGCCAAATCGCTCCGCTGGCGCGACAAGATCCGACTCTACTACGAATTGGGCTCGCGGTTTCCGGGCTCGGGATGGGACGATCTCGATCTCGGCTTCGAGCACGCGACTTGCTGCGAGCGGATCGCGATCGTGACCGACATCGCCTGGGTTCGGCTGACGGTCAAGGCGATCCGTTTTCTGATCCCGGGCGAAATCCGCGTCTTTGATACGAGCGAAGCAGAAGAGGCGCGGGCCTGGATCACGGCCCGGCCGGGGTCACGCGCCGACACGGAGGCGGCTGAGCCGGTTCGCACGCTGCGCGTGCGCCCGAGGCGAGCGCAGCGCGCGCCGGCGCGGCCACGTGTTGCCGCCGCGCGAGTACGACGGGAGCAAGAGGATTTGCAGCACAGTTACGGCGACTGACCGCGTTGTAGTGTACTAACGAGTATCTCCGCTCTGTCATTGCGAGCGCAGCGAAGCAATCTCGACCGGAAATACTCGTGGCACAAGGGATTGCTTCGTCGCCTCAGGGCTCCTCGCAATGACGTCTCTTTAAATCCGCACGGAAATTTCCGCCGAAGCAGGCCAGCCCGTTGCGTTAGCGCGCTGTCATTGCGAGCGCAGCGAAGCAATCTCGACCGGAATACTCTCCGCAGGGACTGCTTCGTCGCCCATGGACTCCTAACAAGTAAAAGCGACCTCTCGTCTCAGAACATTCGGCTGATCGGTGCGGAACACCCTCGTTTCCCGGCGAAGGCCGGGACCCAATTTCTGCCATGGGCACCGGCCGGAGTTTATCCTCGAGCCGGCCCAAGGCCGGACCCGTGGGCCGGTGTGACGGAATTTTTGATGTCCGCATTGCTCCCGGCGCAGCCTTTTCATCCAGGGCGGGTCGGCCAGCCGGCCGGTAGGAACTCGCAATGACCGCTTTTAAAGCACGGCCGGTTTTTGCCGCTATTAGCGTCGCCGTTTTCGCGGTCTTTTAAACAAGTGGGCTTTTAAGGTCGCCGTTGCGACTGCAGCGGGGGCCGCGTCGCACACTCGGTTCCGCCAAATCTCTCAAAACAGGCGCGCAATTGCCTGATGCGAAGCGCAGGGCGTGCCGAACCTCAATCCAGATCCAATCCCTTCAACTTAAAGTTTTGGCCATCGTGCGTTTGGCTGGCGGGCTCGGCCATGTCTCTCCCGCCTCTGGAAGGGATAAAGAATTAGAGCTTCCTGTCATCGGTTGAGATTTAAATCAATCAATAAGTCGAATTCCATCGTACGATGGATATCCGCGTTCTCCCTAATGCCAAGCCAGAGCGTGCTGAATCCTCAAATTCAGATTTAATTCTTGCAACCAAAGGTTTTCCATAACAACCGATTAGAACTGCAAATAGCAAGTAACCGGCAGATCACGAACTAGAGCTTTCAAGTCAAGACTGAGATGTAAGTCAGTCAATAAGTCTGATTCCATTCGTATGATGGATATCCGCGTGCTCGCCGCTCGACCAATATCAACCAGATGTTTAAAAACCACTGGGATGGGGGCGTGATGAGCGGAAACCGGACAATAAAGGCGGTCGCCGGCTTGGCCCTGAGCACCGCGTTGCTGTCGGGTGTCGTGTCGGCCCGCGCTGACGAACTCTCGGATCTGCGCGCCAATCAGCAAGCTCTGACCGCCAATCAGCAGTTACTTCAACAGCGGATCGATCAGCTGGCGGCGGCCGCCAACAACATGGCTCCCCGCAACAGCAGGCGGCGATAACGCCTGGGCCGGTGGTGGCCGGAGCACCGTCGATCGCGGGCAGCTTTCCGCGTTCCTTCTTGATCCCGGGCACCAACACGTCGCTGGCGATCACCGGCTATATCAAATACGACGCGCAAGAATATTTCACCGGTGGAAGCACCGGGCTCGGCTCGGGGGTGACCGAGATTTATGGCCTTCCCTCCTCTGCCGGGGCGCCGCTCGATCTAAAGGGCCCCCCGGGGTCGGTCACCGCGCCGCCGGTCTATAATCAAGCGAAACGGAATATGTGGATATGGCACGACACCGCTGCCGAATTCGCGTCTCCGCTTCGAAACCCGCACCCCGACCGATATTGGCCAGGTGACCACGGTCTTGGAAATGGACATGGCTGGCTGCACGGTCGATGGGGCAATTTGCAGCCAGTTGGACAACGGCACCAACACTGAGTTGACCCGGCTGCGCCTCGCCTACGCCACAATCGGCGGGTTTCTTGCCGGTCAGGCCTTTATCCCGGTCAACGATACCGACGCGGCCCCTGAACTCTTCGATTTCGGCGGCGATGCGGGCAGGTTCGGTTTCTCGCGCACACCGTGGATCGGCTATACGTGGCAATTGCCCTATGGCGTCAGCGCGACGGTGGCGGCGGTCACGCCCGCCACTCTAATCGCGACGCCGATCGGCGGGGTGGCTACCGGCTGCAACCCCCAGACCACCCCGGCGACCGCGAACGCCGGCATCACCAATTGTCCGGCGGGGGTGGGGGGCAATGTTGCCATCAACCCGGCCAAATCCCAGCTGCCCGACGCCAACTTTGTCCTCCGAGCAGAGCAGCCCTGGGGGCATGTCCAGGCCGGATGGGTTCTCCAGCGGTTAACACTGGATGACGGCGCATTCGTGCACCAGAACTTTGTCGGCTATGGCGGCGGGCTCGGCGGAAATTTCAGACCCAACTGGTTCGGCTTTAGCAGCAAAGACAATTTCGGCTGGAACTTTTATGGCGGCCCCGGTCTCGGCCATTATGCGAACCCCTCGGGCGGTGGCGAGCCGACCACCTCGAATGGGTTGCAGACCAATTGGGGTCTGGTCGGTGTCAACTGCGTCACCGGCGGTCCCACCTTCTCGGCCGCGAACACCGGCGCTGGCTGCATCGGCAATGCCGTTGGTGCAGCGACCGGCGGCTCCTCCCCGGCAAACGCGGCGCTGGTGCGCACCGGCACGATCCTGGCTTACGGTGGCGAGGTCAATTATCAGCACTGGTGGTTGCCGAACCTGCGCTCGACCGTGTCCGGCGGCTACCAGTACAATGGCTATAACATCGGCATCCTCGGGCGGAACACGGAGACGCTCAATTACAACAAATCTTTCTTTACCGCCCACCTCAATATCATCTGGAGCCCGGTCTCGTTTATCGATACCGGCCTTGAATACAATTATGGCCAGCGGCTGACCTTGCTCAACCAGCGGGCCATGCTGCACATCGTCGACTATGCCTTCAAGGTGAAGTTCTAGCAGCACCGCCAGGCTTTAGCGCCTGACCCGACATGCCGAGCCACACGTCCTCGTGTTTCCTCGTCGCTCCCGCAAAAGCGGGGGTCCAGAGCCTGCCCCTGGCTAGAACAGGGGGCAACCGCCACGGCTCAGGTCGCTGGATTCCCGCTTTCGCGGGAATGACGATAACCGGGCGACCGGACGGTGGGAGGCCGCGATGATCGAACTGATCGACGATCTGCCGCGTAACGTCGTCGGGATCTCGGTCAAGGGCCGGGTGACGAGGAAGGAGTGTGAGGAGATTCTCGCGCCGGCGATCGCCAAGTCGCTGCGCTGGCGCGACAAGATCCGGCTTTATTACGAACTCGGCTCGCGGTTTCCGGGTTCGGGGTGGGACGATCTCGATCTCGGCTTTGAGAACGCCGCATGCTGTGAGCGCATCGCGATCGTCACCGACATCGCCTGGGTCAGATTGACGGTCAAGGCGATCCGCTTTCTGATCCCGGGCGAAATCCGCGTCTTTGACACGATCGAGGCGGCCGAGGCGCGGGCCTGGATCACCGCCCGGCCGGGATCGCGGGCGGAGGCCGAGCCCGCGGGCGTTGTGCGAATGCAGCGCGCCAGGCTGCGGCAGACCGCTGGCCAGCGAGTGGCTGCAGCCGGGCCTCGAGGCCAAAAGGAAGGCCTGCATCCCAGACACGCAGAGTAATTGCGGTCTCCGATCGCGCGACACTTGGGAGAGCCGCCGCGACTGCGTCCGCGGCGGTCGGAAACCTCGCGTGAGCCGCGCGCATCTTTGCTTCGCCCGATCGTAAACAGCGATCGTAAAGAACCGATTTAAGGGCGTCTCGCCGCCTCGGGCATGCCGCTGGTCCCGAAGCCCATTCGGCCACCCAACCTTTAATATAGTAATCGTCAAAATAGATCGCTTATTGATTGAAATATGTTCATGCTTTGGCATGAACGCGATCTCATTCGGATTGAGTTTTTTCGCTTAATAGGCGACATAACGACTTAGTTCTGACAAGCAAAGCCTTTCAATCAATCACGCATAATCATGAGACGATGGAGCTTATCAATAAGCAAAGAACTAGACTAAATCGGTCCATAATCCGGATTCTATTCTTGCGATGGATGGCAGGCCGACGCGTCCCCCGGTCAAACTCAACCAAATGTTTAAAAACCACTCTGGATGGGGGCGTTATGAGCGGAAACCGGATACTAAAAGCGATCGGCGGCTTTACGGCTGTAGCCGCGTTACTGACGGGTCTCGGTAGCGCGGGCGCCGACGAATTGTCGGATCTCCGCGCCAATCAGCAGCTATTGCAGCAGCGCATCGACCAACTGGCGGCAAGCGTCAGCAATAAGCCGGAGCAGCAGGCGGCGGTTACCGCAGGGCCGGTGGTTGCCGGCGCGCCGTCGATCGCCGGCAGCTTCCCGCGCTCGTTTCTTGGTGCCGGGAACCAACACCTCGCTGGCGATCACCGGCTATGTCAAATACGACGCGGTCGAATTTTTTGCCGGCGGAAACCCTATAACCAGCTCGGGGGGGAATGAGATTATCGGCCTCGCCGCCACTTCCGGCGCGCCGCTCAATCTGAAGGGACCTCCGGGGTCGGTGACCGCGGCGCCGACTTATAACCCGTCAAAACGACAATACTGGATATTCAAGGACACCGCCGCCGAGTCGCGTATCCGCTTCGAGACCCGCACCCCGACCGATATCGGTCAGGTGACCACGGTCTTGGAAATGGACATGCAAGGCTGCACCGTCGATACGGCGATTTGCAGCAATGTGGACAACGGAACCTATACCCAATTGGCGCGGCTGCGCCTCGGCTATGCCACCCTCGGCGGGTTCCTGGCCGGTCAAGCCTTTATCCCGATCAACGACAACGACGCGCATCCCGAACTCTTGGATTTCAGCGGCGACGCCGGAACCTTCGGTTTCTCCCGCGCCCCGTGGATCGGCTATACGTGGCAGCTGCCCTACGGCACCAGTATTCAAGTGGCGGCAGTCACGCCCCAAACCAGCCTGGCGACCCCGATCGGCGGGTTGGAGACCGCCAGCAATCCCGCGACCGGTTTAACGCCATCTCCAATACCCCGCAAGGGACGCCCGGCGGATTTGCCATCAACCCGACCAAGAACAACCTGCCCGAGGCCAATTTTGTAGTGCGCGCCGAGCAGCCCTGGGGCCATGTCCAGGGCGGATTGGTGTTGCAACGCATGACATTGCAGGACGGCGCCTTCATCAACCAGAACTTTGTCCGCTTTGGCGGCGGCGTCAGCGGGAATTGGCGGCCCGATTGGTTCGGCTTTAGCAGCAAAGACAATTTCGGGTTCAACTTCTTTGCCGGCAACGGTCTCGGCCATGATTCGAACCCGTCGGGCGGCTCCGAACCGACGACGGACAACGCATTGCAGACGAATTGGGGCCTGGTCGGCATCGCCTGCAATCCGGCGACGGGCGTCGGCTGTTACGGCAATGCCGCGGGCGGGCCGACCGCCACCACCCTGGCAAATGCGGCGCTGGTACGCAGCAGCACGATCCCGTCATGGGGCGTCGAGTTCAATTATCAGCATTGGTGGCTGCCGAACCTGCGCTCGACCATCACCTTCGGCACCCAGACTAACGACTATGACCTTAACCTCCTTGGCAGGAACAGCGTCACGCTGAATTACAACAAATTCTTCGTCACCGACCACCTCAATATCATCTGGAGCCCGGTCTCCTTTGTCGATACCGGCTTTGAATTATTTTATGGGCAGCGGCTGACCTTGCTCCAGCAGCGCGGCCATATCTTCACCGGCGACTATTCCTTCAAGGTGAAGTTCTAGCGGTACCGCCGGGCTTTAGCGCCTGACCCGACATGCCGAGCCACACGTCCTCGTGTTTGCTTGTCGCCCCCGCAAAAGCGGGGGTCCAGAGCCTGCCCCTGGCTAGAACAGGGGGCAACCGCCACGGCTCAGGTCGCTGGATTCCCGCTTTCGCGGGAATGACGATAACCGGGCGACCGGACGGCGGGAGGCCGCGATGATCGAATTGATCGAAGATTTGCCGCGGCATGTGGTCGGGATCGCGGTCAAGGGCCGGGTGACAAAGGATGAATGCCGCGAGATCCTGGCGCCGGCGATCGCCAGGTCATTGCGCTGGCGCGACAGCATCCGTCTCTATTACGAGCTCGGCTCACGGTTTCCGGGATCGGGCTGGGACGATCTCGATCTTGGCGATGAGCATGCTTCCCGTTGCGAGCGCATCGCGATCGTCACCGACATCGCCTGGGTCCGATTGACGGTCAAGGCGATCCGCTTTCTGATCCCGGGCGAGATCCGCGTGTTTTCGACGCTCGAAACGCAAGAGGCGCGCGCCTGGATCGCGGCGCGGCGCGGATCGCGCGCCGATGCCGACGGCAAAGCGGCGAGCGCGAGGCGTGTCCGCCAAACTCGGCCAGCAAAGCAGCCGCCGAAGCGCCGGCCGACACCAATGCCGGCGAGCCGGCTGCCGGCCGAGCCGCTCGACCACGGCTATGCCAAATAAACGGCGTCCGCCCCGGTGCAACACACGATCGCGGTACCCGGCCGCGAATGCTTTAGCCGGCAGCCGGATAGAATCGGCTGTGGTCGATCGCCGGGCCGGCAATTTGCGGCGACTCACCCAAACATAAAATGTCGGGCGTTCCCAGCCGCCCCCGCGCCCGGCGCCGCCGCCGCTCGCCCAGTAGCGCGATCCAATGATCTGGAAATACATCGTCTCTCCCGGGACCAGGATGACATGCGGGAACTGGTTGATGTCGACCCCGTAGCTGTCGACGGTGACGTAATATTGTCCGGGCGCAACATCGCGGTAGAAGGCGCCGCCGTCCTCGGAAATCGCGATCGATCGGCGCCGTTTATCCTGACATAGGGCCGGGCCTGGGAAATATAAGGCGCGTCTTGCGGTAGAACCAGACGCGTGCCATGCCGGGCGGAATCGGGGGGATGTGCGCGGCGCTGGCGGCGGCAGCAAGGCGCAGCCGCCGAGCGCGAGCATTAGCGTCAACAGGACCCCCAATCGGCGATTTCGCACCACCTCGATCAACTTCATAGCCACCTCCGTTTACACGAATATGGTAAGATCCCAGTAGTACGTCTAAGCTGAATTGCCGCGGGTGACATGCGGTGAATGCAAAAGCCGAAGCCCCCCACAGTCAATTTTGCGTGATAGCGATGCGCCGTATTCTGTCCCCTCTAATTGCCGGCCTTGCCCTAGCGGGTTGCACGCAAGCGACGGTCAGCAAGCTCGATTATCGCACCTTCCAGATCCAGGACTCGGGGGTTCCCGGGGGCTCGAGCGCTCCGAACCGACGCGTCGCCGAGCAGATCTGTCCCAATGGCTATCGCGTGCTGAACCAGCGCGAGCGCAGGAACACCTCCGACGGCTATTCGGAGGACAATGGACAAGTCTTCACCACCTGGACGGTCCGCTGCCTCTAGCGCTGCCTAATGCGAAAGCCGTCAATCGCGGCGGCAACAATGTGTCAGGGCGCGGCAGCCGTCTTTTCCTCTGCAGACACGTAATGTCGAAGGGGCTGTACCAATTTGAGAGTAGAGGAAAGATGATGCGCAGCCGTCTACTGGCATTGATCTGTTTCGGCCTTGTCGGTTGCGCCGCGCAGTCGACCGTGAACAATCCGCTCAGCTCGGTTCCGCCATTGCCGCCGGGCATTGCGCGCATATGGATTTTGCGCCAAACCGACATCGCGTACGAAAATTTCTCCGCGGCAGATCCCGCCGTTTTCATCAACAACGTGGACCTCGGTCATATCGCGCACGGAACGGTTTTCTTTCATGACGTCCCGCCGGGAACCTACCGGTTAAGGGCGCAGCCCTATGGAACCCCCGCTCACCTTAGCGATACCGTCCAGCTTGGCCCAGGGATGACGGCCTTTCTTCAGGTTCAGGCGATCCCCAACTGGGAAGCGGGCTCAACCGCCGGGGGCGCCAGTTTTGACGTATTGACGATGGTCCCTTACGACGCCCGGGTGGCTATTCCAACGCTGACCTTTGTCGGTCGGCGCTGATCCACATTGTCGATGCTGGCGGCCGGCCAACAAACTCGCCGCCCTGGGCGTTAGCCGGAGAATGGCGATTTAGCCGTCCCGGCTGGCGGAGAGCGTTTTATGAGGGAATCGAGTTGAGTCCATTCTCACCACAACCCTCCGCGATCTGCGCGACCGCGCCTTGATCGCGACGCTCATCTATTCCTTCGCGCACATCACGGCGGCGCCGAAGATGAAGGTCGAGGATCTCCGGCAGCGCGCGCGGGATGGACCAATAACACCTACCGCAGGACGGCGCTCCGCGTTTGGCGAGGTTGCGATGCGGTGTTTGGCGATATTGTCCGACTGTCGGATTGTTGTTGGTGCTTGCCGGGTGCTCGATATCTGGCGAGTGCCGCAAGAGGGGCGCGCCGAGCTCGTCTGCTTATCAAACCTGCGTGAGCACCATATTGCAGCGCCAGAACCAGCTCCAGGACCAGCGAGACCGGAGCGACTGGCGGGGTAAGGATAATTGATGAAGCTGCAAAGGATCTCAAAATTTACCGAGAACTCGGCTTGGTCACGATCGCCGCGCGTGAACGGTTGACTGAGATCCAAGGTCCTTTCGAATGGTCCGTTGCACCGCGCAAGACCACAATTCACAGAATTAGCCGTTAGCCGGTCTATTCGATTTCGTACAACGCTGGCTATTACAGGACACCACTGTTGAACTATAAGATCCGCGGCGATGCCCTTGAGCCGCGCAAGGCGGTCATAAACATCGAGCGCCTTGTTCGCGGTCGGCGTAGCCACCCACCCATGCCTTGATTCGGCATCGGCCCGGTCGAGAACCCAAAAAGTTGGTCGCGGCAATCACCAAGGCCAGCGCCGCGAGCTCTGCCGGTAAGGTCTGCGTCGTCGCTGTCCGCTACGACCCCGGCAGTGCGGCCGATATCATGCGGCGCGTGCTCCTCGATCTATGTCCTGTTCATCGCCACGTCGTACCAGCAATCGCCGCGCCGCATCTCTCCTTGCCAGCCGGCGTTGCTGATTTTCAACGTGAAAACCGACCGGCTGCCATCACCGTTCAGGTGGGACAAATTGATCGTGCCGGCGGGATCGACCCTGCCGCGATAGTGGAGCGTATGGTGTTTCCAGTCTTGGTACCAAATCGTGGCATAGTCGTTCTGGATCGTCATGTTGATCGGTCGATCAGAGCAGACTGGATTAGTGGTGGCCCGAGTCTCGACGCCCGATACGCCCACCGTCATCATGCCGGCATATTGCCCGTTGAATGATGCCGGCATCGGCGGCGGGGGTGGCGCGGGTGGAGGCGGCGGCGGTGCCGCGGCGACCTGGGGCGGAGGTACGGTGGCGGCCGGGGGAGGCGACTGCGGGGCGCAAGCCACGGCCACGAAAAGTAACCCGAGAACGATCAGACGTTTCATCCCATGCTCCAACGTCGAATTGCTTTCAAGCGACATTCCCGGCTTCCCGGTTCTGCGAGGGTCATAGTCCGGCTTTTGGCCGTCGACGGCAATAGTTTCGTCCACAACGGTGGAGAGCGAACAGGCGCAGCGATGGGTTGCCGTCCAGCGGCACCGGTACACCAAATGCAGCATACGGAAGACGCGCTGATGCAATTCCGAAAACCGATCGCGCCATCTGCGGCGAACCGGCTCGCGATTCGTCCTAATCGCCCGGCACCAATGCCGAGCGCCATCGGCGCAGCGCTGACCCAGACCCCTCCGAAAATCAACTGTGTCAATGCCGCAGCCGGAAATCAGGCGCGCCGGGGTGATTAGTTTTCGCCGGAACCACCATTTACCCTTAATTTTAAATCGGGGGTGAATAGTAACGACAGAGGGGGAGTAAATGGGGGGTGCTGTAGCACGATTTGTTTGTGCAGCGGCAATCGCTTGCCTCGCGATCCCTGCCTGGAGCGCAGACATGCCCGATTTCGGGACCAAGAATTTCAACCCGGGCGGCGACACTCCGTCTTATTTCTCGAATGAGTATGGCGCGCCCGCCTTCGCCGCAGACGAAGTCACCGATGACGGCGGCGACGAGGCTCCGCACCGCTCGCTGCGGGCGAGCGAACCACGCCACCATGCCGCGGCATGGGGCTATCGCGCCCGGTTTGCCACCACCCACGGCTCAGGCTATCATGTCCGGCTAGCCGGACATGCAACCCGCTTTGCGAATGCGAGGAGCACGCATATCGCCGCGATCAGCTGGTCTGGCGAACCGGCGCGTTATAGCAGCGCGGAGACAAGGAGAGCCAGATCCGGGAGGACAAGCAGCGGGAAACCGATACGATCTAGCCTGCGCCAGTCTTGGTAACGCGGTCATAGCGCAGATATCGAGGCGGGACGACACGGGCGGCTGCTGGGACATCACGGGCGCGGCACGGCAGCCGCCCTTTTTGGCCAATCCTCGCGGCCCGGGATCAGGCCGGCAGCAGATGCGCCACCTTTGGCATCACCTCGCGTGCCAACAGCTCCATCGAGTGGCGCCAAGCTTGCGGGTTTTCGCTGTAGTCAAAGCAGAACAACAACAGCGAACCAAAACCGCCGACCTCGTCATACATATGCTCGATCTTTTCGACGACAGTCGCGGGCGAGCCGATCAGCCAGTTATGCTTGGCACAATATTCGGGTGTCACGTCACTGTCGGCGACCGAAGGATCGTGTTTCAGGAACTCGATGACGCCGACATCGGTCAATAGCGGGATGAAATATTCGCGCATCATGCGGCCCATCATACTGCCGACCGACAATCGCCAAGCCTCGGCATCGGTGTCGGCGACAAAGATCTCGCGCACCAGCCGCCATTGCGCGCGCGACGGTGTGCGGCCGCTGCGGCGTGCGCCTTCCTCGACCGATTCCCAGTGGCTCGCGACATAGGTCTGGTTGAGGTTCAGGCTCATCGGCAAAAAGCCGTGCTCACCGGCAAGCTTCAGCGTGTCCGAACCCTTGCTGACGCCGGCCACACCGATCGGCGGGTAGGGCTTTTGCAACGGCTTGAGATGCGGGCGCAAGGTGCGCAGCATCAGGTCGGTCTTGCTGACCTGCCAGTATTTGCCGGCATAGTCAAACGGCTCCTCCGCGGTCCACAATTTGAGAATGATGTCGAGCGCCTCGCGCGTCATTTCGCGGTGCTGCCCGGCATAGCCGTCGACATGGAACATGGCCCAGTCACTCGGCAATCCGCTGGCGGCGACGCCGAAATTGAGCCGGCCCTGGGCCATGTGATCAAGCATCGCGACCCGGTTCGCCAATTCCGCCGGGTGGTGATAAGGCAGCAGAAAACCGCCCGGGGCGAGACGAATGTTCTTGGTCTCCATCAATGCCTGCGCGATCAAGAGGTCGGGCGAGGGGTGCGGCTCCCAGGGTGCGGTGTGGTGCTCGCCGATCCACGCTTCCTTGAAGCCGAGCTCATCGGCCCAGCGCAGCGTTTCGAGGTCCCAGCGATGGCCGTCGTAGAGACCGCGCTCGGGCGGGTGCGAGGGCATCGTGAACAAGCCGTATTCCATCCTGGTCCTCCCGGCATCGGTTCGACGGCGCAGTCTACCCCGGCTCCAGTGCCGCGGGCGAGCGCGACTAATGGCTCGCTAGCCTACCCTTAGACCGGCATCGTGCGGCGCTGGTGGGCGCGGCCGATGCGCGCGGTTTCCTCGCGGTGTCCGGCGATGACCCGCACGCCCTCGTCGAGCTTGGCGGCGATGTTTTCGGGCGCGGCGGTTTCGAGAAACGCAACCCGGTTTTTGCGGCAAGCGGCAAAGACGCGCTCGCGGGCTTCGCGCATCTCTGGCGGATAGGGCTCGTGCGGCACCGCAACATAACCCAGTGAGAGGCCCAAATCGCCGGGCCCGAGTTCGGCGAAGCCGAGGCCAGGAACGGCCAAGATCGACTCGCAATTGGCGATCCCCTCCGGCGATTCGAGCTTGACGCCGAGCAACAACTCTCCGGCCGGATTGAGCGGCCAGGGCTCGCAGCGTGCGATATAGTCCTCGGGCGACATCCCCCAGATCGGCGCCGCCGTCGACTCGGAGCCGCGGCCGCGGGTGCCGATGCCGAGCGCGCCGCCCTCGGCTTGGCGCACCGCGCCAAGCATTCGCTCGATCGGGGAGGGGAGGGCGGGGTCGACACCGGCTCGGTGATGCGGATAGCGGCAGGATTCGACAAAGGCGCGCACCGCATCGGCATTCTCGGCCTGGCACAGCAATATGCCGTGCACGCCGCGGCCGAGGATCTGGCGAAATTGCCAGGCGTTGAACCGGACATTCGCCGCGTCGGTGCCATTGACCGGCGCCTCGACGATCACCGTCGGCGTGCGATGGCCCGAGCGGGTCGGGCCGCCCTCGACCAGAGCCGCCATGTACTCGGCGAGCCCGGTCATGTCGAAGGCGCCGTGCTCCATGCCGACATTGATGTAATCGGCCCAGGTATGGGCGTCCTCGCATCCTTGGGCGCGGGTCAGCACATGCCCGCTATGACCGCCGGTGTAGTAGATCGCCTGGTCCTGCGCCAACAGCTCGATCGCCCGGTTGATCCTGCGGGCCATGTTTCCTCCTCCCGCCAAAAGCGCGGTGTCGCGGTTGACCGCCGTGCCGCCGCCGCTATAGTCGGCGCCGCCTCAGCGGGCGTGGCGGAATGGCAGACGCGGCAGACTCAAAATCTGTTGTCAGAGATGACGTGGAGGTTCAAGTCCTCTCGCCCGCACCAGTAAGCAGGAAAATTAGCTCTCGTTATCCGCAATCGCGGGCCGCTGCCGACTAAACAGCTGCGGCCAATCGCGTCAATAGACGACGACGCTGCGGATCGACTCGCCCGCATGCATCAGATCAAAGCCTTTGTTGATGTCGGCGAGGGCGAGCTGGTGGGTGATCAGATCGTCGATGTTGATCTTCCCATTCATGTACCAATCGACGATCTTGGGCACATCGGTGCGGCCCTTGGCGCCGCCAAACGCGGTGCCCTTCCACACCCGGCCGGTTACCAGCTGAAACGGACGCGTCGAAATCTCCTGGCCGGCGCCGGCGACCCCGATGATCACGCTGACCCCCCAACCGCGATGGCAGCATTCGAGTGCCTGCCGCATCGTCTGTGCGTTGCCGATGCATTCGAAACTGTAGTCGGCGCCGCCCTTGGTCAGATTGACCAGATACGGGACGAGATCGCCCTCGACCTCCCTCGGATTGACAAAATGGGTCATCCCGAACTTTTCGGCGAGCGCGCGGCGACGCGGGTTGATGTCGACGCCCACGATCATGTCGGCACCAACCATGCGACAGCCTTGGATCACGTTGAGCCCGATGCCGCCGAGCCCGAAGATGACCACGTTCGCTCCCGGTTCGACTTTGGCGGTATTGATCACCGCGCCGACACCGGTCGTAACCCCGCAACCGATGTAGCAGACCTTATCGAACGGCGCGTCTTCGCGGATTTTTGCCACCGCGATCTCCGGCAGCACGGTAAAGTTCGAGAAGGTCGACGTTCCCATGTAGTGAAAAATCTTCTCACTGCCGAGCGAGAAGCGGCTGGTGCCGTCAGGCATGACGCCTTGGCCTTGTGTGGCGCGAATCGCCACGCACAGATTGGTTTTTCCCGACAGGCAATATTCGCATTGGCGGCATTCGGGCGTGTAGAGCGGGATTACGTGATCGCCCTTTTTGACGCTCGTCACTTCGCGTCCGACATCGACGACGATGCCGGCACCCTCATGGCCGAGAATTGCCGGGAACAGACCCTCGGGGTCGGCGCCCGACAGCGTAAACGCGTCGGTGTGGCAGATGCCGGTCGCCTTGATTTCGACCAGCACCTCGCCGTCTTTCGGACCATCGAGCTGAATCGTCTCGACCGTTAGCGGCTCACCAGCTTTGTGAGCGACAGCTGCGCGCGTCTCCACCAACCCCTCCCTTATTCCTTCCTCAACGACCTCAGGTCACCGCATCTGGCCGCGGGCGGCCTCGACCGGAGCGATGGCACAATGAGCCGCATTGCGCCGGCCGCCTATTCTGGTTGATAACCTCTCAGACCCCGGCTTCCACGCAATGATCGTCGCATTATGGTGCGCGATCGGCAAGACTGTTCGGGGGTTCTGCAGGGGTTTGCTGGTGCCGCCGAGCCGAGCAAAAGTCACCGGCATTGGGGAGGAAGAATGCGATTTTGGGTCGGGTGCGGTCTGTTCGCTTTTCTAATACCTGTTGCCGCCGAATGCGCTACGACTTCGAATGTCGAGGCCGGCAAGATCGTCTTTGTGAAGTGCGCTCTTTGCCATACCAACGAACCCGGGAAGAATAAGATCGGTCCGAGCCTGTTTGGGATTGTCGGCCGCAAATCGGCGAGCTTGCCCGACTATAATTACTCCGAGGCGATGAAGAATTTTCATCACACTTGGGATCCAAAAATGCTGGACACCTATTTGGCCGATCCGCGGGCAGTGGTACCGGGGACCAAAATGATTTTCCCCGGCATTAAAGACGAAACTCAGCGTGAGAATTTGATCGCCTATCTCGAAACCCTGAAATAGGGGCTCGGGCTCGATGATGGCCGGCAATTACCACTGCCTTTCAGTGTGGCCAAGGCGAAATTCTTGGGATCAAAAAAGGTCTGTCATTGCGAGCGGAGCGAAGCAATCTCGTCGGCAACGCACCGACCCGCTTCCAGATTGCCGCGTCGCCCTGCGGGCTCCTCGCAATGACTGGCTCTCATTTGATCTCACGAATTTCTTGATCAGGACGCTAGTGCTCGGCGCCCTGATCATGGCACTGGTCCTGCCCGCGGCTGGCGTGCGTGCCGGCGGACAAACAATTGAGATCGGATGGCTGTCACAGACCGTGAAGCGGACCTTGCCGCTGACCTATCTCGACCAGCCGCCCGATGACGAAGGCCTTCAGGGCGCGCGCCTCGGCATTGCCGATAACAACACGACCGGACAGTTTACCGGGCAATCCTTTGAGCTCGTCGAGAGCATCGCATCTGAAGGCGGCGATGTCGCCAGCGCCTTTCGCAATCTTGCCGCGAAGGGGGTGCGGCTGGTGATGACCGACCTCGATGCGCCAAAGCTGCTGAGCATCGCGGCTCTGCCGGAGGCCGCCCACCTGACGATCTTTGACAGCGGCGCTGCCGATGACCGGCTGCGCGGCGCGGATTGCCGCGCCAACATCCTGCATTTGTTGCCGAGCCGGGCAATGCTGGCCGATGCCCTGGTTCAGTATCTCGTGGTCAAGCGCTGGCCCGATATCTTGCTTGTTGTTGGCCACAGCGACGGTGACCGGGAATTCGCTGCCGATATCAGGCACGCCGCTCTGAAATTCCAGGCGCACATTGTCGAAGAAAAGCCGTGGACTTTCATCCCGGGGGCGCGCCGGACCGATACTGGCCATTTCGCGATCCAGGCCGAGGTTGCGCGCTTTACGCAAGGCATCAGCTATGACGTGCTCGTCGTCGCCGATGAGGGGGACGAATTTGGTGATGACCTGTCCTATCGCACGTTCGATCCGCGGCCGGTTGCCGGAACCCAGGGTCTGGTGCCGAGCGCCTGGGCGCGGCCGCATGAGCAATGGGGCGCAACCCAGCTGCAGGATCGCTTTTTACGCCAGGCGAAGCGCTGGATGACCGATCGCGATTACGCCGCGTGGATGGCGGTCAGGGCGATCGGAGAAGCGGCGAGCCGTACCCAATCGATCGACCCCGCGGTCATTTCCGCCTTTATCCGCAGCGATCGTTTCGAACTCGCCGCTTATAAGGGCGCCCGGCTCAGTTTTCGGTCCTGGGATGGTCAGCTGCGTCAGCCGGTTCTGCTGGCCGATTCGCGCTCGCTTGTCTCGGTCTCGCCGCAGCCGGGTTTTCTGCACCAGTTCTCCGAACTCGACACGCTCGGGATCGACCAACCAGAAACCAAATGCCGAATGAACTGATCGTTAGCGCTGCTCTCCGTCATTCCTCGCGAAGAGCGGGAATCGAGCCGCGAAAAGACCGAAACGGCTGCTGAGGACTCCCGGCTTCCGCGGGGCTGACGATATCGTTTTTGATCGGCCTTGCCTCCCTTTCTCTTTCCCCGATCGCGGCGGCGGACACGATCTATGTGTCGAACGAAAAGGACAACACGATCACCGTCGTCGATGGCACCACGCTGGAGCCGGTCAAAACGATCCCAGTCGGCCAGCGCCCGCGCGGCATTCTGTTATCGAAGGACGCAAAATCGCTCTACATCTGCGCCAGCGACAGCGACCACATCGAGGTGCTCGATCTCGCCTCGGACAAAGTGGTGCGCACCTTGCCGAGCGGCACCGACCCCGAATTCTTCGCCTTGGATCCGAGCGGCAAGCTGCTTTATGTCGCCAATGAAGACGACAACCTCGTTACCATTGTCGATATCGCCCAGGGTGCGGTGCTGACCGAGATCCCGGTCGGTGTCGAGCCGGAAGGCATGGGCATCAGCCCGGACGGCAAATTTCTCGTCAATACCTCCGAGACCACGAACATGGCGCATGTGATCGACACGGCAGAGCGCAAGGTTGTCGCCAATATCCTCGTCGACAGTCGTCCGCGCCGCGCCGTATGGACGGCCGACGGCGCCCAATTCTGGGTATCGGCCGAAGTCGGCGGGACCGTCAGCGTCATCGACGCCAAGAAGCGCCAGATCGTCAAACGGATCACCTTTGCCGTGCCGGGTGTCCCGACCGAAGCAATCCAGCCGGTCGGCATCGCGATCACCAAGGACCGCAAGCTTGCCTTTGTCGCGCTCGGACCGGCCAACCGGGTCGCGGTCATCGATGCGCAGACATACGAAGTGTTGCGCTATCTATTGGTGGGACAGCGGGTGTGGAGCTTGGCGTTCAGCCCGGATCAAAGCCGGCTCTACACGACCAACGGGGTCAGCAATGATATCTCGGTCATCGACGTCGGCGCGCAAAAAGTGGTTAAATCGATCCCGGTCGGTCAGTCGCCCTGGGGCGTCGTTTCCCGGCCGTGAGGCTTTCCGTGACTGTTCCAGCATTTGCCGTCGAAGGGCTCGGACATTGCTTTGGTCAGCGGCAGGTGCTGCGCGGTGTCTCGTTCTCGATCAATCCCGGCGAGTTCACTGTGTTGCTCGGGCTCAACGGCGCCGGCAAGACGACCCTGTTTTCGCTTGCGACCCGGCTCTACGCTCAGGGTGAGGGGGCGATCAGGGTCTTTGGCATCGATATTCAGCGACAACCGCTGCAATGCCTGCAGCTGATGGGGGTCGTCTTCCAGCAACCGACCCTCGACCTTGATTTGTCGCTCGAGCAAAACCTTTATTATCATTGCGCATTGCACGGGATCTCGCGGCGGGACGCGGCGCGGCGCATTGCGGTCGAGGTCGAGCGCGTCGGGCTCAGCGACCGGCGCCGGGACAAAGCCCGGCAACTGAGCGGTGGTCAACGGCGGCGGGTCGAAATCGCGCGGGCACTCCTGCATCGACCCCGGCTATTGCTGCTCGACGAGCCGACTGTCGGGCTCGACATTTCGAGCCGGCAATTCCTATTGGATCATGTCCGCCAACTCTGCCGCGAAGAGGGGTTGGCGGCATTGTGGGCCACCCATCTGATCGACGAGGCCGGCGACGGCGCGCGGGTCATCGTGCTGCATAAAGGGGAAGTGCGGGCCGACGGCGCCACTGGCACCATTCTCGGCCAGACGCGCGCACCATCGCTGCGCGCCGCGTTTGAAACCCTGGTGCAGGAGCGCGCAGCGGCATGAGGCCGATCCATTACCTGCGCTGCCTTATTGGCGTTTCACTGCGGGAATGGCTGCGCTTTCTGAACCAGCGCGGCCGATTTTTTTCCGCATTGGTGCGGCCATTGGTGTGGCTCGCGATTTTCGCGACCGGCTTTCAGTTTGTGCTCGGCGTCTCGATCATCCCGCCTTACGACACCTACATCCCGTATTCGATCTACATTGCGCCCGGTCTGATCGCGATGATCCTGATGTTCAATGGCATGCTGAGCTCGTTGTCGATGGTCTACGATCGCGAGATGGGCAGCATGCGCGTGCTGATGATCAGCCCATTGCCGCGCTGGTTTTTGTTGACCGCGAAATTGTTTGCCGGGGTCATCGTCTCGGTGCTGCAGGCCTACGCGTTTCTGGCGATCGCGCTCTACTGGGAGATCGAACCGCCGTGGTATGGCTACATCGCGGTATTGCCGGCTCTGATCCTTTCCGGGCTGATGCTCGGAGCGCTCGGCTTATTGCTGTCGTCTGCCATCCGGCAGCTCGAGAATTTTGCCAGCGTCATGAATTTCGTGATCTTTCCGATGTTTTTCGCGTCTTCGGCCCTCTATCCGCTGTGGCACGTCAAGGAAGCGAGCCTTTTGCTTTACCGCATCTGCTTACTGAACCCGTTCACCCACGCGGTCGAGCTGATCCGATTTGCACTTTACGGTCAGGTGGAACCGGTGTCGGCGGCGGTACTGGTTGCCGCGACGATCGTCTTTCTGGCCTTGGCGGTCTACGGCTACGACCCGGCCAAAGGCCTGATGGCGCGCCGAACCGCCGACTAATACCAAATCCCTCTGATCAGAACCTATGCTGTGGTTGTCATTGCGAGCGCAGCGAAGCAATCTCGTCGGACAGTGCGCACTCGGATCGGGACGGGATTGCTTCGTCGCCTTTCAGGCTCCTAACAAACCCGAACTACGGATAAGGGTTGAGGGGCTTCCCAAAGAACCAAGGCTTTGACAGCATCGGCTTACGAACACTGAGCGTCAAACCCGGGTCTGGAGAGCCCCCTCAATGGCGGTCGATATCACAGCGCTGTATTGCTGTCTCGATGACTTCTGCAAGCTGTTGGCAGACTGGGAAGCGCACCGGCTGCTCCCGTCGGAGCAGACCAGGCAGCGCCCAGGCAAGCTGTCGCGCGCCGAGATGCTGTTCATTGTGGTGCTGTTTCACCTCTCGCCGTTCAAGCACTTCAAGGCATTCTACTGCTACGGGATCGGCCAGCAGTATCGCGCCTGCTTTGGCGATCTGCCGCATTATGACCGGTTTGTCAGCCTGATGCCGCGGCTGTTCGTCCCTCTGATGGTGCTGCTGCACAGCCTCAGCGGCGAGCCGAGCGGCGTCTACTTCGCTGATTTAACCAAGCTCGCCGTCTGCCACAATCGCCGCATTCACCGCCATAAGGTGTTCAAGGGCCTCGCCGCACGCGGCAAGACCAGCATGGGCTGGTTCTACGGCCTCAAGCTGCACTTCGTGATCAACCACAAGGGTCAGATCATGGCGCTGAAAATCACCCCCGGCAACACCGCCGACAGCACCGTGCTCGACGCGATGACCCAGCACCTGGCCGGCACCCTCTACGCCGACAAGGGCTACATCGGCCGCGAACTCTTCAGCAAACTCTGGCAGCGGGGCTTGCACCTCATCACCAGCATCCGCCGCAACATGAGGAATTATCTCATGCCGCTGGCCGACAAGATCATGCTGCGCAAGCGCTTCCTCATCGAGACCGTACTCGATACTCTGAAATCCGAAATGGGGCTTGAGCATTCACGCCACAGATCGGTGATCAACGCCATGGTCCATGTCCTGTCCTGCCTCGTCGCCTACGCTTTCAGGCCGGGCAAGCCTTCCATCTCGCTCACAAGCCAACGCCTTGAGGCATATCCGTAGTTGGGGTTAACAAGAAACCTTTGATAGGGCCAGCGCTGTGGGAGCATCAGGTGGCATCGGCGGGGGGTTGGAGTTGGGCGGCAAAGCCGAGCTTGGCGAGCTGGCTGACCAGGCGCCTGGCCTTGGCTTCCGGCGAGCGTCGATCGCAGGAGTTGGCGCCGAGATCGCGATGCGGCAGACCGGATTTGAGCATGTGATAAATCGCGGTCAGGATCGAAGCGGCGTCGGCGCAGATTGCCGTTTGCGGCCCGCGTCGGCTTTGCAGCCGAAAGAACGGCGCCCGGTCGGAGCTGTCTTTGGCGCGTTTGGTGTAAAAAGTTGGGTTTGACCTCACGGACAGTGTCGGATGTAGTGCAAACTGGCACTTGCCGTAAGGGACAGGATCAGGCCTTGACGGCATGGATGCTGGGTTCTCGGCGGAGCGCCGCGGTCAAGCCCCGAAGCCGCGAAGCGGGGCGCCGTAGGCGCCGGGCTTGAGGGCGGCGCTCGCCGCCGGGACAGACTGTCCCGGGCCGTCCTTCGCAATCACTCCGGACACTGTCCGATAAATCAAGTACCGACTTTTACACGTTTGGCGGCCCAGGCGCATTGCACGAACCTGGTTTTCAGCCACGGCGCCCCGCGGCGCAGGCGCGTGGATTTGTGCTGGCCGTGGGCCTTCAGCCCACGGGCTGGTCCCGTGGGGATCATGGCCGCGATCATCCGCCGACCCCTCACCCCATCAGATCGCTGATCACCGCACCGTGCTTGATGTTGGCCTCTTCAAGCGTCGTCTCGAGGCGCTGAACATGCCGCGTCTGCTCGCGCACCAATTGCTTGCGGGGGCGCATCAGGGCGCGCCGCTCTTGGATGTCGTCCTCCGGCACAAAACTCGCCCTGATCAGCCCGCAGGCGAGCCGATCGGCGATCCACATCGCATCGTTCATGGCGCTCTTGCGCCCGGGCATGTTCTTGATATGCGCCGCATTGGCCACCATCAGCACCAAGCGCCCGTCGCTCAGGATGGTCCACACCGGTTTCCAGTACACTCCAGTCGCCTCCATCGCGACATGCGTGACCCGGCTCTCGGTCAACCACGCCAGCAGAGCCACCAGGCCCTGCGTTGTCGTCGCAAAGGGGCGGCCTTCCCGCGTTGGCTTGCGGCCAACCCTCAACCGCACGCCGGCCACGACCGTCGCCTTATGGACGTCGAGACCGGCGCCTCGTTTGTGCATGACCTCCATACCGTCTCCTCCACACCTGCACCGCCGGGGTGGGGGCCTCCAACAACACGAAATCTGACAAGCGTGCTCCCGGGCGTTGCCCTTGGCACCAGTGGGGCTCTGCAAGGCTCCGCGGGTCCAACTCGCAAGCGGGCTCTCCAGCGCCAAGGAGCATCGACCTCTATCCGGCGGCCATATCATGTTAGCCCAACTCCGCAACGAGCCGGGTTCATCCAGGGCGGGTCGGCCGCAGGGCGGTGGCAAACTCGCAATGATAGGGGTGAGCATGGGTCCTTATCATCAGGATTTGGTATAAGACGAGCGGAGAGCAGTTTAAGACGCACTGTCTAATGCCGTGTGGCTCACGCCGCAGTAACGTGGCTGGCTCGAGCGAAAGGGTGGGCGGGTTTTGTGCCGAGGCGGTGCGCACTGCGCCCCCAGGATCGCCGCTCGCGGATCGATCGATTGGCCGCTAGATCTCGACCTCGAGCCCAACCTCGACGACCTGGGATGCCGGCACGCCATAATACGCGGCCGGCAAATTGGCGTTGAGGTGCATCGCCGCGAAGAGCCGCTGCCGCCATATGGCCATGCCCGGCACTTTGCCGCTCGGGATCACCATAATGCGTCGCGAATAAAAGGTGATACGCTCGGGGTCGATGCCGCTGAGGGCTGGGTCCCGACAGGCAAGCTTTAGCCCGTCCATGATATCCGGGTGCTCCATAAAGCCGAAATACAGGATGACGCGGATGATCCCGGCGCCGACGGGAACCAGCTCGACCCGATCGGCGTGGTCGACGCGCGGAGCATCGGTGGTTGTCGTCGAAACCAGAAGCATTCGCTCGTGCAACACGCGGTTGTGCCTGAGGTGGTGCGTCAGCGCGAGCGGGATGCCTGAAGCTGCCGCAGTAAAGATCGCAGCTGCTCCCGGCAGCCGGATCGGACGGCTCTCGACAACCCAGTCGGTGAACTCGTCCTCGCACTGGCGCATGCGAGAGCGCTGCTGCTCGAGGAGCGCATAACCGGTTCGCCATGTCAGCATCAGGAACGCGACGACAAAGGCCATCAGCAGCGGGAACCATCCCCCCTCGATCAGCTTTGCCGCGTTGGCGGCGACAAAGACCAGCTCGATAATCAGGAAAAATCCGTTCACGGCGGCGACGAGTACCGGGTTATAACCCCATTGCAATGCCACAAGGGCAGCCAGAACCGTGGTGACCGCCATCAGCAGTGAGACGGCGATGCCGTATGCGCCACCCAGCGCATCGGAGGAGCCGAACATGAGGACCGCCCCAAGTGTCCCGGCGGCGAGCAGCCAGTTGACGAGCGGCATATAGATCTGCCCCTTCTCCTGGCTGGCCGTATGCAGCACCCGCAAGCGCGGCAGAAAACCGAGCTGGATCGCTTGCTGCGTCAGCGAGTATGCGCCGGAAATGATCGCCTGCGAGGCAATGATGGTCGCGACAGTCGCGAACGCCACCATCGGGTAATGGGCCCATCCCGGCGCCAGCAGGTAGAACGGGTTCTCCACGGCGTGCGGATTGGACAGCAGCAGCGCACCTTGCCCGAAATAATTGAGAATGAGAGCGGGAAAGACCACGCCAAACCAGCCGAGGCGGATCGGCAATGAGCCGAAATGCCCCATATCGGCGTACATCGCCTCTGCACCCGTGACAGTAAGGAAGGCGGCGCCGAGCACGGCAAAGCCGATCCCGGGCGGCGAGTGGGCGAGGTAGAGCAGCGCATGATGCGGGCTGAGTGCGTGGAGGATGGAGGGTGCGCCGATGATGCCGCGCATCCCGAATACCGCGAGGGTTAGAAACCAGACCAGCATGACCGGCCCAAAGATGTTGCCGATAAACGCCGTGCCCTTGCGCTGAACCAGAAACAAGCCGATCAGGATCGCGATGCTGATCGGAACCACGGCCGGTGCGAGCCGGGGAGCGTCGAGCTTGAGACCCTCGACTGCGCTCAGCACCGAGATGGCTGGCGTGATGACCCCATCGCCGTAAAGGAGCGCCGCACCAATCAAACCGACGATCATCAGAGAAGCGCGCCAACTGCCGCGCGGGGCACGGCGAACATCTAGAAGCGCCAATAATGCGACGATCCCGCCCTCGCCGCGATTGTCAGCGCGCATGATCAGGATCGCATATTTGAATGAGACGATCAGGAGGAGCGCCCAAAAGATGACCGATGCGATGCCCATAATGTTCTCGGGCGAGACCGTTCCCGCCGCGTCCGCGGCCTGTTTGAACCCGTAAAGCGCGCTGGTGCCGATATCACCGTAGACGACGCCGAGCGCCGTAAGTGCGGCAGCGGCCGGCAGCGTTCGAACGCCATCCCGAGGGGGTGCTGCCAATTCAGCGATTGTTTCCATTTCTGCCTCCTCCCCTCGTTCAACTCTGAACCGAAGCATCGATAAAGGAAACAAGGCCAAGGGCTGATTTTGCGCTGCCGCTGCTGAATTTGGAGCAGAAGGGTCGAGGGGCAAAGCCGGCGATGGCGACCTCTGAGAGCATGGTTCTCAGACGGACCCACCTCAGTGCACATTTCCTTGGCCCGCAAACTGACCAACTAGTGCTCAGACGCATTCAGATGACCCCGTCCCAGTCTGATCGTCTTGCCCGGCCTTGGGCCGGGCATCCACGAGAAACGGGCAAGACGCGTGCCGCGGCTCGTGGATGGCCGGGCCGGGCCCGGCCACGACGATCGAGGGAATCCTCGGTCTGCGTCTCAGCACTAGGCTGTGAAAAGCTGTTTGTGGTCCGGCACAGCCAACAGCAGAGCAGCAAAGCCCAGTCAGTTTCGTCTAGCCGCCCGCTTCAGCGGCTCAGCGCCCGTGGCCGCAGTTCGTACCACGCCAGCCCGATCAGCTCGTGCATCGCGTAATAGCTCTTCATCAGCGCGGGGATCTGCGGAAAGAAACTCGCGAACGACAGCTCCAAGGATTGGCGTTCAGGCAGCGGGGCCGCGATCACCGGATAACCGACAGCATAGAAGGACCATAAGGCCCGCGCCATGTGCCAGGAATCGGTCACCACCAGAGCCGAGGGAACGCCGGCCCGGCGCAGAATCTCTGCCGAATAGAGTGCGTTCTCGTAAGTTGTCCGCGAGCGATCCTCGCGCCATTTGACCGGCACGCGAAAATCGCTCTCGAGCGCTTTGCTCATCATGCCGGCTAAGGAATCGTCCGCGTGGTCGATCCAGCCGCCACTGACCAGAATCGGCAAGCCGGTGCGGCGTTGCTGTCTGGCGGCCTCGGCCAGCCGTGACAATGTTATCAGCCCGACGATGTCGCGGCGGTCTGGGCGGTTGCTGTGGCGGAATTCGGCCGAAAGAACCACGATCGCACCCGGCGGCTGCGGTAGCGGCAATTTCGGAGCCGTGTCGGCGAGCCGGTCGATGGCTCGGATCAGGCAAAAGCTGATTGCCTCGGTGGAGGTGAGATAAAGGCATCCCATTGCCGCTGTCGCCAGCACCAGCCCCGTCCGCCGCGATCGCCAGGCCAGGACGACCCCGATCATGGCGAGCAAAATGAACAGGTTTGGCGGAATCAGCGAAGAGTACGAGATCCACGACAGCATATCGGGTCGCATGGCGCGCTATGCGGAGAGCTCAGCTCGGCGGGGCCAGAGCTTGGCCGCGGATCCGGTGATAGAGTTTGGCGGCCTCGCGCTTCAGTCCGAAACGAAGACCGCGTATTGTGCGCGGGTTGGCAGCGCTGATCCCCCAGCGTTCGCGTCGCCTGGAGAGCCATAGCTTTTTGTAGGGATCGTCGCCGCGGCCGAAATGGATTTCGTGCGGACAGTCGTCATCGAGCACACGTTCGGCCAATGCCATGGTCAGCAATGTGCCGAGCGAGAATTCGTCGAACCGCTTATCATGCGCAAGCTTGTAGATAATAGCGCGGCCGTTCCAGACGATCCAGAATTGGGCCGCTGCCGGGACACCGCCGAGGGTGGCAACGGCGAGGCGCAGCGCACCCGTTTCGGCGGCAAGCCGGATCAGTGCCGGCATGAACCGGGGAAAGGCCTCAGGCGGCTTCCAGCTCCGCGCATAAATCGCCTCGTAATCGGCAATCGCCTGATCGATACCGGCGAGATCGGTAAAGAAATTGGTCTTTAGGCCGGCGGCAGCCGCTCGGCGCCGTTTGCGGCGCCAGGTATTGCGCAATTCGGCAGGCCGAGCGGAGAGATAATCTGCAAAGCGCAGACCGGCGGTGTCTTCGAACCAGTTGCCCGAATGGAAGACGCGTTCGACGAGAAAACCGGCACGGCGCAGCCCAGTTGCCGCGGTGCCATAGGCAAAGTCGCGCGGGTCGAGCTCGGAAAGGGCAATGCCGTCCCAGCGCGGCGTTTCGTCGAGGATTTCGCCGATGATCCGAGCGAGCCCGGTCTCGAGATCGCTGCCAGCAGGATGCAAGATGCCGTGCTCGACGCTGTATGCATTTGCAAGGCTGAGGAGGCGACGGCCGAGCGCGGTCTTCAACTGTCTGCAATATCAGGGCTGTAGCCGAGCCCGGGCGCTCATCGCTATAAATGCGGGTTTCGGTATCTGGCGTGACACCATAACGCGCCATCAGATCGTACCAGGCTGGCAAGGCAAAAAAGCTGTGGCGCGCCGCCGCATTGAAAATGCCGGCAACGGCCGGCGGCAATCGCCGAAAGTCGGGATTGCGGTAGATTGGCATTAGCCGAACGGGGGCGAGGAAGCCCCGGTGCCGCACCGCATTGATGAATGGCCCTCGCTTGCAAATCCTGACATTTACGACCTTGTACCCGAACGCTGTCCGGCCGCAGCACGGAATCTTTGTCGAAACCCGTCTGCGCAAGCTGGTCGCAAGCGGCGAGATCGCGGCGCGGGTCATCGCGCCGTGTCCGTGGTTCCCGTTTTCCTCGCTCCATTTTGGCGAATACGGGGTCATCGCGCAGATCCCGTACCGCGAGACGCGCTTCGGGATCGAGATCGAACATCCACGCTATCCGCTACTGCCAAAGATCGGCATGAGCACGGCTCCCACCGCCTTGTTCGCGGCAATGCTGCCGAAATTGCGCCGGCAGATCGCCGCAGGGCGCGACTTCGCGCTGATCGACGCGCACTATTTCTACCCTGATGGTATTGCGGCGGTAATGCTGGGGCGGGCGGTTGGCCGGCCTGTTGTCGTGACTGCACGGGGCAGTGATCTCAATCTGATCGCCGGCTATCGCGTGCCGCGGCGCTGGATCGCCTGGGCGGCCGCCAAGGCGGATGGTCTGATCGCCGTATCGAGCGGGCTGAGCGATCGCCTGATTAACCTTGGGATTCCCCCGAGAGAATCAGAGTTCTGCGCAACGGGGTCGATCTCATGCTGTTTCAACCCGGCGACCGTACTGCGGCGCGGCGGGCGCTCGGCTTTACCCGGCCGACGGTACTCGCGGTCGGCAACCTCGTGGTGCTGAAGCGCCACCGGCTGATGGTCGAAGCCGCCGCTTTGCTGCCGGACATAGATCTGATCATCATCGGCGACGGCCCGGAGCGCGCGGCGATCGAGGCCGTGGCGCGGGCGCGGAAAATCGCCGAGCGTGTCCATTTCCTTGGGCGGTTGCCGCAAGACCGGCTGCCGCAAATCTACAGCGCGGCCGATGTACTGCTGCTGGCCTCGACGCGTGAGGGCTGGCCCAACGTCTTGCTCGAGAGCATGGCCTGTGGCACCCCGGTTGTCGTTACGCAGTTGCCAGGCATCGCCGATGTCGTCGGCGCGCCGGAGGCCGGGGGGATCGTCGCGACGGCAACGCCACAATGCCTTGCGGCAGCGATTCGCGAAATTCTCGCGGCTCCACCAGACCGGGCCGCGACCCGGGCCTATGCCGAGCAATTCGACTGGCAGAGCACCACGGATGGGCAGATCGCACTGTTTCGCGAGATTTGCGTGCAGCGGACAAGCCTCCAGCCGACGGGCCGAGTTTCGCTTAGCGGCGCAAAACGCGTTCATAGACCTCGGCGTAGCGCGACGACACTATGCCGCCATGAACGCTCGGTGTCGATGTAGTGGACCGCATTGGCGCGGATCCGCGGCCAGGACGACTGATCGTCGAGCGCCGCCAGTACCCCTTCGGCGAGCCGAGCCGGGTCGTCAGGTGGGAACAGGTAGCCGGTCTCGTGGTCGCGGATCAACTCGCGATGGCCACCAACATTTGAGGCGGCGACGATGCGCTCCTGCGCCATCGCCTCGAGCGGCTTTAGCGGTGTAACGAGTTCGGTCAAACGCCGCGACACGCGGGGAAACACCAATATATCCGCGAGGTCGTAATAGCGCGCGATTTCGCTATGCGGCACCCGGCCAGTGAAGACGACATTGCGCGCAAGGCCGAGCTGGTCGGCGAGTTTGTGCAAGACGCCTTCTTCCGGTCCTCCGCCGACGAGCAGCAAGGCGACATTCGGGTCCTCCAGCCGCATCAGCGGCAGTGCCCTTAGCAAGAGGTCGAGCCCCTCGTAAGAATAAAATGAGCCGAGAAAGGCAAGGACGGTCTTGTCGGTGAGACCGAGCCGTGCTGCCAGCGCAGCATCCGGTGCGCCGGGTCCGGCAAAGCTAGTGCGATCGACCGCGTTGGGGATGACCGTCACCTTGTCGGCTGCGATTCCGCGGGCAACGATGTCCCGCCGCAGCCCGTCGCAGATCGCCGTGACGGCATCGGCGCGGCGCAGAGCGTGCGTCTCGATGAGCCGCGTTGCGCGATAGCGCAGACCGCGCTCCGCTTCGACGCCGTGGCTCGCTGCGGCGTCCTCCCAAAAGGCGCGAACCTCGTAGACCACCGGAATGCGATGTCGATGGCCGGCGCGGATTGCGGGCAGCGCATTGAGCACAGGCGAATGCGCGTGCAAGATATCCGGCGCTGTCTCAGAGATGATCGCGTCAAGGCGGTGGTCAAGATCACTTATGATCTTCCAGTCGCGCAGCAAGGGCAGCTTGGCGGCCGGGCCTGACGGCATTGGCGTGCGCAGGAATTCCCAACCATCGATCCGCTCGCGCGGCGGGCCCGGCGCGTAATGCTTGCCCGAGGTCAGCAGGATCGGTTCCCAGCCGAGCCTCCGTTGCTGCTCAACGATCCCCAACGTCCGATACACATAGCCGCTTTGCAACGGTAGCGAATGGTCGAGGATATGCAGAACCCGCATCACCGAGACGGTCTTGTTGCTGACGCTCCGCCCTTATAACAGCATCGCGCCCTGGCCGAGTTTGGGGCCAAGCGACTTATTCCCGGTTAATCGGAAATCGACAACGGGCGCATGGGTCTCGAAATCGTATTCCGTCGAGAGCTGCTGCCGCCGATAGACGAGCTTGAGCGCGAGTGGCGCAGGCTCGAAACAGAGGCGACATCCTTTTTTGTTTCCTGGGCGTGGATCGGGACCATGCTCGATGTGATTCCGGCGGCAAAGCGGCCGATGCTGCTGCGCGGCCGGGCAGGGGAGGAGACCGTCGCGCTGGCGCTGCTCGGCGCTGCTGCGACGAGCCGCCGCCACGGCCTGATCCGGTCGCGCAGCCTTTACCTGAACGAAACCGGCGAGCCGCAATTTGATGCGATGATGATCGAACATAACGGCATCCTGACCATGCCAGAACGGGAGCCGGCCGCACTCGATGCGCTGCTCGCTTGGTTTGCCGAGCAGCGGAGCGGCGCGGACGAGCTGCATTTGCGCGGCTGCTCATGCCGAATTCCCGATATGGCGCTTGCCAGCCGGGGGTTGTTGCTAAGCGAAACCACGGTGCCATCGTACATCGTCGAACTCGATCGGCTTACCGCTGCCGGCGAGCTCGATTCCATCCTGAGCGCCAATGCCCGCCAGCAAATGCGCCGCACGTTCCGCCACTTTGCTGCCCAGGGTGACGTGCAGTTGCGCGAGGCGTCGAGCGAGGACGAGGCACAGCGATGGTTCACCGCGTTGAAGTCGCTTCACTGCGCCTCTTGGGAGCGCCGCTGCCAAGCGCATTCGTTCAGCCGGCCATTTTTCGAGCGCTTTCACCGGCGGCTGATCGAGCGCTGTTTCGAGAAAGGCGGAGTCCAGCTGATCGAGGCCAGGGCCGGCAAAAGGGTTATCGGCTATCTCTATAACTTTAGGCGTGGGCGGCGTATTTACGCCTATCAGAGCGGCTTCGACGATGCCGATGTGCGCGAACGGCCGGGCTATCTTGCGCACGCGTTGGCGATTCGCCATGCCTTCCAATGCGGTATGCAAATCTATGATTTCATGGCTGGACGCAACCGTCTCAAAGAGCGCTTTGCGACCCGCTGTGTGCCGATGATGTGGCAAGTGGTGCAGCAGCCACGCCTGCGGTTCCGTCTTGAACATCTGGGCCAGCGGCTGAAACGCTCGGTGCGGTAGGCTCAAAAATTGCTTCTTGCCGCCGTCGCGGCCAGAGAATAGGCCAGATGGCCGCCATTTCACAGGAGCCCCATGTCGATCCTTGTCACCGGCGTTGCCGGGTTCATCGGCTTCCATACCGCCCGAGTTTTGCTCGCCCGCGGCGAGCGCGTCATCGGTATAGACAACGTCAACGATTACTACGACACCCGGCTGAAGGAGGCGCGTCTCGCTGAACTCAAAGCGCCGGGTTTCACCTTCTGCAAACTCGACATCGCCGACCGCGATGGCTTATTTACGCTGGTGGCCGCCAACAAAGACCTGACTGGCATCATTCATCTCGCAGCCCAGGCAGGCGTGCGCCATTCCTTGGCAAATCCGTATTCCTATGTCGACTCCAATATCATGGGCACTCTCGTCATATTGGAAGCGGCGCGACGGATCGAGCGGCTCACCGCGCTGACCTATGCGTCCTCATCTTCGGTCTATGGCGCCAACAAGAAACAGCCGTTCAGCGTCGCCGACCCCGTGAACAAGCCGGTCTCGCTTTACGCGGCGTCGAAGCGCAGCTGCGAGCTGATCGCCCGCAGCTATTCCCATCTTTATGGGCTGCCGGCGACCGGATTGCGGTATTTCACTGCTTACGGCCCGTGGGGGCGTCCGGATATGGCGGCTTGGTTGTTTACCGAAGCAATTCTCGTCGATCGGCCGATCAAGGTATTTAACGAAGGGCATATGGCGCGCGATTTTACCTACATCGACGATATCGTTGCCGGCACGATCGCGGCACATGATCGGCCGGCAACTCCGGAAGGCGATGAGACGGTGCCTCATCGAGTTCTACAATCTCGGCAATCATAAACCGGAAAAGCTGCTGGATTTTATCGCGGTCATCGAACGGGCACTGGGCCGAACCGTAGAAAAACAGCTGCTGCCGATGCAACCGGGCGATGTAGCGGAAAGTTTCGCCGATATCGATACCGCGCGCCGAGATCTGGGCTTCGAGCCGAAGATTTCGATCGAGGAGGGGATTGGCCGCTTTATTGCCTGGTACAAGCATTATCACAAGATCAACTAAGCACCTGGCCGAATTTTTCTGAAAATTCATGATTCCCGGCTATTTTTGCTGAAGCGGGTAGGACAAGGCGGATATGGAACGCGGATTTGCCGTCGTCGGGCTCGGCTATGTCGGATTGCCGGTGGCGTTGGCCTTGGCGCGACATTTTTCGCCGGTGATCGGGTTCGATATATCGGCGGGGCGGATCGCGGCGTTGCGCGCCGGATGGGATGCGACCGGCGAAGTTGCTGGGGCGGCGCTGCGCGCTACCGGTTTGCATCTGACCGACGATCCCGATGCGCTGAGCGAAGCGAGTTTTATCGTTATCACCGTACCGACCCCGATCGATGCCGATCGCCGCCCTGATCTACGACCACTCTCCGAAGCATGCACGCTGATCGGACCGCGGCTCTCACCCGGGGCCGTTGTCGTCTTCGAGTCGACGGTCTATCCGGGGCTGACCCGCGAGGTTTGCGGCCCGCTGCTCGCCAAGGCTTCGGGGCTGACACAAGGGGTGGATTTCACGCTTGGCTATTCGCCGGAGCGCATCAATCCCGGCGACAAGCAGCACCGGCTTGAAACCATCGTCAAAATCGTCGCCGGCGAGGACGCCCAGACATTGGAGCGGGTCGCGGCGGTCTATCAGCGCATCGTCCCAGCCGGTCTTCACCACGCCGCATCGATCGAAATCGCCGAAGCCGCCAAGGTCATCGAGAACACTCAACGCGACCTCAATATCGCACTGATGAACGAGCTCGCGATCATCTTCGACCGGCTCGGCATCCCGACCCGTGAGGTGTTGTCGGCAGCCGGTACAAAATGGAATTTTCTGCCGTTCACGCCGGGTCTCGTCGGCGGTCATTGCATCGGCGTCGACCCATATTACTTGACCGCGCGCGCCGAAGCCGCCGGATATTATCCGCAGGTGATCCTGTCCGGACGGCGCATCAATGACGGGATGGGCGGATTTATTGCCCAGCGTCTGGTCAAATTGCTGATTGCCGCCGAACGGCCGATCAAGGGCGCGCAGATCGGCATCGTCGGGCTCGCCTTTAAGGAAAATGTCCCCGATTTGCGCAACAGCCGGGTACCCGATATTGTTGCCGAACTGCGCGAATTCGGCATTGCCGCGCGGGTAGCCGATCCGCTTGCCGACCCTGACGAGGCCCGGCGTGAATATGGAATCGATCTGGTGCCGCTCGACAATTTTGGCGGTCTGGATGGGCTCGTTCTTGCCGTCCCGCATCGCGTGTTGCGCGAAGCCGGCTGGGACCGTCTCTTTGCGGCGGTAGCGCCGGGCGGTGTGTTCGTCGACGTCAAATCCGCGATCGCGCGCGACCGAGTGCCACCCGCAATTCGGTACTGGAGCTTGTAAGACACCCGCATCAGTGGTAGGACGCCTGAAGCGTAATCGAAACCCGCTGATGCTCACGAACGCTGGCCATGAGCTTTCAACCGGAGACAAATCCTAGGGATGCAAGCGACGCGGCGCAGTTTTTGCGGAGGCTCACTAAGGAGGAGCTGGTCCAGGCTGAAGCGTCGCCCCGCGCGTTGATCGGCAGATTACCTGGGTTCACTGTGAACCATCTCAGGACAGCGGCAGAAACGACCATTGTAAGGCTCGTGTCGGCGGAAATTAATCGGCGCCGCGAGGATCGGATCGACCATCGTTCTCGTAATGCGTTCTGGGCGTCGATTGGCGCTTTGGTGATATCAGCCCTAGCCACCTCAATCGCGCTAGCCGCTTGGCTGTTTCCTACTCATCGGTAGAATTGATTTTGCCAGCGCCGACTACGCGCAATTTCGCATTCCGCCCAACTCCGGTCACTAACAGACCCAGCATGTCTTCTCATCAGCGCATCGCAAGCTGGACGGAGGTTAGGATTAGCACCCGGAAGGCTGCCGACATTTCGGCATCGCTGGTATTAATTTTCAGCATCACGATCGCGCCACGTGCTCTGGCAGCCGATGGCCAAGGTCATCAGTACATGGCGATGTTTGGCATAGGCAATAACAGCTGCGCCCAATATCTCCAAGCGGCAGAAAGCGAACGGCGGGCACGTCCATCAAGTGCTAACCCCGATGCAATTTATTCAGCTGATTACGGGTCTTATGTCGATTTCGCAGATGGATTTTTGACCGGAGCTAATTCTACTTCATTAGCCCCTAACCTATTGGTCGGGCTGGACAGCGATCACCCCGGCCGCATGGCATGGCTAGAGAATTATTGTCGAAATAATCCACTGGGATACTATGTGAGCGCGTTAATGGCTCTCCGCACGTATCTAACCGAACACGGCCGCTAACAACTACGTGCTAGTGGGTTGCACTCAGCTCTGTCCGCTGTACGGCCGCTCAGAGGCGTCTACAGGCGAGTGGTTGGCGGCTATCTCAGCGCGTGATAGAGGCGCTCGTCGTAAAGGGCGCCTTCGAGGGGGGTCAGTTTCTGCCGGAATTCACGGGTCGAGGCCGCCATAAGGCTCGCATCAAAGTCTCGGCGGTCGCGCCAACCCTCGACCAAGGTGAAATGGTTCGGATGGCCATCGACCTGCAGGACGTCGAACCATAGATTGCCCGGCAATTTGCGGTTGGCTTCGGCGAGTTGCGTGACGAGGGATGCCGCCTGGTCCTTGCCGGCCGGAAAGACATCGACATGAGTCAGCACATAGACCGCATCCCGACCGCCCTGCGCATTCGGGCCCGCGATCGAAAAGCCGCTGAAGTTGCGGACCTCGAACGGCCCGACCAGCAGCGGCTGCACCTTGTCGCGGAAAGCGACGGTGGCGGCAGCGGCGTTGTGGGCATCGGCCGCCGCCTTGTTCTGCCACCCCTCGAAGATCGCAAATCGGCTCGGCCGGCCGATTTCCTCAAATGCGTCGAAGCCGGCACCCCCGCTTCGTTGCGGCTCGCCGCAGCGAACTGCCTCAAATCTGCGGCGACCTTACCGACATCGGGTGCGGCCGCCTCGAAATAGGTCACGGCGTACACCGCATCGCTAGTGGGGGCCGCATTGGCGGGCCCTGTGGAGGTGAGAGCCATCCCCAATATCCCAATTGCGAGTATGAAAAGGGCTTTCGTCATTCCCGCGAAAGCGGGAATCCACGACTGCGGCCACGGCGGTTCGGCTGGACCCCCGCTTTCGCAGGGGTGACGAGCTAACGTATTCATATTTCGTGAGTCTTTTTCGGCTCCGACATTCACGCCGCTTGATCGAGCTTGAAGAATTCGACGCAGTTGTCGGCCCAGATTCGGCGTTTGTCGGCTTCGGGCACATCGGCATAGATCTTGTCGATGATTGGGCGCGAGTTCGGGAATTCATTCTCGATATGCGGGAAATCGGTCGCGAACATGATCCGGTTGACCCCGACATGCTGGCGCTCTTCGACCGCGACACGCTCGTACTGCACGCTGAAATAAACGTGCTCGCGGACATAATGGCTCGGCAATTCCTTCAATGGCTTGAAGCCGAGATATTCCTGCGCCCAGCCGATATGGCGCTGATACCAAAGATCGGCGTGTTCAAGCCAAAACGGGACCCAGCCGAGCCGCGTTTCGGCGAAAAATATCTTCAGCTGCGGAAAACGCTCGAACACGCCGGCCAACACCAATTGCGCGACGCTGACCGACGGGGCCAAGCCGAAATTGCAGATCCATTCGAGGAATGGGCGGCGCAGCCGCTGCATCAAGACCGGATCTTCTTTCGGATATTTGAAGGTCGGCTGAGTTGCGCGAGCACCGGTACGGTTGAACGCGACATGGCAGGTGACGGGCATTTCCATTTCGACCGCCGCGGCCCAGAACTTGTCGTCCTCGGGCGTCGGATAGCCCTTGGCGTTGGGCAAGGCGCCGAGCTGGACGCCTTTCAGCCCGAGCTTTTTGCAATGCCTCCATCTCGGCGATCGCGTCATCGACATTGGTGATCGGCATGACCCCCAGGCCGATCAGGCGGTCGGGTGCGACGGCGCAATATTCCTCGGCGAGCCAGTCGTTGTAGCCGCGAATGACCGCCTTGTAGACCTCGTCATGGCTGATATTGCGCCAGAACACCGGCCCCGCGACCATCGCCGGAAACAACACCTCGGCATCGAGGCCGTCGATGTCCTGCTCCTTGACGCGCTGCTCGGGCGAGCCGGTACCGGCGGCGTCGGCGACCTTGAGGCCAAAGGGTTGCCAGGTTCCCTCGGCACGGCCGGCGCGCAGATCGAGAAAATTCGCCTCCAGCAATGGCTGGCCTTCGATCATCTGGGCGTCGCCGCCGTCCGGCAGATGCACGGTGCGCGGGGCGCGCTCGCGGTATTTCTCCGGCACGCGATGCACCCACCGCTCGGGCGGCACTTCGAGATGCCCGTCGCTCGATATCAGATCGTATTTCCGCGCCATATCCGTCTCCATATGACGGCGCTGCACCCCTCACCCCAACCCTCTCCCCGCTGGCGGGGAGAGGGAGGGACCCGCGTCAGCGGGAGGGTGAGGGGCGACTAGCGCTGTGTTCTCGCTTCTATCTTAGTGCGCCGGCACCGCGTATTCCACCAGAGCGCCGGGTGCGGGGCAATAGTCGAGGCACTCGCCGCAGCCTGTGCACTTTTCTGGCTGGATCTCGTACAGGTGACGCGGTTCGAGCAGGGTCGGGCGGATCGGCCGATTCCGGACAGACCTCGCGGCACAGCCCGCAAGAATTGCAAATCGCGTAGTCGATGCGCACCTTCATCGCCGCCATCCCGTCATTGCGAGCAAAGCGAGCAATCTCGTACCTGGCTCGCGCGAGGCTCGAGCCTCCTTCTCGCTGCGCTTCGCGCAATGACAGCGATTGACGTTGCTCATCTGATGCCGCCGACCTGGTGCAGCAGATAACCCAGCGCCTCTTCGACCGGCTGCTGGGTTTCCGGGGTCGCGCACAGGAAATCGATCTGGAATTTGCCTTCCATAAAGTGCATCAGCTCTTCATCGCGCTGTGAGAGATGCTCGTGGCGCACCAGCGGATCGGCAACGCGGTCGAGATAGGCCATGATGCCGATGCACGCGTTCGCCTCCTGGTAATAATTCTGGGCGGCGCGGGCCAGCGGATGGATGTGCGGGAACATCATCGACATCCCGAAATAGGCCGGCAATGGCTGCGCGTTCGCGGCAGCGATGTCCATCAGTTCGCGTTCGTTCTTGATCCAGCCTTTACCCAACAGAACGTCGGCGTGCAGTTTCGAATGCTTGCACTCGTCCCAGATCTGGCGGGCGCGCATGCGCTGCAAATCGATATAGCGCTCCTGGTCGGCGATATCGACCGACAGCAGCTGCCCCGACATCTGCTTGATCGACATGTGCACACCCTCGGCCGCATAGCCGCGCAAGGCGCGTTCCTTTTTCCAGTCCTCGTCGTTCTCGGCGAGTTCCTCGTCGATCTCGGCGAGCGTCCGGTTCAGCGATATCTCCCAGCCTTTGAGGCATTGCTCGCGGGTCAGCCGCAGCCGGAATTCGGCGCCGGGAGCCCCCGGCATCGTCGGCCACACCCATTTGTCACAGAATTCTTCAAGGATCGGGTGCATTTGCGGGGTCCTTACTGCGAATGAAAGCGTCGTCCCCGCGAAAGCGGGGGCCCAGGGCAATCGAAGGCTCTGGGCTCTGGATCCCGGCTTTCGCCGGGATGACGATGTAGGAGCCGCATCGTCAGCTTCGCCAGGCTTCGGGCGGCGGCGGAACCAGCGAGCGACCGGTTTCGGCCTCGACGATCGAACCCTCGGCCGGGCAATACATCAGGCAGGCGGTGCAGCCGGGGTAGGTGCATTTCGCCATGTCGATCTCGATGCGGTGCAGAGGTTCGAGCGCGACATAAACCGCATTCAGATCGATCTCGCGGCAGACAATGTAGCACATCCGGCATTCGGTGCAGCGCTGGTGATCGATCTTGAGGCTTGCCATCCCGATGTCCCTCAGTCGGTCACCTGAACCCGTGGCAGCGGCGGCGGTGGTGTCGAGCGGTCGAGCACAAAATCGCCGAGCTCGTGCAGAAACCGGAAATAATCGCGGCGCGCGACCGCACAGGCCCAACGGCACAGCTCGGCCTCGACCGGCTTGCCGATGAACTCCTCGACAATGCGGCGGCCCATATTGATGTGGCTGCGGTTTTCGACCGCCTGGCTGTCGAACACGGCCTTGAGGTCGGGGTCGGGGGTTGCTGCCGAAAGCTCCTCCATCCACGCGAACTCGATGATTTTTGGACCGAGATTGAGCGCCGCGATGCGGATCGGATGCGGATAGGTCGCGAGGTTGCGCAGTGAAAAGACGTAATAAGCCAAAGCCGAATCGACCGCGAAGCGGCCGTATGCTTGCTGGAACGCCTGTTTTTGGGTGGCGACAGCGCCGCGCCTGATCAATGCGTCGAGATACAGCATCTCGTGCGTCGATTCATCGACGATCTGCTTCGAGAACAAGTATTTGACCGAGGGCGGGAAGTCGTTCATTTCGAGACCCTGCCCCCAGCCGCCATAGATGTAATAAAACATCCGCTCGAGGGTCCACAGTCGCCCGATCAGCCGGACCACCCCATCCCCTCCGAGCGCGCCGTCGCGCGCCGCTGCGATAACGGCGCCGATCGGCGTAGCACCGGCTTCGTCCCGGCTCTTGCCGATCAGCTCCGCCGCCAGCGCCTTGCCCGGCAATACGGTCATCGAGCGCGGCCTATAGGCTCACGGCTCGTAGACCGCGAAGCACTTGTTCGAATTGAAGATCCAGCTCTCGACAAAGGCGGTTTCTGTCGACCGCCGATTGAGCGCCTGCATTGCTCCCATCAGGCACACCCAGTTGAGACACTCCTGCTGGCCGCTGTCTTCGATCGCGCTCAGCGACCGCTCGCGCCAGGTCTTGTAATCGCTCCTTTGCAACGCCTCGTAGAGCGCGCGGTCGGCTTCGACATCCGGATAGAGCAGCCAGTTCTTGCGGGTCAGAAACGCGTGCGACCAGCTCGACGAGGCGATCAAGGCAACACGATACGGGCTCTCTGCGGCAATGCGGGCGCAGGTACCGCCAAGGTCGAAGCAGCGCCACGGCATCGGCGAGGGCGGGTCGAGATCGGCCTCGGCCGGCATTTCGCTCAATGAGCGCACGCCGGCCTGCTGCGCGATGACGCGACGGCCATAGCAATTAACCTGGAACGGCAGCACCGGATACGGAAAACCGCGCCGGTCATAATCGAGGAACAACAGCGTGTTCAGAAAGGCATGACCGAGCTGGTGATGCAATGGCTGATAGGCATAGGAGACGTCGAACCCGGCCTCGATCATCTTGGTGGCGAGATATTTGCCGGCTTCTCGGCTTCCCTTGTACTCGAAAGTCTTGTCTTTGGGCTCGTTCCAGGCGTTTTGCGCGCGATAATATTCCCACGGTTTCGCGGTCAGTTGGTCGTAGGCCAACAGACAGAATGGCGGGATTACATCTTCGCGGAAGTTTTCGTATTGATCGTCGCCCCAGATCACGACGAGGTCGGGTTTGAACTCGTCGAGCACCCGGCGGGCATTGCGAAAACCGGCGATCAGCGCCTCGCGGTGCCGGCGCGCTGCCGACAGCCCTTGATCGGCACCGTATTCTTCGCGCATTGCAGGCGGCCAGCCTTCGGGCCGGCGGTATTGTTCGGGCAATGCCGGGTCATCAAGGACCCGCTTCAGTATGCGCCCCATGCTCTCGTCGGTGCCCGATAGCGGCGGAAAATGGGTGACGCCGAGACCCAGTACCTCTCCCATTTCAACTCCTCCCAAAAGGCGCGGAAGCTTGCCGGATGCGTTACGAGCGCTGCGGCATCTTGTCAAGCTTGGCCGTGTTATGCGGGGCGGCGATTCGCCGATACGGGCGCATCTTTAATGATCGGCGAAATTTGATTTTCGCAGCGGTTTCCCGCCTCAATGGCGCCGGGTTGGACGCATTCCGAGCGGTTGTGGCAATAAAACGCCGAAACCCGAGTGTCCAGGGTGGTTTGCCGATGGTGCCTTGCCGCTTCAGCCGCCGGATGTTGTTGTCGGCCCCGCTGACTCGCCATGCCGGCCTTGCTCACCGGATTGCCCGGGAATGCGACGGCCGCAGCCGAGAGCGATTTCGGCTCTTTTCTTTACCTGGTGGCGCGCGAAGCGGCGGCGCAAGGCGTAAGCCCGTCGACCGTCAATTCGGCGCTGCGATATGCGCAGTATCTGCCGCACGTCATCGAACTCGATCGCCACCAGCCCGAGCAGGTGCTGACCTTCGCCCAGTATCTGCAAAAAACCGTCAGCCCGCAGCGCATCGAGCACGCGCGCCGCGAGCTGTATGACAATTGGGGTCTGCTCGAGGCAGTTCATCGGCGCTACGGGGTCGATCCGCGCTTCATCGTCGCGCTGTGGGGCATGGAGAGCGATTTCGGCAAGGTCATGGGCGATTACCTGGTTCTGTCGTCGCTCGCGACATTGGGCTTCGACGGGCGCCGCGGCCCCTATTTCCGCGGCGAACTGATCTCGGCGCTGCGCATTATCGACCAGGGCAATATCGGTCCGGGCAATATGACCGGATCGTGGGCCGGGGCGATGGGCCAATGCCAGTTTATGCCGTCGACCTTCCTGCGTTACGCGGTCGATTATGATGGCGACGGCCGTCGCGACATCTGGAACGACCGCGCCGATGTGCTCGGCTCGATCGCCAATTTCCTGGCGCATCTCGGCTGGCGCGACGGCGAGAGCTGGGGACGCCAAGTGCTGCTGCCGGCCGGTTTCGACGCGCGCTGGAGCGGGCTCGAGCAGCGCCGGTCGACCGCCGAATGGAACCGGATCGGGGTGCGCAGCCTCGACGCGCGACCGCTCGCGGTGCATGAGGTCGAGGCCTCGCTGGTCATGCCGGACGGCGCCGGCGGCCCTGCGCTGCTCGTCTATGACAATTTCCGCACCATCATGCGATGGAACAAATCCACCTATTTCGCCGGAGCCGTTGGCTATTTAGCGGATGCCATGGCTCGGCGGGGAGCGTATCGGCCGCAGCTGAACGAAAAGGTCAGGGCAGCCAATGGCGCTCGCAGCCGCAGATTGGGTGCGCGCCATCGCGTTAATTGCTTTTCCTGGTTTCTGTCTCGCAGGATGCGCGTCACCGCCGTTTGGACCTTCCTATCCCGAAGGCCACGGGATCGGGACCTACCGCGTTGGCGAGCCTTACGAGATCAATGGCGTGTGGTATTACCCGGCGGTCGATTATGATTATGACCGAACCGGGATTGCCTCGTGGTACGGCGAGGAATTTGAAGGCCGGTTGACCGCAAACGGCGAAATCTTTGATCTGAACGATCTGACGGCCGCCCATACGACCTTGCCGATGCCGAGCATCGTGCAAGTGACCAATCTCGAAAACGGTCGGTCGCTGCAATTGCGGATCAACGATCGCGGTCCGTTTGTCAGCGGCCGGCTCATCGATGTATCGCGGCGGGCGGCCCAGCTTCTCGGCTTCGAAAACCAGGGCACCACGCTCGTTCGCGTGACGATATTAAAGGACGAGAGCATTGCCGCCGAGGAGGAGGCGATGCGGAACAGCGGCCAGACCCTCCTCGCGGCTGCATCGGGCGCCGCCGCGCCAACCTCGCTTCCGGGTTCGACAGCGACACACTCCGCGGCTTACACGCAGCCGCCGATTCAGCGGCCGGCTGTTTCGCCGCAACCGGCGCAGGTTGCGGTGCGCCGCCAACCGGCGGCAGTGGTGGCGCAGCGCGAAGCGCCATCGCAGGTGGTGGCACGCGTCGAACCGCTGCGCTACCAAGCAACCCCCGCAGCGTCTTCACAACAGGCAATTGCGTCGATCGAGCCACTCCTATCGCGACCGACGCCGTCTCGCATGGCGCCTCCAGTTCGCTATCGTTTTGCCCTGATCGCGCCTGCGGAGGCCGCGGAATTGCCGCCGATTGCGGCGTCCGCCCGCAAGTCTGATCGGGCTCCGATGTCCGCGTCGGTCTCGAGAACGGCGCCATCACCGCGGAGAGCAGCCGCAGCCTCGCTCGGACACACGCCGGAGATATTTGTTCAGGCCGGCGCGTTCTCGCGCCGCGACAGTGCGGAACGGGTAAAGTCGCACATAGCCGGTTTGGGCAGTGTTCAGGTAACATCCGCTACGGTTAACGGCGTCGCGATGTACCGCGTACGGATTGGCCCTTTCGCGAGCGACGAGCAGGCAAGGCGCTTGCTTGCGCGTGTCGTCGACAGCGGCTATCGCGGGGCGCGCATCGTCGGCGACTGAGGCCAATAGCCAGCGCAACAAGCAACTCCGCAATCGGGGATCATGAGATGACGAGGCCGCGGTTTGCAGCTCTTTTGCTGGTGCTTCTCACCACCATCGGCTGTGCCGGTCAACCTGGTACAGCAGTCGCCGCACACGCCAAACAGAAGGTCAAAGCCGTGGCGGCGAACCCGCCGGTGATGGCCGCAACCGTGCAGACGGGGGGCATCGATACCGAAGCAACTCATGCGATGATCGTCGAGGTCGAGACCGGCGCGGTGTTGCTCGACAAGGGTGCGGACGAGCGCATGCCACCGGCCTCGATGGCCAAGATGATGACGATTTACACCGTCTTTACGATGTTGAAGGACGGCAAGGCCAAGCTGAGCGACGAGTTGCCGGTCAGCGAGGAGGCGTGGCGGACTGGCGGTTCGAAGATGTTCGTGCCGCTCGGTGCCCGGGTCAGCATCGACGATCTGCTGCACGGCGCGATCATCCAGTCGGGCAACGATGCTTGCGTCGTGCTCGCTCAAGGGCTGGCCGGCAGTGTCGAAGCCTTTGTCGATCTGATGAACCAAAAAGCCAAGGAGATCGGGCTCAAGGACAGTCATTTCACCAATGTCGATGGCCTTCCCGATCCCAATGAATGGATGACACCGCGCGATCTCGTTACTTTAGCAATTCGGACGATTAAGGACTTCCCCGAATACTACAAGATCTATAGCCAAATGGATTTTACGTTTAACAACATAAAGCAAGGCAATCGCAATCCGCTGCTTTACAAGAACATGGGCGCGGATGGGCTGAAGACCGGTCACACCGAGGAAGCCGGCTACAGCCTGACGGCCTCTCTGGTTCGCGGCAATCGCCGGATCGTCATGGTGTTGGGCGGATTGCCGTCGATGAAGGCGCGTGCTGAGGAGAGCGAAAGGTTGGCCGACTGGGCATTCCGCGAATTCAACAACTATCAGCTGTTTGCCGCCGGTGAGAAAATCGAGGATGCCCAGGTGTGGCTCGGTAATGATGCGCGCGTGCCGTTGACGGTGACCAAGGATCTGGTTGTTACGCTGTCGCGCCAGGCGCGCAAGGACATGCATGTGACATTGCAGTATGACAGCCCGATCCCGGCTCCGGTTCAAAAAGGCGAGACCGTCGGCACGATTATCGTCACCGCACCCGATACACCACAGCAGGAACTGCCGCTCGTCGCCGCCGCCGCAGTGCCGCGCATGGATGCGGGTGGCCGCATCGCCACCTTGGCCGGGTATCTCGTATGGCACAACTGGCGCTGAGGCGATGTCGCGCGGCCGCTTTATCTCGGTCGAAGGCGGGGAGGGGGCCGGCAAATCGACGCAAGTGCCAATGCTCGTGTCGGCGCTCGAAAACGCTGGGATCAGGGCGCTTGCGACCCGCGAGCCGGGCGGGTCGCCGGGAGCGGAAACGATCCGCCGGTTGCTGCTCGAAGGCGAGGGCGAGCGCTGGGACGGAGTGGCCGAGACATTGTTGCTGGTCGCGGCGCGGCGCGATCATGTCGCAAAACTGATCGAGCCGTCATTGGCACGCGGCGTCTGGGTGGTTTCCGATCGCTTTGCCGATTCGACGCTGGCCTATCAGGGCTACGGTCGCGGCCTCCCGGTCGCTGATCTCGCGATGCTGCATCGTTTTGCTCTTGGTGATTTCGCGCCCGATCTGACGTTGATCCTCGATCTCCCTGTCGAGATCGGACTTGCGCGGGCCGCCGGGCGCTCTCGCGGCGCCGATCGTTTCGAGCGGCTTGACCCGACTTTTCATCAGAAGCTGCGCGACGGTTTCCGCGCGATCGCGGCCGCCGAACCGGCGCGCTGCGTTCTGATTGACGCTAGTGCGGACCCTGCTGCAGTCCATCGTGCAGTCTTGAACGCGGTCGCCCAGCGGCTCCAGGTGACATTGCAGGAAAGCTAACCCCCCGCACCTCGGTTCGTTGGCTCGCTACACGATACCGATGTGTCGAAATCAGGTTTTTCACCGCAGCGGATGTCAGTTGAGTGGGCAGCCGATTTCGATTTGGGTCCGGTAACGCAAGCTGGAAGCCTGCTGTGCCATCATGGCAAGGCACTTTGGATCGGCGAGGCAATCGGTTAATTATAATGATCGCTTCGCGTTAAGGAGATCAGCGCATGGAGTACCGGAACCGACAGGTGCTGCTGAAACGGCGTCCGACCGGCGCGCCGACAACCGCTGATTTCGACATTGCCGACGGCCCGGTCCCCGACCCGGCCGATGGCGAGGCACTGGTGCGGGGCATATATCTTTCGCTCGACCCCTATATGCGCGGCCGCATCAGCGGGGTGCGCTCCTACGCGAAGCCGGTCGATATCGGCGCCATCATGGAGGGTCGGGTCGTCGGACAGGTTGTGCGCTCGCGCGATCCCGGCTTTCGCGAGGGCGACTATGTTTACGGTGGTTACGGGTGGCAGCTCTATAGCGCGGTACCGGGAAAGGACCTGATCAAGCTCGATCCCAACGAGGCGCCGTTGTCGACAGCGCTCGGCGTATTAGGCATGCCGGGGTTTACCGCCTATGTCGGTCTCAGCGAAATCGGGCGGCCGCAGCGAGGCGAGACTGTTGTCGTCTCGGCCGCTTCGGGGGCGGTTGGCGCAGTTGTTGGTCAGCTCGCCAGGCGCCACGACGCACGAGTCGTCGGCATTGCCGGCGGTCCTGACAAATGCCGCTATGTCGAAAGCGAGCTCGGCTTTGACAGCTGCATCGACCATCGCTCGGCAGAGCTGGGGGCCGCGCTCGATCGCGCCTGTCCGAAAGGCATCGACGTTTATTGGGAGAATGTCGGCGGTGCGGTCCAGCAAGCGGTGTTCCCGCGGCTCAACGATTTCGGCCGCATGGTGATGTGCGGCATGGTCTCAGAATACAACGATGTCGAGCCGCGCCCTGGTCCCAATTTGATGGCGGCAGTACGCAAGCGGCTCAAGATCCAAGGCTTCATCGTCAGTGACCAATGGCAGCATTTCGGCGAGTATCGCGCGATGGCCACACCGCTGGTGCGCAATGGCGAGCTGAAATACCGCGAGGACATCGTGGAGGGTCTCGACCGGGCGCCCGAGGCCTTTATCGGCCTGCTGAACGGCCGCAATTTCGGCAAGCTCTTGATCAAGCTTAGCGATGATCCGACAACGGGAAGGCGAGAGGGGAACCGATTCGCTGGATCTCAATGATCGCAATAATACCGGCTTGCGCGGCTTGTCAGCCCCACGCGGAGGTGCACAAATCGCGGCTGTCGGATACCGGACGAGTGCAGTGAGGGACACCATTTGACTCTGGGCCATCCGGAAGGCCGATTGCGCGTCCTCCTGATTGCGCAGTAGCGGAGACATGCGGGGCGCGGACGACAGCGACAGCGAAAACTCTACACCGCCGCCGCGGGCGAACCCGCATCTCGTTGGTCACGGCGCAGCCGAGAACGAGTTGTTGCGGCTTTACCGCGCTGGGCGGCTGCCACATGCGATACTGGTTACCGGGCCGCGCGGCATCGGCAAGGCAACGCTCGCCTTTCGCCTCGCCCGCTTTTTGTTGGCGCAGAGTGGGACAAATGGAGAGGCGGGCGCGGCTGTCCTTGCCGGTTTCGAGGCTGAGACCGGCCTTGCGATCGACCCAACGAGCGGCGTTTTTCGCCGTGTTGCGGCCGGCGGCCATGCCGATCTGCTGACCGTCGAGCGCGCCTGGGATCCGCGGCGCCGGCGGCTGCGCGGCGAAATCGTCGTCGAAGACACGCGTGAAATCGCGGCGTTTTTCCGATTGTCCGCGGCAGAGGAGGGGTGGCGCATCGTTATCGTCGATGGCGCCGAGGAGATGAACCGCAACGCCGCCAATGCCCTCTTGAAAATCCTCGAAGAGCCGCCGGATCGGGGGCTGCTATTGCTGGTCAGCCACAATCCCGGCCGGCTGCTGCCGACGATCCGCTCACGCTGCCGGCGGCTGGTTTTGGCGCCGCTGCCGACCCCGCTTGCGGCGGAATTGCTGCGCCGCTATCGCCCCCAGCTCGACGAGGCTGAGGCGGCGGCGCTCTCGGCCCTGAGCGGCGGCAGTGTCGGCCGCGCGCTCGAATTGGCCGAAGCCGGCGGGCTCGAGCTCTACCGCTCGATGATCGAATTGCTGGCACAGGCGCCGGCGATCGATCTTGGCCGGTTGCACGCGCTGACCGACCGGCTCGCCCGCGCCGAGGCCGAGGATGCGTATCGCGCGAGTGAAGAGCTGTTGGCCCGATTTTTGGCGCGGGTTGCCGCCGATGCGGCGCGGGGGCGCGCAGGAGCCGAAGAAATCGTGGCCGGCGAAGGTGCCGCGATCAGTCGGCTCGCCGGCACCGCCGATGCCGCGCGCTGGGCCGAATTGCGCACCGAAATCGAGCGCAATTTTGCCACCGCCCGCGATCTCAATCTCGACCGCAAGCAGACCATGCTCGGCGCCTTCTTTGCCATCGAGGCATTGGCGCGTTAGAAACGGAGGCCCGGCTGCGGTGGATTGCGGCGGGCCATGGCCCATATACGGGCTTTGGAGAAAGAAGAGATATGGACGCCGCCCGGCCGTTTTTTATCACGACGCCAATCTATTACGTCAATGACATGCCGCATTTGGGGCACGCCTATACGACTGTCGCTTGCGACGCCTTGGCGCGCTTCATGCGGCTCGACGGGCGGCGGGTCAAGTTCCTGACCGGCACTGACGAACACGGCCAGAAGGTGGCGCAGTCGGCGGCGGTAGCTGGCGTGTCGCCGCAGGAATTCGCCGATCGCAACTCGGCGATGTTTCGCGACGTCACGCGTCTGTTGAATGTCTCGCAGGACGAATTCATCCGCACCACCGAGCCGCGTCATACGCGTGCGGTTCAGGCGCTGTGGCAGGAACTGGCGCGCCGCGGAGAAATTTATCTCGGCCGGTTTGCCGGCTGGTATGCAGTGCGCGACGAGGCGTTTTACGAGGAAAGCGAGCTCGTCGGCGGCAAAGCACCATCCGGGGCCGAGGTCGAATGGCTTGAAGAGGAAAATTACTTTTTCCGGCTGTCAGCCTGGCAAGACCGGCTTTTGGCGTATTACGACGCCAATCCGCAGGCGGTGGCACCGCGCAGCCGACGCAACGAGGTCATCAGCTTTGTCAGGGGCGGGCTCAAGGACCTCTCGATTTCGCGCACCAGTTTTACCTGGGGCGTTCCGGTTCCTGGCCACCCCGGTCATATCGTCTATGTTTGGCTCGACGCACTGATCAACTACATCACCGCGGCCGGCTATCCCGATGACGAAGCAGAGTTTTCGACCTGGTGGCCGGCCGATCTGCACATGGTCGGCAAGGACATCGTGCGCTTTCACTCGGTTTATTGGCCAGCGTTCTTGATGGCGGCGGGTCTGGAGCCGCCGCGCCGGGTCTTTGCCCATGGCTGGTGGACCGTGGAAGGGGAGAAGATGTCGAAATCGCTCGGCAATTTCATCCCGCCACAGCAATTGGTCGACACTTATGGGGTCGATCCGGTGCGCTATTTTATGCTGCGCGAATTGCCGTTCGGCAGCGATGGGGATTTTTCGCATCGCGCCGTGGTTGGCCGCTTGAATGGCGATCTCGCAAATGATTTCGGCAATTTGGCGCAACGCGTGCTGGTCATGATCAACCGCGATTGCGGGGCCGCGGTGCCCGAACCCGGCCTGCTCGCCGACGCCGACCGGGATCTCTTGGACAACGCCCGCAGCCTGTTGGACACCGTTCGCAGCCATATGAGCGAACAGGCCTTTCATCTGGCGCTCGAAACAATTTGGCGGGTCGTCGGCGAGGCCAATCGCTATGTCGATGAGCAGGCGCCTTGGGCATTGCGGCGCTCCGATCCGGCGCGGATGCGCACAGTGCTCTACACGCTTGCCGAGGTGCTCCGCCATCTCGCGATCTTGACCCAGCCCTTTGTGCCGCAAGCAGCGGCAAAGCTTCTCGACCAGCTCGCGGTGCCCGCGGCCTCGCGCGATTTTGCCGCTCTGACGGAAGAGCCGCTGGCGCCGGCGACCCGGCTGCCAAAGCCCGAAGGGAATTTTCCCACGCTTTGTCGAAGCGCCGGCAGCATGAGCGACGGCGGCGACAGGAGCAGGGCGGCGATGCTGGTCGACAGCCATTGCCACCTCGATTTCCCCGATTTTGCGACCGAACGCGCCACGGTCCTCGCCCGCGCCCGTGCCGCCGGTGTCGCCACGATGCTGACGATCGGCACTCGGCTCGACGAATTCGACGGCGTGCGCGAGATCGCTGAAGCCGATGCCGACATCTGGTGCTCGGTCGGCGCGCATCCGCATGAAGCGGCCGACCACGCCAACCTGCTGCCAGCCGAACTCGCGGGTCTAACAGTGCATCCCAAAGTCGTCGGCATCGGCGAAACCGGGCTCGACTTCCATTATGATCTCAGTCCGCGCGACATCCAGGAACGCGTGTTTCGCACCCATATCACCGCCTCAAAGCTCACCGGCTTGCCGCTGATCATCCATGCCCGCGAAGCCGATGACGACATCGCCCGGATTTTAGTCGAGGAGAGGCCGCCTCCCGGTGTACTGCATTGCTTTTCGAGCGGCCGCGGTCTTGCCGAAGCGGCCCTGGAGATCGGGTTTTATATCTCGATCTCGGGCATCGTGACCTTCAAAAACGCCGAAGAATTGCGCGCCATTGTGCGCGATCTGCCGCTCGACCGTCTGCTGGTCGAGACCGACAGCCCCTATCTCGCCCCGGTGCCGTATCGCGGCAAGCGCAACGAGCCGGCCTATGTCGCAGCGACCGCGGCTGCGGTGGCAGCGCTGAAAGGCATCGACCCGAAGGAGCTTGCGGCGGCGACCACAGCCAATTTCTTTCGCCTGTTCGCCAAGGCGAGGCCCTCGGGCGGATCAGCGCCCGCGCGATGAGGGTCACGGTTCTCGGCTGCGGTGCGTCGACCGGGGTGCCGGCGATCGGACCCAATTGGGGGCAATGCGATCCGACTGACTCCGCGCAACCGCCGGCGCCGGGTCTCGCTCTTGGTCGAGACGGGCAATGTCGCGATCCTGATCGACACGTCGCCCGATCTGCGCGAGCAACTGATCGACGCGCGGGTACGTCGGCTCGACGCGGTGTTGATGACGCATGCGCATGCCGACCATCTGCACGGCATCGACGATCTCCGCCAACTGAACCGGATCATGAAGGCGGCGATCCCGCTTTGGGCCGAAGCCAACACGATGGCCCAGATCCGCCGCCGTTTTGGCTATGCGCTCGAGCCGCCGCCCGAACCCGGGCAATTCTACAGACCCACGCTCGAAGCGCACGAGATTACCGGTCCATTCTCGGTGCGCGGTGTGCCGATCGTTCCGTTCGCGCAGAACCACGGGTTCAGCACGACCTTGGGTTTTCGCATCGGCGCCATGGCGTATTCGACCGACGTCACCGAACTCGACGAAGCCGCATTCGCCGCGATCGCCGGTGTCGAGCTGTGGATCGTCGACTGCATGCGACGCGCGCCGCACCCGACCCACAGCCACCTCGATAAAACGCTCGGCTGGATCGAGCGGGTCCGCCCGCGGCGCGCGGTCCTGACCCATATGGACCAGTCGCTCGATTACCGCACGCTCGCCGCCGAACTGCCCGAGGGCGTCGAGCCCGGGCAAGACGGTCTCGTCATCGACCTCCCGGA
>CAWJXM010000041.1:0-365160 GCA_963846635.1 uncultured Alphaproteobacteria bacterium | reverse complement strand
GCGGCAGCGTTCGATCTCTGGCTGGCGACTACCCAAGCCACCGCGTTGCGCGGCTTTGCCACCGGGATCATCAACGACATCGCGGCGGTTCGGGTCGCCCTGTCGCAGCCCGGGAGCAACGGTCCTGTTGAGGGACAGGTCAACCGGCTGAAGATGCTGAAACGGCAGATGTACGGGCGTGCCAAATTCGATCTTCTTCGCAGCCGCGTTCTTCACGCGGCGTGATCACAGAGCCCCAAACCCGGACAAGCTCTGATGGCGCCCCGCCTGCACCGAAAATGCGGATGAACCCCGCTTCCGCGCTGATTGACACCGCATCCTCAGTCACGCCCTCGTCAAATACCTCAAAGGCCGCCAACTCGACCCGCCACGGCGCCTCCAGGGGGCCTAACCCCGAACCCAAAAATAGAGCTGATACCCCGTAAGGCTAACCTATTCGGCTCCAACTGCCGGAATTAGGTTCAGGCAGGTCGTCAGTTCGTCACGTCGACCAGTAGTCGTTGCTAGTGCTAGGCTTCGACGGCCCGGGATTGGCGGCCGCCGCGCCGAGCCGGCGGTCGGCGCAATGCCCAGAAGGCGACACAGCCGCAGGCATAAGAGAGGATCGATAAGATAAAGGCGAGCTCGTAGCTGCCTGATAAGTCGAAGATCCAACCGGCGGCCCAGGAGCCGGCGGCCGAGCCTATGCCGCTGCCGATCGTGATCACCCCCAAGATCGTGCCGAGCTGACGACCGGGAAACAGATCGGCGGTTTTTGCGGTGATGGCTGGCCCGCGTGCGCCCCAGGTCAGTCCAAAGCAACAGGCGAACACCCACAACAGCCAGCCCTGATGTGCATTTGTGATGAACAAGGCACAAATGACGCCCAGGATCGAAAAGCCATAGGCGAGGATCGCCGCCCATTCCCGGCCGATATAGTCAGACAATGAGCCGGTCAGGATCGTCCCGGCAATGGCCAGGAAACTCCCCATGCCGAGCACCTCAGCGGCGTAGAGCTTGTCAAAGCCGCGATCGACGGCAAAGGCGAGTTGGTGCAGTGACACCAGAAAGCTGCCGAGCCCGGTGAACAGGTAAACCGCGAACAGCAGCCAGAAATGCGGCGTCCGGACAGCCTCGGCCAGGGTCCAGCCGGGTGCCAGTGCTGTCGTGGGCGCCGTGCTCGCCGGCAAGGCACCTGATGATCCCGTGCTTGCCGGCGATGGAGGCTCGCCGCGGCGAAGCATCGCCGCCAATGGCACCACCATCGCCGCCATGAATCCGGCCTGGATCAGATAGGTCTCGCGCCAGCCCCAGGACGAGATCAGGAATTGCACGAGCGGCGCCGAAACGGCGCGGGCAAAGCCATTGGCGGATTGCACGACCGAGATCGCCATGCCGCGCCGCCGGACGAAGCGGCGCGACAAGATCGGCACAAACACGACGAGGCCCAGGCAGTTGGCCCCAAACGTCATCACAACGCCGTAAAGGACGATGATCTGCCATAGTGCCGAGATATGGGCGGCACCGACCAGCCCGAGGATCAACAAAACGCTGCCGAGCAGGAGAAGACGCTGCGGCCCTAGCCGATCAACCATGGCGCCGACCAGCGGCGAACTCGCGCCGGCGACGAGCTGCGATACCGAGTAGGGGATCGACGTCTCGGCGCGGCTCCAGGCGAAAGCCTGGATGAAGGCAACCAGAAAGACGGCATAGGAGTGCATCAGCCCGGCGCCGACGGTGAACGCGGCAAAGGAGCCCGCCAGCAACAGCCACGCCGAACGCCCCGGCCGCGCGGCGGCCGATGACCGCGCTGCTCGCTGCAGGTCATCGATCGGCGCGACGGGGTCCCTCGTCCTCATCGTTGGCGTCTCATCCTCTCCGCGACGCGGGGTCGTCAGCGATTTGGCGGCATCGCGCAGTCATCACCGCACACTCCGGCAAAATCAAGGAGGGCCGGTCGAAGCGGAGTTCAGAATGGCTGTCAATAGCCCGGTGAAGCAGAAAGAAACAGCATCCCTGGCGCTGTCCAGCGAGATAGTGCCGGAGCCGCCTCCTGCCGACAAGGACGCCCAGCCGATGGCGCCCCCTTCAGACTGCCTGCATCGGTGTCACTCGGCGGCGTTCTTGCGGCCGTAACGGCGGACGCGCAGATCGGCTTGCTCCTTGTGGCCCCAAAAGCGCTCGATGGCGCACAGCCGGCTGCAGTATTCGCCGATCATGGCACTCGCCTCGGCGGTCTTGATTTCCTGATAGGTGCAGGTTTTGAGGAACTTGCCGACCCAGAGCCCGCCAGTGTAGCGGGCTGCACCCTTGGTCGGCAATGTATGGTTGGTGCCGATCACTTTGTCGCCATAAGCGACGTTGGTTTCGGGGCCGAGAAAGAGGGCGCCGTAATTGTTGAGCCGGTCGAGCCAGAGCCGAGGCTCGCGGGTCAAGATCTCGACATGCTCGGCGGCAATGCGATCGGCTTCTTGGGCCATCTCGCCGTCGTGGGCGCACAGGATCACCTCACCGTAATCGCGCCAGGCGACCCCGGCGACATCGGCAGTCGCCAACACCCCGAGCTGCCGCTCGACTTCGGCGATCGTCGCACGGGCGAGCCGTTCCGAGGTCGTCAACAGGATCGCCGGCGAGGTCGGGCCGTGCTCGGCCTGACCCAACAGATCGGTCGCGCACATCTCCGCGTCGGCGGTTTCGTCGGCGATGACCAGGATTTCCGTTGGGCCGGCGAACAGATCGATCCCGACCCTGCCATACAGTTGGCGCTTGGCTTCGGCGACATAGGCGTTGCCTGGGCCGACCAGCATGTCGACCGGCTGAAAGGTGTCGGTGCCGAGCGCCATCGCCGCGACCGCCTGGACCCCGCCGAGGATATGGATCTCGTCGGCGCCACCCAAATGCATCGCCGCGATCGTCTCGGGGTGCGGGCCGCCCTGGTTGGGCGGGGTGCAAGCCGTGATATGCCCGACCCCGGCGACCCGCGCGGTGACGATCGACATATGCGCCGAGGCGACCATCGGATAGCGACCGCCCGGCACATAGCAGCCCACGCGCGATACCGGGATGTGGCGGTGGCCCAGCACCACCCCCGGAAGGGTCTCGACTTCGACATCCTTCAGCGAGGCGCGCTGGATCTCGGCGAAGTTGCGGATCTGGGCCTGGGCGAATTCGATATCGGCGATCGTCTGCGGCGACACTTTGGCGACGAGATCGCGGATCTCGTCGTCGGACAGGCGAAAGCTCGGCGGCGACCATTTATCAAAGCGCTCGGAGAGTTCGCGCACCGCCGCATCGCCGCGCTTGGCGACATCGGTGATGATTGCTTCGACCGTGCTGCGGATTTTAGCGTCGGCCTCGTCTTGTTGCGCCGCGAGAGCAGCGGTCTTGATATGGCGGGGCATGCTTTCTCTTTCCTATTGGAATGCGTGATTGGCCTGCACCAGCGCAATTCACGCGTCGAGGATCGAACCTATGACCGCGGTCTTTGGGCTGACCCCGAGCTCGAGCGCCGCATTATGGGGTTCGCTCTTCTTCGAGCCGCCGCAGTCGGACGTCGAAGCGTTGATGCTGGGCGACCATTGCGTGCAATTGATCGAGAACGCCGTTCATCGTCCCTTCGAGACGCAGAACGATCGTGGTCAATACGCGCAAATCATCGCGCATCGCATTCTGTTCGGCAATCACGCGTTCCAGCTGCTTGCTGATAAATTCAAGGGTGACCCGCTCCTCGCTCATAAAGCAAGCATGGCTGCGGCCGGTTGTGGGGTCAATCGGAAACCCTGGAGATCGAGTGACGTGGCTAAGATGCTGGGGGCATTTGTCAGAAAGGCGATACACTGCCCTTAGCTTGTCCATAAAACCTGTAAACTCTCTGGCAAGCCGTTCTTAGAGACGGCGATGAGATGCAAGATCCTAATGTCCAAGGTCGTTGTCCCTGTTTGTCAATCTAAACATGGGCAGCTGCCCTCCTCGCTCCTCCTGATTCCCCTGTTTTATCAGGGTTTGATCAGGACAGCGGCTTTCCGATTTGATGCAGCGCTTTGTCATTACCGATCTGCTCGCCCGCCGCTTGCACCGATGTTCGCCGCCGCTGCTTCTGCAGCAAATCAGCAGCAAAATGTTCACGTTTAGCTCGCAGCCAGCCCTGGGACGGGCCTCGGCCAACGGATCTCGACCATCGCTCAACCAGTGCGCATGTTCGCCGCGCGCTCGTATGCCAGTCAATTTTGGCATTTTTAGCGCCGCTTCGCGCTGCTCGCCGGCCCGCACGCTCTTCGGGCGGTGCCCGCCCCGACGATCTTGCCACTCGTCACACCCGACTTAAACAGTGCGAGACCTCAACTCTTGAAATTGCTTACGACGTTTGTAGTGCCAATACCGCTCGCGCCACGCAAAAACCCTATTAAGTCAATAGCTTAATCACGAATGAAAAGGGAGAAACCGGCCGTTGGCACTACAAACAGGGCTGAAACACATTTTTTCCAGGCTTATCAAGCGTTTGTGCTTCCACACTGTTTAAGTCGGGTCACAATCGGAGAACCTGGAACTCGGCTCGGCTACCCAAAAGACGAGAGACCGGTTTTGCCCCAATCCGGACGTTGCCCGAGATCGAGCGAAACGGCGTACTTGGGCGTCAATCCTAATGGGATCGCGGCGACGGGACCTAGCACGTTTGCCACGGGCTATCCTCCTGTAGGGGCACAGCTGGCAGCCCCGCCCGATGGCGGAAGACCAACGATTATTGGAGGAAACGATGCGGCGACGCGAGCTGCTGGCCGGCGAAATGTCCGTCAGCAACGCGCTAACGGCTCTGACGAAGGCCGGGGAGGTTCACCGACAGGATAGCAAATATCGGCCAGCCGCATAGACAGAAGTGGCGTTGATCAGGCGCGCAATCCGGTTCGTTGCTTGCGGTCTATGGGAAGTGAATTTCCTCCTCAATGAACCGGATAACACCTTTCGGTGACCGTTAATCACAATAATAATGGATTCTGCTGCGCTTGTTGCCTTTTTTGGTCTATAATCTTCTGCGTCTCAATTTCCTCTTGCTGAATTTCTTCTGCATAATCCGTAATACCTTTATCAGACCGTGATCAGAATTTTAACAGGCTCAATTCCTTATGCTCGATCGTGCCTTTGCGCGGATCATAGAAAGCCTGGAAAAACTTAAAATCGGAGCGGCCGATCGTCCGGCACTTAGCCTCAACGATCTTGCATATTCTACGCTTATCATCTAGCGACGTGTTGATTCCAAAGATAATGCCATCTAGACTGGCGAAGTCATATTTGAGCTTCCGCGACTGTTCCAATGAGAAATCCAACATATCGGAGGCCAATATCAATCGGTATTCTTGTTCATATTCCCAATCTGCCGCTTTTCTGGTTACGCTGTCGTAAAAATTTTGCCAATGGTGGGTTCGCCAAGCGTCCTCGTTTTTGAACATATCATCGGCACAGGCGCTTTCGCGTCCCTTATCGTCCCGATACCAATATCTGCGCAGCATGGGGATGGGAACTCGCGCAATGGACCGGAAGAAGTTGATTGGCACCAACGGACGTTGGTAATCGATCTTGTAGAACTGATGCTCAACGTCCCTATAGAGATCAGTATCACCGGAAAAACCGCAAATCCGGTTAAGCCGGATATACGGAAACGGCTTGTCGGACTCGACCTTAAATCGCAGACAGATGCCCGCGTGGTTGGTCCCGTAGTTTCCCCATATGGACGAATTGGTGCAATTCTCCATGAAACAGGCGGCATACCAAGGCGGATACACTAACCCCTCTATCTGATCAACGTAAGTCTCCGGAAAATCGACGAACACAAACAATTTGTTCTTTTTAGATGGGTCGATTTCATCGTTATACAGGTTGATGAAATTTAATTGATCGGTCAGCAGTCTCCGCCCGGTGTAGAATGCCTCTGCGGCGTACTCGTTGTCCGGAACTTCAGCTACCAGCCGTTCGATGTTCGCAAGCGACTTATTTTGCAGAGTGAGCGCCCGTTTGAGTGTCGCCTTGATGTTAGGCGGAATTGGCTGCCCTGGCGAGGGATTATAGCGCTCATAATATTCGTGAATGGTAGTGATAGCGAACAGATGCAGATCGCGTAGATGAGCGGCCAGTTCGTTTCGCCTAATTGGATGACAGCGTCCGGACAAGGACTTGATATACTTTTTAATTTCCCGAGGCTTGAAAAAGGCAGCAAAGAGTTCATTATGAATAAGTTCTTGTTCTGGCGTTAAATGTCGGCCTTGTAAGTAATTTATGGGGATGTTTTTCCAGTTAAACGGATGTTCTTCGCCGCACATCGCAAGCAGCGCCCACGCGGTATTCAAACAAACGAGATAATGCTTAAAGAGATTAGACCAAACGATTTCGTCACCTAACCAAAATATGTCCTTGATACCCTCCGTAGGGTCATTCAGTTTCTCCGGATGGGCGAAGAATATTTGAGAGTCCTAACTTTAGATACATGTGAGGAATTTGGTGTAGAAGGGCATGGTTCGCCATAGAAAGGGGGAGCCATGGGCGGGATTGTCTGCAAGCGCTGTCAAGGGACGGATTACGTCAAGAGGGGAACGGTTCGCAATCTGCAACGCTACCAATGCAAGGCCTGCGGATGCAATTTCACGAACACGCCGCCGCGTGGCAAGCCGCCGGGAATGAAGGCTCTGGCGCTGATGCTTTATGCCATGGGCAATATGAGCTTTTGCAGCATCGCTCGCCTTCTCGGGGTCAGCGATGTCGCGGTCCTTAAGTGGGTTCGTAACGAAGCCCGGCGGCTGCCCGAACCGGCCGTGACAGCCGAGACCGTCATTATCACGCTCGACGAGATGTGGCATTTTCTCAAAAAAAGACTGAAAAACTCTGGATTTGGCGAGCGTATGACCCTGTCCGTCGGCGCACCGTCGCCTGGGTGCTTGGTGGCCGTGATGATGCCGCCCCCGCCTTCGCGGGGGCAGGCTCTGTCAAAAGCTCCTCGATAAAGTTGGGATCCAGGGCAAACCCTTCCTAACCGACGATTGGGAAGGCTTTCACCGCCTCATTCCGCAGGATCAACTCTTCACCGGTAAAGACCTGACGTTCTCCATCGAGCAGGACAACAGCAACATTCGTCACTTCGTCGCCCGCTTTCGCCGTCGTACCAAGGTCGTTTCCAAAGCCGTGGAGATGGTCGATCTGTCCCTGCGCATCTATCATCACTTCCACGACAATCCGTGCAACTTCGCCGCCCTCGTCGCCACCTTCCTATGTATCTTCGGTTAGGACTCTCGAATATTTCTTGATGCTCAAGTTCATTCCTATCCAGAAGATTCTTGATCGAGCGAAAACGATAAAGATGGCTGATCATCCTTGACCCGTGATCTGTTTGCATTCGTGCAACTAATGGATCGAGAACTACGAACCACGTCAGTGGTTGTCTGCGATAGCTTGGCCCGCTGCGTCAGTTTCCGCGTGGGATAGCTCAGGGTTCATACCGGATGATGTGGTGTTCGCAGCCGCCATAGGCTACCGGGAAGTCGAATTGAACCTGCCGCGCCAATCGTACCCGCCCGGACGGAGCTTAAATCCTATGCCGTGTTGCCGGGTTGTGAGTTCCTGGAAATTCTTGGTTTCGCACCCACCCATGGCCGGTTTCGGCGCGCAGCGGACATCGGCTTGCGAGGAATACGGAGCGGAAGCGCGGGCCTACCACGCGGTCCAGCCGCCATCGACCAGCAGGCTGGAGCCGGTGACGAGGGCGGCGGCGGGCGAGGCCAGGAATACAACGGCGGACGCGACCTCCTCGACGGTGCCGAGCCGGCCGAGCGGGATGCGGTCGAGAACCCATTGACGAAACGTCGGATCGTCGAAAAACGGCCGTACCAATGGTGTGTCGATAAAGGTCGGCGCGATCGAGACGACGCGCACCCCCTTGGGCGCGAGCTCGACCGCCATCGCCTTGGTCAGCCCTTCGAGCGCGTGCTTCGTCATCACATAGACGGTGCGGTCGCGCTCCGAGCCGACATGCCCCATTTGCGAGGACATGTTGATAATCACGCCGCCCTTTTGGGCGACCATCCGCTTTGCTGCGGCTTGAGCGGTAAGAAAGGCGGCGCGCACATTCAGCGTGAGAAGCCGGTCGAGAGTCTCCTCGTCGACATCGAGAAAAGGCTGCGGCCGGTTCAGGCCGGCATTGTTGACGAGAATGTCGAGCCGGCCGAGCCCGGCAATCGCCGTGCGCATCGCATCACTGTCGGTCACGTCGAATGGCAATGCCTGCGCTCGGCCGCCGTGCCGGGCAATTTCGCCCGCGACCTCTTCAAGCTCGGACCGTGTGCGGCTAACCAAGACCAGTTCGGCGCCGGCCGCCACGAGCGCCAAGCGCCACCGCACGACCGATCCCGCGCCCGGCGCCGGTGACCAGCGCCGTCTTCCCGTCGAGCCGAAATGGGTCGGTTGCGACCATCAGGTGCCATGCTATCGTGACAAGCCGACACTGTCAGTATCGAGGGCCGCTTTTTCCCTCGCCGGCATTGTAGAGAACCATCCTCGGCGATCCTGAATGACCGTTCTTTCCACCTCCCTTGATCCGCGCTCCGAGGGTTTCCGCGCAAATGACATGGCGATGCGGGAGTTGGTGGCTGAGCTGCGGGCGAAATTCAGGCAGGTCGAGGAAGGCGGCGGTGCGGCGGCGCGGCAGCGCCACCTGTCCCGCGGCAAGTTGTTGCCACGCGAAAGGGTGCGGCTGTTGCTTGATCCGGGCTCACCGTTTCTCGAACTCTCGGCGCTCGCTGCCTTTGGCATGTATGACGGCGAAGTGCCGGCAGCCGGCATCATCACCGGCATCGGCCGCGTCATGGGCAAGGAGTGTGTCCTTGTCGCCAATGATGCTACCGTCAAGGGCGGCACCTATTTCCCGATGACCGTCAAGAAACACCTGCGCGCGCAGGAAATCGCCGGCGATAACCGGCTGCCATGTCTTTACCTGGTTGATTCGGGTGGCGCGTTTCTGCCGGCGCAGGACGAAGTATTCCCCGATCGCGACCATTTCGGCCGCATTTTCTATAACCAAGCGCAATTATCGGCAGCCGGCGTGCCGCAGATCGCGCTCGTCATGGGATCGTGCACCGCCGGCGGTGCCTATGTGCCGGCAATGTCGGACGAGTTGGTAATCGTCAAGGAACAGGGGACGATTTTTTTGGGCGGCCCACCGCTGGTGCGCGCCGCCACCGGCGAAATCGTCAGCGCCGAGGAATTGGGCGGCGCCGAGGTGCACAGCCGCGTCTCCGGCGTCACCGACCATTACGCGGTCGACGACCACCATGCGCTGGGGATTGCACGCCGCATCGTCGGTACGTTGAACCGGGCGAAGCAGGCCGGGCTGGCATTGCGACAGCCGGTTGAGCCGCTCTATCCCGCCGAGGAATTGTATGGCGTGATCCCGCCCGACACCCGTCACCCCTATGATGTGCATGAGATCATCGCCCGCCTTGTCGACGGCAGTGAATTCGACGAGTTCAAACGGCTCTATGGCCCGACATTGATTTGCGGCTTTGCCCATATCTGGGGCTATCCGGTCGCGATCCTCGCCAATAATGGCATCCTGTTTTCCGAAAGCGCGTTGAAAGCCGCACATTTTATTGAGCTCGCGGCGCAGCGCGGCATCCCGCTCGTGTTTTTGCAAAACATCACCGGCTTCATGGTTGGCAGAAAGTACGAGGCGGGCGGCATCGCCAAGGACGGCGCCAAGATGGTGACCGCGGTGGCGACCGCCAATGTCCCCAAATTCACCATGATTATCGGCGGCAGCTTTGGCGCTGGAAATTACGGCATGTGCGGGCGGGCCTATGGTCCCCGCTTTTTGTGGATGTGGCCCAATGCCCGCATCTCGGTCATGGGCGGCGAGCAGGCGGCCTCGGTTTTGGCGCAGATCCGCCGCGACACCCGCGAGGCGCGCGGCGAAATGTGGAGCGCCGACGAGGAGGAGGCTTTCAAGGCGCCGATCCGTGCCCAATACGAAACCCAGGGCCATCCCTATTACGCCAGTGCGCGGCTGTGGGATGACGGCATCATCGACCCGGCCGACACGCGCATGGTCTTGGCCTTGTCGATCTCGGCAAGCCTTAATGCGCCGATCGGGAGGTTCGAAGGCGAGCGCGGCCGGTTCGGGGTGTTCCGAATGTGACGGCGGCGTGACGGCTCGGCAAATATTCTCATGCTGTATGCGCAAAGTCCTTTTTGGAGCAGCTGCGGCCAGTAAAGGCCGCGCCAGCGGATCGCGAGTACCTCCAGCAATGCAAGGCGCCGAAGGCCGACGCGACGCTTTCAGCGAGACCCTCTATTCAGGACGATCCCTTCCTGAGTTGCCAAAGCCACAACGCCGCCAGCACGAGCAACGACCCGACCAGCGCGGCTAGAATGTCGCGCAGCGAGATCGCCACTTTGGCGAGGTTGGGGAAAAGCCCAAGCGCGCGGAACAGCAGGCCGCCGACGAGCGCGCCGACCATGCCTACACCAAGGTTTCGGATGATGCCGAAGCCCTTGCGTTCCCGCTTGATTATCAGTCCGGCGAGGCTACCTCCGAGGAGGCCAACGATGATCCAGACAACGAGTTGGTCGATTGACGGCATCAAACTCTCCGGCGTTTGCTAAAACCCGAGCCGGTCGGCTTCGGTCCGCAAATCGAATTTTCTCATTCGTACCTGTGCAATGATAGCCTCACCTCCTGCGTTATTAATTGCGGATCAGCAAGTCGTCTTACGCTGATCGAAATGCGCTACCTTCAGTTGACCAAGATCAAAAGGAGATGGGCTCGTTTCGTCTACCGAACCCATTAGCCGGGCGGGCTCAGGAGGCGTGGGCGGAAGCGCGACCATGGCGGCTTCACCGCATTATCCGTCACTGCTGCAAATCAATACCCGAGTTTGGTTCGAGCGGCTGTCGCGCGAGGCGGGAAAACCCGTCACCCTCGCCAACATCGATGAGGCGACGATCGACCGCTTTGCTGAACAGGGGTTCGATTGGATCTGGCTTTTGAGCGTCTGGCAAACCGGCGCTGCCGGCCGCGCCGTGGCGCGCGCCGATCCGCAATTGCGGGCCGCGTTCGCGCGGGTTCTACCCGATCTGACCGAGGACGACATCTGCGGTTCGGGCTTCGCTATTACCGCGTATACCGTAAGTGACGCAATTGGTGGTGAGGCGTCATTGGCGCAGTTCCGCGACAAGCTTGCGCGGCGCGGCATCAAATTGATGCTTGACTTTGTGCCGAACCACACCGCACTGGACCATCCTTGGGCAAGGACCCACCCCGATTACTTTGTGCAAGGGGATGCGGCGGCATTGGCCGCTGCCCCGCACAATTATGTGCGGGTCGAAAGCGAGCAAGGGCCGCGGATATTGGCGCATGGCCGTGATCCGAATTTTCCGGGCTGGACCGATACCCTTCAGCTGAACTATGCCAATCCGGAGCTGCATCGGCAGCAGATCACGGAATTGGCTAGGGTCGCCAGCAAATGCGATGGCATGCGCTGCGATATGGCGATGCTGCTATTGCCGGAAATCTTCGAACGCAGCTGGGAATTGACGCCAGCACCGTTCTGGCCACAGGCGATCGCGGCGGTTCGTGCGCAATATCCGGGTTTCATGTTCCTGGCCGAAGTTTATTGGGATCTCGAATGGAGATTGCAGCAGCAGGGGTTTGATTATTGCTATGACAAGCGGCTTTATGACCGCTTGCGTGACGGGCACGCCAATCCCGTACGTGCTCATCTCGTCGCCGGCCTCGATTACCAGAGCAAGCTCGCGCGCTTTCTGGAAAACCATGACGAGCCTCGCGCGGCGGCTAAGTTTTCCTGGCCACAGCACCCGGCGGCGGCGATCATCACCTATTTGTCGCCTGGTCTACGCTTTTTCCATCAAGGCCAGTGCCAGGGCGCTCGGGTTCGAGTGCCGGTCCAGCTCTGCCGCGGCCCGATCGAGCCGGCCGATCCCGAGATCGCCGGTTTCTACGCACGGCTACTGCGAGTGCTGAGGGAAACCGGCGCTTTTCGCAGCGGGTCCTGGTCGCAAATCCAGCCGCAGCCGGCCGGGCCGGGCAATTGGACGTGGGATTGCTTTATCGGCCATGCCTGGGTGGGCGAAAACGGCAGCCGCTACGTCGTCATCGTCAATTATGCCGGGAACCAGGCGCAGTGCCGCTTGCGATTGCCATTTCCGGATCTGCACGGGAGACGGGTGCGTCTGACCGATTTGATCGGAACCGAAATTTATGATCGCGATGCGAGCGAACTCATTGATCCCGGCCTTTTCATCGATCACCCCCCGTGGCACGTCAATGTGTTCGCGCTGCAAAGCACCTGAGAAATATCAGCTCACCGGCGAAGGTTGATCCCCCCTTAAAGATCGAACCGGGCAATCGCGGCCGAGCCAATCATGTAGCGATCGAACAAGCGTCGCATCAAACCGCGGCGAGCCGATCGTAAGCAGCTTTGAGCCGATCGCGGTCGCGGCTGGCCTCGACCTCACGCTCACGCTGATCCTCGACGACCTCAGGCTTTGCTTTGGCGAGAAATTGCGGGTTCCCGAGTTTGGCCACGATCTTCGCAATCTCGCCGTCGAGGCGGCCGATTTCCTTGGCGAGCCGCGCCTTCTCGCGCGCGAGGTCGACAACGCCGCCGAGCGGCAGGATCAGCGTTGCTCCCTCGACAACGATCTGGAGGGCCGAACTGGAAGATAAAGGGATCTCGGCTTCGGGCTCCACGCGCGCCAACCGCACGAAGTGATCGCGATGGCGCTCGAGCCGCTCCCTAGCGATCGGTTCGGCATCGCGCACCAATAATGGTATGCGCGCCGCCGGCGGCACATTCATCTCCGCGCGCGCAGCCCGGATCGCCGAGATCCCGGCAACCACCCACTCCATTTCGGCCGCGGCGTCACGATCCGATGCGGTGGGGACGAATTCGGGCCACCGCGCCGATATCAGCAGACCCGCATTGTCACCCGCCAAGTTCCGCCACAACTCTTCGGTGATAAAAGGCATGATCGGATGCAGCAGATGCAGGATCTGCCCGAGAACCCAGGCCGTGGTGGCCTGCGTCTCCCTCCGAGCCTGATCGTCATCGCCCTGCAGGATCGGCTTGGTAAATTCGAGATACCAGTCGCAGAACGTGCCCCACACGAATTGGTAAAGCCGTCCGGCGGCTTCGTCAAAACGGTAGGTGTCGAGGGACCTGGTCACCGCCGCGGCGCAATCGGCGACAGCCGTCGCAATCCAGCGATTGACGGTCAGCTGCAGCGCCTCAGGGGCAAAGCCTTCCATTGGAAGGCAGCCGTTGATTTGCGCATACCGCGCCGCGTTCCACAGCTTTGTCGCAAAGTTGCGGTAGCCTTCGACGCGGCTCTCGGCGAGCTTGATGTCGCGGCCGGGGGCGGCCAGCGCCGCCAAGGTAAAGCGCAGCGCGTCGCAGCCATAGCGGTCGATCAGTTCGAGCGGATCGATGATGTTGCCGCGCGATTTCGACATCTTCTGGCCGCGCTCGTCGCGCACCAATGCGTGGATATAGACGGTGCGGAACGGCACTTCTTTCATGAAGTGCAGCCCCATCATCATCATCCGGGCCACCCAGAAAAAGATGATGTCAAAGCCGGTAATCAGAACATCGCCCGGATAATAGCGGGCGAGTTCCGGGGTCTGCTGCGGCCAGCCGAGTGTCGAAAACGGCCACAGCGCTGACGAAAACCAGGTGTCGAGCACATCCTCATCGCGACGCAGATCGACGGGATGTCCATATTTCGCTGCCGCAGCGGCAATGGCTTCGTCTTCGGTCTCGGCGACAAAGACATCGCCGTCCGGCGCGTACCAGGCGGGGATCTGATGCCCCCACCACAATTGGCGCGAGATGCACCAGGGCTGAATGTTGCGCAGCCAGTCGAAAAACGTGTTTTCCCATTGCCGCGGGACAAAGCGGGTGCGACCGTCTTCGACCGCTGTAATTGCCGGGGCGGCGAGCACGCGGGCATCGCAGAACCATTGGTCGGTCAGCCATGGTTCGATCACGACACCGGAACGGTCGTGATGCGGCACCATCAAGACGTGGTCTTCGATCCGGTCGAGCAGTCCGGCCGCTTCGAGGTCGGCCAATACCTTTTCGCGCGCCGCAAAGCGGTCGAGGCCGCGATAGCGTTCGGGAACCGCGTCATTGAGCCGCGCATCGGCATCAAAGATGTTCAGCAGTGCCAATCCGTGGCGCCGGCCGACCTCGAAATCGTTGAAATCGTGCGCCGGGGTGATCTTGACCGCGCCGCTGCCGGTCTCTGGGTCGGCATATTCGTCGGCAACGATCGGGATCAGCCTTTCCACAAGCGGCAGCCGAACATGCTTGCCGACGAGATCGGCATAGCGCGCGTCATCGGGATGGACGGCGACGCCGGTGTCGCCGAGCATGGTTTCGGGCCGCGTGGTCGCAACCGTGATAAACCTGCCGGGCAATTCCTCGACCGGATAACGGATGTGCCACAGAAAGCCCTTAGTCTCGCGGTTCTCGACCTCGAGATCGGAGATCACCGTGTGCATCTCCGGATCCCAGTTGACGAGCCGCTTGTCGCGGTACACCAACCCTTCGCGATAAAAAAGCGCGACAAAGACCCGTCTCACCGCCGCAGCAAGACCCGGATCCATCGTAAAGCGCTCGCGACGACCAGTCGGGTGAGGCGCCGAGCCGCCGCAATTGCCGGGTGATCGTGCCGCCCGATTGCGCCTTCCAACGCCAGACGCGCTCGACAAAGCGCTCGCGGCCGAGATCGCGCTTGCTGCCGCCTTCCTCGTCGATCTGACTGGCAACCACGATCTCGGTGGCAATGCCGGCGTGGTCGGTGCCGGGCTGCCACAGCACATCACGACCACGCATACGCTGATAGCGGACCAGAACATCCTGTAACGTGAAGGTCAGCGCATGGCCCATATGCAGACTGCCGGTCACGTTCGGCGGCGGCATCATGATCGTGAACGGCGTCTGCGCGCTTCCGGGATCGGCGGCAAACGCTCCGGAGGCCTCCCATATCGGATACCACCGGGCTTCCACCTCGGACGCCTCAAATGTCTTGCTCAACATTTCCGAGCCAAATCCTGATCGGGCCGAACGAGTATTTAACCCGAACGACGCAGCCACACCCTGCCAAATACGCGCCCAGAAAAAGAGGCGGGCCTGGCGCTTATCGCGGCCGGGCCTCGCGCACGAGCCGTTCAATCTCCTGTTGCACGAGCCGCTCGACGATCTCGGGAAGATGATGATCGAGCCAGGTTTGCAGCAAGGGCCGCAAAGCGTCCTGAACGATCTCCTCCAATGTGCGACCGCCCGCGCCGACGGCCGGACCGCGCTCCGCGTGTTGTGCTCCTGCGACCGCCTCGAGCTGGCTGAAGGCCGCAATCGCCAACTCGGCAGCTGTCGCCGAGACGAGGTTCGCGCGATGTTGATCCGCCGTCGCCCGCACATTCGCATCGGCAGCCGGGTCCGGTTCGGTTTGCCCTGCGGAGCTTGCCGGGGGCGGCTCCGTTGCGGCTTGCGAGCCGGATGATCTCTGGCCAGCCAATCGCCGAACCGATCCGTCCGGCTCGATCGCCTCGGTCAATTCGAGAATATCGGCTTTATCTCTGATGGGGGGCGGAGGATGCGCCACGCGGCTATCCTCCTCCATGATGCGACTGATCGAGGCGATGATCTCCTGTATCGACTGTTCGGGCATCCCAGGCGGCACAGCTGGCGGTTTTTCTTCCGACATCGGGCGCGACCGCAGTTGGCTAAAACCAATCTAACCTAGGCAGATCGGATTCGATTTTCCAGCAGAGGCTAGCTCGCTCGGGCCGGTGCCTACTCCGATAAGCCGCCACGAAAGCCTATCGCCTTATACTTTACCTGATTGAAGTGCCGCTCCATGTCGTAGAGCTGCACCGGCAAGTGCAGATCGGCCGCGGTCAGGCGGCCGGTCGCGGCCGCAACATTGAATTCCCCCAGGGCAGCATCGTGCTCGGCGACGATCAATTGTTGCTGCGTCGTCAGCAGCGTCTGGTTCTGGATCAGCACATCGAGCGTGGTGGCTGTGCCGACCAGCGCCTGTTGTTGGATCCCTTCGAGCGCAATCTGGGCGGCGCGGACCGCCGCAGCGAAAGACGCGATGCTGGCGCGCGCCGCCTTCAGGACCTCCCAAGCGTCGGTCGCGGTCTGCACCGCGGTGCGGCGCGCCTGGTCAACCTGGCTGAGCCGCTGCCCCACGGTCTGCTCCGCCTGCCGGGTCTGTGAATAAATCGCCCCGCCTTCGTATAACGACCAGGTCATCTGTGCCTGAATTGAGGCCGTCTGCTCCACAGCGCCGCTGAGCGTGACAGAGGGTCCCAGATTGCGATTCAAAATGCCGACCAGCGAGATTTGGGGAAGTAATTGGCTCTTGACGACATCGATGTTGTCGCGCGCCGCGAGTTCGGCAAAGTTCGCCGAGATAACGTTGAAATTGTTGTTTGCCGCAAGGCTCTGCACTTCTTCGCGGGTCGCCGGCAGCGCCGGGCGTTCGCGCGGCAAAAGCAGGATCCCGGGGGGATGGCCAACCGCGGCCACATACTCGGCCCGGCTCTGGGCGAGCGTTCCTTCCGCCGTCGTCAAGGTGCCCTGTCCTTGCGCCAGCGACGCCTCTGCCTGCGCGACATCGGTGCGGGTTACCTCGCCGACCCGGAAGCGGTCCTGCGTCGCTTCGAGCTGTTTGCGCAAGACCTGGACGTTGTTGCGGTCGACCTCGACCAGGGCCTGATTTTCCACGACGTCAAGATAGGCCATCGCCACCGCTTGGAACACCGAGGTTTCGATCGCCAGGGTCTGCGCCCGGGTCGAACTCGACGGTATTCATCGCCTGACGCGTCTGCGCCAGTGTCCGGCCGCCGCTATAAACAGGTTGGCTCACCTGGAGATTGAGCAAATTGTTGTAATAAGTTGTATGCTGGGTTCTCAACGGCGGCTCGGCAAAGCTGGCGCGCGCGCCGCCGAGCTGGCCGGTGAAATTGACTGTTGGCCGCCAGCCCGCGAGCGCCTGCGGCACTGATTCATCGGTCGCTCGCAACAAGGCGCGCTGCGCCAATAGCTGCGGGTTGGTGTTGTAAGTCTCAGCCAATGCCTGCGTCAGCGTCTGCGCGGCGGCCTGCGGATTGCCGACGCTGAACAGGCCGAGGATCGAGGCGAGACCAAGCAAGACGTCTCGGCGCAGTTTGAGGCGAGACGAGCGAAATCCGGAGCTTCGAGCCCGGCCGGCGACCGGCTCGGTTCCGGATATTGGGGACGCTGATGGCATCGGATCCGGCAACACTTCAGAAGGCAAAGACCGATTTCGGTTCGAACCCGGGTAAGAACGGGATCGACGCATCAAATATAACGCGCCGCGCAATCACTGTGCCAGTTTTTGTCGCCAAAATCGCACGCCCGACGCCTGACCCGTTGGACCTGACGACGCCGACGAGCCGCCCGTCTTCCGCAAGCTGGGCGGTAATCTCGCTCGGCACCTCGGCGATGGCACCGCCGAACAGGACCACATCGTAAGGAGCACGCGGGCGATGACCCTCCCGCAGCCGTCCCTCAACGACACTAACGGTGGCGATGTCCTCGTCGACAAGAGCCGAACGCGCCAACCGGGCGAATTCCGCATCCTCCTCGACAGCGATGACGGCGCGCACCAGCCGGCTCAGAACCGCCGCCTCGTATCCGGTTCCAGCGCCGACCACCAGCGCCGTTTCGGTCGGCTTCGGTGCCGCCGCCTGGATCAGACGAGCGGCAACCATCGGTTCCATCAAATATCGCCCACGGCCAACCGCAAGATCCTCGTCAATATAGGCGAGCGCCCGGATATGTTCGGGCACGAACAACTCCCTGCGAATCCGGGTGAAGGCGTCGAGCACCCGCTGGTCCGTCACCTTGTTGGGGCGCAGCTGGCTGTCGATCATATGCGCGCACGCCGCTTCGAATGCGGTCATCATCTCCACCGGAGTGATTGAGCGGTTCGCGTTATAATTGCTCTATCCGGCAAGCACAATCCACAGTCTGGAGGCCGCTTCAGCAAGACAGCCTTTCGATTGGCTGCTCTCGGTCGAGGACAGCAAGAAGTTGTTCCGCAGTCTGGCCCAGGATCGGATGCCGCCATTGCGGTGCAAGTTCGGCGAGGGGCTCCAGCACAAAACGGCGCTGATGCATGCGCGGGTGGGGCAAGATCAGCTCGGGCGTCTGGATTCGTTCCCCACGATAGTCGAGCAGATCAAGGTCGAGCACGCGAGCCGCGTTTCGCTCTCCGCGAACACGACCGAGCGCGATCTCGGTCTTTTGCATCAGGGTAAGCAGGTCGCTGGCATCGAGCGGGGTTGCCACCGAAACCACGGCGTTGATGAACCACGGCTGCTCCGAGGGCGGCACCGGCGCGCTGCGATACCAGCTGGACCGCGCGAGCGTCGCCACACCCGCCGCTTCGAGGGCTGCGAGCGCCGCTGTCAGGGTCTGCCGCGGCGACCCCCATACCGGGCTGTCGAGATTGGCGCCGAGCCCGATCAGGATTAACGGTGGCATAGGACGCTCGCAATCGGGCTAGCCGAGCAAGGCGCGGGCGATCATCTCCCATTCCTCTTTCAATGGGGTGGTCGGCATCGGCCGGCCGGCGCGGCCATACCAGCCGCCAGCATTGCGCAAATCGCCTTCGACCCGGTGCAGATAGGCATGCACCCACGCACCTTCGGCATCCCCCTGCTGTTGCGCGCATTTGTGCGCCTCATGCCAATCGCCCTTAGCCTCCCACCACAGCGCCTGCGCCGCCATGGTCAATCCGGCAGGCGGCGCATCCTGCGCGAGCGAATTGCGATAAGTCTCGAAATCCAACTGGTTTTCTCCTCGTTAGGTGCCGATCGCCAACATACCGCAAAGCCGGTCAGGCAAAGAGCCGATCGATCCGGTCGCGCAGACGATACCAGCTACCGACCGCCGGCAAAAACCAGGGATTGCCGGAATAGAGCCGGTGGTCGGGAAAAGCCGGTGTATCAAAGCCGCAGGCGTAATTCGCTGTTCGCGCGATCTTGCGCGCCGTCTGCCAGCCCAGATAGGTCATCATCGCCACCCCGCTGCCATTGCAGCCGAGGCAGAAATGCAACCCGTCACTCTGCCCCATATGCGGCAAGGCATCGAAGGTGAACGCAGTGTTTCCGGTCCATGCATGGGTCACCTTGACACCGTGCAATTGCGGGAAACGCGCGGTCATGTAGCGATGCAAGATCGGCGCGCTAACCCCCGCATCGACCTGGGTGAAACGGGCGCGCCCGCCAAAAATCATACGGCGGCCGTCGGGCGACATTCGGTAATAGCACAGCACACGCCGGGTGTCGGACAGGGTGCGGCCCTTGGGGATCAAAGAGCAAGCGAGATCGGCCGGCAGTTCCTCGGTCGCGATGATATGGCTCGCGATCGGGACGATTCGGCGCTTCAAGCCCGGCGTCAGGCTGCCGGTATAGCCGTTGGTGGCGATCACGATTTCGCCGGCGGTCACCATCCCGCGGCTGGTTTCGAGACGCCAGCGGCCGCCGATCTGGGCGATCCGCTTAACCTCAGCCTTGGCGCAGACTGGGACATCGCGCCGCCGGCAGGCCTCGAGCAGGCCCTTATAATAAAGCGCCGGATGCAATTTGCCGGAGCGTTCGACCACCATGCCGCCATGATAGTAATTGCTGGCAATCTCGGTACGCTGCTCATCGCGCGGCACCATGTAGGCGCCAGACTGCGCCGCCATATTCAGCAGACTCAGCCGCTGCTGCTGCGCCTCAAAGTGGCGCCTGGTCCACGCGCCGACAAAGCGGCCGGGCTTTTCCCAGTGGCACTCGATTCTTTCTTCGGCGATCAGCCGCTCGATCAGAGCGAAGGCGTCGCTGGCGTCCGACAGTAGAGGTGCAGCCCGTTCCCCGTTGATGGCGGCGCTCTTACCGGTGAAACCCTTGCCGATATTGACGCCGCCGCTGACCGCACCGCCATTTCGAGTGCTGGCGCCATAGCCGAGTTCGGCGGCCTCGAGCACGACCGCATCGATGCCGTGCTTGGCCAATTCAAGTGCTGTCGATAGCCCGGCATAGCCGGCCCCGACGATCGCCACTCGTACCTTGCGCGGCAGCTCGACAAGTTCATCGGTCCGCGGCCGGTAGGCCTCCCACCAATAGGGCTCGGGTTTGAAGTCCCGGTGCAAAATGTCCGAATTGAGCATTGCCGAAACCTCTTCCTGCGTCGGCGATCAGCGGCGCCCGTATCTACAATCTGCCTGATGGCCGAAATCGATCCCCTTGCAGAACCTATTACAATCTCGCCGCTCACCACATCGTCACAACTCGGGGCATCCGCTTTCACTCTGCAACGAGCGACTTCAGGCGATAGATCAAGTCGAGCGCCTCGCGCGGGGTCAGGTCGTCGGGGCGGATCTCGCGCAACAGCTCTTCGGCGGCAGATTGGCGGGCAGTCGGGGCGGGGTTGTGGGCGCGGCGGGCAGCGCTGAACAATGGCAGATCGTCGGCGAGCCGCGCGAGCGCGCCACCCTGCTCGCCTTTTTCGAGCACTTCGAGCACCTCTTCGGCGCGCGCGGTGACCGATTTCGGCAGCCCGGCGAGCTTGGCGACATGAATGCCATAGGAGCGGTCGGCGCTGCCGGGCCCGACCTCGTGCAGAAAGACGACTTCGCCCTTCCATTCCTTGACCCGCATCGTATGGCAGGCGAGCGCCGGCAATTTGGCCGCTAATGCGGTCAGCTCGTGGTAATGGGTCGCAAACAATGTGCGAGCAGCGGTTGACGGCATGCAGATGTTCGAGCGTCGCCCAGGCAATTGAGAGCCCGTCAAAGGTCGCGGTGCCACGGCCGATCTCGTCGAGAATGACAAAGGATGACGGACCGGCCTGGTTCAGGATCGCTGCGGTCTCGACCATCTCCACCATAAAGGTCGAGCGGCCGCGGGCCAAATCGTCGGCAGCGCCGACCCGGCTGAACAACCGGTCGACGATGCCGATGCGGGCCGCACGAGCCGGCACAAAGGAGCCCATCTGCGCCAGAATCGCGAGGAGCGCGTTCTGACGCAGAAAGGTGCTTTTCCCCGCCATATTGGGACCGGTCACGAGCCAGATCCGTGCCTCATCCAACACGCAATCATTGGCAACAAAGCCGTCCGATCCGGAAGCTGCGAGAGCAGCCTCGACCATCGGATGGCGGCCAGCCGAAATTTCGAAGGCAGTGCCGGCCTCGACGACAGGCCGCACCCAGCCGCCCTCCGCCGCGCGCTCGGCCAGCGCCGAGGCCACATCGAGGCTCGCCAACGCAGCCGCCGCTTTGGCAATTTCGGCGCGGCGCGCCATGACCTCGCCGACGAGGTCGTCGTAAAGCCGCAACTCCAACGCGAGCGAGCGCTCGGCGGCACTGGCGATTTTGGTCTCGAGCTCGGTGACCTCGGCGGTCGTATAACGCTGAGCGCCGGCCATCGTCTGCCGATGGATGAATTCCGGCCCGAGCTTGCCGGCGTGGTTTGCCGATATTTCGACGTAATACCCGATCACGTTGTTGTGACGGATTTTCAGCGCGGCGATCCCGGTCATCTCGGCATATCGGCCCTGCAGGCCGGCGATCATGCGGCGGCTGTCGTCGCGCAATCGACGCCACTCGTCGAGTTCGTCGGAATATCCCGCAGCGATGAAACCCGCCATCGCGCGCGAAGAGCGGCAGTTCTTCCGCGAGCGCCCGCCCGAGACGATCGACCAGCACACCATGCTCGCCAAGCCTGTGTCGCGCGTCAGCCAGCATCTGTGGCAGGGGCACAAAGCCGGATTCGCCTAGCATGTCGCGCAAGGCAGCGGTTTCGGCGAGCGACTGGCGCAACGCCGCGAGATCGCGCGGTCCGCCGCGACCGAGACTAAGCCGCGTCAAGGCCCGCTCAATATCCGGACACTGCCGCAATCGCTCGCGCAGGTTCGCGCGCAGTTCTGAAGAGGCGAGCAAAAACCCGACCGCATCGAGGCGGACGTCGATCGCCGCAGGCTCGGTTAACGGAGCAGCGAGGCGATCCGCCAACAATCGCGCGCCCGCCGCGGTGGAGGTGCGGTCGAGCGTCGCCAACAAGCTCCCGCGGCGATCGCCTGACGCGGCCGTCACCAGTTCGAGATTGCGCCGGGTGGCGGCGTCGATCTGCATGACCGAGCCGGGCACGACCCGACGCGGCGGTTCGAGATGCGGCGACTTTCCCTGCTGGGTCTGGCCGACATAATCGACCAAGGCTCCCGCCGCGGCGATCTCGGCCCGGCTGAAACTGCCAAAGCCGTCAAGCGCAGCGACCCTGTAGAAGTCTTCAAGCCGGCGGCGGGCAGCGCCGCTGTCGAACCGGGCGTTGGGCAAAGGGGTCAGCGCCGACTTCCATTCGGCCAGCATCTCGAACAGCGCGGGGCGGGCGAGCAGCCGCTCGGGCAGCAAGATTTCGCCCGGTGCGATGCGGGCAAGATCTCCGGGCAGGGCGGGTTCGTTCGATGGCGCCAGCGCAAAGGCGCCAGTCGACAGATCGAGCCAGGCAAGACCGATTGCCCCGCTGACCTCGGCCAGCCCGGCGAGATAATTGTGGCGGCGGGCGTCGAGGAGGCCGTCTTCGGTCAATGTGCCAGCCGTGACCACCCGGATAACCGCCCGGCGCACCGGGCCTTTGGCGCCGCGTTTTTTCGCTTCGGCCGGGTCCTCGATCTGTTCGCAGATCGCCACCTTAAAGCCGGCGCGAATAAGCCGCGCCAAATAGGTCTCGGCGGTGTGCACCGGAACGCCGCACATCGGAATGTCGGCGCCGTCGTGCCGACCGCGTTTGGTCAGCGCGATATCGAGCGCCTGCGCCGCGGCCACCGCGTCGTCAAAAAACAGCTCGAAAAAATCGCCCATGCGAAAAAATAGCAGGCAGCCCGGATTGGCCTTTTTGATCTCGAAATATTGCGCCATGACCGGAGAAGCTGCGGTGGCGATACCGGGGTCAGGGCGCGCGGGTGCGGTCATCTGAGCAGGCTGGGATGGCGGACAGCGGTCGGTGTTTGACGGTAGCATGTGAGGCGGGCGAGTGCGAAAGAGAGGAACAGAATGAGTGAAGCTGCGGCGCCGTTGCCGATTGTTCGCGAGGCCGTGGCCTCGTTTCCGGACCGCGCGCATTTTCACCGAGCGGTCACAAATTTGCTCGCGGCGGGCTTTGCGCAGACCGATTTGTCGGTGCTGGCCTCGCATGATTCGCTGGCGGCGGCGGGCGAACCGAGCGGCACAAAGCCGTCGCTACTGCCGGCCGGGCTCACCGACGAGATCAATTATATCGGACCCCTTACCCTCGCCGGGTTCATTATTTTGTCCGGCGGCCCGATCGCGATCGCGCTGGCGACGCTGGTCGGCGCCGGCCTCGGCGGTGCCGCGATAAAGGAATTATTCGACGATTTTACCGCTCCCCGGCACAGCGAGGATTTTCAGGCGGCATTGCAAGCCGGTGCGGCGCTGTTATGGGTGCGGTGCGATGATCCGGAGCGCGAAGCCACCGCGACCCGCATCCTCGAAGAGGCCGGCGGGCGGCACGTCCACGTCCACGGCCACACTGTTAATGCTGGAAGCGGCGCTTGAAAGCCTTCGACTTCAGCCCGACGTGACTAGGGAAACCAGTCACCGAGGACCTGCTCGGCGGTAAACCCGCCCTGATTGAGCCGGGTTCTGATTTCGGCTGCGGGTTCCCCGAAATCTCTCGAGGTCGCCTCGGCTGAGCTTGCAGCCGCGACATGCCGATTTTTTCATCGATCCCGCGACCTCGCGAGCCGTAGGCTCGGGCTGACTCCCAACAACTCTTCAATTTCGGCACGAGCATCGCGGATTGTCGACCGCCATCCTAGCCTGTGGATCCACTGCCGGTGAGACCTCTAGTTTAAACAGATGTCGAAAATGCGCCTGATCTGCGAGGTCAACTCGCGCGCGCTCCGATCTCCCCAAGCTCTCGATCTCCTCGGCAAGGTTCTCCCAATCGAGCAGCAGGTTCGAATCCTTGGCACGCCGCAATGCAGCCGCCTGTTGCTCGGTCCACAGCACGAAATCTCGGTCGTAAAGCTGGCTAGACTCGGTCAACTTGATCCTCGTCGCCTCGAGCAAATGATGGGCCTGCGCCATGTTATACGCAAGTCGCTGGCTTCACAGCTGCTGCTTAGGTCAGCAGCTTTTCGAGGGTTTCGGCTTCGCGGTGGGGCTTATCCCAATGGATGCGCGAAAAGCGCATCGCCACCCCGGACCGATGGCGGCTCGAGCAATGCACGCTGTCGAATGGTAGACGGGGGTCCTAGTCAAGCATATGTTTGGCCTATGCTGATCAGAGTGGCGAGATGACAGAGAGGCGCGTGAGGCTCTTCAAGAATGGGCGAAATCAGGCGGTGCGCATCCCGCGCGAATTCGAGCTGCCCGGCGACGAAGCAATCATGCACAAAGAGGGCGAGCGGCTGATCATCGAGCCTAGCCCGCCGCATTCGCTGATGGCCATCTTGGCGACTCTCGATCCGCTCGACGAGGATTTCCCGCCGATCGCGGAGCTGGACCTTGATCCGGTCGAGCTCTGATGGGGTATCTCCTCGATACCAACACCGTGTCTGATCTCGTGCGAAATCCCAGAGGCCGTGTGACGCGGCACATTCGCGACATCGGCGAGCAGCAGGTCTGCACGAGCATAATCGTCGCGGCGGAATTGCGTTGCGGCGCCGCAAAGAGGGGGTCGCCGCGGCTGACGGCGCAGCTCGAAGCGATACTCGGCGCGCTCAACGTGCTGCCCTTCGAGGCGCCGGCGGACGCGGTTTACGGCAGGCTGCGCTCTCGCCTCGAACAGGCCGGCCGTCCGATCGGCGGCAACGACATGCTGATCGCAGCGCGGGCGCTGGCTCTCGGTCACGTCGTTGTCACCGACAACGAGCGCGAGTTTGGGCGGATCGACCATCTCGCTTGCGAAAACTGGTTGCGATGAGGACTTGTCATCCAGGTAACTCCGGCGGCGCTTAAGTCAGCAGTTTTTCGAGAGTTTCGAGGGTGTCGGCTTCGCGGTAGGGTTTGTCCCAGCGGATGCGATGGATGCGCGGAAAGCGCATCGCCACCCCGGAACGATGGCGGCTCGAACGATGGACGCTGTCGAACGCGATTTCGAGCACAATGCCTGGCGCTACCTCGCGCACCGGGCCATAGCGCTGCACGGTATTGTTGCGTACCCAGCGGTCGAGGCGGCGCAATTCGTCATCGGTATAGCCTGAATAGGCTTTGCCGACCGGGACCAAGATGTCGCCGTCCCAGGCGCCGAAAGTATAGTCCGAATAAAACGACGAGCGCTTACCGTGACCGCGCTGGGCGTACATCAGCACCGTGTCGAGGGTTAAGGCACCGCGCTTCCATTTGAACCACGGGCCTTTTGGCCGACCCACAGCATAGGTCGAATCCGCGCGCTTCAGCATCAAACCTTCGATACCGCGCTCACGGGCGCCGTCCCGCAATTCGCGCAACTCGTCCCAATCGGCAAACGGCAATAATGGCGACAGGTCAAGTATCGGGCGCGGCCCGGTCGCGCGAAACCACGCTTCAAGGCGCCGGCGTCGCTCGACAAACGGCAGATTGCGCAAATCCTCGTCACCCTCGCGCAGGATGTCGTAGAGCCGCACCGCCGCCGGATAGTCGCGCAGCATTTTGGGGCTTGCGGTCTTGCGATTGAGCCGCTGCTGCAAATCGTTGAATGGCGCGACTTCGCCGTCGCGCATGACCAGCAATTCACCGTCGAGCGTCACCTCCTCCGGCATGTCTGCCAGAATGTCGGGAAAGGCCGAGCCGATGTCGTCGCCCGCGCGCGAATAGAGCCGCCGCTCGCCGCCCCGGCCAACGAGCTGGACGCGAATGCCGTCCCATTTCCATTCGGCCAAGTAATCGGCCGGATCGAGACCTGGAAAGGTCATCGTCTTCGAGCGGCTGGGCCAGCATCAGCGGTGAAAAGGTCGGCCGCTCGCCAATCTCGGGCGGCGGATGATGGCCTTCCAGCCATTGGAACAACGGCTGATAAGGCGGCGACAGCCCGTGCCAGACTTCCTCGATCTGGTCGATCGCGACCCCGCCCCACTCGGCGAGCGCCGTCTTGGCAAGGCGCGCCGACACACCGATGCGCAGGCTGCCGGTGACGAGCTTCAGGAGAGCCCAGCGCCCGGTGGCGTCGAGCGCGTCCAACCATGGCCCGAGCAGACGGGCCACCTCGGCCCGGCTGGCGCGTTGCAAGGTCTCGACGATCCGGGTCAGGCTCCGCACTTCCGCCATGGCGGCCGCAATCGGCGGCGTGGGCCAGATCAGCGACACGGTTTCGGCAAGATCACCGACAAAATCATAAGACCAGCCAAGAAGCTCCGGGTCGACCCGCTCGATGGCCAAGGCCCGCACCTGATTTGGCTTGGCCTCGGCAAATGACAGCTCGCCGGTCAATGCCGCCAAAGCCCAGCCGCGCTCCGGATCGGGTTGGCTTGCGAAATATTCCTGCATCAGGCGCAGCTTGCCGTTGCGCGACGGTGTCAGCAGCAACGCTTCGAGCAAGGCGGCGAACTGGTTCACTCGCTTTGTCTCGTCAGCTTTCGACGCACCCGATCGGGCTCACCCGATCGCGAGGACGCCGCCAACCATCAGAAGCCCCAGCATCAGCCATGCGACATAATCGCCGACAATGCCGTTATGAAGCCGGTCGAGGGCTGGAAAAAATCCAACCGAGAGCGAGGTCGGCAACCCGCACCAAATATCTCGGGAAATGATGCCGGCCAAGCTCAAGCGCGGCGATGCCGAGTGCGACAGAGAGGCCGATGATGGGGCCCATTAGGTGCGTTTGGGTCACTCCCGGCGGCATCGGCGGTGATGACCAGGGTGCACTGTCGAGCACGGTCGCGACAACCGAACCGGTGGCGGTGAATGACGCGGCAGCCGCACGGATTGCGGCTTCGATCGGGAACGCCTGCAGCACGAGTTCGCTCGCCAGCATGGCCCCAATCGGCAACAGCATCAGCCAGACCGGCCGATCCTGCTGCTCGCGTTCCTGTTCGCTCGGCGATTGCTGCTCCTCCCCAGGTTCCGGGCCGAGCGCCAGAAATATTCTCCCGGCCCCACGCAATATTCCGGCGCCGGTCAACCCGCCGGTGATGCTTAGAATGGGTGCGAGAAAGGCATATCCGTGCGCGCCGGCGGCGGCGGCGATCAGTTCGCGCCCCTGATGCTCAACCCCGACCGGCAAGCCCGCCAGCAAAAGCCCGCCGAGCGCGTAAGCGATCCCAGTAAGCGGGAACGCCTTTCCCGCTCCGCGCAACTCGATCTCGTCGATCCCGGCGCAGGACGCCAGCAAAATTCCCCCGACCATGAACAAGGCCCCTTTAACGAGGCCATGGCCCAGCAGATAAAGCATGCCGCCGGCGAGTCCGCCGGCCGACAAAAGACCGACCCCTACCAGCAAGACTCCCATATGGCTGACGGTCGAAAACGCCAGCAGGCGTTTAACATCGCGCTGCATTAGGGCGACGAGCCCGCCGGTTACGGCCGTCGCGGTGCCAAGCCACACCAGCAGCGGGCGCAATTGCGCCTGCGTAATGCCCACCTCGGCAAAGACATTCCAATAGAGCCGGGCGGCCCCGAAAATCGCGATCGGGACCATAATACCAGAGAAAATCACGCAAACCGGTGACGGCGCGACCGCATGCGCGTCGGCAATCCAGAAATGGAAGGGCACGATCGCCCCTTTGATGAACAGTGCTCCAATCAACAGGACGAAGGCGAGTATCATCAGCCCGTCCGCGGGATGACCGGAAAGCGCTCGGCTCAGCTGCGCAAAGTTGAGAGCCCCGGTGCGGCCGTAGAGAAGACCGATCCCGGCCAGCATCAGAAAGCTGCCAATGGCATTAGTGACAGTGAAATTGAGTGCGCCTTCGAGCGCGGATGCTTCGAGCCGATAGCCGGTCAAAGCAAAAGCGACGGTGCTCATCAGCTCGAAGAAGACAAAGAAATTGAACAGGTCTCCGGTCAGCGCAAAACCGGCCATCGCGGCGAGAAAAATCATCATCAGCGCGTGATAGCGCGCGTGCACTTGGTCGAAATAGCCCCAGGAGAAGACAAAGCTTGCGCAAAAAAGTGCAGCGACAAAGGCAGCGCATTCGGCGCCCGCCGGATCGACGACAAAGGCGATGCCGATTGCGATCCCGTGGCGCGGTGTCCACCCCCCATACCAATAGACGAGCGGGCCCGCTTTCACAGCGCCGGCAAGGAACACCGCCATGATCGCAACTGCCGCGGCGGTGAGGCTTGCGATCGCGTCGGGCCATTGCGACGGCCATAAGCGCGCACCGCCGATCAGCACGGCCGCCACTACCAGCGGCAGCGCCACCGTCAAAGGCGCCAGAAATTCCATCTCACGGCCGCAGCGGTCGCAGTCGCTGCGGGTCGAGGGTCCCTTTGCGCTTATGGACCTGCAATGCCAATGCAAGCAGCAATGCCGTGACGGTTGCGCCGACCACGATATCGGTCAGCACCAGCGCCTGCACAACAGGATCGACGGCCGGGGAGCCGACCGGGTGGTCGGCAAAGATCGGTGCGCCCGCGCCGGTGCGGTAGCCGACCGAAAGCAGCAAGACATAGGTCGAGGACTGGATTACCGTCAGGCACCCGATCAAATGCACGAAATGACGGCTGGTAATGATGCCGTAGAGGCCGATAGCGAACAGCCATGCGGGCAGCAGGAAGGCAGCATGGTTCATTCTTGGTCCTCAGCCTCAGGTTCGCGCGTCTCCTCCAGGTACTCGACGAACAGCACGGCGAAGCCGGTGCTGACGGCAATGCCCACAGCGATGTTGAGGAGCGGGATCTCGCCTGCCGAGATGACCGAACCGGTTTTCCCAAGAGGTAGGAGGTTCGCCAGAAACGGCGCTCCCGCCGCCATCGAGGCGAGGCCGGCCACGGCGAAGGCTCCAGCGCCGAAAGCCTCCATAGGATCGAGGGCGGCGGTCGGCATTAGCCGCCGCCATGTGCGATAACCAAAGCCCAGATAAAGCAGCAATGTGGCAGAGCCGATGATAGCGCCGCCTTGAAAGCCGCCGCCGGGTGTCAGCTGGGCATGGAGTACGACGTACATCCCGAATATCAGGGTCAGACCCAGTGCGAGCCGGCTCCCGAGTGCCACGGCGTCGGTACGCAATGGGATTGGCTGCTCTGAAACTTTGCCCGGCCGTGCGGTCATCTGTTCTCCGCGATGCGCGCACAGCAGCAAAACGGCGCCGATCACGGCGGCGAACAAGATGTACTCCTCGCCCAAGGTGTCGAAGCCGCGGTAATCGAAATTGACCAGGGTCACGATATTGGTGCCATGCCGCTCGCTCGTGCCGACGGCGTTCAGAATATCGCCGTAGGGACCGGGATAATGGCCGAATGCCGGAAGCCCCCACAGGCCGGCGGTGGCGGACCCGAGACCGATCAGACACAGAACCGCCGCAATGATGCTGCGGAATACGCTCACTGATCTTCCGCCTGCCGCCGGCGCTGGTTGATGCGCGCCGCGGCGAGCGTGACCAGAAACAGAAATGGCAACGCCACCGTATTTACCGCCAGCTCCGAATAGGCGACGTCGGGCGCTTGCAGGGTCAAGAACAACAGCGCCAGCACAAGGCCGTTCAGCCCCATCGTAATGGCCTGTCGCCGCGGTTCGCGGGTCAGCACAACCGCGGCACCCGACAACGCGGTCAACAAATAGAGCCCGATCTGCAGCGGCGTCATTGTCTGTCTTCCAGGGTTTGCTGCCGCAGCCGCAATGCTCGCCCGCTGGCATGCACGAACACTGCACCGGTCAAGAGCAGCAAAATGATAGTCGCGGCTGATTTGAAGCCGAGCGGATCGCCGCCGCGATCGGTTAGCACCGCCGCCATAAAGCACAAGCCCCCCGCCGCCCCCGCAAAGCTGACGCAATGCAGGCGGGCAAAGGCGTCAGGCAACCGTAGAAGTCCGAACGCCGCGAGCCAACTGGCCGCAACCCCCAAAGCGATGAGCACGATTTGCGCCAAGTCGCCCGTGCTCATAGCCAGCGCTCGAGAAAATGGGCATAGGCCAGCGCGCCGGGGAACGACAGCAAAACGGCGGTCAGGCCGAGATCAATAAACGAGGGCTGGTCATACCCGACCGACAGCAGCATCAGCATGAAGACGGCTAGGGTCGTACCGAGTTCGAGAGCGACGAACCGATTTTCCAAATCGGCCACCGCCGCCACCCAGCCCGCCGCGGCGAGAGCCGGGAGCAGTGCCACGGCGGCGGTGAGCCAGAGATTTATCCGCCGCTCCGCGTGCTAGAGCGGTTTTTCGGTCAGTTCCCTCTGATCCAGAATAGATCCAGGAAAATCAATGGATTGACCATGACCCTTCTGTCAGCGACTCTAAAACCGCTCTAGCCCGCCAGCCGGTGCACGATCAGCGCACCGTGCTCGGCCCCAGCATCCACCACAAAGCCGTTGGGGGCGAGCGAAGCCGCAGCAATCGCAATTCCCCGTCCAGCCGCCGAGCTGACTGCAGTCTCGTTCGGCGCAGGGATCATGTGAAAGCTCCCCGAAGGCGGAGCGCGGAATGCTCTGAGCAAGGCGCCCGCAACCCGAAAGGTGTCAGGAACAAGCTGACCCACTGCCGGAACAATCGGCCACAGCAAACCCAACTTCACACGCAACGGTCGTTCGGTGCGGACGCGCAACAGCATCTCAAAGGCAGCGACCAGCGCCCCGCAACAGCCACCGATTGCCAACTCGGCCGGTTTGGCGGTCCCGGTGAACAGAAGGTAGAGTGCAAAGAACGCGACCCACGCCCCAACTGCGTGCGTAATCGATTTGCCGCTGAAGTGCTCGCTCACTACCATCCCCGGCCGCTCAAGAAGCAGGTCCGGTTTCAGCAACAATTCTTTCCCGATCCGGTTCCCCGCGGTGGCGGGGCGTTGCGGTCACTCGTCTTCTTCAAAACCGGTCAAGGCGAGCGCCCGGGCGCGATAGCCCGCCTTTGTGGCGTAATGGACGAGCGCCTCCTCGCGCCCGTGCGTAACCCAGATTTCGTCGGCGGCAACGTCGTCGAGAGTTTGTGTCAACTCGTCCCAATCGGCGTGATCGGAGATGACGAGCGGCAGTTCGACGCCGCTCGCCTTGGCGCGTTGCCGCACCCGCATCCAGCCCGAGGCCTGCGCGACCAGCGGATCCGGCAACCGCCGCGACCACGGTTCGGCGGGAGCACTGGGTGGGGCCAAGACGATACGGCCTTTTAATGCCTCTCGTGGCGCGCCTGTCGCGGGGAGTACCGGGCCGAGTGCCACGCCCATCCGCTCGTAGAGCTCGGTCATCCCAAGCAGTGCACCGTGCAGGTAGACCGGCTCCTCATAACCGGCACGACGCAGAAGCGCCAGTACGCGCTGACATTTCCCCAGCACATAGACGCCGACGAGATGGCAGCGCTCGGGGAACAGTGCGAGCGAATGCAGGAGCTTGTTAATCTCCTGGTCGTCCGGAGGATGGCGAAACACCGGCAGCCCAAATGTCGCCTCGGTGATAAAGAGGTCGGCATTCTGCGGCTCAAACGGCGCACAGGTCGGATCAGCGCGGCGCTTGTAATCGCCGGAAACAATGACGCGGCTGCCGCGATAGTCGAGCACGATCTGCGCACTGCCCAGCACATGACCGGCGGGCAACAGCCGAACCGCGACCGCGTTGATCGTCAGAGCCTCGTTATAGGAGAAGGTTTGCAACGCTGCGCCGGCGCCATCGCCATAGCGCAATTGCATGATCGCGATCGTTTCCGGTGTGGCCAGCACCTGGCCATTCCCGGCGCGCGCATGATCGCCATGACCATGGGTGACGACGGCGCGCGGGACCGGGTGCCGCGGATCGATGTAAAAATCGCCGGGCTCGCAATAGAGCCCCGCCGCGGTGGTTTTGATCCAGGTTTCGGGCCGCGGCGCGGCGGTCGGCATCGGCAACTACCCTATCGCGCTTTTCACCCGATATGGGGCGGCGAGCGCGATCGTGGAAGCGATCCGTCGCGGCTGAGCCGCTGCGCCGCCAGACGTACTAAACCATTTGTCTGAGCGCGGCAGCGATCGAGGATGATGATCAGCTCTTTGGCAAGGTCGACGAAGCCAGCTCGCTGCCACGCTGTGAGCTGCTTATTAACGCTCTCGCGCGTGATGCCGACCATGTTGCCGAGCTCGCTTTGCGACAGATGCAATTCGAGCGCCCGGCCTTCGACTTAAGGCCGCCCGGAATTTTCGGAGAGCTGCAACAGGCCTTCGCGATCCGGCTTTCGACATGGCGAAATACCAGATCCTCGACTTGCTCGCTGGTCCGCCGCAGCCTTCACACAAGATTTTTATCAGCATCAGGCAGATGTCCGGGTGCCTTTCGAAATAACGGCATCAAGTCGCGGCGGTTCAATATCAACAATTCGCAGTCGGTCATCGCGACTGCATCACCGCAGCGCGCTCTTCGCCGTCCAGCAAGGCGATTTCGCCGAAGTATCTCGCCGGCATTGATGGTGTTGAGCACGATTTCCTTTCCATCGAGGGAAACCGAACTGATTCTGGCCTTCCCGCGCAGCACCACCATCATGCAGTTGCCGGGCGAGCCTTTTGGCATATATTTCCTCATCCGGCGGGATAATATTCAACGTGGGAATAGCTGCAAAAGTGCGTCGATTTCAGTGTCATTCAATTTGCCGAGTATCGGGATTCTGGGCAAAGATTTGCCGCTTTTCCTGATAAGTGGAGCCGAGCATTAGATACCCCATCAGGTTTGAATGGCCGGCGGATAACGTTGATTCTCGGGCCATCGTTGTCGCCGGATGATTGCGACGATCGCAACGCTTTCGTACCCGCCGTCCTCAAGCGACACACATCATCAGGACATAGTAACCTTTCCGACAAGTCGCCGTCTCCGACGATCTGCAAACTCGATCGAACAAAACCATTCGGCCAGCCGCCGCGCAGAGCGACGGCCGCAAGCTGCGGAACTGCCCGCGACTTCGACCAGACTGGAAACCGCGACAATTTCCGGTTCGCATTCGAGCAGCGCCTGCGCGCAAACGCGCTCCGCCTCGGCATTCTCGCTCCAGCGGAGCGACACCGGGGTCTTCGCGATCATGACGATCTCCTGATGGTTTACGGCTGATTGCCGTTCGATATCAGGCTATTTTGATGCGGGAGTGTGAACCGCTTCACACCTGAGCGAAAATCGCTCGTGCGCTTTGACGGGAATGGGTCGCGGGCTTGATGCTGCCCCATCCCGGGGAGTGGGCAAATCCAGCTCACGCCGCAAGCAAGGCGCGGACCCCTGCGCGCCCTACCCAAATGCAGATCGGAGCTACTGGTCTGGCGGCGTGCCTTATTCCGCGGCGACGACGCGACGCCGGGGCTTGCTGCGGTGGCTGGCGAAGCGCGCGAGCAAGCGTGCCGCGACCCGTGGGCTGACAAAGTGGGAGACGTCGCCGCCGAGTGCGCCGATCTCCTTGACGAAACGCGAAGAGATGGACTGGTAAGGGTCCGAGGCCATCAAAAAGACGGTTTCAATCTCCGGGTTCAGCCTGGCGTTAATGCCGGCCATTTGAAATTCGTATTCGAAATCGGAAACCGCGCGCAGCCCGCGGATAATCACCTTAGCCCCGACCGATTGCGCGAAAGACACCAAAAGGCTGTCAAACGGGAGCACGTCTATCCGCTCGGCATCGCCATTTTCGAGATGAGCGATCTCGTCGCGAACGATCTCAACCCGCTCCTCGGTGGGGAATAGCGGGCCCTTGCCATCACTGTGGGCGACACCGATGACCAGCCGGTCGACGAGCTTGGCCGCACGACGAATGATGTCAGAATGTCCGTTGGTGATCGGGTCGAATGTACCGGGATAGATCCCGACGCGCGGCTCGGTCATTGGTCCCCCGTATCGCTCTGTTGGCCTTGGTTGATTTGTTCATCATCGGCCGAAACCTCGGCTGCGGCCTCACCGCTATCTTCTGTATCATCAGGCAACCGCGCAACCGAGACGACGCGCTCGCCATCGCCAACTTTGAAAATCACGACACCCTGACTGCGTCGGCGCGCAATGCGGATGTCGTGGACCGGGCAGCGGATCACCATCCCGGCATCGGTGACCAGCATAATCTGATCATTGCCGCCGACCGGGAATACGGCAATGACGGCATCACCCTCGCGGCGGCGCAGGTCCATGTTTTCGATCCCCTGCCCGCCGCGCCCGGTAATGCGATAATCGTAGGCGGAGGTTCGAACGCCGAACCCGCGCTCGGTCACACTCAGCACACATTCCTCGCGCTGCGCCAAATCGGCATAGACCTCTTCAGAGATAGCGCTCTCGTCCGCCGCGGTTTCGGCCTCAAGCTCTTCACCTTCCGGGGAGGGTTCCGAGGCGGCGTCACCGTCCTCGCCAATTTCGCGACGCCGGCGCGCGGCAAGGCTCAGATAGGCGTCGCGAATGTTGGCGGCGACTCTCCTCATGACGCAGGATCGACATCGAAATCACCTGGTCGTCACCCAACAAGCGGATGCCCCGAACCCCGACCGACGATCGACCAACAAATACCCGGACATCCCCGACCGGAAAGCGGATTGCCCGACCGTTACGGGTGGCGAGCAGCACGTCGTGCGCATCGGTACAGGTCGCGACGGCGATCAGCCGGTCGTCGGCATCATCGCCCTCGAATTTCATCGCGATTTTGCCGTTGGCCCGCACATCACCGAAATCCGACAGCGCGTTGCGTCGGACATAGCCATTGGCGGTCGCGAACATGACGGTCAGATCGGTCCAGCCCTCCTCGTCTTCGGGCAACGGCATGACCGTAGAAATCGTTTCGCCGGGCAGCAGGTTGGGCAACAGATTTACCATCGGGCGGCCGCGTGCTTGTGGTGTGCCGAGCGGCAGGCGGTGGACCTTTAGCTTGTAGACGCGGCCCGAAGAGGTGAAAAACAACATCGGCGCGTGGGTCGATGCGACAAAGACCTGGCTGAGAAAATCCTCTTCGCGGATCGCCATCCCGGCGCGGCCGCGGCCGCCGCGGCGCTGCGCGCGATAAGTCGATAGCGGTACGCGCTTGATGTAGCCCGCATGGCTGACCGTGACGACCATCGCTTCGCGCTGGATCAGCGCCTCGATATCGGCTTCGAACTCGATGTCCTCGATCTGGGTGCGTCGCGGCGTCGAAAACCGCTCCTTGATCTCCAGCAACTCCGCGCGAAGCACCTCGAACAGCCGTGCCCGCGAGCGCAGGATTTCGAGATATCCGCCGATCTCGGTGATCAGACCGTGCAATTCTTCGGTGATCTTGTCGCGTTCGAGCGCGGTCAGGCGCTGCAAGCGCAGATCAAGAATGGCGCGGGCTTGTTCGTCCGAGAGCCGATAGGTGCCGTCCGCGCCGACCTGGCGGCCCGGTTCGCCGACCAGCGCCACGAGCGGCGCCACATCGGCGGCCGGCCACGCCCGACTGGTCAGGCCGGCCCGCGCCGCTGCCGGGTCCGGCGCCGAGCGGATCAGCGCGATGATCTCGTCGAGATTGGCAACCGCGATCAATAGGCCGAGCAGGGTGTGCGCCCGCTCGCGCGCTTTGCCCAAAAGATGGCTGGTACGGCGGGTGATGACCTCCTCGCGAAAGGCGACAAAGGCGGCGATCACGTCGCGCAAAGTCAACAATTCGGGCCGTCCGCCATTGAGCGCCAGCATGTTGACGCCAAAGCTCGTCTGTAATGCGGTGTGGCGGTACAGCTGGTTCAACACGATCTCGGGTTCGGCGTCGCGTTTTAGTTCGGCAACGACGCGCACCCCCTCGCGGTCGCTCTCGTCACGCAACTCGGCAATGCCGTCGATCAGCTTTTCGCGAACGCATTCGGCGATGCGTTCCATCAGCCTCGCTTTGTTGACCTGATAGGGGATCTCGGTAAAGACGATTGCCTCGCGGTCCTTGCGGATTTCCTCGATATGCGATTTGGCACGCAGGACTATCGCGCCGCGCCCCGTCATATAGGCGGCGTGCGCACCGGCCCGGCCGAGGATCAGACCGCCGGTCGGAAAATCCGGCGCCGGCACATATTCCATCAGCTGCTCGACGGTGATGGCGCCATTGTCGAGATAGGCGCAACAGGCGTCGATGACCTCGCCCAAATTGTGCGGCGGGATGTTTGTCGCCATGCCGACCGCGATCCCCTGGGCGCCATTGACCAGAAGGTTCGGGAAACCGGCCGGCAAGACTTTGGGCTCTCGCTCGGTCTCGTCGTAATTGGGCTGGAGGTCGACGGTGTCATTGTCGAGGTCGTCGAGCAAGGTGTCGGCGACGCGGGCGAGCCGGGCCTCGGTGTAACGCTCGGCCGCCGGCGGGTCGCCATCCATCGACCCGAAATTGCCTTGGCCGTCGATCAGCGGCAGGCGCATGGCAAAATCCTGCGCCAGCCGCACCATCGCGTCATAGATCGCGAGATTGCCGTGCGGATGGTATTTTCCCATCACGTCGCCGACGATGCGCGCCGATTTGCGGTAGCCGCGATTCCACTCGTTGCCGTTCATCTTCATCGAATAAAGAATCCGGCGATGGACCGGCTTTAACCCGTCACGGACGTCGGGCAGAGCCCGTGCCACGATCACGCTCATCGCGTAATCGAGGTAGGAACGCCGCATTTCGTCTTCGATCGTGACGGCGGTGATGTCGGGAGCGGAAGGTGGGGTCGCGGAGGACGAAACAGCCAAAGCGGGTTCTATCGGCTAGGGGTGAGCGGGGAAAATCGCCTCCGAGCCGAGTGGCCGGGCTACGATCTCTAATCGCTCATATAGGTATTTTGGCCGGAATTACCGCAGGTTGCGGGACAGCGAAATCCGATCATCGGCCGCGCCGCCTGGCATCAGACATTTCTGCCGAACAAAGCGCGATAAATCGCCAGGATCAGCACCGCGCCGACGATTGCGCCGATAAACCCTGCACTGCGGCCCGGGGGATACCAGCCGATGCGCTGCCCGAGCCACGAGGCAAAGATCGCGCCGACAATGCCGAGCAAGGTCGTCACGATAAACCCGCCCGGCCCGGAAATGAACAGTTTGGCGATGGCGCCCGCTAAGAACCCGATAATAATTACCCATAGCCAATGCATCTCCCGCCCTCCCCATAAGGCCACGTCACTGCATCGCAAACGAACCTGGTTCGCTCGCAGAGTATGAGCGGCAAGCCCTGCGGCAGGTCAAGCCGCTCCTACGCGACACCTACGTAGGTTGCGTCGCCAGGATCGAGTTACCGGCGAAAAACGAATGGACAACGCGGCTTCGGGCGACCGGGTTTTTACGCCTGTCTCGCGATACTCTCCCGGCGACCGCAATCAGCGCGTCACTTTGGGAATGCTTGGTGCTCGGCGTAGTTCCCGTATGTGGAAGCCCCATCACTAGGGGAGAGATCGGCAGGCTTATCAGAACGGAGAAAAGAGATGCCCCTCGACGGTACTGAAATGTTTGAAAACCCGGCCCTCGCGAAGCTTTGGGAAGTAGAGTGCATGCTCGCTACCGAGGATCAGTGGTGCAAAGGCCGATTGCACGATCGCCGCGGCCGCCATTGCCTTGTCGGTGCGATTACCGAGGCGAATGCACGTCAGGAGCTGACCCGCCCGATCATCCGCGCCATCAAAGAGATCAGCGGCAAGCATTACTGGCGCATCGAGTCGTTCAACGACGACCCCGCAACCAATCATCAAGATGTCCTTCGGGTGCTGCAGCGAGCACGGCTGATCCTTCTCTCTGAACTGGCCAATGCCGATCAACCAAGAGCGTGGTACCTGAAATTATACGATAAGGTTGTGACCGAAGTATTCGGGATACAGAGCTCAGACTATAGCGGATTCGGCCTTGATCCAGTGCCCGCGTCGGTTCGGGTAAAATCGACCCATGTCACTTACCCGGATGAACATGCGCTGTTGTCTGAACGGATCCCTGAGACGACTGACCTGTTTCAGTAATCAGGCGGTCGATCGGCCTGATCCAATTCGATCTGAATAGATCAGATCGATCGAGGTAGAAGGAGAATGCGACATGGCAACACTCCCCATGCGCAATGCCACTCGCTTGGCGAGAGAAAATCGCTGGCTGGATTGGTTTCTGGTAGCACTTTCGGTCTGGTTCTTCATTTCCCCGTGGGTCATATCCTTTGGTGGCGGGGTCGTACCACATAACACGGTGGTACCACCGCATGAAGAGGCCGCCATCCTGGCGATGACCAGTCGTGCCGCATGGAACGCTTGGGTTTGTGGAGCCATTCTGTTTTTTGTCATGCTGTCCGCGGTCGGGCGGTTAGAGGCGAGCCAGGAATGGATCGCGCTAATCCTCGGGGCGTGGCTCATTGCTGCCCCCTGGGCGCTTGGCTTCACCCCGGTAGGGGGCGCGAGCGCCGATCATTGGTCTGTCGGCATCATAGTATTCCTGACCGCGGCTTGGAATCTATGGCGGATGCGCAATGCCCCGCCTCCGGCAAATACCGTGGTTCCGCCAACGTCCCGGCCTCCTCGGCAACCGTTGGTCTAGCAATCGGTAGGTCTCGCCAAGGAGCACGAAGTCAACTCTTGCGGGGCGGCGAGCATGCCGCCTCGCGGTGCCACGAGACGGCCTCCGCCGATCTCAACAGATCAGCCCCAGACTTCGCGAGCGGTCTCGACGACAAGTCGAAGTTTGGCGTTTTGTTCCTCGATCGTCAGAGCATTGCCCTCGACGGTCGAGGAAAATCCGCATTGCGGGCTGAGGCACAGCTGTTCCAAGGGTACGTATTTCGCAGCCTCATCGATCCGCCGCTTTAGTTCATCCTTGCTCTCGAGTGCGGCGCGCTTGCTGGTGACAAGCCCCAGCACCACCCGCTTTGCCCCGCGCGGCACAAAGCGCAGCGGTTCGAACCCGCCCGAACGCGCGTCGTCATATTCGAGAAAAAAGCCGTCGACGGCCAATTCGCCAAACAGCGCCTCGGCAACATGGTCGTAGCCGCCCTCCGCGACCCACGACGAACGGAAATTGCCGCGGCACATATGGGTGCACACGGTCATCCCGACAGGCTTGCCGGCCACCGTCTGGTTGATCAGCCGGATATTGATCAAATGCTGCTGCTCGCCGTCGCCGCCGATGCTGGTCACATAGGCGCGCTGCGCCGGATCGTTCAGATAGGCGAGGCTGGTGTCATCGAGCTGCAGATAGGTGCAGCCTATGGCGGCGAGCCCGGCGATCTCTGTTCGGTAGACTTCGGCGAGGTCGTGCCAGAACGCGTCCATGTCGGAATAGGCGGCCTTATCAATGGCCGCACGGCCGCCGCGATAATGCAGCATCGAGGGTGAAGGGATCGTCAATTTGGGCGTCGTCCCCGGCGGCGCCACCGATTTCAGATAGGTGAAATCCTCGGCGAAGATCGTGTTGTCGAGCGAGAGCTTGCCGTCGATGCGAAACGCACCGAGTGCGGCCTCGACCGGCCCGCTCTCGTTCCTGAACTGAATGCGCAACGTCTGATCGGTCTTTGCGACCCCGCCGATCTGGTAGAGAAAATCCATATGCCACGAGCCGCGGCGAAACTCGCCATCGCTCACACCCACGAGGCCGATCTCATGCTGCATCCGCACGATATCGCGGATCGCATCATCCTCGACCCGCCGCAACTCTGCGGCTGAAATTCGTCCCGCCTGCCGCTCCGCCCGCGCGTTCAGCAGCTCCGGCGGCCGCAACAAACTCCCGACATGGTCGGCACGGAAAGGTGGATGCGACATCGCTCAAATCTCCGACCTCGTTTTCAGCACGAGGACCGCAATGTGTCACCTTTCAGAGTTGTTCGTAACACGAACAAGTGAGGGCTGGCATTAAAGTAATGAAAGCGCGGGACCGACCGGTCATCAAACTTCGGCACAAGCCGCACCCTAGGCGAGGATTAACGCCGGCGGTATCATCTCTCCCGCACGCCCGATAGCATCTATGCGGCGTTGCGTTGGGCGGCGCGATCACACGCAGGCAGATGGCCAGAACGCAGCGCTACGATGATGCGCGAGCTAGTGCTCAGAAAAATTCAGATGACTCCGTCCCAGTCTGATCGTCTTGCCTGGCCTCGAACCGGGCATCCTCAAGAAACGGGCAAGACGCGTGCCGGGCTCGTGGATGCCCATGGATCAAGTCCGTGGGCTGAAGGCCCACGGGCCGGGCCCGGCCACGACGATCGAGGGAATCCTCGGTCTGGGTCTCAGCACTAGCCGCGCTGGGCACTCGGCAGCAGGCTTTCGCTGTAGGTCGGGCGCAGAATATCGAGCTTCATCGGCACCGGGGTGCCGAGCCACAGCGCGTTTTTGCTGTGGTCGTCATACGAGCTTTCGGTCAGCGGATGCACCAGCACGTCCAGGCCATCGCGGTTGAGCATCAGCCAGGGTACGATATCCTGGAACTCCGATGTCTCAAAAATCACGTTGAATTGCGAGATCGGGTGCGGGCCGCGCGGTTCGTCACTGAACCCGCCGGGCTCGACCTTGAACTTCTCGAGCAGCACCTTACGCAGCTGCGCGGCTTTCGGCTTGGTATCGGCATCGTAGTAGACGTGGGCGTGATACCCTCTGATTTCGCTCATTAGTATCTCCTGATAAATGATGTGGCTTGTCACGCTTCGAGTTGGGCGGCGATCTTCTTGCTGATTTCAGCGCGCCATTCTTCCATCGGCTTGAAGCCGGGCTGAGCGCGGCAATAGTCCTCGGTGGCGCGGTAGACCTCGTCCTCGCTCGCATCGAGGTCGATCTTGAAACCGCAGGGCTGCGGCACATACCACGGCGTGTCGCAGAACATCTCGATCTGGTTACCCTCGGGATCCTGGAAATACACCGACCAGGCGTTGCCGTGGCTGACCGGGCGGATGCCCTGGCAACCGGCTTCGGTCACCCTGCGATAGGCGCGCTGCACGGCGGCGAGATTGCCGACATTGAACGACACCTGCTGCACCATCGGGGTTTCGGCATCGGTGCTGCGGCCGCGCACCAGGACGACCTGATGGTGGTCGCTCGGGTTGCGCGACAGGAACGTGATGCGGCCGTCGGGGGCTCCGTCACTGACAACGAAGCCGAGAACCTTCGTGTAGAAGTCGATCATCTTCGGTACGTCGCTGACATAAAGCCCGACATGGCTCAAGCGCGGCGCTTGCTCTTGCGGCATTGATGAACCCTCCATGGTCAAAGTACAGGGATGATTGGCGCGCCTATCCGACCTGTGCCGCGTCAAGTCCGCCCCGGCTCTCCGGCACGGCGCCGTAAGGCCGTGTGACTAGCTCGAACAGGTTGCCGTCGGGTGTGTCGAAATAGATGCCGCGCCCGCCGTAGTAATGGTTGATCTCGCCCGGGCCGCTGCGGTCGTGATCGGCGTAATACCTGACGCCAGCGGAGCGAATGCGGGCGAATGCGGCGTCGAATTCCTCCTCGCCGACCAGAAACGCATAGTGCTGGTGGTGCCGCTCGGGTGAATCGGCGAAATCGAGCGTGACGCCGCCGACCCGAACCGGCACGAACCGGGCCCATTGCGGCCCCGCCTCGACGCCGAGAATGTGTGCGAGAAACCGCGCCGAGGCCCATTTGTCCTTCGCCCAGATGATCGTGTGATTGAGTTCGACCGGCATGTTGTCCTCCGTGGTACAGGGCATATAGCGGCCGAGACATCATCTATCCAATCGATTGTTTGTATGATAAACATTCTCTCCATGGATATTCGCGCGCTCGACCTCAACCTGCTGAAGGCGTTTGATGCAATGATGATCGAGCGCGCGGTGACCCGCGCCGGCAACCGTATCGGGCTGTCGCAGCCGGCGATGAGCCACGCCTTGTCCCGCCTGAGGAGCCTTTTTGTCGACGAGCTGTTCGTCCGCGCCGCGACCCGCATGGAACCAACCGCACGGGCGCGCGAGATCGCCCCCCTGATCACCGCGGCAATCGAGCATATCGAGGCGGCGCTCCGCCTCGGCGCCGAGTTCGATCCGGCGACGAGTGCCGCGATATTCACGGCCGGCATGGCGGAGTACGCCGAGATCGCGCTGGTCGGCCCGCTTGCCCGGGCCTTCGCCCGCAAGGCGCCGGGCGCCACGTTACGACTGCTTCCGGCAACCGGCCGCGGCGTCGTCGAGCAGCTCGAGCGCGGCGCGATCGATGTTGCCGTGGCGCATGTCGCCAGCCTGCCGGCGCATATCGAGGCGATGGTGCTGTTACGCGACCCGTTTGTCGTTGTCGCGCGGCAGGATCATCGGGTTGCAGCCCGGCCGATGTCATTGGAGGTATACGCGGCGCAAAATCATGTATTGGTGTCGCCGCGCGGCGCGACCACCGGCGCGCTCGACCGCATCCTCGTCGATTTCGGGCTGAAGCGGCGGATTGCCCTTCTGATTGCCACTTATCTGGCGGTGCCGGCCGCACTCGCCGGCTCCGCCCTGATCGCGACGGTGCCGCGCCGCGTCGCCGAACAGATCGCCGCCAACGCTGCAATCGCGATCACGCCGTTGCCGATTGATTTCGCGACAACCGTATCGATGGCCTGGCATCGCCGCATCGCCGCCGACCCGGCCCAATCCTGGTTCCGCACTCTGCTGACCAGGGCGGCGGCGGCTGAGCCAACTGGCGGTTTTGCTCCTTGCTCGCCAGTTTAATCTTAAAAACGTATCGGCTGCGAAAACTGCGAGGCGAGAGGATAACTACGCAAAAAAATGCAGTTTCCGGTCACTATGCGGTTGAGATCGGTAAGCCTACGCTTAAGCGCCGCAGGTCGGGCATTCCGAGATCCTTGGCGATCCGGATCGAATGGAAGCGGGCGCGCATGGCGTCATAAAGCAACAGCGTGCCGTCGAGGCTTTCGCCGAGGCCGAGCAGTTCCTTGAGCACCTCGACTGCCTGGAGAGTGCCGAGCACCCCGGCGACGGCACCTAAAATGCCGGCCTCCTCGCAGCGCGGCACGAGATCGGGCGGTGGCGGATCGCGGAACAGGCAGCGGTAGCAAGGATGACCCGCACCGAGATAAGGCCGGAAGGTCGAGAGCTGTCCTTCGAAGGGCGACAAGGCCGCTGCCACCAGCGGCTTTTCAAGCCGCATGCACAGATCGGTCAAAAGATAGCGGGTCGTAAAATTGTCGCTGCCGTCGGCGACGAGATCATACTCGGCGATGATCGGTTCAGCGTTTTCTGCAGCAAGCCGCAGCGCGTGGGTTTCAACCCGGATATCAGGGTTTATCGCCGCCAGCGTCTCCCGCGCGCTCTCGACCTTGAGCACGCCGACGTTATGGGTCGCATGGACAATCTGGCGCTGGAGATTGGTGATGTCGACGCGATCGTTGTCGACAACACCGATGGTCCCCACACCTGCCGCTGCAAGATACAACAGCAGCGGCGAACCGAGACCGCCGGCGCCAACGACGAGTACCCGCGACCGGAGCAGCTGCGCCTGGCCCTCCTCGCCGACCTCGTCGAGGATCAAGTGGCGGGCATAGCGGCGAAACTGTTCCTCGGTGAGTTCCATCGATTTCCTGCGAACGGTCAGACAGCGATCAACCACGCGCCCGAGATTTTAGGGTCACAGCCCCTCGAACAACGCCGTCGACAGATAGCGCTCGGCGAAGCTCGGCAATACGACAACGATCATCTTGCCAGCCATCTCAGACCGCTTGCCGATTTCAAGACCGGCGGCGAGGGCGGCCCCGGACGAGATGCCGACCGGCAGCCCATCGAGCCGAGCGGCCTCGCGCGCGGTTTGAAACGCGGTGTCGTTGCCAATGCGAATGACCTCGTCGATCAGCTTGGTATCGAGGATCTCAGGGATAAAGCCGGCGCCGATGCCTTGGATCCGATGCGGTCCGGGCGTGCCGCCCGACAACACCGCGCTGTCCTCCGGCTCGACTGCGACCATCTTGAGGTCCGGCTTGCGCGGCTTCAGAACCTGGCCGCAACCGGTCAAGGTGCCGCCAGTACCGATCCCGCTGACGATCACGTCGACCTTCCCGTCGGTGTCTTTCCAGATCTCCTCGGCCGTCGTGCGGCGATGGATTTCTGGGTTGGCGGGGTTCTGGAATTGCTGCGGGATGAAGGCGTCGGGCAGCGAGCGGGCGATCTCCTCGGCTTTGGCGATCGCACCCTTCATACCCTGCGCCGCCGGCGTCAGCTCGAGTTCGGCGCCAAGCAATTGCAGCATCTTACTGCGCTCGATCGACATGCTGTCGGGCATCGTCAGGATCAGTCGGTAACCCTTCGCCGCGCAGACAAAGGCGAGCGCGATCCCGGTGTTGCCCGAGGTCGGCTCGACCAGCACGGTGCCGGGCTTGATCCGGCCGGAGGCTTCCGCGGCGGCGACCATCGATACGCCGATGCGGTCCTTGACCGAGCTCAGCGGATTGAAAAACTCGCATTTGCCGAGGATATCAGCCTTGACCCCGGCCTGTTCAGCCAAGCGATGAATACGCACCAGCGGTGTGGCGCCGATCGTGTCGAGGATACTGTCATAGATTCGGCCGCGGAATTCGACGCGCTGCGGATTGGTCGTGCCGGCAGTGTCCATTTGATCGTTCTCCCAAACGGCAGACGTAAATTTATGTAGTAGCGACGGGCAAAAACCTCAAATCTCGAAATCGGTGTATTCGGAGGCGCGGCCGGCGATCCCGCTTTGGTGCGCGCGGGTGCACAAATCGTCGAGGGTCAGCGCATCGAGCCGCTGCATCATCTCCTCCTGCAATTCGAGCCATAACGGCCGAACGACTTGGTGACCGAGTGCGCTGCCCGCCGGATCGCTGATCGGGTCTTCGGCGGTTTCGAGCGCCCGCACGGTGCGTACGATATCGCCGAGGCTGATGCGGCGCCGCTCGCGGGCGAGCCGGTAACCTCCCGACGGTCCCCGGATTCCAACCAGGATTCCGTGCCGCACCAACTCCTGCAGAACCGGTTCGAGATAGCGGCGCGGGATACCTTGACGCGCCGTAATTTCCGCCGAGCGCACCGGGCTCGGTCCGCCATTGTAAGCGATGTCGAGAACCGCCTCGATCGCAAACAGGAGTTTTTTGGTGAGCCGCACCATCTCCGCTGGCCGCCCTCGCCCAAAGTTCATGGCGTCCCAGGGGAGTTTCGCCCTGTTGGTGCCGTGGGACAAGCGGCCTTGACGCCGGTCGAACCAAAGCCGCCGCCGCCGCGCTCCCGGGATTGACGATTTTTTGCCGTGGGGCTCGGAGTAGGGGTTGAGACGACGGCGAATTCCGGCTGAGTGATGCGGACGAAGACGAGTTGAGCGATGCGATCGCCCGGATGCAAGGTGATGTCACGCCCGCTCTCGGGTGGGTTGCGGTTCCACGCCGAGATCAGGCACGGCCCCTCGTAATCGGCGTCAATCAGCCCGATCGTGTTGCCGAGCACCAGGCCTTGTTGATGTCCGAGCCCGGAGCGCGGCAATACTACAGCGCACCATTCGGGATCGCCGATGCGAAAGGCAATGCCGGCGCAAATCAACGCCGGCGGAGCCTGCGGCGCCAAGACCAGCGGACCGTCGAGGCAAGCGTGCAGATCGAGCCCGGCGGCGAGGCTCGATCCGCGTGACGGAAAGCCCCACCCAGGCAGCCGCGGATCGAGAATCTGCAGTTCGATCTTCATCGCGGACGCAAATGGCCGGCGATGCGTGCCGCGAGCCGGGCAGCAACCTCGATCTTGGTCATGACCGGCCAATCCTCGACCCCGTCCGCATCGACGAGATGGATCGTATTGCGGTCGCCGCCAAAGGTGCCCGAGCCGGGCGACACGTCGTTGGCGAGGATCCAGTCGCAGCCTTTGCGGACGCGCTTGGCGCGGGCATTGGCAACGATGTCGTCGGTCTCGGCGGCAAAGCCGATGACCAGTTGTGGCCGGTCGTTGTAGCGCCGCGCGATCGACGCGAGAATGTCGGGGTTTTCGGCAAGGCGCAGCGCCGGCGGGCCCGCACCATCCTTTTTGAGCTTATGCTCGGCTACGCTCTCGACCCGCCAATCGGCGACCGCTGCGGCCATGACCGCGACATCTGCCGGCAGCGCTGCCTCGCACGCGGCGAGCATCTCGACCGCGGTCTCGACCTGCACGATTTCCACGCCGGGTGGTGTCGGCTCTTGGGTTGGCCCCGAGACCAGCACGGTTTCGGCGCCGAGCCGGGCGAGCGCCGCCGCTATCGCATGCCCCTGCTTGCCGGAAGAATGGTTCGATATGTATCGGACTGGGTCGATCGGCTCGCGCGTCGGGCCGCTCGTCACCAAGGCCCGCCGACCAGCGAGCCGGTGATCATCGCCATGCAATATCCGTTCGATCGCGGCGACGATCTCCAGCGGCTCGGCCATCCGCCCGGAGCCAACCTCGCCACAGGCGAGTTCGCCCGAACCCGGTCCCACGCGCACGATACCGCGCGCCGCGAGTGTCGCGAGATTGGCCTGGGTCGCCGGATGCGCCCACATCATTAAATTCATTGTTGGCGCGATCAGCACCGGCTTATCGGCGGCGAGCAGCACGGTCGTTGCCAGATCATCGGCGAGCCCCGCTGCCATGCGCGCGATCAGATCGGCACTCGCCGGTGCGACGACGACGAGATCAGCTTCGCGCGACAGCCTGATGTGGCCCATCTCGCTTTCGTCGGTCAGCGACCAGAGGTCGGTATAGACCTTGTCTTCGGAAAGTGCCGCGACCGAGAGCGGCGTCACGAAGTGCGCCGCAGCCGCCGTCATGACCGCGCGCACCTCAGCGCCGCGGTCGCGCAACCGGCGGATAAGCTCGAGGCTCTTATAGGCCGCAATCCCGCCCGAAATGATCAATAAAATCCGGCGGCCGTTTAGCAAAATGGAGTCCTCCGCAATGCGCAGCCGCGATGAGTATGCGCCGCCTGCGCAATCTGAGCGAGCCAGTTCGTGAGTATAGCGCTCCTTCTCAATTCGGCCTCAATCCGGCGCGGGTGCCAAAGGAACGCGCTCTCGCTTGGTCACGTTGGTGCTGGACAAGCAAGCGGCCAGGTCCGCTCGCTTTATCCCACTCCAATGGAGATGTCCGATGGCAGATTCTGCCCGCCCCCTCGCTGTCGTAACCGGTGCCTCGACCGGGATTGGTTACGAGCTCGCCAAATGCTGTGCCGAGCATGGGTTCGACCTCGTGATCGCCGCCGACGAACCTGAGATAAACTCCGCGGCCGAGTTGCTGCGCCGATCGGACACCAAGGTCGAGCCGGTCGAAGCCGATCTCGCCACAACCGAAGGGGTCGACAAGCTGCTGGCGATCGTCGGCGGCCGCCCCGTCGATGCGCTGCTGGCCAATGCCGGACGGGGTCTGGGCAAGGGGTTTCTCGACCAGGATTTCGCAGCGGTCCGGCGCGTCGTCGACACCAACATCACCGGCACGCTGTACCTCATTCAAAAAGCCGGGCGCGAAATGCGTGCCGCAGGCAAGGGCCGTATTCTGATCACCGGATCGATCGCGGGTTTCATGCCCGGCACGTATCAAGCCGTGTATAACGGCACCAAAGCCTTTCTCAACTCGAGAGTCCTAACTTTAGATACATGTGAGGAATCTGGTGTAGAAGGGCATGGTTCGCCATAGAAAGGGGGAGCCATGGGCGGGATTGTCTGCAAGCGCTGTCAAGGGACGGATTACGTCAAGAGGGGAACGGTTCGCAATCTGCAACGCTACCAACGCAAGGCCTGCGGATGCAATTTCACGAACACGCCGCCGCGTGGCAAGCCGCCGGGAATGAAGGCTCTGGCGCTGATGCTTTATGCCATGGGCAATATGAGCTTTTGCAGCATCGCTCGCCTTCTCGGGGTCAGCGATGTCGCGGTCCTTAAGTGGGTTCGTAACGAAGCCCGGCGGCTGCCCTTTTCCTGTTCTCTTTTTGTTTTTCTTATTTGCCTTCGCCTTGCGCCACGAACTGAATAATACCGGCGTTACTGTGACCTGTCTGATGCCGGGCGCCACCGAAACCGATTTCTTCGAGCGCGCCGATATGATGGACACCAAGATCGGCCAATCCAATAAGGACGATCCTGCCGAAGTCGCTCGACAGGGCTTCGAGGCGATGATGCGGGGCGATGGCGAGGTCATTACCGGCTGGCAAAATAAATTGCGCTCGGCGATCGCCCATGTGCTACCGGCCGATGTCAGCGCCGAAATGCATCGGAGGACGGCTGAGCCGGGATCCGCTCACTAATGCGACGTGGACCGATTGGCCGGTTTGGCGGCACGAGCCATAACAGCGAGAGAGCGTAGCCGAAAACGACGGTGTACAGCGCAGCAAACACCCAGATAGGCAACGGCCAATAGATCATGCCGTTGACAAAGCGCGCAATCAGCGGCGGGGGAGCGGCTGCCGCGCCGTTAAGCGCTGCCTGCCACAGGGTCAAGATGCAGGCGCGGCCCAAGAGCGCCTGTGCCGCGACCGCGGCCAGCAGCAGGACATGCAGTATCCGCCACCAGCGGATGCGCACGAAACGCCAGCCGAACAGTCCGCCGATCGGGACGACCAGCAGACCGGAGATATTGAACAGAATGATCATGACATGCCCAGCGAGAACCGCATCAGCCATGATCATTTGACGCCCTCGCGCCTCAATCCGCTGTCTCTCACAGGGATGCGAGAAATCGCTCCAGTGCCGCTAACACCGGCGGTTCGACCAGGGTCGGCGCGTGGCCGACGCCGGAGACGGCGACCAATTCGCCTTTTGGCAGCGCTTCGACCATGCGCTTCGCCTGTGCTTCCGACAGTACATCGCTGTCGGTGCCCCACACTACGAGGGTCGGGCAGAGCAAATTGGCGAGCGCCGGCCATAGATTGGGGCGCGGCGGCGCCCCGCGCGCGATCCGCTGCTCGATATAGGCCGGGTCCAGCTTCCAGCCCCAGCGACCGTCCGGGCGCTGGCGCAGCACGCCCAGCGCCAGCTCGCGCTGATCCTCGAGCGGCCGGGCGGCGGTGATCGGCGAGATTTGCCGGCGATAGTCCATCGCCTCCTCGAGACTGGCGAAATTCTCGGGCCGGCTCCCGACCATTCCGGTAATCCGCTGCGTGCCAGCCTCGACATCGGGTCCGATATCGTTGATCACCAAGCCGCGCAATCGGTTCGGGAATTGCGCCGCATAGGCCATGGCGATAATGCCACCCATCGACGTCCCGATCAGCACAAACCGATCCAACCCAAGCCGATCGACAAGCTGGGCAAGATCGCCCACCTGATCGGTATATCGATAAGCCCCGGTCGGAGACCAGGCGCTCTCGCCATGGCCGCGCACGTCGGGAGCGATGATATGGAAGCGGTCGCCGAGCCGCCGGGCCAGGGCGTTGAACGCCTGGGCGCTGCCGGTATACCCGTGGACGCACACCACCGCTGGTCGATCGCCCGCACCCCAATCGAGATAATGCAGGCGCAGATCATTGACGGTCAGGAATTCGTCTCTGGGCTGTAAAGCATCAGTCATCGGCGGCTCTCTTTCGCTGTCACGCTCGGGCGTTCGATCTTGCCAAATCCAAGGGCGCTCCGTAGGTATCTTTAATAACCCAGCGAGGCGAGGCCGATAATGGAGCTTAAAGATCCGAAGCTGTTCCGCCAGCAATGCTATGTCGATGGCGAGTGGGTCGACGCGTTGAACCGTGGCACGATCCCGGTCACCAACCCGGCGACCGGCGAGACATTGGGCACGGTGCCGCGGATGGGGGCCGAGGAGACCCGCCGCGCGATCGAAGCCGCCGACCGGGCGCTGCCCGCTTGGCGCGCCAAAACCGCAAAGGAGCGCGCGCAGGTCCTGCGGCGCTGGTACGATCTGATGATGGCGAACCAGGAGGACCTCGCCACCCTGATGACCGCCGAGCAGGGCAAGCCCTTGGCCGAATCACGCGGCGAGATCGCCTATGCCGCCGCGTTCATCGAATGGTTTGGCGAGGAGGGCAAGCGCGTCTATGGTGACACGATCCCGGCGCATGCCTCGGATAAGCGCATCGTCGTCACCAAGGAGCCAATCGGCGTCACCGCCGCGATCACGCCGTGGAATTTTCCGGCGGCGATGATCACCCGTAAATGCGGCCCGGCCTTGGCCGCGGGCTGCACGATGGTGCTGAAGCCGGCGACCGCGACACCGTTTTCGGCATTGGCCTTGTGTGAATTGGCCGAGCGCGCCGGGGTGCCGCAGGGCGTGTTTTCCTGCGTGACCGGGCCGTCGAACGAGATCGGCGGCGAGATGACCTCGAACCCGATCGTCCGCAAATTGACCTTCACCGGCTCGACCGAGGTTGGCAAATTGCTGATGCAGCAATGCGCCGGCACCGTCAAGAAACTCTCGCTCGAACTCGGCGGCAATGCGCCGTTCATCGTGTTTGACGATGCCGATATCGAGATGGCGGTCAAAGGGGCGATCGCCTCGAAATATCGCAACGCCGGCCAGACCTGCGTATGCGCCAACCGCATCCTGGTGCAGGACGGCGTCTATGATGCGTTCACCAAGCGGTTGGCCGAGACCGCAGGTGCCATGAAGGTCGCCGATGGGTTCGAGCCGGGTGCGGTGATCGGCCCCTTGATCGACATGAAGGCGGTCGAAAAGGTCGAGGCGCATATCGCCGATGCCGTCAAGAAGGGGGCGAAGGTCGTGGTCGGCGGCAAGCGCGCGGCACAGGGCGGCAGCTTCTTCGAGCCGACGGTACTGACCGACGTGACAACCGACATGGTCATCACCAAGGAGGAAACCTTTGGCCCGGTCGCCCCGCTCTACCGATTCAAGAGCGAAGACGAGGCGGTCAAGATGGCCAACGACACCGAGTTCGGCCTCGCGTCCTATTTCTACAGCCGCGATATCGGCCGCATCTGGCGCGTCGCCGAAGCGCTCGAATACGGCATCGTCGGCATCAATGAAGGCATCATCTCGACCGAGATCGCCCCGTTTGGCGGCATGAAGGAGAGCGGTATCGGCCGCGAAGGCTCAAAATACGGCATCGAGGAATTCCTCGAAGTCAAATACCTGTGCATGGGCGGCATCGACCGTTAATCCAGGCATCTTACCAGACGGCTGGCCAGGATCGGACAGGACATCATGACCAAGGATCAGGTTAAAGTTATCTTGGAGCGGGTTCCGACCTGGCCGGAAGACCGGCAGCAACAGCTAGCGGAGATTGCCCTTGAAATAGAGGCCGAACTCACTGGCGCCGAGTATGAGGCGACGCCGGAAGAATTGGCAGCAATTGACGAAGGGCTCTCCGGGGAGGCCGCGAGCGACGACGAAGTCGAGGCAGCCTTCGCCTTGCTCCGGAAGGCATGAGGGTCGAATATTCGAAGCGGGCCATCGCCGATCTTCGACAAATTGCCACCTATTACGCCCGGTCCGGCAATTCGCCGATCGCTGACAGAATTGCACAGCGTATTCAGCAAGTCATCGCACGAATAGCCGTATCGCCATTGAGCGGACGCGCTGTCGTCCGGAGGCCGGGCGTCCGCGTCGCGCTGCTTCCCAGCTATCGTTACAAGATCTTCTATCGGGTCGTCGGAGACCCCATCCGGATAGTGCACATCCGCCACACGTCCCGTCGCCCGTACGACTAGAAGTTCGCTAGGCCGACGGTCTTGATCGATGTAACGATTAACATGGTCATCACCAAGGGAAATCTCAGACCCCATCGGTCAGGTCTACGCTTCGATCATCTCGACCGAGATCGCCCCCTTTGGCGGCATGAAGGAGAGCGGTATCGGCCCAATCTGGTGGTTGGCTGGGGCTCAAAATACGGCATTGAGGAATTGCTCGAAGTCAAATATCTGTGCATGGGCGGCATCGACCGGTAAGCATCGCCGCTGAGCACCGCGGCGAAAGACATCGGCGCCTCTGCTACGGTCGTCGAAGCCAGGCGAGACCTCGCATCGACCCCCCGGCGCGCCTGCCGACCTTTCTGAACTCCGAGGGTAGACGATGGATATCGAGACAATCGACCAGCAATATCAGCAGCTGCAGTCGCAGGCGCAGGCGACCGCTCAAGAGATCGGCAGCCTTGCCGATAAATTGCAAGCCGCCGCACAAGCCGGCAATCAGGATGCCCGCGAGTGGCTGCTCGATCTGAAATCGATCGCATTGGCGATACGGGCCGAGCAGAACCAAGTCGGCCTGTTGCTCCAGGCGATCCACGGCTTTGTCGCCAACCAGGCCTCGGCGATGCAGGCGCCACCGGCGGCAGGCCAATGGGCCCCGCCGCCGAACATGCCGCCGCCCGGCTACGGGCAGCCGGGCTACGGCCAGCCGCAGCAGGGCGGCGTCGGCGGCATGCTGGGCAGCTTTTTGAACTCAGGCTTTGGCCGCGCCATCTCGCTGGGCGCCGGGTTCGGCATCGGCGACGATTTGATCAACAAGATCTTCTGAACCCGCAAAGCGAGGAAACAGCACCAACCCCGGCGTCCAAGCGGCGCCGGCGTCGGTCGTCGGCAAGTCGCGACAGCGAGCGGGCCCCCTCCGGCCCGCGAGGCCACTTGGCTGCCGCGCCGCCCGCCGCCAAAATCTCGGTATTATGTAGTAAGCGCCACCACATCAACATTTAGCGCGGTCGGTCGTCATCTTACCATATACGGATGGTCGATCCTCATGTTATTTCCGCACTCCGCGCGAAAAGAGCCGAGCTTGCCGGGCTGATCGACGCTCTTGAGCGCCAGGTTGCGCAGCTAAGAGCTGACTTGGTTCACGGTGATGGCGTGCTACGGCTTTACGAGCCCGATCGCGACCCTGAAGAGATCAAGCCGAAGCAATTTCGCGGTCGTAACCGTTACTTTGACCGTGGCGAGCTATCTCGCTTGTGCCGCGAAGCGTTCCGCGATGCGGATGGTCCCCTCTCCGTCGCTGATCTCGTGGCATCGGTAATCGCCACGAAGGGCTTCGATCCCGGAGACCGTGTGCTGCGCGACCGGGTTGATGATCTTGTGAAGGCGACGCTAGGACCGATGCGCCGCACCGGGTCAGTCGAGAAAATCGGCAGCGGGCGCGGTGTGCGGTGGAAGTTGCGCGAGCCGGATTCGGGGCTTTATCTCTAATCAAAGTCCCGAGTTGTATATAATGCCACGAATTCGATTTGCTCGCGAGCAAATCGTTCTGCCGCGCCTTCGCATCTATCCACAATAGTAATGACTTTCAGAACCTTACAATCCCGTTCGCGAATCGCGTTTACCGCCTTCATTACAGACCCGCCAGTTGTGGTGACGTCATCCAACATTATGACATCGGCACCATGCTCAAGAAATCCCTCGATGAGATTCTGGGTTCCATGATTTTTGATTTCTTCCCTTACATAAAAGCCCATAATGCCTTCGCGGGTAGAGCTGTAATGCACCAGGGCCGAGATAATGGGAATCGCACCAATGGCCAAGCCGCCGACGAATACCCCGCGACGTCCCGAAACCAAATGATAAAGCATCGGACACAAAAGATTCAACGCTTCAGGGTTGAACGTAGTCGGCTTCATATCGAAATAATAGGCACTGCTCTGCCCTGACGCCAAGGTGAACGCCTTATCGGTGAGCAGAGATTTTTCCTTGATGATCTCTCGTAACCGTTGCCATCCAGGCAAGGATGACATTGGAATATTGCTTGTCGTCTGCGCTGCCATAGCTCCCTCGCCGCGATATAATCGTCGCCTTCCCGCGAGGGAAACGGAGACCAAAGAGTTTATGTGCCTTTTAGCTAGCGTCAAGCGGCGCGCCCGCGTTGCCAATATCCGCAAAAGTCCACGCTCGGCTTGTTGTGCATCGCTAACCCAACAAGCCGATCAACTTGGAAGCCGTTCGGCTCGCGGCGATGATCCTCACGCCATGCCGCCTCTTGCGCGAAGCGGATCAGATACGGGCTGGCGATATGATGATGATGGCCGATTTCGCCGCGCCGCATCCGGGAGAAGAAACCCTCAGCGTTATTCGTATGCGTCTCTGCCGCATCGCCTAAGCTGTAGGCTTCCTGATGGTTGATCCGGTGCAGCTCGTACCGAGCATGAAGCTCGTTCCACGATGCCGCTTCGTCAGCATACAGCTCGGTTCCAACGGGAACTTGGCGGCGGATGAAAGTCAGCGCGTCAGCCTCGTTGCGGAACACGCCCGGTAAAGTCTTTCCGTTCTCGCCACGCTCGCGGATCACGACCACGACCTGGCGCTTGCCCGATTGGTTCTGCCGGAGCCGGCGATCACGGCGGTTCTCTTTATGGTTGGCTGGCTTGACGTAACCGCCGAAATAGCCGCCATCAACTTCAGCCCGCTTGCCCTGGCCCCCGATCTCGGTCTTGCGGACCTCGCTCGCCATCGCTTTTCTGATCTTGTGCGCGAGCACGAAACTCGTTTTGTATTGCACCCCGAGATCGCGCCAGAGCGCCAGCATGCTCTTGCCCTTGACCTCGTTGGCGAAGATCGCGACTGCCATCAGGTAAGCACGCAACGGCAGCTTGTGAAACGCGAACAGCGTGCCGGAGGTAACGCTGAAATCCTTGCGGCAGGCTTTGCAGCGCCAGCGCGGCGCACCGTTCGGCCGGCGACAGGCGTAGACGATCTTACAGCCGCAGTGCGGACAATAAGCGTTGCCATCGTTGTCCGACCAGCGGAGCCGGATAAAGACCCGCTCGGCTTCCTCGTCCGACATGCGCGCGACGGACGCTAGCATGAGCGTCCGGGCGGCGGCGGAAAGGAGAAAATGAGAGGTCATATCCGTTCTCTAACGAACGGATATGTGTCTTATCTAACTGTGGCTTGTCAAGCTGTGGCTTGTCAATCAGAAAAGCGACGAATATGTTAGTTTAGAGGTTATTTTCGTAAGGCTACGAGTATATGGCGGATGGTAGAGACGAATGGGCGACGCGTGCGCGACGGTTTTTGAAAGCCGAATTGAAGCGAGCCGAGGTGACCTATGAGGAACTGGCCCGGCGACTGGGGAGATGGGAATTGAGGAAACCAAAGGATCGGTCACAGTAAAGGTCAACCGGGGCGCGTTTCCAGCTTGGTTCCTCTTTGCGGCGATGAAGGCGATAGGCGTTGAGCAAGTGCGACTAGAGGACGTTTAGATTCCAGATGTTACGAAAACACATAAGCCGCTAAAGGCGATTGTAAGAAATCCTAGGGCCAGAATTGCCAACGTAATGGATTCTCGCTGATGAGCGATGAAGGCGGACAGCAACCACAAAATCATAAAGCCGCAAAACCACCCCGTAACAAATGGCGCGCTTCTGAATCGTTCTTTGATCTTAAGCTCTCTCACTGGATCGAAATTCTTCTGACCGCCGCTCTCGTCTATGTTGGAACCTCGCAGCTTCTCGTTTATCGCAGACAAGCGAAAATTATGGGAACCCAAGCCATAATTTCCAAAGGGCAATTGGACGAAATGCAGCTTGAGCAACGACCGTGGGTTCACAATAAAGAAATGCCAGTGATCACTAAGTTTCTGTATCTGCCAAACGGCAATATTCATGTCGAGATGAGAATAGACATGGAAAATGTCGGTCGAACCCCGGCACAGAATGCTTCGGGTAGAATAATCATCAAGACCGGCACGTTTGCAGTAGGTGATAATCTCAGAAAAGAGATATGCACGCTCGCAGAATGGCGAGACATCTATGTTACTGGCGGGATGCGTGGAATAACCATTTTCCCAAATGATAAAGCTCCAGATGGGTTGTTCTCTGATATAAACAAGGATGATATTACTGTTGAGAAAGTTGGTGACTCTTTTGATCCTTATATTGTTGGGTGCATTGCCTATACAGGGCTGTTCAACGCTATGGGATGACAAGAAGTCTGAGCAGATTGTCGACGCCGGCGAGGGCGGCGCGGTAGCGGTCCTGGCTGAGCGTGCCGGAGCGGTTGGCCTTGAGGATGTTGAAGGCGAAACTGCGCAGGCGGGCGAACCCGCCGGGATTGGAGCGGATGCGCGAGCGGTCTTCGCCGAAGGTGACATCGCGGCTGTAGTGGGAGGTGGTCTCGATCCGCCAATGCGCGCGCACCGCCTCAGCGGCGCGGGCAGCGGTGAGCGGGGTATTCGCGACGGAGAAGGCGGTCTCGGTGGCGTCGCGCAGCAGCCCGGTCCTGGCATCGCGCGTGAAGACATCGCGCTCGACCCGGATGACGGCAGCGACGTGGGAGTGCCAGTCGGTGTCGGCCAGTTTGTCGGCGGGATCGAAGACGCTGACGGTGCGGGTTTCGTCGCGGTTGCGACCCTTGTTGCGGCTATGGGCTGACCCGAGCGGCGCCTCGGTTGCGGCGATATCCTGGATCTGCTGGTGCAGGGTCGGTTGGTTGTCCTTGGTCTGGACGATCCGCGCGATGTTGGCTTCTGCCGCGACTTCAAAGTGTTTTTTTGGCAGTGCAGCGCATCGAGCGTGACGATGGCGCCGTCGGCGACGCCGAGTTCGGCGAGCACGGTCTGCGCCGCCGGAATCTCGTTGGATTTCTTGGCGATGTCGACATGGGCAAGGACGAGGGCGGTATCGGTGGCGAACGCGCTCAGCACCTGGGCGGCAGCGCGGTCGTTGAAATTGTCGAAGCTGCCCCGCAGCGTCTTGCCATCCAGCGCGATGCTGCCCTGCCCGGGTGTCGCGCGTGCGGCCTGAAGCAGGGCGGCATGGCGACGGAATACAGCCTCGACCGCCGCCGGATCGAGCCCCTTGAGGATGGAGCGGATCGCGGTGTGCGCGGGCGCGCGGCGCCACTTCAGACCAAAGGCGGCGTTCAGCTTGCGGCGATTGACGTCGATAAACGTGACGATGCCTCGATACGAGTTCCCGCCGGTCACAATGGCGAGGATGGAGAACAGCAGCACGTGAGGCAGTTTGTAGATTTGCCCCTGCGCCCGGCGTGGATCAGGAACTTCCGCCAGCAAGCCCAGCAACGGCGCGAATTCGGTCATGGCAACCTCCGACACGGATGCCATCCCAGGAATCAGAGATCCGCCGATTCGTGAATCCCCTTTCCTATCCGGCGCTTCACTTCGCCCATCCTGTGTTGCAACGCGGACTCACTTCAGCCCATCCAGCAGCGTTGAACAGCCTTGCCCGCATTGGCGGGGGCGGATCGTTGCGGCCAAGTACTACAGTTGCGTTTTATGGCTTCACCTCCATATGGAGGCAGAGGATATCTGCCTCGGGTGGTGCGAGTTGGTTGTGGGTTCGGAGTACGACGGAGTATTGGGCTGGCGTGCTGAGCTGGCTGAGTTGCAAGAGCGTTTGGGTGAGTTGTTTGGGCGGGCGGCCGCGCGCCGGCAAGCAAACCTCGATCTCGAAGATCTGCTGAGCGCGGTCGAGCGCAAGAACGGCTGGCAGTTGGCCGAGCAGATCGGCGCTGCACGCCCGTGGCGCACTATCAGGGGTTGCAGCAAGACCATCCCCAGACCGAACTGCCCTACAAGAAAAGCAAAAAGAAACCGCTAATCAGAGACGAACGCGCCTACAACCATGCGTTGAGCCGTTTTCGCGTCCGCGTCGAGCACAAAATCGCTCAGATCAAGACTTTCCGGCTACTCGCCGAACGCTTCCGCTATCCCAAAATTACCGATGCCGCCAAGTTCGCTCTCGTTGCCGGCATCGTCAACATCGCCTCTGGCTTCTGATCACAGGTATGCCGCAGCCTGAGTTTTGCCGACCTTTACACTCCGACTTTTGCATCAGGTCTATTACTTACGGATGGAGTATAGAGCAACCCACGGATTGACCTCCGAATGCGCTTTTGATGAAAAGCCCGACGAAGCGGGCAGCCGATCGGATTTCACGCGCCGCATGGTGTGGGGCGAGGACAAGGAAGGGCGCGCGGCGATCGTCGAGCATGACGGCGGCGTACCGCGCGCCTGGGCTGAGGGATTTGCCAAGCTCGATCCTGACCGATCGCCCGCTGACGTGCCGCCGCTGCGCTGGCGAAGGTTCATCGATGATGTGGCCGACTTCCTTGCCAGCCAATTTGTACCATCGCCGCCGCTTTCGGTTGGGGCTCGCTCGATTTGTTCGGCTGTGACCGTGAGCGGCCGTTCGCCCGCATCGATCAGATGGGCTTGCTGTGGCGCTTAAACGGCGAGCGGCTCATCATGCTCGCCGGAGATGCGGCGACGATCGAGACCCGCACCGGTGCGCGCCAGACGTGGCGCCGCAAGCCCGCAGCACCAGGCCGCGTGCTCGCGTGGGAGCTGGCGCGATAAACCACCCAACCGGTCGCGCTGCGCCCTCGGCTGGCGCGGTGCGCATGGCCCGGTACCGTGATCACCGACGAAAGGAGCTGAGATGCATCATGATTTTGCTGCGCGAGAGCGAAATCGATGCGCTGACCCGTCGCGGGCGGCTCTACTGAGCGCCGTTGTGGGTTTCGAAAGCGGTCAGTGGCTGTTAATGATTAGGCGACGTAGGCTTTTGGGTCAGGTTCTAAGCTCGACTTTGGCCATTTGAGGAATTTAGCGAATGAAATCAACGACTTAATCTTCCGATGGAAATTCAATCTTTTCAAGGGTTTATGCCAGAAATAGCCAAAGTCGAGCTAAGTGACTGGCTAGTTTCCCAATTCGAGATGGGCGATTTCGGGCCTGCTGTCGGCACGGCGCAAAACCTCAAGCTTTTCAATGATCTGGGTGGCGGCGCTCCCGTTCCAGGCCGTTCGTACCCGGCGCCGAGGTGTCGAGTTCGCGTCCGGGGAAATCTTGGGGCTACCTTTATCGTCTTGGTCTTATCGATGTGGCCTGCCATCTAATTGATTTAATTGATGGGTGCAGTAGGACTCGAACCTACGACCCGCTGATTAAGAGTCGGTGTTGCCTGCTTTCGCACCGGTCCGCTCTATTACTCGGAAATTCGATAAGGCCTTGGAACACGGGAAAATTATGGACTTCCACGCTCGACCTGACTATGTTGGGTTTCGCGCAATTTTGCTTACCCATGCTTACCTGGTGCTTACCCGACGCGAGAGCGTACTCGGAGCGAAACGATGATCGCTGAAAAGCTGAGCAAGACGGTTGTCGAGCGGATCAAGGCCACCAATCAGGACGTGGTAGTGTGGGATAATACCCTTCCCGGCTTTGGGGTCCGGGTGAAGCCCAGCGGGGTCCGCAGCTATATCATCCAATATCGTAACCGGAACACCAGCGCGTCGAGGCGCCTGACCATCGGGCAGCACGGTCCGCTGTTGACCTTCGATCAGGCAAAGAAACAAGCACGCGCGATGCTCGCAGATGCCATGCGCGGCGAGGATCCGGTTGAAATCCGCAATACAGCTCGGAGGGCTCCTTCCATTGCGGATCTCGCTGTTGATTACCTGGAGAGACATGCGGTTCCGAAGAAGCGCCCCAAGAGCGTCCGCGATGATCGCGCAATGCTCGACAATATTATCCTACCGAAACTCGGGCCGAAGAAAGTGGATGCGATTGGCCGCCGCGACGTCGAGGCGATCCAAGTTGCCATGAAGGACCGGCCCTATCAGGCAAACCGGGTTCTGTCGCTACTATCCAAGATGTTCAATCTTGCCGTCGAGTGGAAGTGGCGGCCAGACAACCCGACCAAGAGCGTCGAACGCTATCAAGAACAGAAGCGCGAGCGATGGCTCTCGGATGAGGAGCTTCGCCGTCTCTGTGCCGTGCTCGACGAACACCACAACAAGAGAGCAGCTAATGCTGTGCGTCTCCAACTGTTGACTGGCGCCAGGCTTGGAGAGGTTCTCACTTCACGCAAAGAAGACTTCGATCTACACCGTGGGATCTGGACTAAACCCTCGCATCAGACCAAGCAGAAACGAACAGAGCATTTACCCCTCAGTGCCTAGGCGCTGATACTTGTTACGTTGATAATCGAGACCAGCGATGCGGGTTCCCCCTTTCTATTTCCTGGCAACAAGCCTGGTCAGCCACTGCGCGAGATCAAGAAATTCTGGAGCGCCGTAATGCGAAAGGCGGGGATTACGAATTATCGCAGACACGACAACCGGCACACTTATGCGTCCCATCTCGTTTCCAGCGGGCTCAGCCTCGAGATCGTCGGGCGATTGCTGGGGCACACGACAACGACAACGACCAAGCGTTACGCTCATCTTGCGGACGATCCTCTCCGTGCCGCCGCCGATAGGTTTGGATCGAAGATTGCCAGCTTCCATCGATAAAAACCGAACGTGACGAATCTGGTCATCCGGCTCACGGGTCCAATCTACCTTCTAGCTCGCTCGCTCGCTCGCTCGCTCGCTCGCTCGCTCGACGCCAGCGCAGAGATCTCTCTCAAGTTGCAGGAAGCGATGTCCCAGGTTGATCTTGCTGCCATTATTTCGGGCAGGAGAGGAAACGGCGCGGGTCGGCCGCGTCGTAGCCCGACCATTCCCGTGATTGTCCGCCGCAGCTCACACTTGTATCGCCGACCGGCAAAACGCGTCTCCAGGAACCCGGCGGCAGGCAGATCTGTAAGCGCCGTCGCGACCTTCGAAGACGATGCAGACCTTGAGGCCCTGGCCGACGACCCATTGCTGCAATTTGACGAACTCGACATGAAGGCGCGCCAGCTCGCGCTCATATTCCTTGCGCTTCAGCTTGCCGCCGACTTCAAGCCCCTCGTTCTTTTCGTTGGGCATTGGTTCCACTCTTCGAATCGAATGTTAGTCATTTACACATTAACACTGCTTCGAACGCGGGCCATGATCGAGGTTACGGACCTCGCAACCTATGCGGCCGGCTTCATAACCTCGCTGGCGGGATGAGCGGAGACGGCGGCTCGCCAAGCCTGCAGCAAGGTGAACGTAATGGCGATCAGAGTCGGCCCGATGAACAAGCCCAAGAAGCCGAAAGTGATAAAGCCGCCGAAAACGCCCAGGATGGTCAGCGACATCGGCATCTCGATGCCGAACCCGATAAGCCAAGGCTTGATGAAATTGTCGGCTATGCTGACGAGCGCTCCCCAGACAATTATGAATACGCCCCAGGCCGGTTGATCTTGCGCGAACAGCCACCAGGCTGCTCCACCCCAGATCAGAACGAGCAGTGGACCGCCGATCTGGCTGATCGCCAGCAGCAGGCCAACAAAGCCGAGCATCGCCGCTCCCGGGACGCCGGCGACGGCGAAGCCGAGCGTGAGGAGAGCAGCCTGGATGGCGGCGGTGCCGACCACGCCATAGGCGACCCCGCGTATCGCCCCGGCGGCGACGTCGAGAGCTCGTTCCGCAAGCGGACCGCCGAGGCGCCGAAGTGCGTCGTGTAGCACCGCCACGAGTGTGTCACCGCTCGTCCAGAACATCGTCGCGACGATAAGCGAAAGCAGCACCTGGACCAAGCTGTCAGCCAGAGCCCGCGCCACGCCGATCATCACCTGCTCCAGATCAGCGGTATAGGGCTCCAACAGCGCGCGCAGGTTTCCCTTGACCTCGACCACCCGGTCCCAGGCCGCTGCCGCGCGTCGCCCGAACAACGGCAGGTCTTTGATCCAGGCCGGCTGCTGCGGCGTGGCTGCGAAATAGGACTGAACCCGCTGCACCCCCTGACCCAATTGGGCGACAAGGTGGGGTGCGACGACGAGCATCGGCAGGACGACGAGCACGAGCGACAACAATAACAAGAGTGAGGCTGCCGCTCCGCGGCCGAGCCCACGACGAACCAGAGCCTCACGCAAGGGCCAAGCCGCAGTCGCCAGTGTGGCACCGAACAAAATCGCGATCGTAAAAGGCTTCACGATCGCCAGCACCCCAATAAGGAGGCCGACAACAAGCAACACGAGGACACCGCGCTCGATCAGCGTCACTCTCGGGATGCTGCCGGGCGGCCGCTCGTCTATCAGACGATGGTATTCATCTGTCATGGCGTTACATCCCTCTGCGGTCTCGGTTGATTGCCCCTGGACCATCACGCTTTGCCGATCGCAGACTTCCGACGGCGCCTGCGCAAAGGCCAATTATCTAGCTTTGGAATGGGTGGCTCTCGGCGGGGCGGTGCTGCGCGCGAGCCGCCGCACAATATCGATCAACTCGCGGTGTGCGGCGCTGGTCGGATTTTGGAGTTCATCGGCCGAGTGGTCGTCGATGAGCCGGCTAAGACGCAACAACTCGCGCATACGTTGTCGCCGATTTAGCTGCAGTTCGGAAGGCCGATTTGTAAACAACAACCGCGGTATTTCGCCCGGGCCGAAAAGATGGCCGAATTCGGATGCGGTGACATAGATCAGGAACAGGACGCAGATCCACAGAGAAATCGCCACAAAACGATGCCACGAAAAGGTTGTCATCAGATATCGGAAGAAATCTGTGGGCTGATTGTGTTCGAGCACGGAAAAATGCACAAACCGCTCGAGCAGACGCGCGAGAAACACCATGACCCAGTAAAACCCGGTCTTGAATAGAATCGGTCGGATCAGGGCCGCGCGATCGTAACGTCGCAATAATGGAATTTTGTTGGCGACCAACACTGCCTTGCCGACAACGAGCGCTCCCAATGTAGCGAGCATGAAATTGCTGAGACCGATCAAATATTGGGCGACCAGGAGATTGCTGGTGAGCACGACAAAGTTGAAGCCGACAAAAAAGAAGATGGACGGGGGCAATGCTTCGCGGATCTCGTGCAAAAGGCGAGCGCCGAGCCGGCGCGCCAACCCCACCGGTCCGCGGGTGATCGGTCCGGTGGGTGCGTTGCGTTCCGGAGCGCCATTATCGTAAGGGATCGACTTAGTCATAGTCCACTGTCCCTTGGGACCGCATCGCGCGGCAATGACCTAAATCAAGGTTGTCGGATATATATGGTTTAGTCGGGAATGGTCCGTGCATTACCGAGTGAGCGTCCGATGTACCAAAATGCCGCGATCCTGTCCGTGTTTCTGCTTGTCTACAGTGCGTTCGCCGGGCGGGTCGAGCGGTCGTGGCTCAGCGGGCCGATCCTGTTCACAGCGGCGGGTCTGCTGCTCGGTCCTTACGGCCTGGGCGTCGTCCGCCTGAATCTCGGCGCCGGGGGCTTGCGCTTGCTGGCAGAGCTGACGCTCGCCCTGGTGCTGTTCACCGATGCCGCCAACGCGGATTTCGACATCGTCAGACGAAACATCGGCGTGCCCGAAAGGCTGTTGCTGATCGGCCTTCCCTTAACGATCGTGCTCGGTTTCCTGGCCGCGATGGTTTTATTTCCTGGCATCGCCCCGCTCGAAATGGCGTTGTTGGCGGCGCTGCTGGCGCCGACCGATGCTGCCCTCGGCAAACCCGTGGTGACAAACCCCACGGTCCCGGCGGTTATGCGTGAGGCGCTAAACATCGAGAGCGGTCTGAATGACGGCATCTGCGTGCCCATCGTGGTATTACTGCTGGGGCTCGCGGTTGGGACCCAACTCGAGCATGGCACGATGATCCACGCCGTCAAAGTCGTCGTCGAAGAGCTGGGCATCGGGCTGGTGGTGGGTCTCGTACTGACTTGGCTGGCTGTGCGTATGTTGCGATTTGCCCAAGGACAGGGCTGGATTAGCGAGCATTGGGAGGAAGTCCCGATCGTAGCGTTGGCGGTGGCGTGTTTTGCTGCGGCCCAGGCGATCGGCGGCAGCGGATTTATCGCCTGCTTTGTCGGTGGGCTGCTATTGAGCGGCCTGGGCCTTGCGCACAAAGAGAAACTATTGAGCGGTGCCGTTGCCACTGGTGAAGCGCTTGCACTTCTGACCTGGATCGCATTCGGGGTTGGCGCACTCGCACCGATCATCGCCCGGCTCAGCTGGCAAGGGCTCACATACGCGGTGCTCAGCCTGACCGTGATCCGCATGGTTCCGGTCTTGCTGTGTCTCGCAGGCACCGGGATGCGCATCGCAGACAAGCTCTTTGTTGCCTGGTTCGGCCCGCGCGGGCTCGCCACGATTGTCTTCGGTGTCATCGTCTTCAACGAAAAGCTCCCCGGCAACGACACGATCATCGCGGTGGCCGGCGTTGCCGTGCTGTTGAGCGTGATCGCGCACGGCATCAGCGCCAATCCCTTGGTCAAGGCGATCTCCGGCGGCTCCGAACAGCCGCCCGCGGCCCGGCGTGCCTAACGACCAGAGCTAACTTGCCCAGCTGCACCACGATGCCGTCGGCGCCGAGGCTCAACGACAGACCCTGACGTTGGAGATTGTCTAGTTCCAGGTCAGGAAGAAGCCGATGTCGCCGGGCATGCCGCCCGGATACTCGAGCACCTCGGCTTTTAACCCAAAGCCGAGCGGCCGCAGATGCTCGCGCCAGAATTCGTATCCGGCTTTTGGACGGCCCTGTAAGGTCTGCGGCCAGTCGGATTCCGTGTTGTTGATGCGGCGGCCGCGGTCGGTACACATCGCGTTTGGGAAGCGGTAGACCTGAACTTGGCTCTGACCGCGTTCGGCAGCCTGGCTGACAAGTTGCATGATCGCCGGCAGTAGCTGCTCGGGGGTGCGTGCCGGCGGCCGCTCGAATTCCGCCATGACGGCCTTTTGCGCTTCTTCCTGTGCCTGCATCCGGCGCATTTCTTCGGCCGCTTTCTGCGCCTCGCGCTCGGCCATGCGACGCCTGAGATCAGCGGCGGAGAAAGTGCCGGCGCCGGCCGGCTGCCCCATGGTGCGAGTTTCGGACATGATTTTCCTCCCCTCAAATATCAACGTTGTGCAAGGGCGCGGGCGTGGCGGGCGATCATCAGGTTCTCGTCGGTCTTGATGACGAAGGCAGCAACCTGGCTCCCGGGGGTACTGATCCGCTCGCGGTGCTCGTGGTTCGCCACTTCGTCCAATTCGAGGCCTAACCAGGCGCAGGCGCGACAGACGGCAGCGCGCACCGGTGCCGCGTTCTCGCCGACGCCGGCAGTGAACACGACGCCATTGAGGCCGCCGAGCGCCGCCGCCAATGACGCGATATGGCGGGCTACCCGGTAGCAGAACACATCGACCGCAAATCGCGCGCGCGGCTCCTCGCTTGCCAGCAATTCACGAAAATCCGACGAAACCCCTGATAAACCGAGCATGCCCGAGCGGCGATAGAGCAGATCGACGAGAGCCTCCGGCTCCATGTTTCTTTGCTGGATCAGATGCAATACAACGCCGGCATCGAGTTCGCCGCAGCGGGTACCCATCGGCAGCCCGTCAAGGGCGGTAAATCCCATCGTCGTCGCGACCGAAACACCTGCTCGCAGCGCGCAGGCCGAACAGCCGTTGCCGAGATGCGCGACGACGACCCGGCCATTGGCAATCTCCGCCGCACGCTGAGGCAGGATCGAAGCAATGTATTCGTAGGAGAGCCCATGAAAGCCGTAGCGGCGCACCCCCTCCTCGTAAAAGGAATAGGGCAGCGCAAAGGCCTGTTCGACCTCGGGCGCGGTCCGGTGGAAAGCGGTATCGAAGCACGCCACTTGGGGCAGGTCGGGATTTAGTTGCAGCGCCATTTCGATTGGTGCCAAATTGTGTGGCTCGTGCAGCGGCGCCAACGGTACCAACGCCTCGAGCTCGACCAGCAATTCGGGTGTGACCCGCGCCGGCCGCGAGTAACGCATACCGCCGTGGACGACGCGGTGGCCGAGAGCGACCAGTTGCCGGCCGCCCAGTTGTTCGCGCGCCCATGGGATGATCGCCGGCAACAATTCGCTTGGCGCCGTTGCCGACCTTCCGACCAGCTCTGGCGGTGCGATAAACTCGCCGTCGGGCCCGCTGGCACTTGCTTTGGGGCGTACCCCGATGCCGTCGACCTGGCCGGTCAAGAGCGGCTTTTCGCCCTCGTAGAAGCTGAACTTTAGTGACGAAGAACCGGCGTTGATCACACCGATCAGCGGCTCTGTCGCATTTCTCATGCTGGGTACGTCCTTTAGCCGAGGATATGATAGCCGCCGTCGATATAGATCGTGTCGCCGGTCATCGCCCCGGCGTAGGAGCTAGACAAGAACGCGCAGGCCGCACCCACTTCCTCGATCGTCACCAACCGGCGCGCTGGTGCACGCTCGGCCACCCGTTCCATCAATGTGTCGAAATCGGGAATGCCCGAGGCGGCGCGGGTCGCCAGCGGGCCGGGGCTGATCGCGTGTACGCGAATGCCCTTGGACCCAAGTTCGGCCGCCAAATAGCGCACCGCGGATTCGAGTGCAGCCTTGACCGGTCCCATAATCCCGTAATTCTCGATGACCTCGTTGGCGCCATGATAGCTCATCGCGAAGATCGTGCCGCCCGATATCATCAGCGGTTCGGCGCGCCGCACGAGGTCGAGCAACGACCAGCACGACACTTCCATCGCGGTCAGGAACCCGTCGCGCGGACAATCGACGACACGGCCCGCCAAGGCTTCGCGCGGGGCGAATGCGATTGAATGCACGAGGATGTCGAGGCGCCCCCATTTCTCCGCAATAGCTGCGAACACTGAATCCATTTGTTGTTGATCGCGAACCTCAAGCGGCCGCAATAGCGTGGCCTCGACCGCTTTCGCCAGGGGTTCGACATGGGGTAGAGCCTTGTCGTTCAGATAGGTCATTGCGATCTCGGCGCCGGCTCGATGCATCGCCTGGGCGCAGCCCCAGGCGATCGAGCGATCATTGGCGACGCCGACGATCAGCGCCTTTTGTCCCTTGAGGATCGACGATTGGATCGGTTCGGGTGGCATTGCGGTTTTCCTCCGCTATCGGATCGCCGCCGCGGCATTTGCACGCCGAGCCGCCGCCACCAAGCTGGCGACGGCGCAGGAGGCAAGCCGGGTCGTCACCGAGTTGGCTCTGCTCGTTAAGATGATCGGCACCCGCGCGCCGAGGACAATGCCTGCGGCAGCCGCGCCGGCGAGGAAAGAGAGGCTCTTGGCCAGCATGTTGCCGGATTCGAGGTCCGGCACCACCAGTACGTTGGCGCGCCCGGCCACCCGGGAAACGATGTGCTTGATCGCTGCCGCGTCCTCGTTGATCGCATTGTCGAGCGCCAGCGGGCCATCGAGGATCCCGCCGGTGATCTGTCCGCGTTCCGCCATTTTGCACAGAGCGGCGGCTTCGATTGTCGACGGGACCGCGGGATTGACCGTTTCCATCGCCGACATGACCGCCACTCGCACCTCCTGAAATCCCAGCGCATGGCCGAGATCGATCGCGTTCTGCACGATATCGACCTTATCGGCGAGGCTCGGCGCGATATTGACCGCAGCGTCGGTGATGATCAGCGGGTCCTTATGCTCGGGGACATCCATCACAAAGCAATGGCTGATCCGCCGTGCTGTTCGGATACCGCTCTCTCGCGCGACCACGGCGCCCATCAGTTCGTCGGTGTGGAGGCTCCCCTTCATCAGGGCCTCGGCTTTTCCCTCCCGAACGAGCTCCACTGCTCTAGCGGCGGAGTCATGGCTGTGCGCCGACTCCTCGAGCGGGAAGCTCGATATGTCGGCTTCCGCCTGCTGAGCCGCGTCGCGAATGCGCGCGGGCGGCCCGACGAGGATTGGGGCGATCAGCCCCAATTTGGCTGCCTCGACCACACCCTCAATCGAGATCTGATCGCAGGGATGGGCAACCGCCGTCGTTACCGGCGGCAATTGCTGGGCTGCACGCACCAGGCGGTCATACCGTTCGCGGGACCCGTTAATTTTGGTTTTCATAGGTCGCCTCACCCCTGGGCCAATTTACGCTGCCTTATCCCGGCCGACCTCCGGGGGTGGACCAGCGAACAACGCCTCGATGCGTTCGAGCCTCCGGCGGCCTTCCTCGGGCAAGGCACCGCGCGCCGCGAGCACGCGACGCACCAACGCCATGGCTTCATCGCATTGCCGCCGGTCGTTGGGCAGCAGCTTTGGAAGCGCGGCAATCGCCCGCTCTGGCTCCAATAGCAGCATCAGGTATTGCTCCTTCACGATCTCCTTGAACCGGACGAAGCCGACGTGTTTGGCAGCCGGCAGCTCGGAGCTGATCTGCTTCAGAGCGGCATATCCGCGCTCGTCGACTTTGCCTTCTGGAAGACGCACATAGATCAACGCCCGCACTGCCGCCTCGATTAGGCCTCCTTGATCGATTTGCTGCTCGAGATGGGCGGCCGCTTGTTGGGCGACGGCCTCTCGCGCCACATCGCGCCCAATGTGGCGGCTTACCGAGGTATTGTCCGCACGCAGGCCGACCATCGCCTGCATAATCGGAGAACTGTAGGTATTGAAGAAAAACGCCTCTGTCGCCGCATCTCGCGCCTTACCCCACATTTCGAGCCCACTGGTGATCATGTCCGAAGCCATCCGCTCGAAAGCGAGGAACGGATTGTCCGGGCTTACCGGCCGGCGATTGCCGCGCACCGTCTCGGCCCATTCGGCAACGGGCCGCATGAACGGGTTCTCGTCGGCGAACATCTCAAAGCGAAGACGGTTGGGATGACCCCGCCGCATTAGCTCCGCGCTCGTTTCCGTCACCATCGCGCGCACCGCCGGCCGCAAGACGGTGCTGTAGACGCCCTGAGTGATTTCGGAAACCCGCGCGGCCGTAGCAAAAGCGAGGTCGTCCTCACGACTGTTACCGCCGAATTTGCGAATGTCTTCGAGTTTGCGGGTCTCGAGACTGAAAAGATAGCTACCCTGCACCAGCTCGGGGTTTTCGACAGTTTCATCAATGCCCGTGATCACCGCCTCGTAGAGGCCGGGGGGCATTAGATCGATCATGTCCATTGCCTGAGCAAACTCGCCATGTTCCTTTGTCGCCACTTTGCCGGAGACGAAAATGCCGAGATGGCCAATACTCTGATGCAGGCAATAGACGATCGTCTGACCGGCTTTGACAATCTCGTCCTCATGATCGTAGAGATCGAGAATCCAGTCCAATGCCTGCTGCGGCGGGGTGATATCGTCGCCCCAGGAGCAGAACACGATTATCGGCGATTTGATGTTGCGTAGATCGATGCGCACTCCCTTGGAGTTGCGCAATTCACCGCAAGACAGTTTGTTGCCGACGAACAGCTGATCGGCGATCGTTTGCATTTCCTCGGCATTGAGCAGCACCGGGCTGCCCCACCACTTCTCGAATTCGAGAAACCGCGGTGGTTCGGTGTCAATCTGAGAATAGACGTTGTAGATCTTCTTCCAATAGGTGTTGTCGGGGTGCAGAGACTCGAAATTCGCGACGAGATTGGCACCGTCGAAGATGCCGTTGCCGAGGTCGCCCGCGAGCAAGGTCAGCCAAGTCCCGCCCAAAAGCCCGCCCAAATAGCGCATCGGGTTTTTGCCGTGCACGCCCGCCCAATAAGACAGCGGCGAGCCGGCGAGCATGATCGGCCCGACCAGATCGGGGTGGACCGCGCTCATCATCATGATCTGCCAGCCAGCCTGGCAATTGCCGATCAGACATGGCTTGCCCTCGGCATTCGGGTGTCGCTTGACGACTTCTTCGACAAACCTGGCCTCGGCCTCGCACACGTCCTCGATCGTCTGGCCCGGCACAGGGTCGGGCAAAAAGCCGACGAAATAGCAAGGGTGGCCAGCTTTGAGAGCGACGCCGATTTCACTGTCGTGCTTCATTCCGCCAATGCCGGGGCCATGCCCCGCACGCGGGTCAAACACAATGAACGGCCGATTGCGCGGGTCGATTGCGGTGCCCTCGGGCGGGACAATGCGCACCAGCCCGTAATTCACCGGACGCGGAAGCGTGCGCCCATCGAGCACCAGCTCGGCATCGAAGCTCAGCACGTTCGGCGCCTTGCGGGCATTGTGTTCGATGCTGTTGTTGCCGCGCTGCCGCAACACATCTAGCAGCAGAATTGAGCGCTGCCACCCATCGACCCAATAGTCGAGCAGGTCGTTCGCGCCGGGCATTAGCCACGGCGATGGTAGGTTCGCGCCTTTCTCGGCTACTTGAGATCCAGAATTGCCGTTCATGTCAGCCTCTCAGCTCATGAGCCGTGGTTCGATAGAATTTCGGTTTTATTTTACAGTTTTGTGAACTCGCCGCCCGCACACGAGGAATAAACGGGCTTGGCGCGGCGGGTCCTTGATGTGGATCAAGGGACGGACGACGATACCGAGCGATTGCGCCGCATAAAAAATGCTCGCCTGCGCCGAGTCAAATGGTATTTGTAATCTCTTCGGCACGATCAAATTTTAAGCGACAATCTTTGGCGTTTGCATGGCTCGGACGAAATCACCGGCACCGGCGCCCCATTTCGAGAACACCTTGAGCGCGACGGTAAACGGCACGTCGACCGGATGCACGCGTTCGGGCGGCAGGATGTATACCGCTCCAGCCATTGGCGTCGGCACCGAAGGCACCAGCACCGTAAAGGAACCGTTTTTCAATTCCTCAACAATCAGTGCGGGAACCAGTGCCTCCTCAATCTCGGCGAGACAGGGCGCGAATGCCGGGTCGTCCGCCTGACCTATGACGCGTCCGGTGAGGCCCTGCAACAGCGTGTAGCCGGGGAGCCTTTGTAGTACCCTCCGTTCAATGACATTCTTCGCTCTTAAACCGGCCCTGGTGCGGACGATCAAACCGGCGATGAAGCAAATGGCGGCGAGTATCAGAATCGCCAGGATCTCCTCAAACTTCACGGAACCGGGGATTGCAGCCGTGATCGGCTTCATCGCGGCCACAAGACCTTGTAGCGCCTTAAGATCAGAGAGTCCTAACTGAAGATACATAGGAAGGTGGCGACGAGGGCGGCGAAGTTGCACGGATTGTCGTGGAAGTGATGATAGATGCGCAGGGACAGATCGACCATCTCCACGGCTTTGGAAACGACCTTGGTACGACGGCGAAAGCGGGCGACGAAGTGACGAATGTTGCTGTTGTCCTGCTCGATGGAGAACGTCAGGTCTTTACCGGTGAAGAGTTGATCCTGCGGAATGAGGCGGTGAAAGCCTTCCCAATCGTCGGTTAGGAAGGTTTTGCCCTGGATCCCGACTTTATCGAGGAGCTTTTGACAGAGCCTGCCCCCGCGAAGGCACGGGCCGCCTGCGCATCGATGACGGCCACCGGGCCTCCACGCCGACCGGTGCCCGGCGACGAGACAGGGATCATACGCTCGCCATAATCCAGCAGCCTTTCAGTCTTCTGCCGGAAAATGCCATATCTCGCCGGGCGTGATAATGCCGGTCTCGGCCGCCACGGGCCGGTCCGGGCAGCCGCCAGGCTCGCCACGAACCCACTTAAGGGGTGCGCCGCGACATCGCTGGACCCGCTCGCCCAGCAGCGCGCGATGCTGCAAAAGCTCATATCTGCCCATGGCATTAAACGCCTCATGCCGCGCCAGAGCCCTCATTCCCGGCGGCTCCCCACGCCGCGGCGTGTTCGCGAAATTGCATCCGCAGGACTTCAATTGGTCGCGTTGCAGCCATTGCGAACCGCTCTTAAACCGGCCCTGGTGGACGTAATCCGTCCCTGACAGCGCTTGCGGCAGATCAATCCCGCCCATGGCTCCCCACTTTCTACGGCGAACCATGCCCTTCTACACCGTGATTCGCTCACATGCAGCCAAAGCCTTAGTAGCGTCTTCAAGATCAAAAGCACCGCGATATAGACCGGCAGAACAATGAGCAATCCGCCGATCAGCGTGGTTTTGATGAATTCAGCAATCGTTCTCATCTGGGTCTTGCTCCAAACGGGCAATTGGCGACTGCCTTCTTAGTACTACAGTTGCGTTTTATGATGAGGTCGGCGATGCGTGGCGCGCCGTTTCCAATGGCATCTCCTGGCAATGGCCTGGTGGCAGCGCCGCCATAGCGACCAGTCGAGGATAAAGCGCAATGCGGCATGGGTCAGGGCCTGGAGCTTGGCGATGAGACGGCGGATCTCAGGCGCGCTGAGAGCGACCGGAAGGCGAGATCGGGGCCCCCCTTTTGTCCGGCGCCGCCGTCGCGCGGTTGAGCTTGGCCCGCAGGGCGGCGAGAACGGCCAGCGCCAGCAGGGCCAGGGTGATGTGGCGATACCAGCCCTGCCAGCTGCGGATCTCATAATCGCCAAGCCCGACCTCCGGCTTGCCCGCTTCGAAGCACTCTTTGATGGTCCAGCGCCGCCCGGCGACGCGGGCCAGCGCCGCGCGTGTGGTCTCGGCCGGCGCGAAGACGACATAGTAGGCGCAGTCCTCGGGCTTGCTGTGGCCGCGCCGGATCAGCAGCCAATGGTCCCAGGGCGGCGCTTGCCGCCGGGCGCGGCGCACGCGCGCCAGTCGTACAGCTCGCTCGCCCTTGGCCCCCGCCCCAGCCGAGAGGCGATGCCAGGCGGCGGCGGGCAGCGCGGCGGCGAGAGCGGCGGCGGTATGCTGCCCGAGGCGGCCCGCCAGCACCGACCACAGCGTCTCGTTGCTGCGGACCGCCAGGACAAAGGGCCGCTCGTGCTGTTCGAGAAACCGCCGCAAGCGACGGTCCGAGCCGTAGACCGCGTCGCCCACCACCCAGGCGAACGGCACCCCCGCGGCGATGGCACGCGCAATCATGCGCTGCGCCAATTGCGGCTTGGTGGCAAACGACACCGCCCTGGGGATCCCCGCCGGCGCCCGGCGCGCGCCATCCTCCGCCCAGTCCTGCGGCAGATCCGGTTCGCGATCGATCAGCGCGTGCCCGCGACCGCTGGCATAGGCGAGAAACACCCCAATCTGGCAGTCCTGAGCAAAGTCGAAGGGTCGATGCGCCCGGCGGTGCCGCTGTATTGCCGCGCCACCCCGGCCGATCTGCTGCCCTTCTTGAGAAAACCGGTCTCCTCGATCACGACAACGCTATCGGCCGCGCCCAGGGGCTCGACGACATACTCCCGGCATAGATCGCGCGCCGCATCCGCCGCCCACAGCGTCCGGCTCAGCACCCGTTGCGTGCGCCACGGGCGGGCATCGCCGATCTGCTCGGCCAACTGCCAGCCGTTCTTGCGCTCGACCGCGCTCAGCAGACCTTCGAGATCGAGGTTTGCTTGCCGGCGCGCGTCCGCCCGCCCAAACAGCTCTCCCAAACGCTCTTGCAACTCAGCCAGCTCAGCACGCCAGCCCAATACTCCGTCGTACTCCGAACCCACAACCAACTCGCACCACCCGAGGCAGATATCCTCTGCCTCCATATGGAGGTGAAGCCATAAAACGCAGCTGTGGTATTAGACCAAACGCACTTTCCCCCGGGGCGACCGCAGTGCGCATGACGGGCAGGTTTGCAGCCGCTGCATCGTTTCTGGAATTGGTGGTCACCTTACGAACTCCGCGTGTGGGCCCCGTGCTGCCGCCTCACCGGGGAAGCTTGCTGAGTTTATGGCGGGCCAGCAGAACTTGCCCGTAACACGAGGCTGAACCGCCAATTGCGCGCCGGCTATGCAGAAATAACGAATTTTACGGAGTCGCTGATCGCCCCTGGAGCTGAGCCCAACCCGGTATGTTCTGTTGCGTCAGTTGCGCCAAATACGCGTTTGCGCTGGGTGACGATCCCGGGGACGGTCAACAATTGTCAACAATGCATAGCCGGCGCTTCCGGGCCTGGGAGAGGCCACCGCAATGCAGATACGCGTTCTGAGGCTGCAAATTTGTGGAAAATGCATAGGCGGCACGGTGAGCCGATGGTCTTCTATGGGCGTTCCGGATTTTGGACAGCGGGATAAGCAAAAGGCTGCCCGGTCCAAAAGGGGGTGGGAGGAGGATACATAAAGAAATCAGCAAAGCGCGGCAACAAGGCGCCGGCGGTCGAGGAGCGCCTTCGCGCTGTCCCTCAAATGACAAATCGGCTGAGGGTGGAGAATAATGCAATCAAGACAAATCAGGCGCATCTTCTTCAGAGAGCTCTTTCGGCTCGTTCGGGTGGTCTGGCCGATGCTGTCCGGGGTTCTCTTCGCAATGGTGGGACCCGGACTTTTGATCGGACACATAGAGAGATGGCGCGTCGATGATGCTCTTTATTTCACCTTTGTGACCGGTCTTACCATCGGATACGGCGATCTGACGCCGCGACATACCGTGTCGCGGTTGCTCGCGGTCGTAATTGGCCTTGCTGGTATCGTGCTGACCGGCCTCGTCGCGGCGGTAAGCGTGGAGGCGCTCCGGGCGACGGCCCGCGATGCTAAAGAATGAAACAGGCCGCGGCTGAGCTTCGGCTCCACAACATGCACAACGCGGCAAGGGCCAAAGAAAGAATATCCGCCCGAATGACTGCTCGGATCGCCCCTATGAACCCGTTGCTTAAAGAAATCCGCCGCAACCCGATGCTCTGGCTGCTGGCCTTTGTGCCCGTGGTGTTTGCCGCCGCGAAGCTCAAGCCCGAAGCCCAGACGGTGCTCTTTGTCTTGTCCGTGTTGGCCATCGTCCCGCTGGCTGCATTGCTTAGTCACGCCACCGAATCCGTTGCCGCCAAAACGGGCGATGCGGCCGGTGGGCTGCTCAATGCCACCCTCGGAAATCTGACCGAGCTGGTCATCGCGCTGGCCGCCTTGCTGGAGAGTACACGCTGGTGAAGGCGTCCATCATCGGCGCCATCGTCACCAACACGTTGTTCATGCTAGGGGCGTCCTTTCTGCTCGGCGGACTCAAGTACCATGTGCAGGAATTCAACCGGGCCGGCGCGCGTCTGCAGTCAGGTCTGCTCTTCCTGGCCACAATCGCCCTGCTGATACCTTCGGCGGTCGCCGAAGCGGACTCGGTGCCGGGTGCGGGAATTACGCAAAAGCTTAGCCTTGGCTTGGCCGTGCTGCTCATCGTCGGATACGGTTTGGGGTTGTTGTTCACGCTCAGAACGCACCGCGAGGTCTTCTCCGGCGCCGAGCACGCTGAGGCGGACGAAGCACCTTGGCCGATCGGACTAGCCTTGGCCACGCTGACCGGGGTGACGGTGCTCGTGGCGCTGGTGAGCGAGATCTTCGTTGAGTCCGTGCAGAAGGCGGCGGAAGCATTCGGGATGACCCCCGCCTTCGTCGGCTTCATCGTTGTGGCGCTGGTCGGCGGTGCCGCCGAGATGGCCTCGGCGTTTTTCGGCGCGCGCAAGAACCGGCTGGACCTAAGTGTGGGCATCGCGCTCGGGAGCGCTTCTCAGATCGCGCTATTCGTGGCACCCGTGCTGGTGCTGCTGAGTTACCTGATCAGCCCGGCACCGATTGACCTACGCTTCTGGCCGGGCGCGGTGGTGATGGTGATTGTTGCCACCCTCACCGCGACGCTTGTCACGAACGGCGGGCGATCGGCGTGGTTCGTCGGCGTGCTGGCGTTGATGGTGTACATGATCTTCGCGATGACGCTTTACCTGTTGCCGCCCCGAATTCAGTGAAGGCAGGCCGACCGCAACGACCACTCCAGCACGCCACGTGTTCCCGCGGACGCGGGCGCACCTGTCCGGCAGTATGAACAAATGCGGTTCCCGAGTGGCAGCGGCGGGTAACCCACGCCCGTGACATGCAAAAAAACAATTTGTGGACTTTTAAGTGACGATTAAGTGACGATTGACCCAGATCAACGGCTCGCCGAGACGGCCTGGTATTCTACGCTTGAACGTGACCACGGGGGTGCGATGCCTTCGAGCGCCACTCGTACATTTACCGACCCCGAGATGTATTTTTCCGGGATCCGAAACCTGCAGATCGACGGGGTGATTACGAAGCGCGGCGAATTCCGCGCGGAGTCGACGCATATCGACCTGCACCGATTGTTTATGTACCGCTCCGACGAGAGCCTGCCTCGGATAATGAAAGTAGCGCCCAGTGGGATGCGGGCAGGGATCGTTTTCGCGACCGACCCTGGCGAGCCGTCGATGCTGATCAACGGCGTCGAAATAGCGGACGGCCAAATTTCCAGAAACGGGCTGGATTGGGAATGGTACCTTCGATCTTCGGCGCCTTGTCGATGGGGCTCCGTGTCCTTGATGCCCGAGGATCTTGCCGCCGCGAGCAAGGCGATTATCGGGCGCGAATTGGTGCCGGCGAGTTTCGCCCGCAGCCTGACGCCTCCGAGCGCTGCTCTATCGCGATTGCGGAAGCTGCACGAAGCGGCGCACCATCTCGCGAAAACCGCCCCGGACATCCTCGCTAAGCCCGAGGTCGCGCGAGCGATGGAAACGGCGTTGGTGGAAGCGATGGTTTTCTGCATAGCGGACAGGCATTCAGGTGATGTGCGCAATGTCCAACGCCATCGTGCGAAAGTGATGCGGCGCCTTGAGGAGGTCCTGACGTCCACCCCCGATAAGCCCCTCTATATGCCGCAGCTCTGCGCGACAGTAGGCGCTTCCTATACAACGCTGCGGGACTGTTGCCAGGAGTATCTCGGCATGAGCCCGAAGCGCTATCTATGGCTGCGGCGCATGCACCTGGTGCGCCGGGATTTGCGGAGCGCGGTTGCGGAGAAGACCACCGTAACCCAGATCGCCACCGATTATGGCTTCTGGGAATTGGGCCGTTTTGCCGTCGCCTACCGGTCATTATTCGGAGAAGCGCCCTCGGCCGCACTGCGTCGACCGCCCGAAGACCCAAAACCGGCCGAAATCACCGAGCCGGTGTGGAAATTTGTTAAATCTGCATAGGCGCCGGGATCCGGCGATCTATCCTTATTCCCTGGCAGAATGTTTCGCCGGCTCTTCGGTTTTTGCAGAGAGATGAATGCCGGGAAGCGGCACGCGCACGTTCCTCGAACCCGATCACTATGAGGCGAGCCTGCGCCAGGCACAGATCGAAATCCTCATTGCATTAAGCCCCAAATTCAAGGCCCGCCTGACCTGGGCGGAACTGCACGATTTGCAGGTGTTGCGGTGTGCGGAAGACTTTCCGCGGATTGCCTATGTTTGTCTAGCGCCGCAGCTCTCTTTCGTGACGTTTTCGGCGCATTCCGGGCCACTGCCGGTATGGGGCGGGACGGAGTTGCGGCCGGGCGAGATCGTGCTTCCACGGCCGCGGCGAGCGGATGCACCAGTCGACGCCTGGCTCCTTCGTGTGGAACGTGATAGCATTGAACTGGCTGCAGCCTCGAACAATATGGTCGGGCTCTTTCCGGAAAGCCCTTTCGTTTGCCATCGGAGGGAAAAATCCTGCATCCCTCCGCGCGCAATATGGCGCGCCTGCAGACGACTGCAGGCGCAAGTCTGCCGCCTCGCCGAGACCAAGCCCAGATTATTGGCGCATACGGAGGTCGCGCGGGCCATCGAGCAAGATTTGATCCAGACGCTGGTCGCCTGCCTGACCCGCGCCAGCATGCGAGTTGACGCCCCGACCAAACGCCGTCACGTCAGGATCATGATCAGGTTCGAAGAGGTGTTGGCGGAGCATCTCGGCGAGCCTCTGCGCATGACCCAGTTGTGCGAGCTGACTGGGGTGACCGAGCGCACTCTGCGCTCGTGTTGCGCCCAATTCCTTGGCATGAGTCCGATCCGGTACGTGTTGTTGCGCCGGTTGAGCCGAGCCCGTGTTGCGTTGCGTTACGCCGATCCCGACGGGGCAAACGTCTTAGAGCTTGTCCGCGGCTTCGGTTTCGCGGAGCTAGGACGTTTCGAGGCGGCCTACCGGGCGGCCTTCAGCGAGACCCCGCTGACCACCCTCCAACGGGCTCCAGGGGCGCGGTTCATCAACCCGTAAAATCCGTTGTTTCTGCATAGCCGCCGGCGAACCCTGCTGTTTAGGCTCTCGTAGAGAAGAAACGACAATAGCATCGTCGTCGATCGCCCTTAGGGTGGGTCGGCTCCACACGCATGGGAAGGAAAACCCAATGAAGCAGCTCTTCCTCGTGGGAATTTCACTCCTCGTGGTCGCAACTTGCGCCTCGCCGCCGAACGCGGCAGCCCAGGAGGCATCAGCGACCAACACCACGAACTACTATGATGGGAAGTACGTCGGCAACTTTGTCACGATCACGCATCCAACGGGGAACACTTCGGAATGTCCGGTCTTCAACGTTGCCCCGGCTCTCACCATCAAGAATGGTACTGCGCAGTTTTCAGCAAGCAATATCATGTTTCACGGATATGTAACCCCGCAAGGCGAATTGATCATGCATAGCGACACAGGGCCAAACCTTTGTCGGACAATTCGATCCCTATTGTGTACTCAAAGGTCGGGTAACCGGGAAATGTTTTATGATGCGAGTTGGGAAAAATATAAAAAACAGCCGTAGTGGGTCTTGCTAGACCACATGTCTCGTGGAGACGGAAGCTGGTTAGATTGGCCCGCCTCGAAGTGTTGACTAAGACGGAGGGAACACAAAGGTCACGGTTGCGGTGGAGTAACTCTATGACCAACCCAGTACTCGCAACGTGATGACCTAAATCCGGGAGCGGAATTATCGTCCGCAATTCTCGTGGAGGCTAAGGAACCCGCCTCCGCCCTGGCGCTGGTCTGGTTCGGGTCAGCGCTGTAAGCGAGTGCCAGACCAAAATTACCACGTCGCCGAAATCTAAGAGATTGAAGATGACTTCCGAAGTTGAAGCGAGAATGGTCTCGCGTCGAAGGATGGTCTCGCTTCTGGGATTGGCGGCGGCGTTGGCCTTTGCCGTTCCACTCACAGACGCTGAGGCCCAGACCACCGGCACCACCGGCATGCAGCGGCGTCAAGAGCGGCGCGGAGGACGCGTCGAACGGCGCTACGAGCGGCGCGGCGGAACGCCTGCAGCAAATCAGCCTGCACAAGGCCAGCCTGCGCAAGCCCAGCGCCTGCACAAAACAGTAGTGGCCTGGAACTAGGCTTTCTAACGTTTGGCACTCCACCTTTCCTCACCGTCATGCCCGCGGAAGCGGGCATCCAGAGTGGTGGATCTGGGGGCTGCAGCCCTGGGGCCCCCCGCTTTCGCGGGGCGACGAAGAAGGACGCGGGGACCATCGGTCTGGTTATTTCATGGTGCCCGCGATAAAGATCGCGAACCTCACTGAGAGCAGAAGGCGCGGCGTGCCATAGCCCCACTCGGCGGTGCGTAGAGTTTCCAGGAGATCAATAGGAGGAGGAACGGATGAAAATTCTATTTCTGGCATGTATGTCGCTGTTCTCTATCGTCGCGTGCACGGCGCCATGCCGCAGTCCTCTGAACTCGCATGGCTGGGAGGAAGGGTCCGGTCCGACGTGGTGGGTGGCTCAGCCGGCAATACCACCACTGCGTTCGACGGGACTTACGGGGTTTATCCAACGTGTGCCAGTGCCGCCACCTTACCGCACTGGTACAGGAGCTAAGACCGTCGACATAATAACCACAGCCTTGCCATCCGTTTGATGCCCCACCGACACTTACGGTCAACAATGGCCTCGCGCAGTTCCAGGCGATCGGGGCCACGTTTGCGGGATACGTGACACCGAAGGTCATTTGACGATGCGCAGCGGTATGGTGTAACCGTAACTGGACAGGCGCAACCCAGGGATGTCGACGAAAATTTCGACGGAATCGTCGATTATCAGACCCATGTGCTGCACGCTAAGGTATCCAGTGTCAATTGCACGTATAACGTCGCCTGGCAAAGGGTGACATAGGGACGGTTTAAGCCGACATCCCCCAAACTCCAGGTGCTTGTGAGCCCATGGTCGCTCTTTTGGGCGGCCTCGAAAACGATAATCGAGGAACGGGCCGTTCGTATGGCCTCTCCGCTCTCGAAGGCGGAGAGTGTCAATGGGCATAATTCGAATCCAGACCAATGTGCCGGCGGGTGTCGCGCTTAATTTTTTCGAGTTTAGAGGGAAAGGGCAAACAGATGCGACCGTATCAACGTTGGGCCACTATATTGGCGCTGGCTTGCCTGATATTAGCCGGCCCGGCACTGGCCCAGAACCCCTCGACCACCCCTGCCGCACCCGCACAGGGCGTGCCGACGCCGCCCGCTGATAATCCATCCTTCCTGGATGGGTTGCGTAGGGTCGGCGTAATGGCCGGCCAAGTGGTCGAATGCTCGGCCGACGCGGATAAGCAGGATCAGATCTCGCGAGCAATGGAATTGGCCAATCTGATCGCGATCCATTTTGGACTTAAGGCCGCCTTCACCTTTGTCGGTTCCCTCGGCTACGGCTCCGGGCGTCCGTTCGACAAGGCCGGCTGCAGCCAAGCGATCGAAGGCTGGAAACAGATCCAAGCCAAGTACCTCAACAAGTGAGGTCTCCGGTCATGAAGAAGCTATTGATCTATGTCGCGCCCATCGTGTTGGTGGCCGCGCACGCATCGGGTGCGCCGTCATCCGGATGGGGCGGGATGGGGGCTTTCGCTCCTGCTGCTGGGGTCGGTGCCGAAAAGGGCGCGCCTTTGGTGCTGGTGCAGCGCGGTGGTGGCGGCCGTGGCGGTGGTGGTGGCCGCGGCGGCGGCGTTAACCGTGGCGGCGGCGAGCGTCAACCGGGGCAATTTCAACAGCGGCAACTTTCAACGCGACATATCGGGCAACCGCAACGTCGCGGCGAACCGCAACGTCGCGGCGAACCGCAACGTCAGCGGTAACGTCAATGTCAACCGAAACGTCGCGGTCAGCGGCGGCGGTGGCTATTACGGGGGCGGTGGCTATTACGGGCCCAACTGGGGCGGTGTCGCCGCCGGCGTCGCGGTCGGCGCTGGTGTGGCGGCGTTGGCGACCAGTGCTGCCACCGCATCCTCTACCGCTTATCCGACGCCGCCGCCCTATCAGTATTACCCATCCGGCTACTGATCGCTGCACCCCGCCTTCGCGCGCGCAGCATCTCCCATGCTACACCCATCCTTGAGCCAGCCCAGAGCGAGTGATTTGCCTATGATGTGTGGAACAAGTCTTGCCGGGGAGCGCTCAACTCGCTTGCTGACCCTTTCTTTGGGGGCGGCTGCTACTCTCATTTTGCTGTCGGTTTTGGCGGCCTGCCACAAAGAAGAGAAGGCTGCGGTGCAATCCATCCGGCCGGTGCGCACGGTTACCGTTGAAATCAGCAAATCAGGGGACACGCTGGCGCTGACCGGCGAGATTCAGCCACGATACCAAGCCGATATCGGTTTTCGGGTTAATGGCAAAATTCTCGAACGACCGGTCGATGTCGGGACCGAGATGAAAAAGGGCGATCTGATTGCCCGGCTCGACCCGCAGCAATATCGCCAAGATCTCGAAGTCGCGAAATCCGAGGTCGCCGCAGCAGAAGCCGAGGTGACCCGCAGCCAGGCGCAGGAAGCACGGCAGCGCGAATTGTTGAAGAACGGCCACACGACCCGGGTCAAGTACGATCAGGCGCTGAAAACCTTCAAGACCGCAACGGCACAACTCGATGCGACCCGCGCCAAGCAGGTTCAGGCTAGCGAAAATCTCGGCTACACCGAACTCAAGGCCGACAATGACGGCGTCGTCACCGCGGTCGGTGCCGACGCGGGCCAGGTGGTGAGTGCGGGACAGATGGTCGTCCGCCTGGCGCGGCCGGGGGAGCGCGAGGCGGTATTCAACATCGCCGAAGGGGCTTTCAAGACCCCGCCGAAGAACCCGACCGTGATGGTGCACCTGGTCAGCAATCCCGATGTAAAGGCCACCGGTACGGTTCGCTATGTCTCGCCGCAGGCCGATCCGGCAACCCGTACTTACACGGTGCGTGTCTCGCTGCCCGGTGCGCCGTCACAGATGCGGCTCGGCGCCAACGTCGTCGGCACCGTGACCCTAGATCAAGCCGCACGTCACGATCCCGGGCAGCGCCTTATTCCAAAAGGACGGAAAGGCGGCCGTCTGGCTCGTCGAAAAAGACCACACGGTGCAGCTGAAACCGATCGCCGTGGACCGCTACCAGGGCGACTCGGTCATCGTCGGCAGCGGCCTTGACAAAGGTGATCTCGTGGTCACCGCCGGGGTGCAGAAATTGCTCCCTGGTGAGAAGGTCAGCCTGCTCGAGGGGGACCTGCCCCAATGAAGAGCTTCAATCTCTCCGAATGGGCGATCAAGCATCGCTCGTTTGTCTGGTTTTTTATGCTGTTGTTCGTCGTCGCCGGTGTCCTTTCCTACGCCGAACTTGGGCGCGAGGAAGACCCGTCGTTTTCGATCAAAACGATGATCGTGCAGACCTATTGGCCGGGTGCCACGATCGACGACACGATGCTGCAGATCACCGACCGGATCGAAAAGAAATTGCAGGAAACGCCATCGCTTTACTATTTGAAGAGTGAAACCAAAGCCCGGCATCTCGACAGTCTATGTCAATGTTCTCGACAACACTCCGAAAAATGCAATCCCCGATATCTGGTACCAGGTTCGCAAGAAGGTCGCCGACATAAAGGGGACGTTGCCGCAAGGCGTTCTCGGGCCGTATTTCAATGACGAATTCGGCGACGTCTTCGGCATCATTTATGCGTTTACGGCCGATGGCTTCAGCCAGCGCGAGCTGCGTGACTATGTCGAAAAAATTCGCACGCAGGTGCTGACCATAAAGAATGCGGCGAAGGCGCAGCTGATCGGAGCCCAGGACCAAAAGTTCTATCTCGAATTCGATACCCGCCAGCTCGCCGGGCTCGGCGTCAGTCGCGACCAGGTCATCTCGAGCTTACAGGAGCAAAACGCGGTTACACCCTCCGGCGTCGTCCAGACCGGTTTGCAGAAATTCTCGATCCGCGTTTCCGGCGCGTTCAGCTCGGTCGACGATCTGAAGCATGTGAATTTCTTCGCCAACGGCAAATTCTTCCGGCTCGCCGATGTGGCGACGATCAGGAAAGGATATGCCGATCCGCCACAACCGATGTTCCGATTTAACGGCGAGCCGGCGATTGGCCTCGCGATCTCGATGGCTCAGGGCGGCAACAATCTCGTCTTCGGCGAGGCCGTGGCGCACAAGATGGCGGAGATCACCTCGAAGCTGCCGGTCGGCATCGAGCCGCATCTGGTCGCCGATCAATCGGTCGTGGTCGAGGAAGCCGTCGGCGGCTTCACCAAGGCTTTGTGGGAAGCGATCGCTATTGTGCTCGGGGTCAGTTTCCTGAGCCTTGGCTTGCGCGCCGGGGTGGTCGTCGCCTGCTCGATCCCGCTCGTGCTCGGCATGGTCTTTGTCTACATGGAGTATTCCGGCATCAGCTTGCAGCGCATCTCGTTGGGCGCCCTGATCATTGCGCTGGGTCTCCTCGTCGACGACGCGATGATCACGATCGAAATGATGGTGAGCCAACTGGAATTGGGTGTCGACCGCGAGCATTCGGCGACGCATGCCTGGACTACGACGGCATTTCCGATGTTGACCGGAACCCTGGTCACGGTCGCCGGCTTTGTGCCGATCGGCTTCGCGAAAAGCGGCGCTGGCGAATATTGTTATTCGCTGTTCGCGGTTATCGCGGTCGCCCTGTTGGCCTCGTGGATTGTTGCCGTGCTGTTTGCACCGGTGATCGGCGTGACGATATTACCAAAAACCATGAAATCCCATGGTGATGGCCATGCCGAACCCGGCCGCTTCATGCGGCTGTTCCGCGCCGCGCTGATCTTCTGCATGCGCGCCCGCTGGCTCGTCATTGCCGTGACTGTGGGGCTCTTCGCCGCCTCTCTCTACGGCTACGGCTTCATCCAGCAACAGTTCTTCCCAGCCTCGGACCGGCCGGAGCTGATTGTCGATCTCAACCTGCCGCAAGACGCTTCGATTTACGCCACCGAGCACGAGGTCGAGCGGTTCGAGGGATTGCTGAAGGGCGACCCCAACATCGATCATTACAGCTTTTATGTCGGGCAGGGTGCCGTTCGTTTTTATCTGCCGCTGAACGTTCAGTTGGCCAACGATTACTTCGCCGAGGCGGTAATCGTCACCAAGGGAATCAAGGAGCGCGAGATCGTCCGCGCCCGCCTGCAAAAGGCGCTCGACAGCCAGTTTGCCAACCTCAATAGCAGGATTTCGGCGCTCGAGTTGGGACCACCGGTCGGATGGCCATTACAATATCGCGTCAGCGGCGCAACCCCCCAAGGTGTGCGAGACGCGGCGTTTCTGGTTGCCCAAACAATCGGGCAGAACCCGAATACGCGGCTCATCAATTTCGACTGGAATGAGCCGATGAAGAGCCTCCGGATCCAGGTCGATCAGGACCGGGTGCGTCAGCTCGGGGTCAGTTCGAAATCGCTTGCCGAAGCCTTTAACGCTGTGACCAGCGGCATGGTCGTCACCGAGGTTCGCGACTTCGATCTATCTGACCGATCTTACGGCTCGGGCAACCGAGGAACAACGTGCCTCGCTGCAGACCCTGAAAAATCTGCAAGTCGCGCTGGATAATGGCAAGACCATCCCGCTGAGCCAGGTCGCCAGCATCCAATACGGGTTGGAACAGCCGGTGATCTGGCGCCGCAATCTGCTGCCGACCATCACGGTTCAGGCCGACGTCGTGCCGGGCATACAAGCAAAAACCGTCAATACGCAGTTGGCGCCGGCGATCGCTGAAGTGGCACAGAAACTGCCGGCGGATTACACGATCGAGGCGGGCGGCACCATCGAGGAGAGCGCCAAAGGGCTCAACTCGATCGTCGCTGTGTTTCCGCTGATGATCATATTGATGCTGATCATTCTGATGGTCCAGCTGCAAAGCTTTCAGAAGATGATCCTGGTGATCAGCGTCGCACCGCTGGGTCTGATCGGCGTCGTCGCGGCTCTGTTGCCGACCGGCACGCCGATGGGGTTTGTCGCCATTCTCGGAATCATCGCGTTGAGTGGGATGATTATCCGCAATTCGGTGATCCTGGTCGATCAGATCGACATGGACATGGCCAGGGGATTGCACCCCTGGGATGCGGTGATCGACGCGACGACAAACCGCTTCCGGCCGATCGTATTGACCGCAGCCGCAGCCTCGCTCGGCATGATCCCGATCGCGTCCGAGGTATTCTGGGGGCCGATGGCCTACGCCATCATCGGGGGACTCATTGTCGCGACGCTGCTGACCCTGCTGTTCCTGCCGGCTCTCTACGTTGCCTGGTTCCGCATCAAAGAGCCGGCAAAGGAGCGGTCGGTGGCGTGTAGACGCCAGCGCCGGCGGCCGCCCTTACTGGATCTTCGCGAGCGGCGGGTTCGTAGGTTCGGGAGACACAGAAGGAAACTTAGGCGCCGATGATCCACTGCACCGCGGCGACGGCAGAACAAGCAAAACCATTTCCCGGCGCCGGCGCATCGCGCTCGACGACACGGGATCTCACTGGAGGAAATGATGGCAAACGCGCTGTCTGACAAAGAGCTGGGATTGATCGATGCGTATTGGCGGGCTGCCAACTATCTGTCGGTCGGTCAAATCTATCTCTACGACAACCCGCTGCTCAAACAGCCCCTGACAAAGGAGCACATCAAGCCGCGGCTGCTGGGCCACTGGGGAACGACGCCGGGTTTGAACTTCATCTACGTTCACCTGAACCGGCTTATCAACAAACACGATCTCAACATGATCTACATCACCGGCCCCGGGCATGGCGGGCCAGGGCTGGTTGCGAATGCCTATCTCGAGGGAACCTATAGCGAGGTTTATCCGAACATCTCTCCCGACGAAGAGGGCATGAAGCGGCTCTTCACCCAGTTCTCGTTCCCCGGCGGCATTCCGAGCCATGTCGCACCGGAAACGCCCGGCTCCATTCACGAAGGGGGCGAGCTGGGTTATGCCGTTTCGCACGCCTACGGAGCAGCCTTCGACAACCCCGATCTGATCGTCGCCTGTGTTGTCGGCGACGGCGAGGCGGAGACCGGTGCGCTGGCGACGAGCTGGCACTCCAATAAATTCCTGAACCCGGCGACGGATGGAGTGGTTCTGCCGATCCTTCACCTCAACGGCTACAAGATCGCCAATCCTTGCGTCCTGGCTCGGATCAGCCACGAGGAATTGGACCACCTGTTCCGAGGCTATGGCTACACCCCGCACTTCGTCGAGGGGGATGAGCCGCAAGCCATGCACGAGCTGATGGCGGCCACACTCGACACTGTCATCGGCGATATCCGGCGCATCAAGGCCAATGCGCGCGAGAATGGTTTCACCGAACGCCCGCTCTGGCCGATGATCGTGCTTCGCACACCAAAGGGCTGGACGTGCCCGAAGGAGATCGATGGGCGGCGCACCGAGGGCTACTGGCGCGCGCATCAGGTGCCGATGGGAGAGATGCACGAGAACCCCGCTCATGTGCGATCCTCGAAGATTGGATGAAGAGCTACCAGCCCACGGAACTATTCGACGGCAACGGCCGACTGCGTCCCGAACTGACCGAACTCGCCCCGCGAGGCGCCCGCCGCATGAGTGCCAATCCGCACACCAATGGCGGCTTGCTTCTGCGCGAACTGCGGCTCCCAAATTTCCGTGATTACGCTGTCGACGTGACCGCACCCGGCGCCGTCACGGCCGAATCCACCCGCGTGATGGGCGGGTTCCTGCGCGATGTCATGAAGCTGAACATGGACTCGCGGAATTTCCGGCTGTTCAGTCCCGACGAGAGCAATTCAAATCGCTGGCAGGATGTACTCGAGGTCACCAACCGTGCCTGGGTCGCGGAGACCGAGCCATGGGACGACCATCTGGCGCCCGACGGGCGGGTCATGGAGATGCTGAGCGAGCACCAGTGCCAGGGTTGGCTCGAAGGCTATCTGCTTAACCGGCCGGCACGGCTTCTTCTCCTGCTACGAGGCGTTCATCCACATCATCGATTCGATGTTCAACCAGCATGCCAAATGGCTGAAAGTCTGCAATGACATTCCCTGGCGGCGGCCCATTGGCTCACTGAATTACCTGTTATCCAGTCACGTCTGGCGCCAGGACCACAATGGCTTCAGCCATCAGGACCCCGGGTTCATCGACCACGTCATCAATAAGAAGGCCGAGGTGGTCCGCGTCTATCTGCCGCCCGATGCCAACTGCCTGCTGTCGGTCACCGATCACTGCCTGCGCAGCCGGAACTATGTCAATGTCGTCGTAGCCGGCAAACAGCCGGCCCCACAGTGGCTGACGATCGACGAAGCGATCAAGCACTGCGAAGCCGGGCTCGGAATCTGGGAGTGGGCCAGCAACGATAAGGGCGGCGAGCCAGACGTGGTCATGGCCTGCTGTGGCGACGTGCCGACACTGGAGACCCTTGCCGCAGTCGACCTCCTTTGTAGGCACGCGCCCGATCTCAAAATCCGCGTGATCAACGTCGTCAATCTGATGAAGCTGCAGCCGTCGAGCGAGCACCCGCATGGCCTTTCGGATCACGATTTCGATGCGCTCTTCACCACCGACAAGCCGATCATCTTCGCTTTCCACGGTTATCCGTGGCTCATTCACCGACTGACCTATCGGCGGAACGGCCATCACAACATCCACGTGCGCGGCTACAAGGAAGAGGGCACGACTACGACGCCGTTCGACATGTGCGTGCTGAACGACCTCGACCGCTTCCATCTGGTCAGCGACGTGATCGACCGCGTGCCGAAGCTCGGGGCGCGCGCCGCCTACGCAAAGCAGGCGATCCGCGACAGGCTCATCGATCACAAGGAATACATCGCCCGGTACGGCGACGACATGCCCGAGATCACCGGCTGGAGGTGGGGTCAGGAGGCGGCGTCCGCAGGGGTTCGTTCGACAGAGGCCGACAACGTCTGAGCCCGAAGGAGGCGGACGTGAACGTGTTCGCGATCAGACACGGCGAGACTGAGTGGAGCCTCAGCGGCCAGCACACAGGCACGACGGACATCCCCTTGACCAATAACGGGCGCCGGCTCGCCGAGCGGATACGGCCGATGCTCGCCAAGGAGGCGTTCGCGCTCGTTCTGTGCAGCCCGATGCAACGCGCGCGCGAGACTTGCGAATTGGCGGGGCTCGGCGACAGGGCCGTCATCGATGCCGACCTCGTCGAGTGGAACTACGGCGAATACGAGGGTCTGACGCCGAAGCAAATCCACGAGAGTGCGCCGGGCTGGCTGATCTTCCGGGATGGATGCCCCGGTGGCGAGACCCCGGAGCAGGTCGGTGCGCGCGTGGACCGGGTCATCGCCCGGGCGCGCGCCGCCGAAGGCGACGTCGCGCTTTTCGCGCACGGTCACATCCTGCGCGTGCTCGGAGCGCGCGTGGATCGGGCTGCCGGCCGTCGCCGGACAACATTTCCTGCTCGATACCGGCACCCTGTGCGTTCTTGGCTACTACCGCAACATACCCGCCGTGAAGATCTGGAACGGACCCCTCATTTGATTAGCGGGCAACGATCGACAAACAAATTGAGACGGGAGGACGACACTATGAACGAAACAAACGCAGAGCGATTGATGCGGCAGTCCGAGAGCAAGCTCGCGATCAGCCGCAACCAATACGACGCCGTCCTGCTCGACCTCGACGGTGTGATCACAGACACCGCCAGCGTACACGCGGCGTGTTGGAAACAGATGTTTGACGAGTATCTTCAAAAACGCGCGACGCAGAGAGGCGAAGCGTTTCGGCCTTTTGATCTCGCTGCGGACTATCGGCTCTATGTGGATGGAAAGCCCCGTTTCGACGGCGTCCGCGACTTTCTCACATCACGGGGTATCCAGCTTCCCGAGGGAAGCCCGGACGACTCGCCGCAGGCCGAAACAGTGGGCGGGCTCGGGAACCGCAAGAACGAGCTGGTCAATAAGGTCATTGAAGACACAGGGGTCGAGCCTTACGAGGGAAGCGTTAAACTCATTCATCAGCTCCGCCGTCGCGGGTTCAAAATCGCCGTCGTCACCTCCAGTCAGAACTGCGCGGCCGTTCTAAAGGCCGCCAAGTTGGATGCCTTCTTCGAGGTCCGAGTCGATGGCAACATGATCCTTGCGCAACGATTGGCCGGCAAACCCGCCCCGGATACGTTTTTGATGGCGGCAAAGCTGCTCGGGGTTGAACCGACACGCGCGGTCGTCATCGAGGATGCCCTCTCGGGAGTGGAGGCCGGGTCTGCCGGGGCTTTGGCCTTGTGATCGGCGTCGCACGCAAGGGGAATGCCGAGGAGCTTCGGCGCCATGGCGCGCATCTGGTGGTGAACGATCTGGGCGAACTGGTCGACTGAGGCCCCACGCTGGTTTGGGAGGAAGAGCCCAATGATCCATCATGAACGCCTCAGGCCGCCATCCCATGATTACCCGGCCGACGAGTGGAACGTCATCGAAAAGGGGTTTCACCCTGAATTCCTGGCCCAGCTGGAAACGATGCTGGCGCTCGGCAACGGATATCTCGGTATGCGCGGGTGCCCGGAGGAAGGCGGCCCCAGCGCCGAAAACAGTACCCTCATCAATGGGTTCTACGAAACCCGGCCGATCGTATACCCAGAAGACGCTTTTGGCTTCGCAAAAACCGGCCAGACCATCTTCAGCGTGACCGACAGCAAGATAATCAAGCTCTTCGTCGATGACGAGCCCTTCTGGCTGCCCAATGCGAACCTCTTAAGCTACGACCGGCGGCTCAACATGAAGTCCGGGACGCTCGATCGGGAGATCCTCTGGGAGACGCCTGCAGGCAAGCAGGTGTTGATCACATCCCGGCGTTTGGTCTCTTTCGCCAATAGGCACGTGGCCGCCATCTCCTACCAAGTGACGCTCCTTAACGCGGCAGCCTCCCTCGTGATCTCTTCGGAGATGGCGGCGCATGAACCGGTCGCCCAGATCAACTCGGCAGGATCCGCGACAGACGAGAGTTCTTTGCAGAGCGGGTGCTCCATCCCAGAACCAGCTATGCTAAAGACCGCCGGATCGTGCTGTGCCATGCGACTGAAAAGAGCCGTTGACCCTGGCGTGTGCGACCGACCATTTATTGGAGACCTCGTGCCAGCACGCCCACAAGGTTGCTCACACCGAGGATTTCGGCCAAGTCGCCTTCACAATCGAAGCTCGGCCGGACTGTCCGATCCACCTCACCAAATACATGGTCTATCACACGTCGCAGACGGCTTCGGTTGAAGAACTCTGCGGCCGTGCCGAGTGGACTATGGATCGCGTGAGTGACCCAGGGGTTCCATGAGCTGCTCGTCTCCCAAGAGCAGTACATGACGATTTCTGGCGCCGCAGCGACGTCCGGGTCAGGGATATCAGAGAAGAACGCACGAAGCGCAGCACCGTGGAGATCCAGCAAGCGATCCGCTTCAACCTCTTTCACATCCTGCAGGCCTCGGCGCGCGCGGAAGACGCGGGCGTGCCGGCGAAAGGCCTCACCGGACAAGCGTATGAGGGGCATTATTTTTGGGACACCGAGATCTATGTGCTGCCGTTTCTGACGTATACCTCCCCTCGGATCGCCAAGAATCTGCTGACCTTCCGCTACAAGATGCTGCCGCAGGCACGCGCACACGCCAGGCAATTGGGCCATCGAGGAGCCATGTTCCCGTGGCGCACCATCAGCGGGGAAGAAGCATCGGCATACTACGCCGCCGGAACCGCACAGTACCACATCAACGCGGACATCATGTACGCGCTGCGCAAGTACGTGCAGGCGACGGGTGACGAGTCGTTCCTGCAGGACTGCGGCGCCGAGATGCTCGTGGAAACGGCACGCCTGTGGCTGGACCTAGGCTTCTACTCGGACGCAAAAGAAGGGAAATTCTGCATCAACTCCGTCACCGGGCCAGACGAATACAATACGGTCGTGAACAACAACGCATACACCAACTTGATGGCCCGGGAAAACCTGCGCTATGCGGCCCAGACTATCGAGTCCTTGCGGGCAACAAAACCGGATGCGTACAACGCACTCGCGCACAAAACGGCCCTCGAGGCCTCCGAGGTGGAGGCCTGGATACGCGCGGCAGATAGCATGTATGTGCCGTATGATGAGGAATTAAAGATCGTTCCTCAGGATGACAGCTTTCTGGACAGAGAGCCCTGGGACTTCAAGAACACACCGCGCGACCACTACCCGTTGCTGCTATTTTACCATCCGCTCAACATCTATCGGAAGCAAGTAATCAAACAGGCGGACGTGGTGCTGGCCATGTTCTTGCTGGGCGATGCGTTTTCTGCAGAGGCCAAGAAACGTAACTTTGAATTCTACGATCCATTGACGACCGGCGATTCATCGTTGTCGTCCTGCGTCGAGGCGATCATCGCTGCGCAGATCGGCGATATGGAGAAAGCGATCCGGTACGGTATGGCGGCACTGTTGATGGACCTGGCCGATGTGGGCGGTAATGTCAAGGATGGCTGCCATATCGCCTCGATGGGCGGCACCTGGATGATGCTCAGTTATGGGTTGGGCGGCATGCGGGACCATGACGGGATGTTGTCATTCTGGCCACGCCGCGCGCCGGAGGACAACGCTATACTTCGATTTCCCGTGACCTACCGCGGCCAGATGCTGGAAGTCGAAATCGGTCAGGAGAAGGTGGAATACGCGCTGCGTGAAGGCGAATGCCTCGTGATCCGGCATGAAACGGAAGAAATTCAGCTGTCGCGAGAACAGCCACTTGCCGTTCGGCCGGTCAGCGTGTGGTAAAAGGAAATCGCAATCAAGCTGATCAAGATCGGGCGAAGATCGTCAGCCATGGGTTCTACGTGACGTTTCAATCGCCAAACTCGCAGTATGGCCATACATGTTCGCGAATAGACGCAGACGCAAGCAGGCCAGATGAAAGCTAACCTATGTTGATTGCCGACGCTCCCAATCCATCCCGCCGGGATCGAGTGCAGGCCGCAGCGCTGAGGGTGGGCATCCGCATTGCGCGCGCGCTTGGGCCGGTGGCTGCCTCCAATATCGGCGGCCACGTGACGCGGACGATCGGCCCCTGGCTGCCGGTCTCCCGGGTAGCGAGGGCGAATCTGCGCCGTGCCTTGCCCGAGCTGGATGCGCGCGCCCGCCGACGAGTGCTTCTGGGCGTCTGGGAGAATTTGGGCCGCACGGTCGCGGAGCTGCCCCATATCGGCTCGCTCCGGCGAACGGCTGAGGGCCCCGGCTGGGAATGCGAGGACGACACGGAGCTTTGTGCTCTGCGAGACCACGGCGGTCCTGCCATCCTATTCTCCGGCCACTTGGCAAATTGGGAGATCGGTCTGCCGGTTGCGGCCTCGTTTGGCCTGGCCGTCTCATGGTTCTATCGGGCTGCATCCAACCCGGCGGCGGACGCAGCGATCCAGGACATGCGACGCGAGGCGATGGGGGCGGAAGTGCCGATGTTCGCCAAAGGCAGTGCCGGCGCACGCGAGGCGTTCGCGCATCTGCGACGAGGCGGCGTGCTGGGCATGCTTGTAGACCAGAAGCTGAACGAAGGCCTTGCCGTGCCGTTCTTTGGACGACCGGCGATGACCACGCCGGCTCTCGCGCAGTTCGCCATCCGCTTCCGTTGCCCCGTCATACCGGTGTATCCGGTGCGCCTCGGGCCCGCGCGGTTCCGCGTGATCTGCGAACCGCCGATGGCACTGCCCGACACCAACGACCGCACCGCGGACGTGTATGCGCTGACCCTGGCGATGAACGCTACGCTAGAGCGGTGGATTCGCGAGCAGCCGGAATGCTGGTTGTGGCTACATCGGCGCTGGTCGAAGTCGAGCGCGCCTTCGCAACCGCAAGCGGCACAGCCGGTGCCGTTTCGAATGACCGGTAAATACCAGCTCGAAAGGGACAGCGTCCTAAATTCGACTCCTCGCCAACGCCTGAAAGTAGGGGTAGTAAACTTGATCCCATGCGCAAGCTGACATTGACATGGATCTAAGTCAGTACACGCGGATGATTGTGAGCTCGTAGTGGTCAGCGAATTAATTCTCCACTTACCGCGGCACCGGCCGCGACCGCGTCGGACTCTTGAGATTCGGTTGTCGTGATGGGCCAATCTAATAGAATAACACTTGTTGTCCTTTTCCTGAGCCTGATCACGCTCTGCGGGTGCCAGGACCTGGTTCCACGCGACACGCAGAGTCTATTCTTCCCCGGGCTTCAACGGTCAGAGATCTTCGGCTTTCTGGCGGGTTTGGGAACCACCTTTGCTGCCGTGCCGGATTTGGTCAGCATGCTCAAACGTCGGTCGCGCGCGGGTATGTACCCAATGATGGCGGCGATCATGGGCACTTTTCAGATCCTCTGGGTCTACTACGGCTTTTTGATTGCCTCGAGACCAGTGATCGCATGGAACGTGGTCGCAGTTATGATAAATTTCCTAACGGTAGGAGCCTACAGTTATTTTGGCCATAAAGAAACGTCCAAATGAGTGGAGGTTGACAGACGGCAACAATGCTTTCTCATTGGTCAGCGCGTATGGCGACAGCGAGCGCGGCCTCCTCCACGCGCTATCGGCGATCGAGATAGCAGCATGATGATCCCACCGGGCCGATGCTGGTGCACGTCGCGACCACGCATATCAGGACAGCGCGGCAGTCTTCTGGACATGATCTTTTTAGTTCGTCCGCAACTCGAACACGTTGAAATGCCAGGGTGTACGATCGATGAAGAACCCTTATACCCGGTTTCTGGTGTCGATGGCCCCCTAGCTCGAGTGTCGATATCACGTTGAATGAATCAAAGTGGGGATTATTGTTCCTGCTGAGCATTTAGCGCATTGCTTCAGGGGAAAACTCTCTTGGAGCTCGAGTAACAGTCGTCAAAGAACGGCTGATCACACGGGAGAAGCCAGATGAGCCCAGAGCGCGGGAAGACGGCGGAGGAGTTGCGATTGGATGAGGCGCGTGAGAAGGGGGTGCCGTGGGAGCAATGGGGCCCCTACCTCAGCGAACGCCAATGGGGTACGGTCCGCGAGGATTACAGCGACAACGGCGATGCGTGGAACTATTTCACGCACGACCAGGCCCGCTCGCGCGCGTATCATTGGGGCGAGGATGGCCTCGCCGGGTTCAGCGACGACCACCAACGGCTCTGCCTTGCCGTTGCCCTGTGGAACGGCAAGGACCCGATCCTCAAGGAGCGCCTGTTCGGCCTGACCAACAGCGAGGGCAATCACGGCGAGGACGTAAAGGAATACTACTTCTACCTCGATAGCACGCCAACTCATTCGTATATGAAGTATCTCTACAAATACCCGCAGAATGCCTACCCTTATAATGATCTCGTCGAAACCAACCGGCGGCGCGGCCGTAATGATTGGGAATACGAATTGCTCAATACCGGCATCTTCAACGATGACCGTTATTTCGATGTGTTTGTCGAATATGCGAAGGCCTCGCCGACTGACATTCTGATCCAAATCAGCGTCGGCAACCGCGGGCCTGATGCCGCTACGCTGCACGTGCTGCCGACGCTGTGGTTCCGCAATACCTGGACGTGGTGGCCGGATCAATCGAAACCCTCCCTGCGACAGAAGCCGGGCGAGAACATCGTCACGATTGAAGCGTCGGATGCCGAGCTCGGCGGCTTCCTGCTGCAGTGCGACGGAAATCCGCGCCTGCTGTTTACCGAAAACGACACCAATAACGAGCGGATCTTCGGCACGCCCAACACGACGCCCTACGTCAAGGACGGGGTCAACAATTATGTGGTGGCCGGCCAGCAGGACGCCGTCAATCCAGGTCAGATCGGAACCAAGGCCGCCGCGCACTATCAACTGAACGTGGGCGCCGGGCAAACCTCCGTCATCCGGCTACGGCTGAGCAACGCTGCCTCCCGGGACCCCTTCGGCAGGCAATTCAATGAAACCTTCGCAAGGCGCCTTCGAGAGGCGGACGCGTTCTACCAGGCGATCACGCCGCCCCGCATCAGCGAAGATGAGGCGCGTGTGATGCGGCAGGCGTTAGCCGGGATGCTGTGGAGCAAGCAGTACTTCTTTTACGATACCGACAGGTGGCTCGAGGAACATGGCTACGACGCGATGCGGCCGACGCCTCGTCAGGTCCGAAACCGCGAGTGGTTTCACATGATCGGCGACAACATCATCTCGATGCCGGACAAATGGGAGTACCCCTGGTTTGCGGCCTGGGACCTGGCTTTCCATACGCTTGCTTTGGCGACCGTCGACATCGACTTCGCCAAGCAGCAGCTCGACCTGCTGCTCCGCCAGGCCTACCTGCATCCGACCGGACAGATCCCCGCCTATGAGTGGAACTTCAGCGATGTCAATCCACCGGTCCAAGCCTGGGCAACGATCTTTCTGTTCCGCATGGAGCAGGCGGTGCGCGGCCAAACCGATCTCGATTTTCTGAAGCGGATGTTCGGCAGGCTGACGTCGAATTTCGGCTGGTGGGTGAACCGCAAGGACCGCTTTGGCCGAAGCCTGTTCGAGGGCGGGTTTCTCGGGCTCGACAATATTGGCGTCTTCGATCGCAGCGCGCCGTTGCCGACCGGAGGCCATCTGGAACAGGCCGACGGCACCGCCTGGGTCGCCTTGTTCTGCCAGAACATGCTCGAGATCGCTTTCGAGCTCGCCGCACACGACCCGACCTATGAGGAGCTGGCGGCGAACTACGCGATGGAGTTCGTGCTGATCGCGCGCGCGATGAACGGGATCGGTCCGGACGGCATGTGGGACGAGGAGGACGGCTTCTACTACGACGTCCTTCGCTTGCCTGATGGCACCGCGACCCGGCTCAAGGTCCGTTCGATGGTGGGTCTCCTGCCGCTCTGCGCCACGACGGTCGTCGAGAAATGGCAGCGCGAGCGGGTTCCCAGACTGACAGCGGCAGTGCAGGAGCGGCTGCGGCGCATGCCGGAGCTTCGTGAGTTCGATCCATGAAACCGGGCCGGGCCATTTTGGCGTCGCTGGGCGGGGCATCATGGGGCTGGTTAATGAGGATAGGCTGCGCCGGATTCTGACCCGCATGCTCGACGAGAACGAGTTCCTGAGCCCCTATGGGATCCGCTCGTTGTCCCGCTATCATGCCGAGCATCCCTATGTTTTTAACGCCGGCGGTCAGGAATTTCGCGTGAGTTATCTACCGGCGGAGTCGGACAGCGGCATGTTTGGGGGCAACTCCAATTGGCGGGGACCGATCTGGATGCCGGTCAACGCGCTGATCATCCGCGCCCTGATGCACTATTTTTCGTATTACGGCGACAACTTCAAGATCGAGTGCCCCACCGGGTCCGGCAACTTGATGAACCTTTTCGAGGTCGCACATGAAATCGTCAATCGCCTCACTCGGATCTTTCTGCGCAACGAGAGCGGACGCCGACCGGTGTTTGGCGGTGACGAAAAATTTCAGCGCGATCCTCATTGGCGGGACAATCTGCTGTTCTACGAATACTTCCATGGCGACAACGGCGCCGGGATCGGCGCCAGCCACCAAACGGGTTGGACCGGGGTCATCGCGGGCCTGATCGACATTTTCGGCAAACTCGATGCGGAGACCTTTCTGCAAGGTGGTCCCGAGGCGGCTCTTGGCCGAGAGAAAGAGACGGTATAGGTGTCCGCCACCATGCCGCACTCACCCCGCTATCCGTCGTTGTTTCAGATCAACACCCGTGTCTGGCTCGATCGTCTGTCGCGCGAAGCTGGCAAGCGTATAACTCTGGCCGATATCGACGACACGACGATCGACGCCTTCGCGGAGAACGGCTTCGACTGGATCTGGCTGCTGAGCGTCTGGCAGATCGGCGCCGCCGGCCGGGCTGTTTCGCGCGGCAACCCGCAATGGCGCGCGGAGTTCAAGACCGTGCTACCCGATTTAAACGAGGAGGATATTTGCGGCTCCGGCTTTGCGATCACCGCCTACACGGTCGGTGAGTTGCTTGGCGGCGAAACCGGGTTGGCGCGATTTCGTGAAAAGCTGGCGCGGCGCGGGATCAAGTTGATGTTAGACTTTGTCCCGAACCATACCGCCCCCGACCACCCTTGGGCGAAAACCCATCCCGACTACTATATTGAGGGTAGCGAGGAAGCGTTGGCCGCCGCACCGCAAAATTATTTGCGGGTCGACACTGCGCATGGGCCGAGAATATTGGCGTACGGCCGCGATCCCAATTTTCCGGGCTGGCCGGATACCTTGCAGCTCAACTACGCCAATCCTGAACTGCACAAGGCGCGAATTGATGAGCTGGTTAGCTATCGCCGGCAAATGCGACGGCGTACGCTGCGACATGGCGATGCTGCTGCTGCCGGAGATTTTCCAACGTACCTGGGGGATCACGCCGGAGCCGTTCTGGCCGAAGGCGACGGCAGCAGTGCACGCTCGGCATCCCGGCTTCACCTTCATGGCCGAAGTCTATTGGGACCTCGAATGGACCTTGCAGCAGCAGGGCTTCGCATATTGCTACGACAAGAGGCTCTATGACCGCTTGCGAGAGGGCCGTGTGGGACCAATCCGCGACCACCTGCTCGCCGGCCTCGATTATCAGGACAAGCTCACCCGCTTTCTCGAAAATCATGACGAGCCACGGGTAGCGTCTGAATTTCCTTGGCCGCAGCATCAGGCGGCGGCGATCATCACCTATCTGTCTCCTGGCATGCGCTTTTTTTATCAGGGCCAGTCGGAGGGAGCGCGGGTCCGGGTGCCGACCCATCTCTGCCGCGGTCCGGTCGAGCCGACAAATCCCGAGATCGCAGCCTTTTACGGCAGACTATTGCAAGCCCTGAAGCAGACCCCCGCCTTTCGCGACGGCACGTGGTCGCAGATCCTGCCACAGCCCGCCTGGCCCGGCAACTCAAGCTCGGACGAGTTCGTCGCCTACGCTTGGGCCGGCGACAGCGGCACCCGCCATGTCGTGGTCGTCAATTACGCCAGCAGCCACGGGCAATGCTGCCTAAAGCTGCCGTTCCCGGAGTTCCGCGGCAAGCAGGTGCGCCTTACCGATGTCATGGGAAGTGAGGTCCACCATCGTGACGGCACCGACCTCACCGAGAGCGGTCTATACATCGATCACATCGCTTGGCATTTCAATGTGTTCGAGCTGCGGGCGATCTAAATCTAAAGAATTGGCATGCTTCGAACGCTCGCTGCCGCTCTTCCGATCTCTTTGCTCGCGGCATGCATAAGCATCGGACCGGGGACATTACCGCGCGACCGGATCGATTACGCGAGCGCTATCGGCAATTCCTGGAAGGAGCAGACACTCCTCAACATCGTCAAGCTGCGTTATGCCGACATGCCGATCTTTCTCGAAGTCGCGCAAGTCATTGCCGGCTACCAGTTGCAAAGTGCGATTGGCGGCAGCTTTACCGCCGGAAATTTCACCGCGGGGATAATCGGTCCGGTGACCGCCGCTGGCAGTGCCAATGCGGCGGGAACCTATACCGATCGGCCTACTGTGATTTATTCACCGCTTACCGGCGTTGATTTCCTGAAGCGGCTGATGACGCCGATTCCGCCGAGTTCCGTGCTGTTCATGCTCCAATCGGGCTACTCTGCGGAGCGAATTATGCCGATCATCTTGGACTCGATTAACGGCATCAATAATGAGTTGAACCGGCTTCGGCGCCCAGCCGACCCAAAATTTACCCGTCTCATAGAGCTGATGCGCGAAGGTCAACTCGCCGGGGCCATACAAATCCGGATCGAGCGTTCCAAGGCGGGCGCCGAGAGTTCGGTTCTCATTTTCGGACCAAGCAAGGACCCAGCGCTTGCAGCCAGAGGTCGGGAGTTAAAAGGCCTTCTTGGGATAAAGCCTGACTTACGGGAACTCAGGGTGAACTATGGCGGCTACTCGGGAAAAGACGACGAGATCGACATGGTGACGCGTTCGATGCTGCAGATCATGCTCGAATTCGCCGCCGTTGTGCAGGTGCCCAAGGCAGATGTGGACCAGGGAAAAGCGGCCCCCGGCCTGGTCGAGATTCAGGGGCAAGAAGCGGCGAGCGGTCCGCCGATGCGAGTGCTTGTCACCGACACGTCGCCTAAGGATGCTTACGTTGCCGTGCAATACGATAAAAGGTGGTTTTGGATCGCCGAGACCGACATTCAGTCCAAGTACACATTCGGGATCATCATGCTCCTGTTCTCGATCGCCGACACCGGTGTCAAAGGGGCGGCGCCGGTCGTGACGATACCCGCCAATCAGTGAGTTTTCGTCCTGGGCACCGAACCAATCCTTCATGATGGTGCTCGTCAGCCGATTAGGTGCGTACTGCTGGCGTGCGCATCGGCAAACTGGAGGACGGTGGCTATGAAGGATCGAAAAAGCGGCGAGGCCCACACCAGGTCGATCAGACGCCCCACCGAGCGGGTGAGCCCGCGCGTCGTTTGAGTATTGCGCTACCTGCGCCGATCCCCGAACGGTTCGAGCTGCCACTCAAGTATGGTCGAAGACCAATGGAACCAAGGCAAATCAGACGCATCTTCGTAGAGCTCTTTCAGCTGTTTCGAGTGGTCTGGCCGATCCTGTTTGGAGTTCTTTTCGCAATGGTCGGGCCCGGACTTCTGATCGGGCGCATCGAGGGGTGGCGCATCCATGACGCTGTCTATTTTACCTTTGTGACCGGTCTCACCATCGGTTACGGCGATCTGGCGCTGCGACATATTGTATCGCGATTCCTCGCGGTGGTGATAGGCTTTGCCGGTATCGTGCTGACCGGCCTCGTTGCGGCGGTTAGCGTGGAGGGCGCTCCGGATGACGGCCCGCGATGCCAGAGAATGAAACAGGCCGCCCACCGAGTTTTCGGCTCGATAAAATGCACAACGCGCCAAAGGGCAAAGGAAGAACAACAGCCATCACTGCTCGGATGTCGGATCGCGCCCATTAGCGCCCTGCTGAAATAGATTCGCTGCAACCCAATGCTTTGGCTGCTGGCGTTTGACGCAGCCCACGCGTCTCAGGCACCCATCTGGGTGCCGAACGCATCAAGCCGGCTAATCCCTTTCGGCAAATAGTTGTGGGAGCGACCCGGTGTCGGATACCTGACCCTTCCATCACGATATTGATACGCCGTTTTATGCTGTGCTCTGAGAGCCTTAACCTCGAATCCGCTCGACGGTTTAGTGGGCGGTCGCGAGCCTCTTTCCGGTGCAATGTCCGCAGCCGCCATCGGTGGCATCATGGCGGTGTCCGACCGCGTTCTACCTGGTCCTCCGTCGACAGAGGTGCTGAAACGTAATTACAAGCTTGCCCAGGTCATCCTTGCCCAGTAAGCCAGCGGCAGCACCGGTATTGATGTGCACTGGTTGGTTCCGACCGAAATCGTATTCGAAGGTGAAGAATGTAAGCTTGCTAATGCGTGTTGACATTTAGTTTGACGATTGTATTGTCAGGCGCAAGCTGACATGCTTACAAGAGGATGGGATGGCGGTTTACGGCTATGTTTGGGTTAGCACCGATCGGCAGGCCGATGAGGGCGAAAGCCTTGGCGCGCAACAGCGCGTGGTCGAGGGCTACGCGATGATGAATGGATTGACGCTCGACAGTATCTTTGTCGAGCGCGGCGTCTCCAGATCAAAGCCACTCGGCCAGCGATCGCAGGGCGAACGCTTACTGTCGACGCTGCAGAGGCGGGGATGTTGTGATCACGGCTAAGCTGGATCGCATGTTCCGTTCCGCCCTGAATGCACTCGACATCCTTGACCAATTGAAGGATCGGGGCGTTAGCCTTCACATGATCGATCTGGGCGGTGATGTGACTGGAAACGGGATTTCAAAGCTTGTCTTTACAATCCTCTCGGCAGTAGCCGAGGCTGAACGCGACCGAATTCGTGAACGCATCCGCTACGTGAAAGCCGATCAGCGAAAGCGGCAGCGCTATCTCGGCGGTATCGTCCCGTTCGGCTGGCGGATCGGCGAAAACGGAGCTCTGATTGAGGTTCCCGAGCAGCAGCGCGCCATACAGCGCATCTTCGAACTGAGGCGCAACGGCCTCTCCTTACGAGCTATTTCGGCAGTCATCGCTGCGGAGGGCGTAAGGCTTTCGCATGAGGGGGTTAAGAACGTTCTCGCCGCTGACGAGGACCGGATACGTTAGTTCGATTTTGCGAAACAGATTTAGCTCGGGTTCGTGCGACGCAGCTCCTGCAGCTTAAAGATCATCGCAAGCATACGTTCGAGCTTGCGATCCAAGTGGACCTCATAGCGGGCCAGACGTTCAAGCCGGTCGGGATCGACAGCCTCGCCATACGCCTGCTGACGGATCAAAGGGCGACACGCCAGCTCGCGCCGACGCTTCTCGTACCAGGGTAAGACCTCATCCTTGAGGAAGCGCTTCAGGCTCTCGGCATCGGCGCTGTAGGGCTTCCGTTCTTCGTCATAGTCCTCCGGCGCCCAGTTGAGCTGCTCCTGCCACCACGCCCGGGTATCATCGCGCAACGCGGCCAGCGCACGGGAGTAAGTCGAGGGCGACGGGCTCGCCAAAATTCGGATCGCCTCTTCGGTCATCGCCTGATCGGCTAGGAGGTCCGCAAGGTCTGTTGCGGTCTGCTCGTCCGTTGCTCGGATCGCATCGCCTGTTGACCAGTTGCCGTCATCTTCGATGTGAACGAGCGCGGCTTTTGCAGTTTCTCGAAAAAACTCGGTAGTCCGTTGTAGAGCGCGATGGTGAGCGGCGCTCTCTCCGAGGCGCAGTCGCCGCTTGCGCCAGATGACGCCGGCCAATTCTTCGACGAGATGCTCCTCGGGCGGTCCCTGCGGGTTATGCTCCGCCACGAGCGCCTCGAGCAGCACCCGATATTGCTCTCCGTCTTCCCAAGGCAGGACGGTGTGACGCGACAATATCCCATGTCGCAGCGCGTTGTAGCGGGTCAGCTCATAATTGCTGCCGCGCTGCGGGCAAAATGTCTCGACATTCTCGGTCAAGCTCACGTCCAGAATTCCTTGCGCGACCGCGCGGCGATCCGACCATCGCTGCGCATCAGCCGCTCCACAAATATAGCGAGCCGCTCGTTCGCCAACATCTCGGCGTCCAATATTTTGGACTGCATTCGCTCGTATGTCCGCTTGTGCATACCCTTTGGCCGATCAGGCAATATCGATACCATGCCCGGCTCGCCGCCGAGCCGCACGCGGATATTATTGGTGCGACGCAGCGCGCGGTCATAGCGATCTTCGCGCTGCGAGGCGCAGGCCAAGCGGTAACAATGCCGGCACAAGAAATATGTTCTTGCGCAGTATAGCTTGGCTACCCGGTGACCGCAGGCAATGCCATTGATAACCCCAGGACACACGAGATACGGTCTGGCCCCGCCAAATGAGCATGGCATCCAGACGATTGGGGCCGACTGCGCGATCTCATGCCAATCCCTGCCATGCTGCGGCACCCTATAGGACAAATGCAGCAGGTCTCCATCCCGCCGCAACTCGACCGACGCAACCCGCTCGCCGGCACGTATCCATTGCCAGCCGCTACAACAACCCGCCTGCAAACAGCCCGCCCGGTTGAGCCGGTTGATGTCGAGAGAACGCTGGTCCTCGACCGTGTCTTTGGTGCTGACCCAGTTCCAACGCGTCGATCCGAAGCCACCCATACAGAAGCTGCCCTATTTTTCGAAATCGTTTGGCAAATCGGTTTGAAACCTCTCCCATGAAAGGGCCCGTTGGATGAGAATCTGTCATGTGCGACCAGCGCGCCAGCGATGCGACCCAACTCAGCATCCCTGGTACCTGTAATTTGCTCCGTCGCATGGCCCGCAATCCGGGAGCGAATGCGGCTGAGTACCTATAGCACGTGTCCCCGTTCATGACCGGATCTATGGTTTTGACCTCGGTCTGCGGAACATGCGGAACATGCGGAAGTTTTACTCCATTCTGAAATCTGCGAGCGTTATAAGCCGCTCCGCTTGACATCGACTCGAAATCTGGACTGGACTGGAGGTTCCGCATCTTCCGCAGGTTCCGCGGTTGTCAGGATGGCCGGACAATCGTATTGACGCAAAAACCGCCACCACGACCGTCTCGGTTGGGCTTTACATATTTCAAAACAAGCATTTGAGTGCCAACGGTAACGGGTGCATCGCAGATGGCCTGAAGGCGCCAGTTGATGACGGGCGAGGAGATGATCTTGATTTGGGTTCCACTAGCCATTTCGAGTGCTGCCTTGAATGCGATGGCATCGGTTTCCGCCTGACCGGCATAGACCGCGACTTCGCGGGCTTGGAATGTTTCGTTCCCCCATCTGCGATGTAGTATCTCCATCACGGTTATGAGGCTCGATGTTTGCTCTTCATCAATCTCGCCGTCGAGAAACAGAGACTTGAAGCTGAAGGTTTGCGGTGGGCAAGACGCGATCTGGTCGATCACGAGGGCTTTTGCATGCTCATGCGCCTGTTTTGCGGCGAATTCGACGGCGCTGCCAGCAATGTCCCACCAATTCTTGAAGCGTGTTTCGGCGGGTGAATGGCTATCTTTGCGCCGTGGATTGCCCAGCAAGATGGTGTAAAGGGCGGCGAGTATTTCGCCACGATGGGCGTCGGTCCAGGCGAGCGGATCAGGATGTTTGAACTCGCGGTTCTCGGGGTCTGGCCGACTGACAGCGAGCCACACGGTAAGAGAGCGCGAAGCCATATCGCCGCGGGGGCTGATGTTATTACCGGTAAAGACGTGAATCGTGCTGCTGAGCACGAGGCGGTGCTCCGACGCACCGAGCACACGGTCACTATAGAACTCGTTGGTCAGGGCTTTCTCGATGTGAGGACACGATATCGTCGAACCCCGGGTGATATTATCCCAAGCGAGCATTGAAAGACCGGCGCTAAAATAGGAGAAAAGTGCCTTGCGCCTTTCATCTTCATCCGTCGACCATGCGGCAGCGCAGGCTGGAATGCGTAGGACGGCCTTCGAAATCATGTGGATGGTCGTAGTCTTGCCGCCGCCACGCTGGCCGGCAACTACAAAAAACGCCGGTCGCTCGGGTAAGATCGCGCGCTCAATGATGGTAAGAGCGCAGGCGATAATGACGCACTTGCCGGGGTAGTCGGTAACCACGTCGCAAAGCCACTCGTCGGTCAGGAATTGCATCGCCGACGCGACTCGAGAAAGCATACAATCTTCGATTCTTGGCAATACCGCCATCAATTCATTTGGCACGCGAAATATAACACCACTCGGGCGGTGAAGCCCCGGCCCCGCGAGCATTAAGCCGTTGTGCAGGACAATAGGTAGTTGCGCGACTGTAGTAGCGGTCGGCAAGGCGCCGTCATCACGGTTGAGATAGTGGCGCACGAATTTTGGATGCAGGTGGACCGATCGATATCCGTGCGGGGTATCGATATAGTATTCAATATGACGCTCGATCATCTCGGCGACTTGCTCCTCTGGCATGTCGACCAAGAGGAGTTGCTTGGGTGCAGGTAAAAAGCCGCCTTTCTGTGGTGATCCATTGGCGGCTTCGTTAGACAATTGTGAAAAGGTTGGGACGGAGAATGAGCGGAGTTGATTGCACTAGTGATTTGCGCTCCGGGTCGGCGGTTCGTTCTGTCGGCACTTTCCAAGGACCTCGTTTATTGTCGTCATTTGCGGCAGCCATTCGGCATCGGGCATCGGTGCCGCGATGAATGGCCGTCGATCACGCCGCTCGGCAAATTTACGGTCGCGGCTCGCGGCCGCGTTTTTTGCGGCAGCACTCTGCTTCGCAGCCTTTAGCGCTGCGTCGAGCGTTCGTTTGCCGATGCCGCTGCGTGTGTGGGCGATACCGCGCAGGCGCTCGAGATCGATTGGCGTGAGATCGCCAGCGAGGGCTAGTTGGATGAAGGCATTGCAAACCTCTTCGGGCGGCACTGCGTTTAATGCGTTGATTGCGGTGTCAGCATCGGGTCGCAGCTCAAAGGCACCGCCGACGTGGGCAAACGAATGGATCCACACACTGCAGTCGCTGCGGCACATGATTTTGGCTTTGCAATATCCATATTCGGGGCCCTCTAGCGGGTCGGCGAGGGTTTCGCCCTCAAAACGGCCAGGATCGGCGAGGACATCCGCAACGGTGATGCCAGCGAGCTGCGGATCGTCAAATGGCAACACCACCGCCGACAATAAGACGTTAGCACATTGCCGCTCCAGTATGCATCGCGCCTCGGCAATCGATATCCCGGCGCGCGCGCTGAGCTTGCAAGCATGCCGTCCGATAAAATCCTCACGAGCCTTGGCCGCGGCCGGAGCAAGGCGCTCGTTCTCTGTGGCCTTTAGCCGCCGCAGCTCGGCGCTTTCAACAATCGTCAGCGGCGGACAGGCGGTGATGGTGTCGAGCAGTTCGCCTTGCGTAGCCGTCGGGTTGCGGCTTGCCAAATCCTGTGCAAGCGGTGGTACAACGACAGCCGGACCTTCAAAAACGAGCCGCTCCGGGCTGCCGACGACGCGGTCGACGATTGAGCGATCAAGCAATTGTCCGCTGGCGCCGACCATGCGCCAACCGAATCCTGCGAGCCAACACCGATCGTGGAGAGTATGAAGAAAGCGTTCGATGTCGCTTCCATCGGCGACAGCCACATAAACATGAAGGCCACCGGAGCTAGGCAGTTTCTCGCCGGTATCATTGCGGTAAAGACCAGCGCTCGTCGACCGCCTGATGACATGCGCTACCCGGGCAAATTCGGGGATGATCGAAATGAGCGCGGACCAATAACCGCCAATCTCATCGAGTTGTCGGACGACGTCAGCGGGCATGCCTTTGCGGTCGAAATCGAGCAAAGCGTAGGCCGGCTCATCTGAGCTATAGCAAAGATATTCGGTTGTGCGAGTGATGATACCGGGTGGTGCTGCGCCATTGAGTTTGCTCTTGGTAACGACTTGTACAGTGTCGGGAAGATCTGCTCGCAGTCGGCCGAGAGCGAGCGCCTGGTCGGATTGGAGGTGCTTTATCAGAGTAGCTAGCGCATTAACGCCGATGATTCGGACGCGCTTTGCCTCTCCGCGCGACATCACGCATTCATTTCCGTCGCTCTGAACGCTGCCATCAGCCGTCAGCGATATTTTTTTCGTCAAGACGCCGTGAGCCTTGCGGAAGACCGTCACTTCAGCGGTGGCCGTTGTCATGCTGCGCCCCGCGAATGACCTGGCGCCGTATTGCCTAGGAGATATCCGATCGTGCAGTCGTGCCGCTTGACGTCCTTGGCAAGGCTTACGGTGAGGTCCGGCCTCGAATTAGGACCGCTCAACTGTTCGATGAGAACAATCACAGAAGCTAAAGAATGGTCTGCAACACCTGCGGACGGTTCCGATAGAATGCGACGTCTATAGCGAAGCGCCACAGGGTAATTATTGGACATCTCAGCAGCCTCGGAAACTCGCTTGATGCCCGACTAACTTTTCATATCCTGGTTCTTAAGTAGGCCGGTGGTGTTCGCGTGCAGATGCGTTGCTTCGTAATGCTCAACATCTTCGAGCCGATACGAGACTCGTCCTCCTAACTTTAAAAATACGGGGCCTTCCCCAAGCCAGCGCCAACGCTCTAGCGTGCGGGCTGAGATATTCCAGCGGCGAGCCAGTTCTATCTGGTTCAAATGCCGCACAGTCATTTCGCTCTCCTTAGGTCAATATCGTGAACCCGCGAAGAGGATTGCACAACTGCAGGGAGGAGCCGGGGAGGGCTGGGGGAGGAGGGAGGGGAGGAATGAACCGCTGTAGAGCGGCAGCAGCGTGGCCTTACGTTGGCACGTCAGCCTTGCCATCCGCCTCGGCTAGGATTTCGTCACAACGCAGCCAGCAGGCGCCATCTTTATAGCCAATGAGCTCTCTCCAATTAGGATAATCCTTAAACAGATCTCTCAGTCTCGTTGTACTGGAGAACTCTAACTCTTCGAGCAGTATTGAGACGCTTATTGGGCCATCGCTGCGACGCCAGCGCTGGTAAAGAGCTCCTACCATCTGACGCTGTTTGTCCCCACGGAAGCGAAATTCTCGATCGCCAATACGGACGATGCGAAAATCGGCGTCGGCCTTAACGGCCAGGTTTCTCGGCGAAACGCGCAGATCATGTGCTGCTGAATAAACAATTCCGGGGTTGAACTCGAAATCGTCAATGCCCGCGCGGGCACACGTCTCAATTGTGAGAACGGCGCAGCTATCGCCGATCATGGTCCGGGCAAGATCAAGACCATTGGTCGTTGTGAGGACAACTTTGCTCGGCCTACTATGATGAAGACGCAGGACCGCCGCCAATTGCACAATCGTCTCGGGCTCAGTCAGCCGCCTAGCGAAGTAAATTGCGGTTTTGCGCCGCATCCGATTTGTCTCGCCGAGCCAAGTATCCCCGAGATCCCAGCAGCGATCGGTGATCAGACAAACAGGATGTGCGCCATTACCAAAGCCGAGATGGCGTGCAATCCATCGCAGGAACCACGATGTATCGAGCTTGAAGAAGCGAAGTCTGTCATCGTCGATCCGGACGAGACCAGCAGAGGGGCTGAAATACGCATAGCCTCTCAGCTCGGCGCTCCAGACCAGGCTGACTATCGCATCATCGTGATCGGCCTGGGAAGCGGCCACGGCTTCGAAGCCGTCAGCTTCAATAGCACCCGCAGTCAGCAGGTCCTCACCTGCTCTCTTGTGAAAATCAAGAGCAGTAGCGGAAATTGCCATCTCCGGACTTTCGATGATCGAAAATAGCAGTTCGACAGCCTCACGGTCGAGTGATAGTCCATCAAATTTCACGGAGAATGCCCCATTCCCTTAAGTATTTGTTTCCTATAATTCGTTCGCGCTCTGTCCGGTCCTTGAGGTCGCAGCCATGCGGCATCGTTATCGTCAACGGCAAAGTCCGACCTCGACGAGAAGCGCCATCGGGGTGGAATTTGACTATCAGCTTAGCCTGCGTCACGATCCATTCGCCGGCCAATGGATTGCTGCCGTGAAAACGCGTCCGAGCCATGTCCCAAATTGTGCCACATGAGTGACGCATGCATTCCAGAGTGACCCGCTCCGCCACGCTATCGATCGGCATTAGGCGAAGCTGATTTACCCGCACCGTGTCGATGCCATCCGCTGGATCCGTTGGGAAAGCAAAAGGTGTCATCAATATGGACAGGTCGTATTGGCGGAGTGGAAGCCGTTCCTGTCGGAACTCGGTAGCGAGAAGGTCTCGCGCAACCATCCGTACCAAGCTTTCTCTTTTCTCCCGATCTCTGGCGACGACCTCAATGACGCCAGGAGCGGGTTCATACGTTAGTGCTGCTTCAAATACTGGGTGTCTCGGACGGCGAACAAGGTCACCTTGATCAAACTCTAGGAAATCGTCGCTCGGTCCTTCACTATAGACGGTGATTTGAACGATCGCGAAATCCGTACCATCATACGCAGGACGTTGACGATCAAAGATATCGATATGAACATTTTCGGTTTCGAAGCATTCACGAATATCCCGCTCGAAAGCGTCCAGTGTAGCTCCAGTGCGTTGAACCCTGAGGTCAGACTGGCACACAAAACCATCCCACATTCGTCCACGTCGCCGCTCGTCAGTGAACCGGATCTCCTCTGCGCGCCAAAAGGTGTCAGGCTCATTCAGGAACATCCACAATGCGCGGTCATTCGCGTTACACAGCGCATCTAGCTGTGCACGTGATTCCGCGATGCTGTAAAGGGCGACTTGGCCGGGCTCGTCGGCAATGGCCGCCACGCGATCAATATCATTCTCCACGCGCTCTCGATCTGACCTCGCCAGTTTCTCGATGGCAGACAAGAGGTTACGGACGACTATTGGTTCGGCTGCTGCCCAGTCGAGTGCCGGCAGCTCGATAGCAGCTTGTTCGAAATACAATTTGAGAGTGCTGACCGGCGTGTTTCGGATGAAGCTCGTGAGCGATGCCAAATAAAGCTCCGATATCAAATGGCCGCCTCGAAGGTTCTCTATAGCACCATATGCTGTAGAAGCCCAACGAAATCCTTCTAAATGTTGTCGGAAGCGTTGAGGGATATCCACCGCAGCATTCTGATTTAAATTTCCGACAAGGAAAATGTGTTGAGCGGTCCCCTACCGCTGACGCTCCGACAGTTCGAGCCCTCGGAATTTATACGCCGTTCAACAAAGACGCGATAAACTCGGCGCGTCTCGGGTCAACGTAGACCATAAAGAGGCCCACAAAGGACGTGACTTGAGAACCTTTGATAAGATCCAGCCCGGCGCACGGCTCAAGGGCCTTGCTCCCGAAGGCGTCGCTGAGATCGTACAGGTCGCGCGCTTCGGCACCGACGCCCTGAACATCGTTTTTCGGGCGAATGGACGGATCAGGGAGCGCTTGCTTTATCGCGGCGAAGAGGTCGGCTTCGAGTTCCTGGAGCCCGGCCGACGCTTCTCGTTTGATGCCGATGGTGGCCTGCTCCGGCTCGCCTCCGAGGCATACCGGATCCGGCTCGCCCATTTATTCGACCCATACCTTGCTGTCACGGCTTCGCAGATCGAGGCGTTGCCGCACCAGATCACAGCCGTCTACGGCGAGATGCTGCCGCGACAGCCGCTGCGCTTCCTCCTCGCGGACGATCCGGGCGCCGGCAAAACCATTATGGCCGGGCTGCTGATCAAGGAGCTGCTGATCCGCGGAGACCTTGAGCGCTGCCTGATTGTGGCACCCGGCAGCCTTGTCGAGCAGTGGCAGGATGAAATGGCCGAGAAGTTCGGGCTCGGCTTCGACCCTGTGACGCGCGATCAGATCGAGGCCTCGATCACTGGTAATCCATTTGTCGAGCGCAATCGGCTTATCGTCAGGCTCGACATGGCGGCTCGCTCAGAAGAATTGAAAGCCAAGCTAGGCGCCGCTCCCGACTGGGATCTCGTGATTTGCGATGAGGCGCACCGGATGGCGGCGTCCTACTTCGGCGGCGAGGTGAAGGAGACGCAGCGTCACAAGCTCGGCAAGCTGCTCGGTACGCGCACGCGCAATCTGCTGCTGATGTCGGCCACCCCGCACAACGGCAAGGAGGCTGATTTCCAGCTGTTTATGGGTCTGCTCGACGCCGATCGGTTCGAGGGCCGGTTTCGCGAGGGCGTGCGCAAGGCCGACGTGTCCGACATGATCCGGCGGCTGACTAAGGAAGAATTGTACCGCATGGACGGCACGCCGCTCTTCCCCGAGCGCCGGGCCTATACCGCCGGCTACGCACTGTCGCCTGAAGAGGTCCAGCTTTACCAAGCGGTAACGGCGTATGTCCGCGAGGAAATGAACCGCGCGGACCGCACCGGGGACGGGACAAGACGCAATAGCGTCGGCTTTGCGCTGCAGATCTTGCAGCGGCGTCTGGCCTCCTCGCCGGCGGCGATCCACCGCTCGCTGGAGCGGCGCCGCAAGCGACTGGAGGAGCGGCTGCGTGAGGAGCGGTTGCTGCGCGATGCCGGCGGACGCCTCGCGCGCACCCCCGCATTGCCGAGCATTGACCCCGACGAGATCGACGAGGCTCCCGGTAAGGAACAGGAGGCTGCCGAAGAGGAGATCGTCGACTTGGCAACCGCGGCGCAGACCTTGGCGGAACTCGAAGCCGAGATCGCGATCTTGAAGGATCTCGAAGAGCGCGCCTTGCAACTCAAGCTGTCCGGCCGCGACGCAAAATGGCGCGAGCTTGAATCGATCCTCGACGAGCCGATCATGCTCGATGCCGCGACCAGACTCAGGCGCAAGATCATCATCTTCACCGAGCCGCGGGACACGCTCGAATACCTCGCGCAAAAGATCGGGGCGCGGATCGGCGATCCGGCGGCGATCGTGGTTATTCATGGCGGGATCGCGCGCGAGGCCCGGCGCGCGGCGATTGCGGCCTTCAATAGCGACCCGGTGGTGCGTGTGATGATCGCGAACGATGCCGCCGGCGAGGGCGTGAACCTGCAGCGCGGCGCGCACCTGATGGTCAATTACGATCTGCCGTGGAACCCGAACCGGCTCGAACAGCGCTTCGGCCGTATCCACCGGATCGGTCAGACCGAGGTCTGCCACCTCTGGAACCTTTGCGCCATCAACACTCGCGAGGGCGAGGTCTACCGGCGCTTGCTCGACAAGCTCGAAGAGGCGCGCGCCGCACTCGGCGGCAAGGTCTACGATGTCCTGGGCGAGTTGTTCGAGGGCCAGGCGCTGCGCGACCTGCTCGTTGATGCGATCCGCTATGGCGACCGGCCAGACAAAAAAGCCGAACTGTTCCGCAAGGTTGATGGCGCCGTCGATGTCGGAGCGATCGAAACCCTGGTCGCCGAGCGCAAGCTGACTTCGGAAGGGCTCAACCCCAACACAGTCACGGCAATCCGCGAGGAAATGGAGCGCGCCCAAGCGCGGCGGCTGCAGCCGCATTTCATCGGAGCGTTCTTTCGGGAAGCGTTTGCCTTGCTCGGCGGCCGTATCGTGCAGCGCGAAACCGGCCGTTTCGAGATCACCCGCGTGCCCGGCGTCCTCAAAGAGCGTGACCGGCTGATCGGGCGCGGCGATCCGCTGCTCGACCGCTATGCCCGGGTCACGTTCGAGAAAACGCTGATCGCCGGACAACCGCAGGCGGAGCTTCTCGCACCCGGACATCCGCTGCTCGATGCCGTGGTCGACATGGTACTCGAACGCTTCCAGCCCTTGCTTGGGCAAGGCGCGGCGCTCGTTGATGAGACCGACGAAAGCATGGAACCACGGTTGCTCGTCTATCTCGAACACGCGATCCGAGACGGGCGCACCGGCCGGACCGGCGAGCCGCGGGTCATCTCGCAACGGCTGCAATTCATTCACCTGAAGGAGGACGGCACGGCCGTGGATGGCGGCTCGGCGCCTTATCTTGATTACCGGCCGATCACGGCGGAAGAGCGCTCAGCCGTCGAGGATGTGATCGTAGCACCCTGGCTGTCGCAGGCAGTCGAGGATCGTGCGCTCGGGTACGCCATCGCCAACCTCGTGCCGAACCATCTCGCCGAGGTGAAGCGGCGCAGGCTCGCCGAGATCGACAAGGTCGAGCGCGAGGTCCGCGCCCGTTTGACGCGGGAGATCAATTATTGGGATGCGCGCGCCGCCCGGCTGCGCGAAGAGGAGCGTGCAGGCAAGGAGCAACGTATCAACGCCGTCAACGCCGAGGCGACCGCCCAGCGCATGGTGGAGCGGTTGCACAAGCGCCAATCCGAACTCGACCGCGAACGGCAAATCACCGCCTTGCCCCCGGTTTTGAAGGGCGCAGCCTTAGTGATCCCGCGCGGGCTGCTGCGGTCTCTGACCGCGTCAGCGAGGTCAGGAACAGCGCCGGGGTTCGCGGAGGACCCCGCCATTCGCGCCGACGTCGAGTGGCTGGCGATGAACGCGGTGATGGCCCACGAGCGCGCGCTCGGCAACCTGCCGCGCGATGTGTCCGTCGAAAAGAAAGGTTGGGACATCGAGAGCCGCGACCCCCGCACCGGCCATCTTCGGTTTATCGAAGTCAAGGGACGCCACGCCGATGCATGCGACGTGATCGTGACGAAGAATGAGATCCTTGCTTCATTGAACGCGCCTGACGCATTTCATCTAGCCCTGGTGAAGGTGGAGAGCGGCTTTGCGCACCAGCCGGTCTACGTTCAGCGATTTTTCGACCGCGAACCGGGGTTCAGCGAAACGGCTGTAGTGTTTGATATCGCGAAACTTGTCTCTTCGTACCCGCTCGTGCCGGACGAAACGAATGCCGATCAGACAACGCCGAGGTAACAGGCCCGATCGCAAGATCGCCCCTGAAGGTTTTTTAGATGAGCCAGCCAAGCAAGATCTGCTTAGCCGCATCCGCTATGTTGGTTCCGCAAACCACAAGCTCCACCCAGGGAACTACGGCTTTATACCGACGCACAACCCGCGCCCGTCGAAGTCTCCATGTGACGATCTCCGGACGGTGCTACTGGAAGAAGCATCTTTATTATTTCGCATCGGGATCGAACGAGGAATGCTCAGCCCGTTTCCGCAGATGGGGGTACCGAAGTACATCTGGGCCGTTGATGAAGCGGGCGAGGTGTATGAGGCGAAGACTCGACCGGAGCGAGAGACCGAATATCACGGGTACCGGCTCGGGGAGGACGACCGTTATATGCGAGAGCGTGTCCTGAAAGAATGGAGGCGCCGTTGCCCATAGGATTAGAAATTTCCTTAGCGCCGGAACGATTGGACGATGGGTCTCCCGAAGAGAAGGCGGCCTTTGGTCTATTTACAATCCGAACGCCTCACAGCTCATTAACCGAAGGTTTTGACTACTATATCAATGGCTACCGCCAAGGTCCCCTTGTCTCCGGCTACTACGTCGCAGAATGGTTTGCCTGGAACTGGTGGCGCCTGCGTTGGGAGCCGCGCTCGGCGGTGGCTGACTGGCCCATGGCCCATTTCATGACTTCTATCGGCGAAGGCTATGTTTGGCCGAACATTGTGATCTTTTCGGATGGTGTCAGGACGGCTTTAATCTCCCGTCCTTCTGCGCGGCCAGACGCGAGGCCGTTTCGTTATGTCGGAGCGCTGCCGGTAGTCGTCCCTTCAAGCCTCTTCGAGGCTGCAGTCGACGCATTTCTACCTCAGGTTCTTGGGCGTTTGCGCAATTCAGGAGTTGATGAAACTAATCTCGATCGGCTCTGGCGAGATATATTAGCTGAGCGTAGCGATCCAGAGGTTGCCACACGTCGCCGTTTAGAAGCACTACTGGGCCGTGAACCAGACGCAGTCGAGGATGGGATAATCGAGGCGCTCCTTGCGGATGCCAATCGACTCGGCCAGGAGGCACTGGGCGAAATCGCTGCGAACCGTGCACAAGCCGGAACGCAAGCCGGCCCGATCGAGACGGCGGCCTTCTTTGAAGAATTGGCGCAGAGTCTCGGCTATGAAGCTTCCTCTCAAAGCGCAGCAAGACTTGCGCCTGGCGCCCTGCCAGCTCGAAGAGCAGATGTCCCGGCCTGGCGTCTGGGCGCGGACGCCGCAGGTGCACTTCGCGAAAACGAGCGCCTTGGTATGGAGCCAATATCAAATGCTCGCCTAGCGGCCATAGCCGGAACCCAGCAGGAAGCTCTCTCAGGCCGTGCGGCAAGCGGAACAGAGTTATCTTTCGCTCTTGATAGGGGTGCAACGGCATCCCGCATCGTACTACGGTCCAAATGGGTCACTGGACGCCGCTTCGATCTCGCACGATTGATTGGCGACAGGCTGATCACTGCCAATGGTGCGCTTCACCCAGCGACTCGCGCCTACACCTACAGACAGAAGGCGCAACGGTCATTCGCGGCTGAACTACTTAGCCCATTTGAGGCGGTGGACGAGATGATGGCGGGTGATTACTCGGAGGAGAGTCAGCAAGATGTGGCAGAACACTTCGACGTGTCGCCGATGACAATCAACACGCTACTAAAAAATCACGGAAGATTGCCCCGCGAGGCGTCCGAGCAGGACTTCGACGTTGCGGCCTGATTAAGAAAGGACACTCAGGCAGCATAAGGCCCTAATAGCTATCGACGTGCGTCCCGGGTCGACGCCAATAAGGGCAAATTGGAGGAAGGGTGATCATCTGACCAGCAATGAGCCGTTTATCTCGCCCGAGAGTACGAGCGTTATCGTTAAAACCGGCGATGGTCAGACTGGAGATCGTCACGAATTCCATTTGTCGGGAGCGCTAATTCATGCCGCCTTGGATCTCAGCGGTTCGATGCTCACTGTCTGGGCGACAGAGCCGGCGCTCCTTCAGAGTGCATTTGACCCTGCTGTCGGGGTGCAAAGTCGATATTTCCGGCTAGAAATGTCGCGAACCCAGGCAGAAGGGTTGCGTGATAGGCTCTCGGCCGCGCTTGGACGCCGCCGACGAAGGAAGTCGGCGCAGTCATGAGAAAGAAGCTGATCGAGGTCTCTATCCCGCTGGAAGCGATCAACGCGGCCTCGGCGCGCGAGAAGTCGATCCGGCACGGCCATCCCTCAACCCTGCATCTGTGGTGGGCGCGGCGGCCGTTGGCGGCGTGCCGCGCGGTGCTGTTTTCGCAGCTGGTCGATGACCCGTCGGCCTGGCCCGAGCATTTCCCGAGCGAGGAAGCGCAGGAGGCCGAGCGCAAGCGGCTGCACGTGCTGATTGCCGAACTCGTCAGATGGGAGAATTCGAACAACGAGTTGGTGCTGAACGCGGCGCGGTGGGAGATCGCACGCTCGCTCGCCTGGGGCCGCGGCGAGGAACCACCGCCGCGTGAGGACGGAGCCGCGATACTCGATTACCTTCAGACAAAAGCGCCACCGGTCTACGACCCGTTCTGCGGCGGCGGCTCGATCCCGCTCGAAGCGCAGCGATTGGGCCTGCGCGCCTATGGCTCGGACCTCAACCCGGTCGCGGTGCTGATCTCCAAGGCGCTTGGTCGAGATCCCGCCCAAATTCGCCGGCCGCCCGCCGGTGCATCCCGGCGCCGACCTGCACAAGCGATATCGCGGCGCGCAAGGGCTTGCCGAGGATGTGCGCTATTACGGTAAATGGATACGCGACGAGGCCGAGCGCCGCATCGGCCATCTCTATCCGAAAGCGCGCCTGCCCGACGGCACCGAGGCCACAGTCATTGCCTGGTTGTGGGCGCGCACGGTGCGCTCGCCCGATCCGCGCGCCCAGGGTGCGATGGTGCCACTGGTCTCGTCCTTCATGCTCTCGACCAAGGAGGGCCGAAAGGCTTGGGTTGAACCGGTCATCGACCCCGCCGCACCTGCCGGCTGGCGGTTCGAGGTGCATACCGGCGCGCTCGCGAAAGCCGATGAGGAGCGGATGAAGAAGGGCACGATCGGCCGAAGCGATGGCGGCACTTGCTTCCTAACCGGCGCTTCGATGCCGTTCACCTACATCCGCACGGAGGGGCAGAGGCATGGCCTCGGGACGCGGCTGATGGCGATCGTCGCGGAAGGAAAGCGTGGCCGCGTGTACCTTCCGCCCAGTGAAGATCATGTCGAGATCGCCACCGAGGCAAAACCCAATTGGGAGCGAGATCGCCACCGAGGCAAAACCCAATTGGGAGCCAGAAGGCGATTTACCAAACAATCCCAGGGATTTCAAAACCCCGAATTACGGCCTAAAGACTTTTGCCTCCCTCTTCACGCCGCGCCAGTTGGTGGTGCTGACGACGTTTTCCGATCTGGTCGGCGAGGCGCGGGATAAGGTGCTCGCCGACGCGCGCGCCGCTGCCCTCGCTGACGACCCGATCTTGCTTCACGAGCGTGGCACCGGCCCCGTCGCCTACGCCGATGCTGTCGCAACGTATCTGGCATTCGCGGTGGATCGAGTGGTTGATCGACACTCCTCGATCGCCACTTGGGACAGCAGCCCGAGCAAGCTTCAGCTCCGAAATACCTTCGCGCGTCAGGCCATTCCGATGACGTGGGACTTCGGAGAAGGAAATCCGTTTTGCTACTCATCGGGTACGTTCAGTCCGTCGGTGGAATGGGTAAGCCTTTGCATAGAGGCGCTCCCCGCATCAACTGTCGCTGGCGTTGCAGATATCGACGCCGCAAAAAACTCCTTTCCCATCCGGCCGAACATTATTACCACTGACCCGCCGTATTACGACAATATCGGTTATGCCGATCTTTCTGATTTCTTCTACGTCTGGCTCCGGCGATCACTTGTAGACATTTGGCCGGACCTGTTCCGCCGACTGACGACGCCGAAGGACGACGAACTTGTTGCCACCCCGTACCGGCATGGCGGCAATGAGAAAGCAGAAGTTCTTTTCATGCGGGGCATGAGCACGGCGCTGACCGCGATGCGCAAAGCGGCAACCGATGCTGAGCCGCTGACAATCTATTACGCCTTCAAGCAATCCGAATTGGCCGAAGAGGGTATTCTCTCGCCCGGTTGGGCATCGTTTCTGCAAGCCGTGTTCGACAGTGGGCTTGCCGTAGACGGCACGTGGCCGGTCCGTACCGAGCTTGCCAACCGTATGATTGCTCGCGACGCCAATGCCTTGGCTTCATCCGTTGTTCATGTCTGCCGCAAGCGGCCCGAAAATGCACCGGCCGCGACACGCTCCGACTTTCTGCGAGCCTTGCGCCGTGAGATGCCGGTGGCAATCGATAAAATTCGGAGGGCCGGGGTCAGCCCAGTCGATATGCAGCAAGCGGTGATCGGGCCAGGGATGGGGGTGTTCACCCGCTACGCCCGCGTGCTCGAAGACGACGACCAGCCGATGACGGTCAGGACTGCACTCGCCCTGATCAACCGCGTCTGGGGCGAGATCGAGGACGATCTCGACGCCGATTTCGACCCCGAGACCCAGGTGGCACTTGCCTGGTTTTCGACCTACGGCTTCGATGCGCGAGCCTCGGGCGATCTGATCAATATCGCGACCGCCAAAAACATCCCGATCGAGGCATTGTTCCACTCGGGCGTTTTCCAGAACCTCAACGGCAAAGCGAGGCTCACACCCCGCGACAAACTGTCGGATCACTGGTCGCCGGATAAAGACCCGCGCTACCACGGTCTGGGCATTTGTGCAGCACACTGCGCGCGTGCTGCGCGCCGAGGAAGGCGGGGCCGAGCCGGCGGCGCGGCTCATCGCGGCGATGGGCGCCAAAGCCGAGGACGCGCGCAAGCTTGCTTACCGCCTTTATGAAATCGCGTCGCAAAAGGGCTGGGCCGCCGAGGCGCTGGTCTACAACGAGCTGGCCCAGGATTGGACCAACCTCGAAGACCAAGCCGCGCGATATCGGCTCGAACCGCCGATGCCGGACCTGTTCGGGGAGGTTGCCACTCAATGAACACCGAAAAGGAAGCACTGCAGCGCGTACAGGGTGCGCTTTATCATCTGCGCCGCGGTCTCGCGCCCTTTGTCGAAGCGCGGATGAAGGCGCGGCACGGCGCCCAATGGGCGGTTTACGCCAGCCGCGCCGTCGGCGGCGACCCGCGCGGCGCGCTCGACGAATACGCCCTACTAAAGACGATGATCGACAATTGGGGCGACGCCTTCGGCGAAGCCTTCGACCGGCGCGAGCGGCACCGGGTGCGCAATTTTGTCTCGACTGCGCTGGAGGCGCGCAACGCGACCTCGCATTTGTCGATCCCGCTGCAGGACCACGAGGCATTGCGCTATCTCGATGCGATCCACGAGGTATTGCGCGCGGTCAAGGCGCCGGCGGCGGAGACCGCCGAAGCCAAGCGTCGCTATGACGAGCAGCGGCAAAGCGGGATCGCCTCTGCCCCAGCGTCGCCGTCAGCAACCCCAACCCCGCCCGCGCCCGAACCGGCAACGACAGCCAAGGGCAAGGCATTGCGGCCGTGGATCGAGGTGGCGTTGCCGCACCCCGATGTGCTCGAAAACCGTTTTAAGCAAGCCGAGTTTGCCGCGGATCTGTTCGCGGTCGATTCCGGCAATGCCGAGGGCGATTACGCGACCCCCCGCGGTTTTTTCGGCATCACCTTTCTGACTGAAGGCCTGAAGCGCGTCCTGAGTTCGGCGTTGCAGCGGCTCGCGGGCCAGGGCGGCGACCCGGTCATCGGATTGCAGACCGCGTTTGGCGGCGGCAAGACCCACACCCTGCTGTCGCTTTACCACTTGGCGCGGCATATGGCCGAGGGCGGCGACCCGTCCGATTTGCCGGGCCTCGCGCCGCTCGTCGCCGGACTTGGCGGGCTCTCCTGGGAAAAACCACAGCTCGCTGCCTTTGTCGGCTCCTCCAAAGGCACCGACGTGTCGCTGACTTTGAGTCATGGGCCGAAAGTGCGCACCCTGTGGGGCTATCTCGCCTGGCGGCTCGCTGGCAACGCCGGCTTGGCGCTCGTCGCCGAGGCTGAAGCGGCGCGCACCAATCCCGGCTCCGAATTGATGGTCGAGGTGTTCCGTCTTGCCGGAGCAAGCGTGATCCTGCTCGACGAGCTGGTGATGTTCGCCCGGCAGCTGGATGACGTGCGGTTCGAGGCGTTTTTGTCCTTCATCCAGTCCTTGACCGAAGCGGCCAAGATGGTGCCGGGGGTGATCGTCGTGGGCTCGCTGCCCGAGAGCGGCCCCGAGGCCGGCGGAGCCCGCGGGCTCGAAGCACTGTTGCGGCTGGAAAAAGTCTTCGGCCGCGTGCAATCGGCCTGGCTGCCGGCCTCTGGCAACGAGACCTATGAAATCGTCCGCCGCCGCCTGTTCCAGCCGCTCGACGCCGATGGCGAACGCGCGCGCGAGGACACGGTCAAGGCTTTTGCCGAGATGTATCGGCGGAACGCAGCCGAGTTTCCGCCCGAGGCGAAGGACTTGCGCTATACCGAATTGCTGCGGCTCTCCTACCCGATCCATCCCGAATTGTTCGACCGGCTGTCACGCGATTGGTCGAGCCTCGAAAAATTTCAGCGCACCCGCGACGTGCTGCGCTTTATGGCCAACGTCGTCGGCGTGTTGTGGCAGGAGCGGGTGCCCGACCCGCTGATCCTGCCGGCGCGCGTGCCGGTGGCGCACGAGCGGGTGCGGACGAGCGTGCTCTATCCGCTTGATCCCGCTTTTGCATCGGTTGTCGATACCGAGGTCGACGGCTATGGCTCGTTGCCGCAGAGGCTGGAGGCGAACCCCTCGCGCCGCATTAGCCAAGCGCGCGCTGCGACTAGGGCGGCGCGAGCGGTGTTTTTGTGCTCGGCGCCGCTCGTCGGTCAATCCAATGCTGGGCTGACCGAACAAGGCTTGCGGCTCGCTTGCGCCGAGCCCGGTGACCAGCTCGCGATTTTCGGTGAGGCGCTGCGCGAATTGTCCGAGGGCGCCACCTATTTGCACGAACAGGGTGGACGCTATTGGTTCTCGACGCAAGCGACCCTGAAACAGCTCGCCGATGGTCTTGCTCGCGCACTGCCGGCGCACGAAGTCGACGAGGCAGTCGTCGACTTGTTGCGCGAGGACGCCAAGGTCAAAAGCGGTTTCTTCCGGGTTTTCGGCGCTCCCGATGACCCGACCGCGATCGACGAAGCCGAGGCGATGTCGCTGGTGATCCTCGGACCGGCGACGCCTCACGCGGGCCGTGGCCCCGGGAAGTCCGAGGCGACGAGCGCCGCAACCGACACCCTGATGCGCTGCCGCAGCGGACAGCGGCACAATAAGAACAACCTGCTGTTCGTCGCCGGAGATACCGCGCAGCTCGCCACCGCGCGGGACGCAATGCGCCGGGCGCTGGCGTGGGAAATGATCGGCGGCGATCCGCGCCAGAACAAACAGGTCGATAAACGCCTCCAAGATCAAATGACCCAGGCACAGCTCGCGGACGCGCGCGAAAGAGCGAAAACACCCGTGAGGGTGCGGCGCGCGCGGTTCGCGCCGCCTGGGGCCATGTGCTGTTCCCGGTCGAAGCCATGGAACCCGGAAAACCCTTCGACCTCGATCATCTGTCAGTTACCGCGCGCGAGCGCAGCAGCGTGCCGGCCGCCGTATACGAAAAGGCGAGCGCCAAGGGTGACGCCATCATCAAGGAGACCCTCGGCGGCGACACCCTGGCGACCCGCCTTGCGGAGCTTTGGCCGGCGGATCGGCCACATTTGCCGGTGGCCGAGATCGCCGGCTGGTTTTCGACTTATGTCTATCTGCCAAAGCTGCGAGACAGGGTTGTTTTGGAGAATGCGATCCGCGAGGCTCTTGCCAAGCTCGATCCGAAATTCGCCTACGCCGACGGGTTCGACGAGGCTGCAGGCAAATACACCGGCCTGCTCTGGCAGAAAGCGCCGATGGGCCCGATCGCAGCATCAGCGCTGTTGGCGCGGCCGGATATTGCGGTGGCGCAGTTGCGCACGCACCTGTCTCCTCAACCCCGCCCGGATGGCGTGCCGAGACCGCCTGGCGATGGTCCCGGGATGCCGGCGCCAGAACCCTCGCAGCCGGCCTCGAACCGGCCCCGCCGCTTCTATGGCTCTGTCGAGATCGACGTGGTCCGGCCGGTAAGGGCGTTCGAGGCCATCGTAAAAGCGGTGGTCGAGGAACTGCAGCGCAGCCCGGGGACCAAGGTCAAACTCGCGCTCGAGATCGAAGCCGAGTTGGCCGACGGCTTTGATGAAACCGATACCGGCGTCGTCCGCGACAACGCCCGCCAGCTAAAATTTAAATCCGAATCCACCGGCTTCGAGTGACCGCTCGCGCGTGTGTTTCCCAACGCGAAGCTTACCTGACGCTTACCCGCAGAAAAACGGACCAACCTTTGAGGAACCTAATCTATTGAAAAACTTGGTGGGTGCAGTAGGATTCGAACCTACGACCCGCTGATTAAGAGTCAGCTGCTCTACCAACTGAGCTATGCACCCAGAGTAGTCTGCGTTTTAGCAGACCCCATTCCACCTGTCGAGCCGGCCCGTTTTGGCTCGGATTTGATCAAACCCGCCCGTGACAATGTTTGAACTTGCGCCCGGAGCCGCACGGGCAAGGAGCGTTGCGCGGCGTGCCGCTCCATGGTGCGCGCGGTGGTGCCGTCCGCACTTCGCCGCTACCATCGGCGCCGTTCACCGAACCGCCGCGCCGCGCTGGTCGTCCTCTTGTCGCGGCCGCTCCATTGGTGCCGATGGCCCGCGGCGACCCCACAAGGGCCTCCTCGGGCTCTGGCATCGCTGCGACAAAAGCCGGCTCCGGTACGCGAAGCTCGACATGCGAAAGCAGCGAGGTGACCTGCTGACGCAAATTCACCAACATCGCGCGAAACAACTCGAACGCTTCCCGCTTGTATTCATTAAGTGGATCACGCTGGCCATAGCCTCGCAGATAAATCCCCTGACGCAGATGATCGAGCGACAGCAGGTGGTCCTTCCAGATCTGGTCGAGGAGCTGCAAGAGCAGGCTCTTTTCCGCCATGCGCATCAGCTCGGGACCGTAATTCGCCGATTTCTCGGCCATCTTGCGGTCGGCCGCGGCCATGATCCGCTCACGCACCTCGTCGACCGTGATCCCATCCTCCTTTGCCCATTCCGCGAGCGGCAAGTCGACAGCCAGCAATCGCAGGCATTCGGCGTGCAGGCCGGCCATGTCCCACTGCTCGGGCAGCGCGTTGTCCGGGATTGCCGTCGCGACGATCTCGTCGATGGTCTCGTTGCGCATATCGGCGATCGTGACCGCGACATCGCGGGAGTCCATGATTTCGCGACGTTGCTCATAGACGACCTTGCGCTGGTCGTTCATGACGTCGTCGTATTTCAGCAGGTTCTTGCGGATGTCGTAATTGCGTGCTTCGACTTTTTGCTGCGCCTTGGCGAGTGCCTTATTGACCCAAGGATGGATGATCGCCTCGCCTTCCTTGAGCCCGAGGCGCTGCAGCATCGAATCCATCCGCTCGGAGCCGAAGATCCGCATCAGATCGTCTTCGAGAGAGACGAAGAATTTCGAGGCGCCTGGATCGCCCTGACGGCCTGATCGTCCGCGCAGCTGATTATCGATACGGCGACTCTCGTGCCGCTCGCTGCCGACCACAAAGAGCCCGCCGGCCTTCACGACCGCCTCATGCGCGGTTTCGATTTCGGCGCGGATCGCGGCGGCCCGCCGCTCCCGCTCGGCCGGGTCCAGAACTGTCGCCAGTTCGGTGTGCAGCCGCATTTCAAGATTGCCACCAAGCTGGATGTCGGTCCCGCGACCGGCCATGTTGGTCGCAATTGTAACCGCGCCGGACCGCCCGGCCTGGGCGATGATGTAGGCTTCCTGCTCGTGGTAGCGCGCATTCAGCATATTGTGCGGCAGTTTGTGTTTCTTGAACAGTGCCGACAGGGCCTCAGACTTCTCGATGCTGACGGTTCCGACCAGCACCGGCTGCTGCCGTTCACGGCATTCGAGCACGTTTTGCAGGATCGCGTCGTATTTCTCGCGCGTTGTGCGGTAGACCTCATCATCGGTGTCCTCGCGGCGCACCGGCTCGTTGGTCGGGATCTCGATCACGTCCAACTTGTAGATTTCGCTAAATTCCTCCAATTCGGTCATCGCCGTACCGGTCATGCCGGCGAGCTTGGGATAAAGCCGGAAATAATTCTGGAACGTGATCGACGCGAGCGTCTGGTTCTCGTTCTGAACCGTCACGCCTTCTTTGGCTTCGAGCGCCTGATGCAAACCTTCAGAATAGCGACGGCCCTCCATCATCCGGCCGGTGAACTCGTCGATGATGACGATCTTGTCGTCCTTGACGATGTAGTCGGTGTCGTGCGCAAACAGCTTATGCGCACGCAACGCTTGGTTGACGTGATGAACCAATGAGACGTTATGGATGTCGTACAGAGAACCGGTTGTCATCAGCGACGATCGCCGCAACAAGGCTTCGATCTTCTCGACCCCCAATTCGGTTAGGGTGACGGTGCGCTGCTTTTCATCCTTTTCATAATCGTCGGGCTCGAGCGCCGGGATCAGCTTATCGACCTGGATATAAAGTTCGGAATTGTCCTCGGTCGGTCCGGAAATGATCAATGGCGTGCGCGCCTCGTCGATCAGAATCGAATCGACCTCGTCGACAATCGCGTAATGAAACGGCCGGTGGACCATGTCCTCAAGCCGGAACTTCATGTTGTCGCGCAGGTAGTCGAAGCCGAGCTCGTTGTTGGTGCCATAGGTGACGTCGGCCATATAGGCCTCGCGGCGCTGGGCATCGTCGAGGTCATGGATGATGCAGCCGACCGTCAGTCCCAGAAAGCGATAGATTTGGCCCATCCACTCGGCGTCGCGACGGGCGAGGTAGTCGTTTACCGTGACGACGTGGACGCCTTTGCCAGTCAGTGCGTTGAGATAAACCGGCAGGGTGGCGACGAGAGTTTTGCCTTCGCCGGTTTTCATCTCGGCAATCATGCCGCGATGTAGCACAACGCCGCCCATCAGCTGCACATCGAAGTGGCGCTGCCCCAAAGTCCGTTTGGCCGCTTCACGAACGGTCGCAAAGGCATCAGGCAACAAATCGTCGAGTTCCGCCCCATCTGCCAGCTGCTGCTTGAACTGTGCGGTGCGCGCGCGCAATTCGTCATCCGACATCGCCGCCAGCTGCGGCTCCAATTCATTGATGGCTTCGACGATGTGCGCAAGGCTCTTGACGTAGCGATCATTGGCGGAGCCGAACAGCCGCCGGGCTAAGGCACCGAACATGGCAGCCTCGGAAAACGGTTGCGGATAGGGGAATACATGCGCACGGCAACTCCTGACAGATAGGCGGCCCGGCCGAAAGTGTCAATTCGTCAGCACCGCTTGGCGATGCAACAACCCGCCGGCCCGGTCGGGCGACCGTCGATCTGCTGGCCGCCAATGGGCAGCAAGACGCAAACCCGTACCATCGAAGCGCCAGCGCGAAGATAGTATCCGAAACCGCTAGCAGAACCGTGGTAAACACTCTTGCACGAATTAGGGGGTCGTTCTATGCAAATCAACTGTAGGCTACGTAAGATTTCGGGCCAACCGGTGTGAAGGACGCAATGAATGGACAATCTGTCGTGCGATTTTCTAATGATCTGACCACAATTTATCACGGTGACGGTGTAGACGTTTTACGTTCAACGATTTCGGATAGAAGTATCGACCTCGTGTTCGCCGATCCTCCTTATAATATCGGAAAAACTTTCGGTAATTTTGAAGATCGCTGGCCCTCTGATGTTGCCTATTGTGAGTGGTGCTACAGCTGGCTTGATCTTTGTCTTAAAAAACTCAAAGATACCGGCGCCATGTACCTAATGGCAAGCACCCAAGCCATGCCGTATTTGGACATTTGGCTGCGTGATTGTTGTAGCGTGTTGGCCCGAATCGCTGAGCATCCATCAGTTTAATAGGCATCCCCAGAGTTTCGGGAGAGGGAGGCATTTGAGGAGGAGTTTGATGGCGCGCCGGAGGCCCCGCGTGAACCAGGAAAGCCTTCCGCGGGCGAGCTTGGCAGGCTGATGGTCGGGTCGTTTTTTTCGGCGGGGATTGGATTGTTGACTTGGTCCCACATGCCGGTCGAGACCGCCCAGTAAAGGGCCAAAGACATGACTAAGATCAGCCGGGCGAGGCGATCGGGATATTGGATATGGGTCTGTTCGAGGCCAAACCCGCGCGATTTGAAGTCGGAGAACATCGGCTCGATGCCCCAGCGATCAGCATATCCCAAGGTGGTCAGATATCCCGGCTTGGCTGACATGGCGATGATCCAGGGCTCGGCATGTCCGGGATCGCGAATGATGCCGATGTTGGTCGTAACCCGCTGGCCGGTGAGGGCGACAGCTTCGAAATAGTGGCCGCCGGCCAGAGCGAGGCCGCCGGTCGTGGTTTTTGTTGTGCCCCAGCGGGCGAGGAGATTGCCCTTGAGCCGCAGGCGATAGTCCCACCCGCGATCGTGACACCACCGGATCATCGCGGGGGTTCCGTAGAAGCGGTCAGCGAGCAGCACCACCCCCAGATCGGCAGGCAGCCAGCCGGCGACCACCGCGAGCAACTCTTGTTGCGTGGCGAAGCCGATGGCGCCCGCGGTTTCCTCGACCCGCCAGGCCAGCGGCAGAGCGCGCTCGCCCCAGCGCACGCTCAGCATCAGGATCTGGTGTCGATCGGAGGCCGTGGTCTGGTCGAGGATCAGCGGGATCGGCTCCCCGGTCTCGGCCAGCCGGGCCAGGATCTCGCGGGCGAACGGTTCCATGACCGTATCGCAGCACACCAAGTCATTGGCCAGAAACCGGGAAATCCATTGATATCCCATGTCCCAGCGATCGGAGTCCCGAGGCAGCCCAGCCGCCAGCTCCACCAGATTGGCACTGCGCACATGCAGCATGGTCGCCACCAGAACCGCCAGCTTGTCCCGCTGCGTTTTGCGCTGCTTTGGCAGCCGCTTTGCCAGCTCCGCTTTGATGCCTTCCGTCCAAACCACGATCCCGTTCACTTGTGCCATGGCGCGATCCCACGTCAGAGCAAACACAAAATCGTTGCATCACACCTCGCTTTAACCCGTCAAACCATTCTCGCGAAAACTGATGGATGTTGAGCCCGAATCGTCTGGTATTACGATAGCTCGGGGGTACAAGCGCGCCGATATTTTGGTTCACTTTATGAACCTATTATATTTTGCGTGAAAGACCCTAAGAACTACACATTTAATGCTTCAGACATTGAGGTGGAAGCTAAAACCGGTGCAGTTCGGAAGCTGATCGACTATCGCAAGCCCGTACCCGCACGCTACAGAAACACCAAAGTACCTGGGAACGTCTGGTGCATTCCGCGCGTCCGATATCGAATGCCAGAATATGAGAAGCATCCCTCACAGAAGCCGGAGGCCCTATTGGAACGGATCATCAAGGCGAGTAGCAACCCCGGGGATCTCGTCCTCGATCCTTTTGGTGGTGTTTTCACAGCGGCCGCCGTCGCTCAGAAGCTGGGTCGGCGGAGCATCAGCATCGAGCAAAACCCCGAATATCTGAAAATCGGCCTGCGACGGCTCGGCATCGCCGAACACTATGATGGTGAAATACTGATGCCACTAGACAAATCCTACGTCCGCCGCAATGCTGATGGCGTGCATGGCGGTGCACAAAGATCTGCTGCCGCAGATCAGGCTGATTTATTTGATGGCTAAAGCTAATCAAAACATTCTTCGACACGATTTTACCGACTACATCGAGCGGATACTTGCCACTTACTTCGGCAGTATGGCTCCTGATTTATTTCGTGCTAGTCCACTTCTCGGGTATTTAAATCATAAGACGCGCTCGGCTACTCGTGGCTCGAAGGCTCGAGGATCGTTTGCCAATCACTACGCTTTATACGTAATTGTCGAGGATTATATCCTCAAGGGGTTTGCCCCTAACGGCGCGCGTCACGGCAAATACTCTGATTACGAGGGCGCGCGGTTCTCCGATCTGTTTCGGCGTCAGCGGGAGCTTCCGTTTGGTCAAAAGCTTCAAAATCATGCGCTCAATGCGCGGTTGAACGACGAATTTCGAAAGTTCTATCCCTCTGTCGATAGCGAGCCGATCATTCGGGATGTCGCTCGGCGGCGATATTGGATTCACGAGGACCTGCTGACGGTCAACGTTCGAAACAGGCACGGCAAGGAACACACGTTCAATCTTGCGACAACGATAATCGAGATAATTGACGCGTACGTGTCCACCAAAAAGGCGGCATTCGAATCCTTCATCGAAACATGCAAGCGGATTGCCAGCCTCCCACATGGTGATGTGTCGTCAGTGGTAAAATTCATACGCGAGCAGCTTAGACCCAATATTGACGCCCGGATTTTCGAGATCGTTAGTTTCTCGGTTTTGAAATCTGATTATGGCAAGCAAACCCTGTTCTGGGGCTGGAGTCGAGACGCCCTCAGGGAGCAAAACCTGATGCTATATAAAACCGGACGCACGAACGCCAATGATGGCGGAATCGACTTCGTTATGAGGCCGCTTGGGCAATTCTTTCAGGTGACTGAGACTGTTGACGTGAACAAATACTTTCTTGATATCGATAAAATTCAGCGGTTCCCGCTAACATTCGTCGTCAAATCCGTCGATCCAGTGGACACTATAACGCAGAATATTAGAGACTCATGCTCTTTTAAAATACCCTATCAAGGCGGTGGTAAGGAGCTATATGGATGCAATTGAAGAGATAATCAACATACCCATATTGCTCGAACGACTGAATAAGGTAGTGGCGGCTGGGAGAGTTCCTGACGTGATTCAGGAGATTATTATCCAGAGCAGGATTGAGTTTAATTACGCCGCTCAGGATGAGGTCGGAGAAGAGGACGACGCGGATTTGATTGCCGCACTGGAGGATGACGATGCCTGAGAAGCTCGTTAGCGTCTTCTGGGTCTAAAACGGGCGAAGAGAACCCCAACGGCTGGTTCGGTGGCTCTATCGCATGCGAGCTGCAGGGATCACTTGTTCGCATGCTGTCGATGTGCATTGATGCTTAATTCGAGCCGCAACAATCTGTGGCTGTCAGCCACCGAGGACATCGCATGTTGATCCGCTCTCTGCTCGCCGCGGCATTGGCCTTGGCAGCTTTTCCTATAGCGGCAGCGTTGCCTGCACATGCTGCCGACCCGGTGAGCAGCCCACCTACACCGGCCGCCGCCGCTACACCGGGCTGGCCACCGGGAAACCCGGTCGTCGCCCGCGTCAATGGGGTCGAACTCCACCTCGCCGATGTCAAGGCGGCGCAACAGACCCTGCCGCCCCAGGCGCAAAAGATGCCCATCGCGCAGATTTACCCGATGCTGCTTGATCGGATGATCGATGGCATGCTGATCACCGAAGCTGCGCGCAAGGAACATCTGGATCAGAGCCCTGAAGTTCAACAGCGTCTCAAGCTCGTCGAGGACCGCCTGATCCAGCAGGCTTATATCGAGCAGCTCCTCCAGGGGGCCGAAAGCGAAGACAAGATCAAGGCTGGCTATCAGAAATTCATCGCCCAAAAACCGCCAACCGAGGAGGTTCATGCCCGGCATATCCTGGTCAAGACCGAGCCGGAGGCACTGTCGATCATCGATCAACTGAATAAGGGGGCGGATTTTACTACCTTGGCCAAAAAATATTCGACCGATTCGGGCGCGGCTTCGGGCGGCGATCTTGGCTATTTTACCCGTAACGACATGGTGCCGGCGTTCGCCGCCGCAGCTTTTGCCTTAAAACCTGGCCAGTACACGAAAACCCCAGTCAAAACGCAGTTCGGCTGGCACGTTATTCTGGTCGTGGACCGTCGCGTCAAACAGCCGCCGACTTTGGACCAGGCGCGCGATCAGGTCAGTCATATGCTGGCGCGCGACATCGTCGAAGCCAAGATCAATCAGCTGCGCGCGGATGCCAAGGTGCAAGCCTTTGGGCTCGACGGCAAGCCAATCGCGACGGGGCCGTAACCGCCCGCTCGGCGGACACATTTGATTCGAATAGAGAGTGATGAGAAGCAGATGAGCGCTGTCGTTTCGCCGCTGGCGCCCCCCGGTTTTCCTGCACTGTCGCCGATAGCCGGGGTGCGGCTCGCCGCGGCCGCAGCCGGTATCCGCTATACCGGGCGCGACGATCTGATGCTGGCCGAACTGGCGCCTGGGAGCACGGTCGCCGGCGTGTTGACCCGATCTTCGACGGCAGGCGTGCCGGTCTTGTGGTGCAGGGATTGCCTGGCTGGTGGTCAGGTTCGGGCGATTGTCGTGAATTCCGGCAACGCGAATGTCTTTACCGGGCGAGCTGGCCGAGAGGCGGTCGAGGCAACCGCGACAGCCACCGCGCAACTGCTTGGCTGCACGGCGCGGCAGGTGTTTGTGTCGTCGACTGGTGTGATCGGCGAGAAATTGCCGGCGGAGAGAATCGTTGGGGCTCTGCCCCGGGCTTTCGAGCGGCTTTCCCCCGTAGCGTGGGAGCCAGCGGCGCGCGCGATCATGACCACCGATACTTTCCCGAAGGCTGCAACGGCGACCGCAGAAATCGACGGCGTTGCAGTACGGATCAACGGATTCGCCAAAGGCTCGGGGATGATCGCACCCGACATGGCGACGCTGCTCGCCTATGTCTTTACCGATGCGGCACTGCCCAGCGCGGTGCTGCAGCCGCTGTTAAGCGGAGCAAACGATAGATCGTTCAATTCGATAACTGTCGATGGTGACACCTCGACCAGCGACACCGTACTGTTGTGTGCAACTCAGCAGGCATCTCACCCTCGGGTGACCAGCGCCGACGATTCCCGGCTCGACGGGTTCCGCAACGCTCTCGATCGGGTCATGATCGATCTCGCGCAGCAGATCGTACGAGATGGCGAGGGCGCACAAAAATTTGTCACGATCAATGTGGCGGGGGCGGAGAGCCGTCAGGCGGCGCGGCGCATCGGCCTCTCGATCGCGAATTCGCCGCTCGTCAAAACCGCGCTTGCTGCCGGTGACCCCAATTGGGGCCGCATTGTCATGGCGATCGGCAAGGCCGACGAAAAGGCTGATCGCGACCTGTTGTCGATCGCCATTGGCGGGATCCGAATCGCTGCCGAGGGCGAGCCGGTTCCCGGCTACGACGAAATCCCGGTTGCCGAGCACATGAAGGGTCGCGAGATCGAAATTTCGGTCGATCTCGGCATTGGCTCGGGCAGAGCAACCGTGTGGACCTGCGATCTGACGCATCGCTATATCGACATCAATGGCAGCTATCGCAGCTAATCGAGCGCCGCCGCTGGTCCTCGTTGCCGCAGTGGTGTTGGTCGATGCCGATGGGCGGGTCCTGCTGGCGCAGCGCCCGGAAGGAAAGGCGATGGCCGGGCTATGGGAATTCCCGGGCGGCAAGGTCGACCCCGGTGAGACGCCCGAAGCGGCGCTGATCCGTGAGCTCGCCGAGGAGCTCGGGATCGACGTAACGGCGAGTTGCCTTGCACCCTTCACCTTTGCCTCACATACCTATGCCGACTTCCACCTACTGATGCCGCTTTATGTCTGCCGCAAATGGTCGGGGATACCGAGTGCGCGGGAGGGGCAGCGGCTGCGTTGGGTGCGACCGGCCCGGCTTGCCGATTATCCGATGCCGCCCGCCGACAAGCCACTCATCGCGATGTTGCGCGATCTGCTGTAGCGCAGGTTTTGCGACGGGATCATCGGATTTTGCCGCCGCCATGTGGTCCCGCGGCTTATCGAGCTGGCGATGCGGCAAAGGGCGTTCCGACCCTATTGTGGGCGCGTTCTCAGCGCCGCCGAAGGTCGCGTGCTCGAAATCGGCGCCGGATCCGACTTGAATCTGCCGCTTTACCCGGCTTCTATTCGGTCTGTTATCGGCCTTGAGCCCTCGCTGCCGCTGTTTACATTGCGGCACGGCGCTCCCGGACGAGTCCGGTGCCGGTCGCGCTGATCCAAGGTTCTGCCGAAGAGCCGCCGCTCGACAATCGCATAGCGATACCGTCGTGACCACATGGACCTTGTGCACGATACCCGATGTCGCGCAAGCGCTCGCGGAAATCAGGCGGGCTGCCGGGGCGAGCCCCTGCACCGGGTACGCGAGCCGCTCGCCACCCCCGATCATATCCGCCGCCCGACCGGCGGCAGCAGCGCGCCAGCTCCAGTCAGAGCCGATTGCCGAGGCTTTGGCCGCCTGGCCGAGCAGACCGTGCGCCAACTCTCGCGCAAATCAGAACTCGCCCAAGCCTTTCGCTACATGCAGGCGCGCTGGCCCGCTCTCGCTGGTTGCTTCGACGATGGCCGCCTGGCGCTCGACAACAATCCTGCCGAGCGCACCCTGTGCCGTGTCGCGGTACGCCGCTTGAGGTCCAAGACGAGATTCAACAGCGCCTTGCCGAAAAAAGCGATCGAGCCGCAAGCAATCGTCACCGTCACCAAAAGCGTGACCGCTCTCGGTTCTAGGCGCTGACGGCTCTTTCCTGGCGACCGTAGATCCTTCGCAGGCCCGAAGGTTCGGCCTCGCCTTTTCGGCGATCGAACGATACATTCACGCCCTCGCGACGAAGCGGCAAAAGATAAACGTCGCCGCCTTTGGTCTCGGTGCCGAAGCAGCGAGTGGGAACAGGACGGTTAACGGATCAAAGCGGGACAAACCCGCGGACGTTATGGGAGGTCGTCATGCAGCGTTTCGACCGCATGGTCGGTCTTGCCGCCGCAACATTGTGGATTGCTTTCTTGGGGGCTTGCTCGGCTGCCGGTCCCGACCCGGCGAGGGATGTCGCGGCGATGGTGGCGCCCTATCCGCCGCCGCCGGAGCGAGCCGAAATTCCACCTCCGCCCCCTTCGACCGACGCGCTGTGGCAGGGCGGCCACTGGAGCTGGAACGGGGTAAAATATACCTGGATCCGCGGCTCATACATTCGGCGTCCGACACCGACCGCCAATTGGATGCCCGGCTATTGGGACCAAGACCCGCGTGGTTGGATTTGGACTGATGGGCACTGGCAATCGTGAAAGACCATCTGCCACGGTGGCGCGGATAGCGAGCGCGCCCAGCGCTGCCCTTGTTCGCGCCGTGGGAATGATGGTGAAATCGGCGTGTTCGTCCTCCAGAAGCAGTAATCCGGAAATATTGCCGGGCTGCGCAACATCGGGAGGATCGGATGCAATATCTCGGTCGGGTCGCCAGCCTTGCGGTGCTGGCATTGGGGACCACCGCTTTATCCGGCTGTTATCCACCACCGCCCCCGGCGGCCGTAGCCGCTGTCACACCGGAAAACACATTGCCGCCCCAACCAGCGCCGCCGCCAACAGCCGTTACCGCCAAATGAGGCATTACCGCCCGCGCCGCCGCCGACAGCTGCTGTCCCGCCACCACCAGTGCCGCCAGCCGCGGCACCGCAATTTGGATCGACGGCAATGGCGACCGAAGCGCCGAGCAATGCCGGAACCATGACGGTCATCGTCGCGCCGATGGCGCCGCCGGCGCCGCTGAGCGAGACGCCGCCGCCGGCACCGTCACCGCTGGCGATCTGGCAGCCTGGGCATTGGAGCTGGATTGGCGGGCAATTCACCTGGACGCCCGGCCATTACGTCGAACGGCCGAATCCGACTGCCAATTGGGCGCCGGGATACTGGCAGCAGGGACCGACGGGCTGGAGCTGGATCGAGGGCCACTGGACCTGACCGGCCTGCCCGTATTGCTTCAGTCGGCGGAATTTAACGCCAGCTCGATCAATGGCAACAATGCGGGGGCGGTCAATAAACCGCCCTCGACAATATCGGCACGGCTGAGCCAAGCGACTTCATCAGCGTCGTCGCCTGCGACCCCCTCGCCCGACCGCCACTCGCCGCGAACCGCGACGAGAGTATAGTGAAATCGCACGCGCCCAGCTTCGTCGCGATCGATCGTGTCAATGACGGTCAACGTACCGGTCGGCTCGGCAACGACGCCGGTCTCCTCCAGCAATTCGCGCATCGCACCCTCGGCAACGGTCTCGCCCAATTCGAGCACGCCGCCCGGGAACCCCCAGCGCCCGGCCATTGGCGGATTAGCGCGGCGCACGACAAGCGCGCGGTTACCGCGCAACACGACTGCCAGAACGCCCGACGATCGGCCGTTCGGGATAGCGCCGGGACTCACGTCTTGCTTGTGGATCGCGCTGAGTTTCTGGAGACAGGGTCATCGTGGCGGAACGGCGCGATCGCCGTCAGTCCCGGGTCCAGGTCGGGCTTGAGCCGGGACGAACCATCGCCTCCACGGCACCGAAGGCTACTGCGGTCAAGACATCGGCTTTCGCTGTTCGGGCCCAACTATCCCCGGCGCGATGTTGGTGTTGTGTGCGGCGTCAATCAGCCATTTTGCGCCGTCGCGCCGGACGATCCAGGTGATTATGCCGTCCCTTGGCGCCGCGCGCGGCGTTCCGTCTGGATTTAGGTCGCCCATCATGCGCCAGTTCCTGTGGACCAGATAGATGTCCCGCGCAAGCGGCCTGATGGTCATGCCCTGGGTACGGGTATTGCTTGCCTTGAAGATGTCGGCGTGGCGGTCCGCATGGTGTTTGCGAAAGGCGTCGCGACCGCCAAGCCATCCCCCCATGACGTGGATGAAATCCACATCCGGGGTGACCAGCAACGCCAGGGCGTCCATATCATGGTTGTTCCACGCCTCGTCCCACGCGCTGCCGAGTTGTCTGATTGCGGCTTCGTCCTCGGATCCGATCATTTGCGACTCGCATCTCCAGAACAAAAGCGGCGCCGCAGACGCATCTTCAGGCCCCCCCGCAACGCGCCTTTCATTTCATAGTCCTGGTCCTTAACTGATAGAGATTGCTTCGCCAAGTCACAATAATCCCGCCTAATCGGCCGCGATCCGCGGCTGACCGTGCTCGTCGGTATAGATTTCAGCCCCCTGTTTGAGGAACTCCTCGGACTTTTCGGCCATGCCGGCGCGGGCGTAGTCGCGGATCTCCTGCGTGATCTGCATCGAGCAGAATTTCGGCCCGCACATCGAGCAGAAATGCGCGAGCTTGGCGCCCTCGGCCGGCAGGGTCTGGTCGTGGAACTTTTCCGCGGTCTCGGGATCGAGCGATAGGTTGAATTGGTCGCGCCAGCGAAACTCGAACCGCGCCCGCGATAATGCATCGTCGCGCTCGCGCGCGGTCGGGTGGCCTTTTGCGAGATCGGCGGCGTGAGCGGCGATCTTGTAGGTGATGACGCCAGTCTTGACGTCGTCGCGGTCGGGCAGCCCGAGATGCTCCTTTGGCGTCACATAGCAAAGAAGCGCCGTGCCGAACCAGCCGATCATCGCGGCCCCGATGCCTGATGTGATGTGGTCATAGCCAGGGGCGATGTCGGTCGTCAGCGGACCCAAGGTGTAGAATGGCGCCTCGCCGCATTCCTCGAGCTGCTTTTCCATATTGATCTTGATCTTGTGCATCGGCACGTGGCCGGGGCCTTCGATCATGACCTGGACGTCGTCTTCCCAGGCGAGTTTGGTCAACTCGCCGAGGGTTTCGAGTTCGGCGAATTGCGCGCGGTCATTGGCGTCGGCGATTGACCCGGGGCGTAGCCCGTCGCCCAAGGAGTAGCTGACGTCGTAGGCCCGCATGATCTCGTTGATTTCGCGGAAATGCGTGTAGAGAAAACTCTCCTGGTGATGCGCGAGACACCACTTCGCCATGATCGAGCCGCCGCGCGAGACGATGCCGGTGACCCGGTTGGCGGTCAACGGGATATAGGCGAGGCGGACGCCGGCGTGGATCGTGAAGTAATCGACCCCCTGCTCGGCCTGCTCGATCAAGGTGTCGCGGAACAATTCCCAGGTCAGCTCCTCGGCCTTGCCGCCGACCTTTTCGAGCGCCTGGTAGATCGGCACGGTGCCGATCGGCACCGGCGAGTTGCGGATGATCCATTCGCGGATCGTGTGGATGTTGCGCCCGGTCGACAGATCCATGACCGTGTCGGCACCCCAGCGCGTTGCCCACACCATCTTTTCGACTTCCTCGGCGACCGAGGAGGTGACGATCGAGTTGCCGATATTGGCGTTGACCTTGACCAGGAAATTGCGGCCGATGATCATCGGCTCGGTTTCCGGATGGTTGATGTTGTTGGGGATGATCGCGCGGCCGCGGGCGATCTCGTCGCGGACGAATTCCGGGGTCACGTGATCGGGGATCGACGCGCCGAACGATTCACCATCGAGCAAACCTTCGCGCCGCAATTTGTCCCGGCCGAGATTTTCGCGGATCGCGACATATTCCATCTCGGGCGTGATGATGCCGCGGCGGGCATAGGCGATCTGGGTTACCGCGGCACCCGGTTTGGCGCGCAATACCTGGCGGCGGCCGCGATCGAACAGCGAGACCGAACTCGCCTCGCCGCGGCGCAGTCCGTTGTCTTCGGGCTTGACCTCGCGGCCTTCATAATATTCGACATCGCCTCGCGCCAGAATCCACGGCTTGCGTAGTTCGGGCAACCCCCTGTTGATGTCGATGTCGGCGTGCGGATTGGAATAAAGGCCCGAGGTGTCGTAAGTCCGGACAGGCGGTTCGCCGGCCGCGGGCTCGAGGTCGATCTCGCGCATCGCGACCGAGATCTCAGGATGAAGCCGGCCCGGCACATGTATCTTGCGCGATGACGGGAACGGCCCGATGGTGACCCTAAGCTCTTCGACTTTTGGCGTCAGCCGGGCGGATGAGAGTGGAGCGGAATTGGGCATCGTGCCTCCGTTATAGAACGAAGATCCGGGATTCCGCGCAGAGAGGGGGCCGGCTCTAGCCGTATCGTTCCTGTCCCTACGCCGGTACGACCCGGATCAGGTTCGAAGGGTTTCCGCGCCTCGCCCCTACTCCTCTGTGGAGGACACGAGAGGTAAGCCGGCGGCATCTCAGCCCCCTGACGGGGCACCCCTTGGACGCCTTATTATCCACAGACTGGCGGTTCGCCGTCAAGGTTGCTGACACAGAACGAGCCCGGCGGCAAAGCCGTTGCGTAGCCTCGATGCAGGATTATTGTTCCGGCAACGTAGAGCGGGCAGGCGAATGATCATTTGGCGCATCATCGGCTGGATCCTGTTTCTCGCCGGATTGTCTGTTTTGGCGAGAGATGCACTCGCTTGGTTCGATACCAAGGTGTGGATGCCGATCGCGGTCGGCCAATTATGGTACGAACTCGATCGATCCAGCTTGAACTTGGTTCAAGCAGTGATCCAGCGCTATGTCTCACCGTTTTTGTGGGACCGGATCATCGTGAACATCCTGCTGTGCTGGGCCTTTGCGGTGCTGATCGGGCTCGGTGCATTGATTCTTCTTGTGGCCCGAAAGCGGGGGCCGCGACGCGTCTGACCGCAAGGCGAGTTCGCCTCGGTCTACAGTCGGTCGGATCCCGGCAAACGCTTTCATATCGCATGGCCAGCCGAATCGCATGCTTAACGCCGCGGAACGGCACTCCCAGTCATAGCCATAATTGAGCAATTGCATCTGCTTTTAGGGGCGTCCGCGGGACGGAGGAACCCAACATATGCCTAAATTAGCGGCTGATTTACTAAAGAAAAAACTAGCGACATCTTCGCATTGCTGTCCTACACTGGACGCAAGGCTCCGCGTCGGGAGCCATTCTCGAACGGGAGACGGTGTATGGCGGCGGCGGAGATCGTAAGGGACATTCCGTGGTACAAGGAGCCGACAAAGGACCAGTGGTATGCCTTTGTCGCGGCGTGGCTCGGCTGGACGCTCGACGCGTTCGATTTCACGATCTTCCTGCTGATCATGTTGCCGATCTCGAAGGAGTTCGGCGTCCCGCTGACCGATGTTACGATCGTGTTCACGATAACCCTGTGGATGCGGCTCGTCGGCGCCACGGCCTCGGGATGGATGGCCGACCGTCTCGGGCGCAAGGCGCCGTTGATGATCTCCATCTTCGGCTATTCGTTGTGCAATTTCATCGCTGGGTTTTCGCCCAGCTTTTTGTTTTTGCTGTTGTTCCGCGCCTTGCTCGGTCTGTTCATGGGGGCGGAATGGCCGGCTGGCGCGTCCTTGGCGATGGAGACTTGGCCAATCCGCTCGCGCGGCTTTATGAGTGGCGTCCTGCAAGGCTCGTGGGGTTTGGGCTTTTTGTTGTCGAGCCTCGTCTACGGCCTTTTCTACAAATATGTCGGTTGGCGCGGCATGCTGTGGGTCGGCATCGCCCCGGCGCTGGCACTTGTCTATATTCGCTATTTCGTCAAAGAACCTGAAGTCTGGATCGAGAACCGCCGGCTTCAGCGCGCCCAGAAGCCGCGAAGTCAAGGTGCCGCTGACTCAAGATCTTTCGGCGCGGCGATGATCGGCAATACGCTGACCACCTGCTGGTTCCAGGCGGCCGGGTTTGTCACCTATTATTCGATCAACGCGCTGTTCGCGACCCATCTGCAGAAGGATCTGGGCCTGAGCCCGGCGCTGATCGCGACGCCGATCGCATTTGCCAATATCCTGGTATTTCTTGCCAGTTCGGGCTGGGGCTGGGTGTCGGACAAGATCGGGCGCCGCCCGGCGATGATCATCCCGGCGCTATGCGCGATCCCGCTCGTCCCGATCTATCTGTTTTCCGGGAATTTCACCTGGGTCGTGATCGCCTTTGTCGCGCAGGGGCTGTTCGCGGGCGGCGGCATGTATGGCCAGGTGCCGAGCTATCTGACCGAACGCTTCCCGACCGAGATCCGCGGCACCGCGACCGGGTTCTGCTACCATGTCGGTGCCATTCCGGGTGCGATGGTGCCGCCGATCCTGACCTTTTTCGCGATCAACTGGCATCTCGGTTTTGCCATCCCGATGGCGATCGGAACCCTGTTCGGGCTTGGCAATTTCATCCTTTCGGTGGTGTTCGGCCCCGAGACCAGGGGGACGGAAATGTCGCCGGAGTTGGTCGTGGCCTGAATGAAGCATCCGAAACCGGTGAGAGGGGCTTTCCGGCGCCGCGAAAGGTCCTCTTCGCCAAAAAAGGCGCTGACCGCAAACCGCCGCAGAGCCCGATCGCGGGCGGTATGGCTAAATCGATGGCGACCAAACAGACATAAAGGGGAAAACTCATGACAATCGCCGTCGACACCGCAACGCCAATTCCGTGGTGGAAGGAGCCGACTAAGGAGCAATGGCTGGCCTGGACGGCCGCCTGGCTCGGCTGGACCTTGGACGCCTTCGATTTCACGATTTTCCTGTTGATCATGCTGCCGATCTCGCAGGAGTTTCACGTGCCGCTGACCGCAGTCACCGCAGTTTTTACGCTAACTTTGTGGATGCGGTTGATCGGCGCCACCGCCTCGGGTTGGCTCGCCGATCGGATCGGGCGCAAGAAGCCGCTGATGATTTCGATCGCGTGGTATTCGGCGTGCAACTTCATCGCCGCATTCTCTCCGACCTTCTGGTTTCTGTTTCTGTTCCGCGCATTATTGGGCATCGGCATGGGTGCCGAATGGCCCTGTGGAGCGGCGTTGGCAATGGAGAGCTGGCCAATCCGCTCGCGCGGCTTTATGGCCGGCGTGCTGCAAGCCTCCTGGGGGCTCGGGGCGCTGTTGTCGAGTGCGGCCTATGGCTTGCTCTATAATTCGATCGGCTGGCGCGGTCTGCTGATGATCGGCGTCATACCGGCCCTGTGGATCGTCTATATCCGCAAGTTCGTGCAAGAGCCGCCGGTGTGGGTTGAGAACCGGAGGCTGCAGCGTCTCGAGCAGCGCGAAGTCCGCGTGCCGCTGCTCAAAATCTTCAAGCGAGGCCTGCTCGCCAACACCCTGACCGCGTGCTGGTGGATGGCGAGCGCGTTTGTCGTCGGCTACTCGGTCGGCGGGCTGTTCCCGACCTACCTGCAAAAGGATCTGCATCTGAGCCCGGGACTGGTCGCCTTGCCGATTATGCTGCAAAGCATCGTGTTTTTCTTGTCCGGTTCGGCCTATGGCTGGCTGGCCGACCGCATCGGCCGCCGCCCGGCGATCATCATCCCGGCGCTGCTGACGATCCCAGTCGTGCCGCTCTATCTGTGGACCCGCGACTATACGATGATCGTCGTGTTTTTCACCTTGCAGGGTCTATTTGGCGGCGGCGGCATGCACGTCATCTACCCGGCCTATCTCGCCGAGCGCTTCCCGACCGAGGTGCGCGCCACCGCGGCCGGATTTGTCTATCACCAGGGTGCGATCTTTGGCGGTTGACCTTACCGATCATCACCTATTTTGCCATAAACTGGCATTCAGGATTTGCGCTCCCGATGGCGGTCGGCACCATATTCGCCGCCATCAGCGTCGCCGCTGCAGTACTGGCCGGCCCGGAAACCAAAGGCAAGATCCTTCAGGCCGAATTGACGGTCGCCTGAACCAGCCGCGACGCACCGCCCGGTTGTAGAGAGCCGGGCTGCAACGAAAAAGTCCCCTCCGGTGGGAGCGCCGGAAGGGATTTTTTTGTTTGAAGAACGGCCGGCTGCCGTCCGTCGCGCGTACCCTATTACCGCCTTGCCCGGCGACCGGAAGACTCCGCTCAAGGAGCCGGATCGAATGGGAGTGTGCGCCATGACAACAATCGCAGAACCTCTGACAACCGGCCGGGTCGCCGCGCGGATCGATCGGCTGCCGCTGACCTGGATGCAGTGGCGGCTGGCATTGCTCACCCAGCTCTTCTGGGGGATCATCGTGGCTGTGGACGGTACCCCGGCCAAGCTCTATCCGTTTGTCTGGGGACCCGACCACGCCTTTGGCCTTGCTGCCTTTTCGATGCTGCTGGCCGTGGGCAACGGCGCGGGCATTATCATTGGCGAGTATCTGATCAGCCTGGTCTCCGATCGCTTTGGTCGCCGCACCGCGATGCTCCTGTCGTCGCTGACCGTCTCCTTGCTCAAGCGACGCGCGGGCTGGCCGACCCGATCGGAATTGGCACAAGCCGCTCATCTGGCGATTGCCGCACCTGTCAAGTCGCGCGTGCGACACCTCTTGCGTTGAACTGACTGCGGGCCGAAAGTTCAGTGCATTGGCCGCCATATCGATGGCGATCAGAGTCGGTTTGTGCCAACCTCGGTCACGATCAGATCCATTGGGATGTCAAAATCCTGCGGATGGATTGTTCCGAGCCGCGATAATTCAAAGCCGACGCCGATCGCCGTCGGCTTCGGCGTCAATGAGCCGCCAAGGTCCGGTCGAAATAGCCGCCGCCATAGCCGAGCCGATAGAATTGCCGGTCAAAGCCGACGAGTGGTGCCAGCACCGCCTGCGGCACCACGACCTCGCGCCGTTCCGGGATCGGAATGCCCCACACCCCGTCGATAAGCGGGTCGCCCGGTTTCCATAAGCGGTATTCGAGCGGGCCCTTTTTGTCGACCACCACCGGCAGCGCCGCGGAAAAACCCGTCGCGATCAGCCGTTCGACCAGCGGCCGCGCATCGAACTCGGCCTGAAAGGGCCAATAGACGCCCAAGATGATGGCGGGCCGCGCCGTGAGCAGCGCATAAAGCTCGGCTTCGATCGTACGGCCCCAAGCGCGCCGCTCGGCCGCCGATGCGCCGGTGCGCAGCGCCAGGAGCCGCTGACGTTCGCTGCGCCGCCAGGCTTTTACCTCGTCAGGAGTCACCGCCCGCTTCTTATTCCGGGATCAGGTCGAGCACATCCTCGCCGTTGTGGAGGCGCTCAGCCAATTTGGTGTGGAATTCCCGCAGCCACGCAACCACCTCGGCCGGACTCTTTGTAGCGCGCGCGCCTGCATACTCGTCGCCGATATCCTCCATAATCAGGCGCATATTCTGGAGCTCGACCCCACCGAATGGGTAATCGAACAGCAGATCAAAATAAAATTTGTGCGAGCCGGTTCGGCTATCCGGTTTGAACCGCAGCCTCTCGATCTTCCGTAGCCAACCTCGCAATTCCCGCCGGAAGTGCTGCCGCAACTCCGGAGGGAATTCGAAACCGACCAGCTTGACGAGATGCTCATTGATGGGGTCGTAGAGGCCGAGGATAATCTGCTCGACAGCCTTGCGCGGGAGCGCCATCACCATTGTTTCGTCGAGCTTCACAGACATCACTTCAGGACCCTCAGAACAATCCGGTGACGCGTCCCTCGGCATCGATCTCGATATTGTTCGCCGCCGGTACGCGCGGCAAACCCGGCAATGTCATGATCTCGCCGCAGATCGCCACGATGAATTCAGCACCGGCCGACAAGCGCACTTCGCGCACGCCGATGATGTGGTCTTTCGGCACACCTTTGAGGTTGGGGTCGGTCGAAAAGCTGAACTGAGTCTTGGCGACGCACACCGGGAAATGGCCAAAGCCCTGCTGTTCAATCTGGGCAAATTGGTCGCGCGCCGCACTGCTGAGCTCAATGTCGCTGGCGCCGTAGATGCGTTGAGCAATGGTGCGGAGCTTATCGATCAGCGGCATGTCGTCGGGGTAGAGGGTATGAAACGCAGCTTTTCCGCTTTCAGCGAGATCGACCACGGCGCGCGCCAATTCGACGGCTCCGGCGCCACCCTGCGCCCAATGGTCGGCGATCACGCATTTGACGCCCTCGGCCGCGCACAGCTCCTGAAGGCGGGCGTGCTCGCGCGCCGTATCGGCACTGAAGCGGTTGATCGAGACCACGGTCGGCACCCCGAACTGTCTGATATTGGCGAGATGGCGGGCGAGATTGGCAAAGCCCTTTTCAAGGGCGCCGACATTTTCCTCGCCGAGCGCATCGCGCGCGATGCCCCCATGCATCTTTAAGGCCCGCACCGTCGCGACGACGACCGCCGCGTCGGGCGAAATCCCGGCCTTGCGACATTTGATGTCAAAGAATTTTTCGGCTCCGAGGTCGGCGCCAAAGCCGGCCTCTGTCACGACATAATCGGCGAGCTTCAGCGCCGAGGTCGTCGCGATCAGCGAATTGCAGCCATGGGCGATATTGGCGAACGGGCCGCCATGAATAAAGACCGGGTTGTGCTCGATCGTCTGCACGAGATTGGGGGCGAGCGCATCCTTCAGCATGACGGCCATCGACCCGGCGGCCTTGATATCTGCGGCGGTGACTGGCTTGCGGTCGCGGGTCTGGCCAACGATCATATTGCCGAGCCGCCGCTTCAGGTCCTGCAAATCCGTCGCCAGGCAAAACGTCGCCATTACCTGCGAGGCCGCGGTGATGTCGAACCCGTCTTCACGCGGGAACCCATTGGCGACGCCGCCAAGTGACGACACGATCGAGCGCAAGGCCCGGTCGTTCATGTCGATCGCGCGGCGCCAGGTAACACGGCGCGGATCGAGTTGCGGGGCGAGCCCGTAATAGATGTGATTGTCGACCATCGCCGCGAGCAGATTATTGGCGGCGCCGATCGCATGAATGTCACCGGTAAAATGGAGATTGATGTCCTCCATCGGCACGACCTGAGCATAGCCGCCGCCGGCAGCCCCGCCTTTGACGCCAAAGCACGGGCCCATGCTCGCCTCGCGCAGGCACGACATTGCCTTTTTGCCGATCCGGTTCAGCGCATCGCCAAGCCCGACCGTCGTTGTGGTCTTGCCTTCGCCGGCGGGCGTCGGGGTAATTGCGGTGACGAGGATCAGCTTGCGGTTTGGTCGCTCGGGCAGCGAGCGGATATAATCCAGCGCGATCTTTGCCTTGTATTTGCCGTAGGGCTCGACCGCAGAGTCGGGGATGCCAAGCCTTTCCGAGGCGATTTCGCTGATCGGCCGCATCTCGGCTTCCTGCGCGATCTCGATATTGGATTTCGGGTTTCTGTGTTGGTCTTCTCCGCGCGCCACGCCGCTTCTCCCTAACTGGATACTCGGGTCGGTCTTAGCCCTTTCGGCAGCGTGGGCGCAACCATCTGGACCGCAGGCGAATTTCGCTGATCAAGCCGGCAGCGACGAATGGTTGGGTGGCGCCGGCGTTAGCGCAAAACCGGCTCGCGCTCGGACCTGATATGATCGGGATCGGGCGGCCAACTCGAGCCCCGAAAACTTTGCAGGGTTTGGCGCTGCCGGCCGGCGCCATCGAAATTGGCTGGATCGAGCCAGCACTCGAACGCCTGGCGCAAGGCGGGCCACTCGCCGTCGATGATCGAGAACCAGGCAATATCGCGATTACGGCCCTTATAAACCGTCACCTGACGAAATAGTCCCTCGTACCGAAAGCCGAGACGAGCGGCCGCGGCCCGCGACGGGGCATTCAACGCATCACATTTCCACTCGTAGCGACGGTATTTGAGCTCGTCGAACACCCGGCGCATCAGCAGGTACATTGCCTCGGTCGCGGCGGGGCGGCGCTGCAAGCGCGGGCTGTAATTGATACCCCCGACCTCGATGACGCCGGCCGCCGTGTCGATGCGCATCAAACTCGCCACGCCGACGGCGCGACTGCTCGTGCAATCGACGATCGCGTGAACCAGTGGGTCGTCGCGACCCGCAGCAGCAACGAGGTATTCGCGGTAGAGGTCAAAAGATGGGTATGGCCCGTGCGGCAAATAGGTCCAGTTACGCCCCGCTTGGTCGTCGCTGTTAGCCTCGAACAGTTCGGCTGCATGGCGTTCGGCTTCGAGCGGCTCAACCCGGCAAAAACGTCCTTCAATCGGGGTACGCGGCGGAAACGGTCGCGGCGACCAGTCGGGCAGCGGTGCTCCGATCGGCTGGTCGAACTCGTTATAATGTTGGCTCATCAACCATTCTCCGGAAGTAGCCCCTCGCTGTTCGGCGAGCGGTAGTGCTCGCCCGAAATCGAGCCGCGATCATCTGACGTAGTCGAATAGATCAGGCTGCGTGGCAAGCCGCGGCAAGGCGCGGTCGCGATCCGAAATGATCAGGGCCTCGGCATCGATCGGCCAGCGGATGGCCAATGCCGGATCGTTCCAGGCAATACCGCGCTCGTGCGGCGGACTGTAAAAATCGGTGACCTTGTATTGCACTTCAGTATCGTCTTCGAGCGTGCAATATCCATGGGCAAACCCTACCGGGACCCACAGCTGCTGCCAGTTCTCGGCACTCAACAGCACTGCTGCATGGCGCCCGAAACTAGGCGAGCCGCGGCGGATGTCGACGGCTACGTCGAGGATCGCACCGCGCGTGACTCGCACGAGCTTTCCCTGTGCTGTCGGACGCATTTGGTAATGCAGCCCGCGCAATGTCCCTTTCAGGGGATTGCGTATATGGTTGTCCTGAACAAAGGCTGCCTCGATCCCCGCCGCGGCAAAGTCGCGTTCATTCCACACTTCGGAGAAGAAGCCACGCGAATCGCCAATCCGTTGCGGTGTGATGATCTTGACTTCTGACAGGGCGGTTTCGACCACGCGATATTTTGCTGCGGGGGAGGCTTGATCTGACATCTTGTAGTCCGAAATCGGTGAGCGGGGAGCCGAGGCACGATCAGGCTTGCTCGATGGCCTCGCAAGTAAATTCAGTATCCGTTGGGTCAGCCTGCTGCGAGGCGTGAAGAACCGATTTGGTCGCCGGGAACGCCTACGCCTTTGTCGACTTCTGGCCGCGCGCGAAGCGCTCGCATAATCCAGGGCACCGCTCGGCATCCCAACTCAAGAGCGGCGATCAGCCTGCGGACTGGATGTTACCGGCAGAAGCGAATGGGAAGCACGAATGGTCGGCCGAGGAGCAGGATCGCACCGAGCCGATGGGCGCCGTTCCATACGCGACGGCCGGCCCGATTAGGGGTGGCATGGATCACCACCGGATCGTCATCGCCGCGGTCTTCCCAAGCGCCGGCGTCCATGACGGCGGCGTAGCGGGCTGAAATTTCGAGCAGGATTGCCTTGGCCTGCGGCGAGTAAAAATGCGGTTGCAGCCAAGTCTCGGCGGTCGCCGGCCTGATCATGCACCGAATCAGTTCTGGATCATGTTGATGATAGCCGCGACCAGCAAGGTTCGGCAACGGGCCGGGGTGTTGCCGCCGATAATCCTCGAGTGCAAAAGCCGCATCGATCATCGCCAGCCTCCCACCGCGTCGGCGCTATCGTCGACAAACACCGATTTCGACAACACCGCCAGCACAATCGACAGCAGACTAACACATCCACGGAGTTCGCGGTCGCGCGAAACGATCGACGTCGTCCGAGGCGAATGCTTGCAAACGCGCGCGGGTCACTCCGCAGCGGTTTTGGTCGGTTGTTGGGTGGGGCCGATGTCGGGGGCGATGCCAAACAGCCGCTGCTTGACGCCATCGCGCAGCCGCTGGAAGACGACATAGAGGCCCGGGATCAGGAAAATGCCCACGACCGATGCGGCCAGCATGCCAAAAAATACGGAGGTCGCGACCGCATGCCGGGTCACCGCACCGGCGCCTCCCGAGATCAGCAACGGCACGAGACCGAGGATAAAGGCGAACGAGGTCATCATAACCGCCCGGAACCGGGCGCGCGCACCGCTCAGCGCCGCCTCGGCGACAGCCAAGCCGTCGCGGTGCGCCTGCATCGCGAACTCGACGATCAGGATCGCGTTCTTGGCGGCGAGCGCGATCAGCACGACGATGCCAATCTGCGCAAACACGTCGTTCGGCAGCCCAGTCAGCAACAGCCCGCCGAGCGCGCCGGCCAGCCCGACAGTGACCGAAACAATCACCGCCGCCGGTATCGACCAGGATTTGTAGAGCCCGACCAGCACCAGATAAGCGAACAGCACCGCCAGCGCCAAAATGACCGTCGCTTGGCTGCCAGCGATCTTTTCCTGGTAAGCGGTGCCGCTCCACGAATAGCCAAAGCCCGGCGGCAGGGTCGCTTTCGATACCTGCTCCATCGCCGCCAATGCCTGACCTGAGGAATAGCCAGCCGCAGGTTGCCCCTGGATTGCCACCGCGCGCAGATTGTTGAAACGGTAGATGTAGCCGGGACCGAGGACATTCTCGACCGTGGCAAGGGTGCGGATCGGCACGAGTGCACCGTTGGCCGCGCGCACATGCACTTCGAAGATATCGTCAATGTGCATGCGCTGCGGCGTCTCGGCCTGCAGAATGACCTGCCAAGTGCGGCCGAATTTGTTGAAGTCGTTGACGTAATAGCCGCCGAGCGACGCCTGCAAGGCGGTGAAGATGTTGCTGATGCTGATGCCCAGGGTCTCGGCCCGCTCGCGGTCGATGTCGAGCCGGATCAGCGGCGTCGAGGCGCCGTAGGTGGTAAAGACGCCGGCCAATGCCGGGTCGGCATTCGCCGCCTGAACCAGACCGCGGGCCACTGCGGCCATCTCGCTCGCCGGCGCGCCGGCGTAGGATTGCAGCTGGTATTCGAACCCGGCGCCGGTGCCGAGACCGATGATCGGCGGCAGGTTAAAGGGTATGACGATCGCTGCCGGCAACTTCAGAAAATCGGCGCGCAAATGGTCGAGCACGCCCCATACGCTTTCGGACCTCGATGTGCGATCGGCAAAGGGGGCGAGGGTAACGAAAAACGTCGATTTGTTCGATTGGGCGATACCGTCAATCATGCTGTAGCCGACGATCGAGGTGACGGCCGCCACCCCCGGCGTCGCCTTGGCGATGCGCTCGACATCGGCCGCCACTTCGCTGGTACGGTTGAGCGAGGCGCCCTCGGGCAGTTGCGCCTCGATCAGGAAGGCGCCCTGATCCTCCTCCGGTAGAAAGCCCGCCGGAACGGCGCGGCCAAACCATACGATGAAGGCAACGGCGACCCCGACCAGTGCCAAAGTCAGCAGCACCCGCGGCGCCAGGCGCCCGACGATACTGGCATAGCCGCGCTGCATAGCGTCGATGCCGCCCTGCATCGCGCGGATGGGCCGACTCGGCGGCGAACCATGGCGCAGCAGCAACGCGCACAATGCCGGCGACAAGGTCAGCGCGTTCACCATCGAAATCAGCACCGACACCGACACAGCGACAGCGAATTGCTGGTATAGCTGGCCGACAATGCCGGGGATGAAGGCGACCGGCACGAACACCGACAACAGCACCAAGGTGGTCGCGATGATCGGCCCGGTGATCTGGCTCATCGACGCTTTGGTGGCATCGGCCGGCGACATCTCGGGATGCTCGGCCATCATGTGCTCAACTGCCTCGACGACGACGATCGCGTCGTCGACGACGACCCCGATCGCCAGCACCAGTGCCAACAGCGAGATCGTATTGGCGGAAAAGCCGATCGCCAGCATCACCGCGAACGTGCCGACCAACGATACCGGCACGGCGACGAGCGGCACCAAGGTCGCGCGCAAACTGCCGAGAAACACGAAGACGACGATCGTGACCAGCACAAAGGCTTCGATCAGAGTCGTGACCACCTTGTGGATCGAAGAGGTGACAAAGACCGTCGTGTCGTAGGGGATCTCCCAGGTCATGTCGTCAGGGAAGCGCTGGGCCATCTCCTCCATCGCGCGCCGCACCCCGGCCGCAGTCGCCACTGCATTCGCACCCGGCGCCAGATAGATCCCCATCGCCGAGGCCAACTGACCGTCGAAAGAAGAAAACACGTCGGCTGATTGCGCGCCGAGCTCGACACGAGCGACGTCGCGCACGCGGATCAGCGAGCCGTTTGGTTGGGCGCGTACGATGATCGCGCCGAATTGCTCCGGAGTTTCGAGCCGGCCTTGGGTGGTTAACGGGATCGTCCGCTGCTGCGCCTCGATCACTGGCGCCCCGCCTATGCGGCCGACCGCGGCCTGGACATTCTGCGCGCGCACCGCGGTGATCACGTCTTGTGGTGTCAGTCCGAGTGCGGTCAACCGGTCCATGTCGAGCCAGATGCGCATCGCATAGTCCTGCTGGCCGAACAAATTGGCCTGACCGACACCGGGGATGCGGCTGATCGCGTCGCGGATATTGATCAGCATGTAGTTGGACAGGAACAGGCTGTCGCGTGTTCCTTTGGGTGAGCGCAGCACCACGACTTGCAGGATAGCCGAAGACTTCTTTTCGACCTCGACGCCGTTCTGCTGCACCTCCGACGGCAACCGAGGCATCGCCCGCTGAACCCGGTTTTGGACATTGACGGTGTTAGATTCGGGGTCGGTGCCGACCGCGAACGACACGGTCAGGCTGTACGAGCCGTCATTGCCCGAGGTCGACCGCATGTAGAGCATGCCCGACACGCCGTTGACCTCGCGCTCGATGACCTGGGCAACGGTTTGCTCGACGACTTCGGCGTTGGCGCCGGGATAAACCGTCGTGACCGAAACCTCGGGCGGCACGATATCGGGAAACTGCGCAATCGGTATCACCGCCAGAGCGATCAAGCCGGCAAGCGTGATCAGGATCGAGATGACGATCGCGAGCCGCGGTCGGTCAACAAAAACGGCCGAAATCATCGGCGCTCCCCCATTTTGTGACGGCTCAGGCGGGTGGCGCCGGGCTCGGCGCCACGGTCAACCCCGGGCGCACCCGCGCCTGCCCCTGCACAATGACCCGGTCACCGGCGGCAAGCCCCTCCTTTACCACCGCGGTGCCGTCGCGCTGCATTTCAACCTTGACCGGGCGCATGATCGCCTTGTTCTGGGCATCGACGACAAAGACGTAGTTGCCGGACTGATCCTGCGCGATCGCCGATTGCGGAATGACAAGCGCCTCGACCGGCTTGCCGATTTCGAGGATCACCCGGACGCTCATCCCGTCGGCGAGGACCCCTTGCGGATTGGGGAAGACCGCGCGCAGCGGGATCGAATCGGTATTGGGGTCGGCCTGGACGCCAACAAAATCGAGCTTGCCCGGCTCGGCATAAGTCGATCCATCGGCGAGCCGCAGCCGCGCGAGGATCGTGTCGAGCTCTCCTTTCGGCATGGTACGGCGCTCCTGGAGCAATTGGCGCTGACTGACGTTGAAGACGACCTGGATCGGGTTCTCTTTGACCACGGTCGCGAGCACGCCGCTGTTCGGACCGACGAGATTGCCGGGCGAATAGGCGGCCTGACCAATATGGCCGGTGATCGGGCTTTTGATCTGCGTATAGGACAGATCGACTTCGGCTGCCTGCTGCGCAGCCTGAGCCTGGGCGAAAGCAGCTTTGGCTTTAAGCAGCGCCGATTCGCGCAGGTCGAGCTCCGACTGCGGGATCGTTTTGGTCTTGATCAGTTCACGCCCGCGTCTCGCCTGCAGGTCGGCATAGTCCAGGGCGGCGCTGGCCGAAGCGACTTCAGCCTTGCGCTGCGCGAGGGTCGCTTCGAACGGCGCCGGGTCCAGCGTGAAAACGGTCTGGCCGGCCTTGACCAGGTCGCCTTCTTTAAACAGCCACGGCCCGAGAAAGCCGTCAACTCGGGCGCGCAAATCGACCTTTTCGATCGCCTTGACGCGACCAACAAATTCGGCGGTCCCCGACACGTCGCGCATCTCGGCGGTGGCGACGAGTACGGCGGGTGGTGCCGGCTGCGCCAACGCTGTAAAGCCACCCCCCGCAACCGCGAGCAGCGTGGCGCACGACAAGGCCGGAAGATTAAAAATGTGATCGTATTTCATGGTGTCAGGCTCGATTTTCGCCCTGAATAACCGGAACCGCTCACCGCAGCCCTCACAAACCTTCCGCTTGTCGAGGAGGGAGGGTGAGCGTGCCGATAACTGCCGGAACAGTCTCAGCTATTACAGGAGCCTTGATTGATGGCAATGATAAGATTTGCGGGCCGCGAACGGGCCCAAGCTCGTTGACATCGGCGGAGTGCAGGCTTATTTCGGCTGGCGCCGACGCGCCCAGGTGGCGGAATTGGTAGACGCGCTAAATTCAGGTTCTAGTGGGCAATTAGCTCGTGGAAGTTCGAGTCTTCTCCTGGGCACCATTCCTCGGCGCCGAATCGCGATCGCGACTTAGCCTCGGATGAGCAATTGGCTCCATCACGGCGATCTTCCCGAGGACATTGATTTCGGGACGGTCGTAGCCGTCGATACCGAGACGATGGGCCTGAACCCGCACCGCGACCGGCTGTGCGTCGTTCAACTCTCGGCCGGTAACGGCGACGCCCATCTGATCCAATTTGCACCCGGCGCATACGATGCCCCCCGCTTGCGGCGGTTGATCGGCGATCGGGATGTCACCAAGCTGTTTCACTTTGCACGCTTCGATCTTGCCATGATTTACCGTTATCTCGGCGTCATGGCACTGCCGGTATATTGTACCAAGATCGCTTCGCGGCTCGCCCGAACGTTTACTGATCGCCATAGTCTGCGCGATTTGTGCAAGGATCTGCTCAACATCGATCTCTCGAAACAGCAGCAAAGTTCGGATTGGGGGGCGCCGAATCTTACCGACGAACAGCTGCGCTATGCGGCGTCGGACGTGCTCCATCTCCACGCACTCCGCGCCAGACTCGACGCGATCTTGGAGCGTGAGGGGCGCGAGTTGCTGGCCCGGGCGTCGTTCGAATTTTTACCGCATCGCGTCTTGCTTGATCTCGGCGGCTGGGCGGAGCAAGACATCTTCGCGCATTGAGCCGAGTTCGGGGGGAAGTTTTGGTTACGCTTTCAATTTTACAATCCGCTCGCTGCCGCCGATGGCCGTGATGGTTGGCGATATCGCCCGGGCAGGGCCGGGCAAGAGATCGCTCGATACCGGGCAAGGCTACGGCGTCGAGATCGCTCTCGCAGTCGCTAGGCGGGTGTTGCGGACGGAAATAGCCGGGCTCGAAAGTCTTTCAACGGCGCTCGACGCGACTTTTGCGGCCGCGGTCCATCTGTGCCTGGCGGCGCACGGACGCATCATCGTGACCGGGGTCGGAAAAAGCGGTCACGTCGCGCGCAAGATTGCTGCAAGCTTGGCATCGACCGGGACGCCGGCACAGTTTGTCCATGCCGGTGAGGCCAGCCACGGCGATCTCGGCATGATCGCTGGCGAGGACGCGATTGTGGCGCTGTCGAATTCCGGCGAAACCACTGAGTTCGCCGACATCATCGCTTATTCGCGTCGCTTTGGCATTCCGCTGATCGCGATCACCTCGGGGGCACACTCGACCTTGGCGTCGGCCGCTGACGTGGTGCTGCTGCTGCCGCCCGCCGCCGAGGCGTGCCCGATGGGGTTGGCGCCGACCACCTCGACGACGTTGATGATGGCTCTGGGCGACGCGCTCGCAATCACTCTGCTTGAACGTCGCGGCTTCTCGATCGCCGATTTTCGGCTGTTCCATCCCGGAGGTCGTCTCGGACGGCGGCTGCTGCGGGTTGCCGACATAATGCATGTCGGCGACGCAATGCCCTTGGTTGCGCCGGCAACTCCGATGTCCGAGGCAATTCTGGTTATGACCGCCAAGAGCTTTGGCTGCGTCGGCGCATGCGACGGCCAAGGACGACTAGTCGGAATCATCACTGACGGTGATTTGCGCCGGCATATGGCCGATGACCTGCTGAACCGGCGCGTGACCGAGATCATGCATCCGCAGCCGAAGACGACCGGCCCCGGCGCGCTCGCCGCCGAGGCATTAGGGCTGATGAACCGCTCCGCGATTACCTCGCTGTTCGTACTCGACGACAATCACTGCCCGATCGGGTTCTTGCATATGCACGATTGCTTGCGTGCCGGCATCGCTTAACACAGCGGATCCGGGTCGGCCGGTGAAAGCCCTTGACCACAGCGCCGATTTTCCGCCGGGCCGCCCTTTAGCCGCACGAGAGGCCCGGCGGATGAGCCGCATCGGGGTGGACCGCTATAGCCGTGTCGTCGCTTTTTTAAAGCGAGTGTTGCCGGCAATTGGGGCCGCGCTGTTGCTGCTGGTCGCCGCTTGGCCACGCCTCGCTCCGCTCCTCGAAAGCGCGCGTCTCAAGCTGTCGGTGATCGATTTGCGCGAGGCGCGCGAACTGACGATGATCCACCCGCGATACGCCGGTACCGATCGGCTCAACCGGCCCTATGTGATCACCGCCGCGGTCGGCCACCAACTGCCGAATCGCAGCGATCTGATGTCGCTCAACTCTCCGCGTGCCGTGACGGTCGGTCATGGCGGCGCTAAAATCGTATTGACAGCCGCGACGGCGATCTATCAGTCGCAGTCGCAACTGCTCGATCTGTTCGACAACGTCACCCTGACGCACGAGAACGGGACCCGGTTCGTGACCCAGCGGGCGCACGCCAATCTCGCTAACAATACCGCCGAAGGGCATGTCCCGATCGAAGGACACGGGCCTTCCGGCGATATCTGGGGGCAGGGCTTCCGCATTATCGACAAGGGTGACACGATCACCTTTACCGGACAGTCACGCGCCATCCTGAAAGGCACCAAGCCAACCAAAACCCCACCCCCTCCACCCGAACCGTCATCCGAGGTCCTGAAAACCGCCGCCGCAGTGGAGGCGGCAGCGATAGCTTCGCCCAGCCCTCCCGCCGCCCCCGCAAACTCGGTGCAAGGCGCAGCACCGGCAATCGGTCCTCTTTTGACTCCGCGTCGTTCCACGACGACACCGCGTCATACGGTGACGAGATCGCGTCCTACGGCGAGAAGATCGCGACATCATCTTGTCAGCCGCGCCAGCGCAGCGACGTTGAGCGGCGGCGGCGCAATCGGCAATGGCGAGCCTCATGTTGAGTAAGTGCAAAATGCCGGGGTCGGAGGCACTGGCGCCTCTCGGTGCGTGGTTTCCGCGCGCCACACCGGGGCTTGTGCTGTTGCTGGCGGGTTTTTTGGCGTGCGGGCCGGGGCCGACCGCGGCGCAGGGTCTTAACCCGCTCACCGCCGGCTCCGCTCAGCCGATCGACATCACCGCCGATTCCGGTATCGAGTGGCAGCAGGATAAGCAAGTCTACATCGCGCGCGGCAATGCGGTAGCGAGGCGCGGCACGAGTGAAGTACACGCCGATGTTCTGACGGCTCATTATCGGCCGAGCAAAAACAAATCCGAGGGCGGCAACGAGGTTTATCGCCTCGATGCAGATGGCCATGTGGTGATCATGGCGCCGAACCGCACCGTGGTCGGCGATCAGGCGATCTATGATGTCGACCAGCAGATCGGCATCGTCACCGGCCAGCATCTGAAACTGACCACCCCGACCGATGTGGTTACCGCCCGCGACAGTCTCGAATGGTATGATCAGCAACAGGTTGCGGTTGCCCGCGGCGACGCCATCGCGATCCGGGGAGATCGCCGCATCCGCGCGGACGTGCTGACCGCGCATTTCATCAAGGACAAGACAGCCAAGAGCGCCGGGCCGACCAGTCCAGGGCAGCGCGAGTCCAAACCGCCGACAAGAGCAACGGGAGCAACCAAGACCGCGGCGGCTGAAGTAGCCGCATCCGGGAAACCCAGGCAGGTTAGGCCGGGCGCGGCCCCACCGCTCGACAACGACGAAGCCAGTTCAAAGATCAGCCGCATCGATGCCCAGGGTCATGTCGTGGTCGCGACTGCAACCGATGTCGGGCGCGGCGACTACGGTGTTTACAATGCCCAGACCGGGATCGTGACCTTGCTCGGCAATGTGACAATCACGCGCGGCCAGGATGCCGTTAAAGGTCAATATGCCGTCGTCGACCTCAACACAAACATCAGTCGCATGATGACCTACGCGGCCAAACCCGGCGCGCCGGCACCGCGCGTTGAAGGTCTCTTTTATCGGCAAAATTCGACAGCCGGGCCAAGCGCAGGGCAAAAATCAGCCAAACCCGCTGCCCCAGGCACAGCACCGAAATCATGAGGGCGATCGGCAGACGGGTCGGCTCCGGCCTGAACCAGGTCACCGAGCAGCAACCCCGGCTTGTAGCCGAAAACCGTGATTTGTCGGCGCGTGCCACCGCGCGTCCGCTGCCGATGGACGGCCTGTGCGGAGAGGGGCTCGGCAAGAGCTTCAAGCGGCGGCCGGTTTTGCGCGCGGTGAATGTGTCGGTCCAGCGCGGCGAAGTCGTCGGCCTATTGGGGCCGAACGGAGCCGGCAAAACCACCTGTTTCTATATCATTACCGGGCTCATCGCGGCCGACACCGGCGTGGTCACGCTGGACGGCCGCGATATCACCGATCTTCCGATGTATCGCCGCGCCCGCCGTGGGATCGGATACCTGCCGCAAGAGGCCTCGATTTTTCGCGGATTGACCGTCGAGCAGAATATTCGCGCGATCTTGGAGGTGGTCGAGCCACAACCCGAAGCGCGTGAAGCGATGGTGGACTCGCTGCTGGCGGAGTTTTCGATCACTCATCTGCGCCGCGCGCCGGCGATGGCGCTGTCGGGCGGAGAGCGCCGCCGCTGCGAGATAGCGCGGGCCTTGGCCACCCAGCCTCATTTCATTTTACTCGACGAACCCCTGGCCGGTATCGACCCGATTGCGGTCGCCGACATCCGTGATTTGATCGGGCATTTAAAAGATCGCGGAATTGGTGTGCTGATCACCGATCACAACGTGCGCGAGACCCTTGAAATCGTCGATCGAGCATATATACTGCACGCAGGACAGGTATTGATGGAAGGCGTACCCGCTGACATCGTCGCCGATGCCGATGTAAGACGGGTTTTCCTCGGCGATCGGTTTAGCCTATAAGCCGCTCCGAGCGGAGCGCGGTGTGAATCGGATGGCTTTTTCGCAGCGGCTTGAGTTGCGCCAGGCGCAGGCGTTGGTGATGACGCCGCAGCTGCAGCAAGCCATCAAGATGCTGCAACTCTCGAACCTCGAACTAAATGACTTTGTCGACGCCGAGATCCAGCAGAACCCGCTCCTTGAGCGACGCGAATGGACGGGAGGGGAAGCGCTGCCGCCAAATGAGGCGGCATTCGACGCAGAGCAAGCCTCGACGGCGGCGTTGCCGGAGAGTTTGGCTAGCGAACTCGTCCCCGAGGCAAGCGAGCATTGGCGTGTCGCTTCGGGTAGCGAAGGCGACGGATCGCTCGACCTTGCCGGCGAGTCGCCCGCTTGGCACGCGCGCAACAGCACCGCCGCGGGCGAGAACGGCCCCGGCCTCGAGCAGACGGCAGCGCGGCCCCGCACCTTGCGCGAGCACGTCCTGGAGCAGATCGGAACCGATCTCTCCGATCACGGCGATCACCTGATCGCGATGCATTTGCTCGACCTGCTCGATGAGAATGGCTATGTGAGCAGCGGGCTCGACACCGTCGCAGAGTTGCTCGGCTGTCAACCGAGCCGGGTCGAGGCGGTTCTTGCCCGCCTCCAGCAATTCGATCCGGCCGGCATCTTCGCACGCGATCTCCGCGAGTGCCTCGCGCTTCAGCTAAGCGAGCGCAATCGGCTCGACCCTGCGATGCAGGTCTTGCTCGATCATCTGCCGTTGCTGGCCGCGCGCAATATCCCGGCGCTGATGCGGCTGTGCCAGGTGGATGCGGAAGACATGGCCGAGATGATCGCGGAGATTAAGTCGCTCGATCCGCGGCCCGGGCTGGCTTTCGATCCGCCGCTGGCCCAGCCGGTCGTGCCCGACATCCTGATGCGGGCTCAGCCAGAAGGCGGGTGGATCGTCGAGCTCAACGCCGAAACTCTGCCGCGTGTCCTCGTCAATAATAAATATTACGCACAAATCAGCCGTGCGGCGCGCAGCAAGTCGGAAAAGGATTATCTGACCGACCGATTGCAGGCGGCCAACTGGCTCGTCAAATCGCTGCACCAGCGAGCCACCACGATTCTCAAGGTCGCCGCCGAGATTGTTCGTCAGCAGGACGCGTTTTTTCGCCGCGGCGTAAAAGCGCTGCGACCGCTGATCCTGCGCGACATCGCCGAAGCAATCGGGATGCACGAGAGCACCGTGAGCCGGGTAACCAGCAACAAATATATGGCCACCCCGCGCGGGCTCTATGAATTGAAGTATTTCTTCACATCCGCGATTCCTGCGTCGAGCGGCGGTGACGCGCATTCGGCAGAAGCGGTACGCCATCTGATCCGCAATCTGATCGACAACGAACCGCCCGACGCCACGCTGTCCGATGAACGGATCGTCGAATTGCTGCAGCGCGACCGGGTCGACATCGCACGGCGGACCGTCGCCAAGTATCGCGAGGCGATGCACATCCCGTCATCGGTGCAGCGCCGGCGGGAGAAACTGCTTGTCTTGTAGCAGGCACGGAATTGGACCATAAGCCGGGCAGCTCTTTGATCGCGACCCGCGCGGCAGTGCCGATCCTGTCTGCTTGACCGAGTTTCGGGACACGCCCAATTTCGCTGACTGGGGCGAACAGCACGCAATTCCAGCTAGAAGGCATGTGCATCCATGCAGCTGACTGTCACTGGGAAGCAAGTCGACATCGGCAATGCCCTACGCGAGCATGTCGAAGCCAGTCTCGAAGCGATTCTGACGAAATATTTCAAAACTGCGATCGAATCGCACGTTGTAATCGCCAAAGAAGCATATTTGATCCGCGCCGAGATTTCCCTGCACATCGGTCGCGGGATCGTCGTCAATGCCGGCGCCGCGCTTTCCGACGCCTATGCTGCTTTCGACAGCGCCGCCGAGCGCGTCGCCAAGCAAATGCGCCGCTACAAGCGGCGCTTGCGCGATCATCATGCCCAGTCGCGCGAACCCACAGAACCGGTCGAGAGCGCTCGCGACTATGTGCTGGCGCCAATCGAGGAGGATGAGGATAGCGATCAGGAGATCGTCGGCCAGCATTCGATCGGAGCGGCAGCGGTCATCGCCGAGATCAGCACCGAATTGCCGCGGCTAACCGTAGGCGAGGCCGTGATGCGGTTGGATCTGGCGGGTGCGCCGGTATTGTTGTTTCGTAACCGGGCGCATGGTGAGCTGAACCTTGTGTATCGGCGAACCGATGGCAATATAGGGTGGGTCGACCCGGTACTCGATCCCGCTCGTCGTGAGCGGCGGGCGATCGTCTCCGCCGCGGACGGTGCCTGAACCTTCCAATTCCGCACCGCCCTACGATCGAAGGTAATAGGCCCTGGAAGCGGCACGCAGTCGCACCGAGGGAATCGAGACCGCCGGAGAACGTCCGCGCCAGATCATGGAAATCACCGACCTGATCACCCCGCGCAGCGTCATTGCGCAGCTGCGTGCGACCAACAAACGCCAGGTGCTGCAAGAGCTCGCTAAGCGGGCCGCGGCGATCACCGGGATCCCTGACCGCGCAATCTTCGACGTGTTGATCGAGCGTGAGCGCCTCGGATCGACCGGGATTGGCATGGGTATCGGCATACCGCACGGCAAACTGCCCGGTCTTGATCGATTTTGCGGGATCTTTGCTCGGCTCGAGCGGCCAATCCCGTTCGAGGCGATCGACGACCAGCCGGTGGATTTAATCTTTCTGCTGCTGGCTCCTGAGAACGCCGGCGCCGACCACCTCAAGGCGCTCGCCCGCATCTCCCGATTGCTGCGCGATCGCGTAGTCTGTGAGAAATTGCGCGGAACCGATCGTCCTGACGCCCTCTACGCGCTGCTCACCGACATGACGGCGAGCGACGTCGCCTAGTCTGCCGGCTCCTGTATCAGTGGACGCTTACCGGCTCGAGGTCGTGCTGGCGTACGGTCGCGAATGCCAGATCCCGATCGGTAAGGACCGCTATCTGGGTTCCGTCGGCGGCATGGATAGCATAGCCCGCGGCGCCATCGACGACGACCCGTTTGATATAGGCCAAGTCTTGCATCCCGAGCAGCGCCAGCTCGCGCGCCGACATCAGCCCGATCCGTTCTATCCTGTCCATCTCTCTACCTTTAAACTAGCTCTGCACGCTCGCCGCGCTTCTCTTCGCGGTTGTCGCCCCGTTTCTGATTTCGATGGTCCTCACTCGGCTTTCCACTTCGGGTCGAACCAAATCAATGTGAAGCAGCCCGTTATCGAGCCACGCTCCGCTCACCTCGATACCTTCCGCTAGCACGAACGAACGTTGGAATTGGCGGGCGGCAATGCCGCGGTGCAGATAGACCCGCTGAGCGTCATCGGTCTGCTTGCCGCGGATCACGAGTTGGTTGTCTTCGACGGTGATGCTGAGATCCGCCATAGAGAACCCGGCAACTGCGAGAGTTATGCGCAGCGCATTTTCCCCGAGCTGCTCGATATTATAAGGCGGGTAGCCATCGCTTGATCCTTTGCTGACCCGGTCGAGCGCCCGCTCGAAATGGTCGAAGCCAAGCAGCAGTGGCGAGTTGAACAGCGATAATCGAGACATTCCTTTTTTCTCCTCACTGGCGAGCGAGAAACCACCGCTGGGCCCGTTTGCGGCACCCAAAAGCGGATCACTTGCGAATGACTATAATCTAGGTTGCGCAACCTGGCTATCAAGCAAAGGATCCGGGAACGACCTGCGGACGTCGGCAACCGCCGTTTTCCGTCGGCAGCGCTTTCGCCCCGCCCCAACTCGCCAATATCTCATATAAGGGAGGTCGCCTTCTTCAAGGACGAACAGGGAATGTCCAAAGCTATGTCGATTTGGCGGATCGGGCTTGCGCTTTTTTGCTGCGCCTGTCTGGCGCTCGCCCCTGCTTTGGCGCAAGCGCGGGCGGGCAGCTCTTACAGTGGGCGAGGGTCGAGCTTTGGCAGCCGGGGCACCCGCACCTGGGAATACAATGGCGCTCAGCCGCTCAACCGCAGCCTGACGCCGCCGCCGAGCCGACCCAATTTTGCCCCCGGCTCGCCCGCGCCAGCTTACGGCGGCAGCTTTTTTCAGCGGCACCCGTTTTTGACCGGGCTTGCGGGCGGCCTCTTCGGTTCCTGGCTATTCGGCCACGCCGCCAATGCCGAGGGTGCCGGCGGGGGCGCCGGCTCGTTCTTCGGCACTCTGTTATGGCTTGCGATCATCGGTCTAGTGATCTGGTTTGTCGTGCGGCGGTTCCGGGCAGGGGCGTTCGCGAACGGATGGCCGACGGCCGGACCGGCCACGTTCAGAGCCCGCCAGGCCGGCACCGCATTCGCCCCGGCCGGCCAGTTTCGCGGCCGGGACGTGAACCTCGCTGACGCCGATTTGCAAGCCTTCCAGCGACTGCACACCGCAATCCAGTATGCCTGGAGCAACGGCGATCTCGGGCAAATGCGGCGTTTGATGACCCCAGAAATGCTAAGCTATTTCTCAGAAGAGCTTAGCCGCAACACAAGCCGGGGGCTGCGCAATGTCGTTAGCAATGTGGAGCTCGTCAAAGGCGAGCTGACCGAGGCATGGGAAGAAAGCGATCTGCAATACGCGACGGCGCTGCTGCGCTGGCGCGCGGCCGATTATATGCTGCGGCTCGGTGCGCCTCCCGGCGATCGCAATTCGGTTGTCAGCGGTGATCCGCGCAGTCCAGGCGAATTTGAAGAGGTATGGACATTCGTGCGCCGGCGCGGAGGCGATTGGCTATTGTCGGCAATCCAGCAGATCTGACGCAGGCATTACTGGCGCAGCCCGCGAATACGGGGGTCGCCCTGGCCGGGCGACTCTTCGGGCTTGTAGCCAAAGCGACGCGCGGCATCGACGATGTCGTCGAGAAAGGCTTGATAGCCCGCGCACGGATCTGATGACACCGCTTCGGGCTCTCCCGCATTTCCGCGTCGGCGATAGGGAGCAACAAACGCCACCGAAGAAGCTTCTCCGACCTGGCGACTGCCGCGCTCGAAACTGAACTCTCCCGCATCGTCCGGCGCGCTGAGGATGCGCACTCCGCTGATGGCCTCGCTAGAGGTCGCGGCGTTGTGCGCGGTATCGGCAGCAAACGCATCGGGCGGGTAAGCCCGCTCGAGCGCTGCGCGATCTTCTAATTTCACCTTGGGCATGACTTCGGCAAAACGCGCGGCGCGGCCACCCGGTTCCGATCACCGGTCACGGCCAGGCGGCTGCGGGCGGCAACGACATCAGGATCGCCTCGACATTGCCGCCGGTCTTCAAGCCAAAGCGGGTACCACGGTCATAAAGCAAGTTGAACTCGGCATAGCGGCCGCGGCGCACGAGTTGATGGCGGCGCTGCTCATCGGTCCAGGGGAGCCGCATGCGCAGCCGCACGATCTCCGGATAGACCGCCAGAAACGCCTCGCCGACGGCACGAACAAAAGCGAAGTCCCGCTCCCAATCGCCGCTATCGAGATAATCGAAAAAGATACCACCCGCGCCGCGCGCTTCGTTGCGGTGCGGCAGAAAGAAATACTCGTCGCACCAGGCTTTGAAGCGGGCGTAGCATTCGCGGTCGTAGCCATCACAGGCGTCCCGTAACGCTGTATGAAACGAGGCTTCTGCCGTCGAGTCCGGGTATATCGGGGTCAGATCGGAGCCGCCGCCGAACCAGGCTTTGGTGGTCACGATGTGCCGGGTGTTCATATGAACCGCGGGAACCAATGGCGAGCGCATATGTGCGACCAGCGAGATGCCGCTCGCCCAAAACCGCGGATCGACTACCGCACCCGGAATGTCGTTGCGGAATTCGGGAGAAAATTCGCCCGACACGGTCGAAATGTTGACCCCGACTTTTTCGAAAACCCGTCCGCGCATCAGGGCGATCACACCACCGCCACCCTCCGGGCGCTGCCAGGGGGTGCGTTCGAACCGGCTGGCCTCACCCTTATCCGGCCGCTCCGCCGCGAACTCGTCCTCGATCGCCTCGAACTCAGCGCAGATCCGGTCGCGCAGCGCCGCGAACCACGCGGCAGCACGCGCGCAACGTTCGGGGTCGGAAGGAAAATTGGTCGATGGGTTCATCGTTCGGGAATCAGCTCGGTCTGCCGCAGCGCCTCGAAAACTGCGATCGCGCCGGCAAGCGCGACGTTGAGCGATCGCGCGGGCGGGCGCAAGGGGATCGCAACCCGCGCCGCCGCGGCGGCATGCACCGCGGCTGGCGCCCCCGCCTCTCGCGGCCGAGCAAGATCGTATCCTCCGCTGTGAAGATGAAGCGATGTAATGGCACCGCCCCGGAGGTCGTCATCAGCACCAGCCGAGAGTGGGGCCGGCACTTGGCCGAGATTTTAGCGCGGCCCGCGCACGCTGATGCACTTGACCGCCGGCGTATCGATGATGCACAGGCGCGGCACCGCGCGCCGGCCCACCGACCGACGGCGCAGGCGGGCGATCCCCTGCATCAAGGCATCGAAACCGCCAGCCTCCAGCCAGCGTCGGAACCAGCCATAGACGGTGCGCCACGGCGGGAAACCGCCGGGCAGCGCCCGCCAAGGGCCGCCCACGCGCAAGTGCCAGGCCAGCGCTGCGACAATCCGGTGCAGCGGGGGTGCGCCGCGGCGAGCGCGGCGGATCCGCCCGCTCCAGCCAGCGCGCAACCGCGCCCACCGTGCTCACTGTCACCATGTCTTTCAGGCGCGCCTCATGCCGTGCCCGATGCGCCTTGGTCCACATCCACTCCCTCACATCCCGCCGTACCAGGCGGACCAGCGTGATCCTATGGAGTACAGATGGGATTGGGGCGCAAAGGCGCACTCAAACAGGCTCTTAGCGAGGAACGCGTTCCACGAGGCATGCCGGGTGACTTCGCAGAGTGTCCGATAATCGAGGGCGGCGCGTTTGAGACGGCGATCGTCGAGTAGAAATCCGCAAGGCTCGATCAAATCCACAGGGATCCCGAAACACGCTGCGAGCCGCAACAGTGCTCCAGTATTTTGCGGGATATCAGGCTCGAACAAGGCGAGTCGCAAGGCAAACCTCGGGTTCTCGACCGCACAGTATCGGATCGGTGCAAGTCGAGGTTTCGGGCGGGTTTCTGTGAATTATGCGGCAGTCTGTCGCATAGTTCCGCTTTGTCGACAGTATAGCTTCACCGGGCGCCGGGGGTCAGGACGAGTTTGGGGACAGAGATATCGAATGACAGATTTGGCTGACGACAACATTAGCCATGCACATGCTGCTACGAGCCGGCGCGATTTCCTAATGTTGACCGCCGGCGCGCTCGGCGCGGTTGCGGTTGGCGCCATGGTCTGGCCGTTTGTCGACACACTGAACCCGGCGCGCGACACCCTGGCGGCGGCAACGACCGAGGTTGATCTGGCGCCGGTAGCGGTCGGGCAACGCCTGACCGTTGCCTGGCGGGGCAAGCCGGTATTTATCGATCACCGCACGCCCGCCGAAATAGCCGCGGCGCAAAATGTCGACCCCTCGCAGCTTCGCGACCCCGAACCGGATTCGGCCCGCGTCAAAAAGCCCGAGTGGCTGGTCATCGTCGGGGTCTGCACTCATCTCGGCTGCATCCCGCTTGGTCAGAAAACGGGTGACGACCGCGGGCTCTATGGCGGCTGGTTCTGCCCCTGTCACGGCTCGATGTACGATACGGCGGGTCGCATCCGCCAGGGTCCGGCACCGCTGAATCTGGCGGTGCCACCCTACGAATTCACCGGCAAGACAATCATTAAGATCGGCTAGGAGAGCACGATGGCCGACGCACGTCCTGGGATCGGAACCCGGATAGTTCGCTGGATCGATTATCGGTTGCCGTTCATGGCAACGATGGAGCACGAGCTTTATGAATACCCGACTCCCCGCAATCTGAGCTATTGGTGGAATTTCGGCTCCCTGGCCGGGATCATGCTGGTGATCATGATCGTGACCGGCATCTTTCTCGCCATGCAATATACGCCGAGTGCGTTGCTCGCCTTCGACTCGGTCGAGCGCATCATGCGCGACGTCAATTACGGGTGGCTGGTTCGGTACGCGCATGCCAACGGCGCGTCGATGTTTTTCGCAATCGTCTACATCCACATCTTTCGCGGGCTTTATTACGGTTCGTACAAGGCTCCGCGCGAGCTGTTATGGATCCTTGGCGTGATCATTTTGGTTCTGATGATCGCCACCGCCTTCATGGGATATGTACTGCCATGGGGGCAGATGAGCTATTGGGCGGCGACTGTCATCACCAGTCTGTTTTCGGCGATACCGGTCGTGGGTCAAGGGATCGTGACCTTCTTATGGGGCGGCTTCAACGTCGGCGATCCTACGCTGCACCGCTTTTACGCACTGCATTATTTGCTGCCCTTTGTCATTCTGTTTGTCGTCCTGCTTCACCTTATTGCCTTGCATCGTTTCGGCTCGAACAATCCGTTGGGGATCGATCTTAAGGGGCCGCAGGATTCGATCCCGTTCCATCCTTATTACACGGTAAAGGACCTGTTCGGGCTGTGCGTATTCCTGCTGATCTACGCGTTCTTCATCTTTTATGCCCCGAACTTTCTCGGCAACCCGGACAATTACATTCCGGCGAACCCGATGCAGACGCCGAACCACATCGTCCCGGAATGGTACCTGCTGCCCTACTACGCCATTTTACGCTCAATCACGTTCTCGATCTTCGGCATTCCGGCCAAACTGCTGGGCGTCATCTCATCCTTCGGGTCGCTGTTTTTGTTGTTGATCGTGCCGTGGCTGGATACTTCGCCGGTTCGCAGCTCGCGCTTCCGGCCGATCTACAAATGGCTGTTCTGGCTGCTCGTTATCGACGTGCTGGCGCTCGGCTGGGTGGGGTTCAACCCGCCGCAGGGCATCGTCGTTACCGTCGGGCAAATCGCGACCGCTTATTATTACCTCTTCTTTCTGATGTTGGTGCCGGTGATCGGCAAGATCGAGCGGCCGCGGCCGTTACCAACCAGCATTGCCGCCGCGGTGTTGGGCAGTGAAACAAGGGTGACAGCTCCTGCCGTGTCGATGGAAAAGCCGTGACATGATGCCGATTTTCACTTCGAGACTTCTGGTTGCAGCGGCGGCGCTGACCGGTTTGCTGCTGCTGGCGCCAATACCAAGCGAGGCGCAGGAGACCCCGCCATTGCCACACCAGCAATGGTCGTTCGACGGGGTCTTTGGCACCTATGACAAGGCGGCGATGCAGCGCGGTTTTCAGGTCTACAAACAGATCTGCTCCGCCTGCCATCCGGTCAAACACCTGTATTTCCGCGATCTGCAGGCGCTCGGCTACACCCCCGACCAAGTCAAGGCCATTGCCGCCAGCGAACAGTGCACCGACGGACCGAACGACCAAGGCCAGATGTATCAGCGGCCCTGCCGCTCCTCCGACCCGATTCCCGGTCCGTTTCCGAATGACGAGGCGGCGCGGGCGGCGAATGGTGGGGCGTTGCCGCCAGACCTGTCGATGATCGTCAAGGCGCGCGAGGGCGGACCCGATTACGTCTATGCGATCTTGAACGGCTTCAAGCCGGCACCGGCCGGTTTCCAAGTGGCGCCGGGGAAGTATTACAACGAGTATTTCCCCGGTCATCAGATCGCGATGCCGCCGCCGCTGAGCCCGGGGGCTGTGAAATTTGCCGACGGGAGCCCGGCGACAGTGCCGCAGATGGCGCACGACGTCGCGACGTTCCTTGCCTGGGCCTCCGAACCCACGCTCGATGTCCGCCATCGTATCGGGGCGCGGGTATTCCTGTTTCTGATCGTCGGCGTCGGGATTTTCTACGCCGCCAAACGCAAGATTTGGGCGGGAGTGCACTAAGCTGCCATGAACCCGCCCGTCATCGGTATCATCGGCGGCAGCGGTCTCTATGAGATTGACGGCCTCGCCGATGTCGCTTGGCGGCGCGTGGAAAGCCCGTTCGGAGCGACCTCGGACGAATTTTGCTTTGGGACGCTTTGCGGCTATCAACTCGTATTCGTGCCGCGCCATGGACGCGGTCACGTATTGCCGCCCTCGGACATCAATTTCCGCGCCAATATTGATGCGCTGAAGCGGTGCGGGGTCACCGATATCGTTTCGCTGTCGGCGGTCGGCAGCTTGAGGGAGGATCTTGCGCCCGGCGATTTTGTTATCGTCGACCAGTTCATCGACCGTACCTTTGCGCGTCCAAAAAGCTTTTTCGGTGCCGGCTGCGTGGCGCATGTGTCGATGGCGCATCCGATATGCGCGCGCATCGGGGATGCTCTTTCGGAAGCCTCGGGCGAGGCCGAGGTGGTGCTGAAGCGCGGCGGCACCTATCTCGTTATGGAAGGCCCGCAGTTCTCAACCTTGGCCGAAAGCCGGCTTTATCGGTCGTGGGGCTGCGACGTGATCGGCATGACCAACATGCCCGAGGCAAAGCTCGCTCGCGAGGCCGAGATCTGTTACGCCACAGTGGCGATGATTACCGATTACGATTGCTGGCATCCGGACCACGATGCGGTGACGGTCGATATGATTCTCGGTGTGCTGTTGGCCAATGCGCAAAAGGCCAAGCGCCTGATCCAAGCGGTCGTGCCGCGGCTCGGCGCCGACACCGCCCAATGCCGGCACGGCTGCCGACACGCGCTCGAGAATGCCCTGATCACCGCTCCTGAAAAACGCGACCCAGCGCTGCTCGCCCGGCTCGATGCAGTCGCCGGGCGGGTGCTGCGAGGCGCCACGTGAAGGTCGAAGGCCGCCCGATGCGAACGATTTGGCCGGTCGGCGATGGCGGCACTATCGAGATCATCGATCAGACGCGGCTACCGCACGAACTGGCAATCGTCGGCCTCGTTACGCTCGACGATGCCGCAACCGCAATCCGGACGATGCAGGTGCGCGGCGCGCCGCTGATCGGTGTCACCGCGGCTTACGGGGTCGCGCTTGGAATGGCGGAGGATGGTTCCGATCACGGGCTCGACCACGCGGTCGCGGTGCTCGCCGCAACCCGGCCGACAGCAGTCAATCTGCGCTGGGCGCTCGCCGAAATGGAGCGCAGACTTCACGTTCTGCCGCCATCCGGCCGGTTTACAGCCGCACTCGCGTTTGCCGGCGAGATCGCCGAGGCCGATGTGGCAAGCAGCCGTGCGATCGGCGAGCACGGCGCGTCTCTGATCGTTGGAGCTTGGCAGCGCAAGGCTGGCGATAGACCGGTCGAGGTGCTGACCCATTGCAACGCCGGTTGGCTTGCCGCCGTCGATTGGGGTACGGCGCTGGCCCCGATCTACCGCGCCCATGACGACGGCATTCCGATCCATGTCTGGGTCGATGAGACCCGGCCGCGCAACCAAGGCGCCGGACTGACCGCTTGGGAATTGGGCCAGCACGGGGTGGCGCATACGGTGGTCGTCGATAATGCCGGCGGCCATTTGATGCGGCAGGGGCTTGTCGATCTGTGCATCGTCGGCAGTGATCGCACGACAGCCGCCGGCGACGTCGCCAACAAGATCGGCACATATTTGAAGGCGCTCGCGGCGCGCGACAATGATGTCCCGTTTTATGTCGCCTTGCCGTCATCGACGATTGATTGGGAGATCGAGGACGGGGCGGCAATCCCGATCGAACGCCGCGATCCCCGCGAGGTCACTCATATCGAGGGCTGGACCGATAGCGGCGAGCGCATCGCCGTCCGGATCACGCCACAGCACAGCCCGGCAGAAAACTATGCCTTTGATGTGACGCCGGCCAGGCTCGTTACCGCGCTGATTACCGAACGCGGGATTTGTCCGGCCTCGCGCGATGGGCTCCTAAAGCTGTTTCCGGAACGCCGCTTAACCGGCCGCTAGTCAAAGGGAGGACGTGATGGAGCCGATAGCCGGCATCGACCACGTCATCGTCGGTGTCCGCAATCTCGAAGAAGCCCGCGAAACATGGCGTCGGCTCGGCTTTACGGTGTCGCCGCGCGGCCGCCATATCGATCAGCCAACCGGTAATTACTGCGTGATGTTCGCAGCAGATTACATCGAGCTATTGGGAATTGCCGATGCTGCCGCGGCGGCGGCCCACCGTCTCGGCGATTTCCTGAAATGGCGAGAAGGATTGATGGGAGTGGCGTTCGCCCCGTTCGGCGACTCCGCGGAGGCTTACGCCGCCCTCTCCGAGCGGGGACTGCACCCGTCGGCGCCACGCCCGCTTGCCCGCGCCATCGAATTACCCGAGGGAAGTGCGCAGCCGCGTTTCAGCCTGGTTGCATTACCCGCAGAAGAGACGCCCGGCCTCGACTCCTTCTTGTGCAGCCACTTGACCCCGGAACTGATGCGACGACCGGAATGGCTTGAGCATGCGAATGGCGCCACCCGCCTCAATGCCGTATACGTGTTGGTCGAAAATACGGCGCCGCTGCTCCCCGCCTACGACCGGCTATTCGGGATTGGCCAGGTGACGACAACCGACGCGCTCGCCGCGGTCCATGTCGGGAGGCATTGCCTGTTCTTCAGCACGCCCGACGATTTCGAGACCATGCATCCCGGCTTCACGCTCGATCGCGGTTTTCGACTGCCGGGCATCGTGGCCCTCGAACTCGGCATCGAACGACGCGAAGATACCCTCACCTATTTGCGCGGACATGACATCGATTTCACCGAGATGCCCGATGGCAGCCTCGCCGTTCCGGCGCACGAGGCGAGCGGGGCGATGCTGCTCCTCCGAGAAGGCTGATGACCCTTTGCCGGATCAGGGCCTAGGTCAAATCTGCGCTGCCGGCGCGGTTGGCGATAGGATGATTTTCCACCTTCGCGCAAAACTCCTTGTGACAGCTGGCGATGCCGCCATTTTTTGTAATTCCGTTCCCCGACATTAACCCCGTCGCCGTTTCACTCGGACCGTTTGCGATTCGCTGGTACGCGCTCGCCTATATCGCCGGGCTGGTCATCGGTTGGCGTTATTGCCTCGCCCTGGCCGGACGTCCGCCTTATCTCGTCCGACGTCAAGACATCGACGATTTTCTGGTTTGGGCGACACTCGGGGTCGTACTCGGCGGGCGTATTGGCTACGTGCTGTTCTACAATCCGGGTTACTACCTCGCGCATCCGCTACAAGCGTTTTATGTATGGCATGGCGGGATGTCGTTCCATGGCGGTGCGATCGGCGTGACAATCGCCCTGATTTTGTTCACGCGAGCGCGTGGCATCCGGCTCTTCGTGTTCTCTGACATCATCATCGAGGCCGTTCCGATCGGGCTATTCTTTGGCCGCATCGCGAACTTTATCAATGGAGAGCTGTACGGCCGCCCGACCACCGTCCCGTGGGCGATGATCTTTCCGAATGGCGGCCCGGTGCCGCGCCACCCGAGCCAGCTCTACGAAGCCTTTTGCGAAGGAATCCTGCTGTTTCTGTTGCTCTTTGTCGCCGAGCGGCGCGGGGTGCGGCGTTCGCCGGGCATGGAAACCGGCTTGTTTTTGGCGGGCTACGCCGTTGCCCGAATGTCCGGCGAACTTTTCCGACAACCCGACCCGCAGCTCGGCTATCTGATTTTTGGAACGACGATGGGTCAGCTGCTCTCGATCCCGGTCTTGGTGGCAGGGATCGCAATCATCCTGTGGTCGCGGCGGACCCGCCGCTCGTCCGCGCTATGACCGGCCGCAGCCTGGAAGACAAGATCATTCGGCTCATTCGAACCGAAGGACCGCTGTCGGTCGCCGCCTTTATGGCGATAGCGCTCTACGATCCCGAACTCGGCTATTACGCGACGCGACAGCCGATCGGCGCAGGAGGCGATTTCATCACCGCGCCCGAGATTAGCCAGATTTTTGGCGAGCTTATCGGAGTGTGGTGCGCGTTGATTTGGGAACAGATCGGCCGTCCCGACCCGATGATCGTCGCCGAGCTCGGGCCCGGCAGCGGCACCCTCGCCGCGGATTTGCTGCGCGCCGCCAAAGCCTTGCCGGCGTTTCGTCGGGCTATTCGCCTGCATCTGATCGAGGTCAGCCCGATTCTGCGCACCGCGCAACAGAGACGGCTAAGCGATACTGATGTCGTCTGGTTGGCCCGAGCGGAGGATCTGCCAGAGGGACCGCTACTCATCGTCGCTAACGAATTTCTCGATGCGCTGCCGATCCGGCAATTGGTTCGCGGGCAGCGCTTCTGGGCCGAACGGATGGTTGCGCTCGACCCCGAGGAGCAGCTTGCCTTTGTCGATGGACCTGAACACCCATTGCTATCCTTACTCGTTCCAGCTGAATTGCGGGAGACCTCCCTGCCCGGCACCATTTTCGAGGTTTGTCCGCAGGCTCTGGCGCTCGCCGCAACCCTCGGCTCACGCCTCGGCCGTTGGCTGGGGGCGGCGTTGTTCATCGATTATGGTCGTGCCGCGAGTGCCCCCGGGGCCAGTCTGCGTGCGGTCTCAGACCACCGCCCGGCCGCGCCGCTGCAAGCGCCGGGATGCGCCGATCTGAGCGCCGAGGTCGATTTCGAAGCTTTCGCAGCCTCGGCGCGCGCAAGCGGGGCCGCTGCTTACGGACCGGTCCCGCAAGGCAGATTTCTGCAGGCGCTTGGCGCGGCCGCACGGCTCGCAGCTCTGTCCGCGCGCGCCTCGCCAGCCGAACGCGAGCGGCTCGAGAGCGGCCTCTTGCGCTTGCTCGATCCGGCCCAAATGGGCACCTTGTTCAAGGTCATGGCGCTGACCTCACCAGGATTGCCGGTGCCTTCGGGTTTTGATCCTGCCGAGCTGAGGCAATGATCCGCCTCGCCGGGCTCGACGACTGCGGCGCCATACGGCACGCCTTTTTCACCCGGCAAGGCGGCGTAAGCGACGGACCATATGCCTCGCTTAATTGCGGTTGGGGTTCCGGTGATCGAGCCGAACGGGTCGAGCGGAATCGCGGGATCGCGATGGCGATGATGCACATCCCGCCGGATCGCCTGGTGACTTGCCGCCAGATCCACAGCGCCGCCGCGACGATTGTCGAAGAGCCTTGGGGGCGCGCGGCCGCACCCGCAGCGGATGCGATGGCGACGAACCGACCTGGAATAGTTCTCGGGGTGCTGTCGGCGGATTGCGCGCCATTGCTGGCGTGCGACCCCGTGGCGCGCGTGATCGGAGCTGCACATGCCGGCTGGCGCGGTGCCGTTGGCGGTGTGGCCGAGGCGGCGGTGGCAGCGATGGAACGGCTCGGCGCCGTTCCTCATCGGATCCGTGTCGGCATCGGCCCGTGCATCGGGCCTGCTTCCTATGAGGTCGGTCCAGAGTTTCCGCAGCCGATGGTCGCAAACGACCCGGCGGCCGAACGATATTTCACCATCGCACCCCGCCCGGGCAGTTTCATGTTCGACCTGCGCGGTTATCTCGCGCATCGCCTCGCACGCTTCGGCGTACCATGTGTCGAAGCTGCGACGCATGACACTGTTGCCGAGCCTGATCTTTTTTTCAGCTATCGGCGCGCCCGACTTTGCGGTCAGCCGAACTTTGGTCTCGGCCTTTCGGCGATCGTCATCGACGCCTAAGGCATGACCGGCGCCGCGAACCCCTAACCCGCGATGCCGTATCTGATCATATTCCTGCTCTTCTGTTTGTTGGGCGCGCTCGCCACCTGCGTTCTAATGATGCAATGAGCGCCCGTGCGGCGTGCCGGCTGGCAGGAGTCATCATTGGCATCCTGTTAGCTGCGTGTCAGCCATTGCCGCATCCCTTTGCGAATGACGTCCCGAAACCGGGCTCGCCGATGCTCGCCCTTCGCGATACGGCCACCGTCGCGATTGCACCGCTCGCTGGCGGACCGCGCGCCACCGCCGAAAAGCTGGGGCCGGCGATGGCCGAGGCGCTGCAAAAGCGCGACATCGCCGCCAGCGACCGCGCGATGGGGATTGCCAGCTATCAGCTCGACGGGCGCCTACAGGCGATGCCTCGTTTTGGCGACAAAGCCGCGATCGTCGTGTTATGGGATTTGCGCGACCCCTCCGGCAAATCGCTCGGTGCCCGGGCCGAGCGGATCGAAGCTGCCGCTGACGACTGGCAACAGGGTAAGGACGATGCAGTCGCCCGGCTCGCGGCGGTGAGCGCCGACCAGATTGCTGCGATGCTGCAAGACAAGGCTCCCGTCGAGGCGGCAGAGCAGGGCAAATTGCGTTTGTCGATCCGCCATGCCGAGGGTGCGCCGGGTGACGGCGGAACCGCGCTCGCAAGCGCGATCACGACCCTGCTCAAGCGACAGGACCTCGCGATCGTATCCGATTCTCAGGATAAAACCGATCTTGTGCTTGACGCCACCGTCACGGTCGACAAACCGATCGCTGGCAAACAGCATGTCAAAATCGTCTGGCACGTCCGTCATGGCGATGGCAGCGAAATCGGGACCGTCGCGCAGGAAAACGATGTCCCCGAAGGCCTGCTCGACGGCCCTTGGGGCGACGTTGCCTTTACCATCGCGGTGGCGGCGCAGGACGGGATCATGCAGCTGATCGCACGCGGCGTTCCGCAATCGGCAGGCAATTCCTGAGCCTTCGTTACCGGACACCGCGCTTGCGTCCGGCCGCAAGGTTGTCACGGCGACCGGCAATTGTTAAATTATTGCTACGCGAAGCCGCGGGGCTCGGCCTGTCGGCGCGAGTGGTGGCGCGTTATGAAGATTGTCGCGTGCAATAGCAATCGGCCACTCGCCGAAGCCATCTCCGACTATCTCGATCTGCCGTTGACCAAGGCAAGTGTCCGCCGGTTTGCGGATATGGAAGTGTTTGTCGAAATCCTCGAAAACGTGCGCGGCGAGGACGTTTTCGTGATCCAGTCGACATCATTTCCGGCAAACGACCATCTGATGGAATTGCTCGTCTGCCTCGACGCGCTGAGACGCAGTTCGGCGCGCCGTGTTACGGCAGTCATACCTTATTACGGCTACGCACGGCAGGACCGCAAGACCGGGTCCCGAACCCCGATCTCGGCCAAGCTTGTCGCCAATATGATCACCGCGGCCGGCGCCGACCGGGTATTGACGCTCGATCTCCACGCCGGACAGATCCAGGGCTTTTTCGATATCCCGACCGATAATCTGTATGCCGACGCCGGTGCTGGTGAAGGATATCCTCGACCACCATGGGCGCCGCGATCTCGTCATCATCTCGCCCGATATCGGCGGCGTCTTTCGCGCCCGCCGGATCGCCGGGCGGCTCGATGCCGACCTCGCGATCGTCGACAAGCGCCGGGAGCGCGCCGGCGTCTCCGAAGTCATGAACATCATCGGTGATGTTGCCGGGCGACGCTGTATCCTGGTCGATGATATCGTCGACAGCGCCGGCACTCTGTGCAATGCCGCCTCTGCCCTGGTCGAAGCCGGTGCGTCGGCGGTGTATGGATACGTCACGCATGGCGTGTTGTCGGGCGGCGCCGTCGCGCGGGTCGTGAGCGCACCGATTGAGTCGCTGGTGATTGACCGATAGCATCAAGGCGACCGACCCGATCCGAGAGGCGAGCAACATCCGCCAGATATCGATCGCACCGTTAATGGCCGAAGCAATCCGCCGCATCAGCGAGGAACGCTCGGTTTCGAGCCTCTTCGATTGAGCCGCGGATGAAACGGGTATCGCGCCGGGTTGCCGCGGCGGTCTTGCGCGCCGCTTCGCTCTGCCCAACCTACTGATGGTTGACCGGCGGTCTCTGAAATAGGAGCAATAATCGATGCCCGAGATAATCACCCTCAGCGCCGAGTTGCGCGCCCGCGCCGGCAAGGGTGCGGCCCGCGCCACCCGACGTGGGGCGCGCGTCCCCGGCATCGTCTATGGCGGCGACCGGGAGCCGATGCCGATCAGCCTTGAGCCAGGCGAATTATCGCGGGCGGTTGCTCGACGCGGCTTTTTCGCGACCCTCGTCGATCTGACGATCGATGGTTCGATCGAGCGCGCGCTGCCACGCGAGGTGCAATATCATCCGGTAACAGACAAGCCGCTGCACGTTGATTTCATGCGCGTCGCCGCGAACTCTCGAGTTACCGTCACGGTCCCCGTCGTTTTTATCAATCACGAGCAGTCGATCGGGCTGCGTCGCGGCGGCATCCTCAACATCGTTCGGCATGGTATCGAGCTGAATTGTCCGGTCGACGGCATCCCGGATCACCTGACCGCAAGCCTCGAGGGGCTCGATATTGGTGACAGCGTCCATATCAGTGCCGTGGCATTGCCGGAGGGCTGCAGGCCCTCGATTACCGGTCGCGACTTCACGATCGCCAGCATCGCGGCATCCTCCGCGGTGCGCGAAGAGGCGGCGACGAGCGCCGCGACACCGCCCTCGGCAGACCAGGGCGCTGCCTGACAGGGCGGGACCTGGTTTACTGTACCCCTGGCTCTGTCTCCATGCGGCTTCTCGTCGGGCTTGGAAATCCTGGTGCGCGCTATGCGCGAAACCGGCACAATATCGGCTTTATGGCGATCGATGCGATCGCCCGACGCCACGGCTTTCCGGCGTTTCGCAATCGCTTCAAGGGCGAGGTTACTGAAGCGCCAATCGCCGGCATGCGCCGGCTGTTGCTGAAGCCGCAGACGTTTATGAACGCATCCGGCGAGTCGGTAGCCGAGGCGGCCCGCTTCTTTAAGATCGCGCCCGAGGACATCCTCGTGATCCATGACGAGATCGACCTGCGTCCCGGGAAGCTGCGCGTCAAGCGCGGCGGCGGCAATGCCGGTCACAACGGCCTGCGGTCGATCGACCCGGTAATTGGGTCCGATTATTGGCGCATTCGCATCGGGGTCGGGCACCCTGGGGTTAAGGAATTGGTGCAACCCTACGTGTTGCAGAATTTCAGCAGTGAAGAGCTGACTATCTGGGTCGAGCCGCTGATCGCGGCGGTTGCAGAGACGATCGGATTGCTGCTCGAGGGCGCGCCGGACGCATTTATGAGCGAGGTCGCGCGCCGCACCGCACCGCCTGAGGCGAAGCCGGCAATAGCGTTGTCATCGTAGATCATGGGATTTAGCTGCGGGATCGTCGGGCTGCCGAATGTCGGCAAGTCCACCTTGTTCAATGCGCTGACCGCAACCAGCGCGGCACAAGCGGCAAATTATCCGTTTTGCACGATCGAGCCCAATGTCGGCCGCGTCGCGGTCCCAGACGAGCGGCTTGCCGTGTGCGCCCGGCTGGCCAAATCGGCGAAGATCATCCCAACCCAGCTCGAATTTGTCGATATCGCCGGGCTGGTGCGGGGTGCGGCACGCGGCGAGGGGCTGGGGAACCAGTTTCTTGGCCATATTCGCGAAGTCGACGCGATCGCTCACGTCGTACGCTGCTTCGAGGACGGCAACGTCGTTCATGTCGAGGGGTCGGTCGACCCGATCCGCGATGTCGAGACGGTCGAAACCGAGCTGATGCTGGCCGATCTCGAAAGCCTCGAACGCCGCGCCGTGGCGGTGCAAAAGCGGGCGCGGGGCGGCGACAAGGAAGCTCGCGCATTGTCGGCGATCATCGACCCGGTGCTCGCCGCACTACGTGCGGGCGAGCCTGCACGCACCGCCGTCATCGACGCCGAGCAGCGCAAACAGCTGGCCGCCTTGCAATTGCTGAGCGCCAAGCCCGTGCTTTACATCGCCAATGTCGACGAGGCGAATGCCGCCGCCGGGAATGCCACAAGCCGGCGGCTCGCCGATTACGCCGCGGGCCGTGGCGCCGGCGTTGTGGTGATCTCGGCGGCTATCGAAGCCGAACTGGCACAGCTCGCTGACCCCAGTGAAAGAGCCGAATATCTCGCGACCCTCGGCCTCGACGAGGCCGGGCTCGATCGCGTCGTTCGCGCCGGCTATACGCTGCTCGACCTGATCACCTTTTTGACCGTCGGGCCCAAGGAAGCGCACGCCTGGACGGTTGAGCGCGGCACCAAGGCACCGCAGGCCGCAGGCCGCATCCATAGCGACTTTGAAAAAGGCTTTATTCGCGCCGAGACGATTTCATACGAGGATTTTGTCGCCTATGGCGGCGAGCAGGGCGCCAAGGACGCCGGCCGTATGCGGCTCGAAGGTGCGGATTATGTCGTCCGCGACGGCGACATCATGCATTTCCGCTTCAACGTTTAGATCGGCAGCGCCATGTCCTGCGGCTGTTGCGCGCCAGCGGCCGCGCTGGCCTCCATCCGTCGGTACAGGGCCACATATTGCCGTGCCGCGGCATCCCAAGAGAAGTTGCGGGTCATCGCGCGCCTGATCATCTGGCGCCATATCGGTGGCTGATCCATCAGCCCTGCAGCCCGGGCGGCTGCTTCCAGCAACGCTTCAGGGGTTAGCCCGTCAAAGGCAAAGCCGGTCGCCGAGTCGTCGGCGAGCGTGACTGCCGAGGCGTCGACCACCGTATCGGCGAGCCCACCGACTCGCCGCACCAACGGCAAGGCGCCGTAGCGCAGCGCATAGAGTTGGGTCAGTCCGCAAGGTTCAAAGCGCGACGGCACCAGGACGATATCGGCGCCGCCGATGATCAGGTGCGCCAGCGGCTCGTCATAGCCGAATTCGGCTGCGACCCGACCGACATGGGCGCGTGCCGCCGCAGCAAAGCCCTGTTCAAGATCGGCGTCGCCGGAGCCTAACAGCGCGAGCTGCCCACCACCGGCGACCAAGTCCGGCAGGCTCGCAAGCAACAGGTCGAGGCCCTTTTGCGGCGTCAAACGGCTTACGACGCCATAAAGCGGCGCGTTCGATCGTTCGGCGAGGCCGAGACGGCGGCATAGCGCTCCCTTGGCGGCGCGCTTGCCGGTCTCCGCGTCCTCTATATCGTAAGCTCGGGGCAGGTTGCGGTCCCGGCGGGGATCCCAAATTTGTGGGTCGACGCCGTTCAAAATCCCGGTCAACGCCGCAGCGCGGCTGCGCAGCAATCCATCGAGCCCCCAGCCAAAATCCGGGGTCTGGATCTCTCGTGCATAGGTCGGGCTGACCGTTGTCAGATAATCGGCGAAAAACAGCCCGGCCTTGAGGAACGACACTCCTCCGTAAAATTCGACGCCGTCGACCGAGAAAAATGCCGGCGGCAGAGCCAGCTCGGGAAAGACCGTGGCGGCGAATACCCCGCGATAGGCGAGGTTGTGGATGGTCAGCGCCGTGACCACCCGCTCCCCTGGCGATGGCGAGGCCGCGAGATAGGCCGGGGCGAGACCACCGTGCCAATCGTGACAATGCAGGATGTGGGGCCGCCAATCGCGATCGGCGCCGCGCGCCAGAGCCGCTGCGACCCAGCTGAACAGCCCAAAGCGCAGATAATTATCCGGCCAATCGCTGCCATCGGGGGCAGCATAGGGATTGCCGGGCCGATCGTAAAACGGCGGATGATCGACCAGATAGGCGTAGCGGCCGGTATCGGGAAGCCGCGCGCGCGCCACCCGTATGCGCTCCGGGGCGTAGGGTGTCGGCAACCGGACGACATCGGTGATGTCTTCGAACGCATCGAGGAACCCCGAGAACCCCGGCAACAACAGCCGAGTTTCGACACCAAGCGCTGCCAATGCCGGCGGCAGGGCCGCGGCGACGTCGCCGAGACCGCCCGACTTGACCCAGGGATAGAGCTCGGCGGTGACATAGAGAACCCGCATCACAGCGCGATATGCCATTGTCGACGACACATCGCAACACTCGCGCTCTGCAATTTGCTGGGGCGCACATCGTTATTGGCGCTGCCACCGAGCCCGCCAATCGCCGCCGGGCACACGAGATGGGATGGGCCGGGTTGCGATCGGACACTCTCTACGATCGCGGGACGTGCGCCGCGATGTCAGTTTTTGGCCTTATCCACCAGGCGGTTTTCGCTGATCCACGGCATCATCGCGCGCAGCTTTTCCCCGACCTCCTCGATCGGATGCGCCGCGGCGCGTCGCCGCAGAGTTTTGAAGCTCGGCTGGCCGGCGGCATTTTCGAGCACCCATTCGCGCGCGAACCGGCCCGACTGGATGTCGCCCAGGATCTTCTTCATCTGGGCGCGCACATGCTCGTCGATCACCCGCGGCCCACGCGTGTAATCGCCGTATTCGGCGGTATTGGACACCGAATAGCGCATATTCGCGATGCCGCCTTCGTAAATCAGGTCAACGATCAATTTGACCTCGTGGCAGCACTCGAAATAGGCCATCTCCGGGCGCATAACCCGCTTCGACCAGGGTCTCGAAACCCGCCAGGATCAGCGAGGTCAGCCCGCCACACAGCACCGATTGCTCGCCGAAAAGGTCGGTCTCGCATTCTTCACGGAAGGTCGTTTCGATGACTCCGGCGCGACCGCCGCCGATCGCCGAGGCATATGAGAGTGCAATTTCGACCGCGTTACCGGACGGGTTCTGCTCGACCGCCATTAGACACGGCACTCCGCCGCCCCGCAGGTATTCCGAGCGCACGGTATGGCCCGGCCCTTTGGGTGCGATCATGAAGACGTCCATGTCGGGCCGCGGCTCGATCAGGCGAAAGTGGATGCTGAGGCCGTGCGCGACTGCCAACGCCGTGCCTTGGCGCATGTTGTCGCGCAGATCGGTGGCATAGAGCTGCGCCTGCAGTTCGTCGGGAGCCAGCACCATGACGATGTCGGCCCATTTGGCCGCTTCGGAATTGGTCATGACCTTGAACCCGGCATTCTCCGCCTTCTGCGCGGAGGCCGAGCCCGGACGCAGCGCCACGACAACGTCCTTGATGCCGCTGTCGCGGAGATTGTTGGCATGGGCGTGGCCCTGGCTACCGTAGCCAATGACCGCGACCTTCTTCGACTTGACCAGGTTCACATCCGCGTCGCGGTCGTAATACACCCGCATCATTTCCTCCTTTGGGCCCGAACACCCCGAAAAATCCTCCGGGCAGATCAGCCGATGGTCGCGACTAGCCCTATGTTCGCAACTAAAAAGTGTCCCAGAACGTGGAGCAGTTGTGACCGGCGTCAAAATTGGACTCGATTGTCGGTGTCGGTGGTGCCAACGATTGGAAATTGTCGGCAACCGCACTGTACGCAGTCCAGACTGGCTCACCCGGCGAGTTCGGGTCTCCCGTCTTCGCGAACTGGGTCCAGTAGCTGACCATAGCATTCGAAAGCTGCTGCTGAGCAGGGGAAAGCGGTGCCATCGGCAGCCCGAAAAAATCGCCGGTGAACAGGTATTGAAGCTCTGCTGTATGATAAGCTCCCAACGGAAACGTCAACAAACCGCCAAACGAGGATTGCGGCGGGGGCGCGTTCTCATCGTTGAATTCATACGCATAGGTGGTCACAAAGGTCGACAATGACTTATCTGCATTGCGCGCGGGACAACTGAAAATTCCGTCAGTCCCTGAGGCACCCAACGCCTCACCGCCAAACGGGTAATTGGCAAATGGGTACAAGGAGAGGACGGACGGTTGCAAGGCCGCCCCCCACAGGGCAGTGACTGCAGTATCGTATTCCGCGGACGTCAGTATCGGGTTACCGCTGAGGTCGTAGTCTAAAGCTACAAAATACCGCCATTCGTCATGATTCGTACCGGAAATGACCGGCATGCGATTGAATTGACCGCCGGCAAACGCCGCACTGATCGTCTGGGTAAGCAGTGTTCCGTCCACAAACGGGTAGAGCGTGCTCGGCTCTACTGCGACAAGCGCCGAGGCGGGCACGGCGCGCAGACATGAAGCCGTCTGGTCGGCGCATCCGACGCTTGCCGAAATCGCGGCGCCCGACGGTACACCGGCGGTGCCGGCCGTCTCCGCAACCGGCAGCGGAACAATGAAATCAAAGTAGTCCTGGAAATTCACATACGATCCGCTTTCGGCTATCGCACCACGGAACAGGCCTGCTGCAAGGGGCGATGCGAGCTGCGCGTAAACGCTTTGTCCGCCCGCAGACTGACCAAATATCGTTACGCGATCCGGATCGCCGCCAAAGCCCGCAATATTATCGCGAACCCATTTGAGCGCGAGTTGCTGATCCATCAACCCATAATTGCCATTCAGATGGCCTTCGGCATCGATCGCGGACTGAGCAAAGAACCCCAAATAACCCAGGCGATAGTTGATTGTGACGACGATCACCCCCTGTTTGACCAGCCGCGTTGGATCGTAAGGATCGCTGCTCCCCCTTCTCAATGAGCCGCCATAAATCCAAAACATCACAGGCAGACCGCGTCCATGATCTTTTAGCAAGTCTTCGACAGATTGGTTCTGGGGCGTATAAACATTCAGGAACAGGCAATCCTCGCTGCCAATTCCTCCGGGTTGTGTGCATTCGCTGCCGAAATTCGTCGCTTGCAGGACAAATCCGGGAAAGAACCCGTACGGCTTTGGCGGCGTCCAGCGCAGAGCTCCCACCGGCGGAACGGCATACGGGATGCCAAGAAACTCGTTCATACCGTCGGTCGTCGAGCCGATCACGAGCCCGCTTTTGGTGCGGGCAACCGGACCGTTGAACTGGTTGTCGGCCGATGCGGGTGCCGGGCCCAGCGCGATGATGCAGAGGACCGTCAATGTGAGGAAGAATTTGGAAGTAAGCTTAAAGTGCTCAAACCGCTTGTTCGCCCCCTCGCTGGTTTTCATCTGCCAATGCCCCCATTAAGTACCGCACGGCCGCGGACGAAGCTCGGGTTCCTCTCTCGGCATGCGGGGAGAGCCGGGGATGAGGGCCTATTTTTAGGCTGTGGGTGCTAAATGCTCGCTGTTCCCCGCGAGATCGCAACCGCGCCGGTACGCGAGATCTCGACCAGACCCAACGGCTCCATCAGCGCGATAAAGGCGTTCAGTTTCTCGGCCGAACCCGTCATCTCGAAGACAAAGCTCTCGATCGTCGAGTTGACGACCCGGGCACGGAAGATGTCGGCAAGCCGCAGCGCCTCGATACGCGCCTCGCCCTTGCCCGCGACCTTGATCAGCATCATTTCGCGCTCGACAAACGGCCCCTCGTCGGTCAGGTCGAGCACCTTGTGGACCGGCACGAGGCGCTGAAGCTGCGCCTTGATCTGCTCGATGATCATCCTGGTGCCGGAGGTGACGATGGTGATCCGCGACAGGCTGTTGCGGCGATCGATTTCGGCGACGGTCAGACTTTCGATGTTGTAGCCGCGCCCGGAAAACAGCCCGACGACACGTGCCAGAATGCCGGGCTCGTTGTCGACGAGAACCGCGATCGTGTGCCGCTCGAGGCCATCCATAGCCGCGCTCATCCACCCGCACCCAGTCCGATCGCCGCCTAGACGAGCACCATTCCCTCCTCCGAGACCGGCTGTTCGGCCTCGTCCTTGGGCCCGAGCAGCATCTCGTTATGCGCCGCCCCTGATGGGATCATCGGGAAGCAATTTTCCTTGGGATCGACCGCGACGTCGAGGATCACCGCCCCAGGCGTCTTCAGCATCCAGGCGATCGCGTCGTCGATCGCCGCCGGTTCTTCAACCCGCCGCCCGTTAGCGCCAAAAGCGTCCGCCAGTTTGACAAAATCGGGCAGTGCGGCGGTATAGCTTTCGGAATAGCGCCCGCCATGCAGCAGTTCCTGCCACTGCCGGACCATTCCCATGTATTGATTATTCAGGATGAACAATTTGACCGGTAGTCGATACTGCGACACCGTCGACATCTCCTGAATATTCATCAGGATCGAGGCTTCGCCGGCAATATCGACGACGAGCGCCTCGGGATGGGCGATCTGGACCCCAATTGCCGCCGGCAATCCGTAGCCCATTGTCCCGAGCCCGCCCGACGTCATCCAATGATGCGGCTTGTCAAATCTGAAAAACTGCGCCGCCCACATCTGGTGCTGACCGACCTCGGTCGTGACATAGACGTCATGGTCTCGGGTCAGCGCATAGAGCCGCTCGATCGCGTATTGCGGCTTGATGACCCCGCGGCAACTGCGGTCATAACGCAAGCAATCGCGCGCCCGCCATTCTTCAATCCGCCGCCACCATTCGCTGCGATCCAAACCGGACCCGGCACGCGGCCAAGCCTCTAGCATCGCCGACATCGCCTGGCCGACATCGCCGACGATCGGCAGATCAACCCGCACATTCTTGTTGATCGAGGACGGGTCGATATCGATGTGGATCTTTTTGGAGCCGGGTGAGAAGGCGTTCAGCCGCCCGGTCACCCGGTCGTCAAACCGCGCGCCGACCGCGATCAACAGATCGCAATCATGCATCGCCAAATTCGCCTCGTAAGTGCCATGCATGCCGACCATGCCGAGAAAATGCGGATCGGCTGCTGGAAAGGCGCCAAGCCCCATCAGGGTCAGCGTGCACGGCGCATCGGCCCGCCGCACCACTTCGGTAAAGCCGGCGCAGGCCTCCGCCCCCGAGTTGATCAGCCCGCCGCCGCCATAGAACAACGGCAGTTTGGCCGTAGCAATCATTTCCACCGCCTCGACGACGCGCGCCCGATCCGGTATGACTTGCGGACGATAGCTCTTGTGTCGCGCATCCTCAGGCTGGCTGTAGGGGCCGAGCGCGAACAGCACGTCTTTTGGCAGATCGATGACGACCGGCCCGGGCCGTCCGCTTTTCGCGACGTAGAACGCCTCGTGGATCATCCGCGAAAGATCGCGCACGTCCTTGACCAGATAATTGTGCTTGGTGCACGGTCGGGTGATGCCGGTGGTGTCGGCTTCCTGAAACGCGTCGTTGCCGATCAAATGGGTCGGCACTTGCCCGGTCAGACACACGATCGGCACCGAGTCCATCAGCGCGTCGGTCAGCCCGGTCACCGCATTTGTCGCTCCGGGGCCGCTTGTCACCAGCACGACCCCGACCCGGCCGGTCGAGCGGGCATAACCTTCGGCGGCGTGAACCGCACCCTGCTCATGGCGCACAAGGATGTGGCGCAGCGCGTTCTGCTTGAACAGCGCGTCATAAATCGGCAGCACGGCCCCACCAGGATAGCCGAAAACGACATCGACGCCCTGATCGACAAGCGCCTTGATGACGATATCCGCTCCACTGATCGGCTCAGCCGACATGACGTGCTCCAGAATTTGCCTGATTGGGCCTTCCACCGGCCCGACTGCTCCGCTGAAAGGGAGCGGCAACCTAGTGGGCTATGCTCTGCTGGTCAACAAAAACTCGTCAATAAACTGGCGTGAGCGGCGCAGAAAACTTTCCGAATATTGCTCATCCAGGACCAGGTCGGGGTGCAACCGATGGCGAAACCAGGTCATCTGTCGTTTGGCATAGCGGCGGGTGGCCTGTTGTGCGGCGGCAGTTGCGTCGGCGAGCGTCATCTCGCCGCGCAGATGGGATAAGAGCTCGGGAAGTCCGACCGCCTTCATCACCGGCAAGCTCGGATCGAGGCCGCTTGCCGCCAATGCGGCGGCTTCGGCCAACGCGCCGCGTTCGAGCATCGCAGCAAAGCGCGCATCGCAAGCGGCATAGAGCCGATCACGCGGCGGCATCAGAAGGATCGTGCAAAATCGGTAACACGTGGCGCAATCTGTCCGGTCATGCCAGGCGCCGATCGGTATACCGGTGGCGCGCACTACCGCATAGGCCCGCACCAACCGCTGCGTGTCCCCTGCCGGGAGCCGCGCGGCCGAAATCGGGTCGAGTACTGCGAGCCGCTCGCGAAACGCGGCACCGCCGAGGGCGCGATGCAGCGCTGCCGCCTCGAGCCGGATCGCGTCGCGAATTTCCGGAAACGGGGCGAGCCCATGCTGCAACGCGTGCAGATAGAGCCCGGTGCCTCCGACAACAATCGGCAAGCTCTCGGATGCGATTGCCGCGGCGATCTCAGCCAGCGCGAGCACACGCCAGCTGCCAACCGATCCGCGCTCGGCGCCATCGAGGAAACCGTAGAGCCGATGCGGCGCGCGCGCCTGCGCTTCGGCATCGGGGCGCGCCGTCAGAATCGCGAGGTCGCGATAGCATTGCAGCGCGTCGGCGTTGATAATCGTGCCGCCGATCCCGTCGGCCAGCGTCAGCGCCAGCGCCGATTTGCCGCTTGCCGTCGGACCGGCGATGATGACCACCGGCGTCCGGGATTCCGGCTTGTCGTGCAGAGCACTGCCGGGGATAGGACCAAAACCGATGCGGTTTGTGCTCACCCTGATCGGCGCCGCTCCCGATCCCCGTCTCGCCGATGTTGCCGCCGCCGTCTGCGAGGCGCTGAAAATCGCAGCCGAACCGGTCTGGCTTGCGGCCGCCGAAGCCTGCGATGTTTTTCTCGATACCGAGGAGCCTGATGCGATCGAGAGGGTAGCGCGCGCGACTATCGGCGCCACGCGGGTCGACCTGCTGCTGCAGCCGGTCACCGGAAGGCGCAAGCGGTTGCTTGTCGCCGATCTCGAATCGACGATCATTGAAAACGAGATGCTCGACGAACTCGGATCGATCCTCGGCATCGGCTCGCGGGTAGCCGAAATCACTCGGCGGGCAATGAATGGCGAGATCGATTTCGCCGAGGCACTCGCCGCCCGGGTCGGCTTGTTGGCCGGAACCGAGACGTGCACGCTCGCCGAGGCTGCCGCGCGCATCCGGCTCACCCCCGGCGCAAAAAGCCTCGTCGCAACAATGCGCGCAAATGGCGCAACAACGGCGCTCGTCACCGGCGGTTTCACGACCTTTGCCGATCATATCGCTGCAAAGCTCGGCTTTGACCGGGTCGTGGCCAACCGCCTGGAAATAGCCGAAGGCCGGCTGACCGGCCGCATGGTGCCGCCGATCGTTACTGGCGAGACGAAGCGACAAACCCTCTTGGCGCTGGCTGGCCAATTCGATCTCCCGCCGGCTGCGACTCTCGCAATCGGCGACGGCGCCAACGATCTCGCAATGCTCGACGTTGCCGGTCTTGGAGTGGCTTTCCACGCCAAACCTGCGGTCGCCGCCATCGCGCGCGCCCGATTCAACCACGCCGACCTGACCGGCCTCCTCTACGCCCAAGGTTACCGCAAAGTCGATTTCGCTGCTGAAGCCGGCGCGCGTTAGCTCTGGTCGACACGCAGAGCGACAAACCGCAGATCACCCTGGCGCTGCACCAACAGCAAGATCGATTTGCGCCCCGATTTCTTTGCCGCTGCGATTTTGGATGCGAGATCCTCGGGGTTTTTTACCTCCTCCTGCGCCGCCTCCATGATCAAATCGCCGGCCTGAAAGCCCTTATCGGCAGCTGAGCTGTCTTTCGCGACGTCCACTACGACGACCCCCTTGGCGTCGTCGCCGAGCGAATATTTGTCCTTCAGCTCTGGGGTAATACCGGAAAGCGTCATGCCTAGCGTTTTGACAATGCCAGTCTCGCTCGGCGCGATTTTCTGAGGAGCCGCCTTGGCGCTCGCCTGCTGCTCATCCGTTTCTTCGAGACGGCCGACCTTGACCTGGACCGTGGCCAGCGCGTGCTTGCGCCACAATGTCACCGGGACCGACTTGTCGACCGGCGTCTCGGCAACGAGCCGCGGCAGCCGCCTCATGTCGCTGACCTCCTTGCCATCGAAACCGAGGATCACGTCGCCGGGTTGGATACCGGCCACCTCCGCCGGCCCTTTGTCGGTGACACTCGCCACCAAAGCGCCATGCGCCTTATCGAGCCCGAGACTTTCGGCGATTTCGTCGGTGACCGATTGAATACGCACACCAAGCCAGCCGCGATGGACGGTATGGTCGGCTTCTCCCTTGAGTTCTTGGACGACCTCTTTGGCGAGTGCGGAAGGAATGGCAAAGCCGATGCCGATCGAGCCGCCCGAAGGCGAATAGATCGCGGTGTTAATCCCGATCACCTGCCCGTCCATGTTGAACATCGGGCCGCCGGAATTGCCGCGGTTAATCGGCGCGTCGGTCTGCAGAAAATCATCATAGGGGCCGGAGTTGATATCGCGCTGGCGCGCCGAGAGGATTCCAGCCGTCACGCTGCCGCCGAGCCCGAACGGATTGCCGATCGCGAGCACCCAATCGCCGACGCGCGCGGCATCGCTGTCGCCCCATTTGACCGCGACCAGCGGCTTGTCGGTCTTGACTTTGAGCAATGCAATGTCTGTCTTGGTGTCGCGACCGACGACCTTCGCCTTCAAATTGGTATTGTCGTGCAAGATAACCGTGATCTCATCGGCGTCGGCGATCACATGGTTATTGGTCACGATATAACCGGCCGGATCGATGACAAATCCCGAGCCGAGCGAGGTCGCCTTGCGCGGCGCAAGCTCGGGATGCTCACCCTTCGGCCCCTTCGGCAGGTTGCGCTCGAGAAAATCGTGAAAGAATTCTTCGAACGGCGAGCCCGGCGGGAACTGCGGCGCATCGGGTTCGCCAAGATCGCCACCGGCGGTTTTGAGGGTTTGCGTCGTCGAGATGTTGACCACCGAAGGGAGCAACTTCGCCGCCAGATCGGCAAAGCTGTCGGGTGCCGGGCGGGCATACCCCGGCGTCGGCGCCGTGCCGACAACTGCTGCCGGGGCTGCGAGGAGCAGCGCGGCGAACGTCGCGCGGGCTACGACGCGCAACAATTTCGATGGGCGAAACGGCACCTCTTCAACTCCTCATTATTGCTCCGAGCTTTGTTTGCGAACGCTGCCACGGAGCCGATCTCTGTCGAAAACCGGCCGTAAGAGTAAGGGAGAAGGGCACGCCAAGCCAGCCGCTTTCGCACCCGGAAACCCGCACCCGGCGACAACGCTCGGTCTGGCGAGCGGTTTAATGTCTGACCACCCAGACGAGTGCGACGCCGGCACAAGCGGCGGCGAGCCCGACCATTCGCAACATTTGCGGCGGCAAAGCCGTCGCCCGCGCCGCGGCCCGCCTCATACCCTCTGGGAATAGAGCATAGAGACAGCCCTCGATGACGAGAACGAGGGCAATCGATGTCCACAGATCGCGCATGCCTGACGAATCTCGGTGACCGACGGGGCAGCACCTCCCGCTTTGCTATGGCGCGGGTTTCGCCGTCGGAGCGGCGGCTGGCGCCGGCGTTCCGCCTGGGCTCTCAAAATAACGGAAGAAGCTGCTGTTCGGGTTCAGCACAAACGACGTGTTGTGGCCGCCGAACGCATCGCGATAGGCCTGCAGCGATCGGTAGAACGCAAAGAAGCTTTTGTCCTGGTCGTATGCCTTGGCATAGATCTCGATCGCCTGCGCATCGCCTTGGCCACGAAGTTTCTGAGCATTGCGCTGCGCATCGGCGAGGATCACGGTTCTTTCGCGATCGGCGTTGGCGCGAACGGTCTGCGCCGCCTCGGCGCCTTCGCCACGGTACTGCGCCGCTTGCTGCTGGCGTTCGGAACGCATGCGGGCAAAGATTGCCTCGCTGTTCTGTGGCGGCAAATCCGCGCGGCGGATGCGGACGTCGACGACATCGATGCCGAAGGGCTTTGCTTGACCAGCGACCTCGTCGCGGATCTGGCGCATGATCTTGGCCCGCTCCGGCGACAGCAGCGCCGAGAGTGTCACGTTGCCGATCACTTGCCGCAGGCTGCCGCTGACCAGCGCGCCAAGCCGCGCCCGCACTCCAGCCTCCGTCGCCACGGTCTGAAAGAACATCAGCGGATCGGTGATGCGATAACGCGCATAGGTGTCGACGACGAGCCGCTTTTGGTCGGATGCGATGACCTCCTCCGGCGGCGGCTCGAAATCGAGCAAGCGCTTATCATAGATAAGCACATTTTCGATGAACGGCTGTTTGGCCTGCAGACCGGGGGTGAGAATGACGCGGCGCGGCTGCCCGAATTGGAGCACCAGCGCTTCCTCGGTCTGGTCGACGATGAACAGCGAGCTCATCGCAACGATGCCGGCAACCACGAGCACCGCCGCGAGGGCGAATAGGGCGCGCCGGCTCATCGTCGGTCCCCAATTCCTAGCATGTTCTCAATCCTGACCACTGCTCGGCGCCGGAGCGGAGACCAAATTGTCCGGCGATTGGGACGAGGATTGCGGTGGCGGCGTTGCGGCAGCACCCGGTGCCGCGGCCGCAGGCGAGGTTCCCGCCGCTGGCGTGCTCGCCTTTTCGCCGCCGCCGAGCGCGGGCAACGGCAAGTATGGCAACACTCCGTTTCCGCCTTGTGCCGATTTGTCGATGATCACCTTGTTGCTGTTCTTCAGGATTTCTTCCATGGTTTCGAGATAGAGCCGCTGGGTGGTCACGTCCTGCGCGGCTTTGAAGGCATTGTAGACCGACAGAAAACGAGCCGCGTCGCCCTGAGCGCGGGCGATGTTTGCTTGCCGGTAAGCCTCGGCCTCCTGCTCGATGCGCACGGCGTCGCCGCGCGCAACAGGGATGACGTTGTTGCGGTAGGCCTCGGCCTCGTTGCGCAACCGGGCGCGATCGGCAAGCGCCGCCTGAACATCGCGGAACGCGTCGATGACCTCGGCCGGCGGATCGACCCGCTGCAGTTGCAGCTGGGTGATCTCGATGCCGGCACCATAACTGTCGAGAATCGCCTGCAGCAATTCTCGAGTCTCGGCCTCGATCTTGGCCCGGCCTTCAGCCAGGGCTTGCGCGATCGGGGTTTCCCCGACGACCTCCCGCATAGCACTCTCGGCCGCCGATTTGACCGTCAGCTCGGGGTCGCGAATATTGAAGAGATAGGCCTTGGCGTCCTTGATCACCCAGAAGACGGTGAAATTGACGTCGACGATGTTCTCGTCGCCGGTCAGCATCAAGGCTTCTTCGGGCACTTGGCGGGACACCGACTCACGCAGAGTTTGAGTTTCGCCCGACCGGTAGCCGATCTCGGTGCGATTGACGCGGGTAACGCTCGGCGTCAGCGCCGTCTCGATCGGGCTCGGCAGATGATAGTTCAGTCCGGGCTGGGTTGTGCGGTTGTAGGCGCCAAACCGCAGCACGATCCCGACCTCGTCGGGCTGGACGCGATAAAACCCGCTCGCCAGCCAAATGACGACGATCGCGATCAGGACGACGGCAATGCCAGCACCGGTACCAAACCCACCCGGCAGAATGCGCCGCACCCGGTCCTGGCCGCGGCGCAGCCATTCCTCGAAATCGGGGGGATAGGGGCCGCGGTTGCGCGGACCCGGGCCCGGGCCGCCGGTGTTACGCGGGCCGCCGCCCCAAGGACCGCCGCCGCGCGGGCCACCGCCCCACGGACCGCCCCCCTGACTGATCCAGATCATCTGAAAGCTTAACCTTTCCGCCGCGCTGGGCCGGAAAATCGAAACGTGCCGGGTCCTGCGGTTGTCAACAGCGCGACGCGCCCAGACCTCGACCCGATAGAGAGCGGCCGTCCGGGTGTTGTCAAGCCCTGGCGACGGACCCAGATTTCGCTCGTCCGGAACTGTTTGCGAAGGCGTTGCGACGCGCCCAGTCCTCGTAGCAATAGCCGTCCGCCTATTCTACGCTGATCGCTGGTCTCGGCAGCGGTTTCCCGCCAGGCAAAAGGTCGCGGGTCGAGGATTTGCCGGCCGCTCTGGAGAGTGAGATGGAAGTTACCGAAAAACAGGTCCTCGACGCGCTTGCAACGATCGCCGATCCCGAGCGTGGCGCCGATATCGTTTCCCTTGGCATGGTTTCGGGGATCGCGATCCGCGACGGTAATGTCGCGTTTGCGATCGAGGTCGAGCCCGAGCGCGGCCAGCGGTTGGAGCCGATGCGCAAAGCGGCTGAACGCGCGGTCGACGCGCTGCCCGGCGTGCTCTCGGTGAGCGCGGTCTTGACGGCCCAAGCGGCGCCGCGCGGCCGCGCTACGCCGCAGCAGCCGCCCCCCAGGCGCGCCCATGCGGCAGCTCAGGCGGCGCCACGATCGCAGCGCGGCGCCATTCCCGGCGTCGGCGCGATCATCGCCGTCGCCTCGGGCAAGGGCGGGGTCGGCAAGTCGACGGTCGCCGCCAATCTGGCGCTCGGCTTGAAGGCCAATGGATTGCGCGTCGGTGTGCTCGACGCCGATATCTACGGGCCATCGATGCCGCGCATGCTCGGGATCTCGGGGCGGCCCCGCTCGCGCGACGGCAAAACCCTGGAGCCGATGGAGAATTACGGCATCGAGGTGATGTCGATGGGGTTCCTCGTGGCCGAAGACACGCCGATGATCTGGCGCGGGCCGATGGTGATGAGCGCCTTGCAGCAGATGCTGCGCGAGGTCAGGTGGGGCACGCTCGACATCATGGTGGTCGACATGCCGCCCGGCACCGGCGACGCCCAACTGACCATGGCGCAGCAGGTGCCGCTCGCTGGGGCGGTCATCGTCTCGACGCCGCAGGACATCGCCCTGTTGGACGCCCGCAAGGGGCTCAACATGTTTCGACAGGTCGATGTGCCGGTGCTCGGCATCATCGAGAATATGAGCTATTTCCTGTGCCCGCATTGCGGCGAGCGCAGCGAGATCTTTTCGCATGGCGGCGCCCGCCGCGAAGCCGAACGGCTCGGCACCGAGTTTCTCGGCGAGGTGCCGCTCGACCTGGCGATCCGCGAGACCTCGGATTCGGGCCGGCCGATCACAATTTCCGACCCCGACAATCCCTACGCGGCAGTCTTCCGCCGGATTGCCGCACGAATCTGGGAGAAAGTTTCGGGCGAGAGTGCCTTGCGCCCGCCGCCTCGCATCGTCATCGAATAGAATTAGTTGCCGGCGGACTAACGTTTGCGCAGCTTGACTGGCCCCGACTGAGAGTCGGGTGAACCGTAATGGCGCTGATGCTGTCAAAAACTTACGACGCTCTGCTCGCCGCCGGCGCACCCGAAGACAAGGCGCGTAATGCGGCAGAAGAAATTGCCGCTTACGAGAACCGGCTCCCACGCATCGAAATCGACATTGCGCTGATCAAGGCCGACCTCACCTCGTTCCGCGATGAAATGCGGCAGACGATGGCAACCAAGACATGGGTGTTGAGCGCGATGCTGGCTCAGACCTTTGCGATCCTCGGCGGTGTCGCCGGTCTCCTCAAGCTGCTGCATTAGAGGAACCTTAAGCGTGACCCGTCCTGTGTGGCGCCGGTCCCCGGCATCATCGAGAATATGAGCTATTTCCTGTGCCCGCGTTGCGGCGGGCGCAGTGTGATCTTTTCGCATGGCGGTGCTCGCCGTGAAGCCGAACGGCTCGGCACCGAGTTTCTCGGCGAGGTGCCGCTCGATCTTGCGATCCGCGAGACCTCGGATCGGGCCACCCGATAACCATCTCCGAGCCCCGATAACCCTTACGCGGCCGTCTTCCGCGGGATTGCCGCACGGGTCTGGGAAAAAGTCTCGGGCGAGAGCGCCCTGCGCCCGGGCAAGAATCCGGCTGACCGGTTCGTTAATCCCGGTTCCGTCATTCCCGCGCAAGCGGGAATCCAGAGATTTCAGTCGCTTGCCCCCTGTTCATGCCAGGGGCAGGCCTGGACCCCCGCTTTCGCGGGGTGACGGAGGATGGGTTGCAGGGCATTCTCGCCCAGCCTCCTTGCGTCCCCCACCCCGCATCGTCATCGAATAGCCGCACCCGACCCGGCAGCGGCGCCGGACCGCCATTCGAGCGAATTCCCGGTTATAACGGGAATTTCGCCCCGGCAGGGTGATTTTGCCGTTAAAATAGAGCATAATATCAAAGGCTTGCGAGTAAATTCCCGTGGCACGGCAACCGGGAATTTGCCGCACTAGGGTATGTGCAAAACGGGTGCGACACGCCAGGTCGCCAGCGCTCCGAGGGCTTCCCGCACGAGGCGGGTTTATGATTGTTGTTTCGGCACACTCGGCAAGAGGGTCCGGTATGGAGCGAAGCCTTGGCCAATTTGGGGACCGTCGCCTCGAAAAGGGGGGCGATGCTTCTCGACCGTATGATGCATTTGGAGACCAGCTGCTTGCGCCGTCTGTCGCAAGGCCGGGAAGAGGTCGAGATCCGCTTTGGGCGTTTGCTCCGCAATCCGCGCGTAGGCGTTGCCCAGATCATCGCCGGATGGAGCGAGGAGACGGCGCCAGCCGCCGCGGGGCGGCATGTGCTGGCCATCCAGGATACCAGTGAAATCCACTTTCGCACGACGGAAAGTCATCGCCGCGGTCTGGGGCTGATTGGCAAGGGTGTCGGCCGCGGCATCCTGCTGCATCCGATGATTGCCGTCGATGCGGCGAGCGGTGAATGCCTCGGGCTGGTCGGCGGCGCTCTGTGGACGCGGCCCGAACCGGCGGCGGTGCCTGCGAGCAGTCAAAAGAAGAAAAAGCGCAACCAGCAGCGGCTTCTGAACGAAAAGGAGTCGCGCCACTGGATCGAAACCGCACAAGCGGCCAAGCCCGTGCTTGCCGCGGCCGCCACGATCACGATGATCGCTGACCAGGAAGCCGATCTCTACCCGTTCTGGGCGCGCGTCCCGGACAGCAATGTCCATGTGCTCGGCCGCGTCTATCACGATCGCAAGCTGGCCACGGGCGGCACGCTGACAACGGCGGCGTGCCGCTGGCCGGTGCTGGGCACGCGCCGCCTCACGCTCCGCAAGCGCGAAGACCGGCCCGAACGCGAGGCCGAACTCGAATTGCGCGCCGGATCGGTCACGCTCCTACGGCCTCGCGGGACCTGCGACCCGGGCCTGCCGAAACAGGTGACGTTGACTCTGATCGAGCTCAGCGAGCCCAACCCGCCGGCGGGCGCCGAGGCGGTCACGTGGCGCTTGCTCACTACCCATGCCGCGCCCGATGCCGCCAGCACTTGGCAAATCGTCGACTGGTACCGAAAGCGCTGGATTATCGAGCAATTCTTTCGCACCCTGAAGAAACAGGGCTTGCGGATCGAAGACAGCCAAGTCGAGACCGCCGATTGCCTTATTAAGCTTGTGGCCATTGCGGCCCCCGCCGCAGTCATCATCATGCAGCTGACGCAGGCCCGCGACGGCGCGAGTAGCTTGAACGCTCCCCTCGTCTTCTCTTCAGCCGAAAGCGCTACGCTCGACGCCGTCAACGCCTCCTACAGTCGCCCCCAGAGCAATCCTCACCCCCACCGCAGCCTCGCCTGGGCCGCGTGGATCATCGCGCGCCTCGGCGGGTGGAATGGGCGCCCTTCGGCACGACCTCCGGGGCCCATCACCTTCAAACACGGCCTCGAAGTCCTGCAGAGCATGGCAAAAGGATGGGAACTCCGCGATTTGTACACTCCCTAGCGCGAAAGCGGGGTGACGGAGGATGGGTTGGAGGGCATTCTTGCCCAGCCTTCCTGCGTCCCCCACTGCGCATCGTCATCGAATAGCCGCACCCGACCCGGCGGCGGCGCCGGGCCGCGATTCGAGCGAATTCCCGGTTATGACGGGAATTTCGCCCCGGCAGCGCGATTCCTGCGGCGAAATAGCGCGTAATATCAAAGGCTTGTGAGTAAATTCCCGTGGTACGGCAACCGGGAATTTGCCGCATCCTAATCGGGAATTATTTCCGCCGAACCGGGAATTCATTCGGCGCACCGGGAATTGCCCGGGCGGCATCACATCCAGCCGATCGGCACGACCGCCTTCCCATCGGCGCCATCTGCGATCCACGTCCCGTCGCCCGGCAGACCTGCCGACATCCACCCTCCTCTCTCAGCAACCTCTCTCAGCAACGCCATTCTTCCGCCCCCACCCCGACGCCCCTCATATGCGGCGAATTTGGCGATTTTACCGTCGCCCAGTCCCGTCGCCGGACCAGGACACTTGCTGGAATTACAATCTGATTTGCGGTGAACTCCCCAAACTCCAACCGCTCTGGAGCGCCAGGATCTGTTGATTTCGGCAACGCCGCGTAAGGGAGCGTCACCGGATGGCCGAGGCGCTATACGGCTCGGGGGCGCTCCACGCCTACGCCCCGCCCCAAAAGGACACGCCGCAAAAGTCCCATAACGTGGTCGTCTGACCCATACGCAGAACCTTGGCGATTACCAAGCCGCTCTCTGCGACGCGCAAGCACAGATCGTCGACACCCCGCGGCACGTTCCCTGCCGAGCTGACGCGCACGATCCGGTGAATTCGAAATTTGCATAGCCGACGAATGCGGAAGTTGTATAAATTCGCAACCAGAGCGCACCGCGCCCCCCAACAAAGAACGCAAACAGGAGGAGACAGAGCATGAGGATAAATTTACGCACTGGAGCGCAGGCTGTTCCGTTAATGTTAATCGTGCTGCTGCTGTCCGCCCGTGCGCCGGCGCAACAGCATGACGCACTCCAAAACGACTACGACCAGCTCACCCATCTGCTGGCTAATCAGATCGCGGCACAGCAGGTGCACATCGCGCTGTTACAACACGCGATCAAGGTGGATGTGGAAAGCGATCTATTGTTCCCCTCGGGCAGCTGGCAGATGCCGCCGCAGGCAGCGCAGACGATCGCCAAAATGGTCCCTATCCTGGCGCCGTTCCAGCAGACAAAGATCAATGTGATCGGCTACACCGACAATGTCCCGGTTGGCCCGGAGCTGCAGAAGCAAGGGATCACCAACAATGGGCAGCTCTCACTGCGGCGGGCCCAGGCGGTAGCCGATTTCCTCATCTCGAAAGGGGTCCACCCGAACCTGGTTTCGGCCCAAGGGGCGGGCGACGCCGATCCGCTGGCACCAAACGACACGCCGCAGGGGCGGGCGCAGAACCGCCGCGTTGAGCTGATGCTCGCCGGCCCTGGCACCTGACCAGCAGCATTGCCGTTAGTATTTTACATACATCTAGCCTGGGCGGCCGAGCAGGGTTGTCAGTTCGCGCCATTCGCGGGCAGAAAGACCGCTGTTCTGTTGCGTCACGGTTTCGCCGGCGAGCATGCGGCGGATCACGGCGAGGCCGGTCGCCGAGATTGTCGCCGCGTTCATCCGATATTCGAGAAAAGCGGCGTAGGTCATCGGCACCCAGCGCTTCAAAATGTCGAGGATGACTTCGGCATAAGCGCGGATCTCGTATTGCGCGTGCGGATCGGCGCGCAATGACAGGAAATGCATCAGATTGTGCAGATCAATCTTCCAATATAATTGTGTATAGAAATTGAGCGACAGGTTCATGCGGGCGAGTTCGCGCGCCAAACCGGGCCGCGCCGGATCGATCGGTGCACCCGAGGTGTCCTCGTTCAACAGCTCAACATAGCCGGTGTAAGCGCGCTCGGCATCCTCACGGAGCAACTCAGCATCAGCCCGCAACACCTTGAGAACTCGGTCAGCCTCCCTCCTATCGAGGACCTCTCCCCGACCTTGGCGGTTCGTGGTCGCTTGCTCTGCCAAATGTTCCGGTGATGGAACATAAAACTCATTGTCGAGGACAGAATAGCGCGCCGAGTATTCATTGACGTTGGCAGTGCGGTGCCGGATCCACTGCCGCGCGACGAAGATCGGAAGTTTGACGTGAAATTTGATCTCGCACATCTCGAACGGCGTCGTGTGCCGATGCCGCAACAGATAATTGATCAGTCCCTGATCTTCGCTAACCCGCTTGGTGCCGCGCCCATAAGAGACGCGCGCCGCCTGCACTACCGCGGCGTCGTCGCCCATGTAGTCAATCACGCGGACAAAGCCGTGCTCGTCCAGCACGGATTGCGGCTGGTAAAGAATCTCTTCTAACGCTGCCACAGTGGCCCGCCGCGTCGGCCGGTTCTCGCTCCGCTGGCTCACGATCTCGTCTCGCTGTTCTGGTCTGAGCCGCATGTTGCCGCAGCACCCATTGTAGTGGAGAAACAGGACGGCATGCTCGCGCAGCTCAGGGGTCTTTTCGAGTGAAACATCCTTTAATGTAGGTTATACAGCTTTGATCCCCAGCAAATTGAAGTTTTCCACAGGTCGGACCAGCGTTCCCACATAACTACTCACAAGATTTCCACAACCCCGTTCAACCAGGCTTAACAAAAACAAGGCGTTACAGCGACACACTCAAAAGTTTCGGTTGCCGCCTCAAATAGGGATGTGGATGGCTTATATCGATCCAGAGTTTCCCCGCCAAGCAGCGCCCGCACTCCCGCAGTCCCCGTCCACTGCAACCACTTCGTTGCCGAGGTCTCGTCCTCCGCTCGCAGGCACCCGGACGGATTGGGGGGCGCCGGAAGAAGGAGCGCCGGAACAGAGCGTGGCTGATCTGACTCATTCACTCCGGCTCGTGGCGGCCGCGTCCCACATCAGGCGCGGATCAAAGGTCTCGGTAGCGATCATCGTCAGCAGCACGACGCCGGCAAAGCTGGCGATCCCGGGGCCCGGTTCGACCCTGGTGATAAACCCGAACTGCACCAATGCGGCGGCGATCGCGACCACGAACACATCGATGTTCGACCAGCGGCCGATATGCTTAAGAAATCGATAAAGCGCGGTGCGCTGGCGCAACAGCCGCGCCGAACGCAATCGGATCGCGGCCAAGAACCAGGCGAGACTCGCAAGCTTCAGCGCCGGCACGGCGATCGAGGCAACAAAGACAATCGCCGCCAACGGCCACAGGCCGGAAGCGGCGAGGTCACGCACCCCGCCAATGATCGTATAGGGCGTGTTGAAGCCGAAGCGGGTGATCGACAGCACCGGCAACAAATTGGCCGGCACGTAAAGAACGAGGCCGGCGAGGCCGAGGCCGCGGTGATCACAAAACTGCCTGGTCGCCGCGGCGCCACTCGCGCGCCGCAGCGCGGGCAGCGGCGGCAAGCGTCGCCGTTTTCCGTGCTGCCGGCGACGACCAGACCGCAACCGACGCAAAGAACTCGGGGCGCACCGGCCGGGAGCCGATACTTGGCTGGATCATCGATTGCTGCCCAAACTCGCTCGCGCCCCGCCAGCTGATTGATAATCGCTCGTAAGATCACGTAGACGGCGAGCAAGCAGCCTCCGATGCCGATCTTGATCTCGGCGAGCTGCGCAAGCCGACTATAGGCAACGATCGCGGCGAGCAGAAACACATCGAGCATGCTCCACTGGCGCAGCCAGACCGCGGCGCGCGAGATCCCCGCCGGAGCGCTCGGCTGGCATGTTCGCCTCGTTGCACTCGCGCCGACGCGAAACACAACCATTAGTAGCGCGATAATGTCGAGCGCCGGGACGACGACGACGAATAACGCAACCAGCGCGCCGACAGCCGCGAAAGGCGCCGCCATAGGAGAACAGCGCCAACGCGCCGCTCGCGATCAGCGCGCTGCGATGGACACCGAACACGGCGATGTCGAACACCGGGAAAATGTTGGCGGCTAACAGCAGCATCGCGGCTGCCGCGACAAGCGCGCGCGACGCGGCAATTCGAGACGCAGGTATCCGCCACAGGACGGCGCCGCAGCGCCGGCAGCGCAACCCGCCATCTCTCGGTAACGATTTGCAAATTTGGTACATCGCACCGCAATCGCGGCAGGCGAGGTCGAGTTCGTCGATCATCCTGTAATATGGGCAATATTCGATATTATCGCCGGCAAACCGCCGGCGGCCGGGATTGCGTTCCTTTGGCGCGCCGCCTATATTTCGTTCGTCGGTTTAGCCGACTATGGCGATAAACGGCTTACGGAATAGGCGTAGCGGACCCGGGGGCAGTACCCGGCGCCTCCACCAAATCCTGATCCCGAGGGGGCGAAACAGGCTCGACGCGCGTGGTAAAGGTAAGATCCGTCGCCCGGCATGATACCGCCGTTATCGGGTCAAAATCTAAATGCGAACGACAACTTCGCAACAGAGGCGCTCGCGGCCTAACCCTTAGCGGGGTAAAAGCCACAAGCAAATCGCGGTCCGAGGGGCACCGGGCAACAGAAGCCCCTCACTTCGTTTGAGTGCCACTGCCCTTCTGGTGATTGAAACAAAAGCGAGCCGCAAAAATGGCCCAGGATCTCTTCCAGTATGAAAAAATGGTCGAGACGGCGTTGCGCGGGGTCGCTCGCGAGGCGCTCGCCCGTGCGGCGCGCGACGGGTTGCGCGGCGGTCATCATTTCTACATCACCTTTCGCACCGGGGCCCCCGAGGTTGTCATGCCGCCGCAGCTTTTGGTGAAATACCCCGAAGAAATGACGATCGTGCTGCAGCACCAGTTTTGGGGCCTCGAAGTCGGCGAGCACGCGTTCTCGGTGAGCTTGAGCTTTTCGAGCCGGATGGAGCGGCTGACGATCCCATTCGCGGCGATCACCACCTTTGCCGATCCTTCGGTCAAGTTCGGTTTACAATTTCAGGTGCCCTCGGCGATGCCGGCCGAGGCAGCCGAGCCGGCGCTCCCCGCCAAAGCACCTACCGCCCTGCCGGTCGGCGAGCAAACTGGCGACAAACCGCGCGCCAGCAAGGAGGGCGAGCGGCCGGAAGCCGAAGTCGTGACACTCGATCGGTTCCGCAAGCGCTAGCCGCCACTTGACGCAGGGCCGCAAACGGCGATCCTGCGCCCAGAACTCGATCGCGGAGCCCAGCATGGCCGACGTTTCTTTTCACGAGCTGTTCCCGCTCGGCGCCGATGATGCGCCGTATCGCAAGTTGACCGGCGATCATGTCGCGACCGGCAATTTCGAGGGCCGGCGCATCGTCAAGATCGAGCCGGAGGCGCTGACCCGGCTCGCGAGCGAGGCTTTCTTTGATTGCGCCCATCTGTTGCGCCCCGGTCATTTGGCCTCGTTGCGGGTAATTCTCGACGATCCTGAGGCCTCGTCGAACGACAAGTTCGTCGCCTTCGATCTCCTCAAAAATGCCAACATTGCCGCCGGTAAAGTGCTGCCGATGTGTCAGGACACGGGCACCGCGATCGTAATGGGCAAAAAAGGCCAACAGGTGTGGACCGGGGGCGATGACGCCGCAGCACTCTCGGCCGGCATCCGGCGCACCTACATCGAGGCCTATCTGCGCTATAGCCAGCTCGCCCCGCTCTCGATGTACGAAGAGGTTAACACCGGCGACAATCTGCCGGCCCAGATCGACCTGTTTGCCGAGCCCGGGGAGGAATACAAGTTTCTGTTCATCGCCAAAGGGGGCGGCTCCGCAAATAAGAGCTTTCTTTACCAGCAGTCGAAAGCGGTGCTAAACCCGAAATCGCTGCTCAAATTTCTGGACGAAAAGATCCGCACCCTCGGCACCGCGGCCTGTCCGCCCTATCACCTTGCGATCGTCATCGGCGGCACCTCGGCCGAGATGACCTTGAAGACCGTCAAGCTCGCCAGCTGCCGCTATCTCGACAGCCTGCCGGCAGAGGGCAACCGCTACGGCCAGGCTTATCGCGACCGCGACTTTGAGGAAGAGGTGCTGGCGCTGACGCGCGGACTTGGCATCGGCGCGCAGTTCGGCGGCAAGTATTTCTGCCACGATGTGCGGGTGATCCGGCTGCCGCGGCACGGCGCCAGCTTGCCGATCGGCATCGGCGTGTCGTGCTCGGCAGACCGACAGATCCTGGGCAAGATCACTGCGAACGGCGTTTTTCTCGAAGCGCTCGAAACCGATCCGGCGCGCTTCATGCCGGATATCGATGAGCGAGTTCTAGGTGGCGAGGCTGTGCCGATCGATCTCGACCGGCCGATGGCTGAAATCCGCCGTGCCCTCTCGCAATATCCGATCAAGACACGGCTCAGCCTAACCGGCCCGCTCGTCGTCGCGCGCGACATCGCCCATGCAAAATTGCAGGAACGCCTCGATCGCGGCGAGGGTCTACCCGACTACGTCAAGAACCATCCGATCTATTACGCCGGCCCGGCCAAGACTCCCGAGGGCTACGCTTCCGGTTCGTTCGGGCCGACGACCGCCGGCCGTATGGATAGCTATGTCGATGCGTTCATGGCCGCGGGCGGCAGCTTTGTGACGCTCGCCAAGGGCAATCGTGGATCCGAGGTGCGCGAGGCCTGCCATAAGCACGGTGGGTTCTATCTGGGCTCGATCGGCGGGCCGGCGGCCCGCCTCGCCCAGGACTGCATCCGCAAAGTCGAAATCCTCGAATACCCCGAGCTCGGCATGGAAGCGGTGTGGCGGATCGAGGTCGAAAATTTCCCGGCCTTTATCGTCATCGACGACAAGGGCAACGACTTTTTTGCCGCGCTGACTTGAGGCGCCCTCGTGCTCAGCCGGATGCGAAGGCGCCGCGACCGGCGCCAGATGACCTGCTCGGCGCACTTGTTAAGAGTGAACCAGGCGCCTGGGAGGCGTTTGTACGGCGATATGCGGGGCTGATCGTCACAGCCGTGCGTGGCGTCGCACGCGAGGCCGCTGAGGTCGAGGATCTGACCCAGGAAGTCTTCGTCCGGCTGTGCCGCAACGATTTTCGGCTATTGCGCAGCTATGATCCGGAACGAGCCGGGCTGTCGACCTGGATTACGATCGTTGCCCGCAGCACCGCGCGCGACGCGTTGCGGCGGCATCGTCCGATGGTGGTACCAATTGATGCGGTGCCCGAAACCCAGCTTTCGGTCGAGCCGGTCGAGCCGGTGCGCAAGCTCAAGCTGCCGGAAGCCTTGCTGTCGCCGCGCCAACGCGAGATTTTGGCAATGCTCTACGATCAAGACATGGAGGTGGCGGAGGTCGCGGCACGCCTCGGCATCGACCCGCAGACCGTGCGCAGCGCGCACCACAAAGCGATGATCAAATTGCGCGCTCATTTCAAGGCGGGAGCAGAATGAACATTTTATCCCAAAAGTTGCGGGGATGCCGTCACGGCACTCCGCATAGATATCCGCGGAGAGCGGTGTGATGACCAGAACCAACGACCTAACGGGAGGACCTGCGGATTTTGCAGCCGGGCGAAGCTTATGGCAGCGCTGCCGCACGATTGATGCACCCGACGACGAGGCCGGGCGGTTTCTCGATCTCGCCGCATTCGCCGATGGAACGCTCACGGATGACGAATATGATCGGGTTGCAGCACTGGTCGCTGAGGATCCGATTGCACGCGCCGATGTCGCCGCAGCGCGGGCGCTCTCTATCGGCGGGATTCCATTGCCGGGCGGCATCGAATCCATCATCGAACGTGCGATCGGCCTTCCTGCCGACATGCGCGAGCGGCGCCATGCCGCCGCGTCGCCCCACCTCGCCGGGCGGCAAATTCTGCATGGGGTCGCACAATGGGGCAGCCTTGCGGCGGCGATCGCCTTTGCCGGCTGGCTCGGTTTTTCGATGGGCAGCGGCGCATCGTTGACCCTGATCCAACCCAATCAGCCCAACCAGATCAGCGACGATAATCCGCTGCCTGAGCTGCTCGATCCGCCGACCGGTTTCTTGCGCGATCTCGGTGCGGGCCAGCAGACATGATGCTGGTCGAACCGCTCGTCCACGGCGGCGCGCGCCAGCATTGGTGGAAGGCGCTGCTGGCCCTGTCTGTGGCGCTCAACCTGTTCTTCATGATTGGCGCATTGTGGATACGCGTCCACGCACCGGCTCCGGTTCCGACGCCCGAAGACCGGCTCGCGCAGATGGCGAGCGAACTTCACCTTGACCCTTGGCAGCAGAAGGCTTTCGCCCATTATTCCCAGACCATTCGCCAAAGCCTGCAGGCGATGCACAAAGCGACGCAGCCATTGATTGCAAGCGCTTGGTCAGAGGTCGGCAAGCCCGGGGCCGACGAAACCAAGATCATGCAGCTATTCGACCAAGGAGAAGCAAAGCGGCGGATTTTTGTGCATGACTTGACGACGACGACCTTGTCGTTTTTGGCGACATTGTCGCCTGAACAGCGCGCCCAATTCGTTGTGCTCGCACGACAGCATCCGCATCCATGGTCGCCAAGTCCCCAGCATGCGGCGGCGCGCTAGACTTTACTTGGTTCCGAACAGGCGATCGCCGGCATCGCCGAGGCCCGGCAAGATATAGCCGTGGGCGTCAAGGCAGCGGTCGACAGCCGCAGCCACAATCCCGACATCGGGAAAAATGCCGAGAACCGTATCGACCCCTTCGGGGGCTGCAACCAGGCAGACAAATTTGATTGAGCGCGCCTTGAGTTCGACTAGGCGGGATATGGCCGCCACCGCCGAATTGCCGGTCGCCAGCATTGGGTCGACCAGGATCACGTCGCGGTCCGCCAAATCCTCCGGCAGCTTTAGGTAGTATTCAACCGCTTGCAGGGTGCGCGGCTCGCGATAGATGCCGATATGGCCAATCCGCGCCGATGGCAAGAGGTCAATCATCCCGTCGAGAATGCCGTTGCCGGCACGCAGGATTGAGACCAGGCACAGCTTTTTGCCCGCAATCACCGGAAAGCTGCCGCGTTCGAGCGGCGTCTCGATGTCCGCGGCTTCGAGCGGCAGATCGCGCGTCGCTTCGTAGGCGAGCAACAGGCTGATCTCGCGCAACAGCCGGCGAAACTCCGCGGTCGAGGTATTGCGGTCGCGCATCAACGACAATTTGTGCTGGACCAGCGGGTGTGTGACGACGGTCACACGTCCCTTCAATTGCGGCATGATTGAGTTACCTCGAAAAGCGGCGCTGATTGGGTTTACCATGGCCCGAAAACAGTTTCCGATCGCACAATAACCGCACAGGGAGGGCCGGCAATGTCGATCGATGTCGGCGATTGGTTGCGTGGGCTGGGCCTCGAACAATATCTGGCGGCCTTCACCGCCAATGACATCGACGGCGAGGTGTTACGGCGACTGACGGCAGACGACCTGCGCGAGCTTGGCGTAGTGTCGATCGGCCAGCGGCGGCGGCTGTACCTGGACGGCGCATTCCTTGTTTAGGCGGCCGGGCAATAATAACCCGTATCGCCATTTCCAAACGCTCACGCTGCAACACGAAGGTTTACGGGAGCGTCTTCGGCAGGTGCGGACGGCTCCCGGTGTTCCATTCGACAACGGCCTGTTCGAAATTGCGGGGAGGACAGAGAGGGAAATATCGTCAGGATTGAGCGCCCGGAAGTGGCCCAATTTGTCCAACGACATGACCCAGCATCGCCTGTCCGCGACCGCATCAGCATGTTGCTTTGCGCCCGTTATAGCGAGTTCTCGCTCCCCCATGAGACGCGGTGCCCCATTGTAGCAGCGAAACCCTCGAAACTCGAGAACAGAGGCAACAGCGCGCGGAAGCCCTCACACCCCTCCTGGAATCACTGCGGTTGTTGCTGACAACTGAACGGATAACCGCAGCCTCCGCTTAAATCATTTGAGCTCAATCGGAAGATACGGCACAGGACACGCCCTGAAATGCAGCATGGACCTGTCCTCATATGCTTGCAAAATATTATTTCCCCAAAGCCTCAAATGGTCTGACAACAATTGCATTGTTCTCCAAATATCTTTTAATATGCTATGGCTGACAAATTCTTCTTTTTGAAAAAACGGTTGTAGCAATAGATCAGAGTGACGAAGCTCAGAATCAATCGAATCGTGTTGTTGGAACGCATCAAACATGGGTGCCGCGTCTCTGTAATGTGCCCTAAGGTTATTGTACTTATCTACAATATCAGCAGGACTCGGTGGAATGTCTAGCGGTTGCATAAACGCGAACAAGCTCAGGTATTGAAAAATCGACCCCGAGGATGCTTCTATCAGAAAATTGGTAAGTGCTGTTGTACCCGGCAGCGGTAGACTTTTCTCCAGCCGGCGCCCACTGATACCGGAGTTAATAAGGCCATTTCTAAAGATTTGTTGATGATCTGCTTCAGAAATATAGTGGTTCCAGACTGGCTCTAAAAGCGAAGCTGGCATATCCCACCGTGAAACTCCTCTGCTCATATATGCATTTGCAGATCTGACAAAATGAAAAAATTCAATTCCCCATCCTAGTACCTGTGTGATACTTAATCCGCCCAATTCGAGTCGCCGGAAAAACGGATTCTGCATGGCTCGCGCGTTCCAATGTCGAGCAAATGCGCGCACCGCCCGCACCGCCACGTCGGCAGGTGCCCCCGATCCCAAGCACGTCAACTCAATCAGCGCGTCCGCATCCACCAAGAAAGCGAGGTGACGTTCGGTGTAGGCCAATGAGACGTTAGCAGCTTTCGCCAACGCAGCGGCACTCCAAACCACTTCTCGCTGGGATGCTGCTATGGAGAGGAAAGCGGCGCTTTCTCCGTGAAACCGGAGCACTTCATGAGGGGTTTCGACCACGAATTCGTTCTGATCCCCACGATAATTTGACCCTGTGCACCAGATAAACGTACGACCATCATCGCGCCGAATAGGCCTTCTGGGCCCGCGCTCAACTACGTGCCGTCGGCTTGCTGCATGAGCGATAATGTCATCGAACCATAGTCGTAGTACTTCGGCAAATGCATAACCCGACCTCACCACGGCAGAAGCTTCGGCGTATGAAATCCACGGGATTGGAGCAAGGGCAGCATGCATCAAATCGCCATGCTGCAAATCTGCATCACGCAAAACATGCGCGAGCATAGGTTCCACAAATCCGCATCCGTCCTTATCGTACAGCTCCCCAAGCCTCCTATAAAAGTCTTGGGCTCTGGCGGTATCGGTGCCGGTTGACTCAAGCAATCCCGAACACACGATGTAATGCAGATCTCCCAAACGTGCGAAGTTTCTTGCAGCGTTTATAACGCCAATAGTACCCGCGATTGGACCTTCTTCCTCGATGCTGCTAATTTCAAAGCCACGCCTCGTTAATAAGTCGGCAAAGAACTTATGATGGTCATATTCCTCAATGTAATGACGAAGCAACAAACTTCCAATATGAGGAGCTGATGAACAGGAAACCGCATACGCTAGCCGCGCGTTTGCCGCTTTGATAAAGTGATACGTTTCAATTAACCATATGTTCAAAAGAAAGTGATCGCCATTGCCAGATTGAAGGAAGTGCCATAGAGGATGTGAAAAGATAAAACGATTCCATTCATCATAGTAACGCCGAACAATACTCCCCAATTCTACCCCAGAAAATCCCGCTGTATTCGGTAGGTAGCAGAGATCATATTCGCACTGCAGGTCTCTTGCTGCACCAACAATCGCACTCAAAGGTAGGCCGGCTTCGGTGGCTGCTTCGTCCCATAAGGTGGCTCCGTCGAAGCAGGCCAAGGCTCGGGCCAGTGTTTCTGCCCCGGCCCCCCGCAAAACGACTTCGTCTGTTAGATAGTCGAGCCGTAACCCATCACGCATAGAAACCACACGATACGGCGCCTTCAGGATCGGAGCGGATTGCTGAATTTGGCTAAGATTCATCCTACCGCCCCGAGCCTTCTGAGTGGTGATTATATCGGGTGAACGTGATAGGAGCGGAACTGCCCTGTGGTTTCACTCGATACGAGTTTCGCCTTAGATCGCGCTACTATGGCAAGTACACTTTATTTTACGAGCACAGCGATGCCTTGGCCCCCTTGTGCCCTCCGTTGTCGACTCACCTGGATCGTAATTTCGGGGCTTCCTGCAGCTACGTCAGTCTCCACAATCCGTAGATACTGTCGGCGAATTCAGGCGGCCTGAGCCAGGGCGGCGAAGCGGGTCACGCGTGTCTTGGCGCGCGGCGTTCCGGCCAGCCAATGCACAATACGCGCGGCGTTCAGCGCGGCGGCGGTACACACCTGTTGCAACCCGGTCTTGGCAAGGCCGATGTAACGGCTTCGGCGCATGCCGAATGCGCGCACGCCCTGTGACAAGGTGCCTTCGACGCCGGCACGCACGTGATAACGTTCCTTCCAGACCGGGTCATCCATCCGTGCCCGCGCCCTGTTCAGCGCCTCGTATTCCGGACGCGGGTGGAAGTAGACGGAGCGGCGCGCCGCCTTGGCCGGGGTGCATAAGGCGCGCACGGCGCAGGTGCCACAGTCGGTGCGGCTGAACACCGCGCAAATGCGCGGGGCGCCGGCGTCGTCCAAGCCGCGGCGCCAGGTCACCGATGTCTTGCCCTGCGGGCAGGTGACCTGTTCGCGCTCCCAATCAATCGCAAAGTGGCGCTGCTCATAGGCCTGTTCCGCCGCATTCTGCCGCTTCGCTACTGCCCGGACTGGCCCTTCCAAGGAGACGCCGTGGTCACGTTGGCTGCTCACCAGCAGCGCCGCGTCGACATAGCCTGCGTCCACGAAGTGCTCGGCCGGCAGCAGCCCCTTGTCGGCCAGGCATTTGTGGATGTCTGCCGTGCTCGCCATGTCCGGCTGCATCGCCGGGCAGGTCATGATATGTGTAACCAGGTGTGCGGCATTCTCGTCGCAGGTTTCGGTCACGTGCACCTTGTAGCCCGACCATTCCGTCTGCCGTTTCGTGCTGTAATGCGCCTCCGGATCATAGGGGGATTGCAGCCGCTCGCCCACGGGCGGCAGTTCCGCTCCCGCCCGCCAGCGCGGTGGCCCGTTCCCCTCGCGGGCATAATGGATCCGCCACACATCCCGCAGCGTCCCAACCATCGGCTGCTGGCGCGCCGCGGCCGGTGCATTCGGCACCTCCAAGGCATCCAGCAAGGTGAAGCCGTCCAGCCCGATTTCGATGGCAAGGGCTTCGCGCTCTTCCCGCCGCTTGGGCAGGCGATAATCCTCGATCCGGCGCCCGTAGCGCTTGAACCAGACGGGCTGGGCGATCTGACGCAGCCAGTCCGGCACAATCGCGGCGAGGTCGTCCAAGGTGGCGCGCAACGTCTCGCCAACCAGTTCGAGCAGGTGCAGATCGTGCACCGCAGCCAGGATATGCGTGCTGTCCGTACGCTGCTTGCCCCGCGCCCTGATCAGGCCGCGCGCCTTGAAGCGCTCCAGCATCCTGTCCAGCAACAGATGCTCCGCCTTGCCCGCGACAAGGCGGGCGCGGAACTCCGTCAGCACGCTGAAGTGGAAACCAGGGTCGGTCAGTTCGAGCCCCAACGCATACTTCCAGTCAATCCGACCGCGCACCGCATCGGCGGCTTGCCGGTCACTGAGATGCTCCAGAAACTGAAAGACCGTGACCAGCGCTAAACGCCATGGCGCAAGGCCGGGCTGACCTCGGACGGGATACAGCGTGCGGAAGTCCGCATCCTCGTAAAGGGTGGCGAATTCATCACGCAGCCGCGTTATGACGGTGCCACCGGGAAACGCCGCACGGGCCACTCGCGCGGTCTCGGCCGGGATCTCGCCAATCGGCTCTGGATGCAGGCTCATGGATCACCCCATGCTGAAAAGCCGCCTGAATTCGCCGACAGTATCATCCGTACGTCCCCACTTTTGCCTCGCGGGACGTGGACGACCACCGCGTCGCCGGTGAGAGGTGTGTGCGCATGTGATGATTGTGACTGTGCCATCGCGTTTTTACCTCCCGAGGAATTAACCTAGCTATGTTAGAGTAGCATAGGCATACGCCAGCCCTCAACCAAATAGGCCCTGTTTGGTCCTGAGCTCGCCTGATCGGCTCCTATCGTTCGCTCAAAGAAGGTCGAGAAACTGGGCTCGGCTGAGGCGCGCTTGGTGCAATATCGCGCGAAGTGTGCCGGGCGGTAGCTCCTTCCGATGTTCTGGCACGACGGCTTGTCGGCTGGGATGATCACGATGCGCAGGAAATGATGCCCCCACCCTCCCCTCCCCCGCGAGCGGGGAGGGGAGGGTGGGGGCACCTCGAAGCCGGCCCGCTCCAGAGCGTTGATTACTGCGCGCCCGGACAGCGCCGGCAGCGCTCTCATCAGTCCGCGGTGGTAACCGGCACAAGCTGATCGATGGGCGAAGCGAGATCACGGTCGGGAGGCGGAATGGGCTGGCCCTCCTCCCGTATCACTTCCAAGCACAGTTCGATCGCCTCCCGCGCGTTCGCCTGCGCTTCTTCCAGACTTTCGCCGTAGGTGACGACCGGTGGCAGCTTTGGGCAGGTGACCGTGAACCCGCCTTCGGGTTCGAGTCCGAAGTGGCAGAGATACACGATGAGCGTTCGCTGGCCTGGTTTCTTTTGCTTCATTGAGTCCATTTGATTGGACGCCACCCTTGCAAAGGCCGATATGCCCTGGTCACAGCGGAATGCGCTGTCAAGGCCGGGCAAGAATGTGCTTTATCGGGCATTGTGCGTGCTTCGAGACGCGCCCCGGCCGTGCCGGGTCGCTCCTCAGCATGAGGGCATTAGGCAAAATACCTCATCCTGAGGTGCCTCGCGAAGCGAGGCCTCGAAGGACGCAGGCGCTGATCCAGTCCTGCGACATTCTTACTGAGCCTCTGTCGTGCGACCCTGCGGAATTGCTCGGATACGCACGCAAAGTCGACGACATCGATCGTATAAAGCGTCGGGGCTTCCTCAAGCTCGTCATGGATCGCCGCAAGAGCCGAGCGGGGCACCGGCGCCGATCCTTCAATGCCGATGTCGATATCCGATCGCTCGGCAGCCGATCCGGTCGCACGCGAGCCGAACACGAAGACACGATAGCAAGGATCGGGGATGTGCCGCCGTATCACCGAAGCGGCGAATTGGGCGGCTTCGGCGGGATCTCGGATCGCTCGCATTTGGCCCACTACTTCTCCACCCGAATCGGTGCCCTGATATTGTCACGGTATACGTGGCATCGCTCAGAACAAAGTGCCGTCGCTGATGATGGCTATCGGGGCGCTGCCGTCGGGGCGGCGCTCGAAGGCGATCTCGCGGCCGGCGGCCCAGCTGCCGCCTTCGAGCACGCAGGCGAGCGGAAACTCCTGCACGCTTGCCGAGCCGGGTGCGCACCGCGTCTGCCAAACGGTCGAGCAAGATCACGGTTAATGCCCGCCACTCGACAACCGGCTCGCTCGTCGCGTCGAGAGGACAGGACAACAGCCTCTGATCGCGCGGCTCGATGACGCCGCAATCTAAAAACAGCCCGCCATTTCGATACTCGGCGAGCCCGGTCAGCCCGTCGAGCCCGCCGACCTGAATGCCCGCGGCTTCGAGCGGCTCGATCAGCGAGTAGGCGAGCCATTGCGATAATTTGTGAAACGGCACGAGCCCGTCGCCCGGCACCGCGCGGTGCCGTCCGCAATCGCCGAGCGGAACACCGCCGAGGCTTATGCGCGAAGGCCAGATCGGCCCCAAGGCGACGAGCAAGACACGCAGGATCTCGGACGCCGACAGCAGCCGATGTTGCGCCCGCCAATAGTCAAAGAGGTTGCCGGGCCGCGCCGGCGCGCCAAAGCGCTGCGGGTCCTCGGCGCAGACTGCGCCAAGGCGGCGCAGCAATGCGGCGCGTCCGTCGAGGCCGAGAAGCTGGTTGCTTGGCCCGTGCTGAAACGCGGCGGCGAGGCGTTCCGGGGTGATGCACGCCAGGGCCGCGGCATCGGCACGCCACGGGTTCGCGGGATCGGCAGAAAACAGCCCCTGCTGCATCGCCCGCAGGCTCGCCACCGCCAATCCCTCGGACCGGCCCCAGACCTGTCCGGTCTCGGCCTCGTGATAACGCCACCCCCGCCCTGCGCCGGCATCGAGCAAGACCGAGACGACCGCCAGATCGATCAGCGCCCGCGTTCGCTCCGCGGCGTCGGCTCCGGGCGCAGACAAGGGCGGCGCGATCGACCCCGCCGACTGAAAAGTGCCGCCAGCGGCTGTGAAGCGGAACCGCGAGATCGGGATAGCGCCGACGCGTGATAGCGGCGACCCGGTCGGCCGCCTCGTCCAGCCGCGCGAGATCGAGCCGGAAGTATTCGCTGTCGCCCCGCTCGACGGCGGCAAACACCATGGCGCTGCGCTCGCGCACCGCCGTGGCGGTCAACAGCGCCGCGGCCTTCGCTCTTTTGTCACTCGCCGAGGGCACGGCCCTTGATGCTGTGTAGCTCGGTCGCGTTCGCCGCGCCCGAAGGCGTGAAATAACCCGCCGCCTTTTTGGCCTCGATTTCGACGGATGCGTCGAGCGGCACCAGCCGCTCCGGGATCGCCATCTGCTCGACGATTTCGATCCCCTGCGCCTCGAGTGCCGAGCGCTTGATGTTCGACATCGATACCCAGCGGTCGATATGCCGCACGCCGAGCCAATGCAGAACGTCCGGCATCAATTCCTGAAAGCGCAAATCCTGCACGCCGGCGACGCATTCGGTGCGGCGGAAATAAGTGTCGGCGCGGTCACCGCCCGGCTGACGCTTGCGGGCGTTGTAGACCAGGAATTTGGTAACCTCGCCGAGCGCGCGACCCTCTTTGCGATTGTAGACGATGATCCCGACCCCGCCCTGTTGCGCCGTCGCGACGCATACCTCGATGCCGTGCACGAGATAAGGCCGGCAAGTGCAGATATCCGAGCCGAACACATCCGACCCGTTGCATTCGTCATGGACGCGGCAGGCAATGACCGTGCCCGGTGCCTGGATCCGATCAACCTCGCCGAATAGATAGACTGTCGCTCCGCCGATCGGCGGCAACAGCACTTCGAGATCCGGCCGGGTCACGAGCTCAGGAAACATTCCGCCGGTTTCCTCGAACAGGCAGCGGCGCAGTTCACTCTCGGCGACGCCAAACCGCGCCGCAAGCCCGGGCAGATACCACACCGGATCGATCGCCGCCTTGGTCACGCGGATTTCGCCATTGCCGAGCAGGACTCTTCCATCGGGCATCAAACCCCCTTCGGCGATCCGCTCGCGGATCTCGGGCATCGCTATGTGCGCGGTGGTGACCGCGATTGTCGGGCGAACATCGATGCCGGCCGCGATCGTCTCGGCAAACACCTCGCCCACCAGATGGCCCCACGGATCGAGCGAGACGATTTTTGTCGGATCGCCCCATTGCGGGTTGGGTGCGATCAACGCCACCGGTGCCGTGTCGGTCAAATCGGGGCGGTGGTCGCGCGCGAGCGCCTTGGTCGCGACGGCGAGCGCGCGATAGAGCCCATAAGCGCCCGAATAGGAGCCGATCGCGTTGCGCCGGCTCGGCTCGGCCGGGCTTGCCACAACCGGTCCGCGCCGGGCGGGATCGGCCGCCCCCCAACACAACGGCGTCGCGGTTTGGCCGGCGCTCCCGGGATGCGACGTCAACCTTATGTGGCGCGGAATTGCGTGCTCCATGTCGTGTTCTGTCTCTTTTGTCGGCAAATGCCGAGAATAGAAAACTTAGTAATGGCGATCCGAAAGCGCAACTATATGCGACCTCCGCGCGTCTTCATCGCCACCCCCTGTCATTGCGGCGCGTCGAGAAACCGAACCATTTATGCAGCCGCAATGTTTCCACCAACGACGACCTATCAATCACGGTGGAGAAAGTTAATGAAACGCGGGATGATCTTCGCAGTACCATTGCTTGTGGCTGGCTTGGCCGGAGCTCCAGCCTATGCCGCCGGCTGCTTGAAAGGTGCGGCAATCGGCGGTGTCGGCGGGCATTTTCTCGGTCACCACGGCCTGATCGGCGCCGGCGTCGGATGCCTGATCGGTCATCACGAGGCCGCCAAGCACGCCCGCGAACGCGCCCGGTTGCAGCATCAGCAGATGGAAGAGGGCAGCAGCGGCGGCGGATATCAGGCGAATTCCAATTACGGCCGGTAGAGTTCTGCTTACGAAGATTTGATCGGCAAAACGCATCGTCGGCAGAAACGGGAGCGATTAGACTTGCGCGGATTGATGTCACCGTCATCGGCAGAGCCGCGATGGATCCGCGCAAGTTTCACGACCCGCTCGTTACCGCCAAGGGCGAGCGGCGAGCACAGGTGGCGCTGACCGCGCTTGAAACGCTGTGGTTCAATACCGGGACATTGTGCAATCTGACCTGCGGCCATTGTTATATCGAATCGTCGCCAAAGAATGATCGGCTCGCCTATCTGACCGCGCTGGAAGTGGCCGCCTATCTCGACGAGATCGCCGCTCGGGGATTGCCGACAAGGCTGATCGGCTTTACCGGCGGCGAGCCGTTTATGAACCCCGAACTGACGGCGATGCTCGAAGATGCGCTGTCCCGCGGTTTTGACGTGCTGGTTCTAACCAACGCGATGCGGCCGATGGCAAAGTGCAAAGCGGCATTGCTGCAACTCAAAGAGCGCTATGGCGAGCGGCTGACGATCCGTGTCTCGATCGATCATTACGGCCGTACAGTCCACGAACAGGAGCGCGGCCGGCGCAGCTGGAAACCGACCATCGATGGGCTTTACTGGCTCGCGCGCAATGGGTTTTCGGTGCATGTCGCGAGCCGCCGGCTTTCCGGCGAATCGGAAGCCGAAATCCGTAATGGTTTCGCTCTTCTGTTTGCGGAGCTCGGGGTCGGAATCGACGCCTCCGACCCGGTGCGGCTGATCGTTTTCCCGGAAATGGATGGGTCCGTTGATGTTCCGGAAATCACCGAGGCGTGTTGGGGTATTCTCGGCAAATCGCCGCAGAGTGTGATGTGCGCCTCCGCGCGCATGGTCGTCAAACGCAAGGGTGCGGCCCGCCCGGTAGTTCTCGCCTGTACCTTGTTGCCTTACGATGAGCGCTTCGAAATGGGTGAAACCCTTGCTGCCGCGAGCGGGGTCGTGGCGCTCAACCATCCGCATTGCGCGAAGTTTTGCGTCCTCGGCGGGGGAGCCTGCAGCCGCAACTGAAAAGACGCGACACTAGCGTTGGCGAGCGGCGTCGCGCCCCGCCCGCTGCGCCACTGCCAACAACGCCTCGCGGCACAGGGTCTCGGCCGGAAGACCAGTCGTCTTCATATGGATTTCGGCCTCGGCGAGATGCGCGAGCGCCGCGCGCAACGCCGGCTCGCGCCATTGTCTCAACTGCCGCCGCATGCCGTCCTGGTGCTTGAAGAAGATCGGCGGGCGCGCGCTGCGCATGACCTCGTCGATTGCTCCACCGGCACCCACCCGGGCGACCATGCCGTGCAGCCGGTGCAGATGGCGCAGCATTGCGCGAACCACCGTAACCGGCGATTCGCCTTCCTGGAAGACGCGGTCGAGCACCCGGTCGAGCAAAACCTGGTCGCCTTCCGCGGCAGCCATGACAGCGTCGTCGAGTTCGAGTGCGGCGCTGTCGCCGACACACAGGATCGCGTCATCGAGTGCAACCCGGCCGCCATCGCCGACAAAGAGCGCCAGTTTGTGGAGTTCGGAGCGGGTAACCAGGCGGTCTTCGCCAAGGTGATCGACGAGATATTGGGTGGCGTCGCGGCTCGCGGTAACCCGATGCGCAGCGAGGGTCTCGCGGATTACCGCGGCGCGGTCGCGCGGCGCATCCGGATAGCAACCGATCGCGGCGCCGCGGGGCGCCGCCTCGAATGCGCGCCGCAGCGGCGAGCTTGCGGACAGCTCCGCGGCCTCGACGACGACGAGCGCCTCGCCCGGCATCTCGGCCAGAAAGCCCGCAAACATTCGCGCCATCGAATCGGCGGCGGCGCGCACCCGCACCACCCGGCGCCCGCCGACCAGGCTCAACTGCGCCGCCTCATCGGCAAGCCGCGCCGGATCCGCTGCAAGAACCGCTCCGTTCAGATCGGCGATCCGAAACGGATCGGCGAGATCGGCGCACACGCTGCGCGTCAGCGCGTCAGCCCGCTCGCGCACCAGGCCGGCATCCGGTCCGTACAGCAATATCGCGCGGATCGCGGGATCGGGACGCTGCAGAAAGGCGGCAACTCGTGCCGGGGCGAGCTTCATGGCAGCGCCTCGGCTTTCTTGGCTGCCCCCTCGGCTATCCGCTTTTGCATGAACAAATTGAGGCGGAGCATTATTTCTCGGGTCAACTCGACGACGGTGCGCGTCTGGGCGGCATCTTCGGCGACGACTGTGGAATATTGGTTCGGGTTCAACTCGAACGAGTTCTGCTCATGCAGCGAAATCGTCAGCAGATGCTGACCGGTGCGGTCGTCGTTCAGATTGCTCGTACTGTGCACATCGATTTGGCCGAGGGTCGCGGTCCCCTGCGATTGCAGACCGAGACTGCTCAGCGAGTAGGAGAGCGTGGTGCCCAGCGTATAGCGATGCGGCGTCGGCGCACCGGTCGGATTGAGGGCGTCGCGCAAGGCGATTTCGAGTCGCTGGCCGATCCGTTCCGAGATCGGCGCGACCCGGATCGCGCGCAGTTCGGCGTCCGCCGGTCCGGTTTGCGGATCGGCATAGAGCCGCTCCCAGCCGCAGCCCGCCAGCGACAAGGCCAGCATCCCCGTCAACCCCAGAGCCGCCCCCCGTCCCGGCATGTCAGGCGACGATGCTGACGATCCGGTTCGGAACGACGATGACCTTGCGCGGCGGCCGCCCATCGAGCCAGCGCGTAACCTGCGGCAATTGCAATGCCGCGATCTCGACGGTGTCGCTTGCGGCATCGCGCGGGCATTCGAGTGTGCCGCGCAATTTGCCGTTCACCTGCACTGCAATCGTCACCTGCTCGTCACGGGCCCATTCGGGATCGGCGACCGGCCAGGGCTGCTCTGCGAGAAGCCCGGCGCCACCCAGCGTCTGCCACATCTCTTCGGCCAAGTGCGGCATCATCGGCCCTAATAGCCGCGTCAAGGTTTCAAGAGCCTCGCGCAGGACCGCGGATGCAGCCGGGGTTGCTGCGAAAGATTGCGCCGGCAATTCCTCGATCGCGTTCGACAACTCGCGGATGCGGGCAACGGCGCGATTGAAGCGGAATTTGTCAAGGTCGTCGCTGACCGCAGCGATCGTGCGGTGGGTGGCGCGGCGCAAATTGGCGACTTCAGCCGGAAGATCGCCCAGCACCACGGTTCCGGGCGGCGGCAACGGCACCGGCGGCTCGCTGACCATGCGCCACAGCCGGTTGACATAGCGCCAGATCCCCTCAATCCCGGTCTCGGTCCATTCGAGATCACGCTCGGGCGGGCTGTCCGACAACAGATAAAGCCGCGCCGTATCGGCGCCGTAGGTATCGACGATCGCATCGAGCCCGACGACATTCTTTTTCGACTTCGACATCTTCTCGGTGCGGCCGACGATGACCGGGCGGCCATCGGGGCCGACGAGCCTGCCGTCGTCAGTGCGCTCGACCTCCTCCGGAAAGAGCCATTCGCCATCCTCGCTGCGATAGGTCTGATGGCACACCATGCCCTGCGTAAACAGCCCGGCGAATGGCTCGTCGAGATCGAGATAGCCGCATTGCTTCAGCGCGCGGGTGAAAAAGCGCGAATACAGCAGATGCAGCACGGCGTGCTCGACCCCGCCAATGTATTGGTCGACCGGCATCCAATAATCGACCGCGTCGCGCGAAAACGCGCGCTCGTCGCGCGCCGAGCAGAAGCGCAAGAAATACCAAGAGGATTCGAAAAACGTGTCGAATGTGTCGGTCTCGCGCTCCGCCGGCGCGCCGCAACGCGGACAAGCGACATGCTTCCAGGTCGGGTGGTGGGCGAGCGGATTACCCGGCACCGCAAAGCTGACATCCTCCGGCAACTTCACCGGCAAATCGCTCTCGGGCACCGGGACGATGCCGCATCGCGGACAATGGATGACCGGGATCGGACAGCCCCAATAGCGCTGCCGCGAAACCCCCCAATCGCGCAGCCGATAGGCGATGCTGCGTTCGCCGCGCCCTAGGGCCTCCAGGCGCTCGCCGGCGGCGCGCTTCGCCTCGGCCACCGTAAGGCCGTTGAGAAAGGCGGAATTGAACAGCGTGCCGTCCTCGACATAGGCGGTCTCGCCAATCGCGAAATGCGCCGGGTCAGCACCTGGCGGCAGGACGACCGGAATCACCGGCAGCTCGTATTTGCGGGCGAATTCCAGATCGCGCTGATCATGCGCCGGGCAGCCAAAGATCGCACCGGTGCCATATTCCATCAGCACGAAATTGGCGACATAGACCGGCACATGGCGGTTCGGATCAAACGGGTGAACCGCTTCGAGCCCGGTCTTGTACCCGCGCTTTTCGGCGGTCTCGATCACTGCCTCGCTCGTCCCCATGCGGTTGCACTCGGCAATGAAAAGGGCGAGCTCGGGATCGCTTTCGGCAAGCCGCTGGGCAAGCGGGTGATTGGGCGACAAGGCGACAAACGACGCGCCAAACAGCGTGTCCTGCCGGGTCGTGAACACCTCGATCGCCCCCACCCTTCTCTCCCCCGCAAGCGGGGGAGGGTTAGGGAGGGGGCCGGCGATGTCGAAAAACACCCGCGCCCCTTCCGAGCGGCCGATCCAATTCTCCTGCATCAGACGTACCCGCTCCGGCCAGCGGTCGAGGCGCGAAATTGCTCCAAGCAACTCGTCGGTAAAGGCGGTGATGCGTAAGAACCACTGCGACAACAGCCGCTTTTCGACAATCGCGCCCGAGCGCCAACCGCGCCCGTCGATTACCTGCTCGTTGGCGAGGACCGTGTTCTCGACCGGGTCCCAATTGACCCAGGATTCCTTGCGATAAGCGAGACCCGCCGCCAGGAAATCGAGAAACATCTTTTGCTCGTGGCGGTAATATTCGGGATGGCAAGTCGCGATCTCGCGCGACCAGTCATAGGCAAAACCCATGCGTTCGAGCTGAGCGCGCATCGTCGCGATGTTCTGGGCGGTCCAGATCGCAGGATGGATGTTCTCCGCGATCGCCGCGTTCTCGGCCGGTAGACCGAACGCATCCCAACCCATCGGATGCAAGACGTTGAAACCGCGGGCGCGCCGATAGCGCGCAACGAGATCGCCCATCGTGTAGTTGCGGACATGCCCGACATGCAGCTTGCCGGAAGGATAGGGAAACATCTCAAGCACGTAATATTTCGGCCTACCGGGCTCGGCCGCGACCTCGAACAGTCGCTGTTCGCGCCATACCCGCTGCCATTTTGTTTCTGTTTCCCGGAAGTTGTAGCGCGACATCACTCTGGTACATCTTTCCGCAGTGGGGTCGGCGCCGGAGGCGACGTGCCGCTACGGCGCCGAGTGTCAATACGCGACATATAGTGTGCTGCCGGGCGCGGGTATCCTGCAACCCTCAATGGATTGGATATTCTGACGAGGTGGCGTTGACGCATGCCGGGACGCATGCGCCGGTGTACGACTATTTCGCGGCGTAGGCCTTCATCCACTCCCGCTTCAGCTGGCCTGCGCGCCGCAGAATCGCGCTTTCGAGATCGTCTTCGACCTTGCGCGCGATCGTGGTTTCCTGCCATTCGCCGGTCGGCGTGCGCTCCTGTCGCGTGACCGTCACCGCTACTGCATCAGACCGCACCGTGGGCGCCAGCACAAACACATCGATCTTGTAGCGCTCGTCGGGTTTTCCCTGGGGCGAATACCAGTCGGTGACGAGTTCGCCGGTCAACGGATCCTCGGTGCTGAACTTGACAAAGCTCAACGTGTCGATCGCCGCCTGCCACAAAATCGGGCTGACCGTGTTGCCGGTACGCGGTCCCGGCTGGTGTTCCGAGGGCTTTTTGGCAAGACCGAGCACGGTCCAGATCGTCGCCTCGGTATCCATCTCGTCGGGCTTGTCGGCAGCTGCTTTGACGTTTGCCGCGACTTGGAGCGACCCTGGCGGGTCGTGCGGCACACTCGCCTGAGAGGCCGGGCCGCTCGAACTGCAGGCCACCAGAGGCAACGAAAGACTTGCAGCGAGTAGTGTCAAAGGGCGGTAATGAAAAGGTGACATCCGGCGAACCCCCCGGCAAGTGGCTTCGCCTGCAGCCGGAGCAGGCGCCAACGCTTTTGCCAGGAACGGAGCTGATATGGAAGAGGTCATCGAAGGGATCGTGGCGGGAAATCTCGCCAACGTACGAGGCCGCATCGAGGCCGCGACGCGCGCCGCGGGGCGGCCCGCCGGCAGTGTTGCGCTGGTCGCGGTCAGCAAGACCCATCCGGCCGGGACGGTGCGCGAGGCGCTGACCGCCGGTCATCGCCTCTTCGGCGAGAATCGGGTGCAGGAGGCGCAAGCGAAATATCCGGCACTGCGCGAATCCTTTCCGGATCTTGTGCTGCATCTGATCGGGCCGCTGCAGACCAACAAAGTCAGGGATGCCGTGCAGTTATTCGACGTTATCGAGACCGTCGACCGGCCGCGGCTTGCCGAGGTACTGGCCCGCGAGATGGAGCGCACCGGCCACCGCCTTCCCTGTCTGATCGAGGTCAATACCGGCGAAGAGCCGCAAAAATCGGGCGTGTTGCCCGAGGCCGCCGATGCCTTTATCGACGAATGTCGCAGCCGGCTCGGGCTGCCGATTGCTGGGCTGATGTGCGTGCCGCCGATCGATGAAGAGCCGGCACCGCATTTTGCGCTGCTGCGCGAGATCGCCCGACGCACCGGACTTGAAGTGTTGAGCATGGGGATGAGTGCCGATTTCGAGACAGCGATCCGCTTTGGCGCCACGCATGTCCGGGTCGGCACCGCCATCTTTGGCGCTCGCGGTATGGGACCGGCCTAGCACAATCGCCGGGAGCACGGATATGCGGGTATTCACGACATTGCCTCAGGAGAATTTGCGCGCGGTCGCGGCAGTGGCACGGGAAATCGAGGCCGACGGCTATGACGGCGTCATCTCGACGGAGAACAAGCACGACCCGTTTCTGGCATTGGCGATCGCCGGCACGGTGACCGAGCGCATCGAATTGCACAACGGCGTCGCAATCGCCTTTGCCCGTTCGCCGATGGCGGTGGCGCAAGTCGGCTGGGATCTCGCGGGCGCCACGGGCGGGCGGTTTGTCGTCGGTCTTGGCTCGCAGGTGCGAGCGCACAATGAGCGGCGGTTTTCGGTCAAGTGGACGCCGCCCGCCCCGCGGATGCGGGAATATGTGCAGGCATTGCGCGCAATCTGGCGCTGCTGGCAAACCGGCGAGCGGCTCTCCTATGAAGGCGAGCATTACCGTTTCACACTTATGACCCCGAACTTTACCCCCGAGCCGATCGCGGCAGCGCCGCCCGCGGTGATGATCGCCGCGGTCGGGCCGGCGATGCTGAGGGTTGCGGGCGAGGAATGCGACGGCGTCAAACTGCACGGCTTTTGCACCCGCCGCTATATCGAAGAAGCGGTCATGCCGCGGCTTGCTGCCGGGCTCGCCAAGGCTGGCCGCCGGCGCGAGAATTTTGAGATTTCGGGCGGCGGGTTTCTCGCCACCGGCCCCGATGACGCGACCGTGGCGCGGATGTTCGAGTGGGTTCGCCAGCGGGTCGCTTTTTACGGATCGACCCCGGCCTATTACCCGGTGCTCGCGATGCACGGGCTCGAAGATCTCGGGCACAAACTCAATGCCATGGCGCGCCAAGGGCAATGGGCGGAGATGGCGAAAGAAGTGCCGGACGACGTCGTCGATCTTTTCGCCGCGGTTGGCCGCTGGGACGAGATCACGGAGGAGATCGAAAAGCGCTTTGGCGGGCTCACCGATGCGATCAACGCCCGCGCCAACCCGGCGGCGGCGCAGCACCTGCCGCGCGAATTGATCCAGGATATCCGCCGCCTGCCCCGCGCCTTCACCGGGTTCGCGACCGGTTAACGGGCGGTCAAAGCAACCGGCGTATTAGTGAGCCCGTAAAAATTCTCTTGCCAAGCGAGATCATGTTTTGTTCGGCGAATATGCACTTGACTGAACAGAGCATGAGGGCAACATGGTTAACGACAGGCCGGCGCTAGAGAAGGGCGCGGAGGGCGCCCCATCTCGCCACATCTCAAACTATGAAATATTGCCGCCCGGCAGTCCCGGCGAAAAACTAGCGTATGCTCTTTATCAAGAGCTTTTGCGGGTTGGGATAACTGATGAAGGTGAATGGCAATCGCTCACGGAGGGGCAGAAATGGGTTTATCGATTGGTTTCAGAGCGGCTGATCTTAGACGGTTCCCTTGTAGAACAAGTCCGCGCCGAGTTAAAAATTCCTCGGTAGGGATTAGTTTCCCAATAATAACGCAATAAGTTGGTGTATGGCATTGCGCAAATAATGTAATGCCAGCAGCAAGTAAAGGCCCATCAGTTTCTCCAAGGATATGTAAATTACAACAATTCCCAGCTTGACGTGAATTTGGCAATTTCACTGAGGTTCTGCCAAATTCGCCAACAAGGTAAGCGTCTAAAGGCTTCTCCCCCTGCGTCCGGTGACACAATTCGTGGTGGCGGAATGCGCGAAGTTGGTATAGAACAAATAACGAACATAAGCTGCTGCAGAGGCCGCCATGACCGACGTCCCGGGCTCCCTGATCGCATTCCAGCAGCATTTCCCGGATGAGGCGGCCTGTGCCGCGTACCTGGCCGCGGTGCGCTGGCCGCACGGTTTTGTCTGTCCCCGCTGCGGCCACAGCAAAGCTTGGCTCTTGCAGACCAAGGCCTGGACTTACGAATGCGCCGGCTGCCGCAAGCAGACCTCGGTGACCGCTGGGACGATCCTGCACGGCTCCAAGCTACCGCTGACCCTGTGGTTCTGGGCCGCTTATCTGATGGCGACGCATTCCAACGGGATCTCCGCCCTGCAATTACAACATCAGCTCGCCTTGGGCTCCTATAAGACGGCTTGGCTGCTCTGCGCCAAGCTGCGCGCCAGCATGGTGGCGCCCGAGCGCAACCCGCTATACGGCCTTGTCGAAGTCGATGAGACCGAGATCGCCTGTCGCAGCACGAATGATCCGCCCGCCGGCGGTGGGGGGCGCAGTCATCAAGGCAAAATCCTCGTCGTCGGGGCGGTCGAAGTGCAAGACGGCGGGGCCGGTCCCGGCCGTATCCGCCTTCAAGAGGTGCTCGATTACTCGGCTGCCAGCCTGCATCCCGTCCTGGCTACCAATCTCGCCCCCGGTGCTACCGCCAAGACCGACGGCTGGTCTGGCTATCCTGGCGCTCCGGGCGTTCACCACGATCCTCATACGGTCGGCAAGATGGCTGCTCATATCGTGCTACCCTGGACCCACCGCGTCTTTTCCAATCTCAAAACCTGGGCGCTGGGTGTCTATCACGGCCTGCGCCGCGAGCACCTCCAGTCCTACCTCGACGAATTCGTTTTCCGCTTCAATCGCCGCCATCACCGCCACGCTAGTTTCCGCTCCTTACTCGGCATCGCCGCCGGTCATACGCCCTTCACCTACAAGATGTTGGTCTCACCGGAAGCAATGACATAAGCCTTAGCGTCTAATGGTGGGTTTCTATCTAATATTAAATCAGGAAGAAATGGATCAAAATTTTCTTGTCCAATCGTGACCATTGCCATTGCGTGAGCAATTTTAGCAAGCATGCGCACGAAGTTTCTCGCATGAAAATGGAAATCTACCATAATTTTTGTAATTGCTCACTACCCGCTCGGATCGCTGGCGTGGCGGTGAGCTGAACGGCGCTGGTTATGGTGGCTTCGATAGGAACGAGCCGCAAGATTTTGTTGACATGGGGGTCGGGTCGTGATTCTACAATTCGATGACTCCAGCCCCTGATCTCTCGTTGCTTTCGTCGTCCGAGAAGGATGCGTTGATCACCGCGCTGCTGGCGCGGATCGACGCGCTAGCGGCGCGCGTGGCGGCGTTGGAGGCGGAGAACGCGGCGCTGCGGGAGAAGCTGAACCTGCCGCCGAAGACGCCGGAAAACTCGAGCACGCCGCCGAGCCAAGGCCGCAAGGCGAACGCCGAGAGCCAGGCGAAGCCGAAGGGCCAGGCGCATGCCGGGGCGTACCGGCCGCTGCACCCCAACCCGACGCGCCGGCGCGAGGTGCTGGCGGATCGTTGCTCCCATTGCCATGCCGATGTGACCGGCGTGGCCCAGGTCGCGGTCCAGGCCTACGACCGGGTCGAGATCCCGGAGATCACGCCCGATGTAACGCGGGTGACGCTGCATGGCGGTATCTGCCCGTGTTGCCGTGCCCGGTTCAAGGCGGCGCCACCGGTCGGACTGGAGCCGGGTTCGCCGTTCGGCCCCAACCTGCGGGCGTTCGTCTTGTATCTGCGCTTCGGTCAGGCAATTCCGTTCGAGCGCCTCGACCGCTTGATGAGCGACCTGTTCGGGCTGGAGATGAGCGAAGGGGCACTCGCCAACCTGCTGCAAGACAGCGCGCCGGCCTTCGCAGTTCAGACCAACCGGATCAAGGAACGCCTGTTGGCCGGCACCGCCATCGCGTCGGACGAAACCAGCGTCCGCGTCGGCAAGAAGACCTTCTGGACCTGGGTCTTTCATCATGGCGACAGTGCCTGCTTCGTCATCCGCCCGTCACGCGGCAAGGCAGTGGTCGAGGAGTTTCTCGGCACGGTGCGGCCCGATTTCTGGGTGTCCGATCGTCTCGGCGCGCAGATGGGATGGGCCGCTAAGGACCATCAGGCCTGCCTCGCCCATCTATTGCGCGACATTCAATACGCCATCGACAGCGGCGATGACGCGCTCGCACCCGGCCTGAAGGCACTCTTGAAGCGCGCCATCCGCATCGGCCGCCGCCGCCCCGAACTGGCCGACGCCACGCTCGCCGTCTACCATTCCCGCCTCCAGACCAGGCTCGACGATCTCCTCAGGATCGTCCCGCCCACCACGGCCGGGCTGAAGCTCCAGCGCATCGTCAAGTGCTTCCGCCAGAACCTCTTCGTCTTCGTCACCAACCGCGCCATCCCGCCCACCAACAACGGCTCCGAGCAGGCGCTCCGGCCCTGCGTTGTCTTCCGCAAGATCACCAACTGCTTCCGCTCGGCGTGGGGGGCCGCGCTCTATGCCGATGTCCGGTCCGTGTTGGAGACCGCCCGAAGGCGAAGCCTTCCCATCCTCCAGTCCATCCGCCTCACCCTCGACGGGTGCCCCCTGCCGGTCGCCCCTTAATTCGTTTGCCCGCAAGCGGGCAAAGAAGGGATAAGGCCGCTCGATCGTCGCGGCAGAAGGCGGGGATCATGGCCAGGACCGTCGAGCCGAGGGCCGCCACGGCCAAGAGCGTCGTCAGCCTGAAGGTGACGCTGCGGGGAACGAAGCCGCCGATCTGGCGCCGGCTCCTCGTGCCCGGCGCGATGACGCTCGGCGCGCTGCATGAGGCGATCCAGGCGGCGATGGGTTGGCAGGGCGGCCATCTCCATGCCTTTGACATCAACGGCCGACAGTATGGCGACCGTCGCACCGTCGATGACGTCGCCGACGAGAACCGCCTGACCTTGAGCGGCGTGCTCAAATCCGGCGTCACCCGTTTCGGCTATACCTACGATTTCGGCGACGATTGGGACCACACGGTCGCCATCGAGAAAATCCAGCCCGCCATCGACGGCCAGGCCTATCCCGCCTGCGTCGCCGGCAAGCGCAACTGTCCGCCGGAAGATTGCGGCGGCGTCTGGGGCTATGAAGAACTGCTCCAAATCCTTGCCGACCCCGCCCACCCGGAACGCGCCGAGCGCCTCGAATGGCTCGGCGAAGACTTCGACCCCGAGGACTTCTCCATCCCCATCGCCAATGCCGCCCTCACTGCCCGCTTCAACCGAAAATGACGCTCCCCCGCCCCAAAAACCCAAACCCCGACCAACGTGGTTGAGCAGGTGAGCAATTACTAATTTTTCCTCCATATTCCTCTACCAATAATTGAATATCATTACTATTACCAAAAGTTGTGAGACTATAATAGAGTGGCAAACCGATAGGATCGTGTCGAAGAATTCCGGGCTCATGGAAACGTGGAAGGGGTAAAAATAGCGGATATTTAGGTAGGGGCACTTTAGCCTTTAGTAATTTCCCGCTGCCTCTAGGATGCTCTATAAGTAATTCAGAGTGAGTGGGCCGTTGTTTAGGACGACGTGTCCTAAAATTTGCCTTAGTTCGAAACGTCCCATAAGTTCTTCTTAAGATGTCTTCAATTCCACTTGTGACCTTCGCGCAAGAAACGCAACTGGCGCGCCGAAAGATTGCGCCTCCTCCTAGGGCAATCGGAAAAATATCCTCGTTTGTGAGCAAAGTGCCCGGCTTGCCATTTCCACAATAGATGCATCGGCCGATGCTGGGATATATGGTAGGATTTTTGCTGCTGTATCTGAGGAATTCGATCGGCATATTCAGCATGTGTTGCAGCTATGACCGATGAGGCCAAGGATCATCCAAGCGACGAGGAAATTGCTCGTCGGATGGAGCGGGGCATTCGGCGGTTTCTGAACACGCCGCCGCAGCCGCGTGGTAAGCGGTCAGCCATTGAACAGAACGCTCAATGCAAAGCATCGCAACGAGGACGACAAAAACCAAAACAGAAACCGCCGCCGCCACAATGATGATGACGGTTACCCAATCAACGCACTCCGTCATTTCAAACAAAGCTTTCCTGTTCGGCGAAATTCGCCGTTTTGACGGAAAGCTGCCTTGACGGAGCGGACCAGGCGTGCGATAACACGCGTGCAGTTTGGTATCGCTCACCCGCGCAGCTTGTCCATGTGCGGGTCAAAGATCAGGGCCACGGCTACCACCCCGTGGCCCTTCTCACGTCTCCTGTTTATGATAGCAAAACAAATCGAGACGCGCAACATACTGTTAATCGGCTCTGGCTGTCCTACTAGATCAGCTAGTGTCCTTTATGAAGGCGAAGGTCAGCTGTGTCGGCCTCTTCGCTCTCGGCGGTTTGATCTTGTTGGCTCGCACCTGTCGCAATAGCGCTCGAAACTCCGCTCGCGTCAGGGTCTTCTTACGCGGCCCGGCGACGAGGTTGTCGGTAGTAAAGTCTGCGGCCTTCTGCGCCGCGAATCACGCGCTGGGTGCGCTCGGCATCGTGAACGCCGAGTTTGACACGGTTTGAATAGCGGAAATCGAACTCCGCGAGATAGCGATGAAGGTGCTTTTCGGAACAGTGCTGATAGATGCCTTTCATGCCGCGCTTGAAGATCGAGAAATAGCCTTCAACCGTGTTGGTGCTGGCGCGCCCCCGACCGTATTCCTTGCGACGATGAGCAACCGTTAGGTGCTCAGGGAATTCCTTGCCCGCATCCGTGTACCAAGTCGCTTCGTCGGTTGCGAGCGTGCTGCGGCGCGAGATGTTGACTGTTAGGTGTGGGCGAACATCCTCGGCGGTAATGTTGTCGAGCCTGACTGATCGCGACCTGCCACCGCGTTCGACCATCGTCAACACTTTCATCTTTTCGGTGCGCTCGCGCACCCAGCCGATGCCGTTGACGAATTTCCAGCTTACGTCGCGCTCAGAAACACCGAAGAATGTCTCGTCAGCCTCAACAATCTTGTCTTCGCCACCGAGCGGCGGTCCCTGATCGGCGCCGTCCATCGCTTCACGGATGCGGTGCGCCATGAACCACGCCGACCGATAGGAACCGAGATTGACCGTTCGCATCAGCTGGTGCGCCGAGAAGCCTTTCTTCGATGACGCATAGAACCGGAAGCCGAGCATCCATTTGTGTAGCGGGATATGGCTGCGCTCAAGCACACTGCCGACCCGCACAGTGAACTTGAACCGGCAAGCGTTGCACCAATACCAACCTGGCCCCATCAACTCGCCGCCGAGCGGCGCAACGGTATCGATCCTTGAGCATGTCGGACATGTCGGACCATTTGGCCAGCGGATTTTTTCGAACATGGCCCGCGCCGCATCGTCATCGTGATAGCAGGGATCATCCATATTCGTCGGAAGGTCGGTCATCGGGCTATCTCCTTGATTTGCAAGGTACCCGACTAAAGCCGTTCAGTCAAGTGCATATTCGCCTTTTGTTCTATATGGAACATGCCATGAACGAAGGCAGGAGAGAGCACAATGAAACGATGGACCCTGGTCGCTGCTGCGTCGGCCCTTTTCGCAGCCGCGTTATGGCATCTCCCGGCGACAGCGCAGCACACCACACCAATGCAGCCCACCGGGCCCGCGCCGAGCCAAACTGCCCCAGAAGCAGATATTCAGCCGCCGCCGGTCGCACCGCAATTAATCACCTTTGAGGAATATCGCGACTTTCGCATGCGGGACATCGCCGAGCGTCGGGCGCGGCTGGCGCGGGCACTGACCGCCCCCGATTTGTCTGCAACGGAGAAGGCCAATCTCGAAGCGCGCAAAGCCTATTACGACCGGCTCGCGACGTTGCCGGCAGCCGAACGAGACCGGCTATTTCGCGCCCGCTTCAATCAAATTGATACCAATCACGACGGCATGCTGGATGAAGCCGAACGCACCGCCTGGCGCGAAAAACAGCGCGAGCATTACCGCGAGCTGACGGCCGAACCTCAGCCGGCGTCGATCAACCAACATTAGCCGATCGGGGGCGCTCGCCAGGAGGCGATTGCGGAGCGGCCTCCCGCACAACCCGAGATGACCGCCACCAGCGGTGCCGCGATGCATCGGAGCCTCAGGTGCCAACGATGACGATGTCCGGGCAAGGGTGCCGGCACCTTAGTAACGCTGGTCCGGTGCAGCGGCTGCGTGCTAGGCTGTCCGATGGGAGTAACCGCCCGATCGCAAAAAGGAGAGAAAAATCATGGCGCAATCGCAACCCTCGTCGGCTCGCGACCAGGTCCGCGACATCGTACCGGGGCTGATCGATCTCAGCGAAAGGGTTCTCTTTGGCGAGGTTTGGGAACGGCCCGGCTTGTCCAAGCGCGACCGCAGCCTGATTACCTGCGCGACTTTGATCGCGCTTGGCCGCGAAAGACAGCTCGTCGGACATTTGCAGCGGGCGCTCGATAACGGCCTCACCAAGAACGAACTCAGCGAAGTCATCACCCATCTCGCCTTTTATGCCGGCTGGCCGGCGGCGATGACTGCGGCCCTCGTCGCCAAGGACGTGTTCGACAAGAAGTAACCAAAGGCGGCGCCAGCAAACCAGCACGGAGGGGGAGATGAAGATCGGATTTATCGGGCTCGGCATGATGGGTTCAGGGATGGCCGCGAACCTGCAAAAAGCCGGACACGAGCTGATCGTCCATGATCTGCGCCGCGCCGCAGCTGAACCCTACCTTTCGGCCGGCGCCACCTGGGCCGATCATCCGCGCGCAGTTGCCGAGGCCGCCGAAATCGTCTTCACCTCCCTCCCAGGCCCACCCGAGGTCGAGGAAGTGGCGCTTGGCGACAACGGATTGTTGAGCGGGATGAGCCGCGGTAAGGCTTATTTCGATTTGTCGACCAACTCGCCGACGGTTGTGCGCAAAATCAATGCGGCTTTTGCCGAGCGTGACGTCTATATGCTCGACTCGCCAGTCAGCGGCGGACCACGCGGCGCTCGGACTGGCAAATTGGCGCTGTGGGTCGGCGGCGACGAACAGATCTTCAACCGCTACAAGACGGTGCTCGACGCGATGGGTGATAAGGCCCGCTATGTCGGGCCCATAGGCGCCGGCTCGGTTGCCAAACTCGTGCACAACGGGGCGGGTTATTGTATCCAGACGGCACTCGCCGAGATGTTCACGGTCGGGGTCAAGGCCGGGGTCGAGCCGCTGGCGTTGTGGGAAGCGGTGCGCGAGGGCGCGAGCGGCCGGCGACGCACGTTCGACGGGCTGATCGACCAGTTCCTGCCGGGCACCTACGACCCCGCCGCCTTTGCGTTGCGCCTCGCACACAAAGACATGTCGCTCGCCACCCAGCTCGGCCGCGACTTCAACGTGCCGATGCGGATCGCCAATCTGGCATTGGCGGAATTGTCGGAAGCGCTCAATCGCGGTTGGGGCCACCGCGACTCGCGCTCGCCAATGTTGTTGCAGCAAGAGCGGGCTGGTGTGGAGATCCGCGTCGACCCGACACGGATTCAAGAGGTGCTGGATCGCGACCCGCCGCCGCGCGATGACCCCAAGCACGGCTAAGATCGGCGTGATCCGCCAGCGGCAAGGGCCGCGTGGGCGGATCACGGGTCGCGATCGCTACCGGCCGATGAACTTTGGCGGGCGCTTTTCGCGGAAAGCGGCCACTCCCTTGGCATTGTCCTCGGTCATGTGCAATTGCGGCTGCACCAAGCTTTCGATCTCGAGATAGTCGTCGAGGCTTGGGCCGACCGCCGCGTGGAACAATTTTTTTGCGAGACCGAGCGCGAAGGTCGGCGCCTCGGCGAGGTCAGCGGCCAATTCTTGCGCTCGTGCCATCAGCCGGTCGTCTTCGACGACCTCATTGACGAGGCCCAATGCCAGCGCCTCTTCGGCCTCGACAAAGCGCGCCGTGTAGACGAGTTCCTTTGCTTTCGCCATGCCGAGCCGGCGGGTCAGAAACCAGATCGCCCCACCGTCCGGGGCCAGCCCGATGCGGCGGAAAATCTGCGAAAACCGCGCCGTCTTCGAAGCGACGACGAGGTCGCAGGCGAGCGCAATGCTCCAGCCGATGCCGACCGCCGGACCGCGCACCGCGGCAATCGTTGGCTTTTCGATTGCGTGGAGAGCGCGGATAAAGGTGTGACCGCCCTGTTGCAGCCGCTGACGGCCGGCGCGCAAATCGTGCTGCTGGCCGGCCATACGGTCGACATCGGCACCCGAGCAGAACCCTCTGCCGGCCCCGGTCACGATCACCACCCGGACAGCATCGTCATAACGCAAATGGGCAAAGTGATCGCACAAGCTCTGGCGCATGTCGGCGCTGAGCGCATTCAATTTCTCCGGGCGATTGAGCACAACTGTTGCGATGGCGCCCTCGACCGTTAGATCAACCGACATTTCGCCCTCCCTATGAAGATGCCGGCCGATTATAATGTCTTGGAGCGGCGCTCCAACCGGCGATGCCTCAATCGGGACGCATGATTGACACCGCTCGATCGGAGAGATTTGCATAAGCGGGATCGAACGGGGAAAATTGCGCCCGATATAGGGCTTTGGACTGCAGCAGTAGGAGGACAGAGTGGCCGAGGACAACCAGCCGCAAACCGCCGAGGGCAGCAAGCCGCGCCTCGTCGGCATCAACCATGTCGCGCTCGAGGTCGGCGACATCGACGAAGCGCTAGCCTTTTACGGCCAAATCTTCGATTTCAACCTGCGCGCCAAACGGCCGGGCAACGCCTTCATCGAGCTCGGCGACCAGTTTATCAACCTCATGCAAAACAGCGGCGGCGGCCGCGACCAGCGGCGACATTTCGGTCTCGTCGTCGACGACCGCTCACGGGTGCGGGCGCTGGTCGAGGCGGCGGGCGGTGAATTACTGCCCGGTCAGTTTCTCGATTTTCTCGATCCATGGGGCAACCGCGTCGAGGTCGTCGAATATCGCGATATCCAATTCACCAAGGCACCGCACATCATGAACGCGATGGGCTTCGACCAGGCCAAGAGTGAGAAGGCGTTGCGCGAACTCGCCGATAAGGGCATGGCGCCCTGACCGACCGGTTTCGATCGCTGGAGAGCTGCCATGGATCTGTCGCTGGTGAGCGCCGGGCGCTCTCCGCCCAACGACGTAAATGTTATCGTCGAAATCCCGCTCGGCGGGCCGCCGATCAAATACGAGCTCGACAAGGTGTCGGGCGCGCTGATGGTCGACCGCTTCCTCAACACCGCGATGTTCTATCCCGGCAATTACGGCTTTGTGCCGCACACCTTGGCGGAAGACGGCGACCCGCTTGACGTGCTGATTGTCGGGACCGCCGCCGTCGTGCCAGGCGCCGTCGTCCGCTGCCGACCGATCGGTGCGCTGATCATGGAGGACGAGAAGGGACCGGACGAGAAGATCGTCGCCGTGCCGGTGGATGAACTCCACCCATACTCGATCGATATCCGGTCGCACCGGGACCTGCCCCCCGCCCTGCGCAGCCAAATCGCACATTTTTTTCGCCATTATAAGGATCTCGAAGCGGGCAAGTGGGTCACGATCGGCGATTGGATCGACGCCGAGGGTGCGGCGGCGTTGATCATGGCGGCAATCGCGCGCGCGGGCGGCTGAATCCTTTGGCCTGAGTGCCATTCCGGTTTAGCATTTCCGTCGCAGCAGCGGAGGAGACCAGGGAATGGCTAAGGGTCTGTTGATCGCCGCATTCGATTTTTCGGATGTAAGCGAGGACGAGTTCAATGACTGGTACGATCTCGAACATATTCCGGAGCGCCGGCGCGTTCCCGGGTTTCTGACATTGCAGCGCTGGATCGGCGCCGAGGATTCCCGACAATCGGTTGCGACTTACGATCTCGAAAGTCTCGCGGTTCTCGAAAGCCCGGCCTATCGGGCGATTGGCGGCGATAACTTGTCGCCGTGGTCGAAGCGCGTAACGGCAAAATGCCGTCGATTGCTGCCGCGCTTTGAGGGTGAACAGATCCTGCCGAGCAACGCGACAGCACCCGAGAATGCCGGCGGATTATTGCTGGTGGCGATGACGCCGGCGGCGCAGCACGAGACCGAATTCAACGCCTGGTACGATACCGAGCACATTCCGGCGCTGGCGCGGGTGCCCGGCGTGCTCAGCGCCCGCCGCTTCCGTGCGAGCGGCCACCCGAAATATGTGGCGCTTTATCACCTAAGCTCGCCCGATGTCGTATCGGGCCCGGATTGGAAGCGCGCCAGTGAGTTGACACCGATGCCCGCGCATGTCCGGCCGGAAGTTACCGATCGCGCGAGGCTGATCTGCCGCGCTTACCATCGGCGTGCCTGAAACTCGTGTCGACATATTGCGTACGACTTTAGCCAAGGCCACAAGATTGAAGGCCTGCTGGTGCTGACCCGCGACGCTTCACGCGCAGTCAGCGATTTGCCGGTAATTGCGGTCCCCGCGCCTGCTTTGGTAAGCGCCAGCGGAAGATCCGACGCACGATCAGGAGCAGCGGCATGCGTTACGAGCTATATTATTGGAGCGGAATCCAGGGTCGCGGCGACTTCGTGCGGCTGGCCCTCGAGGAGGCCGGGGCCGATTATGCTGATGTCGCCCGCCAGCCAGGCGGCGAGGCTGAGATGATGCGGCTGATGCAAAGCGATGCCGTTGCCCACCCATCTTTTGCCCCGCCGTTTCTTAAAGCTGGCGAGTTGGTCATCGGCCAGACCGCGAACATCCTGCTTTATCTGGGCGAGCAGCTCGGGCTGGCGCCACGGGACGAGGCCGGGCGCTTGTGGGCGCATCAACTGCAATTGACGATCGCAGACTGTGTTGACGAAACCCATGATACTCATCACCCGATCGCCGGCAGCCTTTATTACGAGGACCAGCACGCCGAGGCCCGCGCCCGCTCGGCGGATTTTCGCCGCACCCGGATGCCGAAATATCTCAGCTATTTCGAAAAGGTGCTGGCGCGCAACGCGTCCGGCACCGGCCATCTGCTCGGCACCGAGATCAGCTACCCCGATTTGTCGCTGTTTCAGCTCGTAGCCGGGCTGCGCTATGCCTTCCCTGTCCGGATGGCGGCGCTGGCATCGCAATACTCGCGCATTGCGGCGCTGCATGACCAGATTGCGGCACGGCCGCGGATTGCCGCTTATCTCGCTTCCGATCGCCGGTTGCGGTTCAACGAGCACGACATCTTCCGGCATTACCCTGAGCTCGACGGTACGGATTAGTTAGCCGGTGGGCGCGGCGGCTCTGCTGGCGTGCCGTCATCCCGCTCGTGCCATAATATTAATAATCCGCTGCGATCCTGCGTTTGATCTCCCCGACCCTGGGGAGCTCACATTCTGGACGGCGACATAGTCTTTTCTGGCTTGAAGCAGGAGGATTGGTCGAAGCGGGCCTTGATCCAGGGGGCTCGGGCCGGATACGGCCCTGCTCAGCAGGATCTTCTCGATCTCCAAAAAGTACGTCCATCCGATTTTAGCCAAGCCTGGCGCGGAGTCCATCGAGCACGCCCGGTCTGGGTCGAACCTTGCTCGATCTCGGCGAACGGCCGGAAGGAAGCGGCGCCTCTCTCAGAGATGGGCTCAGGCGAGGCGTGGCTGACATTCCAAATGGTGCGATACCTCGAATTTGTTGGCGCCGTGTATCGCCGAATGGACCGGAATTCGTCTCGGGTCAATTAAAGAAACGCGCGGGCCGGAAATCGGCGAGCTCGGCCCTTTGCCGTCCACCTACGATCTCGTCGGCCACCACCGCGCCGAGGAACGGCGACATCGTCACGCCGCTATGGGTGATCGCGATGTAATAGCCGGACGTCCGCGGCATCGGTCCGATGGCCGAGAAATGGTCGGCGGGGATCGGCCGGATGGCGATGCGTACCGCCTCGGCCTCGACCTCACCGATCGAGGGCAGGAGTTCCCGGGCGCGCCGCACCCAATCGCGCGCTTCCGGCATTGACGGGCTGATCCTTGCATCGAAGCTCAACGTGGTTTCCGCTATCAACATCAAACGCCCGGCGCCGTCGGGGCGCATGTCAATGGCCGGGGTGCGGACGACGCGGCTCAAGCTGGCGGCGACAGGCGGCGTGAACACCAGGAACCCGATGGTCGGTGCAAGCGGCAAATGCAGACCGGCATCCCGGGTCACCTCATTGGTCCAGCGACCAGCACAGTTCACGACGATGTCGGCCTCGTATTGCGTGCCGTCGGCGACGCGGACGCCGGTCACCCGCTCGCCGGCCATGACCAGGTCTACGACCCGCGCGCCGCAGATGATTTTCGTGCCATGGCGGCGCCGCGCGGCGGACAGCATGGCGTGCGCATAGACCACCGGGTCGAGCCAACCCTCTTCGGGGAAAAACGCCACCGGCGCGTCGCCGATCGTCGCCGGATCGATGTCGGGCTCCAATTCCCGGACCTGGTGCAGCGGGATCCACTCCGCGGCATAGCCCCAGGACCGCAGCTGCTCGATGTTTTCACGCTGCGCCGTGCGATCGGGTTCGGCTGCCCATTCCAAACTGCCGCCGCCGTGCCACCATGGCGTGGCACCGAACTCGTCGGCTAATGCCAAATGCGCCTTCATGCCGGCGACATTCAGATCGTGGTAGGGCTTTGGCGGCTTTTTGTGCGCGTTGGTCCAGGCGAAGCTGATGCCGGAGGTGCCGCCGCCGACGCGCGTCGCTTCCAGCACCGTAACAGCGGCACCGGCCTGAGCCAGCCGATACGCGATGGAGGCCCCTATTACACCCGCACCGATCATTATCACCTTAATCATTTACGTCTCCCGTGGTTCGGCCGGTAAATTCGATCCCTTTCTGGCTTTCTCGCTTCGTCAGAGTACAATCTTCTGACCCTTAGAGGACACTACCCAATGCTGATCGTCGACGCACAGATCCATCTCTGGGAAAAGGGCACGCCGTCCGCCCACCATCGTCAGAAACCCTATTCGGCCGAGCAGGCGATAGCGGGCATGGATGAGGCCGGTGTCGACCGGGCGCTGATCCACCCGGTGCTGTGGGACCCGGAACCGGATTCGAACGAGCTGGCCCTCGAAGCGGTGCGCAAATACCCCGGCCGCTTTGCGATCATGGGCTGGTTCTATCTCGACGACCCGAACGGCCGCGACCTCGTCGCGCACTGGAAGGAGCGCCCGGGCATGCTTGGCCTGCGCTTCTATACCAACGAGCGGCATCCGCAATCCTGGTTCACCGACGGCACGCTCGACTGGCTGTGGCCCGCTGCCGAGCGCGCCGGGGTGCCGATTGCACTGGGCGCGGCGATGTTCCTGCCGACAGTGGGCAGGATCGCTGAGCGCCACCTCGGCTTGAAATTGATCGTCGATCACATGGGCGTGCCGCGCGCCAGCAAGGGCGAGGCGGCCTATCGGTTCCAGCCGGAATTGCTGGCTTTGGCCAAATACCCGAACGTGGCGGTCAAGGCGACCGGGCAGGCCGGCTACGCCGAGGACGAATACCCGTTTCGCAGCCTGCATCCGCACCTGCATCGCTGCTTCGACGCATTCGGTCCCGAGCGGATGTTCTGGGGCACGGACATCACCCGGATGCCGTGCTCGTGGCGGCAATGCGTGACCTTGTTCACCGAGGAACTACCGTGGCTCAAGGGCCGCGATCTCGACCTCGTCATGGGCGAGGCCCTGTGCAACTGGATCGGCTGGCCGCTTCCCGCCGGCGCCGGAAGCTGACGCCATAGACACGGCAATAAGTTAGGATTGCGGAGGCCAAAACTCGCCTCAATTTCGCCGTTGCCTACACCGCCCGGAAGGCTCGGTCGCAGTGGAGAGCGGTCACTCTGCAAGGTTTATTCGAAGATCGATGCGCGCGCTGACGCCACAAATATTAGGGTGCCGCAACCCAACCGTGAAGGCCTCGATTCGATGCCTCGGCGTACCCCAGCTTACCCTGGAGTTAGCGTGCCATCTCTGCTACCCCGTTTATTTAGCGCTCTGGGCAGATGCTGGTGGCAACATGTCGCTCCTTCGAGCTCACCAGCTGTCCTGGGCAGTCGACCCGGCGTGGGCGAGTGCCGATTGTGATCGGTTTAGGTATCTTAGGGATGACCGATAAACAAAAGGTGGAGGCGATGCGCTGGCTGATTCTCGGGGCCGCATTGTCGGCCATGGCTGCGCCGGCGGCAGCCGCGGAATTCATGCTGTCTTCGACTGAGGTCAAGAGCGGCAGTCCGATGGGCATCGCTCAGGTTTTCACCGCCTGCAAGGGGCAAAACATCTCGCCGGCGCTCTCTTGGTCGGGCGAGCCGACCGGCACGCAAAGCTTCGCGGTGACGATGTACGATCCTGATGCGCGGGCGGGCGGTGGCTGGTGGCATTGGATGGTGTTCAATATCCCGGCGACGGTGCATAGCTTAGCGGCCGGCGCCGGCAGCGAAGGCTCAAAGGATTTGCCCCCGGGCGCGGGTCAAGGGCGCAACGATTTCGGGCTTTCGCAATACAGCGGTCCGTGCCCGCCAGTCGGCGACCACGCCCACCACTACGAGATCACCGTATACGCGGTAAAAGTCGCTCAATTGCCGCTGGACAACACCGCATCGGGTGCCGCGGTCAGCTCCCAGCTGCGTGCCAACACACTGGCCACGGCTAAGATCGTCGGACGCTACGAGCGATCGCACTGACGGCGGCCCGATCGGCTCGGTCGGCCGAATCTTAGCCGTCAACCAGCGGGATCACGTCAGTGGCGAACCATTGCAGGCGCTCGATGCTCTCCGCAATCGACTGGCCGCGGCAGTCGAAGATCAGCTCGTGGACGCCGATTGCCGTAAAAGTCCGGATATCGCCAGCAATCTCTTCCGGTTTGCCGGAAAACGGTCGGTGGGACCCGTCCGGTGACGGAATGCCGGTGTCATAGAGCGGTGCCTTATACGAGATCGTCAGCGCCGAGAAATCGCGCCCCTCGGCCTTGGTCAGCTGCTTCAGTGTCTCCAGATGCGCGCGCATCTCCTGCGGCGGCAACGGCGAGGCGGCGACGGCGCCGACCGGGTGCCAGCCGTCGCCATACCGGGCCGTGCGTCGCAGCGCGGCACGAGAATGCCCGCCAACCCAGATCGGCGGGTGCGGCTTCTGCAAGGGCAAGGGTTCGCACCGGATATCGACGTATCGATAGAACCGGCCATTGAAGCTGGCGGGCGACTGGGACCAGAGCTGCTTGAATATCGTGATCCACTCATCGGTCACGGCACCGCGCATATTGAAGGCGGGGCTGTTCAGCGCCTCGAATTCTTCCTTCAGCCAGCCGGCGCCGACGCCTAATGTGAGCCGGCCGCCGGACAAGACATCCAGCGAGGCCACCATCTTCGCGGTCAGCACCGGATTGCGGTAGGGCAACACCAGCACGGAGGTGACGAGCCGCAGCCGCTCGGTTGCGCCGGCCACCACCCCGAGGATCGAGAACGTCTCCAGCGCATCGCCCGCGCCTGGGTGCTTGCCATCCACCGTGTATGGGTACGCGGACTGACTCTCGACCGGGAAGACAATATGGTCCGCGATCATCGCCGAGTGCAAGCCCAGCCGCTCGCCTTCGCGCGCCAGGGCGAGAATGCCGGCGCGCGTAGCGGCCGGGCCGCGGGTGGGGAGATAAAAGCCGTAGCGCATTCGAGTGGCCCCTTATTTGACCGCTCCCCCATTCATCGATGAACACGCTGCGGCGCTCAGAACGGTCGGGTCGCGGTTATTTCGTCGATCAGTGCACAGCCCTCAATCCGGCAACGGGAATGCTCGAGGAACCTCGACGCCGCCCGCTCAGCATCCGGCGCGCATCCTCCAGGCGGTCGGCGCTGAGATAAGCCTTCATCAGCGTGAACTCGACCAGGTCGAGCTGGGCGCGGCTACCGCCGATGCGTTCCAGTTCGCCGGCAATCGGTTCAAGCGCGTCGATCGCGGCGGCGAAATCTCGCCGTTCGAAAGCGGCGAAGGCGCGCGACACCGCCGGAACGAGAGGGCCGGATGGATAACGACCCTCGCGCGCTAGCTCGTCCATCTGCCGTATGCGCGCCTTCAGCGCCGCGTCATTGCCAGCCACGACCAGCGCGAGCGCGATGTGCATGTCGGAAAAGGCCACGCCGGCGCGCGGAAACGCGCTGTTCGCGAAGTCGTGCATGATGCGCCATACGTTGGCGTCACGCGGATGTCCGGCGAGTTCCCAGCGCCACAGAAAGGAAACCCCATCGTTTACCCTCCCGCGCGGCGGCCCGCTATGGACATCGGGTGCGAAGGCCTCTCCGAACAGGCGGTATGCTGCCGCCGAATCGCCGGCCTCGAGGTGGCCGAGCGCGAGATGCCAACTCAGGTGGCTATATAACGCGCCATTATGGGGATAGGTGGTGAGCCAAGACACCAAAAAGGTACACGCCGCCTCTGCATCGCCTTCCTCGTAGCACAGGTGTGCGAGGGCATGCGCTGCCCAGGGGTTCTTAGGGTTTTGTGACGAGGGATCGATCGATCTTCGGGCGGGCGGCATCGCGCTGCCCATTCTCCGAGAGCGCCATCCCATGATGGGCTGTGAACCACCAATCATCGCCCCAGCTCGGGGCAAGCCTGTCGAGCAGGTCCAGCAGCGCGCGTTTCTGCCCGGCGCGGCCGGAATTGCCGATCAGACCGTTGGTGAATGCAGTGGTGGCGAGGACCACGGCGTCGCGCGGCCAGCTGTCAAGGTGCGCGTATACTGCGGCAAGTGCGGCTTCGGCGTTCCCCGCCAAAAGCACGTCGAAAAATGCGATATGGCTGGCTTCCCGCACAGACAGACCAGCGGTGAGGGAATTTGCCGCCGTCATTGACGCGCGTGCCGCCGCCGCGTCCCCGCGCTCCAGCAGCGCATGCGCCTTGGCGGCATGGGCGAGGGCAAAGCCGGGATCTGCGGCGATGGCACGATCGAACGCCTCGATCGCGCCGGGATACATGGTCAACTTCGCCGCACAGCCCTCGACGTAGGCGTCCCGCGCGGCAGACGACATTGTCGACAAGGGGAGTCCGTATCGATCCGTCAGCATGATAGTCCTCATAGCGGAATTCGGCGTAAACGATACGGTCGGCCTTGGCGCAAGCGGAAGAGGGTGCGTTGATGTTGTTGCCGCCACCCAGGCGGTATCGCCGCATTAGCTGCAGGTTCGCAATGGGTCCGAGAGCGTGCATCGATCTGATTGTTCATCCTTTCGTCCTTTGCCGAGCTCGGTCTGATGCACGGCCACCGCCTCCGGTTCGAAACCGAGCGCAGGCTCGTGCAATTGAGGACCGCATCTCTGTCGGGGCGGTCTATAGGGCGCTGAAGCGGCTCGCCTTGGCAGGACTGCTGCGGGAGTCAGCCGCGAGCGCGAGGGAAACTGGCCTACCCGTCAGCTCTATGAGATCACCGAGGAGGGACGCCGCAGCGTCCTTGAAATGCGCCGCGGCCTGCGACAGCCGAGCTGAACCGTGAGGTCCAGCCGTTGGACAATCATGAACCGGTACATGATGCTCGTTGGGCGAGCAGCCGGCCGCGGCGCATTCAAGGGCGCTGCGCTCATCGGCGCTTTCGGCATTATCGGCGCGGCTTGGTGGTGGGACGCGTCCCTCCTCACGGCGGCTGCTGACGAAAATCTTCGGCTCATCAAAATTGCCACCGGCGCATTGCCGTTCGATTGGGGGAACAAGGTCGAAAGCGCGCTGCGCATCTTCGGGGCCGATCGCGCCCTCTTGCTCGTCGAGGGCGTCGCGATCGCCAAAGTCATCATGCTCGGCATCGCTCACCCTTTTCGCCGCCGGCCCTAAAAGGCAATACGGCAATACGGCATATGTTGACTTGGCCGGCACTCGCAGGGATGCGGATGATCTATAGCTCGCCACAACCTATACTCATACCGACAGTCGTGAGCACAACCTTATCAAATGGCATTTTTTGCCAACCCGGAGGAGGCGACGACTGATCCAATTGGCGGACACCTGGGCGAATGTGCACACCCGCTGCCGCATGGTTTCGATGCTGACGCTGACACCGTAAGCGGGTCAGCTACTCCTCCATCACGCCCAGACCGATGGGAAGCGAAAATAGCCAAACTGCGTCGCTGATGATCTCAGCCGACAGCGCGGGCGTCGTTAGGCTATCCGACTACCCGCACGCGGTAGGTTAGCGCAACCCGGTTGGGTGGCGAGGAGCGCCTACATGACGATAGCTCTCGACCACACCTTCACCTCGTGAGGGCAAGAGCTCGGCGGACGGTTAAAACCGTTGCGCTCTCATCAGCCTCGACCATTCCGTAAAAACTTGCCGGGCAAGGCGCCCGTAGGCTCGCCATCTTCAAAGGTGACTTCACCGTTGACCAGAATCCAGTTGTATCCCCTGGCCTTCTGGATTCGCCGCCACTCACCTCCGGGCAAATCTTCGGCCACTTCCGAGGGCAAGATTTCCAGCTTTTCGAGGTCATAGACCACGATGTCCGCTGGGGCCTGCTCCCGTATCGCGCCACGGTCTTTAAAGCCGCCCAGATGGGCCGGAAGATAGCTCAACTTGTAATGCGCATCTTCCAAGCTCACCGTCTTCTCGTCCCGGACGAGCCAAGTCAACAGATCCGTCGGATAGATCCCGGCGGTGAGGAACTTGACGTGGGCACCCCCATCCGAGAGCCCGGCCACGACGACGTTGGAATCGACGACCTCGGTGGTGAATTGGGCCGTATCCCGCCCCTGCGTCGGAGCATAAAACTCGGTGGCCAGGTCGTCCTCGACCACCATGTCGAGCAAGGCGTCGATAACGTGCTTGCCCTGCGCATCGGCGATCTGCTGGACGGTTTGCCCAGTCCGCGTCGAGTTGGCAGTTTTCGCGTCCGGTAACAGTGCGATCAGGCGTCCATCCTTCACATTCACCACGTACGACTTCATCCGGAGCCCCCCGGCGGTGAGGCACTTCCCGCCGTCCTTATCGTACTGGTAGCCATGATTGTGACAGACGAATGCTGTGCCGCCGTCGTCTTGCACGGTGCCGCCCTGATGCGGACACACCCTTGACAACAGCTTGTAGCCGTCCCGCGTTTTGATCAGGAAATAAGAAGCACCAGCAATCTCGACCGGGGCGGGCAGTGCCGGATATTCTGCTTCCGCGCCGATATCGATCTTCACGTTTCTGCTTTGCACGATCAGACTGCCGACCGAACGCGCGACTACGGTGGTTGGCCGGATCCCGGCGTCCCATTCCTCTTTGAGGCGGCGACGCATCTCAGGGTCTTGCATCTTGGCCTTACGTTCGTCCTTCGTCCCCAACGTCACTTCCCGCCAAGCCTCGGTGTCATCGAACAGGTTCCAGTCGACAAAGTTCATCTCAAACCCGCCGCGCCGGGTGACACCCTGACCGTAGACCCGCAGCCCCCGCTCGGCACAGCTTTCCAACCAGCAAATCCGCTCGCGATGCATTTCGGGATGCACCGCATTCGGCACGACGGCCTGATACAGGATCGGCCGTTTCGCCACCGCGGCGATTTTCTCAAAGAACCGCTTGGTTTCTTCCGCCAGTGGACGTCCTTCTTCACCGGTTTCCTGATACGCTAATTCGATAAAGCCTTCGTCGCGGTCGGCCAGTACCTTAGCAAAGGTGAGGATTTCATGTTCCGAGAGCAGATCGGTGACCATCGGGGTCCCGTCATAATCCCGTTGGATGGATTTCGGGCCCAAAACCTGGGCTGACCAGCCGCACGCCCCGGCATCCATCGCCTCGTTTATCAACCGGCACATTTCCTGGAGTTCCGCCTCGGTCGGCCGCCGCTTCTTGGCTTCCTCCCAGCCCATCACCCACGCATAAAGCGGGGTTAAGGGTACGTAGGTCAGGCAATTGACGCCTTTGGGCGTTCGGGTCAGAGCATCGATGAAATCGGGGAACGTCAGCCAATTCCACGGCATGCCGGCTTTCATGGCCTCGTAGGGGATCGCCTCGTTGCGGGTCATGCCAAGCATTGCGCGATCGCGATCCTCAACCCGTGACGGGGCAAACCCAAACCCGCAATTGCCCAAGGCCACCGAAGTCACCCCGTGCCACCCGGAAAGCGTGCAGTACGGATCCCAGAAGATCTGCGCGTCATAATGCGTGTGCAGGTCGACAAAGCCGGGCGCGACAATGCGACCCGCAGCCTCCAGAATACGGTCGGCGGTCTTTCCTTTTAAACCGCCGATCTGGGCGATTTTGCCATCCTTGATCGCAATGTCGCTCACATAGCGGGGCGTGCGCGTTCCATCAACGATCGTGCCGCCTTGGATGATGATGTCGTAATCTGCCATCGGTGCCTCCGTCGTGAAGATGGTTGAACCGCGACCCTGGGATCAGGGAAAGAGGCGCAACCCGAAAAACCACACGAGAACCTGCGCAACACCACCTGCGATGGCGCTTGTGGGACGGCCCCGTGGATGGAAGCGCTTTGAACCGACATCCCCCGGATTTCGGAACCTTATGGAAACAGGATCGGCCCATCCAGCCTCTTGGACAAGAGTAAATCGCCCTCCTCCAGAGCAGGTGGTTAAACCCGGACAGAAGATGTTTGCCAGATGCTGGATCTGCCGTGCGGTTGCCGCCGGAGCGCGAGCACGGTCGGGCCCATCCGCACGGGCTCTTCGGGCGCAAGGCCGGCAGTGTCGGCGACTTCGTCTATTCACCAGCGATGAAGGCCTCCGCGTCATCTGGAACGAAGAGACGCTCGCCAAATACATATGCGATCTCAAGGCCTTTTCCCGGCAGCCATATGGCCTTTCCGGGCATCAAAAACGACAAAGAGTTCGCCGATCTGCCCCTATCTTAAATAGACGACAAAATAACGCTCTTGCGCCAAGTGCCGTTCGATTTACAAAGGGGCGAGATTGCGATCCATGGCGGGTGTCGCGCCGTTCGATCTCTCATTTTGAGATTGGTAGGTAGTCGCCAGTCGCAAAAACCAAAACGTGAACAAGAGACGACCGTATGGTTGAGAAGTTGTTGTCGCCGCTGCTCGACCACCGCAATGTGATCCACGCGGCCGCAGCAATCGGATCCACGCGCTGTTTCCGCGGCGCGCGGAGCGGCGCAACAACAAGGGCCGGCAATTGTCGGGCGGCGAGCAGGAGATGCTGGCGATCGCCCGGGCATTGGCCCGGGCATTGATTCTCAATCCGCGGCTGTTGATCCTCGACGAGCCGTCGCAGGGCTTGGCGCCGCTGATCGTGCAGGAGTGTTTCGGGTCGTCGTGGCGGCGCGCGAGGAGGGGATTTCGATCCTGTTGGTCGAGCAGAATGTGCGCCCCGCGGTCGCAATCGCCGACCGCGCCTATGTGCTCAATGACGGCCGCATCGTCTATTCGGGCGCCGCCGCCGAGTTTGCCAAGGACGAGGAGCGCGTCAGAGCCCTCGCCGGCGCCAGCGCCGAAACCTGGTCGCAGGCCGAGTTCAGTTAGCCCGAGCGCCAATTATGGGCGCGGTTTGCGGCCAGGATCCTGACCGATCACGCATGAACGTCATTCCGGTTACAGTCGACCTCTGAAGACCAGCCGCTCGAAACACTTCATAGTTTTTCACCGACGGTCAAAAGGAGAGAGACATGCCGTTCATCGCATCGAATGACCTCACCGAGGCGGACACCAGCAAAACCATCGCGGCCGGCGGCCTGCCAGGGGGCATGAATGTGCACTACCACGATCTCGGCGAGGGCGAGCCGGTGCTGTTCCTCCACTCCTACGGCCCCGGCACCACCGCCTGGATCACGTTTCACAAGACGGTCGGCGCGCTGTCCCAGCACTTCCGCTGCATCCTGATGGATCTGCCGAACTTTTCGAAGACGGGACCGATCGTCTACCGCGAGGGGGTGCACGCCCTACAGGCGCGGACCGCGGTCGCCCTGCTCGACGCGCTCGGCATCGCACGGGCGCACTGGGTCGGCAACTCGCAGGGCGGGCAGTCGGCGATGGTGGCGGCGATCACCTACCCCGAGCGGGTCGGCAAGTTCGTCATGGGCGGCTCGCATATCGGCACCGGCGGCGATCGCTACCTGATGGCCAACCGCCCGTCCGAGGGCAGCCGCGCCACTCAGCAAACGATCGCCGACCCGAGCCGCGACAACATCCGGCGCTACCTCTCCGTGCACATCGACGACGAGAGCCTGGTGACCGACGAGCTGGTCGACTACATCCACCATGCGCACACCTGGTCGCCCGCGTTCATCGAGGCCCGCCGGCAGTCGGTCAGTCTGCCGCACGACTACACCCCCGACCTCCCCGGCATAAAGGCGCCGGTCCTGCTGATCCACGGACGCTACGATCGGATGGTGCCGTTCGAGGTCTCGATCGCGATCCTCAACCACATTGCCAACTCGCGACTGGTATTGCTCAACAATTGCGGGCACTGGCCGCCCTTCGAGAAGCCGGCCGAGTGGACGGCACAGGTCCTCGCGTTCCTGCGGGGCTACTGAGTGGGACGGCGCGCTGTTTCGCCCGACAGCTTGCTGCCTCAGAAATCCCACGGACAGATGAGTTCAAGACCTGTCGTTTCGAAGTCCGGCAAGTTCCGGGTCGCCAAGCGCTCGCCGTTGAGGCGCGCAATGGCCGCGATCATTCCGTCGGGCGCGGTCATGGGTCGGCCCTGTCGGAGCGCTGCACTCATGACGTCACCGTAGGCGAGCGCGGCGGCTTCCGTGAAGGGAAAGATCCGGTCGGCAAAACGGTGGCGCCAGGAGGCTAAGCCCTGCTCCAAGCGCGCGGCCCTCTGGTCGGGGTGAATTTTCCCGATACCGAAGGCGATCTCGGCAATCGTTACCGTCGGCAATGCCAGCTCTGCATCGTTCCGCACGAGCCAGGCGATCACAGCGGGGTTTGGCGTCTTGCGCAGCGTCTCGGAGATGACGTTGGTGTCGAGGAAGATCAAAGCTCCGGTCCTGAATTGATCTGCCGGTTTTCGCGAATGACGGCCTCCAGATCGAGATCGCTGCCATAGTCGTTCGCAAGGCGTGCGTAGAAAGCGGATGCCGGCTCGCGCCCCGCCTCGCGAATTTCATAAGCTTCGAGCGCGCGTTCCACAACATCGGCGATGGATCGATGTTCACGGCGCGCCAGGCGGCGCGCCAGGTCACGGGCCTTCGCGCTACGTACTGAGAGCTGGGGTTCGGCCATGTTGGAAATCCTGCCTGAGCGCCACTCCGGGTCCCTCAAATAGGAAGCCGGCGTCAGATGGCAAGGTGGCAGCTGGTTCCATGCCATCAATATAGACATTCCCGAGCGGGGAGGCAAGTTCGTAATGGGCGCTCGCACATCGGCACCGGCGGCGACAGCTACCTGATGGCCAACCGTCCCTCGGAGGGCAGCCGCGCCACAAGCCAGGCCCTGGATGACCCGAGCCATGAGAACATCCGGCACTACCGCACATCGACGACGCGAACCTGGTAACCGACGAGCTGGTGGACTACATCCACCGCGCGCACACCTGGTCGCCCGCATTCATCGAGGCGCGCCGGCAATCGGTCAGCCTGCCGCACGACTACACCCCCGACCTCGCCGGCATAAGGGCGCCCGTCCTCTTGATCCACGGGCGCTATGACCGGATGGTGCCGTTCGAGGTCAGCATCGCGATCCTGAACCACATCGCCGACTCGCGCCTGGTGCTGCTCAACAATTGCGGGCATTGGCCGCCATTCGAGAAGCCCGAGGAATGGACTGCCCAGGTTCTCGCTTTCCTGCGGGGGTACTGAGAGGGTGCGTTGAGAGCGGTATATTCGAGCGCGCCGGTCGGGCGCAGCGCAGCGCAATTCGCCAATGCCTGCTGAGATTGCGGCGGGTTACGCTTCGCCCACCCGCCCTGCAAACGGGAGCGGCGCCGACCGAACCGCCGTTTGATCTGATACGCTGAGGTCATGAGAAGGGAACCCGAAATGGGCGACAATGAACTTATCGACGAGCTTGATCGCCGGTTTCATTCTGCATCGGAGGAAATTTTTGCCGATCGGATCGCATCTTTACGTATTGATAATCTGCCATTTACAGACGCCGACGGTTGTCCATTCGGGAGTGTCAAACACCTTGTTCGCGGCGATGACAAAAGCGGCGCTGCATTCGATATTTTCAGGCTCGGTTGGTTTGGCGAGAGAGTCTGGGAACTCGTTATTATCGACGGCGCTTATCTCCCGCATATTCATCAGAAGATAAATAGCGAGTTTTATATATTGACTGGCCAAGGACACCTTTCGCGCGATGCCGATTGGTGTCCCTACCAAGCGCGGACCAGGCTCGTCGTCGGAGCGGGCGTGGCTCACGGGTTCATTACCGATCCCGAATTCGGCGCTACCGTGTTTCTGTCCATACAAAGCGAGCCGATCAGAAAAATTTTTATTGACCCGGCGACAAACTCGGAAAAATCAGAAGACGATTTTCTCTATGCTGACGACGCATTCCCGCTTCCCTCCGATCTTCTGGAAATGAGGCTGCGGAAGCTAGAAGCGATCAGAGGGCGGATGGCGCAATAGCCATAAGTCTCGGGATAAGGCGTTTGCGTCTGCGCGGCTTCGCCGTTATCAACAGGACATGAGCAGCCCTGGCCCCTGCGACCCACGCAGTGTAGCGAACTTGCTGCTCGACATTGCGGACAAGCAGCGGCTGCCTGTGACCAACCTTGCGTTGCAGAGGCTGCTCTATTTCGCCCACGCCCTCTTTCTGATCAAGACGCGTCATACGCGAGCGTGGAGGGGGTTAGAGCGCGAGAGCAGGAAATCCGCGCCCTGCCGCTCAGCCTCGATCTAAGGGTCGAATATTGGTGGCCCTTTGTGATGCTGGTCGGCGGTAGCCCGCTGATCCCGTTCTTTGACCCGCGGCGCTCTCGGCGTCTGACTGTCCTCGGGCGTCGCTTCGCATTCTCCATGATGCATCAGGCAATCCGGGTGGCGGACCCCGATTTGGCCGACATTCGCCTTGGCATCTTTCAGTTCGACGCCTCAGACGATGTTTCACGGCCGATCAGGCTGCACATCGACGACGGGGTCAGCCTTTATCGGTTCGACGAGCTCGACGAGATGATCCGCGAGACGTATGCGATGTGGGCGGAGGTTCTCAGCGAGCGCGAGGCTGAGACCCGGCGGCGTGGTTCGGGGTCGCGTGGGCCGCTCATCTAGCCCGGCCGAATCCTAGAGGAGTTCCGGTGCCGAGTGCTTGTTAGCCGAAGCTGTCTAGCCCGGCATCGCGGCTGACAGCTGCATAGTGGATCGCGAACACTTCCCTAGTTGTCCCGGCGCTTATAGCTGTTGCTCTTTTCTATATCATGTTCCAGTCTGCCCACGAGCAAAGCAAAATGGTTTTGAATTCCGCGATCGACGAGAAGCATAAGTTCGAGAAGGCTTTAGTAAAATCACAAACTGACGCGGAGGATGCCCGCGACAAGATCATAACTATATTAGTGACATAACTCGCCGTTATGCAACAGCATTCAAGCACACAAGAAAAGCAGATCGCCGATCTCGTTGCACTGGAGCTTCAAGCGGTTGAAGGCCGGTTGGGACAAGGATCCAAACTGGTCGCTGCCCCAAGCGTAGACCCGGTCAGCACTCACAAATGATCTTCGGCGTGGTTCGGAAGGCACTTCCCGGATAACACGATTACCGGGAGGTCAGTTGGACGATACGAGGGCATGCTCAGCAGAGGCTTAAAGGAAGACGCTGAGGTTTTTGTCCAAGAGCACGTTGGCATCGAGCACGATCGTGCGCCGGGCCACCTTCCACGCACCCTCCACCTTGCGCAGCAAATCCTCGCGGCAGCCGGAGAGGAGCTGATGATCCGTCTCCAGGTGCGAGCGGTATACCAGAAACGCGGTCTTGGCCTCAACCTCCCCATTCTCCAGCGGTGCCGCTTCGAGATTGCCGATCAGGTGACGGGTGCGCGACGGGGGATCCTCGGCCCAGGCCATCCCGGTGTCGAGCCGGGCCACGCGCATCTCGAGATAGCGCTTGTCCTCCTCAAGGATCGCCAGGTCGCCCGGCGATGTCAGCTCGCGGTGCAACTCCCGGCGCGGGACGTTCTTGCGGCGCGGCATAAAGTAGAGGACGTCGTCGGTGAAGAGATCGAGCCACTCCTTGAGCTTGCGTTCGTCGAGCAGCCAGGCCTCGCGGATGTAGAATTGCATCAGCTCGAGCCACAGCGCCTGCTGCCATGTCAGCGCCATCGTCGGCTCCACTGAGCGGGCCGCGGCCTGTGCGCGCTTCGTCTTCACCGGATCGCCGCCCGCCAGCCCACGATCGCATGACATTGAATCGTCATTCCCGCGAAAGCGGGAATCCATGGCGAGCGACGCACGGTTGCCCTGGACCCCCGCCTGCGCGGGGGTGACGAATGGTGTTTCGGTCCGACAATCATGCCTAGCTCCGCATCGTCGCAGTGCCGTCAAAGCGGGCTGTGATCGGGTCGAGCGGGATGTCGGCCCAGCTCTCCGCGTTTATGAACTCTTCCCAGCGCTGGTAGAAGAGGCGCTGATTGTTCTCCGAAATGTACCGCTCGGAGACGAGCCCCGGATAGTCCGGATGCGGCCTCATATGCCCCACGCCCATCGACAGATCCTGGGGGTGCCGGCGCCCGATGCGGCTCGTACTCGCTTCGGTCACCTGACGCCAGTTGTCGACGTCGTCCTGCTCGAACATGCCCGCCGCACCGTTGTTGGCCTGGCTGCCGACGCGGATCACGCGCTTGATCTCCTCGGGCGCGTCCCGGTCGAGCAATACGAAATGCCAGAACTCGGTCTTCAGCGGACCGCGGGGCAGGGCCAGCCGGAGCCCGAGGATCCCGTTCGGGAAGATTGAATGGTTGCCGAGCTGTACCCGGCGCGCGCGGAGCGTGCCGAGGCGCCGCTCGACCTCGGGCATCGTGGCCTCGTGGTACTCTTGGAACAGCCGGAGCGTCTCGCTCGACATGCCGTGCACGTAGCGCGGGAGGTTGTCATCCGCGTCGCGGAAGGTGACCCCGTGCCCGTTGACAAAGGCATGCTTGTTCGGGCTCGCGAACTGGTCCTCGTGGGATAGCCGCGGGCGGCCGAGGTAGCGGGTCTGGACCCGGGCGCTGGCAAGATGGCTGGTGGGGACATGATAGTTGTCCGAGCAATTGTCGACCAATGTCTTCCAGTTGACGGGCTCGAGCCATTTCATCGGGCCAAGCGCCTGCATGCCGCCGTCCCGCCGATTGAACACGGTATCGAGATACCAGCGCGCGTCGCCCAGATAGGCCTCGAGGCTCGGGGCGTCCTCGGCCCAGGTCGCGAAGACGATGCCCGCATAGGTCTCGACGCGGGCCTCGATCAGACCGAGGGACGGCTGGTCGAGCGCGTCGTAATAGGCCTCAGACTCCCCGGGGACGTGGTCGAGGGCGCCGTCATTGCGGTAGGTCCAGCCGTGATAGGTACACATAAAACGTTTGGCATTGCCGTCGTCGCAGCGGACCACGCGGTTGCCGCGGTGGCGGCACATGTTTAGGAGCGCATGGAGCCGGCCCTGCCCGTCACGGGTCAGGATGACCGGGTCTTCGCCCATATAGGTGTGAAAGAAATCGTCGACCGCAGGCACCAGGCTCTCGTGCCCGATCATCAGCCAGGCGCGCCCGAAGATCTTCTCCATCTCATCGTCATAGATCGCCTGCTCGCTGAAGATGCGGCGGTCGAGTTTGCCGGTGGCGGGGTCGATGACGACGTACTTCCGAGTGGTGCCCATACCCCGATCCTCCTCTCGGTCATCATAGCAGGTGCCGCGGATGGCGAGCCAGCATTCGACCTGGTTGAGCCAGAAGGCGTAGGTCACTTCCGCCGGCTGTCCGCAATGGCGACCACAGTGTTCGCACAGCATCCGCGCACAAAGTACGTTAAGGCTCTTATCGGATTCCGGGGTGGTGAGGTTGGGATGGGTTCGGCCTCTGCCCTTCTGGTATAGGGTCAGGAGTTGGCGTAGCTGGCCCTGACCCATCCGCGCGAGGAGGCCGCACCCTGATGGCTGGACCCGACCTGGTCAATCTTCCGGCCCTGATTGACGACGCCAAGTGCTTCGCCTTGGTGCGCCAGCATCGCTGGCCCGAGGGTGTCCAGTGCCCCTTCTGTGCAAGCCCGGCAGTGATCCGCGACGGCTGTGACGAGACGCAGCCCTGCCGGCAGCGCTACCGCTGCAAGGCGTGTGCTGGGCGCTTCGACGACCTCACCGGCACGGTGCTGGCCGGCCATCACCAGCCGCTGCGCGTGTGGGTACTGTGCCTTTACTTCATGGGCCTGAACCTCTCCAACCGGCAGATCGCCCGGGAGTTGGAGCTCAGCGGGCCCGATGCGCAGACCATGACGGATCAGCTGCGCCACGGTCTGGTGGTCAAGACCTCGGCCGTGGCGCTGCAAGGGGAAGTCGAGATCGATGAGGTTTACGTGGTGGCTGGGCACAAGAGCCTGCCCCTGCGAAGGCAGGGGGTCAGCCCGCGGCCGTCGCCAAAGGGGGCGGCTCGGACGCCGCCGCCGGCTGGCCGGCGCGCCGGGCCGCGGCACGCTGGAGAAGGACAAGCCGCCCATTCTCGGGGTGATCCAGCGCGGGGGCCAAGTCCTGCTGCGCATGCCGGCCAATGTACAGCAGGCCACGATCAAGCCGGTGATCGAGGCCACCGTCGCGAAAGGCAGCCTCATCTACACCGACGAGTACAATGTCTACGCCCGCCTGCCCGCCTGGGGCTACCCGCACAAGACTGTCTGTCACGGGCAGGGCGAGTATGCTCGTGATGAGGATGGCGACGGGTTTTGTGAGGTCCACGTCAATACGATGGAAGGCCTCTGGTCTTTGCTGCGCTCGTGGTTGCGTCCGCACCGGGGCATTTCGCAGGAGAAGCTGCCGGATTATCTTGGCTTCTTTCAGTTCGTGCACAATGCGCGTCGCCGCGGCAAAGCACTGCTCAGCGCGCTCATTGCCGCTCTGGTCACGTGACCCAGCCCATCACCCTGAAATCCGATAAGAGCCACGTTAATTTATGAACTAGTACCTACTTGCATAAATCAGCGGATATAGCAGACTGCCGGGATGAGACCGGCAGAAGTGGTGCTGACGAACGAGGACCGCATGACGCTGCGGTCGTGGCGGGCAGCAGGAACGAGGGTATGGGCCCCCTCCTTGCTCTCGCGGGCCAGCGGCATAGCGCTGTGAAAGCGATCGGGACCGGTGCGATCAGGAACCCGCCGCCGATCCCGAAGAATTTGCGGCCGCCGAGTTTTGGCGCGACAGATCCGATCAAATCGGAGTCAATATGATGAACAGAATTGCATTGCGATTTAGCGATACCGATGCTACGAAACGAGCTGCTGGCCGGCTCCTTACCGCTAGCCACCTGCTGCAGGGCCCCCATCCTGGTCCTCTCGTAAGCGTAATTGCTGGTGTACGGATCAATCAGATATTCTATATATTTGAATGACCTGGATTGAAACGCGACGGGCAAATTCAGCAAATCTATGTGTGCTCTGCCGCCTGCCGCGGTGGCAATCATCAATGTCACGCCCGTGCTGTCTTTGCTGGCGATCGGCGATAGCCCGACCTGATCGTTGATGTCGCTGTAAGACACGAGCTCGGCTTTATGCATCGCCATCATTTTATAGATGTCGTAGGCCGGCATGACCGGGCCGTCGGGACCAGGACAAGTATTGCCGTCCGGAATTCCGCCTATCGGGCCTGTCACAAACATCGAGTTGTTGGGATCGCCGATGTAGCAGTTGTTCTCCCATGTCATTTCGGGCTGTACGACACTGCCTAACCCGGCAACAAGCGTGCTTGCCCAACCCTGAACCGCCCATACTGCGTCGCCTGCGGCGATGGTGTTGTTCCACCCACCTTTGAGATCACCTTTGGCCCACTCGGTAACCAGCTGTGGCAAGTTTCGATTAAGGCCAGCTGAAGCCAGCGCACGCTGCACCTGCCGACCAAACCGGCCAAGGCCGCTGCCTGAGCCTCCGTAATCGTGGTATGATACAAAGTCGAGTTCCAGATGATGGCGCGCGACATAGGACAGGAACTTGGTCATTACACCACTGCTGAGTGGAGCTGCCGAAGTTGGACCGCCGATAAGAAAGTGATGGCCCGTAGCGTTATCGACCTCATGAACCGTCTCAACCAGCGACAAATACATTTTGTCAACGTCTGTTGTGGTGATTTTACCGTATTCTGGCTCATTAAATGCTTCTAAGTAATAGATTTTCGGATATTTGATCGCGACGTGCCGTAATGCTGCTTTCCATAATGTCTGGTATTTCTTAAAATCGATTGGCGGGCCATTGACGTTGCTGCCTAACCAGCCAGGCACCCCGCCAATATTGAGTATAGGAAGAGCTCCCTGGGCCATAATGGCCTCTATTTGCAGGTCATCACCCCACCCTACCTTATAGTTTTCCGGAGCGGTAAAGTTGTAACATCCCTCGCCACATGACCAAATTGGCGCGGCATAGAACATACGTGAATATCTAATGCCTAGTTTTTTGACCAGCCGATCGCTGATTGGCCCGTTCGATGGGCTGAGGTTACTTACATATTGCCAGGCAGCCGGAAATCGACCGCCATCTCGTGAATAGTCCACACAGATTGTACGGGAGGGCGTTTTATTGCAATTTTGACGATCCGGAGATAGCGATTGCGCTTTGTTGCCCGGCAGCGTCCTTTGGCCGAGCTGAGAATAAGCATTAGCGCAAAGTAAAAACAAGCAGCAAAGCCAGATAGTACTAATCTTGGCCGATATGGCAGAAATCCGCGATGTCATGGAATAACGGTTGGCCTTTTGCCTAGTAACAGAATCCAGATCCGACCAAACGCCGGTGGCGCTCGCAGCGGCGGCCCACGCTGCTGGCGATTTCCCTGCAATTCCAAGGGTACAAGCAGTTATTCGAGCCGGTTGCCGATGGCGTAACCGGTAATTCCGTCCGGCCCGGTCGCGGTTTGGCCCGATTGTCAGAGTTCTTCATTGATGTCGAGGGCATCCCATCCCACCGGTTTCGATGAAGCTGTCAGCATATGGAATCGTCTTCGGCCTTCCACCTGCGGTCAAAAGTCGTCATAACTAGCCGTCGACCCTTGGTCCGGATTACGACGCATTCTGGACGCAGCATAAAGCCATATCGGAGGGAGATTCATCATGCCGCTCGATCTCGCGATAACCCCACGAACCCTCACTACGACGCTCCATTACCTCAACCGCGGTACGGAAAGGCCGGCCGCCTATCGCATCGAACCGCCGCCGGGCGTGCCGAAGTGGAACGGCATCGACGATCCGCACCAGGTCATCATCGAAGACGCGCGCGGCCGGGAATCCGAATTCATGCTTGATCGCAATGGCTTCGCTCTGGTGAAGGCGCCGACCGCGGTCAGCGATTTCTATTCGCCCGAGGAGATCAAGCGCGTTTACTACCCGGAAGTTGAGCGCCTGGTACGCGACACATTGGGCGCCAGCCGCGTTTTCATCTTCGACCACAATGTGCGCAACGCCGAGCGGGGCCTCGCCGCACCGTCGCGCCAGGTGCATAACGATCACACTGTGAATTCGGCGCCGCGGCGCGTGCGCGACCATCTCGGCGCCGAGGCTGAGGAGTTGCTGAAACACCGGTTCGGCATCGTCAATGTCTGGCGCCCGATCCGCGGGCCGGTGCAGGATTCACCGCTGGCCTTGTGCGACGCACAGAGCTTTACCGATGACGACTTGATCGCCAGCGACCTCGTCTACGCTCATGTGCGGGGCGAGACATCGCGGGTAGCATATAATCCGGCGCACCGATGGTACTATTTCTCTGAGATGCAGACCGATGAGGTGCTGTTCATCCGGGTCCATGACAGCGCCAATGACGGTCGCGCCCGGCTGTCGTTCCACACCTCCTTCGACAACCCGCTGACACCTGGCGCGCCGCCGCGGGAGAGCATCGAAGTGCGTACCCTGGTGTTCTTTCCGCCCAGCGCTTAACCGGCCCTCCCGTTGACGGGTCTGCCCCGCCAGGGTGCGTTCCCGGCGGGGCGACGGAGCTTTACGCTGTCGCCGCTGGGATTATCTGTCCTCAGCGACCTGTCGATCAGATGCTTGTTTATATGCAGGGGTAATCGTCCTCAACCGAAAGGTTGATGGCGTAAAGGTCGCACGGGAAAGTTTTCACCTTGACCGAACATAAGTGTCAACCAGCGGCGACTGAGCAGCTTTGTACGGATGGCGGCGGAATACGCTTTCGGCGTCAATTTGCGCAGCACTTTGGCGGCGCAGCGTGTATCGCCGAGATCATTGGGCTTTTGTAAAGAACCCTTGAGCACGCCAATGCCCATTGTTGCGCCATAGCTGCAATAGATGATCGATCTCCTCGGCGGCAAATGCGTAATCGATGATCCACGAGGAGAAGCTCGGTGATCGAATTTCTGATGGTATCGGAGGCACCGACACCGGTCGCGCCGTTCAGCCACGCCACCGCCGCCGAAGGTTGGCTGTTCGTGACCGGTCAGCTGCCGACAGATCCCCGGGATGAGGGCGCCCCGTTGCCCGAGGGCATCGAGGCACAGACCCGACGAGTGATCGAAAATCTGAAACTGGTGCTGGCCGGCGCGGGCAGCGCGCTCGATCATGTCGTTTTCGCCCGCGTCTACCTGACCGAATTCGAGCGCGACTACGCCGCGATGAACCGGGTTTACGAAACCTATTTCGCCCCGGGAAAGCTGCCGGCACGAACCTGCATTGGGGTTACCGGGCTCGCTCGCAGAGCACTCGTCGAAATCGATCTCCTCGCGCGCCGCGGGCAGCGCTAATCGGCCTTTAAGCGGCCGCACTTTGCGGTCTGCTCGGCGGAGCCGCCGAGTATCGCCTTGGTACGCTTCTTGCCGCCCTCTCCCTCGTAATCGCTGAGCGGGAGGGCTATTGATTACAATAGGTAGTGGCTGGCGGGGGCGTTTGTCCGCCGGGGAACGACAAGCCGCGACGGCTCGGGCTGCGCCTTGTGGGCTTGAGGCGCTGCGAGCGATAATCTTTCTCGCCTTGCTTTTGGGCCCGGCGGTCATGGACGCGGGTCGGGCTTTCGCCGGCGGCGCCACCTTGATCGTCGCGATGACCGCCGGGGATATCCCAGTCACGACCGGCAACCCCGACCAAGGCTTCGAAGGGTATCGCTTCGTCGGCTACAACCTTTACGACGCGCTGGTGTTATGGGACCTCTCACGGTCTGACAAAGCCTCGGAGATCAGACCGGGGCTCGCCACCTCCTGGGAGATCGATGCGAACGACCATAAGCGTTGGATCGTGCATTTGCGTCATGGCGTCAAATGGCACGACGGCTGCCCATTTATCGCCGATGACGTGGTGTGGAATTTCCGCTTCCGCACCGATCAGAAGGCGCCCTATTTTTCGCCGCAGCAATTCACCTATACGCGAACCTTTCTGACCAATATTAAATCAGTCAGCAAAGTAAACGACGACACGGTCGCGTTCGAGACCAATTTTGTCGAGTCGCTGTTTCCGTACAGCCTCAGCTATATCATGATGGTGAGCCCGTGCCGGGCCAGAGCGCTAAACTATGACTGGGCGCAATACGCCTTGCATCCGTCGGGCACTGGGCCTTATCGATTTGCCCGCTTTGTGCCGCATCAGCGGCTGGAGCTGGTCCCCAATACGGATTATTGGGACAAGGCGCGCATCCCCCAGCAGGACCGGTTGGTGCTGATCCCGATGCCGGAGGCCTCGACCCGTACTGCGGCACTGTTATCGGGGGAGGTCAACTGGATCGAAGCGCCATCGCCAGACGCGATCCCGCGTCTCAAATCCGCCGGCATGCGCATCGTTACCAATGTCTATCCGCATGACTGGCCCTATATGCTGAACTTCGTCCGCGGTCCGTTTCAGGATTTGCGGGTCAGGCAAGCGGCCAATTATGCGATCAATCGTCAGGACGTCGTTGACCTACTTGGCGGCACCGCGATCCCGGAACAGGATGTGGTGCCGCCGAGTCTGCCCTATTACGGCCATCCGCCAGTCTGGAATTTTGACCCGGCGAAAGCGCGCGCATTGTTAAAAGAGGCCGGGTGCCTGCCGTGCAAAGTGACATTTGCGATCTCGACCTCGGGCTCGGGACAAATGCAGCCTTTGCCGATGAACGAACTTGTCAAGTCGCAGCTCGAAAATGCCGGCTTTGCGGTCACATTGCAGACAATGGATTGGAATGCGTTGCTCGATGTCTATCGCGGCGGGGTTGACAAGAACCCGAATTACGACGGCCTCAATTTCTCGCGCGGGCTGCTCGACCCGGTCAACGCGATTATCAAACTCGTCGGCCGTTCATATTGGGCGCCGGCAGGCTCCAATTGGGGACATTATCAAAATCCCGAAGCCGAGGCGCTGATCAGTCGGATCTTCAACGAGTTCGACGCGGAAAAGCGGCTCGCTCTGCTGACACAGTTGCACGAGCTCGAAGGTCGCGAGGCGGTCATGATCTTTGTCGTGCACGACCTTAATCCGCGCGCGCTGTCGCCCAAGGTCCGGGGTTTTGTGCAGGCGCAGAGCTGGTTTCAGGACCTGACGCCGGTAACCGTGGAGCAATAGGGGCGGGTGCCCCAATCGTGGCATGCGTAAATCAGCATCGGCTGGATCGCTAGGGAGCAAAGGTGGCAAGAATTTATTCGTTGCGAGTGTGGCGAGCTTTCCTGTTTGTGATTTTTGGCGCCGCGGCCACACTGGTCAGCGGCAGCGCTGAAGCGGGCGGCGGCACGCTGACCGTCGGCATGACGGCGGGCGATTTGCCGACGATGACCGGCAATCCCGACCAGGGGTTCGAGGGCTACCGCTTTGTCGGCTACAATCTCTACGACTCCTTAATACTGTGGGACCTGTCGAAATCCGACAAGCCGACCGACATCAAACCGGGTCTCGCGACCGCGTGGCAGATCGACAAAGCCAACCCGAAGCGCTGGGTCTTTCAGCTGCGCCGCGGTGTCAAATGGCATGACGGATGCCCGTTCACCGCAGACGACGTGGTCTGGAACCTTGGCTATTCGGCCGACCCGAAAGCGGCGCAATTCAACCCCGCGCAATTTGCCCAGACGCGCTCCTATCTCGGCAATTTTACCGGCGTCGAGAAGATCGACGATTACACCGTCGCCTTTAACACGAAGGTCCCGGACTCGCTGTTTCCTTACGAGATCAGCTACGTCCTGATGATCAGCCCATGCCGTGCAAAGGAGGTCAAATATAATTGGGTGCAATATGCCCTGCACCCATCGGGGACGGCCCCTATCGCTTTGACCGCATCGTGCCGCACCAGCGTCTCGAACTGGTGCCAAACACCGGCTATTGGGACAAAACGCGCGTTCCGAGGCAGGATCGGCTGGTGTTGATCCCGATGCCGGAAGCCTCGACGCGCACCGCAGCATTGCTGGCGGGTCAGGTCAATTGGATCGAGGCGCCGTCACCCGATGCGATTGACCGGCTGAAGGCCGCCGGCATGCAGATCATAACCAATCCCTACCCGCACAACTGGACCTATCAACTGAATTTCGTCAAAGGCCCGTTCACCGACAAGCGGGTGCGCCAGGCGGCGAATTACGCGCTAAACCGTAGCGACATGAAAGAATTACTGAACGGGCTGATGCTCGAAGGCTATTCGACAGTGCCGCCCTCGACGCCCTATTACGGGCACCCGCTGATCTACAAATACGATCCGGAAAAGGCCAAAGCGCTGTTGAAGGAGGCTAGCTGCCTGCCATGCAAGGTCACCTTTGCGATATCGACTTCGGGCTCGGGTCAGATGCAGCCATTGCCAATGAACGAGCTTGTCAAATCGCAAATGGAGGCGGTCGGGTTTCAGGTGACACTCAATACGATGGATTGGAACGCACTTCTCGATATCACGCGCGCCGGCGTCGATAAATATCCGGACATCAGCGCGATCAACGTTAGCCGCCAGACCCAAGATCCGTTCAACGCCCTGATCCGCCATGTCTGGACCAAACAATGGGCACCCAAGGGCAGCAATTGGGGCCATTACAGCAACCCTGATGTCGACCGGCTGGTCGAGGAAATCTACGGCACCTTCGACCCGGAGAAGCGCCTCGCGCTGCTGACCAAGCTCAACGAGACGATGAACGAAGAAGCGGTGATGATCTTTGTCGCTCACGACATCAATCCGCGCGCATTGTCGCCTCAAATCCATGGTTTTATCCAGGCGCAAAGCTGGTTTCAGGATTTGACCCCGGTCAGCGTCGGGCCATGATCCGGTACATTCTGCGCCGAATCCTTTATTCAATCCCGATCGCCTTTGGCGTCAGTGTCGTCTGCTTTGCACTCGTTTATATCGCTCCCGGCGACCCGTTGGAGACGGTGTTGCCGCCGGATGCAACCGCCGAAACGATCGCCATTGTCAAGCACGCCTACGGTTTCGATAGACCGCTGCCGATGCAGTACCTGATTTGGCTCGGCCATGTCGTAACCGGCAATTTCGGGACCTCGATCGCGACAGGTCGGCCGGTTTTCCTTGAAGTCACCGACGCTCTTGCCAATACTGCACTCTTGGCGCTGTTCGCCGTACCGCTGTCGTTTTTGGTCGGATCTGCGATGGGGGGCCTCGCGGGCTCGTTTCCGGGCCGATGGGTCGACCGGGTGGTGACCGGTGCGGCGGTCGCCGGGGTCAGCCTGCCGAATTACTGGCTCGGCATCGTCCTCGTCATCGTCTTTTCGGTGCAATACATGGTGCTGCCGGCAACCGGCATGGGACCAAACGGTTCAACCGGATTTCACCTTCTGCAATGGAGCAACGCCAAGTTTCTGGTGCTGCCCGTCATTACACTGGCGATGATCCCGATCGGCATTCTCGCCCGCAGCACACGCGCCGCAGTGGCGGAGGTGCGCAACCAGGATTTTGTCCAGACCTTGCGAGCCAAGGGCCTTTCGGAATGGGCTGTCAGTCGGCATGTGCTGAAAAACGCGCTGCCGCAAGTGATGGCGGTCATGGGTTTACAATTCGGCTATATGCTCGGCGGCTCGATCTTGGTCGAGACCGTCTTTACCTGGCCCGGCAGCGGTTTCCTGTTGAGCAAGGCAATCATCAACCGCGACGTCCCGGTGCTGCAGGGTACGATCCTGAGCTTGGCGATGATTTTTGTTGCAACCAACTTAATCGTTGATCTGCTGCAATCGCTGGTCGATCCGCGCATCCGGCGCGGCTAAGTCCGGTTTGGGATATTGTCATGACCGACATCCTGGCACCTACCGAGCCGTTCGAGACCTTCGAGCTCGAAACGCCGCCGGCCACCATTGCACGCGGCTATTGGCAATCCGTTTTCTATCGGCTGCGGCACGACCCGGTCACCCTGGCGTTTGGTGCGATTGTGCTGCTGATCGTGCTGACCGCGGTGATGGCGCCGCTAATCGCCCCGTTCGACCCCTACGCGCAGAGCATTATCGGCAGGCTGAAGCCGTTCGGCTGGCGCGGCCATATCCTCGGTACCGATGAACTCGGGCGCGACATGCTTTCGAGACTGCTTTATGGCGGCCGCGTGTCATTGCTGATGGGGGTCGCGCCGGTGGTTATGGCGGCACTGATTGGCGGTATGCTGGGGATTGTCGGAGGGTTTGTCGGCGGCCGCGTCAACACCGTGATCATGCGGACGATGGACGTGTTTTACGCGTTTCCGTCGGTCCTGCTGGCGGTAGCAATCGCTGGCGCAATGGGTGGCGGCATCGGCAACGGCCTGCTGGCGCTGACCCTGGTGTTCATTCCGCCGATGTGCCGTGTCGCCGAAACCGCGACCACCCAGATCCGCGCGCTTGATTTTATTGAGGCGGCGCGTGCCAGCGGGGCCGGGGCATTGACGATCATCCGCTATCACGTGCTCGGCAATGTGCTGGGGCCAGTGTTGATCTATGCCTCGTCGCTGGTCAGCGTCAGCATTCTCGTAGCATCGGGCCTATCGTTCCTCGGTCTCGGTGTACGCCCGCCGATCCCCGATTGGGGCTTGATGCTCAGTACTTTGCGCCAATCAATCTATGTTGTGCCGCTGGTGTGTGCAGTGCCGGGGTTGGCAATCTTCATCAGCTCGATCTGCTTCAACCTGGTCAGCGACGGACTGCGTGCGGCAATGGACGTGCGGCTGTAAGCGATGGATTTGCACTTCGTGACCGGCGGGCTCGATCCGACCCATCGCGGCCGCCTGGCCCAACCGTTGTTGATCGCCCGCAACTTGCGCAAGCATTTTCCGGTCAAGGGCGCTCGCGGCAAGGCGGTGCAGGCCGTCGATGGTGTCTCGTTCACCGTTGCCAAGGGCGAAACGTTGGGCGTCGTCGGCGAATCCGGCTGTGGCAAATCGACCCTCGCCCGACTTTTATTGCACCTGCTGGTGCCGGATCAGGGCGAGCTGATCTTCGACGGTGCAGCCGTCGGCGCTCCCGGTGGTATCACGGTTGCTGCCTTGCGCCGCCAGGTGCAGATGGTGTTCCAGGATTCTGCATCGTCGCTGAACCCACGTATGCCGGTCCGCGACTCGGTAGCATTTGGTCCGTTTGTCCAGGGTAGCAACAAACCCCAAGCACGCGCGATTGCGCGCGATATCCTTGGCAAGGTGGGGCTCGATCCCGATCTTTTTGGCCCGCGCTACCCGCACGAGCTGTCCGGCGGACAAAAGCAGCGGGTCAACATCGCGCGGGCGTTGGCCACACGACCGCGCCTCTTAATCCTCGACGAGCCGGTTTCGGCGCTCGACAAATCGGTCGAGGCGCAGGTGCTCAACCTGTTGCGCGCGCTCAAACGGCAGCTCGGCTTGACTCTGGTCTTCATCAGCCATGATCTGAGCATCGTGCGCCATGTCAGCGAGCGCGTGCTGGTAATGTATCTCGGCCGGGCCGTCGAACTCGGCCCTGCCGCGGCGCTCTTCGAGCGCCCGCAGCATCCCTATACCCAGGCTTTGCTGGCGTCGCGGCCATCGATGGACCCGGCACGGCGAATGGAGCGGCCGCCAATCAGCGGCGATCCGCCAAACCCGATCGATCCGCCCGCAGGTTGTCGATTTCACACACGGTGTCCGTTTGCCGAACCGATTTGCCGAACCAGCGACCCCGCCTTGGCCCCCGTCAACGGAATGGAAGCGCATTTTGCCGCCTGTCACCTTCTCGATCAATCCTCCGGCCGCAGCGGTTCCGGACTTGCCTGAGATGGCGCAAGACGGTGCCGCTTCTCTGGTCCTCGTCGACGATTTGAATGTCCGCTTTGTCAGCCGCGAGGCGACTGTGCATGCGGTCAACGGTGTAAGCTTTACTGTCGCCGCCGGCGAGGTTCTCTGCATTCTCGGCGAATCCGGCTCGGGCAAGAGCGTGACATTGCGCGCGCTGATGCGCCTGCTGCCGCCGCGGCGTGCCGAGATCAAGGGCCGCATTCACATCGGGGGAACGGATGTGCTGGCGATGCGGTCGTGCGAGTTGCGCGATCTGCGCGGCGGGGTCGTTTCGATGGTGTTCCAGGAACCAATGACGGCGCTCGACCCGGTCTATACGATCGGCCAGCAGATCGGCGAAACCGTCCGCCGTCACACCCATTGCAGCAGACCGGCCGCGCGAAGGCGGGCGCTGGAACTTCTGGAATTGGTGCGGATAGCGTCGCCCGAGCGCCGTCTCGATGCTTATCCGCATGAACTCTCGGGCGGCCTGCGCCAGCGGGCAATGATCGCGATGGCGTTGTCCTGCAACCCGCGCCTGCTGTTGGCGGACGAGCCGACGACGGCTCTCGATGCCACCGTGCAGGTGCAGGTGTTGATTCTGCTGCGCCGCCTGCAGCGTGAACTCGGCATGGGCATGATCTTTGTTACCCACGATCTTGGTGTGGCTGCCGAGATCGCCGATCGGGTCGCGGTCATGTATGCCGGTCGGATCGTCGAAAGCGGACCGGTGGTGCCGGTGCTGGCCGCGCCGGCGCATCCCTATACCCAAGGGCTGCTCGCGTCGACGGTCCACAACCAACCCATTGGGGGCGACATTGACGCGATCCCCGGCAGCCCGCCCGATTTGCGCCGATTGCCGCAAGGCTGCAGCTTTGCACCGCGCTGCATCCGGCACATGGCCGAGTGCCGCCGCACCCAACCGCTACCGCGCTTTCCGGGGCCAGATCGGATGGCCGCATGCCTCGCCGTGGCGGATGTCTGACGCACGCGGGTGGCTAAGAGTTTGGCGGCCCTTCTAATAGAAATTGAGATCGCCGATCGTAAACGTTTACCTTAACGGGATTAGCGGGTAGTACAGCCATCGTCAGCGAAAAAGTTGCGGACAAGAGAGGAGCGGGTTTGTTACGTCGTATGTCGATGTCTTGCGGGCGGAGTCGCCTGCGGCATCAGTAATGCGATTGCCGGGTGAAGAAGATTTTCGCGTTGCATTCTGGTCCCGATGTTGCTGCGTGTCGCGACCGAATTCGGTGTGTCGTCAACTTCAGTTACCTGCTCCGCGGCACCAAGGCTTGGCTACAGCTCGATACAATGAACCGGCTAACCGGCTGTCCGATGCGACCGCCGCGGAGCCATCCGCGGTCACCCTCCCAGCAGCCCCAGCAGGTCTTTTGATGTCGCCACGGCTCCGAATACTCCTCCTTGCATCTTGATCATCCTAATTGCGTGATCATGATTGGACGGATCGGTGGCGCCGCAGCAATCTTCGAGCAGCAAACATTCGAAGCCACGGTCATTGGCCTCTCGCATTGTCGTATGCACGCAGACATCGGTGGTGATCCCGGTCAACACCAGATTGGCAATACCACGCAGCCGCAGCATCAATTCAAAATCGGTTGCGCAAAAGGTTCCTTTGCCCGGCTTGTCGACGATCGGCTCGCCGTCGACAGGCGCCAGTTCTGGAATGATCTCCCAACCCGGCTCGCCGCGTACCAGAATGCGGCCGCACGGGCCCGGGTCGCCAATCCCGGCGCCGATCCGGCGCGAGCGCCAACGCTTGTTCGCTGGCAAATCGGCGAGATCGGGCCGATGACCTTCTCGCGTATGGAAGACATGAAATCCATGCCGCCGCATTGCCGCCAACACGGTGGCAATCGGCAAGATCGGCGCTCGGGTGAGGGACAGATCGTAACCCATTCTCTCGACATAGCCACCGACACCGCAGAAATCGGTCTGCATGTCGATGATCACAAGCGCGGTATTGGCAGGGCGTAGATCGCCATTGTAAGGCCATGGGTATGGATCGGCTGCGATATAGCATTCACTCATCTGCATGTCTCCTCTTGTAGAAACCGGGTTGGACCGGCAGTTTGCAGACCAACCTTTTTGTGGGCCAGCCTCAATGGTTCAATCGGCATGCCACACCGGAAGCGAGACCGCAATTTTACATGGATCCCTGCCCCGCAGATCTAGCCATCGGATCGCTCCGTCGAGCCTTTCTCGATGGCGTGTTATCGATCGTCGAATTGGTCGACCGGGTTCTATCCCGTATCGCCGAATGGGACGATCAGGCCTTATGGATCGCGCGCGTCGACAACGCGAGGATCCGCGAGCGAGCGCATGCTCTCGCTGCTGCCGTCAAAACCGATCCCGGAATGGTCGCCCGGCTCCCCCTTTACGGAGTCCCTTTCGCAGTTAAAGACAATATCGATGTCGCCGGGATGCCGACGACCGCCGCCTGCCCCGCCTTTGGCTACACGCCAAGCCGAACCGCACCGGTGATCGACCGGTTGTTGGACGCCGGCGCCGTACTGATTGGCAAGACCAATCTCGATCAGTTTGCGACCGGCCTTGTCGGCACCCGGTCGCCCTATGGCGTGCCACGCAACCCGTTCGATGCCCGCTATATCCCGGGCGGATCGAGTTCGGGCTCGGCAGTTGCAGTAGCGGCAGGCCTCGTCAGCTTTGCCCTGGGCACTGATACGGCGGGATCGGGCCGCGTTCCCGCTGCCTTCAACAACATCGTCGGGTTGAAGCCCACCCGCGGATTACTCAGCACTCGGGGTATCGTCCCGGCCTGCCGTTCGCTCGACTGCGTCTCGGTCTTTGCTCAGACGGCAGCAGACGCGGCCGCGGTATTCGAGGTCGTTACCGGGTTTGATGCGGAGGATCCGCTGAGCCGGGTGCGGCCATCCACCGTGCCGGAAAAGTTTGGATCCGAATTTCACTTCGGCGTTCCAGCCCAGCGCGACCTCGAATTCTTCGGCGACGATGAGGCGGCTGCTGTATTTGGGCGTGCGATTGAGCTCGTTGAAAAAGCCGGGGGCACTGCGGTCGAGATCGCGTTTGCTCCGTTCCGCGACGCGGGAAGACTGCTCTACGATGGTCCGTGGGTTGCCGAGCGGCTCCATCGCCACCAAGCGGCTGCTAGAAGGAACAGCCGGAGGCGCTGTTGCCGGTTACGCGCGCGATAATCGAAGGCGGCCGCTCATACAGCGCTCTCGATGCCTTCCGCGCGCAATACGAATTGGCGGCATTGCGGCGCCAAGCCGATCGCGAGATGGGAACTGTCGATTGCCTGCTGCTGCCGACCGCGGGCACGATTTACGAAATCGCCGCCGTCGCCGCAGACCCGGTACGGCTCAACAGCAATCTCGGCCTTTATACCAGTTTCGCCAATCTGCTCGACCTCTCGGCATTGGCTCTGCCGGCAGGGTTTCGCCGGAACGGGTTGCCTTTTGGGATCTCGCTATTGGCGCCGGCCTTTGCCGATTATGCCTTGCTCGACCTCGGCACCCGCTTGGAAACACGGCAGGCGGGCATTCGCGAGTGAATGATGAGCTAACCCTGGCTCAGTATGGGGACTCTGGAGCCGAGCACCGCTTCGCTCAATCTTCGCCCTCGGCGGTTACGTGTTCGATCGAACCAATCGTTTCCGGCAGGTGCTGGCGGCTCAGCGCCAAACAAACTCCGGCCATGATCAGATAGCCGATCGCGACCGGTGTCGAATTCCCGATACCGAGAGCGGTGCCGTGAATAAAGCCGAAATACGACAATACCCCACCGGCTGCTGCGAATAGGGCGGCACGATCGAATTGGCGGTCGATGATAAAGACAGCGACGGCACCGAGGATCAACCCGGCCAGCACCGCGCCGCCGCCCAATAGCGCCATGCCATGGTAGACGACTCCGACCGCGCCAAGCTTGGCGAGGCCGAGCTTGGCCGCTGACGAGCCGGCGGCGCCGAGCGCACCGTCGATCTGGGTCTGCGCCCAGGCGGCAATATTCGGCAGCATCGCGAGCACAATTGCCGGGGCGTGCCGAGAAGGGGAGGTCTGGAACGCCTGCGCGCCGATCACCAGACCGATGTAGAGCAGGATCGGCAGAATCGTGACCAGCGGGATCACTGCAAGGAGCAATGCCGTCAATCCAAGAAAGCAGACGATCCCGATTACCACCCCGGTCGCGAGCGAATATCCGATCCGCCCGCCAACCGCTTTCCACCCGGGGTGACCAATATAGACCGCCGGCGGAAACGGGCTGCCGAGCACCGCACCGATGATGGCGCCGGTGCCGTCGGCCAACAGGATCTTGCGCAGGCTGTACTCGTCGCCGGCAGCGGCGGCACTCTCGACATTGTTCATGCCCTCGGTAAAGTTATAGATGCCGAGCGGTACCGCGGTGACAAGCAGCGGGCCGATACCGGTGATCGCCTTGGCGAAATCGGTTGTCGGATAGGGCAGGTGCAACCCGAATAGCCCGATTGCCCCGGCGACTTCAGTTGGCTGCATCAGATTATCGAGGTGAACGAAACGAGCGAGCCAGGCGAGCACTGTGCCGACCACCACCGCCACAAGACCGCCGGGCAATCCGAAGGGCAATCTCACCCCGGCCATCCAGCTGATCAGCACGATCGCAAGCGACAGCAAAAACAGCCACGGCTCTTCCCAACCGAGGAAGGCCGGCCGCATCGAGATGAAAGCGATCGAAATCCCGGCAAGGGTGCCGAGCATCGCCGCGCGCGGCGTGTGCTTGCGGACCGTCGGTCCGATAAAGGCGCCGAGCAACACGATGACGCCGATCACCAGGCACCATACCAGCCCGGCGCGCCACGCCAGCAGCGGATCGTGCGTCTTCAAATAGGTCGGCAGCATGATCAGAAAGACGACGATAAACATGTGCGGCACCGACGGCCCGTAGGGCATCGCGGTGACGCTGTCGCGGCGCTCGGTTTTGGCGAGGCGCCACGCGAGCCATGCGTAATAGAGATTGCCAAGCGGCAAGGCGATCCCGAGGGCCGGCAAGATGCGGCCATAGACGATGTCGGCCGGCAGATTGACGACGTGCAGACACAACCCAGTCAGCACGATCACATTCAACACGACGTTGGTAAAGAGGCCGAAAAATCCGTTCCAATCGCCCGGTACCCACCAGCGCGGTGCCTCGGTTGCTGCCGCGTTCATCGGCACCCTCCCGACCGGCCGGGTTCAGCCAATGCGGGGATGATGTCTGCGCTTGAGGCGACCCAACCAAAGATGCCGCCCTGCGCGGCGATCATCCGCAGTCCAATTTCGTGAAACTCCGGAAAATATGAGCCTACACAATCGGCTGCGACAATGCATTCATAGCCGCGATCATTGGCCTCGCGCACCGTCGTATGGACGCAGACCTCGGTCGTTACACCGCAGACGATCAATTGCGCGATGCCGCGGTTCTTCAGCAGCGAATCAAGATCGGTGGCGTGAAAGGCGCCCTTGCCGGGCTTGTCGACGATCGGCTCACCGGGCACCGGATAGAGTTCGGAGATGATGTCATGGCCGTCCTCGCCCCGCACGAGGATTCGGCCCATCGGCCCCGGATCGCCGATCGTGAGCGGCAGCCGGCCGCGCGCCTTTTTGGTCGGCGGAAGATCAGCGAGATCGGGGCGGTGGCCCTCGCGGGTATGAAGCACCGTCAACCCGGCGAGGCGGGCTTGTGCCAACAGTTGTCGGCACGGGGCAATGGTCCGCCGCAACAGCGACACGTCGTTCCCGAGTGCCGCGCCAAAGCCGCCGGGCTCGAGGAAATCGCGTTGCATATCGATAATGACGAGCGCTGCTCGGGCCGGGTCGAGATCAAAAGGGTAGGGTTCCGCGTTGATCAGCGCCATGTGCTACCCCCGATGCTTGCGGTTTGCGCCGGTACCCTCTGCAAAGTGCCAAACCTGGCTGAGCAAAAGACGAGCCAACACCCACTCTGCATCAGCCGGCACAGTTGTCAGCGGTGGGCGCTTAAAAACCAGCCATTCGTTGCCTGGAGCTGCCTAAATGCTGGCCAGATCGGCAGCCGTGCACCGCAGCGGCTGAAGCAGATTGCCCCAACGGCCGCTTGAACCAAGTGCCGATATCGCCAATTTTGTTAGCACTCCCGCTCGAAGAGTGCTACAGAGGGGATATGGGCCATCTTTGTTGAGGAGGGACTCGTGCAGTTTCGGCCGTTGCAGGACCGCGTGCTGGTCCGGCGCATCGAAGAGGAAGAAAAAACCAAAGGAGGAATCATCATACCCGACACGGCCAAGGAAAAGCCGATGGAAGGCGAAGTCCTTGCCGCGGGTCCGGGGACGCGAGGCGATGACGGGAAGTTGCATCCGCTCGACGTCAAGATTGGCGATCGGGTGCTGTTTGGCAAATGGGCGGGCAATGAGATCAAGATCAACGGCGAGGATTTCGTCGTCATGAAGGAAAGCGACATCATGGGTATCGTCGAAAAGACCTGATAGGGGAAGGATCATGGCTGCTAAAGAAGTTCGTTTTCATACCGACGCCCGCGACCGGATGCTGCGCGGAATCGACATCCTCGCCAATGCAGTTAAGGTGACCTTGGGTCCTAAGGGCCGCAACGTCGTTCTTGATAAATCCTTTGGCGCACCGCGGATCAGCAAGGACGGTGTCACCGTCGCCAAGGAAATCGAGCTCGCCGACAAGTTCGAGAACATGGGCGCGCAGATGGTGCGCGAAGTGGCCTCGAAGACCAGCGACCAGGCCGGCGACGGCACCACGACCGCGACCATTCTGGCGCAGGCGATCGTGCGCGAGGGTGCCAAGGCGGTGGCCGCCGGCATGAACCCGATGGATTTGAAGCGCGGCATCGACTCGGCCGTCGAGGCTGTCGTCAAAGACATCGAAAAACGGTCGAAGAAGGTATCGACCAACGACGAAATCGCCCAGGTCGGCACGATTTCGGCCAATAACGACCACGAAATCGGCAAGATGATCGCCGAGGCGATGCAGAAGGTCGGCAACGAGGGCGTGATCACGGTCGAAGAAGCGAAATCGCTCGAGACCGAGCTCAACGTCGTCGAGGGCATGCAGTTCGACCGCGGCTATGTCAGCCCGTATTTCATCACCAACGCCGAAAAAATGGTGGCCGAGCTTGACGAGCCGTACATCCTGCTGAATGAAAAGAAACTGTCGAGCCTGCAATCCTTGTTGCCGCTGCTTGAATCGGTCGTGCAATCGGGCAAGCCGCTGTTGATCGTCGCCGAGGACGTTGAGGGCGAGGCGCTCGCCACGCTCGTCGTCAACAAATTACGCGGCGGGCTCAAGGTCGCGGCGGTCAAGGCCCCCGGCTTTGGCGACCGGCGCAAGGCGATGCTCGAAGATATCGCGATCCTGACCGGCGGCCAGGTGATCAGCGAAGATCTCGGCATCAAGCTCGAAAGCGTGACCCTCGACATGCTGGGGCGCGCCAGGCGGGTGCGGATCGAAAAGGAAAACACGACGATCATCGATGGCGCCGGCAAGAAGGACGATATCCAGGGCCGTATCGCCCAGATCCGCCAGCAGATCGAGGAGACCACCTCCGATTACGACCGCGAGAAACTTCAGGAGCGGCTCGCCAAGCTCGCCGGCGGCGTCGCGGTGATCCGGGTCGGCGGTGCGACAGAGATCGAGGTCAAAGAGCGCAAGGATCGGGTCGATGATGCGACCCATGCTACTCGAGCAGCCGTCGAGGAAGGCATCGTTCCGGGTGGCGGCGTCGCCTTGCTCTATTCGGCCAAGGCACTGGAAGGGTTGACCCCCGAGAACAATGACCAACGGGTCGGTATCGACATCGTTCGCCGGGCACTGCAGACCCCGGCGCGGCAGATTGCCGAAAACGCCGGCAGCGAGGGCTCGGTAGTCATCGGCAAGCTCCTCGACAGGAACGACCCGAATTACGGGTTTGATGCCCAGACCGGCGAGTATGTCGACATGGTCAAGGCCGGCATCATCGACCCGACAAAGGTTGTCCGCTTGGCCTTGCAGGACGCGGCCTCAGTCGCCGGCTTGCTCGTCACCACTGAGGCGATGGTCGCCGAAAAGCCGGAGAGGAAGCCCGCGCCCAGCATGCCGCACGACCACGGCATGGACGGTATGGACGACTACTAGACCATTGCTGCTCAATGTCGCAGGAGAGGGCGCCTTCGGGCGCCCTTTCTCTTATGACGACCAGCAGTATAAACGCGCATCATCATCGTCGGAGCCGACCGGGGTCGCGAGATGGCTCAGGCGTTGGCGAACAGCAGCGGCGGCTTCTATAACGCGTCAGGTCATGCGGAGGGAGATGGCATGTACCGGAAAATCTGTTTGGCGGGAGCCGTGCTCGCCCTCTCAGTTGGTTCAGCGCACGCAACCGGGCAGGGCACGAGCGCGATGCAGAAATGGAAGACAATGGATGTTTGCGCGAAGCAGGCGCAGGCTGCCTTTCCAGACTTTTCACCGGGTGCTGCCGCGAAACGCGATGCCAAGCTCAAAGATTGCCTGAATTTAAACAACTTACCGCCGCGCCAGCCGGCTGAGCCGGCGCATTGATCGATGCAGTATTCGATCAGCGAGGGGTGGCCTTCGGCCGTGCCCCGTAGCGGCGTCGAGGGTGTCGAGAACCAGATGCTCTGGCCGGCGCGCAACTCTCTCCAACCACCCCCGAAAATCACTGCTGGCGCTCCCGCATCGCCGATCCCGCTGTAGTGCCGACACTGACAGCAGCAGCCGCGGTGTCGCCGAAACTGGCTATGATCGCGGCAGCTCTACTCCGCGGCCTCTAGCAGGACCGGGTGCCGCGCCTGATGCAGCGTCTCTTCATAAGCCTCCATCCAGGGCCGGGTTTCGGGTGCGATCAGATCTCCCGACCGGATTGCAGTCGCAATACCCGGATTATCGACGAGCGGTGGGACGGTTTTTTGGTCGCGCAAGGCCCGCGCCGCCTCGATCAGCCGCCGGCGCGTCATCACGATCATGCGATCGCTCGGCGCCAGATGCTCGAGCGTGCGATCGGAGATTTCGCCCATGCTCACGGTTACCGCCGAATCCTGCGGAAAGACCCCGGCAATGCCGGTGTAGCTGACCGTGCGCTGCGCCTCGCGATCGATCAGGTAATCATTGTCTGGATTGGCCACCGGGCGCCAGCGACCGAACCAGTCGGTGGTATTCGGCAGGGTTTCGGTGGTGCGGGCTAGAAGCGGCAATGGCTCGCCCGTCTTGTCCCGACTGAGCACCGGGGTCTTATGTTTCCAATTGAACTGGAATGACATCACGTGAGTGTCGTCCATCGGCACCCAGGCCTGGGTCAGAATGTTGTCGGTCAATGGTCCATTCGGGAACAATGTCCAAAACGGAAATGCGAAATGGGCGAAACGGTAATAAAGATGCCCCGGCTGGGCCGGCCGATATGCTGTATACATCGTGCCCCAGTCGGTTGACTTGACGTGATAGCGGGGCGCGCGGTCGATCAGCTGGAAGCGTTCAAGATGGTCCGGGTCGATGTCGGCGAGCTCGACCTTTCCGGTGTGCAGAAAGCTGAAATGCGATGTGTCGATGTCGCCTTCCAAGGCCTGCAGCCAATTGCACTCACGCATGACGCAGGAGAGGTTGGTCTCCTCGGCGGGGCACATCGTCGCCTCGATCGCCGGCAGTGGTGGTGCTATTGTCCGTTCGCCCATATAGACATAGACCACTCCGCCGCGTTCGGTGACCTGGTAGGATTTGGCCTTGACCTTGTGGCGGAAATCCTGATCAGCCGGCAAATTTGGCATGTCGAGGCAATTGCCGGCGGTGTCGAACTTCCAGCCGTGATAGACGCAGCGCAACCCGCCTTCCTCGTTGCGCCCGAAGAACAGTGAGGCGCAGCGATGCGGACAGCGGTGATCGAGGACGCCGATGCGCCCCATGCTGTCGCGAAAGGCGATCAGCTTCTCGCCGAGCAGCATCAGCCGCAACGGGTCGCCATTCGCCGTCAGCTCCAACGAAAGACACGCGGGCAGCCAATATTGCCGCATCAAATTACCCATTGGCGTGCCGGGCCCAATGCGGGTCAGCAATTCGTTTTCGGCGTGAGAGGTCATCTCCGGTTTCTCCGGTGCTGGGTGGTAAACTAGCTGAGGATTTTGTCGAATTTGGCCACGCGCTGCCGCACGCCGGCCCATTGCGCATCGGTCAGCTTGACCTTGCCAGTAAAGCGGTTGGTGAAGACGGCGTCAGGCATCGGTCGTTGCATTCCCGGGCCGTATAGGTACTGCATGACGAGACCAGTCGTCTCGGCGTAGCCGGTTGGGTCGGACCACACCAGCCCGTGCGCTCGCGCCTCCGAATGATCGACGCCGTGCTCCCACATGCCGAGCCCGATCCGAGCGAATTCCTTAGAGTGGGATTGAGCGCCATCTCCGGAACCCCCTGCCGGAACATGTCATCGCAACGCCGTCTACTTTGATATATCCGCCAGTGACCGGCTCCAGCCCGTCGACCATCATCAACAAGGTGCTCTTGCCGCAGCCCGACGGACCGAGGATCGCGACAAACTGGCCGTGCGGCACGGTAAAGCTGACCGAGCTGACCGCCTCGACGCATGGGGCGTGCCATTGCGGCAGATCTTGCTGACCTCGGCGACCTCGATGTAGTGCTGGCCTTCGATGGCAGGCATGGTTAGCTCCCTCAACCGCAACGGCTACGCAAGCGCCGTGCCAAGGTTCGTATTAGCTTACAAATGAATGGAACTCTCGCGCGTTCTTCTGCGTCTGCTCCCATTCGGCCGGGGTCAGCTTGATGCCGCCAACAAAGCGGTTGGTCATCATTGCGGCGACATCCGGCCGCTTGTCGGTGTCGCAGGCAACATATTTCATGACCAGATCGGTCGACCTCGATATGCTATTTACGATGCCGCGATGCTACGCGTGAAAGAAAGCTGGTGCATGCCAAATTCGGCTACACTGTTACAAAGTGTTCCGAAGCTTACCAAGTAGTTTCATCCATTTACTAGTTAACATAACATTTTACTAATCTATCAGACCCGTACATCAAGGGATTACAGCACGATCCTATACCAGGGACATCCAACGGCCCGGACACAACCGGCGCCGGTACATCAAAGGGGTGGACCTGATGACCGATTTTACGCGTCTTCTCGAAAGCGAAATCCCCCGCCTGCGGCGTTATGCTCGGGCCTTGACCCGGGATGGATCGCGGGCCGACGATTTGGTGCAAAGTTCGCTCGTCCGCGCTATCTCTAAACAGCATCTGTGGCAGCCGGGGACCGATCTGCGGGCTTGGCTTTTTACGATATTGCATAACCTGCACGTTAACGACGTGCGACGCGGGGTTCGCGAGGGAATCGCGGTCCCTGTCGAGGAAATGTCCCCGGCGCTGACTGTCGACGCGGACGCCGGCACGTCGTTGCAATTGCGCGACCTCGAGCGAGCGCTGGCACGCATGCCCGACGAACAGCGGCAAGTGATTCTGCTCGTCGGTCTGGAAGGCATGCGCTATGAAGAAGTCGCGACGATCCTCGGCATTCCGATCGGCACCGTCCGCTCGCGGTTGTCGCGCGGCCGTGAGACGCTGCGCGTCCTGATGGGAATGGACGAGAAAACCACCGAGGCTCCAGCATCCCAGGGGAGCGCCGGCTCACAAACCCAGCGAGTGGCGTGACCTGGGTGAATTCATGAGCAAGCTGCGTCAGGCTTGGATACAATGTCGGTTGTCAGAGTACTGCGTCGACCCTAAGGGTCGAGGTTTTTATCCGCCCTCGCCTCCTTGGGAGGGCGCACCTTGTGAAACTTGATCAGCAGCAGAATGTCATAGACGCCCCTTGATGGCGCCGCCGATCAGCAATGGCCAGCCGAAGGTGGAAAGCGACAGCAGGTAGCCTGAAATCAGTGGGCCCGCCGCCCAGGCGAAGGTCTTCGGGACTGCCGTCATGCTCGCGGCGGCCGCCCGCTCGCTCGGGTAGCGTGACGGCGGCTATTACATACGAAGTCCTGGTCGGCACGTCCATTTGTGATGCCCGGCTCTAATGACTTTCGGCCAGTGACGCGCTGCTAAGCCCTGACAACAGCTCGGGCCCTTGCGACACGCCAAATGCGAAGGTCACGCCGGCGCGGGTCTCGCCCGCGGTGTGATCATTGATGCGCGCTCCGCGCAGGCGAAGCCGAACGCGATATTGTCTTTGACCTGCCAGATCACCCCGATCAGGCCGCCGGAAGCGGGGCTGGGACTTGGCGACATCGCGCTCATAGAAGAACTCGCCGACCAGGCGCACGGCCCAGTCGTGCGGGCTCTCGATAATCGTGTCGAGAAAGTAATCGGTATGCTGTTCCCGGACAGCGGCGGCATTGACATGCACAGTCGCCCAGCTCCATTGCTGCGAGACGATGCCGGTAAGAGTGGCACCGGTGCCGGGCTCGTCATGGATTCCTGATTCAGAGCAGTAACCTCGACTGATCCCGGCGACGCCCATATCGAGCTGCTCATAGCCGAGTTGCGGCTGGCCGCCATCAAGCGCAGCAACCCGCCTCCGAAAGAGCAAGCGAATGAGCCGAGGCGATTGGCGACATGCCTACCAACCGTGCGACTTTGCTCCGGCGAACGTGTTTTGGACGCTGCTCGGCTACGATCGAATTCCGGTCGTATTTTGTTGTGGCGCATCGCTGAGATTAAAACTATCCGACAGCTCGCGAAGCCCGAGAATCTCGGTTAGAGGTGCGCGATCATGACCGCGTTCGAACTGGTCGAGCCATCTTCGCTCGGCGAGGCATTGGGGTTGCTCGACTCCGACGACCCGGCGGTGCGGCCGATCGCCGGTGGCACCGCGCTAATGCTGATGATGAAGACCGGGCTTTACCAGCCACGGCGCTTGGTTAGCCTGCGGGCGCTCGGGCCGGCGATCACCATAATCGCTGCGACACCGGATGGCGGGCTCGACATCGGCGCGATGGTGCGATTGGCGCAGATCGAGCGCTCGGCGGTGGTGCGGCAGGCAGCACCGGTCGTCGCGGATATGCTGCTGACCCATTCCAATGTTCGCGTGCGCAATGTCGCGACCGTCGGTGGCAATCTCGCGCACGGCGACCCGCACATGGATCTGCCGCCGGTGCTGATCGCCCTGGGCGCGTCGGTGCGGGTGGTGGGCCCAAGCGGCGAGCGCGACATCCCGATCGAAGAGCTGATCACCGGCTATATGACGACAGTGCTCGGCAATGACGAACTGATCACCGCGCTGCGCGTACCGTCGCAGACGGGACGCCGCGCCGCCTACACCAAGATCACCGCGCGCACGGCCGATGATTGGCCGGCGCTCGGCATCGCCGCGTCAATTGGCGCCGCCGAGGTGAGGATTGCGATCGGCGCGGCAACCGAAATCCCGATGCGCCTCACGCAGACTGAGGCGTTGTTTGCTGGCCGGCGGATCGACGAGGCGCTGCTGCGCGAAGCGGGGAAATGCGCCGCCGCCGAGGCGTCGGTGGTCGGCGATCTGCACGGCTCGGCCGCATACAAGCGCGTGCTTGTCGAGGTACATCTGCGCCGTGCACTGCAAAAGGCGCTTGATTCATGAGTTATACGAGGACCATTTCCGCCGGCCAGATCGGCCGCTCGCTGCCGCGGGTCGAGGCGCGCGCCAAGGTCACCGGCCGCGCCGAATACATCCATAATCTGCGCCTGCCCGGCATGCTGTGGGCGAAGATCGCCCGCAGCACGGTACCGCACGGCCGCATTCGCCACATTGATACGAGCACCGCCCAAGCGACCCACGGCGTGTATTCCGTCGTCACCGGCGAGGACATCCTTCGGGTCATCCCGGACCCGTATTTTGGGCCGGCATTTCACGATCAGCCGATCTTGGCGCTCGGCAAAGTGCGGTTCGCCGGCGAGCCGGTCGCCGTCGTGCTGGCGAAGACCCAAAGATCGCCGAAGCGGCGGCGCAAGAAATTTCGATCGATTACGAGGAGCTTCCTGCGGTTCTCGATGAGGTCGAGACCTTGACCGCGACGACTTTCGTGCATGAGACGCTAAAGCCGGCCGGCATGTTCGCCGATTTGAAGCATCTTGCCGGCAAGCGCGACACCAATGTCGCGCTCGACTACCATCTGCGACGCGGCGACGTCGACAAGGCCTTTGCTGAGGCCGACCACGTCTTCGAGCACGTCTTCCGCACGCCGCAGCAGATGCACACGCCATTGGAGCCGCATTGCGTGATCGCCGACGCGACCCCGGCCCGCGTCACGGTGCACAGCTCGACACAGACCCCGTCTTCGGTGCGGGTCGAGATCGCGCGGCTATTGGGCCTGCCGGAGAACCGGGTGCGCGTGCGCACCGCGTTCCTGGGCGGCGGGTTCGGCGCCAAGGTCTATGTAAAGCTGGAGGCGCTGGCGGTCGCGCTGTCGCTGCTCGCGCGCCGCCCGGTCAAGGTCGCGCTGACGATGGAGGAGCAGTTCTTCACGATCTCGAAGCACGGTTCGACCTTTCGCATCAAGAGTGCCGTGACCAAAGACGGGCGGATCACCGCGCGCTATTGCGAGGTTATCTATAATGGGGGTGCCTATGCTGATATCGGCCCGCGCGTCGCACAGAAATCCGGGTTCTCGGCCGCCGGGCCTTACGACATTGCCAATGTCTCGATCGATTCCTACGAGACCTATACGAACCGGCCGCCCGCCGGCGCGCTGCGGGGTTTTGGCATGCCGCAGCTCGTCTGGGCCTATGAGAGCCACACCGATCTTGTCGCGCGCGAACTGGGCCTCGACCCGGTCGAGTTCCGTCGCAAGAACCTCCTCAAGGACGGGCTGCCGCAAGCGACCGGCACCCTGCTCAAGGATACCGCGACCGTCGCGGTGCTCGACCGCGTCGTCCAGCGGATCGGCTGGGGGCAGCAATTCGACCGGGGCAGCGGCTCGCTGCGGCGCGGCCGCGGCGTTGCGATCGGATTGAAAGCCAGCATTTCGCCGACGACCTCGGTCGCGACCATCGCGGTCGCCGCCGACGGCAGCGCGACACTTTATTGCAGCACCGTCGATATGGGCCAGGGATCGACAACAGCGCTGGCGCAGATCGCCGCCGAGGCGCTTGGCATCGAGGCGGAGGCGGTGTGTGTCGTGGCACCCGATACCGATGTGACGCCTTACGACATGGGAACGTTGGGCTCGCGTTCGACCTTTCATATGGGCCACGCAGTGCGCCGCGCGGCCGAGGAGGCCAAAGCCAAGCTCGCCGCGATGGCCGCCGAAACCGGCGTGCCGGAAGGCAGCAACCTGCCGATCGCCGAACTCTTCCGCCGCAAATACGGCATGCAGGCCGGCACGATCGTCGGCTCGGGAAGCTTTGTGCCGGATTACGTGCCGCCCGACCACGCGACCGGCCTGACGCCGAATGCCACACCCTATTGGATGACGGGCGGCAGCGGCGCCGAAGTCGAGGTCGATACCGAAACCGGGCATGTGCGCGTGCTGCGTCTTGTCAATGTCGCAGACGCTGGCACGCCGATCAACCCGCGCATCGTCGAGACGCAATTGACCGGTGCCGCGGTCATGCAACTGGGCTTCACGCTGAGCGAGGAGATGGTGTTCACCGACGGACAACTCCGCAACCCATCCCTTGCCGATTATAAAATTCCTGGTATCCGGGACATGCCTGAGGTTTTGACGGGCGAGAGCGTAGCAGCGCGCCAGGAGTCCGGGCCCTATGGCGCGAAGGGTGTGGGCGAAACCGGCACATTCGGCGTGTCGCCGGCAATCGCGAACGCGATCCACGACGCGGTCGGCGTGCGTCTGACGGAGTTGCCGATCACCGCCGAAACGGTCTATCGCGCGCTGCGCCGGGCGGCTGGCGACCCGTTGCCGGAGGAATGATGAGTGCGGCGCCTCGGACAATCCGTTTCACCCTGAACGGCGCCGCTGCCGAGTGCGTGGTGACGCCGCACGAGACGCTCGTCGATGTGTTGCGCAACCGTTTCGCGCTCGACGGCCCGCGCGAAAGCTGCGGCCAGGGTCTTTGCGGCTGCTGCACCGTGCTGGTCGACGGCGCGGCGGTGTCAGGCTGTCTCTACCTTGCCGTGTTCGCCGACGGCGCCGAGCTCGTCACCGTCGAGGGCCTTGCCGATGGCGACACGCTGCACCCGGTGCAGCAAGCCTTCATCGAGGCGGGCGCGTTCCAGTGCGGCTTTTGCACGCCCGGATTCGTCCTGATGACGACGCAGCTGTTGGTGGCGCATCCCGACCCAAGCGACGACCAGATCCGTCACTACCTGTCGGGCAATCTGTGCCGCTGCGGGACCTATCCGCAGATCGTCGAAGCGGTGAAGTTGGCGGCCCGGAAACTGCGCATTGGCTGACGCCTTTCGTTTTGTCGTCGCGACGCAAGGTCGGTTGCCCAAGATCTCTTGCAGACGGTGCAGGTCATACGTTCCGTCAAAGCTGCGGACGCTAAACCTTGCACCAGGATTAGCAACAGCACCGGGACATCGGTTGCCGCTGCTCGCAGTGATCAAGCGTATCGGCATCAGTGCAATGCCAAAGGAGAGCCCTGCTGATGTGGCTCGGACCGGTTGCTCAAGACCCGAGCGACAGCAGCCAATGCGGCTGCGTGGCGGCAGCCTGATGCCGAGCAACCATTCTTCTGTGGGTGCACCCGCCATCGATTTAGACCCTCATGCGAAGCGCGGCATGACGTCCGACGCGAAGAGTTCGTGAGTCTCGATGTCGTTCCTATAATCGCTGTTGATCAACAGCTGCACACCGGCGGCCTGATATTGACCGATCAGATCGATGGCCTCGGACACCGTGCCAACAAACCCCCGCAATGTCCCGCGGGCAGCCAGTCGCTCGCGCTTTGCTGCCACAGCGGCCTCGTTGCGGCCGAGCAACCAGCTGTTATTGTGGGTCGTTTCAATCGTATCGTAGTCACGCTGCGCGGCATCGCAATGGCTACGAAGCACCGCAAGCTTGTGCCTCACCATTTCCGGATCACCGCTGATGTTGCAGGCATCGGCTAGGCGAGCGACCGCACGCAATGTAAGTTGCTCGCCACCGCCGGCGATCATCACTGGCGGCCGTGGCTTTTGGACCGGCTTCGGTTCGAGGATCGCGTCTTCGACGTGGAAATACCTGCCGTGAAAGGTTGTTCGCTTCTCCCTCCACATCGCGAGGATGAGCCGGACGGGCCTCCTCCATCTGCCGGATGCGCACCGCCGGACGGGCCGGGAATTCCCAGCCATATTGGCGGTACTCCGTCTCGAAATAACCGGCGCCCATACCGAGCGTCAGCTGCCCCCGGCTGATCAAATCGACACCGGCGGCGATCTTGGCCAGATGCGCGGGATTGCGGTAGCCGACTGATGTGGCGAGGGTGGCGAGACGAATTCGGCTGGTCACCGCAGCCAGCGCCGACAAGACGGTCCAGCCTTCCATGAAGGGTTCATCGGGCGCGCCGACGCCGCTGATCTGGATCAGGTGGTCCATCACCGAGAACCAGACAAAGCCGTGGTTTTCGGCCCATTGCGCCTTCGCTTTCACCCCCTCGAACGCTTCGGCCGGGTCGGGACCGAATAACCATGAGGGGTTGTGAATGCCGAACTTCATCGAAATCGCTCCCGTTCTACTTGGCCCAGAACTCATGATTGAGATGGATGGCAACGCAGGCCGCGTGATACGTGACTTGGGCCGCCCTCGCGCAAAGGCGGTGATAAGACGATCTGGCAATCGCCGCAGCCGTAATTAAGCCCGGCGGGTTGTCAGCGAGCAACTGGGCTTATTCGCTTGCCGGCCCGTTGCGGGCGGCGGATGCTCGTGGCCCCGCCGTCGCGCTGTGAGCGTGACCGATGCGCACCTGGGCGCACTCACGCTCACGGCGCAGTTTTTCGAGCCGCGCATGGATCATCGCAAAATCGTCGGCAGCTCGGGACGAGTGCGTTCGCAACACAGCTCTTCGAGGCGAGTGCGGATCACCGCACAATTGTTGGCCGCACGGGGTCGGATCACATTTCCTCTCCGCTTTCGGTGGGTTAATGCAAGTCGATCCGCACGACATCGCGGACGCTGCGACCGCCATGGCGGTCAGCCGGAACTACCAAGCGCAGCGTGTGTCCATCCATCGGCTGGCCGTCCCGACGATAGGCCAGAAGAACCTGCTTACCTTCGAATTCCGGATCGATCTCCGCGAGCGCGAGCACAGCGGTATAGCCATCGCGTCCAGTCACTAGAATCGTGCGGCGCAGCCGCGCCCGTCGATCGCCGCCCAACATTCCCGCGCGGTCGAGCACAGACCAGAGCAGCGCGCCTGTGTAGGTGGCCTGCTCGGGACCGTGGCCGGTCAGGAACGACACTTTCTGTTCAATCGCCGGCAACTGCTCAACCATTGCCACGTCGATCGTGTGCGTCTGTTCGATGGACTGCGCGACAACAACACTTTGATCAGCTGCCCGCGCGTTATTGCTTGCAAGCGCCAGTGCTGCGGCGACGAGCGCGGCGGTGACGAGAGATCGAGGGCGCACTACTTAGCGACCATCACGTCGGACGCCTTGATAACCGCCACGGCATCGTCGCCCACCTGGAGGGCGAGATCGTCAATGGCCTCGTTCTCGTGATCGACGAGGTGATGATCACCCCATTGCCGATGTCGATACGCACATGGCCGGTCGTCTGACCCTTCTGAACACCGACGATTTTCCCTTTGATTTGATTGCGCGCGCTAAGCTTCATTCCTCTCCTCCTCGTTTGCCAGAATTAGGGAACTAGGCCGCGTGCCGCCAATGGGGTCGCGGCAATCGAGCGAGGCCCACGCCCCGACAAACTGGCAAGCCACAACTACTCCTTGAAGTGCGATAGCTGATCCCGCTGTTTTCTGCAGCGAATCTACAGCAGATCACCCGCACTACTTGCTGCCTCCGCGCCCCCAGGCGGTGGACAGGATTGACGAGGCGGCACTCTGCGCATTGCCCGGATGATGGCGCGGCCCTCCTGTTTTGCTTGTTTTATCAGGTCGAGATCAGGTGCTGGGACTCTTTGATCGCGGCCGCGCACCGGCAAGAATGGCAAAAGCCCCGCATGTCTGCCTCGGAGCATTGCACCGTGCTGTTTTCCGGCGAATCCACAACCAAGCGCCTCTTCTCGATGGTGTGCCGCGCTCTATAGCCGCTGCTTCAGATTACAGTGTAGGATGTGATTACGGCAATTTCATCGTTGCCGAAGCGGAGCCAGCCACCCGGCCCAGAACGAGGCCGGTCGGAATTCAGGCGGGTCGTGTTTTCCAGAGTGAGTTATGCGCCTTCGCAGCTTTTGTCGCGCGAGGCAGAAACACAAAATGTAGATTTATGACACCGGAGTTCCAAAGCTCAGATTGCCAGGCTATCGATGCGCCGCTCATACCATCCGCGCGTCCGCAGTACGATCCGTACGACGGAGAGCATGACCGGCACCTCGACGAGCACGCCGACGACGGTCGCGAGCGCGGCACCCGACTGGAAGCCAAAGAGCGCGATCGCAGCAGCAACCGCCAGCTCGAAGAAATTCGACGCGCCGATCAGCGCTGATGGGCAGGCGACATTGTGCGGCACGCCGAGCGCCCGATTGAGCACGTAGGCGATGCCGGCATTGAGATAGACCTGAATAATGATCGGCACCGCCAGCAGCGCAATGATCAGCGGCTGTTTGACGATTTGCTCGCCCTGGAAGCCGAACAGCAGAACAAGGGTTGCCAGTAGTGCCAGCAGCGAGATTGGTTGGAGCTTGCGAAGGGTTTGCGCAAGCGCCGCATTTCCACCGCGTGCCAGCAATGACCTTCGCCAGAGCTGCGCCGCGATCACCGGCACGACGATGTAGAGGACAACCGACAGGAACAATGTCGTCCATGGCACGGTGATCGACGACAGCCCGAGCAGCAGCCCGACGATCGGCGCGAAGGCGAAGACCATGATCGTGTCGTTGAGGGCGACCTGAGTCAGCGTGAAATTCGGCTCGCCGTCGGTCAGGTTCGACCACACAAACACCATCGCCGTGCAGGGTGCTGCGGCCAGCAGGATCAAGCCGGCGATATAGCTGTCGATCTCGCTCGCCAGCAGCCACGGGCGGAACAGCCAGCCGATAAACAGCCAGCCCAGCAGGGCCATGCTGAAGGGCTTGACCAGCCAATTGATGCCGACAGTCACAGCAATACCGCGCCATTGTTCAGTGACCCGATGCAATGCCCCGAAATCGACCTTGAGCAGCATCGGCACGATCATCAGCCAGATCAGCACCGCGACCGGAATATTGACTTCGGCCACGGTCATGCGGCCGAGTACGTGGAAGGGGGAGGGCAGCAGCCGGCCGAGGACGATGCCGGCGATGATGCAGAGTGCCACCCACACCGTAAGATAGCGCTCAAAAGTTCCGAGCGCCGGCGTCGCGCGACGCCGGCTGATTTCAGTAACCGAGGTCATGGCAGCTCCAGTTTCGGCACCGCCCGCAGGCGGCCGATCTCATCGACCTGTCGCTTGATCGCCAAGCGGTCGAGCTTGTCGATCGGCAGGGGGACGAAAATCTTGATCCGGTTTTCGAGGGCGAGATAGGCGTCGCGGAAGGCGCGTCGGCGCTCGGCTTCCGTGCCGTCGATAGCGGCGGGATCAGGTACGCCCCAATGGGCCGTCACCGGGTTGCCGGGCCACACCGGACACGCTTCACCCGCCGCCTGGTCGCACACGGTAAAGACGAAATCCATGATCGGCGCGCCGGGGCGGGCAAATTCATTCCAGCTTTTGCTTCGCAATCCTGATGTCGGGAGGTGGCGTCGTTCGAGTTCTTCGAGCGCCAGCGGGTGCACGGCACCCTTTGGAAAGCTGCCGGCGCTGTAGCCGTTGAACCGGCCTTTGCCCCAATGCTCGATCAGAACCTCGGCGAGGATGCTCCGTGCCGAGTTGCCGGTGCAGAGAAACAGAACGTTGTAGACGCGCCTCTCGGTCGTATCGGCTGATCGGCTCACGGTTTGCGGGCCTCGACCATGGCCGAGACGATGTAGTTCTCGATGTTTCGGCCGGAAGCCCAGCTCTTGATCAGCTCACGGCTTTCCGGTTTCGACATCACGCGGACATCGACGAAGCCGGCGCGTGTCAGCCAATCCTCGATATGTTCGGCCGGAGCCGCACCGGCGACACAGCCGCACAGCAAAGCGGGATCGGATTGCAGCTCGGCCGGCAACGGAACGGTGTTGATGATGTCCGACACCGCGAGCCGACCGCCGGACTTGAGCACGCGAAAGGCTTCGCGGAACACCTGTTCCTTGTCCGGCACAAGATTGATCACGCAATTCGAGATCACGACGTCGGCGGTGTTATCGGCGACCGGCAGGTGTTCGAGTTCCCCGAGGCGGAATTCGACATTGCCGGCCCCGATGCGGGCGGCGTTGTCGCGCGCCTTTTTGAGCATCTCATGGGTCATGTCGACGCCGATCACACGACCGCTGTCGCCGACCTGCCGCGCCGCCAAGAAACAATCGAACCCCGCACCGCTGCCGAGATCGACAACGATCTCGCCCGGCTGCATGGCGGCGATTGCCTGCGGGTTGCCGCAGCCAATCCCGAGATTGACGCCGTCGGGAACAAAAGCGAGATCAGCCTCCGAATAGCCCATCCGTAGCGCCTTCTCCTTCTCGGCGGTTGTCGGCCCGCAGCACGAGGACGGTTCCGGCGCGCAACAGCTCGCCTCGCTTGCCGCGGCAATGCCGCCGTAGCGGGCGCGCACCATGTCCTTGATCTGACCATCATCCATGGTTTGTCTCCTATGCGACTGTGGTCTTTACCGTGGCTTCCGTGCAGCAGCCAGAAGCCGGGTCACACACCGGCGCGCTGACCATATCGCGCCCGCAGCAGTTTTCGGTCAGGTAGGCCAAGAGCGCGTTCATCGCGCCGTATTCGGCCGAATAAATCAGTTGTCGGCGCAATCGGCGCTGCGTGATCAGTCCGGCATGGACAAGCTGTGCCAGATGGAAGGAGAGCGACGAAGGCTGAACCCCCAGCCGTTCGGCGATCACGCCGGCCGGCAGACCCGCCGGACCGGCCGTGACCAACAACCGGAACAGTGCCAACCGGGTTTCTTGAGCGAGCGCGCCGAGAGCGACTATCGCACGTTTCTCATCCATACGAGGTGTTCCATGCTTCAACGATGATCAAAATATATGCCGTATGGCGTGCGTCAATTGAAAACTATGCAAATTGTCGAATTGACGTATCGTGACGTTAACTGAGGTGGCGCATGGATGTCGACCTGTCGATCCGATATTCCGACGACCGTTTATGCGAGGTCATGGTTTGCCGGCCGAGCGACGACGTGCCGCTGTATGGGATCGTCAGCCGTTGCGCATAGCTTGGCGAGAGCACCACCGAAGCGATGCTCGAAATGCGAAGCCTGTATGAAATCACCCCTTGGCCGGATCGGCGGCGGAGTGACGCTTAAATTTCATAGCCACAACGAAAGTGCTGTTGCAGAAAAGAAGCCAGAGGTTTCCCATTACATACCCGTCACGCGAACCGTAAATCTGCCCGTGGTATAAGGTTTTGAGCTATTAGAGCGGTTTTTCGGTCAGTTGCCTCTGACCTAGAATAGATCCAGGAAAATCAATGGATTGACCATTGCCCTTCTGTCAGACTGACTTTAAAACCGCTCTAAGAAATTACTCTGGTGGCTGATGTCTGGGCCGCGCTCGGGACGGCCGAACTCGCGCACATTGTCGGACTTTCCCTCACGGTCAGCTTTTCCGCTACTGCCATTGCCGCCGTTGTCGGATTGCCGTGCGGGGCGGCGTTGGCCATCTGCCGGTTTCCCGGCCGCCGAGTGCTGATCCTGCTTGCGAATGCGTTCCTAGGCTTGCCCCCTGTTGTTGTCGGACTGGGGCTCTACCTGATTTTGTCCCGCTCGGCGCCACTCGGTGCGCTCGCACTCCTCTTTACGCCCGCCGCTATGGTGATCGCGCAGGCGCTTCTCGCTACGCCGATCATCACCGCCTTAGCGCATCGTGCGATCGAGGAGCCTTGGCAGGAATATGGCGGCGCGTTGCGTGTCGACGGCGCAACCCGGTTACGGTCGATCCGGATGCTTCTCGCGATCGCACGCCGCTCCGTCGTGACCGCCGTGTTGGCCGGCTTCGGCCGCACAATCTCCGAAGTCGGCGCGGTCTTGATCGTCGGCGGCAACATCGCGGGCTACACGCGGATCATGACGACAGCGATCGTTCTGAAGACGAGTGAGGGCGATCTGGGGCTGGCGCTCGGCCTTGGCTGCATCCTGATCGGGATTAGCATCGCCGTCAGCGCCAGCGCTTTTGTGCTTTGGGAGAGATCATGAAACTCCGGCAGTTTTTCGCGGTCGTTTGCGTGGTACTGCTAATTAGCGCGAGCAGGTATTGCCGCTGAACAGCCCGTACCTCATCAATCGATCATTCTCGCGTCAACCACCTCGGTCGAAAACTCGGGTTTGCTCGCGCACATTCTCCCGGCCTTCACCGAGGAGACCGGAATAACCGTGCACGTTCTGGCTCAGGGAACAGGCCAAGCGCTTCAGACGGCGGCGCACGACGACGCCGATCTGGTTCTCGTGCATGATCCGGAAGCCGAGCAGAAATTTATCGCCGCCGGCGACGGCATCGACCGCCGACAGATCGCGTGGAATGATTTCATCGTGGTCGGGCCGCACTCCGACCCGGCACATATCGCCGGTACCCACGATGCGGTCGCGGCGTTGAAGGCGATCGCTGGCACACAAGCGCCGTTTGTCTCGCGCGGCGACAAAAGCGGCACCGACGCGCTCGAACACCGCCTCTGGCGTGTGGCGGGGATCGATCCCGCCAAAGCTGGCGGCGGATCGTGGTACCGCGATATTGGCGGCGGCATGGGCGCGGCGCTGAACACCGCTCAAGCGATGAACGCCTATACGATCAGCGATCGCGGTACCTGGCTGAGCTTTGGCAACAAGGGCGATCTTACCGTGCTGGTCGAAGGCGACCCGCGCCTCCTCAATCGCTATGACGTGATCCTTATCAACCCGGAAAAGCATCCTGCGCCGAAACAGGCGTTGGCCAGGCGCTTTGCTCAATGGCTGCTGTCCCCCGAAGGACAGGCGGCGATCGGCGCATATAAAGTCGACGGCGAGCAGCTATTCCACCCTTCGGCCACGGCCCCAAAATGAACAATCAGCAAGAGCACCACAGCGATCTCAGTCGTTCGACCGTTGCTTCCCTTGCGCGCAATCAGCACCAGGTGAATTGGATGCGGTGCCGCCGTCAATGACCGGACGTCGGCAATGCAACCGGCGCAAAGCCGTTATCGGCGAAAATCTGCTGGCCGCTCGGGGACAGCATGAACAGTGCGAAGTCGGATGTTTTTGGCGCCGCATTTTTCAGTACCGCCAGACCGTATTCCGGGCCAGTCGCAATCGCGCTCGGCACGCCAGCGACCCGCAACATCGGCATCTGTGCCAGAAGCCGCTTGGCACCGCTGCAATAGCCGATGAAGAGATCGATGCGCCCGGCAGCGAACGCCACGATGACCGGGTCCTTGCCGCCGACCGGGGCGCTATTGCTCGGGCCGCCGACAATTTTCTGCGCCTTCTTGTTGAGAACCGCATAGCTGCCCGGGCGCAACGCGTCAATCTTATGAAACATCGCCCAGGTGTAATCGCCGCTGGGATCGGACTTTGGCGTCGAGGTGCCCAGCTTGACCACGGGATCGAGCAACCTGTCGACAAAGTTTGCTGTCGTCAGCCCAACCTTAGGCACCGCAAACCCGCAGAGCCTGTTGCGGGTGAACATCGCGACCCGGGTCGCGAGCCCCTTTTTCAACAATTTGAGAGGGTGCCCGACATCAGCAGAGGCAAACAGATCGGCGCGTTCGCCATTTTCGATCCGCTCGCGCAGGACGCCGGACGGGCCGAAATCGGTGGTCACGTCGATGCCGGTGGCCCCGCGGTACTGAGTTCCGATCGCGCCCAACACTTCGCGCAGACTGCCGGCGGCGAGCATATGTAGTTGTTCCGCTCGCGGCGCGTTGGTCATGGCGAGGAGGCACAATCCAACTAGGAAGAGGATGCGGTACGGCATCTAAAGTCAATCCTCGGAACCGGCAGCAGCACAGGCCTTCGCAGAGATCGGCGCCCGGCGCTAGCCTAACTTCGCCGATTTCGAACACTTTTCGGGTAACAGGGACAAACCCGCGGGCGTGGGCACACATTGGTCATTTTTGCCGACAGGGCAGCCCTGGGTGGGTCCGCGCGTCTGAACGCTGCTGCGCCGGCCGGCTCACCCCAGTGGGTTGGATATGTCACACCGCCGCGGGGATCGACCGCTGATGCGATTTTCTGGCTTCGCACGGAGAGCAATTACGGAGAGCAATTTCGGCTGCAAGCGATGTGTGATCCCACCCCCCGACCTCGATGAGTTGACGCCGGCCCAGTTGCGGGAGCTGGTGGCCCTGTTGCTGACCAAGATGGCCGAACTGGACCAGAAAAACGTCGAACAGCGCGAGGAGATTGCGCCCCTGAAGGGGCTGAAGGGGGGTCCCGACATCACCCCCAGCGGCATGGATAAGGGCACCGAACCGGCCAAGCCCAGCGCGACAGGAAAGCCCCGACGACGCGGCGCGGTCCGCCCCCGGGTCAGGGTTGCGGATCGGATCATCAAGGCCCCTGTCCCGGCCGGATCGCGCTTCAAAGGCTACGAGACCGATACCGTCCAGGACCTGGTGCTGACGGTAACCTGGTGCTGACGGTAACCTAGTGCTGACGGTCCATGCGGTCCGCGACCGGCGCGAGGGTTGGGTCACGCCGCACGGCAGAACGATCATGGCGCCATTGCCCGCGGGTCCCCGCGGACCCTTCGGCCCCGACCTGCGGCGCTTTGTGTTGATGCAATACCACCACGGCCAAACGACGTTGCCCCGTCTGGCGACGCTGTTGCAGTCGGTTGGCGTGGCGATCTCCAAGCGTGCGATCCAGCGGTTGCTGACCAAAGGCCAGAACGACTTCCTTGCCGAAAACCGTGACGTGTTGCGCGCCGGCCTGAAGACCGCGCCGTGGATATCGGGCGACGACACCGGCGCGCGACATCAGACCCTGAACGGCTACGGCACGCAGATCGGCAATCAGCATTTCACCTGGTTTGCCACACGGTCATCGAAAAGCCGGCGGAACGTTCTCGATCTACGGCGCGCCGGACATACCGACTTTGGGTTGAACGCCGCGGCCTTCGATGACAGGCGCGGCCGCGCTCTGTCCGCGCCCCTGATTGCGCGCTTGGCCGAACCGCCGGAACCGGTCTTCGCCGATCAGGCCGCCTGGTCAGCACACCGCGACCGGCTCGGCTTTAGCGCACTGACCACGACACCCGACCCAGTACAGATCGCCCCTGAAGGCGCCATCTGGGGCAGCGTCCACGCCCACGACTTCCGGCGTGATGCCATGGTGCTGAGCGATGATGCCGGACAATTCGCCGTTGGCCGGCACGCCCTGTGCTGGGTCCAGGCGGAGCGGCTGGTGCCCAAGCTGGACACCGTCACTGATCGGCACCGGGCTGCCCAACACAAGGGGCGCAAGCTGATCTGGGACTGCTACGCCGATCTCAAGGTGTATCAGGCCAGCCCTGACAAATGCCGTCGTCTCGCGCTGCGGGTGCGGTTCGACCGCATCTTCCGACGCCGCACCGGCTGGGCCCCGCTTGACCGCCTTCGGGCGCGGCGGCAGGCCAACAAGGCCGAGTTGTTGAGGGTGCTGGAGCGGCCGGAAATCCCGCGGCACACCAACGACTCCGAGAACGATATCCGCTGCCAGGTCACACGGCGGAAAGTCAGCGCCGCGCCGCGCCGCGATCTGGGACGGGACTGCCGCGATGCTTTCCTGGGCCTCGGCAAGACTTGCGCCAAGCTCGGCGTGGCGGTCTGGGACTATCTGTCTGGGACTATCTCGGCAGCCGGCTCGGCGTTCCCGCTCACCCTGTCGTTCCGCCACTCCCTGAACTCATCCGATGCCGCGGGCAGCTTGTCTGATCAAGGGGGCTGCCCGCGGTTTTGCCCCTGTTACATATTATTGGCGGATGGGGTGTCCGCCGAAGCCAACTCCACCGATGTCTATACAGGTACATCATTTTCTATTAAGCATTGGAAATGCTTGTCCCAATTGTCCACATCGATCCAGCCTTGTTTACGTAAATCTACCTACATCGACGAATGATTTGTGGGTTTAGTTGTGGGTAGATACTAGACGTATTGGGGGAGCCATGATACGCTGGACGCTATAAAGTTGTGGAGACCGAGTTAGGTTTATGGCGCGCACGACCAACCGGCTATCTGCCGTCGAGGTTCGCTCGATTACCCAGAAGGGAATGTATCACGACGGTGGCGGCCTTTACCTGCAAGTGAACGCCCGAGGGGCCAAGTCGTGGATCTTTCGCTTCATGCTTGATGGGCGGGCGCGCGAGATGGGCCTGGGACCTGTGCACGCCATTCCGCTCGCCGAGGCGCGCAAACGCGTCGCCGAGTGTCGGAGAATGCGGATCGACGGGATCGACCCGATCGAGGTCCGGCAGGCCAAACGCAGCGATAAGAGGTTAGAGGCGGCCAGAGCCATGACGTTCGACGCGTGTGCTGCCGCGTATATCGACGCGCACAAGAGCGCGTGGCGGAACGCGAAGCACCGGGATCAGTGGCGCAACACACTGAGTAGCTACGCCAGCCCGATCTTCGGCTCCTTACCGGTGCAGGCGGTTGATATCGGGCTGGTCATGAAAGCGCTGGAACCGGTCTGGAGCTCAAAGCCTGAGACAGCGAGCCGGCTTCGAGGGCGCGTCGAAGCGGTACTCGACTGGGCTACCGTCCGCGGTTACCGGAAGGGCGAAAACCCAGCGCGCTGGCGTGGCCATCTCGACAAGCTCCTCCCGGCGCGCAGCAAAGTTCGTCAAGTCGAGCATCATGCGGCACTGCCCTATGCCGACATGCCCGATTTCATGCTGGGCTTGCGAGGTCAGGAAGGCTTCGCGGCGCGGGCGCTTGAGTTCTTGATCCTGACGGCGGCGAGAACTGGTGAGGTGATCGCAGCGCAGTGGGCTGAGGTTAATCTCATCGAGAAGCTTTGGGTTGTGCCGGCAGAGCGAATGAAGACTCGCCGAGAGCACCGCGTCCCCCTTGCCGTGGCGGCGGTGAGTCTCCTTGAGCGCCTCCAAGAGAACCGCGAGAGCGACTTCGTCTTTCCGGGGGGCAAAAAGGGCAGGCCGCTGTCGAACATGGCGATGTTGGCATTGCTCAAGCGGATGGGCCGAGGCGAGCTGACGGCGCACGGCTTTCGCTCGAGCTTTCGCGATTGGGCGGCCGAGCGCACCAGCTTTCCCCGCGAGGTCGCCGAAATGGTGCTCGCGCATACGGTCGGCGACAAGGTGGAAGTCGCTTATCGTCGCGGCGACCTTTTTGCCAAGCGTCGACAGCTCATGGAGGCTTGGGCGAGGTTCTGCGGGACCGCAGGAGCTCCGATTGAGGTCATCCTCATGGCTGGGGGGAGAGCCGCGCCAGTTTAAGAGTCGAGAACGATCCTAGCAAACGGCTCTTGGATTAAAGCCGATAAGTTATCACTCCGTTCTGCACGAGGTCCTGCACCACGAAGTCTGCGTAGCCCTTGAACCGCGAGCCGTCCGCAACCGTCGCCTTGATCACGCGATCCTCGTGAATGACCCGCCGCGCCGTCTTCTTGCCCCCACCCTGGCGCGGCTGACCGGCTCCGGCCGCCGGCTTGGCCTGCGTTGCACTCTCCATGCCGCTCGGCTTGAGGGCTGGGCGAACCGGCACCGTCTTCAGGCGCGCGATCTCGTCACGTTGAGCCGCAACCGTCCGTTCCAATTCGCCAACCCGCGCCAATAGCGCGAGCACCAGCGCCTTCAGTTCGGCAGCCGATAGATCATCGAGATCGGGTGGCGGCGACATCTGCTCATAGATTCAGAACGCACCGCGTCGGGGGAAACAAAATCGTCACCCGCCGCCCGGACTTTTGCCCCTATTACTCCGTTCTTGCAGCTTCTGAACCCTTTCCTCGACCAATTCAAAATTATATTAAGTTTAATCATTAAATATCGATTTTACGTTTTGTTATACCAAATGAGACACGCTCCTTTGCTGAAGAATACACAGCAAGGTAGAAACAATATGTCTGGTTTTTTAGAACAACCAAAACTGAGCCCAGAAGACTATCAGTTGCTTTACGAAGTGGTGGCTGGACTTGTCGCCGACTTTGGTTTTGGTCCCGTTAAGCAGGAAATCAATCGCCGTCCAAGACCGCGCGCAAATGGTCGTCCAAAGGAATGGGATGAACACCGCTTGTTCTCCCTGTGGCTTATTGTCCAAGCCTGGGCGATATTCAGCAATGGCAGTATAAGTTCGGGATGTGAGGCCCTATCTAAATATACTGGCGGACTAACAATGTTCAAGGACACGGGCGATGTGTTGTTGGCAACTGCTCCCATTATACGAAAGCAATTTTATAAGGCTGATGCTGCCCTTAGGGCGCACGACCTCGCATTGAAGACGAAAGTAGTCTCCGATTATACTCCAATAGTTTCTCTTCGAGAGCGCCTCAAGAGGCATGCCCAATTTCTAAGTGGATATCAATTCTTTTTAACCGGCTATGGAGAGCTCGCTAGTAGAATTGTCAAACGCGAACTTGACAAGGAAAACGGGCCGGAGAAACCAGACGCCGTTCTCTACGTGCTCAGGGAGAGCGACGTCGAGCGACGAATTGGGATTGCGGTTGCAAATTCCCCCATCCAGAGAACGGACCGATCGGAACTCGAGGGCAAAGTAGCATATCTTAGAATGAGGTTTGGGGAACAGCCGCTGAGAGATACAGTCAAACTCTTTCCAAAGCCCAAGAACGTCGGGCACCCGCAAATGTGGTACCCAATTCGATTGTTCACGCTCTGGTTCATCGTACAACATATTGCTTACTTACAAAATATAAATATCCGTAATTCTTGCAAATTTATCGAACAAATGGGAGGTGTATTTGAACACATTGACGCTGATTGGGTAAGTTGGAGCAAAATTGCTTTAACAGCCGAGCAAATTCGGCGTCTATATTATGAGGCCGAAAAGGCTTTCCCCGCATTCGAGAATATGGTTCGTAGTAAGTTCGTCTCCGGTCGCCAAGCGCGTCCGTTAAGAGTTCAGCTTCAAAAGTTAGCAAACGAGATAGGCCAAAGAAAAATAATTATTCTGCCTGTACTGGCGTACGCTATGGGCTTTGTATTAAGAGTCTTGCAGGATGACGGAATTTGTAGAAATCACACGATAGAATTTGTGGATACAGCGCTCGAGGTGGACACTAGCAAACTCAAATTCGTGCCGGTCGATGCTGGGCGCTGGATATTGAAAGGCGTGCCTTTATCAGAGCCACATCCTTTTCTGGAAGGAGAAGATTGGGAGCAGATTTTTTGCTCAGTGCTAGCGAGTAATTACAGCACAGATTCGACCATAAGCTCGCCGTCGGAGGAAACGAACAGCACAGTGCACGTAGCGTCGCATTTTACCGCGATGCGGTGCAATATGCTCTCGGCTTCGCGTAAAGGTTAATCGGGTCGAGCCAAGCTGAAAGAAGTTGTACCGAAACCTGCCCCAATTCGCCGTTTAAGCCGACACGGCTGACGCGTACCTGTCGTCCATCTTCAAATCTAATGGACGACACAATGTACGCACAAATACAGGTAGCCAATGATGTCGAAGGGTTTTGCCGGGAGCACGGCATCTCCCGAGGTCACTTCTACAACTTGCTCAAGCGCGGCGAGGGTCCTGCCGTTATCAAGGCCGGACGCCGTACGCTGATCTCTGCTGAAGCTGCTGCGGAGTGGCGGCGGCGAATGGAAATAACAGTCCTGCCCGTCAAGGACGGCAGGAGGAGGCGGTGATGAGTGGATCAATCCTCACGCCGCCAAGCCCATCCAATAACTTGTCACTTGACCTCGCTGTCGAGCTTGAGACGGTGGCGAGCCGGGTTCGCGAGCGCCTCGGAGGCGTTTCCGCAAGCGTGATCGAAATCGGGCGTGAGCTGCAAGCTGTCAAAGACCGTCTGCAGCACGGGCAATTCATCCACTGGGTCCAAGCAGCGTGCGGGCCGTCGCGGCGAACTGCACAGCTGATGATGAACGCCGTGCAGTGGGCAAAGGACAAAAGCGAAACTATTACGCTTTTGGAGCCGACGACAATTTATCTTCTTCTTGCAATCTAGAGAAGTCCACTTCGGACTGTTCACATCTTAAGAGGCTACAATGTCGCGTAAAAGGTTACATCATAAGTCCAGCAAGCCGACGTCTCGGTCATCCGCGAAGCGCCCCCAAAAGACCCCGGACGCTGCGATCGAATTTACCACGCTCAGGGACGGCTCAGCATCGATCACGGCATATTCGGCCGGAGCCGAACTGATCGATCCTGAGGCGCTATATTTGGGCAAAACTCTCGATAGCGAGTGGTTTCGCTCTCATCCGCGGCGGTCTCATAGGCTCCGGCGGGCCATCGTGGGCGAAGCACCACAAAAGGTGGGTCCAAACACCTACATTGTCGTGCGCCAAATGATGCCGGGGTATTACGTGCGCTCCTTTTTCGATGCGCTCGAACCATTACCAGAAGGCGATGCTCCCGAGCATATCGCTCACGCCTTTTTCGATCTCCTCAAGGAGTTCCCCGGCGGGGCGCTCCGTTGGGGTGAGTTGGCCGCTCGCATGCGTGCCTACGAAACGGGCTGGAGCACCGAGGAGACTCTGGGGTGGCAGCCCTCGAACAGTCCATTGATGGCAATCGGATATATAGGGAGATCAGCATGACCACTGCGGCTCAGATCGCTGAAAGGCTGGACCTCATTGAAAGTGGCGATGGATATTTTGGCCTCTGCCCGTGTTGCAGTTATGAGGGAGCGTTCTCCGTCGTCGAACGGGACGGGCGCGTTCTTTTTCATTGTCATGTGGGCTGTAGACAAGACGAGGTAATCCAGGCTTTACGTGAGTGGGAGGTGTGGGGAAACCCCGCCTCTCAGGTGTTCGAGGTTCCGCCTGACCACCCGATGGGTGAACACGCATCATCACTAAAGGTTGGCCGCCGCGACAAGGCGTTGGCAATGTGGCAGCGCTCACAACCAGCGCCGGGGACCGTAGTGGAGAACTATCTCCGTGCGCGCGGGTACACAGGCCCGATCCCGGGTGCGCTTCACTACGTGGCTGGCAAACATCCGTCGGATGAGCAGTTCCACCCTGTGATGGTTGCGCCGTCGGTGGACCTGGTAAATCTTGCGATAATGGGCATTCACCGCACCTTCCTGCGCCCAGACGGTTCCGGGAAAGCCCCGCTCGAGCCCTCCAAGATGTCGCTCGGTGACGTAAGAGGGGGTGGAGTGCCACTGCTCTTTGCGCCCATTGGACAAGAGCTCGCGGTTTCAGAGGGGATCGAAACCGGCCTGTCTGTGCTTCAGGCGACCGAAATCCCGACAGTTGCCGCGCTTTCGACCGGAGGCCTCAAAGCTCTGAGGCTGCCAACGTCTGTTAAGAAGGTTTGGATCGCAGCCGACCCTGACGAGCCGGGCATCAAAGCGGCACAAGCCGCCGCGCAACGCTGGCATCGCGAGGGACGCACAGTGCGCATTGTGAGACCTCCCGCGGGCCAGGATTTTAATGATTTAGCACGGAGCCAGCCATGAGCGACAACCAGATCCGGGACATCTTCGCGAATGCGGAGGACTGGTCGCCTGCAAACGACGCTGGCGATGGGTCCGACAGCACGACCAATGGGACGGACACGACACTCAATGGGGCAAACGCTACGACTGCCTCCGGCAATTCGACCCCGAGCACAACTCGGCCGACGCTTCGGATAGGAAGTGACGTCGAGATCGCTAACGGCGTTGCTCAAGTGCTGCAACAGCAGCACGGCGAGGTCATCTTCACCGAGGGATCCTTTTGGTACTATGCCGGATCTCACTGGCATTCGATCGAGGATCATGAACTGAGGCTGGTCGTACACCAATACGATGGTGCAACGGTTTCAGGAGCGGGCACGGTCAAGCTTAACAAGGCGAGGGTCGACAGTATCATCCACGAAATGACAGCACTCCTCGCTCGGTCCGACTTTTTTAATGATGCCGCTGTGGGAATCAATTGTAGTTCAGGCTTCATCTCCTTTTCTCCTGACGGGGTGCCCAGCTTAGGAAAGCATTCTCCCGAACACCGCTGTCGCAGTGTCTTGAAGGGTAATTGGTACGAGGCTTGGACCTATAGCTCGTTGGAAGATGTTTTTGATTTTGTCTTTAATATTTGTCGTAATTGCCTTATGCTTCAACGATTACTTGAAGGGGTCTTTTTAGGAGACGAGGATGCACGAGAAAAGCAGGCGCTACTAGCCGAGATTGCCGGTGCGGTAGCGCTCGGTTACGGGACGAAGCTGATGCAACCCAAAGCGGTGATCTTGGAGGGTAAGACTGCCGAAAACGGAAAGAGCCAGATTCTCGATCTTTTCCGAGGTCTGCTACCCCCGAGCGCCATTGCGGCCGTCCCAGCAGCGAAGATGGGTGACCAGAGTTACCTGATACAATTGGCCGGGAAGCATCTCAATGCATCCGATGAGCTCTCGGGGGCAGAAGCAATCGCCTCGGATATATTCAAATCGGTTATCACCGGCGATCCCGTAACTGGGCGTGACCTGTATCGATCTGCGTTTCAATTTCGCCCGATCGCTCAACACGTCTTTGGAACAAATGCGTTGCCCAGCTTCAAGGGTGGCATTGATCGCGGTGTTCAGCGGCGGCTGCTTGTCATTACGTTCAATCGCACAATCCCGGAGAACGAACGCATTGCAAATATCGGCCGAAGGATCGCGGAGAACGAGGCGGATATACTCTTGATTTGGGCTGTCGCCGGCGCCTCGCAGCTGATCCGCCAGCAGGGGTTTACAGTGCCCCCTTCCAGTAAATCCGCCTTGAGAGATTGGCTGCTTGGCACGGATCCTGTTCTCGCCTGGATCGAAGCCTGCGTCGAAGAGGTCGACCCTAAGACATCCTCCTCCTTCGCAGAGATCGCAAGCAGCACGGCCTATGAACGTTTCAAGACTTGGGCAATTCAGGAAGGGTACAGAGAAAATACGCTTCCGGCTATTAACAGTTTCACTCAGCGTCTCCGGGCGAACCGACCATCAATCCGCCCAAAGCACACTAATAAAGGTAATGTCCTGGTCGGGTTGCGGATTAAGTCGGCCGATGAAGGGGAAGCATCAAAACTCTTCCCCCATTGGGTACAATGAGTTTGCCGGTCGGCGACCTTTATCACCGATGTGGAGTGAGGGCTGGTGAAGCGGGGATGCAGCCCTCTATCAACTGTAAGTGTCTGATTTTGCTCGGCAGTGAAGATGTGAAGCACATCGAGCGTACTTTTTATATAGGCAATGGGACGATTAGCTGTCCAGCTGGCTCTAATAAATTAGTTTCGATAAGGTGCTTCACACCTTCACTTCTCGAGCAATTACAATAGCTTGCTGGTAGCAAAACCCTTCACTTTTGGTTCACCTACCTTCACCGGCCTCTGGAGATGATTTGCCGGCTGGCTCAGCTGTTACTTCGCGTCGTCGCTAAGAAAAGAGCACATTGATCCGATGGCTTAAAGGCCGCTGCCGAGTGGGTCGTATTGGCAGGCCGTAATAGTTGTTCGTTAAGATCCCTTCATCAGCCAAAGCCTATATGTACCCCTTCTTGGTTGTCCATAGCGAAAGCGGAGCAAACGACAGTCACGACAGCTGAGGAGATCGGAGGCGAGACAGAACGCGTGCTGCTGGTCGAGCAACGCCGGCGCCGCGATGCGCTAGAGCTCGCGATCGACCTCTGCAAAGCGAAGGGCGTCGACTGCGCTGAGCTCAACACTGTCAGCAACGGTGAGCTTTAGGCTGGAAAATCCCGGCGTCAGCTAGATCGAGCGCTAGATCGACGATTTGGTACAGGGTTAATCGAACTATCAGGCTAAGTGCTTGACGTGACTTGTATCGTCGGGTTGTAACGGCATATCGGCGAGCTCAAAAACTGCCGAAAACCAAGAATATGCGCGATGGTAAGCTTGGCACCTCTGCTGCGGTGTTTTCCAGAGTTTCCCTGACGAAAATAGGGTTGCAGGTGGCGAGCGCCGAAGCTCAACTGCTGCAACCCCCTTCGCACCAGCGCAAGAGGCTGTAAGCCTTGGATTCCGCGGCTGCCGGAGCGCTTCGGGGGATATGGTGCTGTAGGGTACGGCCAGTCCGCTTCTGCACCCCTCCTCAAAGAGGGCTGCATGACAAAATGATGTTGCAATCCAAGGGTTAAGGTTCACGAGCACCGCAGGATTCCTCGCGTCGAGGGGTTGCAAGAGCACAGCAGAGGTGACCCCCATGGGGTGCGATGGCGCCGTCTATGCGCCAGTTTCCGCCGTGTTTGCGGCTTTGTCCAAATTTGAAATGCTGGTAACATGCGTGCGCAACCCAGGAAGGCAGAACATTAATGACCAGCGCCGTCGCGTATTACCGTGTCTCTACAGCTCGGCAAGGCAGGAGCAGGCTGGGGATCGAAGCCCAGAAGACAGCCGTGCAGCGCTTCGCCGCGGCGGAAGGATACGATCTCGTTGGCGAACACGTCGAGGTCGAGACAGGCAAAGGTGCTGACGCGCTCGATCGCCGGCCGGAACTCGCCGCGGCGCTGGCACGCGCCCGCAAGCTGAAGTGCCCCGTGCTTGTCGCCAAGCTCGATCGGTTGTCCCGGGATGTGCATTTCATCAGCGGATTGATGGCGCATCGGGTTCCGTTCATCGTTGCCGAGCTCGGGGCCGATGCCGATCCGTTCATGTTGCATCTCTATGCCGCGCTGGCAGAGAAGGAACGCGCGCTGATCTCGGCCCGTACCAAGGCTGCACTCGCCGCGAAGAAAGCAGCCGGCGCCAAGCTGGGCAACCCGCGCGCCGCTGAGACTATTGGCAAAGCGCACGCCGCAAACCGCGCCGCGGCCAATCAGTTTGCCGCGAACATCCTGCCGATCATCCGCGAGATCCAGGCAGCCGGCCAAACGACGCTCCGCGAGATCGCCGCGAGCTTGAATGCGCGTGGCGTCCGCACCGTCCGCGGCGGGCGATGGGGCGCATCTTCTGTCCGGAACCTGCTGATACGGCGGTCGAAATAGCGGCACAAGCCTTGGTCAATACGCCGACAACCAGCTGCGGCAGATGCGCAAATGGTGTCGGCGCGCGGGTCATCCGATCGTGCGCGAGTATGTCGAGCATGAAAATGGCGGCAAAGGCGTAGCATACGCAAGCAACTCGGCGCGATGTTCGCCCGTGCCGCCCGACGCGAGTTCGACCTGTTGCTGGTATGATCGCTCGATCGGTTCAGCAGCGAGGGCATGGCAGCGACAATCGGCTACCTGCAGCGGCTCAGCTCGCATGGTGTCAGCTTTCACAGCTTCACCGAAGAGCACCTGTCGACCGACAACGAACCCGTTCGCAACATCCTATTGGCGACACTCGCCTCGCTGGCCAAGCTCGAACGCGAGAAAATCAGCCAGCGAACATAAGCCAGCCTCGAACGAGCGCGGGCGATGGGCGAGCGCCTAGGCCGACCAGGATTCAGCGATGGTGACCGCCACAAGCTGCGTGCGGCGCTCGATACGGGCGACAGCTGGCACGCCGTGAGCCTGGTGACAAGAATCCCCACAGCACAGTGAAGAAGCATGCTCGTGCGATGGGCTACCGGTCACCACGAGCCGATGCGCCGAAAATCGCAATGGTTGAAGGGGGTCACCGCCTCGGCCCTTTCGTCTCCAGCCTTTGCCTTTTGAAAAACGAGGGTGCCGGTCGATTCCAGCTCTGTTTCCAATTTTCGGAACATTGGGTCCCATCTCGGCATCAAACCTCTCCAGCCCCCGGCCGTTCGTTGGCCTTGATGGGTCCCTCCGGTACCTTTTACTTTGGCTCGTTCCTCCGGTGACGTCGCCCGTCAGCTAATGGTGTTGATGATGGTCCAACACCACGCGCCCACGCACCTTTCCACCGCTCTTGAGATCGCTCAGCGCTGCACTCGCTTGGTCAGCCGGCCGGGTTTCGATCGGGATCGGCGGCACCTTGCCGGACTGAACGAGGGCAAGCAGCTCTCGCAAATCATCGAGCGTGCCGACATAGGAACCCTCGATCGTCATCATCTTGAACGGGAACAGCACGGTCGAGATCGAGTGGGCACCGCCATAAAGACCAACCATGACGAGCTTGCCGCCCTTGCGCAGGATGTTGACGCCAAACTCCATCGTCTTGGGCGAACCGACGAAGTCGATCGCCGCCGCGGCACCGCCACCGGTTGCCTCCATCACCTGTTTGACCGCATCGGGCGCGGCATTATCGATCGTCGCCACGGCACCCATTTGGCGGGCATGCGCGCGCTTCTGCGCGTCGATATCGGCAACAATGACATTGCCAGTGACAGCGGCCGGCGCGATGTGCACGGCGCTGCCGCCAACGCCTCCCGCGCCAATGATCACTAGGTGATCGTCGGCACCCACATGTTCGCGTGTCTTCTTGAGCGCCGAAAACGCCGTAATACCGGAGCAGGTGTAGGTGGCTGCGAGCGCCTGCGGCACGCCCTCATGCGGCAGAAGATAGCGGCCGTGCGGCACAATCACGTGCGTGCCGTAGCCGCCGGCGCGCCTCGTCCCCAGAGTGCGTGGATTGAGGCAGAGCAGCTCTTCACCTTTGCGACACACCGCGCATTCGCCGCAGCCGATCCACGGGTAGGCTACCACCTTATCACCGATCTTGACCCCGGATGTCTGCGGGCCGAGTGCTAGAACCTCGCCCGCGATCTCGTGCCCCATCGTGAAAGGCAAGTGCACGCCGCGGGATTCGAGCGAAATCTGACGGTCGTCGCCCAGATCGAAGTATCCGTCCCAAATGTGCACATCGCTGTGGCACACGCCCGCCGCCTCAACGCGCAGCAGTACCTCTTCGCCGTGGGGCTCGGGATCCGGATATTCCCGCACCTCCAGCGGCTTCCCCCACTCGATGATCTGCATCGCACGCATGCCGAACTCCTCCTGTCTTATGCGTCGGGTCGCCCCTTTTGGCCGAGCTAACGACTGCCAAGTCCGCCGACCAGCATACAGTCCTACTTCAACCGAGGGCAGTTCGAACACCCGGAGCACGTCCGCTACAAATCGTAATCGGCATCTCTATGCCCGCGCCGCCAAAGGAGTGCGCGCTGATTTTACCCCGCACCAAGCCGGCATTCGCCGCAAAGGAGTCGGCGCTCCGGCTAGGCAACCGACCGGTGCCGTCAAGGGTGCCGGAAAACCGCGCGGCGGCGATCGGGTTGCTCCCACATTTTGCCACCGTCCGCGAGATCTAAGCAGCAGGCCGCAACCACGCTGCGTTAGATCGGCGCGAGTTCAAACGCCCATGGCGACCGCAAGGCGCGCCAGGCTCATACGTTCGGGGCCTCTTAGAATGGCCGTCAGCAGTAAGCGCCCCCGGCAGTTATTGATGGGGACGCCTGGAGCCGTTTGACGACCGCCTTGCTGCAGTCCTAGGCCGTGTTTAACGATCGACAACATGTATGCATACTGCACATCGACATGACGATCCGCTTCGCCGTCATAGGCATCAACCATAACCACATCTTCGGCCAGGTGAATGCACTCCTTGTCGCGGAGGCGACGTTGGTCGGATTTTTCGCGGCGGCGGAGGATCTCGCCGCCGATTTCACTAGGCGCTACCCGCAAGCGGTTCGCTTCGATAGCACCGCTCGTATCCTCGACGATCCGAATATTGCTCTGGTGGCGAGCGCCAGCATCAATGCCGATCGCGCCCCGTTGGGCATCGAAGTTATGCGCGCTGGTAAGGATTTCATGACGGATAAGCCGGGCATGACGTCTCTGGCTCAGCTCGCCGAAGTGCGCCGCGTGCAGGCGGAAACCAAGCGCATCTATTCGATCTACTACTCCGAACACTTCGCTGTGCGCTGCGTTGTCAAAGCTGGGGAGCTGGTGCGGGCCGGCGCAATCGGCTCGGTTGTAAATACCGTTGGGCTTGGTCCGCACCGCATCGCCCGAGCTTCTCGGCCTAGCTGGTTCTTTGAGCGCCAGCGTTATGGCGGCATCCTCACTGATCTGGCCTCCCACCAGATCGAGCAGTTCCTCTTCTTTACCGCGGCCGAGGAGGTCGAAGTGGTGGCCGCGAACGTCGCCAACCGCACTAATCCCGCCCATCCCGAGTTGCAGGATTTCGGCGACCTGCTGCTGCGCGCGCCCGGCGCCACGGGATATATTCGCGTCGATTGGCTCACCCCCGACGGGCTGCCTACCGGGGGCGACGGGCGGCTGGTGATCGTCGGCACCAAGGGCACGATCGAGATGCGCAAGTACATCGATATCGGCGGTCAAAACGGCACCGATCATCTGTTCCTGATCGATAACAACTCTGTGCAGCGCATCGATTGCACCTTTGTCGATCTGCCTTTTGGGCGACAGCTCGTGCAGGATGTGCTGCATCGGACCGATTTGGCGATGCCACAGACGCGCTGCTTCAAGGCGATGGAACTGGCTCTGACCGCGCAGGCGATGGCAGAGGCGCGCGGATGGTGAAGATCTGGAATGTCGCCGTCGTGGGCGCTGGCATCGGGCGCAGCCACATCGCCGACGGCTACAATGCTCTGCCAGATAAGTTCCGCGTGCTCGCGCTGTGTGATATCGACCGCGAGCGATTGCATGCTGTAAGCGAAGAGTTCGGCATTCCCCGTGCGACGGAAAGCTTCGGCGAGCTGCTGGCGATGGCGGACCTCGACATCGTCGACATCTGCACCCCGCCGGCGATGCATGTGGATCAGTCGCTGGCGGCGTTGGCGGCCGGCAAGCAGGTGATCTGCGAAAAGCCCTTGGCCGGTTCGCTTGCCGATGCTGACCGATTGATCCGCGCCGAGCAATCAGCCAGCAGTCGGCTGCTACCGGTCTTTCAATACCGCTTTGGCAACGGGCTGCAGAAGGCCAAACACATCATTGCGTCCGGCATTGCCGGCAAACCGTATCTGGCGACGGTGGAGACCGCCTGGACCCGACGAGCGGATTATTATGCCGTGCCCTGGCGCGGGAAATACGAGACAGAACTCGGCGGAACACTGGTTGCGCACGCCATCCATGCGCACGATCTGCTGACCTACCTGATGGGGCCGATCGCTTCGGTGTTCGCGCGCACCGACACCCGCGTGAACGCGGTCGAGGTGGAAGACACCGCAGTCGCAAGCTTGGTAATGCAGAGCGGCGCCCTCGCTTCTTTGTCGGTAACGCTTGGCGCAGCACGGGAGATCAGCCGGTTGCGGCTGTGTTTTGAGCGCGTCACATTTGAAAGCTCGCTGTTGCCCTATGCGCCCGGGGACGATCCCTGGCAGATCCTGCCGACCTCGGCCCACGCGGCCGCCGCCCTCGACCAAGCGCTAGCCGACTGGCACTTCGTGAGGTCGCGCTATGCCGGGCTGTTTGACGCCTACCACTCCGCCCTGGAAAGCTCAGGGCCATTGCCAATCACTCTGGCGGAGGCGCGGGCCTCGCTGGAGCTGATCACTGCACTCTACCATTCCGCAGCGACGGGTCAGAATGTCGATTTGCCGATCGCAAAGAACCATTCCAGGTATCGGTGCCGGCGGCCGAATTAACCCCAGCGCATATCCCCGTTTCGTTGCCGATGCCGTGGCGGTGCTGTATCCCGGCGTCATCGTCGAGATCGGGTCGTTCGCGTCGCCGTTCGGGTCCCGACGTGATCTAGCGAGGGCTGGTGGGGTCGCGCGCATAATCAATCGGCAATAACAGGAGACGAAATGATTAAGACGATCGTGATCGGTAGCGGGGTGATGGGGGCCTCGGTCGCGTATCGGCTGGCTCAGGCCGGTGCCTCTGTTACCGTGCTGGAAGCGACGCGCATCGGCGGCGGCACCTCCGGAATCAGCTTCGCCTGGACCAATGCGTACAAAAAGCCGCCGAAACCTTATCACGATTTGAATGTCGCCGGCATGAAGGCGCATGCCGCGTTGGCCGACGAGTTCAGTGCCACGCCATGGTGGCACGGCGGCGGCAGTCTGGAATGGGAAGCCGAACCCGATCGAGCGGCGCAGCGTGAAAACATCGAGCAGCTGCGGTCCTGGGGCTATGCCGCGGAGTGGATCACGCTGCGCGAGGTGAAGGAATTGGAGCCCGACATCGACCCGGCCACGATCGGCGACGCGCCGGTGGCGTTTTTCCCGGAGGAGGGTTGGCTCGATCCGGTGGTCTACGCGCATGCCATGCTGTCCGCCGCGCGGCGCCGCCATGGCGCGAAAGCCATCTGCGGCGCCCGGGTTGTCGACCTGATCATGACCGGCGATCGGGTGACCGGCGTCTGCGTCGCTGACGGCACGCAATACGAGGCCGACACCGTCGTGAACTGTGCTGGTCGTTGGACCAATGAGGCAACCAGGGACGCCGGTCTGCACTTGCCGCTCACACCAACCGTAGGGTTCCTGGTGTTCACGCCGCCTGTCGCCGCCAGCCTGAGCCGTGTCGTCCGCACCACCGTAATTGACGCGCGCCCTGATGGCGCGGGGCGTCTGATGCTGCACTGGAACCCGACCGACGCGAGTTTGACCTTTGACACGAAGCCTAGCCCGTCGATGCCGGAGGCGCGCGACCTGGTGCGGCGCGCCCGACAGCTGCTGCCTTCGATCGGCGAGGTCGAACCGGAGGCGGTGCGGATCACCATCCGGCCGATTCCCGGCGACCATCTGTCTGCCATCGGACCGATGCCGCGGACGTCCGGCTATTACATTGCGATTACCCATAGCGGCGTGACGATGTCGCCATTCCTCGGCGCGGCGGTGGCTGACGAGATCGTGAGCGGACGGCAAAGGGCCGAGCTCGCCGATTTCCGGCCTGCGCGCTTCTTCAATTGACAGGAGACGAATACCGGTCTGGCGCGCGGCGCGGCGCCGCAAATTTGAGGTATCGTGCATCCGTATGGGAAATGTCAGCTACGCGATGCCTGAGCCCGTCCCCCGAAGCGCCGGAAGCCGCCAACCTTTCCGTGGCAGTTTTTTGAAAACCCAGAATGCGCCCCGAGTGCCTGCGCGAAGCCGGCCTGCGTACGTGTCTATCCTGTTCAGATATTCCTGAAGCGGATGTGGACGGCTCAGAGCGAAACCCGCCCTCAGTCGACCGGAGCGTTTGAGGCAGCACCAGTCGTCCAGGCCGGTTAACCTTCCGACCGAACCGGTCCCTATAGCTCTGCGTTGCCGCAGGACAACCTCTGCACAGCTTATGTGCTAAGAGCTCGGTCAAACGTTTGGTATTTCCCCGAAGGAGCGGAGATTGCGGTCTCGGACAGGCTCGGCGGCTGAGCGCAGCTGGGATTATGTTGTCGTCGGGGCCGGCGCGGCAGGTTGCGTCGTCGCCGGCCGCCTGTCGCAGATGATGCTCGATGCCCGCATCGCCCTGATCGAGGCTGGTGGTGACAAGCTCGGGCTTACCACCAAGATCCCCGGCACGGCCTTCATCGCGAGCACCTCGCCACGACGCAATTGGAATTTCGAGACCGAGCCGGTTCCGGCATTGAATGGCCGCAAACTGTGGTGGTTCCAGGGGCGCATCCTCGGCGGTTCGAGCAGCATCAACGGCATGCTTTATCTCCGCGGCCACTCGCTCGAATATGATCAATGGGCGCAGCGCGGGTGCCATGGATGGTCTTTCGATCAGGTGCTGCCCTACTTCAAGAAAGCCGAAAGTAACACCCGCGGCGCCAGTGAATGGCATGGGGATGACGGGCCGATAACGGTCAAGCCGTCGCGAATTAACCTGCCGATCTGCGATGCGTTCCTCGCCGCCGCTCAAGGCGCGGGCTTCGCGGTCATCGACGATCTCAACGCCGATATCGCCGAGGGCTTTGGCCGGATCGATACCAACATCGCCAACGATCGCCGCGCGAGCACTGCGGTGGCTTATGTGCACCCGGCCCGGCGGCGCGGAAATCTCGATTTGCTGTCGCAGACGCTCGCGACGCGTATCGTCATCGAAGGCAATCGAGCGCGCGGGGTCGAGATCGTCAGGGAAGGGGTGCGCGAGACGATCTGGGCGGAACGCGAGGTCATCCTGTGCGGCGGGACCGTCAACTCGCCCCAGCTCTTGATGCTGTCGGGCATTGGGCCGGCCGATCATCTCTCGCAGCTTGGGGTTTCGGTTGTCGTCAATATGCCCGAGGTCGGCCGCAATCTGCAGAACCATCCGTCTTATTCACTGCGCTATGCATGCTCACAGCCGGTGACCGCCTACAAATACCTCAACCCGCGAGCGGCACTCGGGATCGGATTGCGTTATGCGCTCTCGCGCGGCGGCGCACTCGGCGAAAGCTATATCGCGACCGGGGGCTATATGCGCAGTGATCCGGCGCTCGCGGTTTCCGACACGATCGTCGTCATGGCGCCGGCGCTGATCACCCGCGGCGGGGTCGGCTGGCGGCTTGCCGATCTCTTCCCCGAGCGTCACGGTTTTACGGTCATGGTCGGCGCCGGACGTCCGTTGAGCCGCGGCCATATCCTGCTGCGCGGCAGCGACCCGGCGGCGCATCCGCGGATCTTCCCGGAATACTTTTCCGCGCCGGAGGATTTGCGCGCGCTCGCCCGCTCGGTGCACCGCATCCGCGAAATGATGCGCGGGCCGGCAATCCGCAACCTGATCGAAGCGGAGCTGGTGTCTGGCCCGGTCACCAATGACCAGGTGGCGCTCGAGGAAGACATTCGCGCCCGCGCCGCAACCTTCTTTCACCCGAGCGGGACCTGCCGGATGGGCAGCGATCCGATCGCCGTCGTCAATCCGCGGTTACGTGTCAATGGTATTGAGGGATTGCGCGTCGCCGACGCTTCGATCATGCCGGCAGCACTCAATGCCTGCACCCACGCCCCGACGATCATGATCGGCGAGAAGGCCGCCGCCATGATAACCGAGGATGCATGACGGGACGCGCCCACCACCTCTATGCGCATAACCGTGACGGCTCAGCGCCGGAAGCGCTCCTTCCCGTCGTGCTTTCCGTGTCTTGACAACCAGAATGCACTTCGAAACCTTCGGGATTGCCGGACAGCATCTGCCGCTGATTAAATCCACATCCCGGCACCCGAGGGCGCTAGGGAATGCGAGGGCAGCGGCTGCCTTAGGGAGAACACAGATGCAAGCGGATTACGTGATCATCGGCGCCGGGTCGGCCGGCTGTGTCTTGGCCAACCGTCTCAGCGAAGACCCGACCATTCGCGTGATCCTGATCGAGGCCGGTGGGCGCGATTGGAACCCGCTGATCCATATCCCGGTCGGGTACATGAAACTGCTTGACCACAAGCGGCTCACCTGGGGCTTCAAGGCCGAGGCCGATCCTGGCACCAACGGCCGCGCCATTGCCTATCCACGCGGCCGCGTGCTCGGCGGCTCGTCGTCGATCAACGGGCTCATCTACATCCGCAGCCAACCGGAGGATTACGACTACTGGGCGCAACTCGGCAATCGCGGCTGGGGTTGGGACGATGTCCTGCCGTTCTTCAAGCGCGCCGAGCGGTGGACCGGCGAAGAGGCCGAAATTCACGGCACGGAGGGGAACCTCACCACCTCGCCGATGACCGAGCGGCCGGAGGCCTGCCATGCGATCATTCGGGCGGCGCAGGAGCTCGGCCTTGAGTGCCGGCCCGACGTTAACAATCTGCCGCGTGGCACCGGAGACTCGATCGGCTGGTGCCAACAGACCCGGGGTGGACGCCGCCGCGCCAGCGCCGCTGCGACCTACCTCCGCCCTGCGAAAAAGCGGTCAAATTTGCAAATCGTCACCAACGCGTTGGTGCATCGCGTGGTGCTCGACGGCAAGCGCGCGGTGGGCGTCGAGTTCTTGCGCCAGTCCGGGGTCGAACGCATCGACGCAGCGCGCGAAGTGATTGTTTCAGCCGGCGCAATCGGCTCGCCGCATCTGCTGCAGCTATCCGGGGCCGGCGCGCCAGAGGTGCTGCAGAAGGCGGGCATCGCGGTGCGGCATGCGCTGCCCGGCGTCGGCCAGAATTTTCAGGACCACTACATCGCGCGCATGTCGTGCTACGTCCGGGGCCTCGGAACCCTCAACGAGCGCGTCCGCGGGCTCGGCTTCGCCAACGAGATCATGCGCTATCTCGTGCAGGGTAAGGGCATGATGACCTTTGGCGCCTCGCTTTGCGCAGCTTCCGTCAAGGTCCTGCCCGAGTCGGCGACGCCAGACGTGCAATGCGTCTTTGCGCCGGCGAGCTACAAACCAGGCCTCATTCGCAAGTTCGACGATCGGCCGGGAATTACCGGCGGTCCTTGGCAAATGCGGCCGCTGTCGCGCGGCTATGTGCTGGTGCGTACGCCCGACCCTCACGACCAGCCTGCGATCAACCCACGCTACCTCGCCGAGGACACCGATCAGCGCGCGATGGTCGGCGGGCTTAAGTTCCTGCGGCGTCTGTTCGCCGCGCCGGTGCTCGCCGCACACATCATCGAAGAGAACGTGCCGGGACCGGGCGTGCAGAGCGACGACGAGTTGCTCGATTACGCACGCTCGAACGGTTCGACCGTCTACCACGCGAGCTGCTCGTGCATGATGGGCAATCACGGTATGTCGGTCGTTGATGACCAGCTCCGGGTACACGGGCTTGAGGGGCTGCGGATCATCGACGCCTCGGTGATGCCGGCGGTTAGCTCGACGAACACCAACGCGCCGACGATCATGATCGCCGAGAAGGGTGCTGCAATGATCAAGGCCAGCGCGCGGGAGAAGCTGGCGGCCTGACCCCCGAGCGCCATTCGCCGCGACGGCGATCATCGGCGCAGGCCAACGAGTTCACGCGGTCGTCAGCGCCCAACCGGAGCATTGTGGGCAAGTTGGCGTGTTCATGTCGATTGCGGCCGTTCGCGTGCAACGAGCCTCAGCCCAGGTGGACCCTGAGCCGACCTTGAGGGCAGGCACGGATGACCGACCCGTTCACCTTGACGGCGGCGGGCCAGCTGTCAAAGGTGCTGCCCGCGATCAGGTGAGAAAGGAGATGCCGATGCCGCCGCTGGTGCTCTCGTCCGACTCTCACGTGTTCGAACCGCCCGATCTGTGGCAGACCCGCATCGATCGGGCGTTCCGCGATCGGGCACCGCGGATCGAGCGCATCGACGGCGCCGACCAGATCGTGGTCGAGAGGGATCAGATCCTCTCCGGCATCGGCCTCATCTCGAATACCGGCGTCCGGTTCGAGACGCCCGAGACCATCTCCGCAGAGGGGCGCTTCGAAGACGTGCGCCGCGGCGGCTACGACCCCGAGCAACACCTCAAGGACATGGCGCTCGACGGGGTGGCGGGTGAAGTCCTCTATCCGAGCCAAGGGCTCTTTTACTTCAAGGTGGCGGACCCGCCGCTGATGTCCGCCATCTTTCGCACCTACAACGACTGGCTCGCCGAGTTCTGCCATACCGATCCCGCCCGATTGAAGGGCATCGCGATGATCAACCTCGACGATGTCCAGGACGGGATCAAGGAGCTGGAGCGCGCCGCCCACCTGGGCCTCGCCGGCGCGATGATCACCGAGTATCCGCTCGAGCACCGGCGTTACGACCTATCCGAATACGAGCCGTTCTGGGCCGCCGCCGCAGCGCTGGACCTGCCACTGAGCCTGCACACGGCGACGCGACGGCAGGGCAGGATCCGCGGGGCCGGCGACAAGACGCTGCGCGACGCCAGCAGCCGCGCGACAAAGGCGTTCTATCCGGCGCTGTCGCTGTGCGATCTGATCTTCTCCGGCGTCTTCGAGCGTCATCCCCGCTTCACTCTGGCCATCGTCGAGTTCGAGTTGGCCTGGGCGCCCCACCTGCTCTCGACGATGGACTACACCTACCGCGAGCGCCACGGCGAGGCGATTTACCGGTTCAAGAACGGCATGCTCCCGAGCGACTTCTTCCGCCGCAACGTCGTCTTAAGCTTCCAGGAGGACGCCATCGGCATTCGCCTGCGCGACGTCATCGGCGTCGACAACATGATGTGGGGCTCGGACTACCCGCACAGCGAGTCGACGTTTCCCCAATCGCGGAAGATCCTGGCGGAGATCCTGGCCGGGGTGCCGGACGAGGAACAGGCCAAGATCGCCGGCGGCAACACCGCCCGCGTGTACAATTTTGACGTGGTGCGGTTGACCGTCCCTGATTGAAGAGCCAACCTCTCTGCGGATCGACGAGGCGATACCGGATCGAACTGCAGCGTTCACCCACGCTACGATGACAGAATACGACGACCTGCATCGAGCAGCATATCGCTGACCCACGCCCCTTGCATCACGTCCAGTTGCATCCTGCGCCCAGCCTGTCGGATGCGACGTGTGATTTCCTGCATTGTCTTGACAACTTCCGGATGGTCGGGCTGGCCGGGATGGCCAAGACTTTGGGCAAAATCGTTTGGGCCAATGCTGTACAGGTCGATCCCCTGCACCGAGAGAATGGCGTCGAGGTTTTCCAGCACGGCGACATCTTCGAGCAAGGCGCACACCAGCATCTGTTCGTTTGCCTCACGGTAGTACGCCGCCTTGTCGGCAATCCCGGCATTGTAGTCGGTGCCCCGGTTTGCCCCGAATGACCGCTCACCGAGCGGACCGAAGTAACATGCACGCACGAGCTGCCGGGCGTCCGCCTCCGTGGCGATGTGTGGGCCCAATATGCCCATGATCCCGCGATCGAGATAGCGCAGGATGGTTGATGAGCCGATGTCCGGCACCCTGGCGATCGTTGTCACGTTATGGCGTTCGGCGGTCCTGCAGAGGTCCTCGAGCTGATCCAGGCCGAACGGCCCATGCTCGCCATCGATGAAGACGAAATCGAAGTCGAGCTTTCCCAGAATGTCGATCACCCATGGGGATGGGAAGGAAAGGTTGTAGCCGTACGCCTTGCGTCCGGCCCGCATGGCGGCTTTGACTCGGTTGGGTTGCTTCATCGTATGTCCTCATGTGTGCGGCGACCGCGATCTGATCGTCCTATCCTGTCCGTGTTTGGCCCATTGGCACCGGCCGAACTCTGCACCGGGAAAAGCGAGTCCTCCAAGATGAGATGCAAAGCGCCGAATGGGCAACGACCCCTATGCGCCGTAAGCGGCCGTTGAGCCAGAACCACCGCGAAATATTCTAAGCGGAAATCAATGGGAGTCTGATGCCGAACATCTTGATTGCTGATGGAACGCCGGCCGTCTGGCAGGCCGAGCGCGCGGGGTTCGGCATCCCGTCAAACTTTTCGTTATTTGCTGCGGCCGTCCAGCTGCATCACCCGGATATCCGCTGTACGCCCCTCAACATCGCCGATGGCGAGGCCTTGCCGCTTGGCACTGCGCTCGCGGACTTTGACGGTGTGATGCTTCCCGGCTCGCCGCTTCATATCTATGATCGGACGTCCTCCGTCACCCGGCAAATCGATTTCGCCCGCGCCACCTTTGCCGCCGGCGTTCCGGTCTGGGGCAGCTGCTGGGGCTTGCAGCTCGCGACCGTGGCGCTCGGAGGATCGGTTAGGCGCAACCCGCGGGGACGCGAGCTCCCGATCGCCCGGGCGATTACCGTGACGGAAACCGGCCGGGCCCACCCGCTCCTCGCATCCCGCCCCGCCGTTTTCGACGCGCTTTGCTCGCACCTCGACGAGATCGAAACGCTGCCATCGAACTCGCAGGTTCTGGCGGCGAACGAGCTCTCCTCCATTCAGGCGATAGCCACAAAAACCCCATGCGGGGGCAGCTTTCTCGGCACGCAGTATCACCCCGAACACACTCTGGCGGTCTCGGCAGCCCTCATTGAGATGAGAGCCACGGAGCTTGTCGAAGAGGGCTTTGGCACCGAGCGGTCCGAGATTGTCGCGATCGCAGCCGACTATCGCGCTCTGGCTACAGAGCCCACCCGCCGTGACCTGATTTGGCGGTATGGGATTGCGAGCGAGATCATGGACCCCATTCGCCGCACGACCGAGATCGGCAACTGGCTGCGGATCGTTGTTGAATCTCGTCTGCTCCTGGCATAGCTGCATTCCCTTGTCGGGCGATGAGGTTTAGTGCCGCCGACAACCGCCGATCGCACGAGTGGGCCGCGCGATTTACGTCCTTGGAGAGCTTGCTTCGTTGCGCCGTCTGGCCGGATAACGCATATTGCGACCGTTACCTTTCACCGCCGCTCGGCGAGGATGTGCCAGTGCCAGGAGCCAGGACGGCGCTGCTCCTCCTGGGTTAGCGACAGCAGCTCGAAGCCGGCGAAGAGCGCGGCAAGACCGGCCAAGTCGCAATAGTAGTGCGGGTGCGCATTGGGGTCGCTGCCGCGGATGAAGGTGTCGGGGGCGACTGGCTGGCCACGGCCGAATTGCTCATCGCGCTTCGACAGCATCGTGCCCTGATAGAGCCCGCCGGGCTTCAGCACGCGCCAGATTTCGGCGAGGCGGCGGCCGACATCACCCATCGTACCGTGAAAGATGACGTTCCACGACAACACATAGTCGAAGCTCTCGTCGGCGCAGGGCAGCGCGTCGGCATCGGCTTGGCGCAGATTTAGTCGAAGGCCACGCGCGGCCGCCTCGCAGCGAGCAAAGTCGATGCCGGCTGCGGCGCCGTCGATCGCCTCGACGGCAAAGCCGTGCTCAGCGAAGAACAGGGCATGCCGGCCGACGCCGCAACCGAGGTCGAGCACATGCTGCGCACCGCGCGCCTTTAGCAGCGGCACCAGTGCTGCCACCCCGGGGTACGGCACGAGCCAGTCAGCGCGGCCCTCCGGTGTTGTCCACCGCTCGTCCCATGCCTCGATCGCTGTCGCCATCATCTTGCCCCCGCTCCGCAATCGGCGTTGCTCTTGCCGTTATCATAGGCGGGAAGCACGAAATCGACCATTAGCGTAGCAAAAATGGTATTACCCTGTTGAATTAAATTCTTCCACAAGTCGATTTTGTGATCACGATTGACACCTAACGGAGGACGTGGAGTAGTGAGATGTCGTGATGTCTTGACGCCTCCCAAATCGTGATGCGCCAAGGTCGAAGTCCGTCGCAAAGCGAGTTCAGCACCGGAGGAGTCCAATCATGCCGCTCGATGTCGCCATAGCCCCTAAAACCCTGACCTCGACGCTCCATTACCTGAAACGCGGCGCCGAAAAGCCGGCCACCTACCGCATCGAACCGCCTCCCGGCGTACCGCGCTGGAACGGCATCGACGATCCGCACGAGGTCACGATCGAGGACGCACGTGGCCGTGAAGCCGAGTTCACGCTCGACCGCAACGGCTTCGCCCTGGTCAAGGCGCCGACCGCGGTCGCCGATTTCTATTCGCCCGAGGAGATCAAGCGCGTCTATTACCCGGAAATCGAGCGCCTGTTGCACGACAAACTAGGCGCCAGCCGCGTCTTCGTCTTCGACCACAACGTACGCAACGCCACGCGGGAAGGCCTAGCGGTGCCCTCGCGACAGGTGCACAACGACCATACAGTCAACTCCGCGCCGCGCCGGGTGCGCGACCATCTCGGCGCCGATGCGGAAGAGCTATTGAAGCACCGGTTCGGCATCGTCAATGTGTGGCGCCCGATCCGCGGGCCGGTGCAGGATTCGCCGCTGGCGTTGTGCGACGCGCGCAGCTTCACCGACGACGATTTGATCGCCAGCGACCTCGTCTATGCCCATGTGCGTGGCGAGACCTCGCGGGTCGCGTACAACCCGGCGCACCGCTGGTATTATTTCTCGGACATGCAGCCTGACGAGGCGCTGTTCATCCGGGTGCATGACAGCGCCAACGACGGCCGCGCTCGGCTGTCGTTCCATACCTCTTTCGATAACCCGTTGACTCCCGGTGTGCCGCCGCGGGAAAGCATCGAAGTGCGCACCCTGGTATTCTTTCCGCCGGCCGCCTGACGCCATTCTCTCGACGGCTCGCCTTGCTCCGAATGTATTCGGGGCAGGGCGGTAGGCGGCCAAGACAAGCATCAGAAAAAGATTTGTAGGTCCTGCCGATATCGGCCGACGCCTCGCGCCGATTCAGCCGTTCGTGGGGTCGGCCGGAATATCATGGCTCGACCCTCGATGGTCGCTCGTCGCATCGGCGCGTCATCCCCAAAACGATCACCTATAGATGGAGAAGTCGATAAAGCTGATCGAGCATCGGGTGGAGCATCCCGCCGTTCGCAGATGTCGCGGTGGGGCCGCGCGCCAAGCGGAGAAAAGCCGTTGGTTCTGAACAATTCACGATCCCTGCGCCGCATGCCGATTGGGCGCGGCCGGAGCAAAGTCCCCACCGCTCCGACCAAGCAGAAGCTAATTTCATCGATTGACGGCTTGGCGATATCGCGTATGCAGCCCAAAGCGTAATTGCTGTTCGGCCATCTGAGAAGGGCACAGAGGTTTTCATGGCTATCGATGAACAGGCGAGCGTATGCACCTTCGATTGTCCCGACACCTGCAGCCTCACTGTTAGCGTCGACCGAGGACGTATCGTCAAGGTGCGCGGTTCAAACGCGGCGCCCTATACCGAAGGTGTCATCTGCAACAAGGTTGCTCGAGACATGGGCGATTTCGTCCATGGGCCGGGCCGCTTGCTATACCCTTTGCGCCGGATCGGACCCAAGGGTTCTGCGCAGTTTAAGCAGACCTCCTGGGACCATGCGCTGGACGAGATCCACGAGCGGGTCAGCAACATCATTAGTCGCTGGGGTTCCCAGGCCGTAATGCCGCTAAACTATGCCGGTCCGCACGGTTTCCTCGCTGGCGACAGCATGTCCTCGCGCTTTTTCAATCGGCTCGGCGCCACCCAACTCTATCGGCGGGCGTTGTGCGGCGGAGTACGCAGCGAGGCTTGGGCTGGCACCTATGGCGCCATACCCGGATGCCCGCCGGAATTGGCTGTGGCTGCCAGGCTCAACGTCGTCTGGGGCAACAACGCAACGGTGTCCAATCTCCACCTTGTCCGATGCATCCGAAAATCGAAGCGCGCAGGCGGCAAGCTGGTGGTCGTCGACCCGCTACGTACGAAGGTCGCCGAGCAGGCGGACCTGCATCTGCAACTGCTGCCTGGCACCGACACGCTGCTCGCCTGGGCCCTCGCCACGGAACTCGAGCGGATGGGGTCGCTGGACGACGGTTTTATCGCCACGCACGTGCTCGGCTTTGAGGAGTTCATGACGCGGGCCCGCGAATGGCCCGCCGGGCGAGCGGCCGCGGTATGCGGGCTGAACGAGAGTCAGATCCTGATGTTTGCGCGTTGGTTGGCCGAGGCCGAGCCTCTCGTATTGGCACCGGGCAATGGGCTTGAGCGTGGCCGCAATGGCGGGAGTGGCATCAGGGCCGCGATTGCGCTGCCGGCATTGCTCGGCAAGCTCGGCCGGGGCAGCGGCATCATCTTGGGTGCCAGCAACGCCTTCCCGAAAACCCCGGCCAAATTGCAGCGCCCCGATCTGATCCCTTCTGGCACCCGCACGCTCAACATCAACGACATCGGCCGCCACCTTGCCGAAGACGACATCGAGCCACCCTTGCGCGCGCTGTTCATCTACAACCACAACCCGATCGTCGTGCATCCAGACCAGAATCGGATGCGCCGGGGGCTTGCCCGTGAGGATGTTTTCGCAGTCGGCATCGAGCTGATGATGACCGAAACCATGGCCAATTGCGACGTCGTGCTGCCGGCGGCGACTTATTTCGAATACGCTGATCTCTATCCCTCCTACGGTCATCATTGGCTGCAGCGCGCCGAAGCCGTGATCCGTCCAGTCGGCGAGGCGCTGCCGAACACCGAGATCTTTCGGCGGCTCGCCGCGCGCTTCGGGTTTGACGAGCCGTGCTTCAAGGCCACCGACGAAGAGCTGATCGACGATGCCCTCGACTTGGCCGATCCCCGGCTGGCGGGCATCCGGCCGAGCCGGATTTCGACCATGAAGGCATTGCAGATGACCGGGCCCGACGGCAACCCGCTGGTGCTGTGCGACAACATCTTCCCCGCGACGCCGTCGGGTAAGATCGAGCTCAAATCGGAGATATTGGCGAACCGCTGGGGTATCGGGGCATTGCTGCCGAGTTGGCAGGCGCGGGACGCTTCTTATCCGCTGATGCTGATCTCGCCGGCTTCCGACAAGCGCATTTCTTCGACCCTTGGCGGCCTCGCCGGCTCGCGCCAACCACCGCCACTGCTGATGAACCCTAGGGACGCGGCAGACCGGAAACTCGAGCACGGCGTAGACGTACGGATATGGAACGACCGTGGCGAGGTCATCCTGTCACTCGATGTGAGCGATGCGGTGCCGCCAGGGGTGGTTGCCAGCGCAAAGGGCGCGTGGCTGTCGACAAGCCGCACCGGGCAGACGATCTCGGCGCTCGTCTCTGCTGATCTCCGGGCCGATCTCGCCGAAGGTGCCTGCTTCAACGACACGCCTGTCGAGGTCAGCCGCGTTTGATCGATGAGCCGCGGAAGCCGCGTGCCGATGCTCCCGGTGGCCCGGAGAAAAACTCGTCGTTCTTAGCGGCGAGTTGAACCGGCGATGTGCTCAGGATGCGGACGGTCTCTGTGCCGGCAGTCGGCTTCGTACGGCCGAAAGTCACCTGAGTTGTTCGCCCGGCGACTTGCGATGTCCACTTCTCCGCGAGTCTCGGGGCTCCTCACCCACCGCCGTAACATCGTGGCGAGACGCGTGCTAAAACGCAAAAACCCCGCCGGGCACGCAGCCGAGCGGGGTTATATAGTCAGCAAGTTCGATGTTGTTTCTGGCGCCTCGACCCTCCAGACCGGCTGATCTGGAGGGTGAAGGCGTCAGGCTGCCTTGGGCTCGGTGGCGATGACTTCGGCCATCGTGCGATGATCGCGGAACGCCCAGCTGTCGCCGACCAATACGTTGCGAGCGCCGGTGGCGGCTTCGACTTGGCGCCAGGCACCGTGAGCCGGAAAGCCGATCACGGCATCGCGCGGGCGGGCACAGGCGCCGCAGCTCTTGCAGGTCGCGTCCGAGTAGGTCGCCGGGCAGATCGCAATTCGCCTGCCTGTCGGTGTGCGCCGTGGCAGATGCGCCGTGCGATCACGCCATTGGCCGATGGTTTCACCCCACAGATCTTTGTGCCGTTTAAACCGATGCCGCGTCGCATAGCGGGCATAGGCATGGGCGAGCACGGTCACGACCGGCGCGATCCCAAGCGCTGCCAATTCATTCCAGCCGTGCCGCCGAACACCCATACCCCCAAGACGACGATAGCCGTCATGACGGCACATTAATGTCCATTGACGGCGAACTGACGCTTGTCAGGACAAACTGCGATTCATGAGATCCTTTAAGATCAACTAGGTCGCGGCGTTAGAAAAATTTAGCTAGTTTTGGCAGGTATCGGGGCCATGAACGAGCGCAATCTGTCAAGAGACTCGAGTACATTCCTCTCTATCGTACGAGCGTCCCCTGCTGCGCACCGATGTGCGCTGGCCATCGTCATCGCGTTATTTGCTGCGTTCTGTGTTCTGATCCCATTTGTCCGTGTTCCTTTGCCTCGCATTAAGGCCTTCATTCCCATTTTTGATTCGATAGTCGCACTGAACAATCTGGTAACGGCAGGTCTTCTGTTCGTTGGGTTCAGCCGATCACGACTTCGCGCCGTTCTCCTTCTTGCGGGTGGATACCTATTCACTGCGCTCATGGCGAGCGTGCACCTGCTGATCTTCCCGAGTTTGTTTGCGAGCAGCGCTCTCCTTGGCGCCAGCCCTCAGACCGACGCCTGGATTGATATGTTCCGCAGTGCCGGTTTTCCGCTGTTCGTCATCTGCTACGCGGTGCTGAAGCGGTATCCCAACATGGGCGGACAATCGAGTGCCGACACACCTATCTGTATCATTTCGATTGCTTCCAGCGCTTTTGCAGGCGTCTGCTTGCTGTTTTTACTCGCCGCCGTAGGTCATCCGCTATTGCCGCGCATTGTAAATGGCGACGCCTCTACATCTGCCATGGTGGTAGGTTATGTGCCGGTTTTGCTATTCAGTCTCATTTCTCTTATGGTTTTAGGGTCCCGGTTTCCGTATTCCATAATCGATCTGTGGCTGCTGGTTGTCATCTGCGCTTGGATACCCGATGTAGTACTCAGCGCTGTCATTAATACGGGACACTCGGACTTTGGCTTTGCTACTGGCCATTTATACGGTGTCTTTGCTGCGAGCATCATGCTTGTTGTTCTACTTGTTGAGGCGAGCCGCCTTACTGGCCGCCTAGATGAGGCCCTCGTAGTCGCAGAGGAACGCAACGCACAGCTCGCGCAGTCGCGCCAAGAACTTGCCCAAGCCCAGCGCCTTGAGGCTATCGGTCAACTGACCGGGGGGATCGCGCACGATTTCAATAATCTTTTGACTGTTGTCATCGGTAATCTCGAACTCATCCAGTACGCTCAGGGCAATGCCGAGAAAATCGAGCGGCTCGCGCAAGCTGCCATGAACGCCGCGCAACGAGGCGAGCACCTCGTCAGGCAACTGCTCACCTATGCGCGAAAGCAGATCAACCGTCCCCAGATCGTCAACCTCAACCAGCTGATTGCTAATGTCGAAAGCCTGATGCATCGGGTCATCGGCGAGCAGATCGAAGTGGTTACGATGCTCAGCCCGGTCCTAGCACCGGTGCAAATTGATCCGGCGCAATTCGAGACGGCGATCCTCAACCTAGCCATCAATTCGCGGGACGCGATGGCCGGTGGTGGACGAATCATGATCGAGACAAGGAACATGATCATCGACCAACACCACGCCGCGAATGACCCCGAGGTATCACCCGGACACTATGTCGTGATCACGGTGAGCGATACCGGCACGGGGATGACGCCAGCCGTATTAGCGAGAGCGTTTGACCCGTTCTTTACGACTAAGGAGGTTGGTAAGGGCTCGGGACTTGGTCTAAGCCAGGTCTATGGTTTTGCGAAAACGGCGGGTGGCCATGTCAAAATCGATAGCGAACTCGGTGTTGGAACGATAGTGAAGCTATACCTTCCGCAATCAACTGATCGCGCCATCTCTTCGGAGCCCGAAGCCGAGATTGCGTCGTTGCAGCCGGCGAGCGGCCGCGGAAAGATCCTCGTAGTCGAAGACGATCAGGAAGTGCTCACCGTCACAGCCGAAAGTCTGAGAGAGCTTGGTTATCAGGTTGTAACCGCCGTCGACGGCATGCAGGCGTTGGAAATCTTAGCGGCCGACCAACCTATCGATCTTTTGTTTTCGGATGTCATTATCCCTGGAGGCATTAACGGTGCGCAGCTAGCAGTTAGGGCGCGGCATGTCCGGCCGGATCTAAAGATCCTGCTCACCTCGGGGTACACTGCAGCCGCTCTCAGTCTCGATCACGGATTACCCGACAATCTGGAGGTCGTGGGTAAGCCCTATCGGCGCGAAGAACTGGCAAAGAAACTCAGGCTTGTGATCGGCGCATAGGACTACTGGCTCAAGCGTGCACGGGCAAATTTAGTTCTCGCACCGTTGCGGCTATGTGCATTACCAACGTGCTTCTGCCGTGCTCCCGCGGATGCGTTGAGAGAGATGCGGCATGCGGAGCTTGTAGGTTGCGAGAACAAGTATGTCCAGAACCTGGTATAGTGCTTTGAGCACAGCCACAGGGACCGAGATATGGCGTATGATATACCCCTCCTAAAGATCTGCCCGAGCCCGGATATTACTATCATTTCAAGCATGATCCGGAGGGACCGCTCAACAACTATGCCTATTATATTTATGAGGTTGGCCACCACACTGAAGAAGATTGCCGGGCGGAAGATGCTTTCATGCAAGTATACCGGCCGTTATACGAACAAGCATATGCCTACCGGAACGGCGGGCTTTTCGATTTGCGCCGCTACACATGTTTTTTGAACCGGCCGAGTTGAATGGAAAAAAAGTGCCGCGGTTCACGAAAATCACCGACCCGGATGTGATTGCTCAACTGCAGGTTCTGAAGGCCCGCATGTATCCGAACCCCTAGCTCTCAGCGACGAACGAAATGGCGGCCTGGATTGAAGGGATTTTCGGGCGCAAGGCGACAAAGGGCGGCGATGGATCTCACCGCAATACCGGAATCTGTTCTGCGATAAAACGCAAAAGCCCCACCGGGCATGCAGCCAAGCGGGGTTTGGTGGTTTTTTATAGGGGATGCTTCTGGCGCCTCGACCCTCCAGACCGGCTGATCTGGAGGGTGAAAGCGTCAGGCTGCGTTGGCCTCGCTGGCGACGACTTCGGCCATCGTGCGATGGTCGCGGAAGGCCCAGCTGTTGCCGACTGGCACGTCGCGTGCGGCGGTGGCGGCTTCGACTTGGCGCCAAGCGCCGTGCGCTGGAAAGCCGATCACGGCATCGCGCGAGCGGGCACAGGCGCCGCAGCTCTTGCAGGTCGCAGCCGAATAAGTTGCCGGGCAAATCGCAATGCGCCTGCCGGCCGGCGTGTGCCGTGGCAGCGAGGCCGTGCGGTCGCGGCATTGGCCGATCGTTTCGCCCCACAGGTCTTTGTGCCGTTTGAACCGGTGCCTCGTCGCATAACGGGCATAGGCGTGGACGAGCACCATCACGACCGGCGCGATCCCGAGCGCTGCCAATTCGTCGGCATGCGCGGGGTTGTCGGCCGATAGATTGACCATGAACCCGGCCTCGACCGCCATCGCGATCAGACGCCGGTTTTCCGCGGCGACTGGATCATCGCCGAGCACCGGCTTGTGGGTGAAGGCGATCACACGCTTGCCGGCATTGGCGGCGACCAGCATTTGCAGCAGGGTGCCATCGATTGCCGCACCGCAGCCGGGCAGATCGCCCGCTTGCGCATGGCGCCACAGGCGACCAGGCTTGAGTGCTGCGATCCTGCCGCAGAACTCTGCCCAGGAGCCGCCGGCGAGGCCGTTCGAAACGCGGTGCCAATGCATCGCAAGGGCGCCGGTTTCGGCATAGCAGCCGTTCTCGTAGAGGGCGCAGCCGGGCCAGCATGACGCCCGCTCGGTGATCGAGACGGGAATGGGTCCGGTCTTCGCGTTCTGCGAGACGGGGATGAAGTGTGTTTTCATTAAAAAAGCTCCATCGGAGCGGAATGCTCCGACGGCTCGACCCCGCCGCGCGTCTGTGCAGCAGGGTCGAGGGTCGGCTAGAAGTGGCTTATGGCAACGAGATACTTGATGACCTTGGCGCTGATGTCGGTCCCGTTCTCGAGTACGTCCTCGGTCGTCGGCCAATCCTCGTAGCGGATCTCGCTGGTGCCGAGAATATGGCCGCCGCGCCATCGTCCCTTGACGTCTTCGACGCCCTTGAACAGCTTGGCGGCGTGGCCACGCTCTTTATCGATGCCGCCCATCTCCGCAGCGGTGACAGGGATGTCACCGCCGCCGCGGCGTTGGGGATGGCACAGCATGACGAAGAGGCCGCCCGCGACATCGACGATCTGCAGCAAATCCTGCTTTGCTTTCTTCAGGATCGGCAGATCGCGGTCTTTGGGCGCGAGGGTGACCATGCCGGCCAGGGTTGCGACCTGACCGAACTTGACCGGGTTGATGTATTCGAGCGTGTCGAGATTGACGATCACGCGATGTTGGCCGTCAGCGATCTCGTCCGGCAGAAAGCTGTGCCAATCGCCCGAGCGTGGCGGGCGCTGCACGTCTTCCGGCTGCATGCCGCAGCGTTTCAAGTACTCGAGCGCTCGGGTGTCATATCCGTCAGCGATCACATACTCGGCGACGCCACAGTTTCCGAAGTGCCGGGCCACCGGCTTCACCTGCACGGAGTGGGTGCTCACCCAGCGGTCGATAACCTTTCCGGCGGCGTCCGTGCAGATCTGTTCCTGCTCGAAGAAGCGGACATTGCAGGCGGCCTCGAGGAAGGCGCAGGCCTCGCGGGTGATATCCGTGAAGACCGGAGTGCTTCTCCACTCCTTCTTCGGCTTTCGCTCTTTCACCGGCCGCATGGCGCGGTAGAGCTTTGAAAGCCTCGGGCCTTTCCAGCCCGGGATGTCATCATCCTTGGCGTAATCGCCTTGGATGAGGACTCGTTTGCCGGCCCAACGGCCGATCAGCGGCGACTGTGAGCCGTCAGCCGGCATGTTGCCGCCACGGGCGCAGACGAGTGCGATGATTGCGGCAGGCGTGCTCGGGCGGTTGAACCCTTGCTCGCCTTCCTTGAGACCGCTGTCCATGCCGGCGGGGTCGAGCCCCTCTTCGGCTTCGATGCAGACTGGGTGGTGGTACTGTCCCATAGGGGTTCTCCTTGGATCAGGAGCGATGCGTGCTCCTGACGCCGCCAGCCCCCTCAACGACTGTCGAGGGAGCTGGTGGTCCTATTTCTTCGAAGTCTCACGCCAGTATTTGAGACCTGACTTGATCTCTGAGATCATCTTCAGGACGATACTGTTGAAGCCGTGGACCGGGATGGATAGGATTAGAAGGCTCAGGAGTAGAGTGCGCATTGGAGTCTTCTCCGGGAGCGGAAATGCTTTATCGCCGCGCCCCCCACCAACGTCTGCTGGCAGGGGTCGAGGCGGCTAGTGCCGCTGCGGGGTTCTTCGCGGGTTGCGGCGGCGGTCCTCGATCAGGACGAGGCAGGCTTCGAGCTGCAGCCACTCTTCCGGCGTGTTGAGCCAGGGATGCAATGAGAGTGCTGCAGCCTGCGCCTTCAGCACCGATAGATTGGCGCTGATGACCAGGCCCCGTGCTTCGGCAACAGAGAGTTCGCGGCGCGTGTGCAGCCGCACCGTGGCGAGCTTTAACAGGTCCATTGAGTATTTCCCTATCGAGGCGGAATGCCTCGACGCCTCGACCCCGGCCGACTGCTGTCAGCTGGGGTGAGGCTTGTGTTACGCGGCGAGTTTCAGGATGTCGCCGGCAGCGCGTTCGATCTCGATCCGCGTGTCGTTGTTCGACAGCTGGCGAGCGTGCGCTGTGGCGGCGACGGTGACGTCCCAAAGGGTCTCGATCGGCCGGCCCTCTTCGGTTTCATGGATCGCCTTGATGGCGGGGACCATGCGCTTGCCGAAGCGGTTGGCGAGGAAGGCGTCGAGCTCGTCGCTCATACGCTTCTCCTGAGCGTGGGTGATCGCCTCGACCACCGGCTTTGCGCTCGCCCTCGAGTATTCGTCGAGAACGGGCGTCACCTCCTCGAGCCACCGATCCGGCGCGCCTTTCGTATGCCGAATGCGCACCTCGGTGTATTGGTCTGCGCCCCAGACAATCCGGTTGCAGCAGACGTAATCGAAGAGGAAGAAGCCGGCGCCGAGCGTCGTCTTACCCACCTCCGAGTTCCATACAAAGAAGCCCCGAGCGAACGAACCGAACTTGCCGGCGCGCCGATTGGGGATCTCGATGCGGTTTTCCTCGTCGGCCAGGAACACGAACATGTCGCGATCGCTCGCGAACAGGGTCGTGTTGTCCTTGGTGACGTTCACTGCTTTGCCAAACTCCCCGGGTACCCGCCATTGGCCGGTCACGCCATCACCGAACTTGGCAACAAGCGCATCCACAACGTCAGCGTCATAGATGCGGCCGTAGTTGGGGCCGTTGACGGATCGCAGCTCGGAGAACTCGTCGCCCCGGGTAAGCAGGACGCCGACGTCTTCGACACCGCGGGTGAAGCGCAGATTGTAGTTGAGGCAATCTGCGATCATCGATGCCGGCATTCTGGTCTCGCGGAAGTAGCTGGCCGGCGAGTTGCCGGGGCTGGCGAGCGAGCACAACTGCCCGAATGACCAATGCGTCGGAGCCGTGGGGACACCGTTTGGGCCAAGAACGACCAGGCCGTGTGTCGTTGGCGCGCCCTCTGATGAGGCTGGCGCGATCGCGAGCTTGCGGCTGCTGATCACGTTGGCGGTTGAACGCTCCCGCACACGGCGCTTGAAGGCCTGCATGTCAATGAGGCTCAAAAAGCGCTCGTCGGCGGGGCGGCTCATCCACTGCTGGGACGCCTGGTGCAAGGTGGTGGTCATGTTTTGCTCCATTCAGATCAGGAGGGGCGGGATGCCGTCTCCTGACGCCTCGGCCCCCACACGCTTCTGCGTGCAGGGGAGAGAGGCCGTGCTGGTGGGAGCGCGCGCAGGGATTAAACTCGGCCCGAGGCCTGAGCCCCTCTCGCGTGACAGATCTCCGACGGAGGCCATGCCGCGAACCGCGGGTCTGTTCCCGCTTGGTCGCGACACGATCGCGATTGCCTGACGGCTCCGACGCCATGAGCCCCCTCAGCTGCTGCCGAGGAGGCGTGGGCGTTAATCGCTGCAGGCTAGTTTGGCGGAGATTTCTGTTCCGAGGCCGCGACCCCTGCCGACTTCTGTCAGCAGGGGTGAGCGGGCTCAGCTGGCGCCGAACGGTCTCAGACCAAGTTCGGCAAGGTGTTCCTTGCAGCGGGCCTCATCGGCGATGTAGCGCTCGAGCGAATAGCCGGCGACATCGCAGATCGAGGCGAGCTGGTGAGCCATCAGCCGAATTGCAGGATCTTGGCAGAGCGCCGCAGTGGCCGAGGTCTCATGCTCGCGGATTTCGCGACAGGCCTCGACAATCGACAGCGCAATGCCGCTCGGATTGCACGCACCGGGATTGACGATCGCCAGCGCGTCACGAAAGCGACTGCCATGGGGACGTTTTACTTCAGACATGATTGATGTCTCCGTCGCGGAGCGAATGTGCTCCTGACGGCCGCAGCCCGACCCACTGCTGCGGGTCAGACTGTATACTGGTCCTTGGGTTTATTTAGGCAGGTAGAAAGCTAATACTTCTATCGACAGCATCTATATAGTAATGACGTATAATTATTCAAGACACACCTGATATTATTCTCGTTATTTTTGAGGCTTCGAGGTTGCTTGGGCATACTCCTCGGTCTCAATTCTCTCAAGCCGAGCTCTAACGAGGCGTCGTCCGCGGAAACCCGTCCATAATAAAACCCCGCTGAGTGCCAGCGTCACAATGGCCGTTAGATGATGTGCCAGGATCAAGAGGCCTGACACCAGAAGGCCGACGATGGCAGAGCCGATAAAGAACCCGACAGCGTTTAATGCGCCTTCGAGCAATGTCCTTGTTATATTGCCTGTATCCATGCAGCTAGCCTGTCTTACATTTACTCTTCGAATTTGTCAGTTCCCGGCAATAGCCCACTCCGAACCGTCCCCATGCGCTCGCTGAACGCAAGTTGTCTTACATATTATAGTTGATAAATTACTGGATCGTTATCCGCTGACCTCAGGCGCATGGATATGCGCAAGCTGGTTGGGCGGAATGTCAAACGGGTCAGGCAAGAAAAGGGCTTGACGCAGGAGCAACTGGCAGAGCGGTCAGGGTTTAGTCAGCAATACATTAGCGGGCTCGAACAGGGCCGCCGCAATCCTACCATCGTGACCCTCTATGAACTCGCGCTAGCCCTCGGGGTGGATCACCTGGAGCTCCTGCGCGACGGCGAGGATGAGTAGCGCGCATCCAAAGTTTAACCAAGATATAGCGGCTGGCAGCGTCCAGCAGTCCGTCCGTTCACTGCAACAATTAGCTGTGGCGCATTCGGGCGACCCGAACCGGCTGTTTCGTCTCGCTCTCGATCAGCGGATCCAAGAGGAACGATTGTTCCCTAAATAGGGGTGGATCGTTGTACTTCCGTCTTCGTTCTATGCTAGACACGAAAACATCATCAGGAACCTGCCAGATGGACGATATGAGGTTTGCAGATGTGATGCAGCAAGAGCGGGAGCGTCTAAATCATGAACGCGACGAGATCCTCGATCGGCAAAAGGAGCTGGAAAACAAGCTCACTGAGATCAATCGCGAGCTTGCGGGGATCGATGCCTATGAAGCGGCGAAAACCGGCAAAGCGGCAACGCCTACTCGACGGCCGCCCGCTCCAACAAAGAGCGAAGCAACAATCGAGGAACTGCCCGCGGAGCCGCGCGCTCGCCCACAACCGGAAACAAGGCGGGAAGCCCTGTTACGGGTCATCGGGGAACATCCGACCGGTCTTAGCCGGGGCGAAATCTTTGAGCGTATGGGTCTCAAGGGGAACAAATCCGCAGAGAAGTCGGTGTCCAATGCCCTCACGGCGCTCACCAAGAACAACCTGGTCTTCCGTAGGGACGGAAAATACGTGATCGGCGAGCGACAGGTTAGTGCTTCGATGAGCGGCGACCTGATCAACAATGAGCGACATGCTAAGCCGCATTCAAAAGAGGGCTCCGCTTAAGCTCAGCGGGATCCAAGGTTGATTACGATCGCTTCGGGGGATCGTTCGCAATTGTGCTTGGCGTGAAGCTCCGTTTTAGGGGAGGAGAGCCGCGGCACTCGGCGCCAAATTGACGATGCCATCGGGTTTAACAAACACCGCCGACGCTGATCTAATGCGGAAAGGTGGTTGATCGGCATTCAAGTATGGACGTTTCCCGGTCAAGCCAGTTGATCATTGGTACGTGGAGGACCGGCATGCCCTTGGAAACCCGCCCACTGGGTCAGAGTTTCGCTCGTGAGGTCGTCAGGCTGCGCCTTTGGGAGCCGCAAGACGATCCGACCATCGATGAGCTTCGCGCCTTATGGGCGCATCATCCGGTATTGGTGTTTCGTCGGCAGGCCCTTTCCGAGGATGAGTTGGCCGATTTCAGCGCTCGCTTCGGCCAGCTTGAACGCACTGTACGCACCGATTGGGCATCTCCTGTTCGGCCGGAGGTGACCCTGATCTCAAATCTGAAGGATGCGCAAGCCAGACCGATCGGCGGCCTGGGCGACGGTGAGCTCCAGTGGCATTCGGATCAATCCTACATGATGCAGCCACAGCCACTGGCGCGATGCTCTACGCGCTCGAGCTGCCGCCGCGCGGCGGGACGACCTCCTGGGTCGATTTGTGCGCTGCCTATTCAGGCCTCTCTGATCAGCTCAAACGTGCGATCGAAGGTAGGCATGCGATCTTCAGCTATGTGAAGCGGCTTGCTGGCTATCAGGGTGTCGACCGGGTCATTTCAGAAGAAGCGAAGAGGAAAACCCCACCCGTCCTGCATCCGCTGGTACATATCCATCCTGTGACCGGCAAAAAGGCGCTCTATCCCGACTCGACCACCACGATCGGGATCAGCGGTATGGATGAGGCCTCGGGCCAGAGGCTGCTCGATGAAATCTACGAAGCCGCAACGCAGCCGGAATTTGTCTATTGCCACGAATGGCAGGTCGGGGACGCATTGCTATGGGACAATGGCTTCACGATGCATCGACGTGAGCCGTTTGATCCTGCGGCGCGGCGCCTGATGAAGCGGACGACGATGTTCCTGTCAGGCGATCGTCACATCGTCCCCGAGGGTAATCTCGCTGCCGCGTGACCCGGCCAATTCGGCAATGTCCGACGTCAAACCAGAAGTCGGCGCGACGTTCGGACAGGAACCTACCCAATGGCACGTGATCACCGCCGGGTTTTCCGGGTGAGATTTGGACGATTTCGATTGAAGGGGCTAATCGCTGGGCTGGGCATTTCCATGCAGCCTGAGCGCATCAAATGAATGTCCCGATCGAGGTTTTGGCCGGTCTCGTCGACCGCGTCACGTTTCACAACGCGGAGAACGGCTTCTGCGTGCTGCGGGTCAAAGCGCGCGGGCAACGCGATCTGATCACCGTGATCGGTCATGCCGCGATGATCTCGGCCGGCGAGTTTGTGCAGGCGAGCGGCAGCTGGGTCAACGATCGTGCCCACGGCGTCCAGTTCAGAGCCTCGTTTCTCAAGGCGACGGCGCCGACCACGATCGAGGGGATCGAGAAATATCTGGGCTCCGGGATGATCCGTGGGATCGGCCCCGTCTACGCCAAAAAGCTCGTACGGGCTTTCAGAGAGACCGTGTTCGAGGTCATTACGGAGGAACCTGACCGGCTGCGCGAGGTCAGCGGCATCGGCCCAAAACGTGCCGAGCGCATCATCGCCGGCTGGGCCGAGCAGCAGGTCATCCGTGAGATCATGCTGTTCCTGCACAGCAACGGTGTCGGCACCTCGCGGGCGGTGCGCATCTACAAAACGTATGGCGCTGAGGCTGTCCAGCTGATCTCGGAAAACCCCTACCGCCTGGCACGCGATATCCGCGGCATCGGCTTCCGCACCGCCGACCAGATCGCGGCCAGGCTCGGCATCGACAAGACCGCGCTGATCCGGGTTCGCGCCGGGATCTCCTTTGCGCTCGCCCAAGCCATGGACGATGGCCATTGCGGTCTGCCCTATCAGGAGCTGGTGGCCTTGACCCGCGAATTGCTCGAGGTGCCGGCAGAACTCGTCAATACGGCGCTGGATCTCGAACTTCAGGACGGCACTGTCATTGCCGACGATCTCGATAACCGGCATTGCATCTTTCTCGCCGGGCTATACCGCGCCGAGCGGGAGATTGCTGCGAAGCTGAGAGCGCTCGCCATTGGAGACCCGCCATGGCCGTCGATCGACGCCGCCAAGGCGATCCCTTGGGTCGAGAAGAAAACACAGTTGGTGCTCGCCGAAAGCCAGATCGAGGCGGTCACATCGCCCTCGCGTCTAAAGTGCTGGTCATCACCGGTGGCCCTGGGGTCGGCAAGACGACACTCGTCAATACGATCCTGAAGATCCTGATCGTCAAAGGTGTCGCGATCGCGCTCTGTGCGCCGACGGGTCGCGCCGCCAAGCGCCTGTCCGACAGCACCAGGCTCGAAGCCAAGACGATCCATCGCCTGCTCGAAACCGATCCCAGGACCGGGGCTTTCCGGCGCACCGAGGAGGCGCCGCTCGACTGCGATCTGCTCGTCGTCGACGAAACCTCGATGGTCGACGTGCCATTGATGCGGGCGTTGTTGCGCGCGTTACCGGACGCCGCGGCAGTGATGCTCGTCGGTGACGTCGATCAGCTGCCCTCGGTCGGCCCCGGGCAGGTATTGGCGGACATCATCGCCTCGGATGCGGTGCCGGTCGTGCGGTTGACCGAGGTGTTCCGCCAAGCCGCCGAGAGCCGGATCATTGTCAACGCGCATCGGATCAATCAGGGGCTGATGCCCGATCTCGCCCGAAGCGAAAGCGGCGACTTTCACTTTGTCGATGCGGCAGATCCGGAAGACGGCGTGCGGAAGGTGCTGGCCGTCGTGCGCGAGCGCATCCCGAAGCGTTTCGGCTTCGACCCCATTCGCGACATCCAGGTTCTCTGCCCGATGAACCGCGGCGGTCTCGGGGCACGTTCGCTCAATATCGAGCTGCAGAAGGCGCTCAACCTGCCCGGCGACATTCGCATCGAGCGCTTCGGTTGGACGTTCTGTCTCGGCGACAAGGTCATGCAGGTCGAGAACGATTACGACAAAGACGTCTACAACGGCGATCTCGGCACCGTGTCAGCCATTGATATGGAGGAAAGCGAACTCGTCGCCGATTTTGAGGGCCGCAAAGTCAGCTACGGTTTTGGCGAATTGGATGAGCTGGTGCTCGCCTATGCAACGACGATCCACAAAAGCCAGGGCTCGGAGTACCCGGCCGTCGTCATACCGCTAACGACCCAGCACTATCCGATGCTACAGCGCAATCTGGTCTATACCGGGGTGACGCGGGGAAAACGACTCGTCGTGCTGATCGGGCAGCGGAAGGCGCTGGCGATCGCCGTCAAGGGAGCGCGGACACGGCGGCGGTGGTCGAAGCTGCGGGAGTGGCTGACCGGCAGCGATACCCCAGGCACAAAGCGGGTCGAGAATTGACTGACATTTATGTCGATGGCGACGCGTGTCCGGTGCGGGAGGAAATCTACCGCGTGGCGGCGCGACTTCGGCTGAAGGTTTTCGTTGTCTCAAACGGCTCGCGTCCGATCCGGCCACTAGGCACATCGAATGTCAGCATGGTTCTTGTCGGCGACAGGGCTGATGCAGCAGACGACTGGATTGCGGAGCACATCACGGCCGTCGACGTATGCGTCACGTCCGATATTCCACTGGCATCACGCTGCCTCAAAATCGGCGCGCGCGTCGTCTCGCCGACCGGAAAGCAGTGGACGCAAGCAAATATCGGCGATGCGCTTGCCGGTCGTGAAATAGCCCGGCATCTGCGGGAGCTGGGGACGAACACCCGCGGGCCAGCGCCATTGACCAAGAGAGATCGGTCTCGGTTCCTCGACGCGCTCGATACGGCTGTGCAGGCTGCGTTACGAGAGGCGGCCCATAGCTAAACTTCTTGCACATTGCGTCGCTCGCGGATCACATTAAGATTTGCACGTCACACATTCAGTCGCTGCATTTGTCCTATCGGGTAGCGAGTACCGGACGCGGCACCGGGCGGGACAATGCGGTCAATCTCCGCAAGATCCTCGGGCGTGAGCACAATGTCTGCGGCGCGCACATTCTCTTGAATGTGCTTATGCGACTTCGCGCCGGGTATCGGGACGATGAAGACTCCCGCACGCTTTCCCTGGGTCATTGGCCACGCGATGGAGAGCTGGGCGAGCGTGGCGTTCTTCCGGCGCGCAATGGCCTCGATCGCAGAGCGCAGCCCGAGGTTCTTCTCGATATTGACACTTTGAAAGCGAGGCAGCCTCTGGCGAACGTCGTCGGCTGCCAATTCCTCCACTTTGGGAACCTGGTCGCTCAGCATCCCGCGGCCGAGCACGGCGTAGGCCATCATTGCCATGCCAAGTTCCTTGCAGGCATCGATATGGCCTTGCTCGTCCGCATCGCGCGAGAACAACGAATACTCCATCTGCAGCGAAACGAGCGGATGAACGGCACTGCCACGCCTGAGCGACTCGGCGGAGCATTCTGAGAGCGAGATGAAGCGCGTCTTCCCTTCCTTGACGAGTTCGGCCATTGCTCCGACGCTTTCCTCGATTGGCACGTTCGGATCGACGCGCGACATGCAGAAGACATCGAGCGCCTCGATCCCAAGATTTTTCAAGCTCTGCTCACAGGTTTGACGCAGGTAACGCGGATCGCTTCCGCCGCGCACGGCGTCAGAGCTGCCGTTGCGTGGGCTGCCGCTCTTGGAGTGGATGACGACATCATCTCTGTGGCCGCGGATGGCTTCGCCGATCAAGCGGTGATTGTGGCCTTCGCCGTAGCCGGCCGATGTGTCGAGTAAATTGACTCCGAGATCGAGCGCGCGGCGAACGGTGGCGATTGACTCCGCGTCATCCGCCGAACCATAGGCCCCCGACATGCCGTAACAGCCGAGGCCGATGGCTGAAACCGTAAGATCAGAATTGCCGAATCTGCGACGTTCCACGAACGAGCCCCGCTTGCAGGCGTTTGTATTAAACCTCCCCCCAACCAAAGGCCAATTCAAGAGGCAGCCGTGATACACGCTCTTCGTCAAGCGATGTGAGCGACCGGGTTCGGCCACGTGATATTCTGCGCTATGAACACCGTTCCGAATAAGAGCGCTAGTCGTCGGCCGCCGCGGACGCGACAGCCGTGGGCGGTGACCGCCGGCGCGCTTCGCGCAACAGCAGCAGCAGCGTTATCGAAGCGAGCGCCATCAACATCAGCAGCTTGAAATCATCAACATAGGCGACCATTGCGGCCTGCCGCGTCACCTCGGCGTTGAGTGCTGCCATCCCGCGCGGCGTCGTGAGGCTGAACGGCGCCGCCAGATAGGGTGCGTGCACGAGCGGATTGTCCGGCCGCAGGCCTTCGACCAGACGCGAGTGAACGATCTGGGTATTCTCGGCCAAGGTTGCGACCGGAATGCTGATGCCGACGCTGCCGCCGAGGTTGCGCATCAGGCTGCGGATCGCCGTCCCCTGGGTCATGATGTGGCGTGGCAGAGTTGATAACGCGATGATGTTGAGGGGCACCTGGGTGCAGCCGAGGCCGAACCCCTGCATCAGCCCGGAGATGACGACCGGCGCCATGCCCATCTGCAGCGAGAACTGGCTCATCTGCCACATCGCGGCCGAGGTCATCAGAAGGCCGAACAGGATGATCAGCCGGCTGTCGACCCGGTTGATCAGCCGGGCGACGAGGAACATCGCCGCCATGGCGCCGATGCCGCGCGGCATGGCCACCAGCCCGGTGGTCAATGCCGGATAGTTCATCAGGTTTTGCAGCATCGTCGGCAATAGCGCGTTGGTGCCGGTCATGATCAGCCCGCCGCAGAACATCAGCACGGTACCCGCGACGAAATTGGCGCTCTTCAACAAATCGCGGTTGAGAAACGAGCGGCCGTCGGTAGTGACCGTGTGCACGGTGAACAGGTAAAACCCGAGCCCGGCGACCGTCGCCTCGACCCAAATCTCGCTAGAATGGAACCAATCCTTCAGCTCGCCGCGGTCGAGCAGCAATTGCAAGGCGCCGATCCCCAGGCTCAGCGTCAGGAACCCGACGAAATCGAATGGTTCGCGATGCAGATAGCGGGTCTGGCGCATGAAAACGAGGATGCCCAGCGTACACAGCACGCCGACCGGCAGGTTGATGTAGAAGACCCAGCGCCAGCTGTACTCATATGTCAACCAGCCGCCGAGCGCCGGCCCCATGATCGGCCCGCAGATCGTGCCCATGCCGAACACTGCCATGGCGCGGCCGTGGCGCTCCGGCGGGTTGATCTGCAACAGCGTCGCCTGCGACAGCGGGACCATACCGGCCCCCGCCACCCCCTGCAGCGCGCGAAAGAAAACGAGCTCGCTGACGCTCCCGGCGGCGCCGCACAGCGCCGAGGCGAGCGTAAAACCGATGACCGAGACCAAAAAAATGTACTTGATGCCGAAGCGGCCGGCGAGCCAGCCGGTCAGCGGCATCATGATCGCAGCGCAGACGATATAGGAGGTCAGCGCCCAGGCAACCTGATCCAGCGAGGCCGACAGGCTCCCCTGGATGTGCGGCAGGGCGACATTGAGGATCGAGTTGTCGACGCCCTGCATGATATTCGCCAGCATGATCGAGATCGTGATCATGCCGCGGTTGGGGACCGGGGCGAACGCCTCCCCTTTCACCGCCGATGCTCGCAGGGCCGGATCATCCCGGCAGGCAGCCCCTCACCCGCTGGCGGCTTCCCCTCCCTCCCCGGGCATGACCCGAGGATCGCAGGCAGAGGGTTAGGGCGAGGGCCTTTCGGGCAGTGCAAGACGGTATCCAAACCCCCCGCTCAGCTTCTCGACCAGAAATCCTTCAGGCCAGGTGGATCTGGCGGATGGAAAAGGTGGTTGAAGAGGGTTGCGCAAAATCCTGTGATTAAGCGCGTGCGGTGCTGCCGGCCTTTATGCTCGCTCTAGTACTCGCGGCACGATGAGAAGGTCTTGGGTGGCTCACCGAACGGCCCCGCGTTTTGGCCAATACTTGGGCCCGCTCACGGCGTAACTCCTCCATGCGCGCTCGGATCATTGGAAAGTCGTCAGCGGCACGGGGTCGGGTCACGTTTCCTCCGTTTTCTTGTGATCCTGATGCGGATTATCCGACCGCAGCGATTGGCGCGATCAGGCTCGGATCGTTGTTCTTAACATTACCGACGCGCGCGCTGACCGACCAGCATATCATTCATCACAAGGTGGCGTGCGAGCAATGCGTTCAGGTGAGGACCTCCGTCGGCTCTTCGCCGAGCCGGACCGGCGAGCCCTCGGCTTACGCCTAAAAGGAGGCGCTGGAGGCGGCAACCCGCGCGATCCGACCCTTCCCCGACTTTCTACCGCCGTGTCTTTACCTTGCTGTCGCGATTGGCACCGACACCGGCGGCTCGGTTCGCATCCCAGCGGCGCTTTGCGGCATTGTCGGGTTCAAGCCGACGCAGCAGCGGATTTCGCGGGCCGGCGCGACACCGTTGTCCACGACCCTCGATTCGATCGGGCCGCTGACAAATAGCGTCGCATGCTGTGCGATCGCCGATGCGGTGATGGCGGGCGACGAACCCGCCGTGCCGCCAGCGGTTGCGGTCAACCGACTGTGCCTTGGTGTGCCGCAAAGTCTGGTTCGCCGCAAAGTCTGGTTCGCCGCAAAGTCTGGTTCTCGACGATCTCGCTCCTGAGGTGGCGACGGCGTTCTCCGACGCCTGCACCACATTATCGCGTGCCGGTGCGCGGATCGTCGATTTGCCGCTGACTGAACTCGCCGAATACCGGACGTTGAATGCGCATGGCGGCTTCGCCCGGCACAGGCCGCTGCTGGAGCGCCGCGGCAGTGATTACGATCCACGGGTGAGATCGCGCATCGAGCGCGGCAGCAGCATGACCGCAGTCGAATACATCGAGCTCTCAGCGGCGCGAGCCGACTTGATCGCGCGAGTTGCCACCCACACGGCCGATTTCGACGCCTTGCTGATGCCCACTGTGGCGATCACTGCGCCGCTGATCGCCGCCTTCGCAGTCGATGAAGATTATTTCGGCTCAACGGCCTGATCCTGCGTAACACCTCTGTCATCAACTTTCTCGACCGCTGCGCCATCACCCTCCCAATTCACCAGCCAGGCACGATGCCGGTTGGGTTGATGATAGTCGGCGAGCACGGTGGGGACCGGCGCCTCTTTGCTGTAGCAGCTGGTATCGAGGTGGCGATCTCCGCGCCGATATGAAAAGGCTCGATATGTGTCGCAAGGCTGTTCAACGCTGCTGGATGGGCTGAAGTGAGTCCGCGTTGCAACACAGGATGGGCGAAGTGAAGCGCCGGATAGGAAAGGGGATTCACGAATCGGCGGATCTCTGATTCCTGGGATGGCATCCGTGTCGGAGGTTGCCATGACCGAATTCGCGCCGTTGCTGGGCTTGCTGGCGGAAGTTCCTGATCCACGCCGGGCGCAGGGGCAAATCTACAAACTGCCGCACGTGCTGCTGTTCTCCATCCTCGCCATTGTGACCGGCGGGAACTCGTATCGAGGCATCGTCACGTTTATCGACGTCAATCGCCGCAAGCTGAACGCCGCCTTTGGTCTGAAGTGGCGCCGCGCGCCCGCGCACACCGCGATCCGCTCCATCCTCAAGGGGCTCGATCCGGCGGCGGTCGAGGCTGTATTCCGTCGCCATGCCGCCCTGCTTCAGGCCGCATGCGCGACACCCGGGCAGGGCAGCATCGCGCTGGATGGCAAGACGCTGCGGGGCAGCTTTGACAATTTCAACGACCGTGCTGCCGCCCAGGTGCTGAGCGCGTTCGCCACCGAGACCGCCCTCGTCCTTGCCCATGTCGACATCGCCGAGAAATCCAACGAGATTCCGGCGGCGCAGACCGTGCTCGCCGAACTCGGCGTCGCCGCCGGCGCCATCGTCACGCTCGATGCGCTGCACTGCCAAAAAAACACTTTGAAGTCGCGGCAGAAGCCAACATCGCGCGGATCGTCCAGACCAAGGACAACCAACCGACCCTGCACCAGCAGATCCAGGATATCGCCGCAACCGAGGCGCCGCTCGGGTCAGCCCATAACCGCAACAAGGGTCGCAACCGCGACGAAACCCGCACCGTCAGCATCTTCGATCCCGCCGACAAACTGGCCGACACCGACTGGCACTCCCACGTCGCCGCCGTCATCCGGGTCGAGCGCGATGTCTTCACGCGCGATGCCAGGACCGGGCTGCTGCGCGACGCCACCGCGACCGCCTTCTCCGTCGCGAATACCCCGCTCACCGCTGCCCGCGCCGCTGAGGCGGTGCGCGCGCATTGGCGGATCGAGACCACCTCCCACTCCAGCCGCGATGTCACCTTCGGCGAAGACCGCTCGCGCATCCGCTCCAATCCCGGCGGGTTCGCCCGCCTGCGCAGTTTCGCCTTCAACATCCTCAAGGCCAACCGCTCCGGCACGCTCAGCCAGGACCGCTACCGCGCCGCCCTCGCCGGCGTCGACAATCTGCTCAGACTTCTTGTCATCCCATAGCGTTGAACGGCCCTGATATGTGTCGCCGAGCTCCGGGTTGACCAGCGGCGACCGTGCGTTTCGCCCGACCCCGTCAAATGCGAAACGGATTTGGTTTTCTCTTTCTGCCGAACACCGCGTGCATTGCACCTGCTTTCCGCAGTCGGACCGCGAACAGATTGCAAAGTGATTGCCCGATCGATGTAACTTCGCTCCAAAGCCGGATCATGCGGTTTTGCCGGCTCCACCGTTTCCTGGGATTGAAGATTGCTGATCACGGCATGATGAGCGAGTTCGGCAATGTGGTCGGACGCGGCAATATCAACTAGAGCTAATGCCAGCTGTAGGCCAGAGAACGCCTCGCTATCAGGGAGGGTCGAATACTATGAAACGAAGCGACGGACGCATTCTGACATCGCACGCCGGGAGCCTGCCGCGGCCAGAGGCGCTGATCGAGGTCAACCGCCCCAAACTTGCCGGTGAGGCCTATGATGAGAAGGTTTACGCCGAACGTCTGTCCATCGCAGTCGAGGAGGTCTGCCGCAAGCAGGCCGAGATCGGCATCGATGTCATTAATGATGGCGAGTTCGGCAAGGCGAGCTTCGGCGCCATCGATTACGGCGCGTGGTCGAGCTATGCCTGGGCGCGACTCAGCGGCTGGGAGCCAGGAGAGCCGGGCCGGCTGCCGGCGCTCGCTGGCCGGCGCGACCGGGCCAGATTTGCCGAGTTCTACGCTGAACTCGACGCCACCGGTTTTCGTTCATCGAGTTCGCTGGGCGGGCGGCCTCCGGTCTTCACCGGCCCGATCGCCTATATCGGCCATCAGGCGGTGCGCGCCGACCTCACGAACTTCAAGGCGGCATTGGCCAAGGTGACGGCGGAGGAGGGGTTCATTACCGCGGTTGCGCCCGGCAGCTTTGCCCGGCGGCAGAACCGATATTACGCCTCGGACGAAGCGTTCCTGCAGGCACTCGCCGAGGCATTGCGCGAGGAATACAAGGCCATTATCGAAGCCGGGTTCGTGTTGCAGCTCGACGACCCTGGACTGCCCGACACCTGGGACATGGCAAATCCGGAGCCGAGCGTCACGGACTACCAAAAGTTTGCAATGCTGCGGGTCGAAGCGCTGAACCACGCGCTGCGCGACCTTCCCGAAGAACGGATCCGATATCACATCTGTTGGGGCAGCTGGCACGGACCACATACCACCGACCTGCCGCTGAAACATATCGTCGACGTGCTGTTGCAGGTCCGGGCGGAGGCATTCTCGATCGAGGCTGGCAATGTCCGTCACGAGCACGAGTGGAAAGTCTGGCGCGATATCAAACTGCCCGAAGGCAAGATCCTAATTCCGGGTGTCGTCAGCCACGCCACCAACGTTGTCGAGCATCCCGAGGTTGTCGCCGACCGCATCCTCAATTTCGCCAGGGTCGCGGGGCGCGAGAACGTCATTGCTGGCACGGATTGCGGCCTCGGCGGCCGGATCCATCCGCAGCTCGTCTGGGCCAAGCTCGAAGCCCTCGTCGCCGGCGCTAAGCTCGCGAGCAACGAACTATGGTCGTAAGACGTGCATTGCGATGGCGTCGGTGCATGGCTCGATGTGCCTTATCGCTCGGGTTACCGGTTCCGGATTGGACCTTGGTTGTTGATTTCCAGCCAGCGCCGTATTGGGGACAAAGCCAGCCGCACCTCGGCTTTGCTGAGTTGGGCTGGACACGTCCGCCGATGCCAGTTCGCGAGGGCGTCACATGACCTGTCAGACCGAGGGCAGCCGATGAGCGCAGCAGCGATGCATTACTGGGCTCAATTGAGGTGATACAATGTCCTACACGATCCAAGTGAATAGCGAGAAGCGAACCGTCGATGTCGACGGGGATATGCCATTGCTTTGGGTGCTGCGGGACGTGCTCGATCTGAAGGGGAGCAAGTTCGGCTGCGGCATAGGACTGTGCGGTGCCTGCACTGTCCACCTCGGAGGCGCCCCCATTCGTTCCTGTCTGACGCCGGTTTCGAGCGTCGGCGAGGCCGCCGTCACGACAATCGAAGGCATCGGCGACACGCCGGTCGGCAAGCGGGTGCAGGAAGCTTGGCTCGACGTCGACGTCGTGCAGTGCGGTTATTGCCAGGCCGGCCAGATCATGTCGGCAACTGCACTCCTGGCGAAGACGCCGCACCCGACCGACGCCGATATCGATAGCGCGATGGCAGGAAATGTCTGCCGCTGCTGCACCTACAACCGCATCCGCGCCGCGATTAAGAAAGCTGTCGGGCCGGAAACCGTGAAGGCAGGAGCGCTGTGACCATGTTTGCCAAACGCACCCGGATGCCTGCGCCGCTCAACGCTCTGCTCGGGGTCACTTCGCGGCGCGCTTTTCTTAGGGCCAGCTCGCTGGTTGGCGGCGGTCTGCTGCTACAGGCGACTTTCCCGGCCCCAGCGCGCGCCGCACTCGGCGGAGCTTCGACGCCCGAACCGGCGATCCTCAACGCCTTTGTGCGTATCATGCCCGACGGCGTCGTTACGATCATGTCGAAGAACCCGGAGATCGGCCAAGGCATCAAGACGATGCTGCCGATGCTGATCGCCGAGGAACTCGATGTCGACTGGGCTCAGGTCAGGATTGAACAGTCCGGGCTTGATCAAGCCAAATACGGGCGACAGTTTGCTGGCGGCAGCATGGCCACACCGTTGAACTGGGAACCGCTCCGCCGGGTTGGCGCCGCCGGCCGACAAATGCTGGTGGCCGCGGCTGCCGAGGCGTGGGGTGTGCCGGAAGCCGAATGCCAAACCATGTCGGGTTTGGTGCGTCACCCGCCGACCGGGCGCACCTTGAGCTATGGGGTTCTCGCATCAAAGGCGGCATCCCTTCCCATCCCTGACCTGAAGACTGTCAAGCTCAAAGACCCGAAAGACTTCAAGATCATCGGGCGATCAATGCGTGGAGTTGACAACCCGCTGATTGTGAGCGGCAAGCCGCTGTTTGGCATCGATGTCACTCGCCCCGGCATGCTGTACGCGGTGTTCCAGAAATGCCCGGTCTTCGGCGGCAAGGTGATAAACGCCAATACCGACACGATCAAATCACTGCCGGGCGTGCGCGACGCGTTCGTCGTAAAGGGCGGCAATGATCTTCAGGGTCTGGTCGACGGCGTCGCCATCGTTGCGGAAAACTGGTGGGCGGCGAACAAGGCCCGGGACAAGCTCGAGATCACCTGGGACGAAGGCCCGACCGCCAAGCAAAGCAGCGCCGGTTATGCCGCCGACGCGGCCGAACTCGCCAAGGGTGCCCCGGGTAAATCCTTGCGCCGGGACGGCGATGCGAAAGCGGCGCTTGCCGGTGCCGCACAAATCGTCGAGGCCGCCTATTCCTACCCTTTCCTACCGCACATCCCGCTCGAGCCGCAGAACTGCACGGCGCATGTCCAAGACGGCAAGGTGGAGATCTGGGCGCCGACCCAGAACCCGGGACCCGGTGCCAAGCTGGTGGCGGCCACCCTCGGGGTTACGGAAAACGACGTCGCGGTTCACATGACCCGCTGCGGCGGTGGTTTCGGCCGACGTCTGCGCAGCGACTTCATGGCCGAGGCCGCCTGGATCGCCAAAACTGTTGGCGCGCCAGTGAAGCTCTTGTGGACGCGGCAGGATGACATCCAGCACGATTTCTACCGGCCGGCGGGATTTCACTTCTTCAAGGGGGGGCTCGACGCCAACGGCAAGCTGATCGCCCTCAGTGATCATTTCGTGACCTTTGCACATGGCGATCAGATCGCTGACGCGGCGACAATGGATCCGAACGAATTCCCAGCCCGGCTTGTCGACAACCTCGACTACGGCATGTCACTGATGCCGCTGGGCGTGCCGACAGGGCCGCTGCGCGCGCCGAGATCGAACGCGCTCGGTTTCGTCTTTCAGTCCTTCATCGACGAACTCGCCCATGCAGCCGGCAAGGATCCGGTGGAGTTCCGCCTGGGCCTATTGGGCGAACCTCGCATTCTGCCCGATCCTTCCGGCAATCCATTGCGCGCCTTCGACACTGGCCGCATGCGTGGTGTTCTAGAACTGGTGGCGGAGAAATCCGACTGGGCGAAACGAGCGCTGCCCAAAGGGTCCGGCATGGGGGTGGCATTCTATTTCAGCCATCTCGGCTATTTCGCCGAGGTGGTTCAAACGACCGTCTCGCCATCGGGCAGCGTAAAGGTGGACAAGGTCTGGATTGCCGCCGATGTCGGCAGCCAGATCATCAATCCCACGAACGCGGAAAATCAGGTGCAGGGCGCCGCCCTCGACGGCATCGGCGCTGCGCTGGGCCAGGCGATCACGATCGACCGAGGCCGTGTCGTGCAGGCCAACTTCGACACGGTGCCGCCGCTTCGCATCAATCAGGCGGCGCCGGTCGAAGTGCATTTCTTGATCACCAGCCATCCGCCGACTGGTCTCGGCGAACCCGCGCTGCCGCCGGCCCTCCCCGCGCTGTGCAATGCCATCTTCGCAGCGACCGGGAAGCGGGTCCGAAAGCTGCCCATTAATCCCGACGACCTCAAATCGGCGTAAGGGGCGGGCTTGTGCCAGCTCAACGACGCACATCAGTTCGATAGGGTCACGGCCTTGATTTGAAGTCAGGGCACGTCGCCGAACGGGTCGCGGAAACGAGAGCGCCAACGTTAGAACTAAAACCCGTCTATACGTGGTCGACGGCGATCGGGGAGATGAGCATGGACGCATATCACATCGACCGCTTCGGCAGCGTTGACGGGATTGTCCGGCGCCGCACCGATGATCCCCAACCAGGGCCGAGAGAAATCCTGATGCGGGTGCGAGCCAACTCGCTGAATTACCGCGACCTGATGGTCCTCAAGGGCGGCGGCCGCGGCCCGACAAAGCTTGGCGTCATTCCACTGAGCGATGGCGCCGGTGAAGTCGCGGCAATCGGCGATCGCATCACGCGGGTCAAGGTCGGCGACCGGATCATCGGCACGTTCCATCCACGCTGGTTTGGCGGCCCGATCAGCCCCGATTATCTGACCGACCGGCTTGGCGCCAACCTCGACCGGATGCTGGCCGAATATGCGGTCCTCAGCGAGGAGGCGCTGGTGCTGATGCCGAGCCATCTCTCCTTCGAGGAGGCCGCGACTTTGCCGTGTGCGGCGGTGACGGCGTGGGTGGCGCTGACCCGTGATCGCCATGTAACCGCCGGAGACACGGTATTGACGCAAGGCTCGGGTGGCGTGTCGGTGTTCGCGCTGCAATTCGCCCAGCTTCTCGGCGCCCGGGTCACCGCCACCCATGGCGCTTCCTTAGAAGTGGTTTTCACAACTACCTATGGTTGATTTGGCCTAATCTTCGGTCCTGTGCTGTGGCTGCCCAAGTTTGGGATACCAGACAGGGACAGCCACATTGGATTTCAGACTTCTGCACCTCATCGCCACAGTGATCGACGCTTATGATCGGCCGCCAGGCCGCGGCCCTGGCCACTCGCCGACCGAGACCATCCGGGTGATGGCGACGCTGCGCCGCTTCTTGCGCGAGGGCACGCCGTGGCGCGGGCTGACCGCCACCGCGGACGAGGCCAGCGGCTCGACCCTGCGCCGCTGCCTGGCGCGCTGGGCCGAGACGGGCCTGCTGGGCAAGGTCCACGTTCTGCTGGTCAGCATGCTGCGCGGCCACCCCGACCTGATCCTCGACACCTGTTCCATGCGAGCCAAACGCGGTGGCGACCTCACCGGCCCCAATCCGACCGACCGCGGCAAGCGGGGCAGCAAGTACCACATCGCAACCGACGGGGATGGCGTGCCGGTGGCCGGCACCGTGACCGCGGCCAACGGCAACGACACGCTCCTCTTCGAGCGCTTGTTCCTGGCCGCCTTCGCGGTCATGGCCCGGATCCGCACGGTGTTCGCGGACAAGGGCTATGATGCCGAGCACCACCGCGACCTCTGTCGCCGGTTCGGCGCCAAGTCACACATCCACAAGCGCGGTCGGCCGCACGGATCAGGGCTCGGCAAGCGGCGCTGGCCGGTGGAGCGCAGCAACGCTTGGGTGCTCGAAAACCGGCGCCTCGCGCTGCGCTACGACCGGCTCGGCTTCGTCATCCAGTCCCTGCTCCAGGCCGCCTGCATATTCCTGGTTGCAGGCAGGCTCGCTCGGGAATTCTGAAAACCGCCTCTTATCTGATCCGGGCGGGCTCACTTTGCTGCCTTCGTGGGTAAACCTCTGCCGGACCTTGCGTCCCACGGGCCCCGAGGGTGTGCCTGACCTGCAGGACAGTCAATTAGCAGGCTCGGCGAGAGAGCCTGCTCTCGCAACCGGAGGGGGACGGATGGTTGGGGTGGAGGCGGCGTTGGAGATCCGGGTATTGCATCGACACCGCGCAGCCGGCAATCGAGTGCGTGCGCAGGACACAAGCAATTTCCAGCCGCGCCATGTGCACGGTGCTCGGGACTGCAAAGCCGGCGCTATTGACTTCGTATTCCGAGGGATCGAGCCTGTTGCCGTCGCGATCGTTCTTGACCAGCGACGACGCGGTCACCTCGTCTTTGCATGAGGCCCTGCCGCCGATGAGATTCGCCTCTCGAAACCGGATGCAAAGCGCGGAAGCGCGCAGAACGACATAGTCGGCAAGAACTGTAGGCGCAGGTGTACAAGGTGGCGCTATGCTGATGCTCTCTGCGTTAAGCGAGAACGAGCGCGGATGTGGTTGACGTAGTCGACAAGGCCAAGCGTAGCCAAATTATGGCGCGGATCGGGCCGCGCAACACGGCGCCTGAAATGGCAGTCCGGAGGGCAGTCCATCGGCTTGGCTATCGGTTCCGGCTTCACAGAAAGGATTTGCCCGGGTGTCCGGATCTCGTCCTTCCGCGTCACCAGTTAGCGGTCTTTGTGCACGGATGCTTCTGGCATCGCCACGAGGCGTGTACAAACTGCTCGATGCCGAAGACAAGAATTGATTTCTGGGCGACAAAGTTTGGCGCCACCGTGGCTCGGGACCGACGCAACATTGAGACTCTGCACGCCCTGGGGTGGCGAACACTGGTGGTGTGGGAGTGCGAAACAGAAAAAAAGGGATTAGTGGAGGATATTCTGCTTCGCGTGTTGGCCGACGCGGACCATAAGAGCGGACGCTGAGCATAAATGTTATCGGAGTACAACATCTTCCGCAACAAATGGAGGCGCCTGGAGGCAGACGCGAAAGTCCGTGTCCTCGATATCTGCGCCGGAGCCGGAGGGTTCTCTCTCGGTTTTCAGGCAGCCGGATACGAGTTGGTGGGCACCATTGAAATCGATGCGGATGCAGCATCGAGTTACGCCTTAAATCTCCATAAAGGTGGTGAATCAAAGCTGCTTTCTCTATGCGCCCAGCCCCGTGATTTGACCGAGCAGAGCCCAGACCTGGTGGCGCGGGAATTCGGGCTCTGCTCGGTCGCGAATTCCGTCGATGTCGTCTTGGCAGGTCTTCCCTGTCAGGCGTTTGCCCGTATCGGGCGTTCGAAGCTCGGCGCATTAGCCGAGGATCCGGATGCCTACCGAAAGGACCCTCGCGCGAAGCTGTATCGCCGGATGCTGGTATTCGTTCGAGCCTTCAAGCCGCTATGCATTGTGCTGGAGAACGTGCCGGACATTTTAAACTACGGAGGACACAACGTACCAGAGGAAATAAGCCGGGAACTGAAGGCGTATGGCTACCGGTGCGGGTACACCTTGTTGAATGCGGCGCACTACGGAGTACCGCAGACGCGCGAACGGCTCTTTCTTGTGGCACTTCACGAGAGCGTTGGCGCTGAACCTGTGTTTCCGCCGCCGACGCACTGGGTCAGTATATCGGCGGGCTATGCCGGAGTGCGGCGATTCGCGTTGAAGCACGTCGATCGGGCGGCTTCTCATTACATGGACCCGCCGCAACCGGGAAAATCGCTCCTGCCGGCCGTGACAGCGCGACAGGCGATCGGAAATCTGGCCCCAATATCAAGAAGGTATTGGAAGCCGTCATTGGGAGTGCCGGAGCGCAATATCGCAGAGAGAGGTCCGTACGGAAAAGGACGGCCGACCAGTTACGGCTCGATGATGCGGAGCTGGGAGGGCTTTGCGACCGAGGGGACGGTCGACGCACACGTGGTGCGGCATACGCCGCGCGATTATGCGCTATTCGCAGCGATGATGCACGGAGAGCAGTATCCAGAACTCTACCGGCGCGCCCTCGCGCGTTTCGAGGAGGAGGTAAGCCGGCGGCGGCGGGATGGCTACGACCTATATGAAGGTACGGAGGCATGGCTGTCTCTGAAGGCGGGCATGGTGCCGCCTTACGACCCGGGAAAATTTCCGAACAGATGGCGGAAGCTCAGGCCGGAGTTGCCGTCATGGACGCTGACCGCCCATCTCGGCAGGGATTCATACTCGCACATTCACTACGACAGCGAGCAGGCGCGGACGATTTCGGTGAGAGAGGCCGCACGGCTGCAGAGCTTTCCGGACGGGTTCGTGTTCAGTGGCTCGATGAATTCGGCGTTCCGGCAGATCGGAAACGCGGTCCCGCCGCTTTTGGCGCAGGCGATCGCCCTCCAGCTGATGGAGGTGCTGCAGGGCAGGGAGACAGCCGGGTCCAAGAGCATTGAGCGCGAGAAAATGCCCGAGAGGGCAGCATAGGTGGAAGCGGGCGAAGCTCACGAGGTTGCAACGGGAGCGGAGTAGCGGGCCGTCACAACCGTTTCCCAGCACTCCGGCTTCTTGGCCCACTCGGAAATCATGCGGCCGTTGGACGAGGCATGGAGTATGCGATTCACCTCATCCGCCCAGGCGCGTATCTGCTGCTGAAGCCAGGGTGGCAGCGCCTGAGAATTCCAGATGCGCTCCAGGTCAATGCGGTCGCCAAGCCGGTTGGCAACCAGGGACACGACATAGGCGGTCACGTTGGCCTGGAATGCGGGAAAAATCGAGCGGACGATTTTCTGCGCAGTCTTGAAGAGGATGGCTTTGGCGATGATGCGCTTGTAGCTCGCTACATTGGGGAGCGGGGGTGCCTCGGCGCCGTCGACCGGAGCGACCGTTTGCATGAAACGCTCGAAATTTTTTTGGGCGCCGAGGCTGACCAAATGGGGCTTCTGCTCCCAGGCGTTGAGGTACTTGGCGAGGTCGGTTTTGGTGATCTTCCGTGACGTCGGGATAGCCTCCTTAAGCTGCCGTAATCGCGCCGACGTCGATCCTTCCCGAGCAAGCAGAACATTGTAGCTGCCGGCGGCGCGTTCGTAGAACCAGCGGCCAACGCCATCGGGGCAGTAGGTGGTGAGCGCCAGCTTTTCGAGTTCAATGTGAAACGGTTTGTTGGCGGAAAGGTCTGAAAGGCGCACGGAGTTCTGGCTGTTGGCATACCGGGAAATGTCGGAGATTAATCCCTCCTCTTGCGCGGGGTCGTCCGCGTGAAGGACGATGATCTTGGCGGGAACCCGGACGTGTCGAAGGTCGACGGAAGGGTCCCTCTTGCGCGTGAAATAGAGGGAAGCGGTGGTTTGGCCACCGTTTACGATCTGCATGCCACGCAGCCACTGAATTCCTGGACTGCCATCCTCCGTGCGGCCGAGTCGCAGTTCGTCCACGACGAGAACGATGCCGTTGTTGTAGGCCATGAACCGTTCGGGGGCCTGCTTTAGCGTATCGCGAATGCCACGATTGACCTTTCCCGCAACGCTCAGAAATGAGCGGACATTGGCCTCGAGAAGGCGGGCGCCGTATTTCTCGTACAGGAAGCGGAGGGTTTCGCCCGGGATCACGCTCAGCGCATAGTCATAGTCGGCTATTTCGCCGGGAACATAGACGCAAGGGAGCGGACCGCCGGAAACAAGATTGAAATCGACCACGAGTTCTTCGCGCGGCTTGCCCTCGGACCAGTGGCGATGAAGGCGCTCAATGTCCATGACTTCGAGCTTGACGGTCTTGTCGCGGACTTCCCGGACGGCGAAATTCTTGGATTTGGCGACACGGTCGGTTAGGACGTAGATCCGGATCTGGTCGAGCTGCCGGTAGCCTTCCTGGATGTTGAGAGCCAGAGGGTAGGCATCGTTGGTGGGATCCATGGTCCCGGCGAGCCGCCCCTCCGCGCACCGCGCCACGAAGCGCAGGCATTGCTCGGCGGCCGTCTTAGTTTCAGTATCGCTGACGGGCGTGATCTCGTCGACCCCTTCGTAGAGGCTGGCAAACAGATCGATCTGGTCGGCGTCTTCCGAAATGGCGTACCCGCTGAGGCGCAAATTGGCGTTCCCGACCCGGGCGGCGTAGTGGCAGACGTTCGGCTCGAAGGTCATGCCGACATCCGCCATGTGGTTCATGACCACCTCGGCGAATACGGATTCCGGATAGGGATAGCTGCCTTCCGGTTCAGCCATACGCTCGTCAATCTGCGCGCGGACTTCGGCCTGGGTTTGACGGAGAAAGTCGAGGAGTTCCAATTCAGATGCATCCCAGCCGGTGGAGAGCTTCCGGTAGTGCGGTGGGGGTAGCCGGGACGAGATCGAGGTCGACCACGTACCAGAGCTTTGTGATTGCTGCCGGAACCGCGGCGCGTGTGAGCCGGGGAAACCGGCTATCGATAGCCAGCAAAATCATCCGCACTGTCGTGAAGCGCCGGAGGTAGTGGTCTGCGAACGGGTCAAGGTAGCCGGCTTGGAGCAGACGGTTCTCGAACATCGCGAGCGGTTCCGGCTGATCGCGCATAAGATGCCGCAGTGCAGCGATCAGTTCGGGCAGGGTGCGGCCGGTTCCGTTCAAGGCGAGACGGAGCCCCGCGAGGAACAGCGGCTGGCGGACTGCGTCGTCCAGCTGCTCGATCGACCATATCGTGGCGGGGAATCCGGAGGTTGCCAGGGTCGATTTGACCTCGATCGCCCCGGTGCCGAGCTCGAAATCGTGCAGGCCGTCGAGGGGACCGCGCCAGGACTCGATCGCATCGGGGGCGGCGATGCCGGCATCGAGGAGCGCCCCGAGAACCAGCAGTTCGCCGTAAAGGCCGATTTCAGCCTCGAGACCGAGAATGCCGACGCTGTCCTTTTCCATGAAGGCCTGCCACGCCCGGATGCGGCCGAGGAACAGGCGGGAAAGCTGGTCGTGATCGGCCGTCCGGGCGGAGGAGAGGAGCTCGATAAGGTCTGTCGCCATCGCCGAAAAGAGGTCGAGGTTCCCGGTGGGCTGGCGAGAAAGAGCGAGCCAGTGATGTCCGCGGTCGAGACTCTCGGGAGGACGCTCCACCCGGAACCCCCGCCCCTCGGGAAGGGAAGCCGGCGGCGGAAGAGGGGCGCGGAACTCCACAAGCAATGTTTCCTCGCTGCCGGGAAAGCGCCGGCCGGCGAGCACTTGGCAGGGAGCCGCAGTATGAAGCGGAATCGTGGCCCAGCCATCGCCGCGGCTTTGTCCCGCGAGAGCGCGCCATGCCGAGCACAACTGCCCGGCAGCGTCACTCGACGCCACCATATTCCTGCTCCCAGAGGATGGCGTTCACCTTGTATTCCACGCGTATGCTGGTGTCCAAACTGCTCGCCGGAAAGCTGATAGCAAACGCCACGACGGGCGGGGTGCCGGAGGGGAAGCCGATTTCCGCCTCGGCGGGATCGAGGGCGTAGAGAAAAAGGACGCCGAGATCGGGGCGCGGGGATACGCCCGGCGCTCCCAATCCCCGGACCCGACGGATGGCTGGCCCGTTGGGCGCCTCCGGCGGTTGCCTGTCCTGGAACCGCCCTGGGTCCGCCTTCCAGGTCTCGCGCGTAATCTTGAGAGCGGCGTTCCAGGCCGGTTCGTCCAGATCGATGGCTTCGTCGCGAGGCGACATCAACCGGCCGATGGAATACCGTCGGTCGTCGAGGGTCTTGTATTTCCGTTTGAGCATCCGGATTGTGGCGCCGGGGCCAAAGGTGGCATCATTGCCTTGGCCGCCGCCGATAAGGGCCACGGTCCAACGGGTCAATTCTCCCGCTCTTGCCATCGAGCCGATGAATTCGCCGAGCAAGGCGGTGTCCACCTTATGCGCGTCGGGGTGGGTCCGGTAGGTCGCAAGAAATTCCTGAACCGGCTCGACGGGTACGTCTTCCCAGAGAACTCCCTCCCAGGCACTGACGGGGCCGTTGCGCCGTCGTCTCGGGTTGACAGTGCCATTGCCGAGCGTCGTCACGAGGCGGTTCGCGGCCTCGACATTGGCGGTAAGGACGGCCGGGTCGCGGTAGAGCGCCACGGTTTCGACGAGCTGGCCACTGAAGGAGAGCCACAAGCTGCGGGCGGAACGCATCTTGACGCGGGATGTCACCATCAGCACCGGGTGTGAGGCGACCTTGAGGCCGTATTGCTTGGGTGTGGCGCCGCTTGCCTCCATTAGATCGAACTCGGCGCGCAACTCTTCGGCGGCGTCCGTGATGTGGCTGAACCACTCGACCATCTCGGAGGTCGTGTACAGGCGGCACAGATCTAGATACCCGGGTCTGTAGCCGAACCAGCGGCCCATCTGCATCAGGGTGTCGTACATCTTGGAGGCCCTAAGGAAATAGCTGACGCACAGGCCCTCCAGCGTCAGGCCCCGGGAGAGCTTGTCGCCGCCGATGGCGATGATCTTGAGACCCTTGCCGGTGGGCGGGGCGTAATCGAGGGCGTCTTTCGCCGTGCCGTTGATGGTGTGCACCTCGATGTCGTCCACGATCTGCGGCAGGATCGCGGCAATGTCCGGCCATCCAAATCTGTCAGCAGGCGCGAGCCGATCGTCCACGTCCCTGATGGCGGCCGAAGTCGGCAGAAAATCGGCCTCCCAAAGGACCTGAAGCCCGGCAAGTATAGGCTCGTAGTCGATGCGGCGAAGGAGCCGCTGCCGGAGATGGCGGATGTGCCGCTCGACTTGGTCATGGACCAGCTTCTGGACGGCATTGAAGCGGGTCACGTGAACGAGCATCGAGGAGTGCTCCCGGTCCTGGCCGCGCAATTGCCGGACGGCGCAGGCGAGCAGGAATGCGTTGACGGCCTCCTTCAGTGATGGCGGAAGATCTGCTTCTCCCCGGTAAAGCGGTTGATGCTCCTTCTTGTGCTTCGGAGGCATCCATCCCGGGCCCGGATTGTCGCTGACGTGATCGCTGACGTGATCGCTGACGTCGCGGACGAGCGGCAGCGGCTCCTCGCGCGCATCACCGCTCCCGAACACGCGCGCGGGTCCGACATAGCTGGACGGCGCCGCAAGATTGATGATGAAGGCGGCTGGGAACAGGTCGGGTCCTTCCTCGCGGGTGGCTCCACGGTCGTGGATAAAAATGTTTGCGAAGGGGGTGGCGGTGTAGCCGACGCAAGCTGAACGTGTGAACGCCTTGAGGATGCGACGGATCAGGCGGTTTATGGCGGTCGGCTGGTGTTCCTCATCGGGCCTGCCATCTTCATCGAAGACCTGTTCGCCCGTATCGACGCTTGCGTGGTCGGCCTCGTCATCGATGAGGAGCAGCGGGAGGTTGGTGACAATGCCCCGGCCGGTCTCGGGGTCGTGCGCGTTGGCGACGTGATGCGTGATCCACGCGAGCAGCTGATCAAGGACGCTCTTGTTTTTCTTGACGACGAACAGCCACGGCCGCTGCTCCGGCGTGATTCCGAAATGCCGCGCGACGGCGCGCCGAAAGTCGCCGGTCTGGGAACGGTTGGTTGCGTAGTTCGGCTTGATGGCGGGATCGGGGTCGAATTCGCCGGCACCGATGATCGAAGGGTGCTCGATCACCGGGGTCTCGTAGCCGAGGAATCCCTCGTCGAGGCGCATCTGGGTCTGCGAGCGGAGATTGTTGTGCAGGCCCGCCAGCACAATGATCACTTTGTATCCCGCATCCGCCGCTTTGCAGATGAGGCCAGCGTAATGCGCGGTCTTGCCGGACTGAACGTGACCGACGATAAGTCCGCGGCGGTCCCAGGGACCTTCGCGGATCGGATCCTCCAGCAGGCCAAGCACGGTATCGGTGGAATCGTCGAGCGCCCCGACGGCCCGATCCGATAGCGAGCGCTCGAGCCACAACCGGTACCGGTGCCAGTAGCGCCGCTCCCCCTTGCGGGCGGCGTCCAGCCAGGGGATGTGACCGACGTTATCCGTCAGCTTGGTATCGCGGCCGATCCAGACCGCGAAGCGCTGGATCAGTTCGTCAATGGCCGCAGTGCGGTCGAATTCGACGGCCCATTTCGGATTCATGCCGAGGACGAGGTCGAGCTTCTCCGAAATGAGCTCGGGCGTGATGGCGGAGCGATCCTCCTCGTCGAGGAGCAGCTCCTGGGCGATCTTGACGATACGCTGACGGTGATTTTCGGCTGCGACGATCACGGGCTCAACTCGCTGGGGGCGATGTCATCGGGCAGGCTGGCGACGAGCGCCGGGTAGTCGTTGAAGGGCGCCATGCGCAGCAACTGTTCACGGGCCTGGGCAGGCGAGAACCCTTTGCGGCGCACCAGGTTACGGTAGACGACTTCAAGGACCGTCCTGATCTCGGCCGGCGGCTGCTCGGCGAAGCCAACCCGGGGAGTTTCATGTCCTTCCGCCGTGTCGAGCCAGATCCTTTGAACCGGCACGGTCTCTTCGATGATCCGCAGCATGGCCCGGATTGGCGGGCCGAGGGCGCCCGCGTCCTCAAGAACCGCTGTGACGGCCGGATGGGAGTGATCGATGCAATATCTCAAACCGCCGCGATAGTGTTCGGCGCGCCAAGCCTGGGCGACTTCGACAGCGGTATGGGCGCGGACGATCTGCCCGCGGTGAGCGAAAACGTCGCGCGCCCGGCGACGCGTATCCTCGGCGAGCCGGCGGAGCCTCGTGCGGAGGGTGGCGGGAGGACGGGCGATGGATTTGCGGATGTCGATTTTCCAGTCCCGATCGACGCTGTTCGGAAGGTCGAGCCGGATTCTGGCGAGGCGATGAGCCTCCTCTTTGGTCCATGAGCGCCCCTGCCCGAGGCCGAGCCAGCTTCCGGCCAGGAGCAGGCGGGCATTGCGATAGACGTAGAAGCCCTGTTGCGCCGTCCAGCCGTCCAGGCCCGCCGCCGAGTTCGAAGGTAGCAGCGTCGAGATGATCCTTGTGCGGAAGCACATGGCATTGGAGTTCGACGATGTCAGGAGGAAGGCCAAGCCGTTCGACCGGGGATGACCACGTGGCCGGATGGTGCAGCAGAAACGGATCCCAGGGCTTCACGGGCGTGTCGTTGATGGTCAGCCGCAGGCGTGGTCGGAGGCCCTCAAGGTAGCGATGGAACACCATCGCGAGGTGGCGTTCGACGCCATCGATAAGATCGAGAAAGTCCTGCTTCGCGAAGCCTGCCGTCACCACCCGGTCGAGACGTTCCCAGATGACAAGGGTGCCCGGGGCGGCCGCGAGAGACCCGACGAGGACTTCGGAACGGTGCGAAGGCCCTTCGAGGAGATGCCAACCGTCATCGTCGCTGTCAGCGATGACATCGAGGTCCCATCTGAGACACGCGATGGTCGTTGCTTTTCGACTGGCCACGGTGAGGCAGCGGCATTGGGAGAATGACGCCGTTTTGAGGCCGAGCCCGAACCGGCCGAGGTCTTCGGGTGAACGATCGTGCAAGGGATTGCGCTCGCCAAGCCGCATGGCGCGATCAAGTTCTTGCTCGTCCATGCCGTGGCCGTCATCAAGGACGGTTATGCGGCTGTCATCGCCATCCCAGGCGAACTCGACATTTACAGAGCTAGCGGAGGCCGAGATGCTGTTGTCGATGATGTCCGCAAGGGCTGTCGCGGTCGAATAGCCGAGGCCGCGCAGCGCTTCGATCATCGCGGTGGCCTTGGGTGGCGCGAGGCGGGATCGGGCAACTGGGGGCATGGGCTCAGGCCTCCTGGAGGAATACGCGGAGGTGGCGCGCGCGGCGTTCAAGCTTTCGAAGGGCGTTGGCTTCAATCTGGCGCACACGCTCGCGCGTGACAACGTAACGGCTGCCAATCTCTTCGAGCGTGTGATCGGCAGTGACGCCGATGCCAAAGCGAAGCCGGATGACGGTGCGTTCGCGTTCGGGCAGGGCCGCAAGCAGTGTTTGCACGGAGCGCTCGAGCGATCTTGCGGCGCAAGCCTGTTCGGGGTTTGGGGTCAGCTCGTCAACGAGAGGCGCGGGGATTGTGCCGCCGGCGCCGTTCGGCTGATCGAGCGGAAGGAATTCGCTTTGGAGGTGGACAAGCAGGTCGGCCGCTTTGCGTTCGGTGAGGCCGAGAGATGCCGCCAGATCCTGCAAAGCGGGAGGACCGCCGGAAAGCTGCGCCTGCTGATCGATCGCTCGGCGCATGTTCCTGAGAAGCTCCGCCATGTGGACGGGGATCCGGATCAGCCCGCTTTGTTCGTCGATGGCTCGGGTGATTGCTTGGCGGATCCACCAGATTGCATAGGTCGCGAACTTGTAGCCCCGTTTTGGATCGAATTTTTCAATCGCCCGGAGCAGACCGATGCAGCCTTCCTGGATGAGATCACCGAGCGGGAGCGCGTGGTAACGGCGAGCGACCCAGACAACGAGCTTCTGGTTAGCCTCGAAAAGGCGCAGGCGCGCATGCCGAGCCCGCGCGATCCCCTCGGCAAAAGCGGTCCGTAGCGCCGCGTCCGGTTCGGAGGTCGCGAGCGCGAGGCGGATGCGATCGAACCATGGCTCCTTAAATCCGAGAGCCAAAAGATGGCGGGCCAGGATTTCGTGCAGACGGTCGGCCGCGGCGCCAGGCTCGATGTGCGTCAGTTCGAGGTAGTGGCTGCGCAACGAGGCGAGCCGTCGCGCAAGGAGCGACGGGAGACGCGGGGAAATGCTTGCGGAGGCGTCCTCGTCGGTTTCGGCCGAGGATTCGTCCTCGTCATCGAAACTCTCGTGCTGCGCGACGTCTTCTGTGTAGGTGGGATCGTCGTTAAGAACATCGCGCCACTGGACGGTGCCGTTCTCGATGGCATCGACGATCCAGAAGAGCTCGGCCATGGCCGGCGACGAGCTTACGATCGCGACGAGCGCCTGGAGCATTCCCTCTTCGATGTCGCGGGCAACCGCGCCCTCCTCCTCGCGTGAAAGCGGTCGGGCGCGCGACAGAGCCCGGAAATACGGGTAAAGAGGGTCGTTGGCGGGCGCTATCAGCGAGCGCAGAAACGCTATGCCTTCGTCGAGACCCGGCGCGTCGTCGGATTCATCGTCCCCATCAAGGGCGGGGTCGGGAACATCAGGATCGTCCACGATGCGGATGCCGAGATCTCCGAGCGCGATCCGCAACAGGGGTTGACGATCGGCCGCTGAGTTGTCCTCCTCAGGCCGATCGTCTGTCGAGATCGCGTCGAGCTGTCGCTGCATGACGATCCCCTCGCGCAGTCCGAGTTGCATGAGTTGCCGGACCGCTGCGAGCCAGCGCGCTTCCTCCTCGATGACCCTCTGCGGTCGGCGGGTGGTAAGCTCCGGGAGATCGATTTCGATGTCCGACCAGTCCTCGTCCAGGTCGACCGGGACATGGGTCGAGAGGATGGCGTCGAGCTCGTGCACACCGGAGAGGACGGTAGGATCGGCGGGTGGCGGTTCGGGGTGCGCCTCGGGTTGCCAAGCGGAGAGGTCGAACTCTTCGCCATCGTCATCGGTGGCGGGCGGAACATCGGCGGGCGCATGTCGCCGGCTGAGGAATTCCCTGAGGAGATCCGCGACCTCGGATCGCTGGAAGCGGACAGCTGTCTCGAGCGCGTCGTGCCCAGTGTCGTCCTTCAAATCCGGATCGGCGCTCGCCGATAGAAGCAAGGAACAAATGGCGCAGTGTCCCCGGGAGGCAGCAAGGATCAGCGGGGTCCGCCCCTTCTCGTCTCTCGCGTTGAGGTTGGCACCCTTGGTTAGATGAAGCTGTACCGCCGCTTCCAGCCCCAACATGACTGCCATTTTAAAGGTCGCTGTCATCGGGACGCGCAACGGACCCACCCCGGGATGCATAGAAAGCCCAATCCCGCTTTCGATTAAGTGGATTGTTGTCTCATCCCCGTCGTCCGCTCGCGTGGACCCGTGGGGGGTGTATTCTCCTGACAAGGTGCTTCCGCCGGTTTGCAGACGAGCTGAGGATGCCAATCAACCACACCGACGTGCAAGCGACACGAACGCCAACCTCGGATAGCCCATCACCTTGCAGGCTTGATAGACCATGCCGAGCTGCGTCGCCAATTGCTTCAACCCAACCTTGGCTTGGATGACCTTCTGCCCTTGCACCATCAATGGTCTCCGTCGCGCGGGAGGGGGGCGCGGGTCCCAGCTCTTGCGAGAACCGCCCCCAGCTCCCCAACTCCTGCCTCGGAAAACAACCCGCGTCAGATTAAATCTAAGCTAACCCGACTTCGCGGATTGGCTGCTCAAGAATGCGATTTTGAGTGCCGCGCGAGCAAGCAAGCAATTGAATTGATAGGGCTCGTATTGGCGAGTATCGCTGGGATTGGCTGTAGTGAAGACCTACCCTATTCCCCGGATCGGGTTTCTGCGCCAAGGTTCGTGCCATCATGTTTCTGCGGCAGACCCGACGGCAGAAGGACGGCAAGACGCACGTCTATTGGAACATCGTTGAGAATCGGCGTCTCGACGATGGCCGGGTGGTGCAGCGACAGGTCCTGTATTTAGGAGAGATCCATTCGTCACAGGCCGTGGCTTGGCGTAAAGCGATCGAGGTATTCGACACAGCGTCCGGAGAGCAACGGAGGCTGGCGCTGTTCCCCGAGGATCGCTACGCGGCGGTGGCCGATGACGGCTCGGTCGTGCGTCTTTGCCTGTCGGCGCTCAGGCTGTGCCGGCCGCGGCAATGGGGGGCGTGCTGGCTGGCGGGTCAGCTGTGGCGCGAGCTGCAGTTGGACCGGTTCTGGGCCGACCGCCTGCCGCCGAGCCGAAAGGGGACGCGCTGGGACCAGATTCTCCAGGTTCTGGTGGCCTATCGGCTGATCGCACCGGGCAGCGAGTGGAAACTGCATCGCGACTGGTTCGGCAACAGCGCCATGGCCGATCTCCTGGGCGCCGATTTTGGCCTGGCCGCGGCGCACAAGCTGTATGCCTGCCACGACCGACGGCTCGAGCACAAGGACGCGTTGTTCGCGCACCTGGTCGGACGCTGGCGCGACCTGTTCAACGCCAGCTTCGATGTGCTGCTTTATGATCTGACCAGCACCCCGGCCTTCGCCCTAGGGGATGCACACATTTCTCAGCTCCCATCCCGTAGCGAGGGCGCGAAAGTATTCCAGGCCATGCTTGAAGGTGATGGGACCTGGCGGCCGGGAGGAGCAATAGCCTCCTGAGCTTGTCGAAGGGCCAGCCGCCCAGACGCGCGATGATCCAGGCGGCCCAGGCGCGGCCGCGCCGGGTGTGAGGATTTTTCTGCTTTGCGGTTTTGCCCTCGACCTGCGCGTTGACGGCTTCCAGGGCCGCCATCTCCTCTTGTGTGAAGGCCAGGCTGGCCGGTTCGGCGCGGCGCCGGTCACGAGCCTGCACCAGCTGGAGGATGAGGGCGGCGGCTTTGGTGGCAATCGTCGCGCGCTTCAGCAGCCGCTCGGCGCTGGCAATCTGACTGTCTTCGAGCTGCAGCCCCTGCTTCTTCAGAATGCGAAAGAGCTGCTCGATGATCCAGCGCAACTTGTACCAGGCGACGATTTGCCAAGCCGCGTCTACGCTCGTGACGTCATGGGTGGTGAGCCGCCGCCAGTGCAGCGGCTCGCCGCCGGCCGGTGGGTCGTGTTCGGCGACCTCGACGAGAGTGCGGCGCACGCTTGGCAGGAGATCGCGAGCGCTGCCCCGCGGGCGGTTGAGAACGACCGTGCCAAAGCGCCGCGTCAGACGCGCCGTGCGGCCCGGCGCGTGCGGCCCGCGCCGGGGCCGCACGATCGTGCGCGTGTCGGCCTCTTGAAAATTGGCCCCGGTCGCGGACAGCCCGGCGCCCTTGGCCCGGCGACGGTCCTGCATGACGCGCGTCAGAATATGAAAGTTTGGCGCGGGCACCGTCGCCCTCCTGAGCTTGTCAAAGGGCGGCATAGAGGTCGCTCTCGCGATCGGCAATCACCGTCACCATCGTCGCCGCGGCCCGCACTTCCTTGGCACGCCCGACGGTGGGGAGCCCGCGTTCCGACGCCTTGGCGGCCAAGGCCCGCCGGTTGGGCGTCACCGTCACAGGCCCGGAGCGCGTCCCCACCCGCCCGCCGACCAGCCCCAGGCAGCTGCCGGTGGCCGCATCCAGCGCCAGCATGGCATGCCCCAGCAAGCCATGGATGGTGCCGTGGCCAACCGCGCCCCGGCCACGCCGGCGCCCCGCGGTCGTGCGGAAATGAACCGCGCTGGTATCCTGGATCGCCAGAACAGGCCGGCGTGTCGCCGCACGAGCGGTCTGTTCGCCCCAACCGTCCAGCAGCGCCGCAACCGTCACGTTCGGATTGGCGAGAAACCGGCCCTAGCGGACGAGGTGCGCGCGGCACCCACCGGCCAGCCGGCGCACGCAGACCGTGGCATGCGCAACCATACGTTCCAGCAACGCAGCCCCCCTTTATCGCGGCGGCGATCCCCGAACCAGCCAACCGACCACTCCATCTCCTCCAGGGCGATACTCTCCATAGTGCGCCTCCCGATAGTGCGCCTCCCGGATGCCTAAATGCCGTGCACGGCAGCATACCCCGGCGCGCGTCGGGAAGCCTCCCGTCAGCAGGAGCCAATCTGGCGCGCCCAGATGTGTGCATCCCCTAGGGCCTGCGCCGGGGCAGGCTTGTATGGGGCTTGGTTGTCAAGGACGATCGTTCGTGAGCGTCATTTTCTCCGGTGGTATTGATCCGAGGGGAACTCGCCAGTGGGCGTGGACCACCGCGCCTACACTCTTGTATTCGGAGGGTCTGCTGACCCGGACCATGATGCAGCGATGCGCATCGACGGCGAAGTTCCGGGGCGGCGGGCCCATTCTCTAGGACGGCGTGAGAGCCATGCCGGCCTCGGGTCACCGCCACCGCGGATCGTTATCGGGACCCGACCGCGGCTGTCGCGGCGGCGTGTCCAATGCCTTTTGATAGCTTCACATTGGCTGGCGGCTCACAGCACCGGACGCAGCACGACCCCGTGCGGCACCTCGCCAGTCGTGACCAGGCGCCACAGAGCAACGAGCAGCTTGCGCGCCAAGGCGATGATCAGCGCTTTGCGGGTGGTGCCACGGGCGCTCGCGGTTCGGGTTTGGTACCATTGCGCCAGCGCGCTGTTTTCCTGGAACATCAGAAAGCGCCAAGCCAACTGGATCATGCCGCGCCGCACACGGGAGTTGCCCGCTCTGGCCAGTCCTTTCTCCCGCCGGCGCGCCCCACTCTCGTCCGGCGAGCCGGTCAGACCGCCATACCGGGCCACTGCCCGGCGGTCGCGCAGGCGGCGCGAGAGCCCCTCGCGGACAAGCATGTCTGCGGTCTCGATGCCCAGACCTCGGACCTGCGCCAGCAATCGGATCATGGGATGGACCCCGCTATTTGGTTGCTGTTTCAGCCGTTGCAGGCGCGCGGTCTCAATCTCCCGGATCTGCTCGGCGACCAGACGCAACCGTGCCATCTCGCGCTGCAGCTCGGCCAACGTGTTGGGCGGCACCGGCTCTTCCTCCGGTGTGCGCAGCCGCTCCAGCCGCTGCGCAGCCGTGCGCAGCGTCGGCTTGAAGCCGCGGATGCCGAGGCGGGCCAGTGTGCTCTTGATCCGGTTGCCGATGCGCGTGCGTTCGCTGACGAGGGCCTCGCGCTCGCGGCCCGGCCGCTTGCCGTCCTCCTCTTCCAGGCTTGGGATCGCCACCATGTTGCAATGCTCCCGCTCGCCGCGCCGCCAGCCGAGAAAGCTGCGTGTCAGGAGCGCCGTGTCGAGCCGATCAGTCTTTGCCCGGCGATGTTCGCGCGACACGGGGATGCTGTTGGGGTGGATCACGTAGGCTTCGATGCCTTGGCCTTGCAGCCAACGCGCGAGCCAGAAGCCGTCACGCCCAGCTTCGAAGGCGACCGCTATCCGGTCGATGGTGCGGCCGGCCTTCTCTGCCTCCTCGCGCCAGCGATGCAGCAGCCGCAGCAGCCCACGCTCATCCGGCTCGAGTTTCTTTCGCGGACGACGCTCAACGCCAGGAACGATACCAGCGACGAGCCAGCTCTTCTGGCTCATCTCGATCACGGCGATCAGCGTGCTATTCTCATCAAGAGCGGTGAGCGACCTGCTCAGATCGTTTGGCTGTGGCATGGGGCGCCTCGTCGGTTTGTTTGCAGCGACGATGGTGCCATCCCCTCGCCGCTCGCCCCATAGGATCTCTATTTCGAGATCGACGCCGCACAGCTGCCGGAAGGCGACAAGCGCCGGCATGGTTACAGCCGCGATCATCGGCCGGATTGCCCGCAGGTGGTGATCGCCTTGGTGGTCACCCCGGAAGGCCTGCCGCTGGCCTACGAGGTGCTCCCCGGCAACACGGCGGATAACCAGACGCTGCGGCAATTTCTCGGCAAGATCGAGACGCAGTACGGCAAGGCCCGGCGCGTCTGGGTGATGGATCGCGGCATTCCGAGCGAGGCGGTGCTGGCCGAGATGCGCCACAGCGATCCGCCGGTGCGCTATCTGGTGGGCACACCAAAGGGCCGTCTGACCCGGTTGGAGAAGCATCTCCTCGACCAGCCCTGGCAGGAGGCTCGTCAGGGCGTGCAAGTCAAATTGCTGGCCCAGGACGACGAGTTCTATGTCTTCGCCCAAAGCGCCGACCGGGTCTTGAAGGAGCGGGCGATGCGCCGGCGGCAGTTGAAATGGCTGTGGCGGCGCCTCAACGAGCTCGCCGCGATGAAGATCACGCGCGAGCAATTGCTGATGAAGCTGGGTGCTGCCCGTGCCAAGGCGCCGATCGGCTGGCGCCTGATCGACATCAAGCTCGACCAGGCCTCAGCCAGCTTTGCCTTCGCGCTCAACCGAACCAGGCTGCGCCAGATCCGGCGACGCGAAGGGCGCTATCTGCTACGCACCAATCTCACCGAAGGCGACCCCGCGAACTCTCTGGCAATACTACATCCAGCTCGTCGCCGTCGAAGAAGCCTTCAAAAACCTGAAGGGAGATCTCGCCATCCGACCGATCTTCCATCACGAGGAACGCCGGATCGAGGCCCATATCTTCATCGCCTTTCTGGCCTATTGTTCGTACATCACGCTGCAGCGCCGCCTGCATGCGCTGGCGCCGGGGCTGAGCGCCCGCAGCGCTATCGAGAAGTTCGCCGCGGTCCAAATGATCGACGTCCATCTCCCGACCACAGACGGCCGCGAACTCGTGCTGACCCGATACACCCAGCCGGAACCCGAGCTGCAACTCCTGATCAACCAGCTCAGGTTCCAATTGCCGCCTCAGCCACTACCCAGGATCACTGCAACCGACCCAGCCAACCAACCCTTGCCGTAGTGAAGACCTTTCCGGCTAACCCGTTGATTTCCAGCAGGTGGGCCACACAAAATGGCTCCAATCCGCGAAGTCGGGCTAACGCGGTAATGCCGGCGGCTACGTCCGGCGATACGATCGTCCTGATCGCCCCCAGTATGGACGGAGCGGTGCCAATCGGCAGGCATTCCCGTTCAGACGCACGGCCCGGCATGGCGACGGCTGACACCCGCTCGGCCGTTCGCGTCTCTCCGTTACCGCAAGAGACGCGCGTCTCGACACACTCAAGGGGCTGACTGACCGGGGCTGAGGAGCGCGATTTTCTTGGCGCTGACGATCTCCTGAAAGGCGCCGCTCTGTCATAGAGGAAACATCTCAGTGGGGACTTGGTCGGGAACCAAGCGCTCAATGAGGCTGTATCCAGCACTTCGAAACGCGACCGCACCGCGGTTCCGCGACGTACGCTTATCGTAGGACTGCAAGACGGCAAATCGCCGTATCCGACCTGACGGCGAATAAGGGATAGCCGGAAACGCGGGCCTTAGGATCCCGATCAACGCGTATCATCGACACATGGCAAGATCGCTCAGATCAGGGACCCTGAGGCGAAGCCGCATTACCTGTCTGGGTCAAGCCTCAGCTCACCCGGATGGTCACCCAAGCACGGAGCACCGATGAGTGCGCCCATAAGCCCAAATCCGACGGCTATCGCATGCACGCTCGGCTTGACTGCGGTGATATCCAGTTGCTGACCCGCACCGGGCTCGACTGGACTGGCAAATATCCGGCGATCGTCGCAGGGCTGCGTGAGTATCTGCGGGGCAAGCCTATCTCGCTGGCGAGTTGTGCGGAGTGCGGCCGGATGGCGTCACCTCGTTCGCGCTGATCCAGAACGCCGCGGAACGGCGGGGCGGCACCGACCCTGTTTATTTCGGCTTCGACCTGCTGCACCGCAATGGGCGCAATCTGATGTCGCTTGCTGACCGCAAATCCAATCTCGCTGCCCTCCTCGAACGCGGAGACGGAGCGATCCGTTACAACGACCACCAAATCGACCAAGGTCCCGCATTTCACAAGCATGCCCGCGCGCTCGGGCTCGAGGGCATCGTCTCAAAGTGGCTCGATGCCCCGTACAGCCCAGGCGATCGCGGTCTATGAACTCAAGACCAAATGCCTTAACCGCGAGGAATTTATCGTCGTCGGCTGGACCGACCCCGAAGGCAGTCGCCCGTTTATCGGCGCGTTGCTGCCCGGGTACTACAACTCTGCTGGCCACCTCAGTTATGCCGGCCGGGTCGGTACCGGTATGCGGGCCGATCAACTCGCCGATCTTTTACGTCGCCTGCGTCCGTTACAAATCGATAGGATACCGCTCGACGTCGGGCCGCCGCGCGCAACGCGGTTTGGCTCGCCGCTGGTACTTTCGCGCGTCCATTGGGTTCGGCCCGAACTCGTCGTCGAGGTCAAATACCTGACCTGGACGGAAGACGGGCTCTTGCGGCAAGTGGTCTACGAAGGGGCCGTGAAGACAAGCCGGCGCGCGAGATTGTGCGCCAACGGCCGCTTCCGTGACCCATCGACCGTAGCGGTCTGAGTAAGAGGTGAATCCCGGGGCGGCGTTCTTCCCGAGCGTCGTAGAAACCCCGCCGCAGGTCAATGCGCAGGTCAATGCGCAACATGTAAGAAGATGTGCGGCCAAAGGCCAATCAGGCCGATAAAAATCAAGTAAATTGCGACGACGTAATTGAGGATTCGAGGCACCAACAAAATGAGGATGCCCGCGATCAGCGCAATGAGCGGTTGTATGGCCACTACGTCAATTGTCATCAAATGGACTCTCTGCCAGATTGGTACCAAGGATGAGCATGCCCGGCACGGCGACCCAGGCAAAAGTGGATCAAGCGACGGGTAAGGAAGATTCGGCCGCCGCTGCTGCGTGGCGACACACGCTTATCGCATCGACACCGCCCCCCAGTTGAGAGATCTTGACCCACGCCTCTGGACACCTTTTCCAACGCCGTCACTGAGCGGGGACGCGGTTCTTGGCACCTCCATCAGAACGTCTTGCGAGGCCTCGCCGCATTTATCCGCACCGGCCGATCCTCGCGCACACGGAAAGCCCCCTCGCTGATTTCGACATTCGACTCGGCGCACTATCTCGCTACAAAAGCTGCGGCCAACGTCGCGTCGAGAAAATAGATCGCGACCGCACCGTTGACGAGGCCGCGCAACCCGGCAGGGGTCACGGTCCAGGCATTGGCTCCGCAGTGCTGGTCGAGCCGATGCGTGCATCTCGGTAAGGCGCCCGCCAAAACCGCCGATCGGAACGCCGAGCTTGATGCGACACGGAAACCGGCGCTCGGCCTCGACGATCATAAGCTTCGAACTCGCAGCCATCTGCGCCGTTCTCTGTTTGTTGCTCGGCAGATCGTTTTAGCGTGGCAATGGCACGGTTGCCCGATCTCATAGCGACAAAATATCTGAAGTATGTGCGCGGACGAAAGCGGCGACGGCAAACAGCCTCTGCCATTGCTCACGCCGATCGCGGCCTGATGGCGCTCGCGGGGCTTTGGGAGACGTGGCGCTCGCCAGCCGGGGTGTATAGGGCGGTTCAAATCCAGGCCACGCGGCGGACGAGATGACGTGCTGGCCGGTGCGCCCGCGGTTGGGCGATGTCAAGACAACTATCCGAGCCTGATCGAGCCGATCGCCGCGTGATTCCCGAAATTGAAAATCTGGCGCGGATAACAGTTTTTTGGTGGCACTAGACAGGTGTGATTGAAGGAACCGGGGTGCCTTGCCATTCTAGCCGCCAGATACCCCCTTGCCTCAAATTCAGCACCAGATCAGGGTGAAAGGCCACTAGGCACGTGCCTCCGATGCGTCGAACGGACGGATAAACAATCCCATTGCTCGCTTCTTCCGAGCGAAGGCGGCGAGCGAGCTCTTGGCCTGCGGGGTAAGCGATCGTCACGTCATCATGAAGCGCTAACTCTGTGGATTTTTCCGACGCGCGAAGATCGTGGTAAGGCCCGTGAAAATCGGCGATGAGTTCCGCGTAATCCGTAACGTTCTCAAAACGACCAAAATTTTCAAGCTCACGCGTCAGATGATATGCCACTTCCTGAAGTGAGGTTTCCACCTCAAAAGCACAGTACCAAGCTCCGCGCGCCTCTGAATTAAAACGATTGCCCCCGGGGCGCGTGTAAACAAAGGCGGCATTGATGAAGGTGTGACCGCTACGGCCGTAAACCAGCTCGCGAGGGTCTAATTCCGGGAGACCGGACTGCAGCGCATGAAGTCGCCCATTGGTGGCCCCCTCTAGCGCGGCAAGTTCCTCCCGGGCTCCGTGGGACGCAGCAAGTGCGCTTAGTACAGGTTCTTTTAGCCGGCCGGTGGAGATCAATCGTAAGGTATTTGATTGGGCAATCTCCACCACTGGCGGCAGGACCATCTAAAGGCCGCCTCGTAACGCATCTATGTGGCGCCGGACCTCAAGCATTTTCGGGATACCGCCTTCGATCATGACATCGAGCGGACGTCGACCTTGATAAAGAGGCCCCTTGTTTGGTAAGCGCACCCATTCATCTGCAAGGGATTCGGAGAACAGGAGCCTAAGGCCCTTGAAGATGCCTATGAGGGCGCTGATCCGCGTGAGCACATCTTGTGAAAGGCATCCCGACCATTCGCCTTTCTTCATCCGAAACCACGTCCGCTCGGAAATATCTCCCAAGAGAGCGGAAACCTCTGCGCTAGATAGCCGCCAGATTTCGGCCAGTCGTACAATTCCATCGACCGCCGCTGGGGTAAGGCGCTGGCGCATTACAGGATCGGCAAGGTTGGGGATAGGTGGAAGCGGGCCCGCCGCTACTACCGGTCTCAGAACTCCGGTTTCATTCATTTCTGCCTCCTGACAGTCAATATACTGCCAATTGGCAGTCCGTGCAACAGGCAGTATCTAGCTCTCGACCGGACGACCCTCGGATTGCCATCTGTCGAAGCCGCCATCGAGCACGGCGGCGCAATCGAAGCCCAGCGCCTTTAGCATCCACCAGAAGCGCGTCGCCCACATCATCGTGCCGATGCTGTAGAGCACTACGCGGGCGCCGGGCCCGATGCCGTGCCTGCCGAACGCGGCCTCGAGCTGCGCCACCGGCGGCATCATGAAGCGAAGCCGAGTGTCGTTATCGGAGAACTCGCCCTGCAGATCGAGGAAATCAGCGCCGGGGATGTGCGCCTCCTCGAAGCTCTTTCGCCCGGGGACTGCGATGTAGGGTACGTCACTGCCGGGCGGCGGCGGCTCCAGATAGGTGGTGCAATCGAAGATCCGCAAATTGCTGTCGCCGAAGTCGTGCACCAGGACCTCGGTGCTGATCAGGGCATTCGGCTCGCGCATCGGTCTCCCTTCCGCGAAAAGCGCTCCGTTCTACAATCGTCCACCTGTATCTACCGCGATCTATGCAGACTTCATGGGTCTATTTGTGGGTACTTCATAAGATTGCGCAGGAATATCATGATAAATCAAGGTGATATGCCTATAGAATGGCGGATGGGGTGGGATTCGAACCCACGGTGAGCTTCGCCCACGCCGGTTTTCAAGACCGGTGCCTTAAACCGCTCGGCCACCCATCCAATTCAGCGATATAATTCAGTTTTTTCGCTCGCAACTCATTCATAAAATAATCGTCGCTACCCGAAATGCTACCCACTCGCCTTATGTCCGCTTCGTTATAGCAGATCGGAACGCCGCGTCGAAGCGGGCAGCCGCGTCCTCCTGTATCGTTGGGGTAACATGTCAATAAAGATCGAGTGTGACTGTCGTGAGCCGTCACGATCACTTCCAATGAGAGGGCGTCGGCGCGGTCCTGCGCCTCTGCAGCCGCCAGCAAGACTACATGCTGCGGTCGCGCGCGAAGTCGAGTCGAAGTCTCGACGGCTCACTAGTACTACAGTTGCGTTTTATGGCTTCACCTCCATATGGAGGCAGAGGATATCTGCCTCGGGTGGTGCGAGTTGGTTGTGGGTTCGGAGTACGACGGAGTATTGGGCTGGCGTGCTGAGCTGGCTGAGTTGCAGCGGCGTGAAGCCGCCCGGCTCTGCATGCTGCCCGCCGGCGCGCCGCGATCGGCGACAGGCGGGCAACGGGCTGCGATGCCAAGCGAACGGCACCGCGCGGCGCGAGCGGCGGCCGGCGCGCTATGACGAGATGGCGCGCCGGCGGCGCGAGGGTGTGCCGATCCGCCGCATCGCGCGGCGCCTCGGGATGGCGCGCAACGCGGTGCGCCGCTGGTTGCGCGCCGGTGCGGCACCGGTGTACCGCCGCGCGCCGGGGTCGAGCGCGCTCGACCGGCATCGCGCGTATGGGGAGCGGCGCTGGGCCGAGGGGTGCCGCAACAGCGCCCAGCTGTGGCGCGAATTGCGCGATCGCGGGTTCGCGGCGGGTACGACATCGTCCGGCGGGGGGCCATCCGGCGCCGCGGCCTCGCCGCCGCCGGCGACCGAGAATGCCCGCTGCCGTCGTGGCGCGTGCCGTCGAGCCGACGCGCCGCGCGCCTTCTGACGACGCCCGACGCGCCGCTGACGCGCGCCGACCGGCAGGTTGTCGACACGCTCACCGCTCTCTCGGCCGAGATCCGCACCGCAGCGGAAGCCGTCAATGAGTTCGATCGGATCCTGCGCGAGCGCGATGCGGCAGCGTTCGATCTCTGGCTGGCGACTACCCAAGCCACCGCGTTGCGCGGCTTTGCCACCGGGATCATCAACGACATCGCGGCGGTTCGGGTCGCCCTGTCGCAGCCCGGGAGCAACGGTCCTGTTGAGGGACAGGTCAACCGGCTGAAGATGCTGAAACGGCAGATGTACGGGCGTGCCAAATTCGATCTTCTTCGCAGCCGCGTTCTTCACGCGGCGTGATCACAGAGCCCCAAACCCGGACAAGCTCTGATGGCGCCCCGCCTGCACCGAAAATGCGGATGAACCCCGCTTCCGCGCTGATTGACATGCCGGATTGAAGCGAAATCAGGTGCCGATTTCGGCCGAAATCACCTGCCGCTTTCGACCGAAAGGCTTCTCCCCCTGCGTCCGGTGACACAATTCGTGGTGGCGGAATGCGCGAAGTTGGTATAGAACAAATAACGAACATAAGCTGCTGCAGAGGCCGCCATGACCGACGTCCCGGGCTCCCTGATCGCATTCCAGCAGCATTTCCCGGATGAGGCGGCCTGTGCCGCGTACCTGGCCGCGGTGCGCTGGCCGCATGGTTTTGTCTGTCCCCGCTGCGGCCACAGCAAAGCTTGGCTCTTGCAGACCAAGGCCTGGACTTACGAATGCGCCGGCTGCCGCAAGCAGACCTCGGTGACCGCTGGGACGATCCTGCACGGCTCCAAGCTACCGCTGACCCTGTGGTTCTGGGCCGCTTATCTGATGGCGACGCATTCCAACGGGATCTCCGCCCTGCAATTACAACATCAGCTCGCCTTGGGCTCCTATAAGACGGCTTGGCTGCTCTGCGCCAAGCTGCGCGCCAGCATGGTGGCGCCCGAGCGCAACCCGCTATACGGCCTTGTCGAAGTCGATGAGACCGAGATCGCCTGCCGCAGCACGAATGATCCGCCCGCCGGCGGTGGGGGGCGCAGTCATCACGGCAAAATCCTCGTCGTCGGGGCGGTCGAAGGGCAAGACGGCGGGGCCGGTCCCGGCCGTATCCGCCTTCAAGAGGTGCTCGATTACTCGGCTGCCAGCCTGCATCCCGTCCTGGCTACCAATCTCGCCCCCGGTGCTACCGCCAAGACCGACGGCTGGTCTGGCTATCCGGGCGCTCCGGGCGTTCACCACGATCCTCATACGGTCGGCAAGATGGCTGCTCATATCGTGCTACCCTGGACCCACCGCGTCTTTTCCAATCTCAAAACCTGGGCGCTGGGTGTCTATCACGGCCTGCGCCGCGAGCACCTCCAGTCCTACCTCGACGAATTCGTTTTCCGCTTCAATCGCCGCCATCACCGCCACGCTAGTTTCCGCTCCTTACTCGGCATCGCCGCCGGTCAGGCGCCCTTCACCTACAAGATGTTGGTCGCACCGGAAGCAATGACATAAGCCTTTCGACCGAAATCCGGTGCCGCTTTGCTCCGATTTTTGCACTCTATGGCGCGCTTGATCGCGTCATACGACTTGACCACACCCATCTCGGCGAGGTCTTGGTTCGAGACGAGCCGGCCGGGTTTCTGGCGCAGATCGTCCAGCGTCAGGCCGTTATTGGCGCAAGTGATGTTCGGCATTGGAGCGGGCACCTGTTGTTATGTGCGGGGCCCAGCATATACTCACGGCTGCGGGGAGTTACTATGACGATTACTACTCAAACTATGGTTTGATCAGAAAATCACCAATGCAAGCAATGACTTAATCAGAAATTGTGTAACAGGGGCAAAACCGCGGGCAGCCCCCTTGATCAGACAAGCTGCCCGCGGCATCGGATGAGTTCAGGGAGTGGCGGAACGACAGGGTGAGCGGGAACGCCGAGCCGGCTGCCGAGATAGTCCCAGACGTTCCAGACCGCCACGCCGAGCTTGGCGCAAGTCTTGCCGAGGCCCAGGAAAGCATCGCGGCAGTCCCGTCCCAGATCGCGGCGCGGCGCGGCGCTGACTTTCCGCCATGTGACCTGGCAGCGGATATCGTTCTCGGAGCCGTTGGTGTGCCGCGGGATTTCCGGCTGCTCCAGCACCCTCAACAACTCGGTCTTGTTGGCCTGCCGCCGCGCCCGAAGGCGGTCAAGCGTGGCCCAGCTGGTGCGGCGTCGGAAGATGCGGTCGAACCGCGCCCGCAGCGCGAGACGACGGCATTTGTCAGGGCTGGCCTGATACACCTTGAGATCGGCGTAGCAGTCCCAGATCAGCTTGCGCCCCTTGTGTTGGGCAGCCCGGTGCAGATCAGTGACGGTGTCCAGCTTGGGCACCAGCCGCTCCGCCTGGACCCAGCACAGGGCGTGCCGGCCAACGGCGAATTGTCCGGCATCATCGCTCAGCACCACGGCATCACGCCGGAAGTCGTGGGCGTGGACGCTGCCCCAGATGGCGCCTTCAGGGGCGATCTGTACTGGATCGGGTGTCGTGGTCAGTGCGCTAAAGCCGAGCCGGTCGCGGTGTGCTGACCAGGCGGCCTGATCGGCGAAGACCGGTTCCGGCGGTTCGGCCAAGCGCGCAATCAGGGGCGCGGACAGAGCGCGGCCGCGCCTGTCATCGAAGGCCGCGGCGTTCAACCCAAAGTCGGTATGTCCGGCGCGCCGTAGATCGAGAACGTTCCGCCGGCTTTTCGATGACCGTGTGGCGAACCAGGTGAAATGCTGATTGCCGGTCTGCGTGCAGTAGCCGTTCAGGGTCTGATGTCGCGCGCCGGTGTCGTCGCCCGATATCCACGGCGCGGTCTTCAGGCCGGCGCGCAACACGTCACGGTTTTCGGCAAGGAAGTCGTTCTGGCCTTTGGTCAGCAACCGCTGGATCGCACGCTTGGAGATCGCCACGCCAACCGGCTGCAACAGCGTCGCCAGACGGGGCAACGTCGTTTGGCCGTGGTGGTATTGCATCAACACGAAGCGCCGCAGGTCGGGGCCGAAGGGTCCGCGGGGACCCGCGGGCAATGGCGCCATGATCGTTCTGCCGTGCGGCGTGACCCAACCCTCGCGCCGGTCGCGGACCGCATGGACCGTCAGCACCAGGTTACCGTCAGCACCAGGTCCTGGACGGTATCGGTCTCGTAGCCTTTGAAGCGCGATCCGGCTGGGACAGGGGCCTTGATGATCCGATCCGCAACCCTGACCCGGGGGCGGACCGCGCCGCGTCGTCGGGGCTTTCCTGTCGCGCTGGGCTTGGCCGGTGCGGTGCCCTGATCCATGCCGCTGGGGGTGATGTCGGGACCCCCCTTCAGCCCCTTCAGGGGCGCAATCTCCTCGCGCTGTTCGACGGTTTTCTGGTCCAGTTCGGCCATCTTGGTCAGCAACAGGGCCACCAGCTCCCGCAACTGGGCCGGCGTCAACTCATCGAGGTCGGGGGGTGGGATCACACATCGCTTGCATCCGAAATTGCTCTCCGTAATTGCTCTCCGTGCGAACTCCAGAAAAATCGCATCAGCGGTCGATCCCCGCGGCGGTGTGACATATCCAACCCACTGGGGTGAGCCGGCCGGCGCAGCAGCGTTCAGACGCGCGGACCCACCCAGGGCTGCCCTGTCGGCAAAAATGACCAATGTGTGCCCACGCCCGCGGTTTTGCCCCTGTTACTTTTGGCGACCCTAACCGCGTTGGCGACGGTATCGGCGGGTCGTTTCTGGCCTTGCGGTCCCTTCGGCATGCTAAGCAACGTTTCGTAGATTGGTACACACTCGGGTTTGGCACGCGTGGTTCATATCGGCAATCGCCTTGTCAATGGCGCGATCGAGATGATCGGGATCGGAGAAGGTCTGGTGCGCGAGAAAGCGACACTTCAGGTCGCGCCAGGATCGCTCGATGTCGTTCAGCTCCGGAGCATATTTCGGCAGCCATTCGATCTTGAGCCACGGGCGCGCGGCCTCCTGAGCTTGTCGAAGGGGCCGCCCGGGAGGCTTTGCTGGTATGGATCGGGCCATTGTCGAGAACGAGGATGACTGGCCTCTGCGGCCGTGGGCCTTCAGCCCACGGGCTTGACCCGTGGGCCGGGCAGGGTCCATAGGCGGCATCGAGCCGGCCCAGCAAGGCGATGAAGTCCCGGCTGCGCTTGGTGGCGCTGGTATTGACGAGCACCCGGCGGGTGGCGAAATCGAGGCCGCCGAGTATCGCCCGCTTGGGCGCGCGCCCCGGCGCCTCAACCCGCAAATCCTCGCCCCGCTGGGCCCCGGCGTGAGCGAGATAGGGAGGGGTGAGATAGGGAGGGGTGAGCGCCTCCGCTTCATCCCCGAACAGCAACGTGATATCGCCGGCGTTGGCCTGCTGTTTCAACAGGCGCAGGCGCAGTCCGGAGCGATCAACCGCGTCGGCATCCCCGGCCTTCGCCCTAGGGGATGCACACATCTGGGCGCGCCAGATTGGCTCCTGCTGACGGGAGGCTTCCCGACGCGCGCCGGGGTATGCTGCCGTGCACGGCATTTAGGCATCCGGGAGGCGCACTATCGGGAGGCGCACTATGGAGAGTATCGCCCTGGAGGAGATGGAGTGGTCGGTTGGCTGGTTCGGGGATCGCCGCCGCGATAAAGGGGGGCTGCGTTGCTGGAACGTATGGTTGCGCATGCCACGGTCTGCGTGCGCCGGCTGGCCGGTGGGTGCCGCGCGCACCTCGTCCGCTAGGGCCGGTTTCTCGCCAATCCGAACGTGACGGTTGCGGCGCTGCTGGACGGTTGGGGCGCACAGACCGCTCGTGCGGCGACACGCCGGCCTGTTCTGGCGATCCAGGATACCAGCGCGGTTCATTTCCGCACGACCGCGGGGCGCCGGCGTGGCCGGGGCGCGGTTGGCCACGGCACCATCCATGGCTTGCTGGGGCATGCCATGCTGGCGCTGGATGCGGCCACCGGCAGCTGCCTGGGGCTGGTCGGCGGGCGGGTGGGGACGCGCTCCGGGCCTGTGACGGTGACGCCCAACCGGCGGGCCTTGGCCGCCAAGGCGTCGGAACGCGGGCTCCCCACCGTCGGGCGTGCCAAGGAAGTGCGGGCCGCGGCGACGATGGTGACGGTGATTGCCGATCGCGAGAGCGACCTCTATGCCGCCCTTTGACAAGCTCAGGAGGGCGACGGTGCCCGCGCCAAACTTTCATATTCTGACGCGCGTCATGCAGGACCGTCGCCGGGCCAAGGGCGCCGGGCTGTCCGCGACCGGGGCCAATTTTCAAGAGGCCGACACGCGCACGATCGTGCGGCCCCGGCGCGGGCCGCACGCGCCGGGGCCGCACGGCGCGTCTGACGCGGCGCTTTGGCACGGTCGTTCTCAACCGCCCGCGGGGCAGCGCTCGCGATCTCCTGCCAAGCGTGCGCCGCACTCTCGTCGAGGTCGCCGAACACGACCCACCGGCCGGCGGCGAGCCGCTGCACTGGCGGCGGCTCACCACCCATGACGTCACGAGCGTAGACGCGGCTTGGCAAATCGTCGCCTGGTACAAGCTGCGCTGGATCATCGAGCAGCTCTTTCGCATTCTGAAGAAGCAGGGGCTGCAGCTCGAAGACAGTCAGATTGCCAGCGCCGAGCGGCTGCTGAAGCGCGCGACGATTGCCACCAAAGCCGCCGCCCTCATCCTCCAGCTGGTGCAGGCTCGTGACCGGCGCCGCGCCGAACCGGCCAGCCTGGCCTTCACACAAGAGGAGATGGCGGCCCTGGAAGCCGTCAACGCGCAGGTCGAGGGCAAAACCGCAAAGCAGAAAAATCCTCACACCCGGCGCGGCCGCGCCTGGGCCGCCTGGATCATCGCGCGTCTGGGCGGCTGGCCCTTCGACAAGCTCAGGAGGCTATTGCTCCTCCCGGCCGCCAGGTCCCATCACCTTCAAGCATGGTCTGGAATACTTTCGCGCCCTCGCTACGGGATGGGAGCTGAGAAATGTGTGCATCCCCTAGGGCCTTCGCCGGGGCAGGCTCTGCCGTCCCTTCAGCGTGTGTCGGGGTTGTCGCCAGACAAAGCCCCCTTTTTTAGTACCACGCTGAGCCGCGCTTTCGAGAGGCGTTCGCCGGTGCGCCGTTCGATCTCGTCCGGCAGACGCGGCAGGGTCCAGTTTGGCCGACCCGCAAGCGCCGGCGCCAAGACCTGTTCGATCACTGATAATGCCGCCTGCGCCTTGGCCGCGGCGCGGCCGGGCGCCGTGCGGGCGCGCAACCCCGCAACCCCCTTGCGGCCAAAGATCCACCGCCAATGCCGCACACTGTCCGTGCGCACGCCGAACGCGGCGGCGATCGGCTCGCTGGTCCAGCCCTCCAACGCCAACAGGATGGCTCGCGCGCGATCCGCTTCCTCCCGATCGGACGAGCGCGCCAAAACCCGCAACTCCTCGCGTTGCTCGGCGCTCGCCGAAATCCACGACTGGCGCGGCACGCTTCCTCCACATGTCGCAGTTTCCTCTTCGGGATGCTGTCATATGTGGACCAACCGGGAGAACCTTGCTTAGCCTCGATCGGTGCTTTGCGCTAAGCATATGGGGAGCATGAGGCGCGCAGCAATCCGAGGTGAGAGAGCGGCTCAAATTTCAAAGTGAGTCACTACCTGAAGTTCGGGGCGTTTGACGACCTCAAGGAGATAGCCGAACATGGCCTTGCTCCAGTCGATGACGCCCTGTTTGTAGCCGCGATCGACAAGGATTTTGAGCAGGTTGGGCAAGACCAGAAACAGGCGGATCAACACGAGATGGGCTCCGCGTGACTCCGAAATGCCCGCCGAGTGAACGGCAACCGCCAGAAGGTTTCCCATCGCATCGACGGCTGTATGGCGCTTGCGGCCTTTCGTTTTCTTGCCGCCGTCGTAGCCGCGTTGCCCCCTTTTTGCACCGTCTTCACCGACTGACTGTCGATAATCGCCAAAGACGGATCGGGATTTCTTCCTGCGTTCACGCGCACGCGGCGGCGCAGTTCATGCATGATCCGTTCCCACAGGCCGCTGTTCCGCCAGCGCCAGAACGTCATGTACACCGCAAGCCACGGCGGAAAATCCGCGGCAACAATCGCCACTGGCAGCCCGTTCTCTGCACATACCGGATCGCGTCAATAATCCTTCACAAGCCGTGTTTGCGCGGACGCCCCTTCTGTTTCGGTTCCAGAAACGGCTCCAGAATGCCCCATTCTTCATCAGTTATGTCGGTCGCGTATCCCATGCCGTTTCTCCAATTCGCGGAAAAAGCACCTTGAATTTTCAGGATTTAAAACTTTGTAAACGAGCTCTAATACTATAGTTGCGTTTTATGATGAGGTCGGCGATGCGTGGCGCGCCGTTTCCAATGGCATCTCCTGGCAATGGCCTGGTGGCAGCGCCGCCATAGCGACCAGTCGAGGATAAAGCGCAATGCGGCAGGGGTCAGGGCCTGGAGCTTGGCGATGAGACGGCGGATCTCAGGCGCGCTGAGAGCGACCGGAAGGCGAGATCGGGGCCCCCCCTTTTGTCTGGCG